>CAWCFH010000001.1:0-530709 GCA_963794885.1 uncultured Actinomycetota bacterium
TGAGCTCCTGAAATCGAAGGTCGAGATCGTGCCGCTGGACGGGGCGACCGACTATCGGCAGCTCAAGTTCGCGGGCGAAGCGGTGTTCCATTTCGGCACCGGGCCCGAGATCGACACAGCGATGGATCGGCTCTGGGGAACCGGCCGGCGGCGGCCGCGCCTCCCGAGACATTGCGTTCGCTCGGCCGCGACATCGCCGTGCCCGGGCGGCGATGGGCGCCGCGCGCTTTTCTTTCGCGGCGCTCTGCGAGGCGCCGCTCGGCGCGCGCGACTACCTCAAACTCGCGCATCGCTACGACACGCTGATGATCGACGATGTGCCGGTGTTCGGCCGCACCAATCCCAGCGCCGCCAAGCGCTTCGTCGCTGCTGATCGACACGCTCTATGATCGTGGCATCAAACTCGCCGCCAGCTTTGCCGCCCCGCTCGATCGGCTGGCTGCGGAAACCCGCAATCCGCAGGAGTTTCAGCGCACCCTTTCGCGGCTATCCGAGATGCAATCCGCCGATTATCTGAGCGCCGCGCGGCGGGCCGCCTGAAGCCCCGCGTCGCCACCAAAGCCGCCCTTGTTAACCCCAGGCGCGAGGGGTATAGCCACGCCCAATTCCAACGATTTCTGAGGATTTCGGGCTCATGGCGCGCAAGAAGATCGCTCTGGTCGGTGCGGGGCAGATCGGCGGCACGCTGGCGCATCTGGCGGCGATGAAGGAGCTGGGCGACGTGGTCCTGTTCGACATCGTGGACGGCGTCCCGCAGGGCAAGGCGCTCGACCTCAGCCAGTCGGGTCCGGTCGAAGGCTTCAATGCCACGATCAAGGGCACGTCCGAATACAAGGACATCGCCGGCGCCGACGTGGTGATCGTCACCGCGGGCGTGCCGCGCAAGCCCGGCATGAGCCGCGACGATCTGCTCGAAATCAATCTCAAGGTGATGGAGCAGGTGGGCGCCGGCATCGCCAAATATGCCCCCGACGCCTTCGTCATCTGCATCACCAATCCGCTCGACGCGATGGTGTGGGCGCTGCAGCGCTTTTCGGGCCTGCCCTCGTCCAAGGTCGTCGGCATGGCCGGCGTGCTCGATTCGTCGCGCTTCCGCTATTTCGTCGCCGATGAGCTCAACGTCTCGGTCGAGGACGTCATCGGCGTTCGTCCTCGGCGGTCACGGCGATTCGATGGTGCCGCTGCCGCGCTACTCGACCGTTGCCGGCATTCCGCTCACCGACATCGTCAAGATGGGCTGGCTGACCAAGGACAAGCTCGAGCAGATCATCCAGCGCACCCGCGACGGGGGCGCCGAGATCGTGGGCCTGCTCAAGACCGGCTCGGCCTACTATGCGCCGGCGACCGCGGCCATCGAGATGGCCGAGAGCTATCTCAAGGACAAAAAGCGCGTCCTGCCCTGCGCGGCCTTCCTCAAGGGCGAATACGGGGTCAAGGGCACCTATGTCGGCGTGCCGGTCGTGATCGGGGCGGGCGGCGCGGAGCGCGTCGTCGAAATCTCGCTCAATTCCGGCGAGCAGAAGGCCTTCGAGAAGTCGGTGCAGGCCGTCGAGGGCCTGATCGAAGCCTGCAAGAAGATCGCCCCCAAGCTCGGCTGAGACCTGCCCAATGAACATCCACGAACATCAGGCCAAGGCGCTGCTCAAGACCTACGGCCTGCCTGTGGCCGCCGGCGTTGCGGTCTTCACGCCGGAGGAGGCCGAAGCCGCGGCCAAGTCGCTGCCGGGGCCGCTCTATGTGGTCAAATCGCAAATCCACGCCGGCGGGCGCGGCAAGGGAAAGTTCAAGGAGCTGGGCCCCGACGCCAAGGGCGGCGTGCGGCTGGCGAAATCGTCTGCTGAAGTCACGGCCAATGCCAGCGAGATGCTGGGCCACACACTCGTCACCAAGCAGACCGGCGCGGCGGGCAAGACCGTCAACCGCCTCTACATCGAGGACGGCGCCGACATCGCGCGCGAGCTCTATCTGCTCGCTGCTGGTCGATCGCGAGACGGGCGAGGTCGCGTTCGTGGTCTCGACCGAAGGCGGCATGGACATCGAGACCGTCGCCCATGACACGCCCGGAGCGGATATTCACCGTGGACATCGATCCGGATGCCGGCGTCACGGGTGCCGACGTTACCAGATCGTCGATGCGCTGACAGCTCGAGGGCGCGGCGCCGGCGAGGACGCCAAATCGGTGTTTCCGGCGCTCTACAAGGCCTTCGTCGACAAGGACATGAGCCTGCTCGAGGTCAATCCGCTGATCGTCATGAAGGACGGGCATCTGCGGCTGCTCGACGCCAAGGTCAGCTTCGACAACAACGCGCTGTTCCGGCACCCGGATCTCATGCGAGCTGCGCGACGTCGGCGAGGAAGATCCCAAGGAGATCGAGGCCATCTAAGTTCGACCTCGCCTATGTCGCGCTCGACGGCAATATCGGCTGCATGGTCAATGGCGCGGGCCTGGCCATGGCGACCATGGACATCATCAAGCTCTATGGCGAAGAGCCGGCGAACTTCCTTGATGTCGGCGGTGGCGCGAGCCGCGAAAAAGTCACGGCGGCGTTCAAGATCATCACCGCCGATCCCAACGTCAAAGGCATCCTGATCAACATCTTCGGCGGCATCATGCGCTGCGACGTGATCGCCGAGGGCGTCGTGGCGGCCGTCCGCGAAGTCGGGCTCAAGGTGCCGCTGGTGGTCCGGCTCGAAGGCACCAACGTCAAGGAAGGCAAGGCAATCCTTGCCAATTCCGGACTCGACGTGATTCCGGCCGACGACCTCGACGACGCGGCCCAAAAGATCGTCGCGGCGATCAAGGCGCGCTAACAGCGCCCCGCCCGGGCGAGGAGGACTGGATGACGAAACTGCATCTTCTGTCGCTCTGCCTGATCGGCCTCAGCACGCCTGCGCTGGCCCAGATTTCGCTGACGCTGCCCTCGGGCAGCGCCTGCGCCCGCGGCGACCAGCAGCGACGAGATGTCGGTCGACGTCGAACGTCCGATGAGCCGTCCGACATCAGATAGCGACGAGCGACGCACCGACGAGTCCGCCGGGCCCGCCGGTCGCCGTCCAAGGACGCGCTCGCCGATTTCTATCAAGAGCTGCAAGGACGTTTCGGGCGGCGATCCCAAGGGCCGGCCGACTCGCGACACTGCCGACGGCTGGACGCCGGACGATGCCACCAGACCGGGCCCTATCGCGACGGTCTACTCTGGCTCCAAGGACGTGAGCGGCTACGGCTCGGTCACGCTCTGGGGCTCGATCGACACCTATCCCAGCCAGAGCGCTCGGCTATTGCCGCGTCGATTTCGGCGACTACGACAACCTGATCAATTTCGGCGACTTCACCGGCCTGCACGGGCTCACCGGCACCTCACCACGCCCGACGCAGCGGCAACGTCTACGGCGCCTGGGAATCGGCCGGACAAAAGGCACTCGTCATCGCCGACCGCACCGACGGCGAGGTCGAGATCGAGTTCAATTTGCTGCTCGGCACAAGAAGTAAGTCCAAGGGGTTTCATGTCCATCCTCGTCAACCGGGACACCCGCGTCCTCGTCCAGGGCCTGACCGGCAAGACCGGCACGTTCCACACCGAACAGGCGCTGGCCTATTACGGCACCAAGATGGTCGGGGGCGTGAATCCCAAAAAGGCCGGCGAGACCTGGTCGTCGGGCGTCGACGGCACCGAGCTGCCGGTGTTCGCGAGCGTCGCCGAGGGAAAGGCGCGGACCGGGGCCAACGCGACGGTGATCTATGTGCCGCCGGCCGGCGCCGCCGACGCCATGCTCGAGGCGATCGAGGCCGAAATCCCGCTGATCGTCACCATCACCGAGGGCGTGCCGGTGCTCGACATGGTCAAGGTCAAGGCGCGGCTCGCAAACTCGAAGTCGCGGCTGATCGGGCCCAACTGCCCGGGCGTCCTCACACCAGAGGAGTGCAAGATCGGCATCATGCCGGGCTCGATCTTCAAGAAGGGCTCGGTCGGGATTGTTTCGCGCTCGGGGACGTTGACCTACGAGGCGGTGTTCCAGACCACCAATGCCGGGCTCGGCCAGTCGACCGCGGTCGGCATCGGCGGCGATCCGGTCAAGGGCACCGAATTCATCGACGTGCTCGAGATGTTCCTCGCCGACCCCGAGACCAAATCGATCATCATGATCGGCGAGATCGGCGGCGGCGCCGAGGAAGCAGCGGCGCAGTTCCTGAAGGACGAGGCCAAAAAGGGCCGCAGCAAGCCGATGGCGGGGTTCATCGCGGGCCTCACCGCGCCCAAGGGCCGCACTATGGGCCATGCCGGCGCGGTGATTTCGGGCGGCAAGGGCGGGGCGGAAGACAAGATCGCGGCCATGGAATCGGCCGGCATCAAAGTGTCGCGTTCGCCTGCGAGGATCGGGGTTACCCTCGCCGAGGTGCTCAAAGGCTGAAATACACTCGCATTTTGAAGACGATGGGGCCTTTCAGACGACCGTCGCAGTGCCCAATTTCTTAGCAAGATGCTAATCTCGAAACGTCATAGTCCGCGCCACGCGGAACGGCGCCCTCTCCGGGATCGCCGGCAACAGGGAACACGGGGTAAAAGACCCCGCCTAAAAATCAAATGACCCGACAGGAAAAGAACGAACAGTTCTTGCTCTCCTCCTTTCTCTACGGCGGCAACGCCAATACATCGACGACCTTTACAGCCGCTACAAGACCGACCCCAAGAGCATCGATCCGACCTGGGCGAGCTATTTCGGCCGGCTCGAGGACACGACCGCCGACGTTCAGAAGAACGCCGAGGGCCCATCATGGGCGCGCGCCGACTGGCCGCAGGTCGCCAATGGCGAGCTGGTCTCGGCGCTCGATGGCAATTGGGGCGAGATTGTCGTCAAGACCGGCGCGGCGCTGCACAAGAAGGCTGCTGCCGAGGGCGCGCCGGCGCCGTCGCCCGTCGATGTGCTGCAATCGACCCGCGACTCGATCCGCGCCATCATGATGATCCGCGCCTACCGCATGCGCGGGCATCTGCATGCCGATCTCGATCCGCTGAAGCTCAAGCCCGACGATCCGGCGCCCGAGCTCGATCCCGCGACCTATGGCTTCATCGAGGCCGACTACGACCGGCCGATCTTCATCGACAACGTGCTCGGGCTCGAATTTGCGACCGTGCGCGAGATGCTGGCGATCCTCAAGCGGACCTATTGCTCGACCGTCGGTGTCGAGTTCATGCACATCAACGATCCGGAAGCCAAGCAATGGATCCAGGAGCGCATGGAGGGGCCCGACAAGGAGATCAAGTTCACCGCCAACGGCAAGAAGGCGATCCTCAACAAGCTGATCGAGGCCGAGGGCTTCGAGAAGTTCCTCGACGTCAAGTTCACCGGCGTGCGCCGCTTCGGGCTCGATGGCTCGGAATGCGCTGATGCCGGCGCTCGAGCAGATCATCAAGCGGGGCGGCGCGCTGGGCGTCAAGGATATCGTCCTGGGCATGGCGCATCGCGGCCGGCTTAACGTCCTCACCCAGGTGATGATGAAGCCGCATAGAGCACTGTTCCACGAGTTCAAGGGTGGCGCCTACTACTCTGAGGATGTCGAAGGTTCGGGCGACGTCAAGTACCATCTGGGTGCTTCGTCGGACCGCGAGTTCGACGGCAACTGGGTGCATCTGTCGCTGACGGCCAATCCGAGCCATCTCGAGATCGTCGATCCGGTGGTGCTGGGCAAGGCGCGCGCCAAGCAGGACCAACGCTCGGCGGTCGACGGGCATTTCGTCTTCGACACCAAGCAGACCGATCGCTCGGTGGTGATGCCGCTGCTGATCCACGGCGATGCGGCGTTTGCCGGCCAGGGCGTCGTCGCCGAATGTCTCGGGCTTTCGGGCCTCAAGGGCCATCGCACCGGCGGCTCGATGCATTTCGTCATCAACAACCAGATCGGCTTTACCACCTCGCCGATGAATTCGCGCTCCTCGCCGTATCCGACCGACGTTGCCAAGATGATCGAGGCACCGGTGTTCCACGTGAACGGCGACGATCCGGAGGCGGTGGTCTATTGCGCCAAGATCGCGACGGAGTTCCGCCAGCGCTTCGGCAGGCCGGTGGTCATCGATATGTTCTGCTACCGCCGTTTCGGCCACAACGAGAGCGACGAGCCGAGCCTTCACGCAGCCGCTGATGTACGCGGCCATCCGCGAGCACAAGACGACGCTGGAACTTTATTCCGAACGGCTGATTGCCGAGGGTCTCGTCACCAACGACGAGATCGACAAGATGAAGTCGGACTGGCGGGCGCGAGCTCGAAAGCGAATTCGAGCTCGGCCAGAATTTCAAGCCGAACAAGACCGATTGGCTTGACGGCCAGTGGAAGGACATTCGCACCGCTGATGCCGACGGCCCGCGGCGCGGCGATACGGGTGTGCCACTCGACGAGCTGGTGCGCGTCGGTACCGCGCTCACCAGCGTGCCCGCGAACTTCAACGTTCACAAGACCGTCAAGCGTTTCCTCGACAATCGACTCGCCGCGATCGAATCGGGCGAGGGGATCGACTGGGCGACGGGCGAGGCGCTGGCGTTCGGCACGCTTGTCGTCGAGGGTCATCCCGTACGCCTCAGCGGCCAGGACTCCGAACGCGGTACCTTCACGCAGCGGCATTCGGTGCTCAACGACCAGGCGAACGGCGAGGCCTACACGCCGTTCAATAATCTCGCACCCGACCAGCAGCGCTATGAGGTCATCAACTCGATGCTCTCGGAAGAGGCGGTGCTTGGTTTCGAGTATGGATATTCGCTGGCGGAGCCGACGCACGCTCACCGCTGTGGGAAGCACAGTTCGGCGATTTCGCCAACGGCGCGCAGGTCGTGGTCGACCAGTTCATCTCGTCGGGCGAGCGCAAATGGTTCCGCATGTCGGGGCTCGTGATGCTGTTGCCGCACGGCTATGAGGGGCAGGGGCCGGAACACTCTTCGGCTCGCCTCGAGCGCTATCTGCAGCTTTGCGCCGAGGACAATATGCAGGTCGCGAACTGCACGACACCGGCCAACTACTTCCACGCGCTGCGCCGGCAGGTGAAGCGCGATTTCCGCAAACCGCTGATCCTGATGACGCCGAAATCGCTGCTCCGCCACAAGCGGGCGGCCTCGACGCTGAACGAGATGGGGCCCGACAGCACCTTCCACCGGCTGTTCTGGGATGACGCGGAGGCGCCCGGCCCCAAGAAGACGACTATCCAACTGGTGTCGGACGACGCAAATGCGCCGCGTCGTGCTCTGCTCGGGCAAGGTCTATTACGATCTCCTCGAGGACCGTGAGAAGCGCGGCATCACGGACGTCTATCTGCTGCGCATCGAGCAGCTCTATCCCTTCCCGGCCAAATCGCTGCTCGACGAGCTCAACCGCTTCAAGAATGCCGATGTGGTCTGGTGCCAGGAAGAGCCCAAAAACATGGGCGGCTGGACCTTCGTTCAGCCCTATGTCGACTGGGTGCTCGACCAGATGGGCCGCGATCGTCGGCCGCTCTATGCGGGCCGGCCGGCCTCGGCCGCCACGGCCACTGGCCTGATGAGCAAGCACCTGGCGAAGAGATGCGCGACTTCCTCGATACTGCATTCGCCAGCTAAGGAGCCAGAACATGGCAACCGATATCCGCGTCCCCACGCTCGGCGAGAGCGTCACGGAAGCCACCATTGGGCAATGGTTCAAGAAGGTGGGTGACGCCGTCGCCGCCGATGAGCCAGTGGTCGAGCTCGAAACCGACAAGGTCACGATCGAGGTGCCAGCGCCCGCGGCCGGCACGCTCGCGGCGATCTCCGCCAATCCGGGCGATACCGTCAACGTCGGCGCGCTGATCGGCGCCATCATGGAGGGTGCGACAGCAAGTGCGCCAAGGGCCGCCGAGGCCCCCAAGGCGCCGGCCCCGAAATCTGCACCGGCCGCACCGGAGCCCGCTCCTGCAGCCAAAGTCGCGGCTTCGGCCCCACAGACTGCGAACGGCAACGGCGCGGCGATGCCCGCGGCGCCGGCTGCCGCCAAGCTCATGGCGGAGAACGGCATCGCCCCCGAGACGGTGAACGGATCCGGCCGCCGGGGGCAGATCCTCAAAGAGGATGTGGCGGCCGCGATGGCGCGTCCTGCGGCTGCCCCCGTACCCGCCGCCGCTCCCGCCATTGCCGAGGCCCCGAAGGTCATGCAGGCGGCGCCCGCGTCGGAGCCGGCGGTTCCCGCGCCGCGTCCCGCCCCGCAGCCGGCCCCGGCGCCCATCGCCCGCGGCCCTGTGGCACAGGCCGACGAAGTCGCGTGAGGAGCGCGTGCGCATGACGCGCCTTCGCACCACCATCGCGCGGCGTCTCAAGGATGCGCAGAACACAGCCGCCATGCTCACGACCTTCAACGAGGTCGACATGAAGCCGGTGATGGATCTGCGCGCCCGCTACAAGGACACATTCGAGAAAAAGCACGGCGTGAAGCTGGGCTTCATGGGTTTTTTCACTCTGGCCGTGGTGCACGCGCTCAAGGAGATCCCCAACGTCAATGCCGAGATTGACGGCGACGAGATCATCTACAAGAACTACGCCCATATCGGCATCGCGGTGGGCACAGACCGCGGCCTCGTCGTCCCGGTGGTGCGCGATGCGGACCGGCTCGGCATCGCCGGCATCGAGAAAGAAGTCGGCCGGCTGGGCAAGCTTGCCCGCGACGGGGCGCTGGCGATGGCCGACATGCAGGGCGGCACCTTCACCATCACCAATGGCGGCGTCTATGGCTCGCTGATGTCGACGCCGATCCTCAACGCGCCGCAGTCCGGCATTCTGGGGATGCACAAGATCCAGGAGCGGCCAGTGGTGGTCGACGGGCAGATCGTGGTCCGGCCGATGATGTATCTGGCGCTCAGCTATGACCACCGCATCGTTGACGGCAAGGAAGCCGTGACGTTCCTCGTGCGCGTCAAGGAAAGCCTCGAGGCACCCGAGCGGCTCGTCCTCGATCTTTGAGGCGAGCCCGGCCCGCGTGAGCATCGAACTCTGGTTGCTCCTCGTGAGCCTGCCCGTTTACGCGCTCTATCTGGGCGCGCAGTCGCTCATCTATCGCCACCATTACGGCCTCTGGTTCGCTCAGACGGCGCGCGACGAGGAAGGATCGCCGAGCGTGCTGCTCGGCCGTGCCGAGCGGGCGCTCAGGAATTTCAATGAGACGTTCCTGCCGTTCGCGATCCTGCTGGTGATTGCGCATCTGAGCGATCGCAACGACCCCGTCGTGTTCTGGGGCGCGGTGATCTGGCTGATCTGCCGTGTCCTTTACTTGCCGCTCTATCTGTTCGGCGTGTTCGCGGTTCGCAGCCTGGTGTGGCTCGTCGGCGCGCTGGGGCTGTTTGCGATGTTCTTGGGGCTTCTGTTCTAGCCAGCGCGGCGCTCGAGCGATTAGATAAGCCACGATCAGATTCAGGGGCTCCAAATGGCGGACCAATTCGACCTCACGGTGATCGGCTCGGGGCCGGGCGGCTATGTCTGCGCCATCCGCGCGGCGCAGTTGGGCATGAAGGTCGCTGTGATCGAGAAATGGCCGACCTTCGGGGGCACCTGCCTCAACATCGGCTGCATTCCGTCCAAGGCGCTGCTCTATTCGACTGAGCTGTTCGAGGAAGCCCAGCACAATTTCGCGCACCTCGGCATCGATATTGCCGCGCCCGCCGTCAACCTCGCCCAGATGATGGCGCATAAGGACGAGACGGTTGCCGCAAACGTGAACGGCGTTTCGTTCCTGTTCAAAAAGAACAAGATTTCAGCTTTCCAAGGCACCGGCTCGCTCGCCGGTCCCGGCAAGGTGCTGATCACACCTGAAAAGGGCATCGCGCAGACGATTGCCACAAAGCACGTCGTCATCGCGTCTGGCTCCGTCCCCGCGACGCTGCCGGGCATCGATATCGACGAGGAGCGGATCGTGAGCTCCACCGGCGCACTGACGCTCGGCGCCGTGCCGGAGCGGCTGCTCGTGGTCGGGCGCGGGTGTTATCGGGCTCGAGCTCGGCTCGGTCTGGGCGCGGCTCGGCTGCAAGGTGACGGTGGTCGAATTTCTCGATCGCATCCTGCCGGGGATGGACAGCGAGGTCGCGCGCCAGTTCCAGCGGATCCTTCAAAAGCAGGGCGTCGAGTTCCGGCTCTCGAGCAAGGTCAAATCGATCGACAAGCAGGACGATGGCTCCCTGACGGCGCGACTCGAGCCGGTGGCCGGCGGAGACATGGCAATCCTCGACGCCGACGTCGCGCTCGTGGCCATCGGCCGCAAGCCGTTCACGCAGGGTCTGGGTCTGCTCGAAGCGGGCGTCGAGCTCGACAATCGCGGGCGCATCGTGGTCGGCCCGGGCTACGGCACCAACATCGAGAACGTCTACGCCATCGGCGACGTCATCGCGGGGCCGATGCTTGCGCACAAGGCCGAGGACGAAGGGATCGCGGTTGCCGAGATTATCGCCGGCCAGCATGGCCACGTGAACTACGGCGCGATGCCGGCGGTGGTCTACACCAATCCCGAGATCGCTTCCGTCGGCAAGACTGAGGATGAACTGAAGGCCGAGGGTATCGACTACAAGGTCGGCAAATTCCCGTTCACTGCCAATGGCCGTGCCAAGGCGATGCTCGCGACCCAGGGCTTCGTGAAGATCCTCGCGGACGTTGAGACCGACCGGGTGCTGGGCGCCCACATCATCGGCAAGAACGCCTCCGAAATGATCGAAGCGCTGACGGTGCTGTTGGAATTCGGCGGTTCCGCCGAGGATCTCGCCCGGACCACTGCGCCGCATCCGACGCTGACCGAGGCGATCCGCGAGGCCGCACTGATGTGCGGCGATGGGGCAATTCACATCTGAGGAGCAAACGGGCCGGGGCGCCGGCGCGTTGCGAAATCAAGCGGTCGTGTCGAGCAGCGAGGCCGCGGTGCTCGCCTGGGTGGTGCTGGCCGACTGCGGGTCCTGCGCTCCCCCGACGGCACCGCCGCCCTGCGCGTGATGGTGGTGACCGCCGCCGTGATGGCCTTTCTGCAGCCCTTGCAGGGCCGACTGGGCACCACTGATGTCGCCCGATTGGAGCGCACTGCCGATGCTCTGGAGCGCTTGCTGAATGGGACTGCCATTGCCCCCGGTGCTGGCTGCCTGCGGCTGGTTCTGCGTCAGCGTCGCGAACGCCTGTTGGGCTGCGCTGAGATCTCCCGAGCTGATGGCTTGCGCCAGCGACTGGAAATTCTGCTGCGCGAGATTCTGCTGCCCCGGCGGCGGATAAGGGGGCGGCCCCCCCGAGATGGACGAAATCGACATGGTTGAAGGTCTCCCGGCAATGATGCCGCTGGAGATGGAGCGCCGCACGCGTTAACGGCATCTTAACCAAGCCGCGGCTTACGCAAATGTAACGGCCCGGCCAGTTTCGTAAGTATTCCCGCCGCCTACGCCTCGACCTCGGCCGCTTCTGCTTCGGACCGGCTCGGTTTCGCTTTGCGCCCAAACAGCCAGACGCCGACCAGGACCAGCGCTGTGCCGGCCGCGTGCCACGGGGTGAACGCTTCACCGAGCACGCTAACGGCGAGGCCGACCGTCACGATCGGGGAGACATTGCCGATCACGGCCGTCCGTTCCGGGCCGATCAGTCCGATCCCTGCCGAGATGCAATAGGCGGGAGCAAGCGTCGAGACGAGCCCGACGGCGAGCATCAGCAACAGCCCCTCGCCATTGATGGCCAGTGCACCCAGGGGGTGGGTCAGGACGAAGTGAAGGATGCACCGCGGGCCCCGCCGCGCTCATGGCGATCGAGGTGAAGAGCTGCGCGCCGAGCTTGTCGATCAGAGGTTTGGCGAGAATCTGGTAGCCGGCATAGGCAACCGCCGAGCCAAAGACGAGACCCGAGCCCAGCAGCACGTTGTTGCCCTCGATTGAAAAATCATGGGCGAAGATCAGCAGGATACCAGCATAGCTCACGGCCAGCGCGGCCAGCATCAACGGCGTCACCCGGCGGCGGAAGAACAGCACGCCGAACAGCACCACGAAGAACGGATACGTCAACAGGATCAGCCGGTCGAGCTGCGCCGTGATGTAGGTCAGGGCGGAAAAATCGAGAAAGCTCGCGAGGTAGTAGCCGAGCACTCCGACGCCCAGTGCCTGGAACAGTGTTCGGCGGTCGAGAACCGGCGGCGCCTCCGGTGCGCGCGGCACGCTGGCGCCGGCGGTAGCCGATCAGCCCTACCAGAACGAACACCGGCACCGACACGATCATGCGCCAGGTGAGCGTGGTCAGTGGATCGATGCCATCGGCCATTGCGAGCTTGATGACGATGCCCTTGGTCGCAAACAGCGCGGCGCCCAACAGGGCGAAGACGATGCCAAGCACCTGCGGGCGGGCGTCGAAGCGTAAGGAATTAAGGGTGGTCATCGGGGTCTCTTTTGCCCCGCCCCAGATCACCGGTCACCCGCGCCTGAAGGCGGGGCCGGTTGCTGGGTCACATGCCGCGCGAACCGGTCCCGAAGTGGCCGGTAATAAGTTTGCCGATGAGGATGGCGCGCGAGGTCATGGGCGGTGGTTACGCCTCGTCCGGGTGCCCGTCAACCGCGCGGATGAGCGGCGCGGTAGGCTTCGAGCAGCCGGTCGGTGTCGACCGCCGTGTAGATCTGCGTGGTCGAGAGCGAGGCGTGGCCGAGCAGCTCCTGGATGGCGCGCAAATCGCCGCCGCGGCCGAGCAGATGGGTCGCGAAGCTGTGGCGCAACGCATGCGGGGTGGCCCCAGGCGGCAAGCCCAACGCGCCGCGCAGATGGGCCATTCGCTGCTGGATCAGTCGCGGCGAGAGCACCCCGCCCTTGACGCCGCGGAACAGCGGCTGACTTGGGGTGAGCTTGAAGGGGATGAGATCGAGATAGGTCTCCACGGCTGCGCGCACGGGCTCGATCAGCGGCACCAGCCGCGTCTTGCCCCCCTTGCCCGTGACGCGCAGCGTCGGGCCTTCGAGATCGGCGCGCGACAGGCTCAGGGCTTCCGAGATACGGAGGCCCGCACCGTAGCAGAGGGTCAGTACCGCGATGTCGCGCGCCGCGACCCAGGGCCGGTCTTCCATCTCGGCGGTCGTCGTGATGGTGGCCTTGGCCTCGCGCACCGTCAGCGCCTTGGGCAGCGATTTCTTGGCCTTCGGCGCGCGGATGGTGTTGAGCGCCTCGGTCGAGACCGCTCCCTCCCGTTCGAGGAAGCGGAAAAAGCTCTTGATCGCGCTCAGGCCCCGCGCCAGGGAGCGCGCCTCGACGCCTTCCTCGCGCCGCCGCGCCATGAAGGCGCGCAGATCAGCGGTGCGCATGTCGTTCAACATCGCGATGCTCACGGGTCCGCCGGCATGGGGCCCGAGAAAATTGACGAACTGCCCGAGGTCGCGCGTGTAGGCCTCTAGCGTTTTGGGCGCGAGGCGGCGAACGCTTTGCAGATCGCGCTGCCAGGCGGCGATCAGGCGTGTGATTTCTTCATCGGCGAGAAGATCGGCGGTCATTGCAATAGGCTTAGCCCGGTCCGGTTACGCGAACGTGTTCGGGCCTGACCCCGATGCCGACAAAGTAGGCCGGTATCGCTCGGAGTGCGGGGATCGCGGCAAGCGCCCGCAGCAGCCAGGGTGCGCGGAGCGGCCTGTTCGCCGTGAGCAGCCGACCCAGCACCTGGCGCTGGATAGCGATCTGCACGCTCTGGACGATTTTCACCGGAAATTCGCGGCGCCGTTGCACCGCGTCGAGATCGGCGAGGCTGACAGCACCGACGCGCAACGGATCGGCCAGCAGATTTGCCGCCGCGACGGCGTCCTGTACTGCAAGATTGATCCCCACTCCACCGATCGGCGACATGGCGTGCGCCGCGTCGCCGATGGCAAGCAATCCTGTTCGGGACCAGCGCTTCAATCGATCGATGGTGACCGTCAGGAGCTTGGCGTCGTCCCAGGAGGCGATTTCGGTGAGCCGATCGCGCAGCATGGGCGCCATGGCCTCTACGGCGTCGCGGAAGGTCGTGATCGGCTGTTGTCTCAGCGTGTCGGCGCTGCCTTTGGGGATGACGTAAGCACACTGCCAATAGCTGGTGCGGTTGAGCATGATCATGAGCTTACCTGCCTCGGCATGACCGAAGGTTTCGGCGGAGTCGCTCGGCTTGCGCGAGACGCGGAACCAGAGCACGTCCATCGGCGCCGCGAAGTCCTCGGCCGCGAGACCGGCCGCCTCGCGCAGAACCGAATGCCGCCCGTCGGCCGCAATGGTCAGGGTCGCGGCGATATCCCCCTGCGTTGTCCGCACGCCGGTCACCGAACCGCCGGCTTCGATCAGCCCGGTCGCCTCGCAGTTCATCCGCAGGTGAAAATTCGGGAGGCGCTTGGCGTGGTCGGCGATGAAATCGAGGAAGTCCCATTGCGGCATCAGCGCGATGAAGTTGCACCGCGTCCTGAGCCGGCTGAAGTCGGCGACGACCAGCCGATCCGGGCCGATCTGGGCGCTGAGTTCGCGCACTTCGTCGTGCGGGCGGGCGAGGAATTCATCTAGCAGCCCGAGCTCGTCCATGATCTGGAGGGTCGAAGGATGGACAGTGTCGCCGCGAAAATCGCGAAAGAAATCGCCGTGTTTTTCGAGCACCGTCACGTCGATCCCGGCGCGGGCCAGCAGAAATCCCGCCATCATGCCGGCCGGGCCGCCTCCGGCGATGCAGCATGTGGTGGTGAGCGGCGTTGTCATGGCGCTAGATTACTGCAAACGGGAGAGTCGTCATGCCCATCCGCACCGTGAAATTGCCGTTGGGCGAAATGGTCCCTGCCCTCGGTCAGGGCACCTGGAAAATGGGCGAGCACCGCGGGCGCCGGGGCGATGAAGTGAGAGCGCTGCAACTTGGGCTCGACCTGGGCATGACGCTCATCGACACCGCCGAGATGTACGCCGACGGAGGGTCGGAAGAGGTGGTCGCCGAGGCGATCGCCGGGCGGCGCGACGAGGTGTTTCTCGTAACCAAAGTCTGGCCCGGTAACGCCAGCCGCGACGGCACGATCGCCGCCTGCGAGCGCAGCCTCAAGCGGCTCAAATCCGACCGGATCGATCTTTATCTCCTCCACTGGCCGAGCCGGCATCCGATCGCCGACACGGTCCGGGCCTTCGAGGCGCTCAAAGCCGACGGCAAGATACGGCATTGGGGCGTCTCCAATTTCGACGTCGGCGGCATGGAGGAGCTGCTGTCAGTGGGCGGAGCTGCGGTTGCGGCAAATCAGGTGCTCTACAATCTCACGCGTCGCGGTATCGAATATGATCTGCTGCCCTGGCAGAAATCCCACGGCATTCCAATCATGGCGTATTCGCCGGTCGAACAGGGGCGGCTCGCGAAACACAGGGCGCTCGAGCGCATCGCGAACGCCCGCGGCGTGAGCTCGGCGCAGATCGCCCTCGCATTCACGCTCCTTCGAGACGACGTGATCTCGATCCCCAAGGCGGTGTCCGAGACCCATGTCCGGGACAATCGTGCGGCTGCGGACCTCGCCCTCACGCCTGACGAAATCGCCGCGCTCGATGCCGCGTTCCCGCCGCCGCGGCGGAAGAGTGAGCTCGAAATGATCTAGCGCGGGGCTCGCAAATTCAGCTTGCGCGCCCAATGTTTCACGTGAACAAAGCAAGCACAAATGCATGACAGGCTCGACATCGCGGCGGTGATGGTGAGCGTCTCCGTCGAGGGGCCGTATTCCTACCGCGTGCCCACGGGGATGAAGGTTGGACGCGGCTCGATCGTGGCGGTGCCGCTGAACGGCCGGCTCACCCTGGGCGTCGTGTGGGGCGCGCCAGCCGACAACTACGCGCACAACCGGCTCAAGGACATCGAGATCGCCTACGACGCGCCGCCACTCAGCGACGAGCTGTTGCGCACGGTGGACTGGGTCTCGCGCTACACGCTGGCGCCGCCGGGCCTGGTGCTGCGCGCGGTGCTGCGTTCGACCGAAGCCCTCGAACCCGACCGGCCGGTCACCGCCTATCGCCGCACCGGCAGCGCCCCCGAGCGGATGACTTCGGCCCGGGCGCGGGTGCTCGAGACCGTGGCGGACGGGCTGGCCTGGGCCAAGACCGCGATCGTAGGGGCCAGCGGGGTGTCGCCGTCGGTGATCGAAGGACTCGAGCGGATGGGGGCGCTCGAGCGGCTCGAGGTCGCGGCGCCGCCGATCGCGCTGCGCCCGAACCCCGACGCCGCGCCCCCAGTCGCTCAGTCTGGAACAGGCGGCGGCGCTGGCCCAGGTCCGTGACATTCTTCCAGGTCAGTTCGGGGTGGCGCTGCTCGACGGCGTGACAGGTTCAGGCAAGACTGAGGTCTTCTTCGAAGCGGTGGCCGATACGCTGCGCGCCGGGCGGCAGGCGATGTTGCTGTTGCCCGAAATTGCGCTCACACATTCCTTCCTCGACCGCTTCGCGCGCCGGTTCGGCACGCGGCCGGCCGAGTGGCATTCCGACATGACCCCGGCGCAGCGCACCCGTACGTGGCGCGGCGTCAATGACGGTACGGTGCGGGCGGTGGTGGGCGCGCGCTCGGCCTTGTTCCTGCCGTTCCATGAGCTGGGGCTCATCGTGCTCGACGAAGAACACGACGGCGCCTTCAAGCAATCGGACGGGGTGAACTATCATGCCCGCGACATGGCGGTGGTGCGGGCGCGATTTGCCGATGCGCGTGTGATCCTCAGTTCCGCCACGCCCTCAGTAGAATCCCGTAACAACGCAAACGCCGGACGATATAAGCACGTGCTTCTCACCTCGCGCTTTGCCGAGGCGGCAATGCCCGACATCACCGCGCTCGACATGCGCGAGGAGCCGGCCGAGAAGGGGCACTGGATCGCGCCGCGCCTGGCGCGCGAGATTTTTGCGACGCTCGATCGCGGCGAGCAGGCACTGCTCTTCCTCAATCGCCGCGGCTACGCGCCGCTCACGCTCTGCCGTGCCTGCGGACATCAGTATCAATGCCCGGACTGCGACGCGTGGCTGGTCGAGCATCGCTTCCGCGGCGTGCTGATGTGCCATCACTGCGGGCATGAGCAGAAGCGGCCGGCGGTCTGCTCGGAATGCGGCACCGTCGACTCGCTGATCCCGATCGGACCTGGCATCGAGCGGGTGGCGGAGGAGGTGGCCGCCCGTTTTCCGGGCGCTCGGTCGGTGATCCTCAGCTCCGACATGGGCACCAATGCGCAGCTCCGCGATCGCTTCACCGAGATCGAACGCGGCGACTACGATCTCGTCATCGGTACGCAGCTTGTCGCCAAGGGACATCATTTCGAGAAGCTGACGCTGGTGGGGGTGCTCGATGCCGACCTCGGCCTCGCGCACGGCGATCCTCGCGCGGCAGAAAAGACGTTCCAGTTGCTAACGCAGGTGACAGGGCGAGCCGGTCGCGCGGCGAAAGCGGGTCGCGCGTTTCTTCAGACCTGGCACCCAACCCATCCTGTGATCGAGGCGATGGTGAAGCAGGATCGCGAGGCCTTCTACGCGCATGAGCTCGAGGGGCGGGAACAGGGCGGGCTGCCGCCGTTCGGCCGCCTGGCGGCGCTGATTGTGTCGGCCAACGACCATGGCGAAGCGATGGGCTATGCCCGCCGCCTGCTCAGCGCCGCGCCGCAGGCGGAGGGGCTGCGGCTCTTCGGTCCGGCGGATGCACCGGTGGCGATGGTGCGCGGACGGCACCGCGTGCGGCTTCTGGCGCAAAGCCCCAAGGACTTCGACCTTTCGGGCTATGTCCGCTTCTGGCTCAATTCCGCCGAACGGACGCGCGGCAACCTCAAGGTCCAGGTCGATATCGATCCGATGAGCTTTATGTGATCGGCCGATTCAGGGGCATTTAACCGGTTGGGCCTAGCCTTTGAGGCCATGACCCAAGCGCGCCGTGGCCTTTCTGTTCGCAGCCTGATCGCCATTGCCCTCGTTGGAATGGTGCTGCTGGGCAGCGGCATCTATTTCGGGGTGAACTACGCGGTCGAGCGCGCCGTCGCGATCGACGCCGTCGACAAGGCCCAGCACTGGACCGACTATTTCCTTCGCGTCATGCCCGATCTCGACCGGCTCCTGGCGGACGGCAAACTGACGGGCGCGCAGTCGGGGGTCATCGAGACCGCCGCCAAGGTCGGCGATGTGTTCCGCTTCAAGCTCTACAGCCCCGCCGCCCGGCAAGTGCTGGTCTCGGACGATGCGGAGGCCGCCGACGAGGGCGATGACGAGGAATCGCCGGATCACAACGACACCGCCGCCAGGGCGCTCTCGGCCAATGCGCCCCAGATCGAGCTCCATGACGAGGCCGAGCCCGGCCAACCGTCGCTGTTTGTCGAAGCTTACGTGCCGGCGCGCGATGCGGCCGGTGTCACGCATGGCGTCGTCGAGGTCTATATCGACCAGACCGGCACGGCGGCACTGCTGCGTTCGACCTTTGCGGCGCTGGCGATCGGGCTTGCGGTGGTCGCGGCGCTTGCCTTCGGCCTGCCAACGCTGGCGTTCCTGTTCCGCACCCGGCAAGCCAGTGAGGCACGGCGCAAGGCCGAGTTCCTCGCCCACTACGATCCTCTGACCGGCGTGCTCAATCGTGCGGCAGTGGCCGAGCGGCTTGAGGCTGCGCTCCGGCAGAGCCGCCTCGATCGATCCGCGGTTACCGTCGTTCTCTTCGACGTCGACGCCTTCAAATCGATCAACGACGCTCATGGGGCCGGCGCCGGCGATGCGTTCCTCAAGCACGTGGCCCAGGCGCTACAGGCGCCGCTCAATCCGGACGAGCATTGTGGCCGACAAGGTGGCGATGAATTCGTCGTCGTTCTCAAGGCGCGAAACGCGGCGGAGACCGCCGCCTATGTCGAGGCCGTGATGCGGACGATGCACCGACCGATCAGCGTCGAGGGTCAAGCGATCTCGGGACATATCAGCGCGGGTGTCTATCCGGTCGAGTCCGGCGTTTCGTCCGCTGACGTCCTCCACCGTGCCGATGCTGCCCTCTACCAGGCCAAGGCCGACGGGAGGAATACCTGGCGGCTCTTCTCACCCGAGATGGAGGCGGCGATGGCGGCGCGGCGGGCGCTCGAACAGCGGCTGCGCGAGGCGACCGCCGGCAACGGCTTCGAGGTGTTCTTCCAGCCGCTGCTCAAGGTCGCGACGGAACAGTGCGCGGGATTCGAGGCGCTGCTGCGCCTGCCGAACGGCGAGGGCGGCTATATTCCGCCCGCCATTTTCATTCCGGTGGCCGAGGCGATGGGCCTGATCAACGAGATCGGCGCCTGGGTGCTCAAGGAAGCGACCCGTATCGCGGCGACCTGGCCCGCCGAGTTCTTCGTCGCGGTCAATCTCTCGGTCCGGCAGTTCGGGGACGGCAAGCTGGTCGAAGAGGTACGCAACGCCCTTGCGCAAAGCGGCCTTCGCCCGCAGCAGCTCGAGCTCGAAGTCACCGAATCGATGCTGATCGAAAATACCGAGATGGTCGGAGCGCAGCTCGCCGCACTCAAGGCGCTTGGCGTTTCGATCGCGATGGACGATTTCGGCACCGGCTATTCCAGCCTGGGCTATCTGTGGCAGTTCGGTTTCGACAAGCTCAAGATCGACCGCTCGTTCGTTGCCGCGCTCGAGACCGACGACGGGCGGGCCAGGGATATCCTCGATACGATCATCAGCCTCGGCCACAAGCTCGAGATGACCGTCACGGCCGAAGGGATCGAGACCCCGCACCAGGCCGAAGTGCTCTCGCAGCTTTCGGCGGACCATTTCCAGGGCTATCTCTACGGGCGTCCGGCACCCGCAACGGAGCTCGCGGCGTACCTCCTGCGCAACCGCGCGTCCGGCCCAAAGTCGGAGCCCGCGCCGGCCAATCGCGCGGCCATCTGAGCGCTGCGGCAATCGGGCCGGAAACCGGCTGAAACCGTGCCTTGCGCTGCTTCAAGTCCTCATGATAGAGGGGGCGCGGCTTAGGCGGGCCATGGGGCGCCCGCCCGCCTTTTCGAGCGTCGGCAGCGCCCGTTTTCCCACGGGTTTGGACGCGCCCAGCAACAGGGTGGAGCGGCATTGGCAGAGCAAACTTCGGTTGTGACGCAGATCGCGCGGCCCTACGCGGCGGCGTTGTTTGATCTCGCCAAATCCGAAGGCTCGGTCGACACCGTCGAGGCCGGGCTTTCGGACCTGCAGCGGCTGAGCGCCGAGAGCGAGGATTTCCGCCGCTTTCTTCGCTCGCCGGTGATCAGTGCGGAGCACAAATTCGCGGCCGCCGGTGCGATTCTGAGCAAAGCCAAGGCCACGCCGACAGTCGCCAATTTCGTCAAGGTCGTTGCCCGCAACGGCCGGCTCTTTGCGCTGCCCACGATCATCAAGGCGTTCCGCGAGCTGGCGGCCCGCGATCGTGGTGAAGTCAGCGCCGATGTGACGTCCGCGGCGGCGCTCAGCAAAACCCAGCTTGCCGCGCTGGCCGATACGCTCAAGAAGAAGATCGGCAAGACCGTCACGCTCACCGAACATGTCGATCCCTCGCTGATTGGCGGCCTGCAAGTGAAGGTCGGCTCGCAGATGATCGACAGCTCCCTCAAAACCAAGCTGACGGCGATCAGGATCGCCATGAAAGAGGTCGGATAATGGACATCAAAGCCGCAGAGATCTCGGCGATCCTCAAGGACCAGATCAAGAATTTCGGCCAGGAAGCCGAGGTTTCCGAGGTTGGCCAAGTGTTGAGCGTCGGCGACGGCATTGCGCGCGTCTATGGCCTCGACAATGTGCAGGCGGGCGAGCTGGTCGAATTTCCCGGCGGCATCAAGGGCATGGCGCTGAACCTCGAGACCGACAATGTCGGCGTGGTGATCTTCGGCGCCGACCGCGGCATTTCGGAAGGCGACACCGTCAAGCGTACCGGCTCGATCGTCGATACGCCGGTGGGCAAGGGGCTGCTCGGCCGCGTGGTCGATGCGCTGGGCAACCCAATCGACGGCAAGGGCCCGATCCAGTTCACCGAGCGGCGCCGCGTCGACGTCAAGGCGCCGGGCATCCTGCCGCGCAAGTCCGTGCACGAGCCGATGTCGACCGGGATCAAGGCGATCGATGCGCTCATCCCGATCGGACGCGGGCAGCGCGAGCTGATCATCGGCGATCGCCAGACCGGCAAGACCGCGGTGATCCTCGACACCTTCCTCAATCAGAAGGCAGCGCACCAGGCCAAAGCGTCGGAGACCGACAAGCTCTACTGCATCTACGTCGCCGTCGGGCAGAAGCGCTCGACCGTCGCGCAGTTCGTCAAGATCCTCGAGGACAACGGCGCGCTCGAATACTCGATCGTCGTCGCCGCGACCGCGTCCGATCCGGCCCCGATGCAGTTCCTCGCGCCCTTCACCGGCTGCGCCATCGGCGAATATTTCCGCGACAACGGCATGCACGCCGTGATCGCCTATGACGATCTCACCAAGCAGGCCGTTGCCTACCGGCAGATGTCGCTGCTACTGCGCCGTCCGCCGGGCCGCGAGGCGTATCCGGGCGACGTGTTCTACCTCCACTCGCGCCTGCTCGAGCGCGCCGCCAAGCTCAACGAAGACCACGGGCTCGGCTCGCTCACCGCGCTGCCGGTCATCGAGACGCAGGCCAACGACGTGTCGGCGTACATTCCGACTAACGTGATTTCGATCACGGACGGGCAGATCTTCCTCGAGACCAATCTCTTTTTCCAGGGCATCCGCCCGGCGGTGAACGTCGGCATCTCGGTGTCGCGGGTGGGCGGCAACGCCCAGATCAAGGCGATGAAGCAGGTCGCCGGCTCGCTCAAGGGCGAGCTCAGCCAGTACCGCGAGATGGCGGCCTTCGCCCAGTTCGGCTCGGACCTCGACGCTGCAACGCAGCGCCTCCTCAATCGCGGTGCGCGCCTGACGGAGCTGCTCAAGCAGCCGCAGTTCTCGCCGCTCAAGCCCGAAGAGGAAGTGGCGGTGATCTTCGCGGGTGGGCAGGGCTATCTCGACGACCTGCCGGTCAACCAGGTCAGCGCGTTCGAGCGCGGGCTCCTCGGCGTGCTGCGTTCGAAGAACCAGGACCTGCTGACCAAGATCGCAACGGAGAAGGCGCTCAGCGACGATCTGCGTGCCGAACTCAAGGCCACGATCGAGTCGTTCAAAAAGACCTTCGTCTGAAAGAGCCCCGGCGCCTATGCCCTCGCTAAAGGACCTCAAGAACCGGATCGCCTCGGTCAAATCGACCCAGAAGATCACCAAGGCCATGCAGATGGTGGCCGCCGCGAAACTGCGCCGCGCGCAGGACGCGGCCGTGGCCGCACGCCCCTACGCCGAGCGCATGTCGGGGGTGCTGGCGGCGCTCGGCGCGGCTTATGCAGGCCGCGCGGACGCTCCGGCGCTGCTTGGCGGAAACGGCAAGGAACAGGTGCATCTGCTGGTCGTTGCGACGGGTGAGCGCGGGCTTGCCGGCGGGTTCAATTCCTCGATCGCGCGGCTTGCGCGCGACACCGCGAACCGGCTGCTGCGCGAAGGCAAGACCGTCAAGATCCTGACGGTCGGCCGCAAGGGCTTCGATATCCTCAAGCGCACGTTCGCCGACAAGATCGTCGACCAGGTGAGCTTCCGCGATGTGCGGCAGGTCGGCTACGTCAACGCCCAGCAGGTCGGCCAGAAGCTCCTCGACATGTATGCCAATGGCGAGTTCGACGTGGCGACGCTGTTCTTTGCGCAGTTCAAGTCGGTGATGAGCCAGGTGCCCACGGCGCTGCAGCTCATCCCGGCCAAGTTCGAGGCCGCCGGCGAAACCACGGGCGCGAACCCCGACGTGAGCTACGACTACGAGCCGGACGAGGAAGCGATCCTCAACGATCTTTTGCCGCGCAACATCTCGGTGCAGCTGTTCCGCGCGCTGCTCGAGAACAACGCCTCGTTCTTCGGCGCGCAGATGAGCGCCATGGACAACGCCACGCGCAATGCCGGCGACATGATCAAGAAACTGACGCTGGTCTACAACCGCCAGCGCCAGGCCCAGATCACCAAAGAACTTATCGAAATCATTTCGGGCGCCGAGGCGCTCTAGACAGGACAAAGAGGTCGAAAATGGCAGAAGCAGGCAAGCCTATGGGGCGTGTGAGCCAGGTGATCGGCGCCGTGGTGGACGTCGCCTTCGACGGTCATCTTCCCGCTATTCTGAACTCGCTCGAGACGACCAACAACGGCAGCCGGCTGGTGCTCGAAGTGGCGCAGCACCTGGGCGAGAACTCGGTGCGCACCATCGCCATGGACACGACCGAAGGCCTGGTCCGCGGCGCCCCGGTGACGGACACCGGCGAGCCGATCTCGGTACCGGTGGGCGACGAGACGCTGGGCCGCATCATGAACGTCATCGGCGAGCCCGTGGACGAAGCCGGCCCGGTCAAGACCGCAATCCGCCGCGCCATCCACCAGGAAGCGCCGAGCTTTGTGGACCAGGCGTCGGAAGCGCAGATCCTGGTCACGGGCATCAAGGTGGTGGATCTCATTGCCCCTTACGCCCGCGGTGGCAAGATCGGCCTGTTCGGTGGCGCCGGCGTCGGCAAGACCGTGCTGATCCAGGAGCTCATCAACAACGTCGCCAAGGCGCACGGCGGCTACTCGGTGTTCGCCGGCGTCGGCGAGCGCACCCGCGAAGGCAACGACCTTTATCACGAGATGATCGAGTCCGGGGTGAACAAGGACCCGCACGAGAACAACGGGTCGACCGCCGGCTCGAAGTGCGCTCTGGTGTTCGGGCAGATGAACGAGCCGCCGGGGGCACGCGCGCGTGTGGCGCTTTCGGGCCTCACCGTCGCCGAGCACTTCCGCGACCAAGGCCAGGACGTGCTGTTCTTCATCGACAACATCTTCCGCTTCACGCAAGCAGGCGCCGAGATGTCGGCTTTGCTGGGCCGCATTCCCTCGGCCGTGGGCTATCAACCGACGCTCGCGACCGATATGGGCGCGCTTCAGGAGCGCATCACCACCACCAACAAGGGGTCGATCACCTCGGTGCAGGCAATCTACGTGCCGGCCGACGACCTGACCGACCCGGCGCCGGCAACCTCCTTTGCCCACCTCGAACTCGACCACGACCCTCAACCGCGCCATCTCGGAAAAGGGCATCTATCCGGCGGTGGACCCGCTCGATTCGACGTCGCGCATGCTCGACGCCAATATCGTCGGGCAGGAGCACTACGACGTCGCGCGGCGCGTCCAGGAGATCCTGCAGCGCTACAAAGCTCTGCAGGACATCATCGCGATCCTCGGCATGGACGAGCTTTCGGAAGACGACAAGCTGACCGTGGCACGGGCCCGCAAGGTCGAGCGCTTCATGAGCCAGCCGTTCTTCGTGGCCGAGGCGTTCACCGGCACGCCAGGCATCTTCGTGCCGCTCGAAGACACCATCAAGGGCTTCAAGGGCCTGGTGAACGGCGACTACGACCACCTGCCGGAAGCGGCGTTCTACATGGTCGGCACCATCGACGATGCGGTCAAGAAGGCCCAGAAGCTCGCGGCGGCGGCGTAAGGGACGACCATGGCTGACGGCGTCAAGATCGAGATCGTCTCCCCCGAGCGGCTGGTCGTGTCCGAGCAGGCGCGCTCGGTGACCGTGCCGGGAGCCGAGGGCTATTTCACCGTGCTCGGGGAGCACGCCCCGCTGATGTCGACGCTCAAGCCCGGCTTCATCACCGTGACTGACATGGGCAATATCGCGCACGTCTACTATGTGCGCGGCGGTTTCGCTGATGTCGCTCCGAGCGGTCTGACAATTCTTGCCGAGGACGCGCGGCCGGTGGCCGAGTTCAACCGCAACGAGATCGAGGCCCTGATCGCCGGCGGCATGACCGCGCTGCAGGCGGCGGACACCGCTGCCGAGCAGGACCGGTTGACCAGATGAGCTCAACGCCTGGCGGAACCTGCTGATCGAAGCCGGTACGGTCGCGACCGTTCACTAGCCCCGCGCAAAGTCCGCGGAGGCCCGGAGCCGTAAGGCTTCATTAGTCATAGCTCCCTATTCTCACGGGAAAACAGGTCCGTATCCGCCGGTGGCCGTACCAGCCGCCAAGATCCGTGGCCGCCTCGCGTGAGGAGAGCCTGCGCATGTCCCTGCTGCCGCGGTTGAAGATCGCCCAGTCCCTACCGCTTGCCGTCGCCGGAGCGGCGCTGGTCGCGAGCGCGACCGTCGGCATCGGGGCCTATCTGATCGCCGCGGGCACGGTCACCTCGCATGACCGAGGACAAGCTCGCGACCGTGTCCAAGGAGCGGGCGCAGCAACTGACCGCGCTGTTCCAATCCACCGAAGCCGATCTTCTCATCACGGCGGCGTCCGCCAGCACCGTGTCCGGTCTTGCCAATCTCTCCGCGGGATGGGGCCAGATCACGCCGATGCCCCGACCGTCGTCCGCGACGCCTACGTCACGAACAACCCCAATCCCGAGGGCAAGCGGGATCTGCTCGGATCCGCGCAAGCTCAACACCGGCATCACCTACGACATGGCGCACGGCCACGAGCGCAGCCGGGCTTCCGTGCCCAGGTGCACGCGCACGGCTATGGCGACATCATGATCTTCGATGCGCAGGGGAATTTGCTCTACACCGAAGCCAAGGGCCCCGAATTCGGTACCAGCTTTGCTGCCGGCGGCCAGTACGCCGAACTCGACGCTGGGCAAGGTCTATGCGGCGGCCGCCGCCATGACCGAGCCAGGCAAGATCGTCTTCGACGATCTGGCGCCGTATACCGCCGCGGCCGGCAAGCCGACAGCGTTCATGGCGACCCCGATCTTCAACAACAAGAACCGCATCGGCGTGCTGGCCTTCGAGCTTTCGAGCGACCAGATCACGTCGGTTCTGCGGGACCGCATCGGGCTCGGAGAAACCGGCGAGACCATCCTGGTCGGCGCTGATTTCCTGCTGCACAACGACTCGCCATTCACTGATGTGAACGACGTTCTAACGACGCAATACCACACGCCTCAGGTGGAGGCGGCGCTCGATGGGCAAGCTTCGCCAGTGGCGCGCGACTCCAGCTATCGCAACACGGCCATGTTGGCGGTCGCCGATCCGGTGACGTTCGAGGGCAAGAAGTGGGCGATCGTTTCGACCATTTCGGAAGCCGAGGCGATGGCGCCGCTGACCGACATGCGGAACTCGATCCTCACTGCGGCCGCGATCATCCTCGCGCTCGCGGTCGGCCTGGGGCTGCTGTTCTCGCGCTCAGTGGCGCGGCCGATCACGCGCCTCACCAAGACGATGGATGATCTGGCGCAGGGGGACCTCAGCGTCGATGTCCTCGGCAAGGGGCGGCATGACGAGATCGGCGCGATGGCGCGGGCGGTCGAAATCTTCCGCGAAAATGCTGCCAAGGTCACGGCGCTCACCGAAGAGGAGCGGGCGGGCTCCGAGCGGCGCCGCATCGAGCGCACCGACATGATGCAGAGCCTGCAGCGCGGCTTCGGCGAGGTCGTGGACGCGGCCGTGGCCGGCGATTTTTCAAAGCGCGTCGGCCGCCAGTTTCGCCGATGCCGAGCTCAACAAGCTCGCCGGGCAGCATCAACAACCTGATGGAAACCGTCGATCAAGGGCCTCCGAGACCGGCGCAGTTCTCGCGGCCCTCGCCGACAAAGACCTCAGCAGGCGGATGACGGGCGATCATCGCGGCGCGTTCGGGCGGCTCAAGGAGGACATCAACCGCGTGACAGAAAAGCTCGACCGATGTCGTCTGGCGGCTCAAGAATACGTCCAATTCGGTGCGCAACGCGACGCACGAGATGCTCACCGGCGCCAACGACCTCAGCGAGCGCACCACCAAGCAGGCCGCGACCATCGAGGAAACATCGGCCACGATGGAGCAGCTTGCCGCGACTGTCGCAGAGAATGCCAAGCGGGCGCAGGAAGCCAGCAGCGGTGCGCAGACGCGTGACCGCGACCGCCGAAGAGGGCGGCAAGGTCATGGCAGCGACCGAGGCGATGGAACGGATCACCACCTCCTCGGGCAAGATTTCCAACATCATCGGGCTGATCGACGACATCGCGTTCCAGACGAACCTGTTGGCGCTCAACGCCTCGGTCGAAGCAGCGCGGGCGGGTGAAGCCGGCAAGGGCTTTGCGGTGGTCGCGGTCGAGGTGCGGCGACTGGCGCAGTCGGCGGCGCAGGCTTCGAGCGAGGTCAAGGGACTGATCGAGCAGTCGGGCAGCGAAGTGGCGACCGGCTCCAAGCTTGTGGCGGAGGCCGCCAAGCGGCTCGAGACGATGCTCACCGGCGCGCGCAAGAATTACGAGCTGCTGCAGGGCATAGCCCGCGACAGCCGCGACCAGGCGTCGGCGATCGATGAGGTCAACGTTGCCGTCCGCACGCTCGATGAAATGACCCAGCACAATGCTGCGCTGGTGGAAGAGACCAACGCCGCGATCGCGCAGACCGAGGGCCAGGCCGCCGAGCTCGACCGGATCATCGAGGTGTTCGCAGTCAGCGAGGAGTCCGACCCGGCAAAGACATCGGTCGCTTCGGGGCCGCGCACGCAAGCCAGTCCGGCCGTTGCCGTGCCTTCGGCCAAGGCCACGCCGCAGGCCAGAGCGCCGTCGCCCAATTCCATCATGGGCCTGCGCGAGCGCGTCAAAACCGCGGCGAAAGCCTATCTCGGCAATGCCAGCGCCGCGGTCGACAAGGAATGGGCAGAGTTCTGAGCGCGTGCTGCCCGTTTGCGGGAAACCGCAATCCGTAACCGATCATCAGCCCTAACGCGCTAGATTTGCCCGAGGGGGAAACCCCGGGACGAGACGCATTTTGGGGGAGCCGCCGTGAAGATCGTGCCAACCATCAAGATCAGCCAGAAGCTTCCATTGGCCCTTGTGATCTCGGCGGCCGTGGTCGCAGCGGGGGTCGGTCTGGGCAGCTACTTCGCGGCCTTCGATGTGATCGGCACCCAGGCACGCGATCATCTGTCGACGATCGCCTCCGAGCGCGCCCGGCAGCTCAGCACGTACATCAAATCGGTCGAGTCCGACCTGGTGCAGTCTTCAACCGCCGACGCCACGACGTCGGCGCTGGGCGGGTTCGTCTGGGCCTATTCGAACATCTCGGGCGGGGATCCCGCCAAGAGCCTGCTCCAGGCCTTCGTCACCGAGAACCCCAATCCGGCGGACAAGCGCTACCTGATGGATTCAGCCGCGTCGCTGGCGACGTATTCCAACACGCACTCGCAAATTCAGCCGGCCTTCCGCCAGCACCTGTTGGCATCCGGCTATCTCGATATGTACCTGTTCGACGACAAGGGAACGATGCTCTACTCGGTCGCCAAGGAGACCGACTTCGGCCAGAGCTTTGCGGACGGCAAGCCACTAGCGAGCTCACTGCTTGCCGCCACCTACAAGCGGGCTATGGCACTCGACAAACCCGACGACTTCGTCTTCAGCGATTTCGGCGCCTATGCTCCGCTCGGTGCGGCGCCGGTCGCCTTCTTTGCCAAGCCGTGCTGGCGACCGACGGACACAAGATGGGCGTGCTGGCATTCTCGATCTCGGCCGAGCCGCTGTCCGGGACGATCTCGGCACGCGGTGGTCTCGGCGAGACAGGCGACACGCTGGTGGTCGGTCCCGATGGCCTCGCGCGCTCGGATTCACCGGTGACACCGGCCAGCGACGTGCTGCAGCCGGGACTGTTCGACGACAGCGTCAAGGCCGCCATCGCAGGCACGCCGACGACCACCGCCATCAATTTCCGTGGGCAGGACGTGATCGCAGCGACCGCGCGCGTGGCCGTAACGAGCAGCCAAAACTGGGGCCTCGTCGCCTTCGAGAATACCGCCGAAGTCTTTGCTCCGCTCGCCCGCTTGGGCACCCTGATGCTCGGCATCGGCGCGGCGCTGCTGCTGGTCGTCGCTATTGCCGGCTGGCTGTTTGCCCGCACGGTCACGAAGCCGATCAGCCGGCTCACCAAGACAATGGACGATCTGGCCAGGGGCAACCTCGAGATCGACGTCAAGGGAACGGCTCGCTCCGACGAGATCGGCGCCATGGCCCGCGCGGTCGAGGTTTTCCGCGAGAATGCGCGGCGCGTGACCGCGATGTCGGAAGACGAACGCGCCGCTTCGGATAACCGCAGGCAGGAGCGGGCGCAGATGATGCAGAGCCTGCAGCGCTCGTTCGGCGAAGTCGTGGATGCGGCCGGCCGTGGCGATTTCTCGCGCCGCGTGACCGCCGAATTCCCCGATGCCGAGCTCAACAATCTGGCGCGCAGTGTCAACGATCTGGTCGAGACCGTCGACCGCGGCCTCGGCGCAGACCGGCGAAGTGCTCGCCGCGCTGGCGCGGAGCGACCTCACGCATCGGATGACCGGCGATTATGAAGGCGCGTTCGGCCGGCTGCGCGACGACACCAACGCGGTCTGCGACACCCTCAACCAGTTCGTCCTGGGCCTCCGCGCCACGTCGCGCACGCTCAAGTCTGCGACCGGCGAACTCCTCGCGGGCGCCAACGATCTGAGCCAGCGCACCACCAAGCAGGCGGCGACCATCGAGGAAACCTCGGCCGCGATGGAGCAGCTCGCGACCACCGTTCACGACAACGCCAAGCGCGCGGAAGCCGCGAGCGCCAAGGCGCGCGGCGTCAGCCATACGGCCGGCGAGGGCGGTGTGGTGATGAACAAGGCGACCGAAGCGATGGAGCGCATCACCAGCTCTTCGGCAAGATTTCCAACATCATCGGGCTGATCGACGACATCGCGTTCCAGACCAACCTTCTCGCCCTCAACGCCTCGGTCGAGGCGGCCCGGGCGGGCGAAGCGGGCAAGGGCTTTGCGGTCGTTGCGGTCGAAGTGCGGCGGCTGGCGCAGTCGGCCGCGCAGGCCTCGAGCGAGGTCAAGGCGCTGGTCCAGCAGAGCGCATCGGAAGTGTCGGGCGGCGCCAAGCTCGTAGCGGAGGCCGCGCAGAAGCTGGTCACGATGCTCGAGGCCGCCAAGGAATCGAGCACCCTGATCGAGGGGATCGCCTCGGCCAGCCGCGACCAGGCTTCGGCCATCGAGGAAGTGAGCTCGGCGGTGCGGACCCTCGACGAGATGACCCAGCACAACGCCGCGCTGGTCGAAGAGACCAATGCGGCGATCGAGCAGAGCAAGTCGCAGGCCGTCGAGCTCGATCACATCGTCGACGTGTTCAGCCTCGAGGACGAGCAGTCGACAACCGGCCGACGCCGGGCCGCCTGACAACTCACGCGAGCGCGGCTGTGACGAGCGCGCGGGCGTGCAGCTCCGTCGTGTCGTAGGTGGGGATCGGGCTGACACTGTCGTCGATCAGGAGCCCGATCTCGGTGCAGCCCAGAATGACGGCTTCCGCTCCGCGCCCCTGCAGTCGGCTGATCGCCTCGATATAGGTCTGCCGCGAAGTCTCTCGAACGATGTTCTTGACCAGCTCTTCGTAGATGATCCCATTGAGGTTGGTGATCCCGACATCGGGGAGCAGCACCTTCAGGCCGGCCTGTTCGAGCCGCTCGGCATAGAAGCGCTTCTCCATCGTGAAGCGCGTCCCGAGCAGGCCCACGCACGAGATGCCGTCGGCAAGCAGGGCCTCGGCGGTCGGCGTCGCGATGTGAAGGAAAGGCACGCGGAGGACCGCCTCGATGGCAGGCGCGCAGATGTGCATGGTGTTGGTCGCCAGCCCGATGAGGCCGGCTCCCTGTGCCTCGAGCGCGCGCGCGGTGTCGGCGAGCCAGTGGCCGGCTGCCGTCCAGTCTTCGGCGCGCTGCAGTTCCTCGATCGCCGCGAAGTCGAGCGAGTGGACGATCACCGGCGTCGAATGAAGCCCGCCGAGACGCTTCTCGGTCTCGCGATTGAGGATCTCGTAGTAGTGCGCGGTCGATACCCAGCTCATCCCGCCGATGAGCCCGATGACCTTCATCGCTTCGAAAGGCGCGCCGGGATATCGCGAAAGGCCGCGACCACCTCTCGGTAGGCGTCCTTCTTGAACGGCACGACGAGGTCGGGGAGCGCCTCGAGCCGTTCCCAGCGCCAGCCGTCGAACTCGGCCGGAACCGTGCCGTCGCCCGGCGCGCTCACATTGATCTCGGCTTCCTCGCCGGTGAAGCGCCAGGCGAACCAGCGCTGGCGCTGGCCCCGATACTTGCCCTTGAGCGCGATGCCCAGCGCCTCATCGGGGAGATCGTAGTGGATCCATTGGGGTGCCTCTGCAAGCAGGTCCGCCGAGCGGATCGAGGTCTCCTCGAAAAGCTCGCGGCGGGCGGCATCGAGCGGCGCCTCGCCCTTGTCGATCCCGCCCTGTGGCATCTGCCAGGGCGATCCGAGTTCGGTCGAATCCTCCGGGTCGCCCGCAGGCATGCGACGGCCGACGAAGACGAGCCCGGCGTCGTTGAACACCGCGACGCCCACGCAGTCGCGATAGGGCATGCTGGCGCGATCGATGCTCATGACGTCCCCTTCTGCATGAGCGCGCTCACGGGCACGATGACGAAGCCGCGGTCCTTGGCGTCCTTGGCCCATTCGCTGACGGTTGCGATCGAAACGGGCAGGGCCGAGATGATGCCGATTGCCTTGCCGGCGCCCTGGGCCTGGGTTTCGAGGGCCTTGAGCTGGTCGAGGATGGGACCGCGCGCGGGATTGCCGTCGAGCACCATGTCGGCGCGACCGAAGGCGACGCCATTGGCCGCCGCGAGCTGCGGGGCAGACGAGCGCGCCGAGGAGCCATCATCGAGATAACCGAGGCCGCGGGTGCCGAGTTCTTCCATCACCGGGTTGAAGTCCGAGGTCGAGGCGGTGAAGCGGGCGCCCATGTGGTTGATGACGCCGATGTAGCCGCCGAACTTGGCCATCACGTTGTAGAGCTTGTCGAGATTGTCGCGCGGCGCCTGTCCGGTGAGGAGGGTGTCGGGGCCCGGATCGCTGTCGGGATAGTCGAACGGTTCGAGCGGCACTTCGAGCAGCACCTCGTGCCCGCTGGCGCGCGCCGATGACACCACGCTCTTGAGGCCCTTGCCGTAAGGCGCAAAGGCGAGGCTCACGGTATCAGGGAGCGTATCGATCGCAGCCGACGTGCTGGTGGCGTTGAGCCCGAGGCCGGTGACGACCACCGCGATCAGCGGCTTGCCGCCGGCCGTCGCCGTGGTCACCGAGGGATGCGCGTAAGCCTGGAATGGCGTTTCACCGCTGGCCCCGATGCGGGGGATGTCGCCATGCTCGGATTTTTCGAGGAGCTCGGGGAAGAGGCCGTCGGCATTGCTGCCGGGTGATGCCGCGCTCGGATCGCCATCGGGCACGTCGCTGCCGACTTTGGTGATCGACGGCCCCCCGGCGGGGATTTCGGGACCGGCGCTGATCGCGGCCATGCTGGCGGGCAGCTCCGCCGCCGACACCGTGCCGGCGATGGCGTTTCCGTTGCGCGGCGAATTGACCGAAATCTCCGCCACCGGCCGGCCGCCCATCGGGTCGTTGACGAGAGCGATCCGCGCCGATCACCCCCGCCGCGATCAGCGCGATGAGCCCGAAGGCGATGCGCGCGAGCGGCAGGCGGGCGCCGGTCGACAACCGAAAGCGCGGGGCGGCAGGCTTTTGCCGCTTGCGGCCGAGAGGAGCGCTGAGGTCGTCTGCCATTGCCGGACCCTATGCCCGGGGGCCGCGAATCAGGAGCGGCCCCGCGAGCGCCAGCGATAGCATATCGAACGTCTCAGCCATCCGCCTTGGGGGGATAAGCCTTGTTCGTCTCGGTGCCGTCGACGAGCTTGACGGCTTCCTGGAGCTGGGTGTCGTCCTTCTTGTCGGGCGGGATGTAGACGGACGAGCCGGTCGTTGCCTCCTGCTCGGTGCCGCCGCCGATCTGGCCGTTGAGCCCGGCCTCGCCCAGGATTTCGTCGCGGCCCTTGAGATCGGCCGGGACGTTCTCGGTCACGAGGATGTCGGGCTGGATGCCGGCCGCCTGGATCGAGCGATTGTTGGGCGTGTAGTAGCGGGCAGTGGTCAGGCGAATGCCGCCATTGGCGCCGAGCCGGATGATCGACTGCACCGTGCCCTTGCCGAACGAGCGGGTACCCAGCACCGTCGCGCGCTTGTGGTCCTGCAGCGCCCCCGAGACGATCTCGGCGGCGGAAGCGGTGCCGCCATTGATGAGGACGATCACCGGCACGTTGGCGAGCTTGGCGTCGATCGCGTCGGGCTTGGCGTCATAGCGCGCCGATTCCTCGTCGGTGCGGCCGCGGGTGAGCACCACAGCGCCTTCCTTGAGGAAGGCGTCGGCGACATAAACCGCCTGGTCGACGAGGCCGCCGGGGTTGTTGCGCAGGTCGAGGACGATGCCCTTGGGCGCAACGCCCTTGTTTTGGGCGTAGATGTCGTCGATGGCCTTCTGGAGACCCGGCGCGGCTTGCTCGGTGAAGCGGGCGAGCCGGATCACCGGCACGTCGCCTTCCATCGACCACTTCACGACCTGCTGGGCGATGGTGTCGCGCTTGAGCTCGAAATAGAGCGGGTCCTTGAGGCCCTGGCGCAGCACCGTGAGCTTGATCTTGGAGCCGATCGGCCCCTTCATCTTGGCCACCGCCTCGTCGAGGCTCAGGCCCTGGACGCTCTTGCCGTCGAGCTCGACGATGTAGTCGTTGGACAGCACGCCCGCCTTCTGCGCCGGGCTGTCGTCGATGGGCGAGACGACCTTGATGACGCCCTCCTCCATCGTGACCTCGATGCCCAGGCCCCCGAACTGGCCGGAGGTGTCCTGCTGCATGGTGTCGAATTCGGACGGGTCCATGTAACCCGAATGTGGATCGAGCGAAGTGAGCATGCCCTGGATCGCAGCACGGATCAGCGACTGCTCATCGGGCGGATCGACATATTCGGAGCGGATGCGATCGAACACTTCGCCGAAGAAATTGAGGTCCGTGTAGATCTCATCGGGCGAGCGCGGGTGCTTGTCGGGCGGCGTCGGGGCCGCCGCGCCGGACTGGAGCGTTGCCGGCGGCGTGCTCGAGGGCTCCTGCGAGGACGGGCTGCTGCTCGCCGGCTGGCTGGAGGAGGGCGCGCTTGAAGGCGCCGGCTCCGCAGACGACGGCACCACCGAGGACGCGCCGCTCGAGGACTGCGAGGCGTCCTGTCCCAGGGCCACGGAGCTCGCGGGCATCGCGAGCGCAAGCGCGACGAGAGCCGCGCGTGAAAGAGTCAGACGCATCAGGGGTTATCCACTCTGGGTCGGGTTGTCTGGGGCCGCCCACCAGCCACTGGGATCGAAGGGCGTGTTCTTGTTTCGCATCTCAATATAAAGGGTCGGCCGCGCGGCGCCAGCGCTGGTGGCCACGGTCCGACCAATAGTCCGTGATCCCATGCTGCCGATCGTGTCGCCCATTTTGACGAACTGACCGGCTTTGACATCGATTGCGGCGAGCCCCGCCATCAGGATGGTGTAGTCCTGTCCTGCATCAAGAACGACGATTTGGCCGTAATTGAGGTAGGGGCCCTCGTAGAGGACAGTGCCGTCGGATGGCGCGAGCACGGGAGCGGCAGCGCGGGTCACGATCGACAGACCCGAGGAGGTGCCGCCAAGCCCGTCGTCGTCGCCGAATTTGGTGATGTTGACGCCCTCGACCGGGAAATCGAGATAGCCCTTGGTCTGCGCGAAGGGGACAGCAGGGGCCTGCCGCTCGGGATTGGCAAGGGCGAGCTGCACGGTATCGCTGTCGAGCTTGGGAGCGCGCGTGCCGGCGTTGGCGGCGGCCGTGGCGGTCGCGGCGGTTGCAACGGCATCGGCCTGCTTGCCCAGGTCGGCGATGGTCTGCTTGAGCTCGGTGGCCTTGTCGGCCATGTCGGCGGCGGCCTGCTGCTCGGCGGCGAGCGCGCCGCTGGCGCTGCTTTCGTTCTGTTTCTGCGCCTGGATGAGCGTGGCGATCCGGAGCTGATCCTCCTCGAGCACATCGAAATTGGCCCTGAGGCTCTGGCGCTTTGCGCATCGGCCTGGCCGCGGATCTGCTCGAGGCGCTGGAGGTCGGTCGTCACCTCGTCCGCCTTGGCGCGCAGCTGCGGCAGGATGGCCGAAATGAGGATGGCGCTGCGGGCCGAGCCGAGCGCGTCGGAGGGATCGACAATGAGGGCCGGCGGCGGGTTTTCCGAGATCCGCTCGAGGGCGGCGAGGACGTTCGATATCGAGGCGTTGGCGCCGTCGAGCCGACCGCGCGTGTCGAGCTCCTCGACGATGAGGTCGCCGATCTGGTTCTGGAGCGCAGCGATGTCCGCCTCGGCGCTCTTGACGCGCTGGGTCGCGGCAATGAGGGCGGCGTTCTGCTTGTCGCGGTCGCCCTTCATGGCGTCGACCTCGGCCTTGAGCTTGTCGACCTTGTCCTTGCTGAGCGACAGCGAGGCCTCGAGTTCCTCGAGCTGCTGCTGGCTGCCGGTGGTCTTGCGCTCGATCCAGGACGGAACGCCGGTGCCCACCGGGGCGACCGAGTCCGGGGCGGACGATGCGCCCGACGCAGATTGGCCGAACGCAGCAGACGTTGCGGCACCGAACAGCGCCAGCGCCGCCGCGATCGTCCAGTGGACGCGTTCTCGTCATGAGCCCCGTGATCTCGCCGAATCAGCCGCCCGCGAACTCTAGCAGCCGGTGGGCAGTTAGCCCTGCGTGTTTGGCTTTTGGATGGCCGGTGCGCGGTTATTCCCGGTGATACGGATGGCCGGTGAGGATGGTGGTCGCGCGGTAGAGCTGCTCGGCGAGCATGATGCGGACGATCTGGTGCGGCCAGGTCAGCGGCGAGAATGAAAGGGTGAGGTCCGCGGTCTTGACGAAAGCCGGATCGAGGCCGTCCGCGCCGCCGATGACGAAGCTCGCTGCGGGCCTGCCGTCGTCGCGCCAGCGGGCGAGCCGATGCGCGAAATCGTCCGAGCCCATTGTCTTGCCGTGCTCATCGAGGGCGACGGTCATGCCGGCGTCGGGCAGGGCCGCAGCAATGGCCTTGGCTTCTTCGGCTTTGCGCACGGCGGGATTTGCGGCGCGCGACTCCGAAAGCTCGGTGACGGTGAAGCTCGATAGACCGAGCGTGCGGCCGGTGGCCAGCGCCCGTTCAAGATAGCGGGCACAAAGCTCGCGCTCCGGTCCCTGCTTCATCCGGCCGATGGCGACGATCCCGACGCGCACGGCCGGGGCGGGATCAGTGGGCGTCCGCGGCGAAGTCCGCCTGCCACATCTTTTCGAGATTGTAGAACTCGCGCACTTCGGGGCGGAAGATGTGGACGATCACGTCGCCGCCATCGACCAGTACCCAATCGGCGTGGGGCAGGCCTTCGATGCGCGGCTTGTCGAAGCCGGCGTTGCGCAGGGCTTTGACCACCTGGTCGGCCACAGCGCTCACGTGCCGGTTCGAGCGGCCCGAGGTCACCACCATGTGGTCGGCCAGCGAGGATTTGCCGGCGATATCGATCGCGACGGTGTCCTCGGCCTTGGCGTCATCGAGGCTCTTGAGCACGACATCGATCATTTTGGGTCCGGGGGCGGATGTTTCGGGCGGCGTGGCGGGCCGGGTCGCGGGGCGAAGCGGGCATCAGCGGCCGGCCTCGGCCCAGGTAAGGGCGCAAGTCATGCGGTTGTCAGCAGTCCTTGGAAGAGGGGATCGAAGGTGTCGCGCTGAAGGTGCGATGGTGGCTGTCCGTTCCGGCGGCGTAACGCGCCCCAATGACATGGTGCTTCGCAGTGTAATATGCAAGGTCAGCGGCGGTTCCCGGCCCGTTCAGGCCGGTGCACGACGACCATTGCGGATGGCGGTCGACGACTGGCTGGAAACGACGCCGTGAAGGTAGACCCAGGCCGGGGGCGTGCGGTCGGCAAGGCTTTTGGCGGCATCCTCCAAGATCCGATAGCGGGCCAGGGCGATGGCGGCGGGCGAGGTGGTCGCAATAAAGCGCGCGCCGGGCCGGTCGTAGACCGCGATCGGCACCAGCCGCGCAATGTCTTCCCAGTGCTCCCAATGCTCGAAGGTCTGGAGGCTGTCGGCCCCCATGACCCAGACGAAGCGTGTCTTGGGATGCGTGCGGGTGAGATAGCGAACGGTCTCGAAGGTGTAGGTAAAGCCCTTGTCGGCCTCGAAGGCGGTGACCTCCAGACGCGGATCGTCCATGAGCTTGACGGTTTCGGCAAGCCGCGTTTCGAGCGACGCGAGCTCGGCGTGATCCTTGAGGGGGTTGCCGGGCGAGACCAGGATCCAGACGCGATCGAGCGCCAGGCGCTTGAGGCATTCGAGCGCAACGAGCCGGTGGCCTTCGTGGGGCGGATTGAAGCTGCCGCCGAAGAGCCCGATGCGCATGCCCGGCTCGGCGATGGGCAGCGTGCCGTCCGCCATCAGGGCCGCGTCTGGCCGCGGCCGCGGACCACATATTTGAAGCTGCAGAGCTGTTCGAGCCCCACTGGCCCGCGGGCATGGAATTTGCCCGTGGCAATGCCGATCTCGCCGCCGAAGCCGAACTCGCCGCCGTCGGCGAACTGCGTGGAGGCGTTGTGCAGGAGGATCGCGGAGTCGACCTCCGTGAAGAAGCGGTCGACCGACGCCGGGTCCTCCGAGAGATCGCCTCGGTATGGTGCGAGCCATAGTGTGTCTATGTGGGCAATGGCGGCGCCGACGTCATCCACGACCTTCACGGACAGGATGGCTGCCTCGTACTCGGTGTGCCAATCCTCCTCGGTCGCGGGTTTGGCGGCGGGGATCAGCCGCTGCACGGTCGCGTCGCCACGGATTTCGCAGCCGCGGGCGATCAGCGCATCGATCACCGGCCGCATGTGCGTTGCCACCGCGTCCTTGTGGACCAGCAGCGTCTCGGTCGCGCCGCAGACGCCGGGACGCCGCATCTTGGCGTTGACGGTGACCTCGACGGCCATCGCCAGATCGGCGCTGGGCTCGATGTAGGTGTGGCAGAGGCCCTCGAGGTGGGCGAACACCGGCACCCGCGCTTCCTCCTGGACGCGCGCGACCAGAGTCTTGCCGCCGCGCGGCACGACGACGTCGAGGTTGCCGTTGAGCCCCGCCAGGATTTCGCCGACCGCGGCGCGGTCCTGGGTGGGGACGAGTTGGATCGCGTCGAGCGGCAACCCGGCCGCCTCGAGACCCTGCAGCAGGCAGGAATGGATGGCGGCGCTGGTGCGGGTCGCTTCCGAGCCGCCCCGAAGGATCACGGCGTTGCCGGATTTCAGCGTCAGCGCGCCGGCGTCTGCCGTGACGTTGGGCCGGCTTTCGAAGATGACGCCGATCACGCCCAGCGGCGTGCGGACGCGGGAAATGTCGAGGCCGTTGGGCCGGGTCCACTCGGCCATGACCGTGCCCACCGGATCGGGCAAAGCGGCGATCTCGCGGAGGGCCTTCGCAATGCCCTGCAGCCGCCCGCCGGTCACGGTCAGCCGGTCGAGGAAAGCCGCGCGAGATACCACGTTCTTTCGCTGCGCGACGTCGGCGACGTTGGCGGCGAGGATGGTCGCACCTCCGCCAGGACCGCATCAGCCGCCGCGGTCAGCGCCAGGTTCTTGGCGTCGGTCGCGGCGAAGGCGAGGCGGTTCGCGGCCTGGCGCGCCCGCCGGCCCATGCCGTCCATCAGCTCGTGCACAGAGGGGTCGAGCGCGTTCAATTGGCCTTGGCCTCCAGCCCGATCAAGACCACGAGGTTGTCGCGGTGGACCAGTTCCGCCCGCGCGCCCAATCCTAGCAGTTCCGCGACGCGCTTGGAATTCTTGCCTTTGACCAGGTCGGCCTCCTCGCGATCGAGGCCCACGAGGCCGCGCGCGATCTCGCGGCCATCGGGGTCGAGAACGCCCACGGCATCGCCCCGGACGAAGTCGCCGCTCAGCCGCGTGACGCCGATCGGCAGCAGGCTTTTGCCGCCGAGCAGGGCGCTCGCCGCACCGGCATCGACGTGCATTTCGCCGGCGGGGGCCAGAGTGCCCATGATCCAGCGCTTGCGCGCCTGAGCGCGCGATTCTGCCGCGGAAAGAGCGTGTGCCTGGCGCCGTTCCGCAGGGCCCGCAACGGATGAAGATCGGTGCCCCTGGCGATGATCATGGCCGTGCCGGCCTGGGTCGCGATCTTGCCCGCCTCGATCTTGGTCGTCATGCCGCCCCGGCTCAGATGGCTCGCGGCGCCGCCGGCCATGGCCTCGATCTCGGACGTGATCGCTGGGACGAGCTGAAATGTGGCGAGCGTCGGCGCCCTTGCCGGGAGGAGCGGTGTAGAGGCCATCGACATCGGAGAGCAGCAGCAGACAGTCGGCCTCGATCATGGTGGCGACGCGGGCGCTCAGCCGGTCATTGTCGCCGTAGCGGATTTCGGCGGTCGCGACGGAGTCGTTCTCGTTGATGATGGGGATCGCGCCGAGGCCCAGCAAGGTCGTTATCGTCGTGCGGGCGTTGAGGAAATAGCGGCGCTCTTCGGTGATATTGGGTGTTATGAGAATTTGGCCGGTGACGATCCGGTGGCGCGCAAGGCTCTCGGCCCACGCCTGGCTGAGGGCGATCTGGCCGGCGCTGGCGGCGGCCTGCTGCTGCTCCAACGAGAGTGACTGGGCGCTGAGGCCCAGCAGGCCGCGCCCCAGCGCAATGGCGCCGGAGGAGACGACGACCAGCCAGTGGCCCTCGTGCATGGAGGGCAGCCAAATCCTCGGCCAGGGCGGCCAGCCATTCGTTGCGGATCTTGCCGGTCGTGCCGTCGACGATCGTCGCGGAGCCGATCTTGATGGTGAGCCGGCGATAAGGGCCGAGGGCGTCGCTCATGGCGGCGTCCAGGGCGCGCGGCGCCTGGCCGCGCGGCATCTGCGGCGGCTTGCCGTTTTCGCTCGAGGATGGCGAGACGATCTGGTAGAGGACGGCGTCGAACGCCCTTGCCGGTGACGCCCGACGCCGCGAAGACCTCGGCCTTGCTGACGCGCTTGAGCGCCATGACTTTCTGCCTGGTCGTCGTCTGGATCAGCGCGTCGATTTTGTTGAGCACGACGATCTCAGGTTTTTCGGCGAGGCGTTCGTCATAGGCTTCGAGCTCGTGGCGGATGGTCTTGTAGGCGGTCTTCACATCGTCGTCGGTGCCGTCGATCAGATGGATGAGCACGGCGCAGCGCTCGATGTGACCGAGGAAGCGATCGCCGATGCCTGCGCCTTCGTGCGCGCCTTCGATCAGCCCGGGAATATCGGCCAGCACGAAATCGCGTTCGCCGATGCGGACCACGCCCAGATTGGGGTGGAGGGTGGTGAAGGGATAGTCGGCGATCTTGGGCTTGGCGGCCGAGACCGCGGCGAGGAATGTCGATTTGCCCGCATTGGGCAGGCCGACGAGGCCGGCATCGGCGATGAGCTTCAGCCGCAGCCAGATCCATTTTTCCGCGCCGTCCTGGCCGGGATTGGCATGCCGCGGCGCCTGATTGGCGGAGGTCTTGAAATGGGCGTTGCCGAAGCCGCCATTGCCGCCGGGGAGCAGGGTCACGGTCTGGCCGACTTCGGTGAAGTCGGCAATCAACGTCTCGTTGTCGTCCTCGAAGATCTGCGTTCCGACCGGGACGCGGAGGAGCACGTCCTTGCCCTTGGCGCCGTGGCGATCCTTGCCCATGCCGTGGGTGCCGGTCGATGCCTTGAAGTGCTGCTGGTAGCGGTAGTCGATGAGCGTGTTGAGGCCGTCGACGCAGGTGACGATGACGTCGCCGCCGCGTCCGCCATTGCCGCCATTGGGGCCGCCAAACTCGAGGAATTTCTCGCGCAGGAAGCTGACCGCAGCCGGCGCCGCCGTCGCCCGCCCGCACATAGACCTTGGCCTGGTCGAGAAATTTCATGGTGTCACGCGAGGGAGGATTGGGCGACGCGCCCGGCCGCCCAGCGGGCCCGCGTCAGTTCGGTGTCGATATGGCGCAGCTCCTGCCTGCGCGCAAGGCAGTAGCGGGAAAGAGGTTCCGGTTTGGGTAAAGCCGAGCTTCCGCTGCACGGCGAGGGAGGGCTTGTTGAAGGCAAAGACGCCCGAGGCGATGAGGATCGCCTTGGTCGTCTCGAAGTACCAGGCGATGATCGCGGCGGCGGCTTCCGTCATGAAGCCTGCGGTTCCAATAGGGTTCGCCAGCCAGTAGCCGATCAGCGGGCCTCCGGATTCAGGATGAAAGCCGCAATGGCCGATCATTCCCTCGCCGGGCAGATCGAGGGTGAAGCCGATTTCCTCCGCCGTTCGACTGTTGCGTCGTGCGCGCATCCACGTCTCGGCGTCGGAGAGCGCGTACGGATAGGGGACGCGGGTCAGATTGCCGGCGATGTGGAAATTGTTGAGCAGCCTGGTCAGCCGCTCGGTGTCGTCCATCCGGGGCTGGCGCAGCAGCAGGCGTCGGGTGCGAAGCTCTACATCCACCTGGGCCTCCGCAGTTCGAAGCTGACCATGGGCTGGCCGAGCGAACGGGGCGCCGTCGATTTGGACTTCGTCTTGAGCCGGGTGAAGCCCAGCTTCTCGAGCACCCGCAGCGAGCCTTCGTTGTTGGCCAGGGCGCGTGCGACGATGGTGTCGTACTGATGGGTTGCCTGAGCGGCGTCGATCAAAGCGCGCGCCGCCTCGCTGATGTAGCCCTGGCCCCAGAAGGGCTCGCCCAGCCAATAGCCGAGCTCGGGCGGCTCGCCCTCGACAAAGGAGAAGCCGACCACCCCGATCAGGCGATCGTTGAGCGTGACGGCGTAGGGCCGCTGGTCCGACCGCTGGGCGAAGATCTCGATGAACGCCGTGGCGTCGGCCCGGGTGTAAGGGCTCGGAAAATTGGCGAGCCGCTCGGCGATGACCTTGTTGTCGGCGAGCCGGACGAGTTCGGGTACGTCGGCGCGCATGGGCGCGCGCAGCACGAGCCGTTTGGTTGCGAGCTTGCCGGGCAGGAGGTCGCGGACGCGGCGAACGGTCAGCCGGTGCGTGGCGTCGGCGAGCTGGCGCAGGGCGCGGTCGGTGCCGCCGATGCCGGGGAGCGCCGGCCGCGGGGTGGGGGTGGTCGCTGCAGTCTTCAGTCTCGCCATGTCAGAGCCCTCAAAGCAAAAGGGGAACCGGAAACGGCTCCCCTTGGATCTTTTGGCGCTGTCGCCTGCCGGGGAGCTTTGTCTCCGGCAGGGTGGATGGACCTACCGGGTTATTCTGCCGCGTCCATAGCCGGGAGTACCGACACAGTGGATCGCTGCGTGGAACGGGTTTTGAAGGAGACGGTGCCGTCGACCGTAGCAAAGATGGTGTGGTCGACACCGATTCCGACACCCGTTCCGGGATGCCATTTGGTGCCGCGTTGACGGACGATAATGTTGCCGGCGAGCACAGCCTGGCCGCCGAACTTCTTGACGCCGAGGCGCCGGCCGGCCGTATCGCGGCCATTGCGGGATGAACCGCCTGCTTTCTTATGGGCCATCGCGCGAGCTCCTTATTCCTTGTCCGCCTTGGGGGCGGCTTTCTTGGCCGCCGGCTTCTTGTCGGCCGCCGGCTTATCGGCCTTGGCCTTTGTCGTCTTGGTCTTCGGCCTTCGGCTGCCGCCTTCTTGGCCGGCGCCTTCTTGCGCGGGCTTGGCTTCGGCTGCCGGCTTTTCGGCCGGGCGGCCTTCTTGGCCGGCGCCTTCTTTGCTGCCGGCTTGTCTTCGGTCGCGGGCGCTGCCTTGGTTTCGGGCGCGGCTTTCGCGGCCGGCGTCTTCCTGGGCTTGGCCGGAGCTTCCATTACCGCCTGGGTGGTCGGCGCCATGGAGGCGGCGCGCGCCTTGAGCTTTTCGTCCGCGGTCAGCGTCGTCTTGGCGCCGCCCAGCAGGATCTCGCCGATCCGGATGGTCGACAGCCGCTGGCGGTGGCCGTTGCGGGTGTCGTGGTGCTGCCGGCGTTCCTTCTTGCGGATGATCACGGTGCGCGACTTGCGCGTCTCGACGAAGTGGGCGGCGACGCTGGCGCCGCGCGACCAGCGGGGCGCCCACGGTGACATCCTCGCCATTGCCGACCATCAGCACCTGGTCGAACACGACCACGTCGCCGGGCTCGGCCAGAAGCTTTTCGACCTTCAGCACGTCGTTGGCGGCGACCTTGTATTGCTTGCCGCCGGTCTTGATCACTGCAAAATTCATCGTCGTCGCCGGCACATCGGCCGGTCCTTCTCACGCGCCCTGCGGCGGAGGCGATTGCTCCCGCTTGGTGCCGGCACCAGCGGCCGGCGAGCCTCGAGCTGCGATTTTAGACAAAACCAAAACACGCACCGGTTTCCCGGCGCGTGCGTTCGGTGCGGGCTTATCGGCGCAACAGCCCGCGGGAGTCAAGGCGAAAGCTGTCCGAGACGGTTTCAGGGCTTGGCGTACCAGTCGCGGAGGCGGACTTCAGCGGCGTTGCCGACGAGGTCGGCGAACTTTTGCGGGTCGGTGCCTTGGTAGTGGTAGGGGTAGACGATCTTGGGCTTGAAGGCCTTGACGGCCGTCGGCCGCCTGCTCGGGCGTCATCGTATAGGGCTGGTTCATGGGCAGGAACGCCACGTCGATCCCGGTCAGCGCCGCCATTTCCGGCGTGTTCTCGGTGTCGCCGGCGACATAGATCTTCTTGTCGCCGAAGGTCAGCACGTAGCCGTTGCCGATTCCCTTGGGGTGATACTGGAGCCTTGTCGGGGCTGGTGTTGTAGGCAGCGACCGCGCTCACCGGGATGCCGTCGATTGTCGCGCTGTCGCCATTCTTCATCACCGTCACCTGGTCCTTGAGCGCGGCGGGGATTTTGTCGGCCACCGATTGCGTGGCGACGATCTGCGCCTTGCCCGCGATTTTGCTCAGATTGTCGGGGTCGAAATGATCGGGGTGCTCGTGGGTGATGAAGATCGCGGTTGCGGGCGGGCGGCCGCTGAAATCGACCTTGGCGGGATCGAAATAAAAGACGTGGCCGCCCTGGCTCAGGATCAGCGTGGCGTGATTGAGCGGCTGGATGGTGAGGTCGCCGGCCGAGGTCTGCGAGCGTGTCGGGGCCGGGCAGGGCGCCGCGAGGGCACGGACACGGCGAGCGCGGCAGGGCGTTGCGGCAAGGCCGATGAGCACGGTGCGGCGGGTCAGCATGAAGGTCTCTCCGCGATTGATGGTCGCACAACCATGAACACCCGCGGCGGTTGCCCATCCCGCCGATCGCGCACTAGTGCGGGCGGATGGCGATCAGTTTTTCGCGAAGCTCGGCGGCGGCGAGCGCGTTCGGCGGGCAGCAACCCGCGCCTTGTGGTCGCGGTGCCAGGCTTCGAGGCGCCAGCCGGGGCGGTCGGCGGCACCGTGATGACGGGCAGATACGCGAAGGCCTCGTGCAATTCTTCGGAGATCATCACGGGGATCAGGGCCGCGCCGGTACTGCATCACCCTGCAGTACCAGCCGACCAAGTCCTACGGCGGTCCCGGCGATTTCGCTCCCTTCGGCGGACGCAAGTTGCCGTTCACCAGTGTCGAAGCGTTGACCCTGATCACGCCGGATCTGAATGTCCCGACCACCCTCTACTCGACGCATCAGGGCGGCAATCCGGAACTCGTTTTCGAGCCGGCCATCGGCAGCAGCCCGTTCGAGTTCCACTGGCGCGGCACCGACTGGGCCGGTGATCCGATCGACTTCCGTTCGCCCGTGCTCTGGGTCGACGACACGGTTGCGTACGGGGATCAGAATCCGGCGTTGATCACCGACATCCTCAACAAGTGGGTGAACAACGCGCCGACCGTCGACCTGCACAGCCAGCGGGTCAGCGTCGCCACGCCGAAGGACCCGTCGGCGGCTACCGGCGACACCCAGGTCGTGGCGGCCGACTTCCTGCTCGGGGTGCACAGCCCCGTCCAGGGCACGACGGCTGCTGAGCTGATCATCGCGAGCCAGCCCGCGTTCTATCCCACGATGCAGTCAATGACGGTGAACTCGCCGGAGGCCAAGACCGCATCCGGCAATGCCATCGGCGGTTCGGTGCTCGAGTTCGAGCCGAGCGTGTACCTGCCTGGTGGCTTCACCGGCAACAAGGGCGGCGTGTTCCTAGCCGGGTGCCGTCGGCCACGCGTCGTGCGATCACGTTCAACGGCGCCAAGTCCGGCGGTGCGGTTACGCCCAACTTGGGCATCGACGGCATCTCCCGTGAGATCGGTCCGGCGTCCGGCAACATCGGCGAGCTCGCAGCCGGCACCTTCGATCCGAAGAACGTGTTCGACTCGGTCAACGCGAAGCTGCTCGGCGGCCTGTCGCTGCACCTCATCCTCAGCACGGTGCAGTTCGGCGATGGCGACAACGGGCAGGCGCTCCAACTGATCTCGGTCGAGAAGCAGAATCCGCACCGCATCGTGACGACGGTCGACTGGCATCCCGAGATCAAGACCGGTGGTCCGACGATCGGGCCGGTGACGTTCACGATCTTCCAAGTTCGTGACGAGGACGGCAGCGACGTCGACACGAGCGACAACTCGATGGATCTGCACGCGGTGATCGTCACCGATCTCGATCACCCGGCGAACTCGACGAGCACCGTCCACGGCCAGATCCGCAACTTCGCGCTCAACCTGTTCGGCGACGGCGAGCTCTTCTTCATCCAGATCCCGTTCGACAGCCTCACCTTCCTGGCGACCTCGGGCAAGAAGACCGACGTCGACGTCCAGATCGGTGCCAACGGCGTCCAGTTCAAGGGCGCGCTGTCGTTCGTGCAGGACCTCGCCGACTACCTGTCCTTCGCAGGCAGCGGGCTGGTCATCGACACCTCGGGCGCCGCGATCACCGCGACGCTCAAGCTCGCGATCCCGTCGCTGACGGTGGGCGTGTTCTCGCTGACCAACCTGGCCTTCGACGCGGGCGTGGCCATCCCGTACAACGGCGACCCGGTGCGCTTCGACTTCTCCTTCTGCACCCGCGACGATCCGTTCGCGTTGACAATCATGATCTTCACCGGGGGCGGCTTCGTCGGCATCGGCATCGGCGCCGACGGTGTCGAGCTGCTCGAGTTCAGCTTCGACTTCGGGCTGGGCTATTCGATCGACATCGGCATCGCCAGCGGCGAGATCTCCCTTGTCGGCGGCGTCTACTACGAGTCGCAGAAGCTGCCGGACGGATCGCAAGAGGTGCAGCTCACCGCCTACATCAAGGCAAGCGGTGGCGTCTCATGTCTCGGCATCATCTCTGTGTCGGTCGAGCTGTACCTCGCACTCACCTACATCAGCGAGGGCGGCACCAGCTCGCTGAGCGGCGACGCGACGTTGAGCATCTCGGTCCACATCTTGTTCTTCGGCGGCACGATCAGCGTGCACATGCACAAACAATTCGAGGGTTCCGCGACCGACGGCGGAGGGCCACTGGGCGGCAGGCGCAAACGGGCAGCGCTCGCCGGAGCTCGCCATCTCGACTCCGGCGCTCCCTATCCGGTCAACTCGTTCGGCGCTTCGCTGACCGAGCAGGACTGGGAGACATACTGCACATCGTTCGCCCTGACGGGCGTGGGAGTCTGAGATGGCGACGTATTCGCAGGATCTGATCTGGACCGTGCTGCCGTTCGGCCAGATCCAGGACAGCGGGCACAGTTACCTCCGGTTCTCGGTGATCGTGTCGCCGCGACTGATGTCCTCGTCGTCGGCGGACACCGTCCTGTCGAACTATCCCGACTGGTCGTCGACGGGCAAGAGCTGGCCGGACACCATCGCCGCGCTCGAGTCGAGCTTCCAGCTCAAGACGGTCATCGGCTCCTCGACTCATATCTTCGCGGCGACGCCGATCGGCGCGCACCAGCCCGACTCCGACCGGTTCGCCGCGATGCTGCCAGGCACCACGCCGGTGACGCCGTACTCGTACAGCGGCTTTGAGAACCGGAAGATCCGTTCCGCGCCCGTAGGCACCGTCGCCGACATCATCAGCAACCTCTACGGCGAGTTCGGTACGAAGTCGCCCACTGCGTATCCGACGTACAACGACCTGGTCCCCGCGAACGCATTCGGCGCGCTCGGATTCGAGCAGCTCTTCACCGCGCGCGAGGGCGCCGGCGGCAAGGACCCGGGGATTCCGGGCAACGGCGCTGCCCGCAAGCAGACCCTGGTGCAGACCCTCGAGGGCGCGTTCGCCAACGCCAAGGCGATTCCGTATGACCTCAGCGCGCTCGCTGCGTCGTTGAACCCAGCCATCCCCGGTGCGAAGACATCGCTGGCCTTCCTCGAGCACCAGCGGTTCCTGCAGCGCAATCTCGATCCCACGGCAGGCCCGCTTCCACCGCCGACGCCACCGCAGTTCGACTTCCACCAGATCGTCGCCTCGGTGACGAGCCTGCCGACGCTGATGCGCGTGCTCGGCCTGGTGCTGGACTTCCGCGCCGGCCCGATCGAGTCCGTTCCTGGCATCTACGGCAACGGCACCGCGCAGTTCCTCATCGACAACTCGTTGTTGAATGCCGGCACGAACTCGAAACTGCCGGCGGTGCAGTGCACGATCGTCAAGGACGGCACATTCCGTCCCTTGCCGATGGACCCGAACAACACCGAGCTCGCGCTGCGCATGCTCAAGATCGGTGATCCCACCCTGTGTCGGGTGGTTCGCGTCGATCACGACAGCAGCGTCGTGAAGACGATGCAGTTCGCCAACACGGTCACGCGCAGTCACCGCGACGGCCGGCCGCTCACGCTCACCACCCCGGGGCGCTACGCGCTACCGGCGCTGCGAACCGGTGGTTTCGCGGTCGCCCGATCGGGGCGCGCAGTGCAGATGGCGGCCATCCTGAAACGCCAGACCGACGACTTGCAAAGCGGCTATTTCGGCGGCGGGGCAGCGCCGCCGACCCTGTTCGAGGACGACATCACCCGCGGCTACCGCTTCGACATCCTTGACCGGACAGACGGCATCTGGCGTTCGCTGATGTGGCGGCAGGGCACGGTCACGGTCGACGGCACCGACCCGCTGAAGGTTCTCGAGGAGGACTGCGTCGTCCCGTCCCCGACTACGGCGTCGACCCAACCGACCGATCCGGGCGATCTCTACCTGCAAGAGACGCTGGCCCGATGGGACGGATGGAGCCTGGCGGTGCCGCGCGTCGGCATTCCCTTCCAGGACCAGGATCTGAACTCGTCCGACAGCGGCTCGAGCGGGTTCAACATCACCACCGAGTGGCACGTGCCGGGCAGCAGCGCGACCGGCGACCCGGAGCCGAAGGCCGGGAACCCGCGCCGGCTGCCTCGGCTGCGCTTCGGACAGGCCTACCAGGTCAGGGCGCGTGCGGTCGATCTCGCCGGCAACTCGCTACCGGTCGAGAGCGCACCGGGCGGGCCGAAGATCGTCAGCCCGGCGCTCAAGCACCTGCGTTTCGAGCCGGTCGCCGCGCCACGCCTGCTCTTCGTGACCCCGCCCGGGCCGGCCGGAGCGGAGGAAGTCGTCGTCATCCGCAGCGAAAGCAGGACCGTCGACGGCACGGCAAAGCTGGACAACGGCCGAAGCGAGCGACTCGTCGTGCCCTCACCGACCTCGGTCTTCATGGCCGAGCAATACGGTGCTTTTGATCTGGCCACGACCGGCGTCCCGATGAACCAGGCCGTCTCGCTGTACAAGGACCTGGCCAAGCGTGACGCGACCGACGTCAGCGCCGACGGCAAGCTGTATCACCCGAGCGATCCGCACAGCGCGAGCAACCCCTACCACTTCCCGCCCTTCCTGCCGATCAACTACCTCCCGGAGTTCGCGGGACGGGCGGCGCTGGTGCGCGGTCTGCCGAAGAACACGAACCACGCCACAGTGGCGCGGTTGCCGTTCGACATCGCGCATCAGGGTTGGCCGAAACTGCAGGCCACCCGCATCGTGCTCAGCCGCGGCGTGAAGCCGAACTGGAAGACACGTGAGGTCACCGACCCGAGCGACCACAACAACGTCACCACCGAACTCGACCTCGTCCTGGGCAAGGGCGACATGATCACCACGGTCGTCAACGCCAAGCTGACCGCGGACGAGGTCAACCTCATGGCGATCTGGGAGTGGATCGAGGTCTGGGCAGCCAACCACGGCGTCGACCCGGCCAAGGTCTACAAGGCGATCCTGGCCGGCGAGCACTGGATGATCACGCCGTGGCGTCCGGTCACCTTCGTGCACGCTGTTCGCACCCCGCTCAAGGACCCGGTGCTGTTCCTGCTGCCGACGAAGTCGGTCATCGGGCAGACCGACGCGGTTTTCGACGGCCTTGGGCGGTTCACGCGCGGCACCGTGCTGATGAGCCGCAAGAGCACCGCCCGCATCGACGTCGACGGCACCTGGCAGATGCCGGTCGACACCGGCACGAACTCTGATCCGGTCACACCGCAAGACTTCTCCGGGCACGCGTTCACACTCGAGATTGCACGCATCGGCCGTGGTGTCGATCCATCCGCGCACACCTCGTCCGCGGTGAAGGTGCCCGATGCCGAGAACTTCCTCGCCATCCACGAGTTCAACGACACGAAGTTCCGAGCGGTCAACTACAAGGCGACGGCGACGAGTTTCTATGTCGAGTACTTCCGCCAGCACGAGCAGCTTGCGCTGACCGGCAATCCGGTCACGGCCTTGCAGGCTGCGCCGGTCGAGCCCGGGGTCGCCTTCGAGGCCAGCACGGTGAAGCTCACCCTGGCGTGGACGGACACCGCCGGTGCTCACACTCGAGCGCTCGTCGCAGCGCCGCCGGGAACTGCCCTCGATACGCCCGCGCCCACGCCCGGCGATTTCGTCGTCATCGAGGATCCGACGCTGGCCAGCGACCCGGAGCACGCAACGCACGGCACCGTCCAGATGCTGGCGAACACGTCGGCGACCGCACCCGACGATGCGACTGTCGAGTTCTCCTACGTGGGCCCGACGATCCACACGTACTCGCACCCGGCCGCCGACAAGACCACCGCGAATTTCATGCACGTACCGAACTCGAAGCGGCCGACCGCACCGTCGGTGCGGTATGTGGTGCCGATCTACCGGCGCACGACCTCGCGCAAGGGCGTGATCACGCACAAGGCCGGGGCGCTGCGGGTGTATCTCGACCGGCCGTGGTGGTCGTCGGGTGACGGCGAGCGGCTCGGCGTCGTGTGCTGGCATCAGAAGAGCAATTCGCCGGTGCTCCCGCCGGCCTCGATCGCTCCGTACGTGACGTTGTGGGGCTTCGATCCGCTGCACAAGACGGCGATCTCGCTGCCCGGCCAGCCAGTGCCGTCCTGCTTCCCGTTCAATACGGCCCACGACGCCAGCGGCTCGCTGAGCATCGACGAATCGTCGGTCGCGGTCGACGTGGCCGGCCATCCGGTTGGCTTCGACGCGACCCGCAACCTCTGGTACTGCGACATCGCGGTCACCGGCCCGACCGGCAAGGAACTGGCGTCCTACACGCCGTTCATCCGGTTCTCGTTCGCCCGCTACCAGCCGATCTCGATCAACAACGCGCACCTGTCGAAGGTCGTCGTGGTCGACTACGCGCAGTTGGCGCCGAACCGGTTCCTGACGATGAAGGCGCGCGGCACGTCGCACCGGGTAGTGACGGTTGCGGGCCGGGCGGCCACTGGAACCGCCGCCAGTCCGAACACCCCGTCGTTGATGGTCGCGATCGTCGAACAGCGCGACCCGCGCATCGCTGACGAGGCTCTCGCGTGGAGCCCGGCGGTCGGTCAGCGTGGCTACAAGAACGTCTACCCGTTGACGGCCAGCGTGTCCGACGTCGACTACGTGACGTGGACCGGTGAGATCGCCCTGCCGGTAACACGGAGCACCCCGAAGTTGCGGGTGACCTTCGAAGAGTTCGAGCGGATCGAGGGCGGTGCGGGGCATGGCCGCATCGTGTTCACCGAGAGCATCCCGATCAACTGACCGAGCGGCTCGCGGTGGTCAGCGACCGATCGAGAACAGCTGGTAGAGGTCGTCGCCCTGGAGCGCGCCGAGCACGTTGGCGCCGAGATCGGCGATGGTACGGACCGGTGTGACGAACCACTGACCCCCGATCTGCGCCGTGTCGATCCCGCCGGAGGACATCAGCCCGGTGACCAGGTCGGTGACGGCCTGCTTCTGCGCGTCGGTCAACTTCGGGCCGCTGCACCCGAGATTCACCGGGCTGGCGCCGTGCGAGGGTAGCCCGCTCATCGGTACGTACTTGCCGTGGAAGCTGTGCATCCCGATCTTGCCGGGGCGGATCGTTATCCGCGAGTGGTACGCGGCGCCACCCGAGCCGCTGCTGCTCGAGCCGTAACTGAATCCGCCGCAGCCGACACTGACGACGCCGAGGATCAGGTTTGCCGCGTCCTTGGGGCACATCGTCTTGTGCAGCGGGCCGGCATCGACGGTCACGCAGCCACCGTTCGTCGAGGCGCTGACTTCGTGACCCTGCACCGTGAGCGACACGTCCTTGACCGAAACACGCATGCCGCCGGTGATGGGCGTGGTGGTGAAATCGATGCTCTTGAGCGTGACGGGCAGCGCGTGCGGCGTCGGCAACTGGTCGACGAGCATGCCGCCGTAGTCATGCAGCGCGCCGAGCTCGTCCGGCGACATGATGCCGATCACCGAACGCAGATCGCTCGACAGCGCCGAGCGGATCAGCTTGTCGACTGCGTCTTCCGGGGTGTCGGCACCAACCGCCGGGATGCTGTCTGCGGTGGTCGGAATCCGGTGCCCGGCCGCGGCGTCGGCGGCGGTGTAGAACAGGCTCGCGTACCAGCCGCCGTCGACCTTCTCCGCCGCGATGCGCACCGGGTGGTCGATCGTGATGTGTTGTGACCGCTGCGCGTCCGGCGCTTTGGTGAGGTCGAGGAAGCGCTGCGTGAACGGCAGTTGGGCTACGTTGCCGCTCAGGTCGACCGACCCGCCGGTGATCTGCACGATCTGCACGTGGTCGTTCACGGTGATCGTTTTATCGGCGTAGGTGAGGTCGTGCGCGGTGAAGTGCACGCCGGAGACGGCGTTCGGATTTGCGGCGTCAGACAGCACGCCGAGCCGCTTGAGCGAGGCGACGTCGTCGTTGACCGCACCCGACAGTGCGGTGCGCTCACCCGGTGCCAGATCATCGAGCACGCCGAGCAGGTCGGCATTCTGCAGATCGGTGATCACGTTCTGTACCGCTTTGTCCGGCGAGGACGCTCCGCTGCTACCCGCCGCGAAGGCCACATAGGTGATCGCGCCGCCGGCGCCGAGAACGACGACCGCCGCGATCGATGCCAGCAGCTTGCCGTGACGGCGTCTCGGGGGTTGCGGAAGTATTTCGAAACCGGGGGCGAGTTCTTCAGTCACGGTGTACTCCTGGGTACGGCAACGGCAGCGAACGCGCGCAGCAGCACCGCGAGCGCGACGAGTGTAGCTCCGATCAAGGTAACCACCGGACCGGGAACCGCAACCTTGGCGAAGCTATTGGCGCTCGCGGCCAGCGCGGCGATCGCGGCGGCACCGGCCCCAATTGCGGACAATCCGGCCACGGCGGTGCCAAGCGTCCGCAGCCCGACGAGGAAGAGCGCGATCGCACTCGCGCAGGCGAGTCCGATGACCGGCCAGAGCGCCAGCAGGTCATTCAACAGGCCGCCCGCTCCGAGCAGCCGGCGCACCGCGCCGCCGGTCTGCGTAGCTGTTGCGCGTGGTTCGGCCCGAGCGCAGCCACGGCAGGAACGAGCCGACACGACGATCACGACGAGCCCCGATGCGCGCCGGCGAGTGCCAGGCCCGCCCGCTAGCTACTCGCTGGCGGAGCCGTGCTCGTTCTCCCACTGGGTGAGCTGCTCGTTGAGCGCACGCATGAGCTCCCAAGCCTGGCTGGTCGGGATCCGAACCCGGCTCACGACCCGGGCGTTGATCTCGGTGATCGGTTGGCCGGTCACGTCATCAGCCGGCTGCGGCGGCTGGGTGACGACGGCGAAGTCGAGCACGAACCCGTCGGCGCCGTGCCACACCCCGGCGAAGTTCGCGTAGTTCCCGGCCTCCTGCTCCGGCGGCAGGTTCATGTTGATACGTGCGGAATTCGGCTCGGCCATCCTTCGACGGTAGCGGGCGCTGGTTAGCCGACATTCCAGGTGTCGCCACCGCGCAGCAGCGCCTGCAACGCGTCGTCGTCGCCGGGTCCCTTCGCGGCGGCCAGGTCGAGCTGGTCGGCCATCAGCGGGTCGTAGGTCGGCCGCTCGACGGAGCGGAAGACGCCCATCGGCGCGTACCGCTGAATCCAGCGACTGCAGCCGCGACAGCGCGAAGGCGTAGGCCGGGTTCTCGTTGTGCGCGTCGTGGACGACCACGCGCGGGTCGTCGGCGGCGACGTTCTCCTCGATCGCGAGCGTGCCGTCGCCGGCGCGCACGACGGCCTTGTCGAGCCGTCTGCGCCGAAGCGCAGCGGCTGGCCGTGCTCCATGCGGATCGTCCAGTCGTCGCGGGTGTCGGAGTCCTTGAGCACGTCGAACGCGCCGTCGTTGAAGATGTTGCAGTTCTGGTAGATCTCGACGAGCGCGGTGCCCTGGTGGTCGGCCGCCGCGCGCAGCACCGACTGCAGGTGCTTGCGGTCGGAGTCCAGCGTGCGCGCGACGAAGGTCGCCTCCGCGCCGAGCGCGACCGACACCGGGTTGAACGGGTTGTCGAGCGAGCCCATCGGCGTCGACTTGGTGATCTTGCCGAGCTCGGACGTGGGGGAGTACTGGCCCTTGGTCAGGCCGTAGATGCGGTTGTTGAACAGCAGGATCTTGAGGTTGACGTTGCGGCGCAGCGCGTGGATGAGGTGGTTGCCGCCGATCGACAGCGCGTCGCCGTCACCGGTGACGACCCAGACCGACAGGTCGGGGCGTGACGTCGACAGGCCGGTCGCGATGGCCGGCGCGCGGCCGTGGATCGAGTGCATGCCGTAGGTGTTCATGTAGTACGGGAAGCGCGACGAGCAGCCGATGCCGGAGATGAACACGATGTTCTCGCGCGGCAATGCCGAGCTCGGGCATGAAGCCCTGCACGGCGGCCAGGATGGCGTAGTCACCGCAGCCCGGGCACCAGCGCACTTCCTGGTCGGTCTTGAAATCCTTGGCCTTGAGGCCAGCGCCCACCGGGACTCAGCCATGGTCGATGACTCCGTTGCAGCATTTCCGCGAGCTCGTCGGCCTTGAACGGCAGGCCGCGCACCTGGGTCACGCTCATCGCGTCGACCAGGTACTTGGCCGCGGATCAGCATGGCGAGCTGGCCGAGGTTCATCTCCGGGATCACGACCCGCTCGTAGCGGGCCAGGACGTCGCCCAGGTCGGACGGGAACGGGTTGAGGTGACGCAGGTGCGCCTGCGCGATCGAGCGCGCCGGACGCACGCACCTGCGGCAGGCCGCCCCGATCGGGCCGTAGGTCGAACCCCAGCCGAGCACGAGCACCTTGGCGTCGACCGTCGGGATCGTCGACCTCCATCGGCGGCAGGGAGCGGGCGATGCCGTCGACCTTGGCCTGGCGGGTGCGCACCATGAAGTCGTGGTTGTCCGGGTCGTAGCTGATGTTGCCGGTCTTGTCGGCCTTCTCGATGCCGCCGACGCGGTGCTCGAGCCCGGCCGTGCCGGGAACCGCCCACGGCCGGGCGAGCGTCTCCGGGTCGCGCAGGTACGGCAGGAACTCGCCGTTCGGTCGCCGTTCGGCTCGGTGGCGAACTCGACGGACAGGTCGGGCAGCTCGGCCACAGCTGGGCACCAGCCACGGCTCGGAGCCGTTGGCGAGGTAGCCGTCGGAAAGCAGGAACACCGGCGTGCGGTAGGTCAGCGCGATCCGCGCTGCCTCGATCGCCGCGTCGAAGCAGTCGCCGGGCGACTGCGCGGCCACGATCGGCACCGGCGCCTCGCCGTTGCGGCCGTACATCGCCTGCAGCAGGTCGGACTGCTCGGTCTTGGTCGGCAGCCCGGTGGACGGGCCGCCGCGCTGGATGTCGCAGATGATCAGCGGCAGCTCGAGCGACACCGCCAGGCCGATCGTCTCGCCCTTCAGCGCGATGCCCGGCCCGGACGACGTCGTCACCGCGAGCGCGCCGCCGAACGCGGCGCCGAGGGCGGCGCCGATGCCGGCGATCTCGTCCTCGGCCTGGAAGGTCCGCACGCCGAAGCGCTTGTGCTTGGACAGCTCGTGCAGGATGTCCGACGCCGGCGTGATCGGGTACGCGCCGAGGAACAGCGGCAGCCCGGAGCGCTGCGAGGCCGCGATCAGGCCGTAGGCGAGCGCCAGGTTGCCCGGTGATGTTGCGGTACGTGGCCGCTGCGGCAGCGCTGCCGGCTTGATCTCGTAGGAGACCGCGAACGCCTCGGTCGTCTCGCCGAAGTGCGTAGCCGGCCTTGAACGCGGTCGATGTTCGCGTCGGCGATGTCGGGCTTGTTGGCGAACTTGGTCGCGATGAAGTTCGAGCGTGCCCTCGGTCGGCCGCGAGTACATCCAGGACAGCAGGCCGAGCGCGAACATGTTCTTCGACCGGCCGGCGTCCTTGCGGGACAGCTCGAGATCCTTCAGCGCCTCCAGCGTCAGCTCGGTCAGGTCGAGCGCGTGCACGTTGAATTCCTCGAGCGTGCCGTCGTCGAGCGGGTTGGTCGACCAGCCGATGCGGGCCAGCGCGCGCTCGGTGAAGTCGTGCGTGTCGATGATCAGCGCGGCGCCCTTGGGCATGTCGCGCGAGGTTCGCCTTGAGCGCCGCCGGGTTCATCGCGACCAGCACGTCGGGACGATCGCCCGGGGTCAGGATGTCGTGGTCGGCGAAGTGCAGCTGGAACGACGAGACACCGGCGAGCGTGCCCGGCCGGTGCGCGGATCTCGGCCGGGAAGTTGGGGAAGGTGGCGAGGTCGTTGCCGAACATCGCGGTTTCCTGGGTGAACCGGTCACCGGTGAGCTGCATGCCGTCGCCGGAGTCGCCCGCGATCCGGATGACGACGCGGTCGAGCTGCTCGACGTTCTTGGACATCGGCTTGGTCGCCTCCGCGGCGACCGCTCGACAACCTTGCCGATCCTACGTAGCGCCATGCGGGCGATTGGCGTCGGAGTGACCGATACCGCGCGGGAAACCTGACGCGTCCACTGTCCGGCGCCGCGCGCGGCGCGAAACGAGCGATTCGGACATAGCGGTACTGGCCGGTACTCCCGCTGAAGAACGTGCCAGTTCTGGGAGCCCGATCCGGCGAAATTGGTAGCTACTTTCGAGTCACGGGATGCGAGGAACGTCGTTGTACCGGGTAGATAGATCTTGACAATTACTTGAGCAACTTGAGCGTTTCTTGAGTATGGACAGGCTCGTCGGAGGATCCCCGCTCACAGCCATCCGGCGCAATTCGAGGAGCCATCATGAAAGACCTGGTCCTGCCGTCCTTCGAGATGGACTGCCGCGACTGGCTGGTGGTCACCCCGGACGAGGTCGGCCTGCCCGGACGAGGTCGCCGGCAGCTCCGTTGCTCGCCATGCTCAGCACGGTCGTGATCGGCGAAGACAGCTTCAGCCCGGCCAGCGGCGTGCTCACCGTCGCGCTGGTCGACGACGAGTCGCCCGAGTCGCGCCCGGTTCCCGGTGGCGGCGTCGCCGCCGAGCTGGTCGACCCTGACGCCGACGAGTTCGGCGTGCGCTACGTGCTGCCGACCCCGAACGGCCGGCTGGCCCTGCTCGCCGAGTTCGCGATGCCCGAGGGCCGCCGACCCCGAGGTCGTCGAGCGGGTCGAAGAGCTGATGCGCTCGTTCCGTTGGGCCGCCTGAGCAGCTTCGCCGCCTGAGACTTTCCCTATAAGGATAAGTAGACAAAGCCAGCTGCCTGTCGGCCACACTGGCCGACGTGATCAACCGTCGTGCCGCGACCGGCAGCTCATCGACTTCACCCGGTTCTACGCCGACGAGGTCGCCGCCGGCCGCTACCCCTACGTCGAGTTCGACGAGGACGAGCGCTGGCATCAGCGCATCTACCGCGATCCGCGCATCGACATCTGGGTGATCAGCTGGCTGCCGACACAGTGCACCGAACTGCACGACCACGGCGGGTCGTCCGGCGCGTTCACCGTGCTCGCCGGCGAGCTGACCGAGGCAGTGCCGTCGCCGGCCGGGCATCCGGGACACGGTCCGCGCGACCGGGCACGAGCGTCGGCTTCGGGCCGCATTACATCCACGACGTGCGCAACCTCGCTGCCGAGCCGGCGGTGAGCGTGCACGCGTACTCGCCGCCGCTGACCGCGATGAACTTCTACGACATCGCGGACGCCGCGCTCGTCCGGGTGCGCTCGGTGGTCACCGACGATCCCGAGCCCGCGCTGCAGAGCGCGTCGTGACCACGCTGGTCGAGCCGGTTCGCCACCGTGGACGAGCTGCTCGCCGACGCCCGCTCGCGGCTGCTCCGGGTCTCGCCGCTCGCTGCTGCGGCGCTGCTGCGACCACGGGGCGCTGCTGGTCGACATCCGTCCGGCCTGGCAGCGCTGCGACAGCGGCGAGGTACCCGGCTCGCTGATCGTCGAGCGCAACCACCTCGAGTGGCGGCTGCACCCCGACTCGACCGGCTCGGCTGCCGCAGGCGCGGCGCAACAGCAGTGGATCGTGCTCTGCTCGGAGGGCTACACGTCTTCGCTGGCCGCCGATGCGCTGAACTCGCTCGGGTATCGCGGCGACCGACGTCGTCGGCGGCTTCGCCGCCTGGCGCGCGGCCGGCCTGCCGACCGTCCGTGGCGCGACGCCGCCGATCAGCTCGTCAGCTGAATCTCGTCGATCACTGCCGTGGCGACGTCGAAGACGAAGCCGCGAACGTCGTCGCGGTGCGGCAGCCACGGGCAGGTCGCGAACCTTCTCGATCGAGCGCCGCACGTCGGCCCGGACGTCGGAGAAGCCGGGCACGTCCCAGTCCGGCGCCTGGCCCGACTCGGCGGCGAGTTCGGCGCGGAAGGCGTCGTCGTCGAAGTTGTCCATGCCGCACTCGGTGTGGTGCAGGATCACGATCTCGCGGGTCCCCAGCAGCGCGCTGACTGATGGCGAGCGAGCGCAGCACGTCCGGCGGTGATCACGCCGCCGGCGTTTCTCAGCAGATGCGCATCGCCGATCTCGAGGCCTAGGGCGCCGAACAGGTCGAGCCGCGAGTCCATGCAGGCGACGACCGCAAGGCGCAGCTTCGGGCGGAGCGGACGGGCTCCCGGGAAGCTCGCGGCGTAGCGCTCGTTTGCGTGGACGAGATGATCGATGGCCGACACGGATAGTGACAGTGCTCGTCACGGGAACGTGCGAGCGCGCGCCTGGCGTTCAACCTGATGTGAGAGGTGTCGCCAACGGGCTCAAGACAGCGTTGCTGTTCGGGCTGCTCAGCGCGCTGCTCGTCGGCATCGGCGGTGGGCTCTTCGGCGGCCGTGGGCTGCTCATCGGGCTGCTGCATCGCCGTCGGGATCAACGCGTTCTCCTACTTCAACTCCGACAAGATCGCGCTGCGAACGATGCGCGCCCGCCCGGTGAGCGAGGCCGAGCAGCCGGTGATGTACCGGATCGTGCGCGAGCTGGCGACCAGCGCGCGCCAGCCGATGCCGCGCCTGTACGTCTCGCCGACCGACGCGCCCGAACGCGTTCGCCACCGGCCGCGTCCCGCGGCACGCGGCCGTCTGCGCGACCGACGGGCATCCTCGCAGATCCTCGACCGAGCGCGAGCTGCGGGCGGTCCTCGGCCACGAGCTCAGCCACGTCTACAACCGCGACATCCTGATCGCTTCGGTCGCCGGCACGGTCGCCGCGGCGATCACCTACCTCGCCAACTTCGCGCTCTTCTTCGGCGGCGGCGAGTGACCGTGACCGCAATCCGATCGCCGAGCTGCTGATGCTCTTCCTCGGCCCGCTCGCGGCCGGGCTGGTCCAGCTCGCGATCAGCCGGTCGCGCGAGTACCAGGCCGACGCGTCGGGCGCCGAGCTGTCCAACGACCCGCTCGCGCTGGCCTCGGCGCTGCGCAAGCTCGAGCGCGGGCGCGGCGGTGCGGCCGCTGGCCAAGACGCCGCGCCTCGAGCCGGTCAGCTCGATGATGATCGCCAACCCGTTCCGGCGGCCGGTCGCTGTTCTCGACGCACCCGCCGATGGACAAGCGCATCGAGCGGCTGCAGCAGATGGCCGCGAGCCGACCCCCGCTACTTCCGGCCGCTGAGCCCGAGCCCGAGTTCAGCGGTAGTTGGTGAACTGCAGGGCGACGTCGAGGTCGGAGCCCTTGAGCAGCGCCTGCACGGCCTGCAGGTCGTCCCGCTTCTTGCCCGACACCCGCAGCTGATCGCCCTGGATGTTGGCCTGGACGCCCTTGGGGCCCTCGTCGCGGATCAGCTTCGCGATCTTCTTCGCGTCGTCCTGCCCGATGCCCTGCTTGAGCGTGGACGCGATGATGTACTGCTTGCCGGACGCCTTCGGCTCGCCGGCGTCGAGCGCCTTGAGCGAGATGGAGCGCTTGACCAGCTTCTCCTTGAACACCTCCAGGGCGGCCTTGGCGCGCTCCTCGGTGTCGGCCTTGACGGTGACGCCGAGCTCGCCCGACCACTCGATCGAGGCGTTCGTGCCGCGGAAGTCGAAGCGCTGCGACGACCTCTTTGGCGGCTTGGTTGAGCGCGTTGTCGACCTCTTGGCGGTCGATCTTGCTGACGACGTCGAAGGACGAGTCGGCCATCGGGCGCCTCCCTGAAATGGAACGGATACCGACTTCGACCGTATCGCGCTGCCCCGGTAGAGTTCGCAGGCGTTGCCGGGCGAGCACCATCGCGCCTGCGCACGGCGGGTTGCCCGAGTGGTCAAAGGGAGCGGTCTGTAAAACCGCCGGCTCAGCCTACGTTGGTTCGAACCCAACACCCGCCACCCACGAGTACAGGCCCCACATGGGGGCCTTCGTGCTTTGCCGATGATGCGTCGCTAGGCTCGCCCGACTCGGCGCACGACGACGGGAGGAGATCGCCTCCTTCCCACTTCAACGTATAGCGCGTTGGGGGGCTTGCGGCAAGCCCCCGGTGGTGCCGCAGAATCGCCGGCCGGGGCCAGAAACCGTGGCCAGAAGACTGCCGAACCTAGGAGCGCAAGGCCGATGACCGAGCATGCGGTGGTGATCGTCGGCGCAGGTCCGACCGGGCTGATGCTGGCCGGCGAGTTGGCGCTGGCGGGCGTCGACGTTGCGATCGTCGAACGGCGGGCCAGCCAGGATCTCGCCGGTTCACGCGCGGGCGGCCTGCACTCGCGCACGATCGAGGTGCTCGATCAGCGCGGGATCGCCGACCGCTTCCTGGTGGAGGGGCAGCAGGCCCAGGTCGCCGGGTTCGCCGGTGTCTCCTTCGACATCAGCGACTTTCCCACCCGGCACCCCTACTCGCTGGGACTCTGGCAGAACCACATCGAGCGCATCCTTGCCGGCTGGGTCGGCGAGCTCGCGGTGCCGATCTATCGCGAACGTGCGGTGACGGGTCTCGTGCAGGACGAGACTGGGGTCGACGTTGAACTGTCCGACGGCGAGTCGATGCGGGCGCAATACCTCGTCGGATGCGACGGCGGACGCAGCCTCGTCCGAAAGGCGGCGGGCATCGAGTTCCCCGGGTGGGATCCGACGACGAGCAGCCTGATCGCCGAAGCCGAGCTCGCCGAGGAGCCGGAATGGGGCACCCGACGCGACGCGATCGGCGTCCACGGCCTGGGCCGGGTGCAGTACGAGATCCGCGACGGCGAAATCGTCTATGCCGATCACGGGCCGGTGCGGGTCATGGTGACCGAAGCGCACGTCGGACCGGCCACCGAACCCACTCTGCGCGATCTCAGCGAGGCGCTGATCTCGGTCTACGGCACCGACTACGGGATCCACAGCCCCACCTGGATCTCCAGGTTCACCGATATGACCCGGCAGGCCGAGACCTATCGCGAGGGACGGGTGCTGCTGGCCGGCGACGCCGCGCACGTGCATTCCCCGGACGGCGGACAGGGCCTCAACACCGGGGTGCAGGATGCGGTGAACCTCGGCTGGAAGCTGGCCCAGGTGGTCGACGGGACTTCACCTGCACGCCTTCTTGATACCTACCACGCCGAGCGCCACCCGGTCGCTGCCCGCGTCCTGCGCACCACGATGGCCAGCGTCGCGCTCCGCCGCCCCGACGACCGCACGAAAGCGTTGCGCGAAACCATCGCTGAACAATTCCTCACCGCGGACGAGCCGCGCAGGCGGTTCGCCGCGATGACATCCGGCCTGGACATCCACTACGACCTCGGCGAGGGACACCCGCTGCTCGGTCGCCGCATGCCCGATCTCGATCTCGTCACCGCCGGCGGCCCGGAACGGGTCTTCACGCTGCTGCACCCTGCCCGCGCGGTCCTGCTCAATCTCGGTGCCCCCGGCAGCTTCGACATCACTGCGTGGGCAGGGCGGGTCGAGCTCGTCGACGCCCAATACGTTGGTAGGTGGGAGCTTCCGGCAATCGGCTCCGTCCCCGCTCCGACCGCAGTGTTGATCCGACCGGACGGATACGCGGCCTGGGTCGGAGAGTCGACTCAGGAGGGGCTCGTAGCGGCGCTGACCACCTGGTTCGGACCACCCGGTTAGCGATTCGGGCCGGGTGAGCAGGATGAAAACATGGACTTTCGATACCTGGGCAACTCAGGATTGCAGATCTCGGAGATCACCTACGGCAACTGGCTGACACACGGCTCGCAGGTCGAGAACGACGTCGCGACGCAATGCGTGCACGCCGCGCTGGACGCGGGCATCAGCAGCTTCGACACCGCAGATGCATACGCGAACGGCAAGGCCGAAGAGGTACTCGGCGCGGCACTGAAGGGTCAGCGGCGCGAGTCGCTCGAGATCTTCACGAAGGTGTTCTTCCCGACCGGACCGGCCGGCAAGAACGACACCGGGCTGTCGCGCAAGCACATCATGGAGAGCATCGACAACTCACTGCAGCGGCTGCAGACCGATTACGTGGATCTCTATCAGGCGCACCGCTTCGACGCGTTCACGCCGCTGGAAGAGACGATGCATGCCTTCGCCGATGTCGTCCACGCCGGCAAGGCGCTCTACATCGGCGTCAGCGAGTGGACGGCCGAGCAGATCCGCGCCGGTCACGCCCTGGCGCAGGACCTCGGCATCTCGCTGGTGTCCAACCAGCCGCAGTACAACATGCTGTGGCGCATCATCGAGGGCGAAGTCGTGCCGACGTGCGCCGACCTCGGGCTGAGCCAGATCGTGTTCTCGCCGATCGCGCAGGGTGTGCTCACCGGCAAGTACCGCCCCGGCGAGGACGTGCCTGCGGGGTCGCGCGCGACTGACGACAAGGGCGGCGCGGACATGATCTCGCGCTGGATGAAGGACGACGTGCTCACGCGCGTCCAGGAACTCAAGCCGATCGCCGACGACCTGGGCCTGTCGATGGCTGCCCTCGCCGTCGCCTGGGTGCTGCACAACGACAACGTCGCTGCGGCGATCATCGGTGCGTCCCGTCCGGAGCAGGTCGCCGAGAACGTCAAGGCGGTCGACGTGAAGCTTGACTCGGGCACCCTTGACCGGATCGACGACGTGCTCGGCGATGTGGTGAACCGCGACCCCGCGCAGGTCGCCCAATCGACGCCGGCGAGCCGCCCGGCCTAACCGACTGGCGCGGCCGCGCGCTCCATCGTGAGGTAGCCGTCTTCGTCGGACGAGACGGCCAGTCCGGCGCGCTCGCACAGTTGCCGGGCGGCGGCGTTCCCCGCCCAGATCGTCAACCAGACCCGCTCGCCGGCGGCGACGGCGTCGTCGACGATCTCGGCCAGGACGGTGGTGGCGATGCCGCCGCGGCGGTGGCCGAGGCCGACCGTGATGTCGATGATGTGGCACTCGCCCTGCGACCGGTCGACGAGCACGCGGCCGACCTCGACACCGTCGACGACCAGAATGTCGTGCTGCGCGGCGGGGTACTGGGCCAAGTGCTGTCGGCGCTGCGCACGGAACTGCATGTCGATCAGGACGAAGCGGGTGTCCGGCGGGAGCACCGTGAGTTCGATGTGCGCGTCGGCGAAGAAGCCGCGCAGCAGGGCAATGTCACGTGGCGTCGCTGGACGCCGTTCTATCGCGGTCCGGCGCCGTAGCGCGCTGTCGTTCACTGCGTGTCCCTCCCTGATCGGCATCGAGCATAGGCACGCGCGCTCGGTTAGGACACCTGGTCATGATCAATAATTGGTCAATTGTCAGGGTTTGTTCAGGAAATAATTCGGCTTCGGCGCTCCAACAAGACGACATCGCGCCATTTGCCGTGCTGGCAGCCAAGCCTCTCCCGCGTGCCGACCCGACGGAAGCCGACTCGCTCGTGCAGCGCAAGGCTGGCGACGTTCTCCGGGAAGATGCCGGTCTCGATGGTCCAGATGCCGGCCTGCTCGGTCGATTCGACCAGGGCAGTGAGCAGGCGCCGACCGACGCCCCGCCCGCGGGCACTCTCGGCGATGTACACCGACTCCTCCACGACACCGGCGTACACCGGACGGGTCGATGTCGGCGCCGCCGCAACCCAGCCGAGCACTGTCTCGTCCGTCGAGTTCGACGAACCGATGCGCTTGCAGATGCGCGGCGTCCCAGGCGTCCCACTCCGGTGGTTCGGACTGGAACGTCGCATCGCCGGTGGCGATGCCCTGCCGATAGATCTCGCGCACCTGCGGCCAGTGCTGCGGGATCAGCGCGACGATCAATCCTTGCGTCGGCCGATCTTGCTGCCCAGCCAGACCAGCGGGTCGTACTTGCGGTCGACGACGCGTTCCTTGAGCGGGATCAGCGCGTTGTCGGTGATCTTGATGTGCTCCGGGCAAACCTCGGTGCAGCACTTGGTGATGTTGCACATGCCGAGGCCGTACTCGTCCTGCGCCGCATGTTTGCGATCGAGGGTGTCAAGCGGATGCATGTCCAACTCAGCAGTGCGCATCAAGAACCGCGGACCGGCGTAGGCCTCTTTGTTCTCCTCGTGGTCACGGATGACGTGGCAGACGTCCTGGCAAAGAAAGCACTCGATGCACTTGCGAAACTCCTGCGAGCGTTCGACGTCGGACTGCGCCATGCGGTACTCGCCCGGCTTGAAGGGCGGCGGCGAAAACGCCGGGATCTGCTGTGCCTTCTTGTAGTTGTACGACACGTCGGTGACGAGATCCTTCATCACCGGGAACGTGCGCATCGGCGTGACGATGATCGTCTCGTCCTCGCTGAAGATCGACATGCGTGTCATGCACATCAGCCGGGGCCGGCCGTTGATCTCGGCGCTGCACGACCCGCACTTGCCCGCCTTGCAGTTCCACCGCACCGCCAAGTCACCGGCCTGGGTGGCCTGCAGGCGGTGGATGATGTCGAGCACGACCTCGCCCTCGTTGACCGGCACGGTGAAGTCGACCAGCGCGCCGCCGTCTGCATTGCCGCGCCACACCTTGAAATGCGCGTTATAGCTCATGCCAGCTCTCGCTTCGCTCGACCTGCTGGAGATGCCGTTGATTCGCTCCGCAAGCGTCGCTCATGCCTGCGCCTTCGCTTCGGCCTTCACTTCGGCGACCTCTTCTTGGATGTCGACGATCTCATCGTCGGTGTAGTACTTCTGCAGCTCGTCCTTCTTGAACAACGCCAGCAGGTCGGGACGCATCGGCGGCATGGGTTGCTCGACCACGTCGATTCCGTCGCCCGCCTCGTTCAACGAGCAGATGAGATTCACCTGTCGCCACGTTGCCGACATCTTCGGGAAGTCGTCGCGAGTGTGGCCGCCGCGCGACTCCTCGCGGATGAGGGCAGCTCGTGCGATGCACTCCGCGACCGCGAGCATGTTGCGCAGATCGAGCGCGAGATGCCAGCCCGGGTTGAACTCACGACCGCCGGTTACCGAGATGTGTGCGGCGCGTCCCTTCAGCTTCTCGAGCCGCTCGAGCGCATCCTTGATCTCGCCGGACTTGCGGATGATGCCGACGAGTTCGTTCATCACCTGCTGCAGTTCCTCGTGCAGGTCGTAGGCGTTCTCACCGTCCTGCCGCTCCATCGGCGCGATCGCGGTCCGCTCGCAGGCCTCCAGTTGCTCATCGGTGATGGCCGGGTACTTGCCGTTGAGCTTCTTCACGTACGCCGCGGCGCCCTCGCCGGAGCGCTTGCCGAAGACCAGCAGGTCGGAAAGCGAGTTGCCACCGAGCCGGTTCGAACCGTGCATCCCGCCGGCGACCTCGCCCGAGGCGAACAGACCCGGCACGCGCGACGCCGCCGCGGTGTCGGCATCGACCTCGATACCGCCCATGACGTAGTGGCAGGTCGGCCCGACCTCCATCGGCTCGGCAGTGATGTCGACGTCGGCGAGTTCTTTGAACTGGTGGTACATCGACGGCAGCCGCCGCAGGATCTCGGCCTTGGGCAGCCGCGAGGCGATGTCGAGGAAGACTCCGCCGTGCGGCGATCCGCGGCCCGCCTTGACCTCGGAGTTGATGGCGCGGGCCACCTCGTCGCGCGGCAGCAGGTCCGGAGTGCGCTTGTTGTGGTCGGGGTCCTTGTACCAGGCGTCGGCCTCCGCCTCGTTGTCCGCGTACTGCTGGCGGAACACGTCCGGGACGTAGTCGAACATGAACCGCTTGTCCTCGGAGTTGCGCAGCACGCCACCGTCGCCGCGAACGCCTTCGGTGACGAGGATGCCCTTCACCGACGGCGGCCAGACCATGCCCGTCGGGTGGAACTGCACGAACTCCATGTTGAGCAAGGTCGAGCCGGCGCGCAGGGCCAGGCCCATGCCGTCGCCGGTGCACTCCCACGAGTTCGAAGTGACCTTGAACGACTTGCCGATGCCGCCGGTCGAGAGCACGACGGCCGGCGCCTTGAACATCACGAACTTGCCGGTCTCGCGCCAGTAGCCGAACGCGCCGGCGATGGCGCCGTCTTCGGTCTGGATGAGGTCGGTGACGGTCAGCTCGGCGAAGACGCGCAGGCTGCCCTCGTCCGCGCCGGTCTCGATGCCCTTCTTGCGGGCGTCGTCCTGCTGCAGCGAGACGATCTTCTGCTGCATCGTGCGGATGAGTTCGAGCCCGGTGCGGTCGCCCACGTGGGCCAGGCGCGGGTACTCGTGGCCGCCGAAGTTGCGCTGGCTGATCCGGCCGTCCTTGGTGCGGTCGAACAGCGCGCCGTACGTCTCGAGCTCCCAGACCCGGTCGGGTGCCTCCTTGGCGTGCAGCTCGGCCATCCGCCAGTTGTTCAGGAACTTGCCGCCGCGCATCGTGTCGCGGAAGTGCACCTGCCAGTTGTCGTTGCTGTTCACGTTGCCCATGGCGGCCGCGCAGCCACCTTCGGCCATGACGGTGTGGGCCTTGCCGAACAGCGACTTGCAGATAACGGCGACGCTCAGGCCGGCTTCGTGCGCGGCGATCGCGGCACGCAGGCCGGCGCCACCGGCGCCGATCACCAGGACGTCGTAGGAATGCTTTTCGATGTCAGCCATTAGTTGATGATCCGTAGGTCGGAGAAGGTGCCGGACGAGACGAGCGCGATGTACCCATCAGTCAGCATCAGGGTGCCTAGCGTTGTCCAGGCGAGTTGCATGTGCTTGGCGTTGAGCTTGGACACCAGGGTCCACGCCTTGTACCGCATCGGGTACCGCGAGAACGAGCGCACCCGGCCGCCGATGATGTGCCGGCACGAGTGGCAGGACGCCGTGTAGGCCCACAACAGCGCCACGTTCGCCACCATGATCAACGTGCCGAGCCCGACACCGACGCCGCCGTCCTTGCCCTGGAAGGCGCGGACCGCGTCGTAGGTGTTGATCAGCGAGATGACGACGGCGGCGGCGAAGAAGTACCGGTGCAGGTTCTGGAAGATCAGCGGGAACTTCGTCTCACCGGAGTACTTCTTGTGCGGCTCGGCCACCGCGCACGCGGGCGGCGACGCCCAGAACGCGCGGTAGTAGGCGCGACGGTAGTAATAGCAGGTGAGCCGGAAGCCCAGCAGGAACGGCAGCACCAGCAGCGCGAGCGGGATGAACGGCGGGAAGTGGCCGAACCAGGTGCCGAAGTCACGGGCGCCGGACGGGCACGACGCGCTCACGCACGGCGACGAGAAAGGCGACAGGTAGTGGTACCGGTCGACGAAGTACGCGCGCTGGCTGACGGTGCGCACGAGCGCGTACAGCACCCAGATGCTGAGCAGGGTGAAGGTGAGCAGCGGAGCCTTGCGCCAGTTGTCGCTGCGCAGGGTGCGCTCGGGGATGGCGGCCCGGCCGGGCGCGCCGGTACCGACCGGCATGCTTCCCGCGCGGGTCACCGGTGGTACCCGCCGAGGCCCTCGTCGTCGGCGTCCGCCCACAGCGATGGGTCGATCGGTCGGTCGTCGATGACCGTCATCCCAGCTGGATCGTGCTGTGTCGCCGGCTGTGCCGCCACGGGTACCAGTCCTTCCAGATCGGCTGCGTCCAGGTCGAAGCGGTCGAGGTCACCCTCGAGCCTGCGCACTGCGGGTACGTCGCCGTACCGTGACCGGACCGAACGCACCGCGGTACGCAGTTCGTCCAGCATCCGGTGCAGCGCGTTCAGCTCGGACGTGACAGCCATCGGCAACTCCTACTTAGAAGGACAAAACCAGCCCGAGTCTCGTCCAACGAGCAAATGTTGCCAACATCTCGCGAAGCCCCGGAGACCGGGGTCGGAACGGGTGGCGGGCAGCTGGGTTGACGGCGGAGAGCGGTCGCACTGTCATGTAGACTTCTCCGCTGGCGCACGCCCGCTTCCGCGGTCGTGCGATTGCCCCTTTAGCTCAGTCGGCAGAGCGTCTCCATGGTAAGGAGAAGGTCTACGGTTCGATTCCGTAAAGGGGCTCTGGTGTCTCCACTGGAACGCTCAGCCTGGGGACGCCCCGGGGCGGGGTAGCTCAGTCTGGTAGAGCAAGCGGCTCATAATCGCTGTGTCGCCGGTTCAAGTCCGGCCCTCGCTACATCGGATCCCATCAGCACGACCCTCTATCGAAAGGCACTACCCGTGGCAGCCACCGACGTCCGTCCGAAGATCACCTTGGCGTGTCAGGTGTGCAAGCACCGCAACTACATCACGGTCAAGAACCGTCGCAACGACCCTGACCGGTTGTCCATGAACAAGTTCTGCCCGAATTGCGGCAAGCACACCGAGCACCGCGAGACGCGTTGAGCGTCCGACGGCGCGCCTAGCGCGACCTGGTTCGACAGCCCCGCCCGGCGAGTGCCGCGGCGGGGCTTTTGGCATCCGAGAACCGTGTCAGGAACACGTGACACGGTGTCGCGGTAAGATTCTGGGTATGGCTATAGTGCCGCATATCCGACCTTCGGAGGTCCCGCGGTGCCCGACGAGCAGGATCCCGGCGACGGCCGACGGTTGCGCTGGGCCGACCACCGGTCCCAGCGGCGCGCCGCGTTCGTCCGGGCCGGGGTTTCGGCCGTCGACGAGCACGGCCCGGGAGCCAGCGCCGAGCAGGTCGCCGCGGCGGCGGCGGTCAGCCGGACCGTCCTGTACCGATATTTCCGCGACAAGGACGACCTGCGCCAGGCCGTCGCCGACGCGATCGTCGAGCAGGTCATGGCCAGCGTGCTGCCGCACTTGAACCTCGACGCCGGAATCGACGCCCCGCGATGTCATCACGTCGACGATCGGCGCGATCATCACGTTGTTCGCCGATCATCCGAACTACTACCTGTTCCTGCGCGACCAGCGAAACGAGCTGGCTCTGGGCACGGTCGAGACCACGTTGGCCGACCGGGTCGCGGTGCTGTTGCAGGCGCTGATGATGTTCTTCGGCCTGGACGGCGAGGAGGCACAGCCCGGCGCGCACGGCCTGGTCGGCTTCGTGGAGTCGAGCTGCGCCTGGTGGCTGGCGCGCCGCGATCAACCTGGTGCGATGTCGCGGGACCGGTTCACCACCACCGTCTGCCAGGCGATCTGGCACATGCTCGAGGGCGTCGCCCGCGCGAACGGCGTCGTCATCGGCTACGACGATCCCTTGCCGTTCGCAGCGACCACGGAGGCGCGAACATGATTCCCGATGACGGCTACGAGGGGCCGGCCGAGTTGGTCGTCGACGGCGCGACCGTCGCGGTCAGCGTCAGCCTGGCCGGCCATTTCGACCCGATCACCGGCTCGTACAGCTGGTACGGCCGGGTCGCGTCCACCCCGCAAGTCGCGCAGCTCGTCGCCGACGGCGCGCGCAAGGCCGTCCTGCGCACGCCGCACGGTGAGGTCGAGACCACGCTGTCCGACGTCGACCCATGGGGACGGCCGCGGGTGCAGGGATTCGGCGCCGCACCCTTCGCTGTTCTCACCTCGGTGCCTGACTAGGGTCCAGAGCATGCCCGTCAATCCGTCCTTCGTCGGCCGGTCGTACCCGCCCACCCCGCCATATCGGGTCAGCCGCGAGAAGATCCGCGAGTTCGCCGACGCGATCAACGACCCGAACCCGGCGTACCGCTCGGTCGAGGCCGCCCAAGCGCTGGGGCATCCCGACGTCGTCGCGCCGCCCACGTTCCCGATCGTGTTGACGCTGCCGGCCGGACACCAGTTCATCGCTGACCCGGAGGCCGGGGTCGATTACAGCCGGGTCGTCCACGGCGAGCAGAAGTTCGTGCACGAGCGCCCGGTCGTCGCCGGCGACGTGCTGCAGGTGACGCTCACCATCGACAACATTCGGGTCGCGGCCGGAAACGACCTGATCACCAACCGCGCCGAGGTCCGCACCGTCGACGGCGAACTCGTCTCCACCGCGTTCGCGGTCATCGTGGTGCGGGGTGGCGAATGATCGTCGGCGACGCACTGCCTGCGCAGGATTTCCAGATCCACCGCTACGACCTGATCCGCTACGCCGGCGCCTCGGGCGATTTCAACATCATCCACTGGAACGAGCGGGTGGCCACCTCGGTCGGACTGCCGAACGTGATCGCGCACGGCATGTTCACGATGGCCGCCGCGGTGCGCGTCGTGACCGACTGGGCCGGCGATCCGGCCGCCGTGGTCGAGTACGGCGTGCGGTTCACCCGTCCCATTGCCGTCCCTGATCCCGAAGGCGCCGTATTGCACGTCGAGGGCGTGATCCGAACGGTGCGTGATGACGGCCTCGTCGAGGTCGACCTCACCGCAACCGTGGATGGGCAGACCGTGCTGGCCAAGGCGCGCGCCGTGGTCCGTCCACCCGCAGCCGACTCGTGAGGATCGAGCGGTCGATGCACAACGACATCCCGGCCGAAGCGGTCTACACGATGTCGACGAGCAAGGCCTTCCAGGAACGCAAGTGCCGCGACGCCGGCGCGCTGTCCTGGGACGTCCAGATCTCCGACGGCCCGGACGGTGCCACGGTGAAGACGAAGCGGAAGCTGCCGACGGTCGGTTTCCCGTCGCTGCTGCGCAAGTTCGTGCCGTCCGGGGTCACCTCGACCGAAACGATCGTCTGGGGCCCGGCCGCCGGTGACGGCGCGCGAACCGCCCAGTTGTCGGTCGACTTCCACGGAGCGCCGGCCAGCATGAAGGGGACGATCCGAGTGGTCCCGGACGGTGTCGCAGCGAGCACGGTCGTCGTCGACGCGGAGTTCAAGGCACACGTCCCGCTCATCGGCGGCAAGGTCGAAGGCTTCGCCGCCCCGATCATCATGAGCGTCATAGACGCCGAAGAGGCCACCGCCAAGGCCTGGGCGGAAGCGCCTCCCGCTTGATCAAAGCCGAGTTGTGACCAGATCCGACCACAACTCACTTTTGATCAAGCTAGTCCGCAACCAGCTTTGCGATTCTTGCCACGCCTTCGGCTAGGTCGTCGTCGCCGAGGGCGTAGGACATCCGGACGTAGCCGGGGGTGCCGAACGCCTCGCCGGGGACGACCGCGACCTCGACCTCGTCCAGGATCAGCGCGGAGAGCTCGGCCGACGATGAGGCCGTCTTGCCGCGCAGCGGCTTGCCGAGCAGACCCTTCACCGACGGGTAGACGTAGAAGGCACCCTGCGGCTCGGGGCACACGACGCCGGGGATGTCCGAGAGCGCGGCCACGATCGCGCGGCGGCGCCGGTCGTAGACCTTGCGCATCTCGGCAACGGCCGACAGGTCGCCGGACACCGCGGTCAGCGCCGCCACCTGGGCCACGTTCGACACGTTCGAGGTCGCGTGCGACTGCAGATTCGTTGCCGCCTTGACGACGTCGGTCGGGCCGATCAGCCAGCCGACCCGCCAGCCGGTCATCGCGTAGGTCTTCGCGACACCGTTGACCACCACGACCTTCTCGCCCGCGGAGTGCGCGATGCTCTCCATCAGCGCGTCGCCGTAGACGAGGTGCTCGTAGATCTCGTCGGTGACGACCCACAGGTCGTGCTCCTTGGCCCATTCACCGATCGCCTGCACCTGCGCGGGCGGGTACACCGCGCCGGTCGGGTTCGACGGTGAGACGAACAGCAGCACCTTGGTGCGCTCGGTGCGTGCCGCCTCCAGCTGGTCGACGGTGGCCAGGTAGCCGCTCGTCTCGTCGGTCAGCACCTCGACCGGCACGCCACCGGCGAGCTTGATGGCCTCGGGGTAGGTCGTCCAGTACGGCGCGATCAGCAGCACTTCGTCACCCGGGTCGAGCAACGTGGCGAAGGCGTTGTAGACGGCCTGCTTGCCGCCGTTGGTCACGAGCACCTGGGCGGCTTCGACGTCGTAGCCGGTGTCGCGCTTGGTCTTGGCGGCGATGGCCGCGCGCAGCTCGGGCAGCCCGGCGACGGGGGTGTACCGGTGGTTCTTGGGGTCGCGCGCCGCCGCTACCGCCGCCTCGACGATGTAGTCAGGCGTCGGGAAGTCCGGCTCGCCCGCGCCGAAACCGATGACCGGGCGGCCCGCGGCCTTGAGCGCCTTGGCCTTGGCATCGACGGCGAGGGTCGCGGATTCGGCGATGGCGGCGATACGGTCAGAAATGCGGGCTCCCATGTCCCATATCGTCCCAGACGGACGCCCCTGGCGTTTGCCCGGCTCCCAGCCGGAGGCAAGTTGGAGCTGGCGTGCCTGGCCCCGTAGACTTGCCCGACGGGTCCGACGTGGCCCTGCGCAAGCGTGCTCACCGGCATGCCGGCTCGGGACAAATCGGTCGCCACAGGGGCGTGGCTCAATTGGTAGAGCACCGGTCTCCAAAACCGGCGGTTGCAGGTTCAAGTCCTGTCGCCCCTGCGAAGCAATTGAACAGACCGACACGCAGTACCAGAGAGGAGAGCTCGTGACCGCGACTCGCACCGAGCCCGCCACCCCCCGCCCAGCGGGCGGACGGGGCGGTAAGCCGACGCGCTTTGTCCGGGAGAGCATCTCCGAGCTGCGCAAAGTGCTGTGGCCCTCGCGCAACGAGCTGGTGACCTACTCGATCGTCGTGATCATCTTCGTGGTGATCATGGTGGCGATCGTGGCCGGCCTCGACATCGGCTTCGCGAGGCTGGTGCTGCTGCTGTTCGGCTGAGCCGGGCCCGCATCCAGCACCGTGACTATCAGCAAGAGAAGAGAGATTGTGTCCGAGTACGACAGTTCCAGCGCGCCTGTCGGCGCCCCCGAGAGCGACGACGACGAGCTGATCGAGGCGCGTAGCGAGTCGGCGGAGTCCGCCGACTCCGGCCCGACCGACCTCGCCTCTGCGGCCCGCCTGCTCGGCGCCGAAGTCGATGAGCCGATCGGCGAGGACGCCGACGAGGATTACGACATCGGCCAGACGACCGACGACGCCGAGGCCGAGGCCGCCGCGCCCGAGGTAGCCGCCGACGCCGTCGTCGAGGAGACCACCGAGGACGACGAGGAGGAGGACCCGGTCGAGGCGCTGCGCCGCGAGCTGCGCACGCAGTTCGGCGACTGGTACGTCGTGCACTCCTATGCCGGCTACGAGAACAAGGTCAAGACCAACCTCGAGAGCCGCATCCAGTCCCTGGACATGGAGGACTACATCTTCCAGGTCGAGGTGCCGACCGAAGAGGTCGTCGAGATCAAGAACGGCAAGCGCCAGCAGGTGCAGCGCAAGGTCTTCCCGGGCTACATCCTCGTCCGGATGGATCTCAACGACGAGTCCTGGGGTGCCGTCCGCAACACGCCCGGGGTCACCGGGTTCGTCGGCGCGACGTCGCGCCCGTCGCCGCTGACCCTGGACGAGGTGGTGCGGATCCTCGCGCCGCAGACGCAGAAGGCCGCGCAGGCGCAGACCGGCGGCAAGGGCGGGACGGCATCGGCCGACAAGCCCGCGGTCACCGTCGAGTACGACGTGGGCGAGTCGGTCACCGTCATGGACGGCCCGTTCGCGACCCTGCCGGCGACGATCAGCGAGATCGATCCCGTTCACCAGAAGCTGCACGTGCTCGTGTCGATCTTCGGTCGCGAGACTCCGGTCGAGCTGGCGTTCAGCCAGGTCGCAAAGATCTAGAACCAACCCGTCGAAGAAGAAGAGAAAGTACCGAGGAACAATGCCTCCGAAGAAGAAGCTCGCTGCGGTCATCAAGCTGCAGATCCAGGCCGGCGCAGCAAACCCGGCGCCGCCGGTCGGCCCTGCGCTCGGCCAGCACGGCGTCAACATCATGGAGTTCTGCAAGGCGTACAACGCGGCCACCGAGTCGCAGCGCGGGCAGATCGTCCCGGTCGAGATCTCGGTCTACGAGGACCGCTCGTTCACCTTCGTCACCAAGACCCCGCCGGCTGCCCGGCTGCTGCTCAAGGCCGCGGGTGTCGACAAGGGCAGCGGCGAGCCGCACACCAAGAAGGTCGCCAAGGTGACCATGGACCAGGTGCGCGAGATCGCCCAGACCAAGATGGAAGACCTCAACGCCAACGACATCGACCAGGCGGCGAAGATCATCGCCGGCACCGCCCGCTCGATGGGCATTACCGTCGAGGGCAAGTAACCGAATTCGTGGGAGGACGGGACTGCGCGCCCGTCCGCCTGACCACTCGAGAAAGAAGAACGCAATGACCAAGCACAGCAAGGCCTACGAGGCCGCGGCCAAGCTCATCGAGCCGGACAAGATCTACAGCCCGCTCGAGGCGGCCACCATCGCCAAGCAGGCGTCACCGACGCAAGTTCGACGGCACGGTCGAGGTCGCCATGCGACTCGGCGTCGACCCGCGCAAGGCCGACCAGATGGTGCGTGGCACCGTCAGCCTGCCGCACGGCACCGGCAAGACCGTCCGCGTGATCGTCTTCGCGACCGGCGACAAGGCCGAAGAGGCCCGCGCTGCCGGCGCCGACAAGGTCGGCAGCGACGACCTGATCCAGGAGATCACCGACGGGTACCTGGACTTCGACGCCGCGATCGCCACCCCTGACCAGATGGCCAAGGTCGGCCGGATCGCCCGCGTGCTCGGCCCGCGCGGACTGATGCCGAACCCGAAGACCGGCACCGTCACCCCGGATGTCGCGAAGGCCGTGGCCGACATCAAGGGCGGCAAGATCAGCTTCCGCGTCGACAAGCAGTCGAATCTGCACCTGATCATCGGCAAGGCGTCGTTCAGCGAGCAGCAGCTCGTCGAGAACTACGCCGCCGCGCTCGACGAGATCCTGCGTTCGAAGCCGTCGGCCGCCAAGGGTCGCTACGTCCGCAAGGTCACCTTCGCAACGACCATGGGACCGGGCATCCCGGTCGACCCGAACCGCACGCGCAACCTGCTCGAGGACGCAACGGTCTAGCAAGTAGTCGAAGTAGCTCGAACTTCGCGAACGGCCCGGCAGGCTCCCACCCAGTCCTGCCGGGCCGTTCGCTGTCCGCGGGCAGACCGGCTAGGCCATTCCGTGCACGGTCCGATACGGCGCGGCAGGATCGACTCCATGCGCGGCGAACACGTCGGCAATCGTGCTGAGCGCTCCGCTCGGCGTGCCGGCGCGCAAGGCCAGCGCGACCAGGTGGCAGCGGTGCTCCCCGAAAGTCATCCCGTTGTCGGGGTACTGCGCGACCGCGACGCCCGGGCCGAGCGGCAAGCACAGCGGCGGGGTGTCCGGGTGCAGTAGCGGCACCAATGCGCCGACCAGATCCGGCGTGAGTGCCCGGAGACGGGGCAGGTAGAGCACCGCCGAACCGCGCCGGGTCAGCCGGTCCGGGTCGGTCGGGAAGGCGAGCAGGTAGGGCACGTCGCGCAGCTCGCGGGTCAGCATGCCGACCAGCGTCGAGGCCGCGTCGAGCCGGGCGCTCAGCAGTACCCGGGCGCCGCCGGCCGCGGGCCGCCACGACGTGTTCCAGGTGCGCCACCAGCCGTCGCTGCCGAGTCGGTCGTGGCGATCGAGCACGGGCAGGCCATCGACGACCAGCGTGGCGACGCCCTCGTGCGCGCGCCGGTACTCGCCCAGCAGCGGGCGGGGCGCGGCAGCGGGCACCGGCTGCGCGGAACCCGCGAACCAGCGCTCGTAGAGATCGACGGCCAGCGGCCGCCCGTTCGGAACGGATGACGCAAGCGCAACCGCGGTCTGCAACTGCTCGCGCGCCCACTCCGGCCACCGGTCGTTCATGTCCGTCAGGAGCCTGCCCGGCCCAGCCAGATACTCCCTTGCCCGATGTATCAGCGAGCACCGGCGTAGCTCTTGAAGCTAAGACAAGTCACGAACGTCTGGTGATCGCCGGGTTGTGCCGAATACGCTCGGCCCCCCGACGGCGCTTCGAATCACGAGGTGAGCATGAGCGACCCCACGTCCACCGGAGAGCAGGCCGCTGGCCGACCCACTGCGGGAAGTCCGCAGGTTGACCGGCGCACCGTGGTGCGTCGCGAGCCGCTGCTCGCGCCACCGGCGGACCTGTTGCAGCGCTACAACGCCCGGGTGCTCGATCCGACGACTGCGATGGTCGTTGCCGGTCAGGCGCCGATCCGGCCGACCGTGTACATCGCTGACCGGCTGCTCGTGAGCGGACAGGCCGACCAGAGCACCCGCGGCGCCCTGCAGGAAGCAGCGCGGCGGCTCGGCCTCGCGCTGGTTCTCGACGAGAAGGGCCGCGGCCTGAAAGCGCCCGAGGTGGCCGCCCGCGCGCAGCTTGCGACCGAGCGGCTGCCGATCCGGCTCAAGCTCGTGCCCAATAGCGCGGCGCCGACACCCGCGCCGGACGCGTGGCCGGTACTGCAAACCTTCCGCAGCCTCCTGCCGCGTGACGCGCCCGGGCAGAAGCAGGTCGCGCTCGATCACCTCCTCTCCGCGACCAGCAGCCCGGACATCGGCGGCTCGCCGTTCGTCTGGACGCATGGTGTCGGTGGCTCGCCCTTCGTGTGGACACATGCCGCCGTCGGCAGCTACCAGTACGGCGTAGCGGGATCGGGCGGCCGGCAGCCGGTCAACTGGGTCGGCGCACCGCCGCTGCGGTCCGAGCGGCCGAGCCGGCGGCCCGTCGTAGCAGTGATCGACACCGGGGTCGGCACGCATCCGTGGTTGCCGCCCGACGTCGTGCACTTGCAGCCGATGGTGCTCGACGTGCCGATCGACAACGCCGAGGCAACCGGGGTGACCGTCGATGCGTACGAAGGCGTCCTTGATCAGGACGCCGGCCATGGCACATTCATCGCCGGGCTGATCCGCCAGTACTGCGGCGACGCGAACATCCTCGCGGTGCGGATCATGGGTGGCGACGGTGCGGTGCCGGAGAGCAATCTGCTCGACGCCGTCTGGCTACTGCTTCTTCGCCAGCAAATGGCGATTGCGGCAAACAACGCCGCTGACATCGTCGACGTCGTGTCGCTGTCACTGGGCTACTACCACGAGCAACCCGACGACATCACCTTCGACCCGGAGCTGCTTACCCCGCTGCGCGAACTCGGCGAGCTCGGCGTCGCGGTGGTCGCGGCGGCCGGCAACGATGCGACCGACCGGCCGATGTACCCGGCCGCGTTCACCCCCTGGGCGGGCGGCACGATCACGGCCCCTGACCCGAACTCGGTACCGGTCGTCAGTGTCGGCGCGACGAACCCGAACGGCACAATCGCACTGTTCAGCAACGCTGGACCCTGGGTCGCCTGCCACCGCGCGGGCGCGGCCTTGGTCAGCACCTTCCCGACCAGCTTCAACGCCTCGGCCCAGCCGTCCTACGCGGTGTCGGTCGACGGCGACGGGCAGCGGGCGACGATCGATCCGGACGACTTTTCCGGCGGGTTCGGTGTCTGGAGCGGCACCTCGTTCGCCGGGCCGGTGCTCGCCGGCCAGCTCGCGGCGCAACTGTGCCAGTGGGATCTCACCGCGCTTGATCGCTCGAGCGCCGTGGGTCGAGGCTGGGCAGCGGTCAAGGCCTGCGTGGAGGGGATGTCGCCATGATCAGCGCGGGATCGGGTCAGGAGACGTTCGCCTCGCGTGCGGCGGACCTGTTCCGCGCGTACCGCGACGGGAACGAAGCCGGCATGGCCGAACTCGTCGCGCTGCTCACGCCGATCCTGTGGCACACGGTTCGGGCGCAGCGCCTCGATCGTGAGTCGGCCGAGGACGTCGTGCAGTCGACGTGGCTCGCGTTGGTGCGCGGCGCCGACTCGATCGTCGATCCGCAGGCCGTCCTGCAGTGGTTGATCATCACCGCAAAGCGCGAATCCTGGCGGGTCACCAAGCGGGCCGACCGGGTCGAGCCGAAAGATTTCGACGACGACGACGTCGTCACTCCGCAGCGCGATCTGCCCGAGGAGCGGGTGCTCCGCAACGACGGGGACAACCTGCTGTGGCAGCACATCGCGCAGCTGCCGGAACGGTGTCAGGCGCTGCTGCGCGTGATCGCGTTCGCCGATCGTCCCGACTACGCGGCGGTCGCCAAGGCACTCGGCATGCCGATCGGCAGCATCGGTCCGACCCGCGGCCGGTGCCTGGCCAAGCTCCGCCTCCAACTCACCAACGACCCTGCCTGGGAGAACTGATGAACACCCCCTCATCGCGTCCCGGCCTCGACGAACTCGCCGCGGGCGAAATCGACGCCACCGACATCGACAACCTGCGCCGGATGGCGCAGCTCTACGACACGCTCGATCCGGTTCCGAGCGGACTCGTCGACCGGATCCAGTTCGGCATCACTCTCGACGCGTTGCAGGCCGAGATCGCCGAGCTGCAGCGTTCCGGCGATCTCGTCGGCGTGCGAGCGGATGCGAGCGCCGACTCGCAGACCGTCACGTTCACGAGCACGAGCATGAGCACGATGGTCACCATCACGAATACCGCTGCTGATCGGGTGCGCATCGATGGCTGGGTCGCGCCTGGCGGCGGGGTCGTTGTCGAGTTGCGCATCGTCGAAGAGACCCGCACGACGACAGCCGATCCCGACGGGCGTTTCGTCTTCGATGATGTGCCGCGGGGCCTCGCGCAGTTCACGCTGCGCGCACCGAACGGCGCTCGGACTCCCGTGGTGACGCCGTCGATCGAGTTGTGACCGTTCAGCCGGATGCCGAGGGCCGCGCAGGCCCCGACCGGGTGCTGGACAAGGCGCGAGCACTGCATGCTCGGGCGGTCGACGAGATGGGTGCAGCGCACCCAGCGCGGGCCGATGCGCTTGCTCGTCGCGCCGTGGCTCTGCTCGAATCCGCGCCCTCCGGCGCGGCACGCGACAGCGTGTTGACCCGCACTCTCATCAGCCTCGCGGCGAGCACGGCCGACCTTGCCGGGGCGGCGGCCGGGATCGACATCCTCGACCGTGCCGACGCGATGGCCGCGCGGCTCGACGACCCCGGCGCGATGTTCCTGCTGCATTCCCAGCGTGGCGCGCTGGCGATCCGGATGGGGGACCTGCAGGGTGCGGCCGAGGCGTTCCGTTCCGCGCGTGGCTTCGTCCAACACGCGAGCCCGTTCGATCGCACCGCCGTCCTCGGCAACTCCGCGAACGTGCATCTGTATCTGGGCGAGCTGCGTGCCGCCCGTCCACTGCTCGAGGCCGCGATCCGGAGCAGCATCGATGCCGACCTGGCGCGGGACGAGGCGAAGGCACGGCACAACCTGGGTTACCTCGAGTTTCTCGACGGCGACCTGCCGAGCGCCCTCGCGCAAATGGCGCTGGCGCTCACGATCGCGACCGATCTGCCCCGCGGCATCCCGCTGCTCGACCGGGCGCGAGTGCTCGCCGAAGCCGGGCTGGTGCGCGAAGCCGATCAGGCGCTCGCGGAGGCCGCCGAGCTGTTCCGCCGCGACCGGCTCGTGCAGGATCTCGGCGAGACCGAACTCGAGCGGGCGCGGTGCGCGCTGATCGCCGGCGACGCCGAAGCCGCGCGACGGCTGGCCATGCGGGCGCGCGACCGATTCCGCCGGCGCGGCAGCGATCGGTGGCGGCGCAGCGCCGAGCTCGTCCTGCTGCAGGGCGACCTCGCCGCGGGACGGCCCGGACGGCGGCTCGCCGGACCGGCGTTGCGGCTGCGCGAGGAGTTCGAGCGCGACGGTGTCCGGCTGCCGGCCCAGACCGCAGCGCTCATCGCGGCCGAGGCGCACCTGTCGGCGGGTGAGCCCGACGCCGCTCGAGCTGCGCTCGCCGGTTTGGCGCGGGCCGGTCGCCATGATCCGATCACCGCCCGCCTGCACAGCCAGTACGTCCGAGCGCGGCTCGACGCCGACACCGGCCACCCGACGGCGGCGTCGCGACGTGCCCGGCACGCGCTCGATGAGCTTGCCGCCTACCAAGCAAGCTTCGGCAGCATCGACCTCGCGACCGCGGCGGCCGTGCATGGCCGCCGTCTCGCCGAGCTCGATCTGGCGATCGCGCTGCGCTCAGGTCGCCCCGAGGTCGTCCTCGCTGCAGCCGAGCGCGGTCGCGCGGTCGCGTCCCGGTTGCCGGCGGTGCGCCCACCGGACGACCCGGTCGCCGCCGAACTGCTCGGCGAGCTACGGCAGACCGTCGAAGCGCTGCGGGCCGTCGAGCTCGATCGGGCGGCGTCCGCGCCCCTGCACAAAAGGCGGCAGGAACTAGAAGCACGCATCAGCGCGCGCAGCTGGACCCGGACCGGCGCGGGAGTGGTGCGCGGGCTGGTCGACCTCGACGAGCTCGGCGCGGCGCTCGGCTCCGCCACCCTCGTCTCGTACGCCCGGTCCGAGGGCGGCCTGCACGCCGTCGTCCTGGCGCCGGGTGGGCCGCGCCTGGTCGCGCTCGGCTCGGCCGGCGAGGTCGACGAGCAGGTTCGCCGCGTGCACGCCGATCTCGACGTGCTGGCCGATCCGCGGCTGCCCGGCCCGTTGCGGGGATCGGTGGCGGCCTCGCTGACGCGCTCGTTCGCCGAGCTCGACCGGTTGCTGCTCGCACCACTGCGTGTCGGCGGACGGCTGGTGCTTGCCTCGACGGGATTGCTCGGCCAGCTGCCGTGGGGCCTGCTGCCGTCGATGCGCGGCGTGCCGGTAGTGGTCGCACCCTCGGCGACGGCCTGGCATGCGGCGCAGGTGCGGCCGCGCGCGCGCCATCGCCGCGTCGTCGCCATAGCCGGTCCGGATCTCGGCCGGGGAGTCGACGAAGCGCGCGCGGTCGGACGGATCTGGGACGCCCGGTTGCTCACCGGCCCGGCAGCCACGGGCGCCGCATTCGCGCAGGCGCTGGCCGGCACGCGCATCGCGCACGTCGCCGCGCATGGCGTGCACCAGACCGAGAACCCGATGTTCTCCTCGCTGCGGCTTGCCGACGGCGCATTGTTCGCCCACGAGCTCGACCAGACCGCGCGCACTCCGGAGCACGTCGTGCTGTCGGCCTGCGAGCTGGGGCTGGCCACCGTCCGTCCCGGTGACGAAGCGCTCGGGCTGACCAGCGTCCTGCTGCACCTCGGCACGCGGTGTGTCGTCGCAGGCGTCGCGCGGGTCGGCGATGACCGCCGCCGCAGAGACGATGGCGGACTACCACGCTCGGCTGTCCCGCGGCCAGCGACACTGCCGAGGCGCTGGCCGAAGCGGTGGCCGAACAGTCGGTGCCGTTCGTTTGTTTCGGCGCGGCGTACCGCGCCGTGGCCCGCTAACTGATCAATATTGATCAACCAATAGCTGGCCCGCGGGCCGAGTTGGCGTGATAATGCCGTTACCTTCGAAAGGCCTGTCTCGTGCGTATCGCCCCCGCTCTTCTCGCCGCCGTTCTCGGCGCCGGAAGCGCTGCCGCGATCGCGCTGGCCGCTCCGGCGGGCGCGCTCCCCGCCGCGACCGCGACTCCGGTCGCCGGCAGCTACGCCCCGGTCACCCCGTTCCGCGCCGTCGACACTCGAACCGGAGCACACGGCAATCACCGCGGCGCCCTCCTGCACGGCAAGAGCTTCACCGCGAAGATCGGCGGAATCGGCAACGTGCCGAAGCGAATTGCCGCGGTGGCCGTCACGATCACTGCGCTGGCACCGACAGCGACGGCGGACTGATCGTTTACCAGGCCGGTGCCCGCCGGCCGGTGCCGCAAAACGTCCGCTTCGGCGCGGGCCGCACGACGACAGCCACCGCGATCGTCCGCGCGTCACGTGCCGGCAAGGTCACCGTGTTCAACGCCGCGCGCAAGGGCAGCACGCAGGTCGCGATCGACGTGGCCGGTTATTACGTGGCCGGCCGACCGTCGGCCGAGACGCCCGGCGCGCTGCATACCGTGACGCCCAGGCGCGCGCTGCGGACGCGGACGATCGGCGCGCACCGCACCCTGACAGCAGATCTCGGTGGCCGCGACGGCGTGCCGGCCGCGAGCGTCGGCGCGGTCGCGGTGCTGATCACCGTCACCTCGCCGACGAAACCAGGCACGCTGGTGGCCTTCCAGGCCGGCGGGCACCGCCCGCACGCCGCGACGGCGACCTTTGCGAAGGGACCCGACAGCACCGGCTTCGGGCTCGTCCCGACCGACGGCAACGGGCGGATCTCGGTCTACAACACCTCGGCGCGCCAAGGTGCGGCTCACCGTCGACGTGGTCGGCTACACCGTCGGCGGGATCGTGACCGCAGCCGGCACAACACAGGTCGGCTCGGCCGCGCGAATCGTCGGCGCCGCGCGGTTGCGTCCCAACCACACGACGACGGTTGCTGTCACCGGCCGCGCCGGTGTGCCCGCCGGGCACATAACCGCCGTCCTGGTGAATCTGCAGGCAACCGCGGCATCGGCGGGCGCTTTGGTGGCGTGGCCTGCGAACGCAGGCCGCCCGGCGACGACGAACGTGCACCTGAACCCGGGCCAGAGTTCGGCCGGCCTCGCCCTCGTCCCGGTCTCGCCTGCCGGCAAGATCAAGATTCGCAATGCCTCGCAGGGCACCGTCAAGCTGTCGGTCGACATCGTCGGGTACGTCGCGGCGAAGAACGCGCCGCCGGTCGCTCCACCCGCGCCATCAGACAGCCACTACATCCGCACGGTCATCGACGGCGGATCGGGCGACGCACAATCGATGGAAAGTCTCGGCTGTGACGATGCGACCTATCCGTCAACCCTGGTGTTGCTCGAATTCGGCGCGCAGTCGGTAACCCCACCGCTTAGCACCGCGACCCCGGGCGTCCTGCTAACGACAACCCAAACCAGGCTGACCTATGCCCAACTCGAGACCGCCCTCATCGGTGACTCGCAGACAAATGGCTACCTCACTGGCTTCAGCCTGTGTGCCAACGGCAAGCAGGCCACCATCGCGCTCGGCACGAACAACGACGGCGCGTTCAGCGGAGCGAACGCATACCCCGCGCCGCAGCGGGGTACCGACTGGGCGAACTTCGTCGCGACCGTTCGCGCTGCTGCGCCGGCCGGGCTGAGCGTCGTCGGCGCGAATGACATCGAGTCGACTGACTTCAGCGGCACCGAAGCGCAGGCGGTGCAGTGGGAGCAGGCCTACCTCGCCGTCGACAACACCGCCGGCGCGGTCGGCAACCTGATCTACAACGGCTCGGCCGACGGCTGCCCGTCCAGCCTCGGCGTCACCCACCAGACCTGCGCCAACGGCTGGACCCAGGCCGACTACTACCAGCTGACCCACGCACTTGGCGCGTACCGGCTCCAGGCGCTGCCACAGGTCTACAACAGTGCGCAGCCGGTGCAATGGGCAAACATCGACGCGACCGGTGGCGGGGCGATCCGGTTCGCCGGCTCGCTCACCGAGAACGGTGTCTGCCCCACGGGCACGTCGCCGGGCTGCAACGGGCTGACCTCGGCGACGCCGAAGCAGGGTTGGCGGGCCCTGTACAAGGCCGTCGCGACAGTGGTGGCCCACCCGAGCATTCCCGCGGCGACCGACCTGCGTCCGGACCAGTGATTTGGCCGGTTCACCGGCCGTCCCGTAAGCTCCTAATCGATCCACCTAAGACCGCTGGTCGTCGCGTGCGCGCACGCGATCGAACGCCTCCGGAGCGCCGGAGCGGCCCGCGCAGGTTGGCTGGTACGTCGCGAGTACGACCTCGCGTCGCCCCGTGCGCCCTGCGCCGGGGCGTTTCTCGTTTCGGGCAGGCTGCCGCCAGCCTGATCCGAAACGAGAGGAGGTAGCACATGCCGAACACCGAGAAGGCCGGAGCGGTCGCCGAGATCACCGAGCGCTTCACCAAGTCGTCCGCTGCGGTCATCACCGAGTACCGCGGGCTGTCGGTCAAGCAGGTCACGCAACTGCGCCGGGCGCTGGGTCGCGACACCACCTACGCGGTCGTCAAGAACACGCTCACCAAGCGGGCTGCCGCTGACGCCGGCGTCCCGATTGCCGACGATCTGCTCACCGGCCCGACGGCCATCGCCTTTGTTCAGGGCGATCCGGTCGAGGCGGCGAAGGGGCTGCGCGATTTCGCGCGGACCAATCCGCTGCTGATCATCAAGGGCGGGGTCCTCGACGGCAAGGTGCTCACCGCTGCCGAGGTCGCGAAGATCGCCGATCTCGAGTCGCGCGAGGTACTACTGGCCAAGCTCGCGGGTGCGCTCAAGGCGCTGCCGACGCGTGCGGCCGGCCTGTTCCAGGCACCGCTGTCGCAGATGGCCCGCCTGGCCAAGGCGCTCGAAGAGAAGAAGCCCGCCGGGGACGTTCCGTCCACCGACGAGCCCATGATCGGCAACATGAAGAAGGCCGAAGCGCCTTCCGCCGATGCTGCCGAAGCACCAGCCGAGGCATCAGCCGACGCACCAGCCGAGGCATCAGCCGAGGCGCCAGCAGAAGCTCCCGCCGAGCCGGCGGAGTAACAACCAGTAACAACTGACTAGCCGGCTTTCCCGGCGAGAAAGAAAGGACGCCAATCATGGCGAAGCTCAGCACCGACGAGCTGCTCGAGTCGTTCAAGGAGATGACTCTCCTCGAGCTCAGCGAGTTCGTGAAGCAGTTCGAAGAGACCTTTGACGTCACCGCGGCCGCTCCGATGGCCGTTGCGGCTCCGGCCGGTCCGGGCGGCGCTGCGCCGGCCGAGGCTGCCGAGGAGAAGGACGAGTTCGACGTCATCCTCGAGGCTGCCGGCGACAAGAAGATCCAGGTCATCAAGGAGGTGCGCACGCTGACGAGCCTCGGCCTGAAGGAGGCCAAGGACCTCGTCGACGGCGCCCCCAAGCCGCTGCTCGAGCGGGTCAACAAGGAAGCCGCGGAGAAGGCCAAGGAGGCCCTCGAGGCCGCCGGCGCCACCGTCACGGTCAAGTAAGACCCAGCACGTCCTAACCGGGCCGGCTCCCTTCGTGGGGCCGGCCCGGCTTGGTCTTGGCCCCGCTGCAGGGAGTTTTGCGGCGTGTCGCCCTGCTCAGGGGCCAAGACTCAGCAGGTCGCGCAGTTCGGACGACCAGGTGATCGCGCCGACCGGAGCGCCGCCACCGAGCACCGGGACGGCGGCCCACCGGGCCACCACCTCGTTGTCGGCACCCCAGTAGCGCAGCGCCGCGGCGAGCAGCGGCGGCAACGCCCGCATGCCGCCGTCGTCGATCTTGGCGGCGAACGCGCGTCCGTCCGGCAACGCGGCGGCCCACACGCCCTCGGCGCCCTCCTTGCAGACCAGTCCAGGCACCGCTGCCGTCAGCTCGCTCACCGCTCGCCCGGTGCCGCCGATCAGCCGCGGGAACGAGCGCATCGCGTCGGCCACTTCCCGCGCGAACCCGCTGGGCGCGGTGGCCAGCACCGCGAACGCCCGCGCCAATCCGAGCAGGCTCACCGCGAACGCCGGCGCTCCGCAGCCGTCGACTGCCACGCCGTGCACCGGCTCGTCGCACAGCGTCGCGATCCGTGCCCGGATCGCCTGCTGCAGCGGGTGGCCCGGCCAGCGGTAGGTGTCGGTAGGCCAGCCGGCCGCCACGCAGGTCGCGAGCATCGCCGCGTGCTTGCCCGAGCAGTTGTGGCAGATCCGAGCGGGACGGCCGCCGCCAGCCACCCAGGCGAGCAGCGCATCGCGGCCGGACGGCAGGTCGGGCGGGCATTGCAACGCTGATTCGTCCAGCCCCGCCGCGGCCAGCGTCGCGCGCGCGCCGGTGATGTGCACGTCCTCGCCGTCATGGCTGGCCGTGGCCAGTGCGAGCGACCCGTCGCGCCCGGCGAACCCGCATTCGAGCAGGCTGACGGCCTGCAGCGGTTTGAGGGACGAGCGGGGGAACACCGGCGCCTCGACGGGGCCGCTCGACACCGCGACGGCGCCGGCCGCATCGAGAAGCACGAAGCTGCCGGCGTGCCATGACTCGACGTAGCCGTCGCGGACCGCGTTCAGCAGCCTCATTCGCCGGCCAACTTGGCCGCGCTAGGTGCGCTGAGCGCACCGCCGGCGATCGCCGCCTCGACCTCGGCCCGCAACTGCGGACCGGCGGCGGCGTACCGCGCGGCCAGCCGGCGCGGCCGGGTGCCGTCGAGGTTGGCGAGCAGTTCGTCCAGCTCGCGCCAGAGCCCCTGCTCGACGGCCGAGGACAGGATCCCGTCCAGCTGGGCGTCGGTCAGCATCTCGGTGATGCCGTCGAGGCGGGACATGTCGTCGAGGACGAACCCGATGCGCAGCAACTGCTCGCCGTCGAGCTCGGCGACCGCGGCGCGCAGCGCTCCGACCGAGATCACCGAGACGAAGCCACCCATCACCACCCACTCGCCCCGTCGTGCGAGCTCGGCCCCGACCGCGGCGACCCGGTCCGGCGGGATCTGCGCGAGGACTTCCGGCGACCGGCTCGGATCCATCGCGGCCGACACGTCAGCCAGGTAGCGATCCGAGAGCCGCTTGACCATGTCGACGGCACGCGGCGGATCGAGCAACTCGGCCGTCCGCGCCGCGATCAACGGCGACAGCGCGTGCTCGGTGATCTTGGCCGCGATCGCGCTGGGCACGACCTTCGAGACCGCTACCACCTTGCTGAACTGGTGCTTGTCGGCCTGGAAGAGGGCCTCGCCGATCTGGCTGCGCAGTTCGCGCAGGTCGGCCGGCGGTACGGCGTCAAGAAAGTCCAGGCGGGACGGCTGCACGCCGAGCTGATGGGCGAGCTTCAAGATCTCTGCTTCGGTGTCGAGAACGCTCATAGGTCCATCTCCGGCGCGCCACTCATCCGATCAAGACCTTCTTGACCACACCGCGCAACGGGAACGGGATGTGCTTGAGCGTCGCATCGAAGGATGCCGCGAGATCGTCGGCCTGCTTCTGCAGCGCCGACTCGATCACCTCGGCCAGCGCGCGTCGATCGGCAGCCGGCAATGCAGCGACGCCCGCCGGAGGAGCCGCGCCCAGCGCCTCGGCCAATCCGTCGTCACTCACCAGCGTTGCCTCCTACATCCTGGGGATCCACCCAGCCGCCGACCGCCCGTTCCAGCTCGAGTGCCGCGGCAATGCTCACATGATCATGCCCAGGCGCCGCTACCACTTGGACGCCCAGGGGCAGCCCGTTGTCGGTCAGCCCCATCGGCACCTGAGTGACCGGCATACCGAAGAGGTTGAACACCGCGGTGTTCGTTGCCAGCCAGGGTTGGCCGAGCGTGGTGCGGTGCTTGGGTGCCAGGCGAGGGAACGGCGGGTGCAGGAGCACCCCGCCGCGCCATTTCCTCGGCCAGCTCGTCGGAGGCCCGCCGCGCCGCGTCGACCAGCCGCCGGGCCGCCCGCGTCCGCAGCCTGCGCACCGGTGCGGCCTCGACCAGCTGCAGCACGCGCGCCGGCGCGGCCACCACGAGCGGGGTGCGTCCGGTGCGTGCCCGGGTCGGGGCCATCAACGCCGACCACGACGCGAACAGGTCGAGCTCGCTCCAGGCCACCGCGCCGAACTGCGCGAGCGCCCAGCGCATCCCGCGCAGCGACACCTCCTCGACGCCCGCTCCCGCCGCAGCGAGTTCCTCGGCGGCTCGATCGATCGCGCCCTTGAGCACCGCCCGCAGCGGAACCGTCGAGGAATCGGTCGAGATCAGCACTCGCAGGCCGGACATCGACACCGTCTTCGGATCACCGAGTGGGAGAGCGCCGGTGTTCGGATCGTGCCCGTCCGGTCCGGCAATGATCCGCAGCACCGGCGCGAGGTCCTCGGCACGGCGGGCCAGCGGGCCGATGTTGAGTGTCCGGCGGAACTCCCCGGACGGCATCGGGAAGTGTCCGGTGAGCGGGACCAGCCCCGGCGAGGGCATGTGCCCGAAGACGCCGTTCACGAATGCCGGCACGCGGATCGAGCCACCCATGTCCGAGCCGAGCGCGATCGCGGCGCCACCCGATCCGACGATCGTCCCGTCGCCGCCGGACGACCCGCCGGCAGTCCGCGTCGGGTCGTAGGCGTTGGACGACCGACCATAGATCTGGTTGTTCGTCTCGAGCCAGTAGAACGGTCCGGGGGTGTTGCCGACGCCCAGGACGATGGCGCCCGCAGCCCGCAGCCGGGCCACGACCGGTGCGTCCGCACGCTCGCGGAACCGGCGTCGATGGGCGAAACCGCCGCTGTGCGGCATGCCCTCGACCGCGATGAGTTCCTTGATCGTGGCGGGGACGCCGAGCAGTGGCGGCAGGTCCGGTTCGCCCGCGGCGACCCGTCGGTCCGCGTCGGCGGCTTCCTGGCGGGCCGGCTCGAACCGGTCCGCGGCGAGCGCGTTTCGATCGGCGATCCGCTCGAGCACCTCGATGTGCGCCTCGATCACTGCGGTCGCGGTCACCGCTCCCTCGCGTACCGCACGGGCGAGTGCGAGCGCGGACCTGTGCGTCAACGGAGCGGGAGCGCTCGACATGCTTTTCGCCCGTCCCTTCGACGCGTATCCACCCCGGTCCGAATCGCCGCACCGTATCGCAGCGCCGCATGCCTCGCGCGGTCTGCAGGCGAGCACCGGACCATAGAGCTGCGTCACATAGGGCATCTGTGCCGGGTCGGTACAGGCCCGTCAAAGCGGGCGTTCAGCGAAATCATCGATCGTTATATGTGACGGTTCGCGGGGTACACCGCAGTCGCCCGACTGGCGGGCGAGTCAGGACGAAATGTGCGACGCTGTGTCCGGGATGGTTGTATTACGGGCGTTACCGATCGGTAGCAAGCTCGTTATTCGACAGTCGGACGTCAATCGCGTTGTGACCGGCCTTACCGGTGGCCGACCGATGCGTGGCGGGGGAAGGAGCGGGTCGTGGGTGTCGAGGTTGCCGTCACGGACCTGACCAAATCCTTCGGAAAGCAACGTATCTGGGGTGATGTCACCCTTACGTTGCCGCCTGGCGAAGTCTCGGTGTTGCTCGGACCCTCGGGTACCGGCAAGTCGGTCTTCCTGAAGACGCTGATCGGCCTGTTGAAGCCGGACAAGGGTTCGATCTGGATCCGCGACGTCGACGTCGCGCACTGCTCCGAGCACAAGCTGTACGAGACCCGCAAGCTGTTCGGCGTGCTGTTCCAGGACGGTGCGCTGTTCGGCTCGATGCACCTGTTCGACAACATCGCCTTCCCGCTGCGCGAGCACACCAAGAAGAGCGAGAAGGAAATCGCCGACATCGTCAACGAGAAGATGGAGATGGTCGGCCTCCAGGGTGCGGAGAAGAAGCTCCCCGGTGAGATCTCCGGCGGCATGCGCAAGCGTGCCGGGCTGGCGCGCGCGCTGGTTCTCGATCCCGAGATCATCCTGTTCGACGAGCCGGACTCCGGCCTCGACCCGGTTCGCGTGGCGTACCTGAACCAGCTGATCGTCGACCTGAACGCGGTCACCGACGCCACGTTCCTGATCGTCACGCACGACATCGGCACTGCCCGCACCGTCCCGGACAACCTCGGCATGCTCTTCCGCCGCGAACTCGTCATGTTCGGCCCGCGCGAGGTCCTGCTGACTTCGGACGAACCGGTCGTCAAGCAATTCCTGAACGGCCGCCGGGAGGGCCCGATCGGGATGAGCGAGGAGAAGGACTCCGCGCAGGTAGCTGCCGAACTTGCCTCGATCGAGGGCAATGACGGACCGCCCGCGCCGGGATCCGGTCCGAAGGGTGCGTCCGGATCGGGCGTCCCCGCGCAGCTGCAGCCCAGCCCCGGCCTGCCCGAGCGCAAGGCGGTCGGCCGCCGGCAGAAGCGGGTGCTCGAAATGCTGCACACGCTCCCGCAAGAGGCGCAGGACGCGATCAAGGCTTTGATGGACGAAGAGGAGAAGGCGAACCGGGAACTGGCCGAGCACCAGGAACGGGTTGCGAAGCTCAAGGATGGCGCCGAGGACGGCAAGGACCCCAAGCAGCAGATGTCCGAGCAGGACGAGCACGACGAGCACGAGGGTGCCGAAAGCCCGGTTGGTCAGGGCTGAGGTCGAATGGTTTCGCTTTCCCCCGTCGGTGGTGTGCGGCAGGCAGGTCGCCTGTTTGCACTCGGCCTCGACGTCGCCCGGCTGACTTTCAAGCGGCCGTGGCAGTTCCGCGAGTTCATTCAGCAGTCCTGGTTCATCGCAAGCGTCACGATCATCCCCACCTCACTGGTGGCCATTCCGTTCGGCGCAGTGATCGCGCTGCAACTCGGCAGCCTCGCCACCCAGATCGGTGCGCAGTCGTTCGTCGGCGCGGCCAGCGTGCTCGCGATCGTGCGCGAGGCGAGCCCGATCGTGTGCGCGCTGCTGATCTCTGGCGCGGGCGGTTCGGCGATCTGCGCCGATCTCGGCAGTCGCAAGATCCGCGACGAGATCGATGCGATGGAGGTGCTGGGCATTTCGCCGATCCAGCGCCTGGTCGTGCCACGCGTGCTGGGTTGCATGCTGGTTTCGGTCGCGCTCAACGGCCTCGTGTGCGTCGTCGGCGTCGCGGGTGGCTATTTCTTCAACGTGGTCCTGCAGGGCGGCACGCCCGGCGCGTATCTCGCGAGCTTCTCGGCGCTGGCGCAGCTGCCCGACCTGTACGCCGGTGAGCTGAAGGCACTGATCTTCGGTCTCATCGCCGGCGTCGTGGCGTCCTACAAGGGTCTGAACGCAGGCGGTGGCCCGAAGGGTGTCGGCGACGCCGTCAACCAGTCGGTGGTCATCACCTTCCTGTTGCTCTTCATCGTCAACTTCGTGATCACGGCCGTGTACTTCCAAGTCGTCCCGGCGAAGGGCAGCTGATGGCGACCGACGTCATTGCCAGCGCCCGCAAGGCCATCAAGGCCCCGGTCGGCCTGCTGGACACACTCGGCGAGCAGTTCGGCTTCTACCTACGCGCCCTCGCCTGGACGCCCCGCACGCTGCGCCGCTACAAAAAAGAGATCATGCGGATCCTCGGCGAGGTCGTGTTCGGCAGCGGCTCGCTCGCGGTCATCGGTGGCACGGTCGGCGTCATCCTCGTGCTCTGCTTCTTCACCGGCACCGAGGTCGGTCTCCAGGGCTACGCCGCCCTGGACCAGCTCGGCATCGGCCCGTACACGGGATTCCTCTCGGCCTACTTCAACACCCGCGAGATCGCGCCGCTGGTCGCCGCGCTCGCGCTTTCGGCCACCGTCGGCTGTGGGTTCACCGCGCAGCTCGGCGCAATGCGGATCAGCGAGGAGATCGACGCCCTCGAGGTCATGGCCGTGCCGAGCCTGCCCTTCCTCGTCACGACCCGGATCATCTCCGGATTCATCGCGGTCATCCCGCTCTACGTGCTCGGCCTGATGTCGTCGTACCTGGCGACCTACACGATCGAGGTTTATTACTTCGGCCAATCGGCGGGCACCTACTCGCACTACTTCCATCTCTTCTTGCCGCCGCTGGATGTCATCTGGTCGTTCTTCAAGGTGCTCGTGTTCGCAGTCGTGGTGATCTTGATTCACTGCTTCTACGGCTACACGGCATCGGGCGGACCGGCCGGCGTGGGCGTCGCCGTCGGCCGCGCGGTCCGTACCGCCATCGTGCTGGTCAGCATCATCGACTTCTTCCTCTCCCTCGCGATCTGGGGCTCCACCGCGAGCGTCCGGTTGGCCGGGTAGCGCCATGGCCAAAGAGTCGGTCCTCGCCGTCGCGAAGCGTCGCGGCCTCGGCGTGCTGTACCTCGTGTTGATCGTCGCGCTGGTCTGGCTGTCGATCGCGATCTACCAGAAGAAGTTCACGCCGGTGGTGCTGGTGAGCCTCAAGACCGACCACACCGGCAACTCGCTCCAGGACGGATCCGACGTCAAGGAGCGCGGCATCATCGTGGGCTCGGTCCGTGGCGTCACGGTCGACTCGGGGCCTGACGGCGGATGCATCAACCAGCAGGTCTCCTGCGTGACGGTCACCCTTGCCCTCGATCCGAGCAAGGTGAGCGAGATTCCCAAGAACGTGTCGGCACAGGTCCTGCCGAAGACGATCTTCGGTGAGCAGTACGTCTCGCTGCAGATCCCGCAGAACAAGCAGGCGCCGATCGCGGCCGGCGACACGATCTCGCAGGATCGCTCGCAGGGCGCGCTCGAGACGGAGAAGGTGCTCGGTGACCTGCTGCCACTGCTGCAAGCAGTGAAGCCGGCCGAGCTGAACGCGACACTCACCGCGGTGGCCACCGCGTTGCAGGGACGCGGCAAGGAACTCGGCAACACCCTGGTGCAGATGGATGCGTATCTGAAGGGCCTGAATCCGCACACCAAGAACCTCGTCGACGACCTCGGCAAGCTCGGTCAGGTCTCCGACGAGTACAACAATGTCGCGCCCGATCTGTTCGCGACGATCGACAACCTGCAGACCTCGGCGAAGACCGTCATCGCCGAGAAGCAATCGATCGCGAACCTCTTCGACACCGCTACGTCTACCTCTGACGTGATCCGCAGCTTCCTCGCCGACAACGAGCAGCGGATGATCACCGTCGTCGGCACCAGCGCGAAGGTCTACAACCTGCTGGCGGAGTACTCACCCGAGTCGACCTGCATGTTCGCCGCGCTGTCGAAGCTGTACGGCCTGGCGTCCTCGATCATCCAAGGTCGTCAGGTACGGCTGTCGATCGTGGTCGACCAGAACAACATGGGTGGCTACAAGCCGGGCCAGCAGCCGTACTACGTCGACGGGCTTGGTCCGAACTGCTTCGGCCTGCCCGACAACCCGCAACCGCAGGTTGACGGCAAGTTCCAGATCCCGCCGAAGTACCAGTGTTTCAACGACGGCGCACCGCTCACCGACAACCCTTGCGGCCAGCGCGCGCGAAGCAATTCAGATCAGAACATCGCCCAGGCGGCGATGGGTTCGAGCGGTGAGAACGCATTGGTCAGCACGTTGCTCTCCGGCGAATACCACGCGCCACCGAACAAGGTGCCACCGATAGCGACGATGCTTGCCGCGCCGCTGCTTCGCGGGGCGGAGGTGCGGGTCAAATGAGAGGCCTACTCGCACCACTGATCAAGCTCGTCGTGTTCCTCGTCGTCACCTCGTTCGCCACGTACGTGCTTGCCGCGACGATCGCGAACACCAGCTTCGGCGCGACCACCACCTACCGGGCCGACTTCACCGACGCGTCCGGGCTGAACATCGGCGACGATGTCCGCATCGCCGGCGTGCGCGTCGGCACGGTCAGTAGCATCTCGATCGTTCGGCACAACACGGCCGAGGTCGCCTTCACTGTCGAGAAGGCACGCCCCTTGCCGGAGTCGGCGCAGGTGACCCTGCGCTACCGCAACCTGGTCGGCCAGCGATACATCGACGTCGAGCAGGGCAACCCCGGTGACAGCACCAAGATGCAGGATCCGGCACAGACGATCCCGCTGAGCCGTACCCATCCCGCGGTCGACCTGACCGTTCTGTTCGCCGGGTTCAAGCCGCTCTTCGAGGGCCTTGACGCCGACCAGATCAACAAGCTCTCCGGCGAGATCATCCAGACCCTGCAGGGCGAGGGCGGCAGCCTCGAGCTGCTGTTCTCGACCCTTGGTAACTTGACGAACTCCCTTGCCGACAAGGACAAAGTCATCGGCGACGTCATCACCAACCTAAGCTCGGTGTTGACGACGATCGGCCAGCGCGACACCGAGCTCTCGAATCTCATCGTCCAGTTGCAGGGCTTCATCTCCGGGCTGTCGAACGACCGCCAGACGATCGGCAACGCGATCACGGGCATCAACAATCTCTCGACGAATACGGCGAACCTGCTGACGCAGGTCCGCCAGCCGCTGGCCAAGGACATCACCGACATCACCGGTCTGGTCGGAGTTCTCAACGCGAGCAGCGGGACGATCAAGTACGTCCTGCACAACCTGCCGGCCACGATCGGCCCACTGATCCGAACCGCCAGTTACGGCTCCTGGTTCAACTTCTACCTGTGCGATCAGAGCGGCACGCTCAAACTGCCCGGCGGCAAGGTAATCGACATCCCCGCCAAGAGCTCCCCGAAGGCGAGGTGTCACTAGCGATGAGTGACGACAAGCCCAAGGGACCGATGAAGACGCGCAAGGTCAGCGTCGGCGGCAAGCCGTTCAGCGCGCGCAACCCGCTGCCCATCGGTGCGATCGGCCTCGTGATGATCCTGGCCTTGCTCTGGGCAGCGTTCAACGCGTCGTCGCTGCCGCTCATCGGCGGTGGCACCACGTACTCGGCGTACTTCACCGAAGACGCCAACCTCCGCCCGAACGACGACGTACGGATCGCCGGCGTGAAGGTCGGCACCGTCGAATCGACAACGCTCGAGGGCAACAAGGTCAAGGTCTCTTTCAAGATCAAGAGCGCGTTCATCGGTGATGCGAGCACGGCGCAGATCAAGCTGAAGACGTTGCTCGGCGCCAAGTACCTGTCGATCGACTCGACGGGCACGAAGAGCCAGGACCCGAGCAAGACGATTCCGCTGTCGCGTACGCACTCGCTCTTCGACGTCTATCCAGCCTTCTCCGAGCTGACCAACAAGATCGACGCGATCAACACCACCGAGCTCGCGAAGGCGTTCGACACGATGTCGACCACGTTCCAGAACACGCCGAAGTCGGTGCGGACGGTCCTGACCGGGCTGAGCCGGATCTCCGACACGATCGCGTCGCGAGACCAGGCACTGCGCACGCTGCTCTTCCGAGCCAACCAGGTAACCGGAGTCCTCGCCGCTCGTGACACCGAGTTGCAGAAGCTCTTCCACGACGGTGGCCTGCTGCTCGACGAGCTCAACGCCCGCCGCGATGCCATCCACTCGCTGCTGGTCAACACGACGACGTTGTCGATCCAACTGGAAGGGCTTGTGCACGACAACCAGAAGACAATCGGGCCGCTGCTGGATTCAGTGGACAAGGTGCTGACCTTGCTGAACAACAACCAGGACAGTCTCGACCGTGGTCTCGCGTTGCTCGGCCCGTTCTACCGGGTCTTCAACAACACCATCGGCAACGGACGGTGGTTCGACAACTACATCTGCAACTTCAGCGTGGCAGGGACACTGTCCAACTCGTCGACGTCGACCAACCCGTCCGGGACGGGGGCGTGTTCATGAGCAAGTTGCCGAAGAAGGTCACGAACCTGATCACGATTTTGGTCGTCCTGGCCGTGGTCGGTGGTGGCGTGGCGTACTTCCTGCTCAGTGGCGCCGCGACGAAGTCGGTCACCGCGCAGTTCTCGTCCGCCGTCGGCGTTTACTCCGGGACGCCGGTGAAGATTCTCGGCATCGACGTCGGCGAGGTCACCGGCGTGCACCCCAACGGCGCGACCGTCACCGTGCAGATGACCTACGACAGCAAGTACAAGCTGCCGAGCAACGCGATCTCGGTGATCGTGGCGAACTCGCTGGTGAGCGACCGGTACATCCAGCTGGCGCCGGCCTACGACGGGTCCGGTCCGGTGCTCGCTAACAACGCGACGATCCCGGTCAGCCGCACCGCCGCGCCTGCGGAACTCGACGACATCTACGCGGCGCTCAACAAGCTCTCGGTCGCGCTCGGGCCGAACGGCGCGAACAAGGGCGGCGCGCTCAGCGACCTGGTTAAAGTCGGCGCAGCGAACCTGCAGGGCAACGGCGCCGCCCTCGGCACGACGATCAGCAAGCTCGCCGCCGCGGCGAAGACCCTGGCCGACGGGCGCGGCAACCTGTTCGGCACGGTGAAGAACCTGCAGGCGTTCACGAAGGCGCTGTCGGACAGCGACAGCGAGGTGCGGCATTTCAACGAGCAGCTGGCCACGGTGGCCGGCCAGCTCGCCAGCGAACGCCAGGATCTGGGGTCCGCGCTGCACAACCTCGGCATCGCGCTCAACCAGGTAGCCGGCTTCGTCAACACCAACGCGAACAAGCTGCACACCGACATCGGCGGGCTGAAGACGTTGACCGGTGTGCTGGTCAAGGAGCAGGCCTCGCTCAACGAGACGTTGGCAGTCGGTCCGGTCGCGCTGGCGAACATCGTGCACGTGTACCAGCCAGACCTCGGCGCGCTGGGCACGCGGAGCAACCTCGACTCGCTCGCCGATCCGGCGACCCTGTGCGCATTGATCGATCCGTCGCTGATCCCCGGCCTGCCGGCCCCGGTCAAGAAGGCGGCTGGTGGCGTGACCGGGCAGCTGAAGAAGACGTGCAAGCAAGTACTGAAGAAGATCCCGCTCGCCGACCTGCTCGGCCAGCTCGGCCTACCCAAGAACCTGACCCCCAAGGACGTGGAGAAGGCCGTCAAGCATCTCGTCGGCGGTATTCCCGGTGTGCCGGGCGGTTCCGGCGGCGGCATCGGCGGCATCATCACGGGAGGTGGCTGATGAGTAAGCGCCTCGTCGCCGCCCTCGCGACAGCCGCGGTGACCCTGTCCGGTTGCGGCTTCCACGGCCTGTACGGCATGCACCTGCCCGGCGGTGCCGATGTGGGCAGCCACCCGTACTCGGTGACCATCTACTTCGCCGATGTGCTCGACCTCGTGCCGCAGTCCGCGGTGAAGGTCAACGATGTCGCGGTGGGGCGGGTCGACAGCGTCGCGCTGAGCAGCCCGCACGACAACACCGGTGATGCCCAGACGACTGGCTGGACGGCGAAGGTCACCATCACCGTCAACGGCGATGTGCAACTGCCCGACAACGCCCGCGCCATGATCAAGCAGACGTCGCTGCTAGGCGAGAAGTACGTCGACCTCGAGCAACCGCTCGACAAGGCCTCGTCGACCGACCTGAAGTCCGGCGACACGATTCCGATCACGCACACCGGCTCGGCCCCCGAGGTCGAGGAAGTGCTCGGCGCGCTTTCGCTGCTGCTCAACGGCGGCGGGCTGCAACAGATCAAGGTGATCACGACCGAGTTGAACAAGGCGCTCGCCGGCAACGAGCAGGCCGTGCGTGATCTGGTCAACCAGCTCAACACGTTTGTCGGCACGCTGGACAACCAGAAGCAGCAGATCTTGGACGCACTCGACAGCGTCAATCGCCTCGCCGTGACCCTCAACGACAACAAGCAGAAGATCGTCGCCGCGCTGGACACCTTCCCGCAGGCGCTCCAGATCCTGAAGGACGACCAGTCGAAGCTGACCACGATGCTCACCAGCCTGGCCAATCTCGGCACGGTGGCGACCGACGTGATCAACAAGACGCAGAAGAACTTCGTCAGCGCGTTGAAGTCGCTCTCACCGGCGGTCGAACAGCTGACCGCGGCCGGCAGCAACCTGACCAACGCGCTGAAGATCGCCGGCACGTTCCCGTTCCCGCTGGGCAACACGCTCGAGGCGGTGCGCGGCGACTACGCGAACCTGCATCTTTTCCTCGACCTGAACCTGAGCGACCAGCTCTGCGGGCTGAACAAGGCGCTGTGCACCGAAGCTGCCCGGCGAGAACTCGTCGTCCAACTCGCAGCAGGTGCTGCCGCAGTCGAACTCGGCGACCGAACCGGCCCTCCTCGGCGTGGGCGGGTGATGCGCCGATGATCCTTCGCGTCACCAAGGTGCAACTCGTCCTGTTCATGCTCATCACCTTTGCCGGTGTCTCGTACGTGAGCGCCAACTACGTCGGGCTGTTCAAGGGACTGTTCGGCGGCAGCGCCTGCACTGTGCACGCCAACTTCACCGACTCGGGTGGCATCTTCAGCAACGCCGAGGTGACCTACCGGGGCGTGGCGATCGGCCGGGTAGGCGCGATCAACCTGCGCGGCGACGGCGTGCAGGTCGACCTCAACATCGACAGTTGCAGCAGTGCGAAGGTGCCGATCGATACCGCCGCGGCCGTATCTGACCGGTCAGTGATCGGTGAGCAGTACGTCAACCTGATCCCGCCCAACGGCAAGGGCCCGTATTTCAAGGGCGGCGAGGTCATCCCGGTCAGCCGCACGACCATCCCGGTCGCGCCGAAGGAGTTGCTCAGCAACTTCGACCAGTTCGTCAACTCGGTCGACACCACCAAGCTGCGCATCGTCATCGGCGAGCTCGGCAAGGCGTTCAACAACCGCGGCCAGGATCTCGGCAGCCTGCTCGACTCGAACAGCAAGCTGCTAGCCGCGGCCCAGCAGAACCTGCCCGCGACGATCGCGTTGATCGAGCAGAGCACCGGCGTGCTGCAGACGCAGCTGGACGAACGGGATCCGATCGCCAGCTGGGCGCACAGCATGAATCTGCTCAGCCAGCAGCTCAAGACGAGCGACCCGGACATCCGCAGGTTGCTCAACCAGGGTCCGGGCGATCTGAACGTGGTGCGCAAGTTCGTCGAGAACAACCGCACGGACCTCGGCGTGACCCTGGCCAACCTCGCCACGGTCGGCACGTTGCTGGTGCGCCACTTGAACGGCATCGAAGAGGTCTTCGAGCTCTACCCGGCCCTGGCCGCCGGTGGCCAGTCGGTGGTCACGTCCGACCAGGTGGGCCAGCTCGGATTGGTCCTGAACACGAAACCCGAGGGACTGTGGCGACCCGACGAAGGGCAGCGAGGGCTACCAAGGAACCACCCTGCGCAACCCGTCCGACCTGTCGCCGGCCGCTCCGAACGTTGCCGCGCACTGCACCGCACCGGTGAGCAGCGGCACGAACGTGCGCGGGTCGGCCAACGTCCCCGGCGGAGATCCGATCAGCACATCCGGCGGCGGTGTGGCCTATCCTCGCGGGACCACGCAGAACACCATTCACGTCGGTACGCGGCTCGATTCGGCCGGCGCCCTTGGCGACAAGGCGTGGCTGGCCATCCTGAGCTCGTCGCTGCACTGACCGGCCACTTGCCGGCGAAGGAGATCATGTCCGAGCAGAACCGCGCCCAAGGCAACGCGCCATGGGTGATTGCCGGCGTCCTGGTGCTGGTTGTCGCCGCCTTGACCGTCCTGCTCGTGCACACGTACTCGGTGCGCGACGACAACAGGCGCAACGCCGGGCTGCAGAACGGCCCGACGCCCGATCAGCAGGCCGCAGTGCAGGCGGCCGCGACCGAGGCCGCCAACCTGACCACGTTCTCGCGGGCGAACTTCGCGGCCGACTTCGACCGCGCGCTCAAGGGCGCGACGGGCCCGCTGAAGTCCGACGTGGCCAAGAACAAGGCCAACACCCTCCAGGCGATGACCGCGGGCAAGTTCGACCTCGTTTCCAAGGTGGTCGTGTCGGCGTTCGAGAGCGCCACCGCCAACCAGGTACTGGTGCTGGTCACGCTGAACGGCACGCACAAGTTCGACAGCGGGCAGACCTCGATCGCCTCGCCGCAGCGGTTGGAGCTGACGATGGTGCGCTCCGGATCGGTCTGGTTGGCCAAGGACCTGTTCAAGGTGGGCATCTCATGAGCGCCGCTTGCGCAGCCAGTGGCGGAGACGAGATCGCATGACCGACGAGCAGCCGCCCCGCCGCCCTTCACCGACCAGCCGAGCGCGCCGGATCGGTGGCCGCCCGGCGCCAGCACCGGCCGCCCGGCCCATGCCGGGACCGGACGAGTCCAGCGCACCTGCCGCGTCGCCGCCGCGCACGGCGGACAAGCCGCCGCCGGCCGATCTGCGCAAGCCGTCCGCCGCTGTCCGCCGGCCGGTTGTCGACGAGCCGGTTGTCGACGAGCCGGCTGCCGAATCCGGCCCTGGTCGGCTCCGATGGTTGCCGGCCGGGATTCTTGCCGCCGCCGCGATCGCCCTCCTCGTCCTGTTGGTCATCGCCAGCCATGGCGTCTACTGGGCCAAGTCCGGCGATGCCGCCAGCGCCCGCGCTGCGAAGCAGGAGCAGGTGCTGGCCGCGGCCAAGAAGTGCTTCGCCACGGTGAACACCTACGACTACCGCAAGTTGACCGGGTTGGTGGCCAAGGATCTGGCCTGCACGACGGGCGGCTTCAAGACCGACCTGCAGACGGCGCTGCAGACGACGATCCTGGCGAAGGCGCCGAAGCTCAAGGCGGTGCAGACCGCGCAGGTGAACCGGGCAGGGATCATCTCGGTCACCCCGGACGGCAAGCAGTGGACCACCCTCATCTACGGCCAGCTCGTGCAGTCGAACACGACGACGGCCAAGACCGCGCCGCGAACCGACCTGTTCGGAGCCATCGTGACGATGGATCAGGTCGGCAACGAGTACCTGATATCGAAGGTCGACTTCGACGCCGGCAACGGTCTCGGCGGCTGAGTGGCCGATCCGCTGCTCCCGTTCGCGGAGTCCGGCGCCGGGCACGTCCGGTTGACCCTGCCGCGAGCGCCGGCACGCGCGCTCCCACCGGTCGCCGGTCTGCTCGCCGGCGCGGCCGAGGTCGACATCACCCCGCCGCCGGGTATGCCCAAGGCCGGACACTCGCGCAACGCGCAGACCGGCACCGGCTTCCGTACCCGGCTGCGTGCGGCCGTCGTGCACCTGCGTGCCGGGACGGATGCGCTGACGCTCGTGCACTGCGACCTGCTCGCCGGATCGGCCGTCGTCGCGCAACTCGTGGCAGACGCGGTAGGTGATCTGGAGGTGCCGCTGGCCGGGTTGTTTCTCGGGGCGACGCACACGCACGCCGGTCCGGGGCAGTTCCACGGCAACGAGCTGATGAACCGGTTCTCGTCCAACCGAGCCGGATTCGATCCCGCCTTCACCAGCTGGCTGGTCAGCCGGATCGCCGGGGCCGTGCGCGAGGCGGTGACCAGTAGGCGGCCCGCCCGGCTCGCGGTGGGCGCCACCGAGGTCTGGGGATTGACCCGTAACCGGTCCTACGACGCGTACCTGCGCAACGAGAACGCCGCCGAGGCACCGACCGGACGGCAGGGCAAGTACGCCGCGGTGAACCCGTGGCTGCACCTTGTCCGGGTCGACGGCCTCGACGGCGCGCCGATCGCCGCCTCGGTGATCTTCTCGATCCACGGCACCGGCATCTCGCACAGCGACACGGCCTACAACGCCGACGTGTGGGCCTACCTCAAGGGCGAACTCGGCCACCACATCGAGCGCAGCACTGGGCGCCGGCCGGTGGTCGGCGCGGTCGAGGGCACGCACGGTGACGTCGCTCCCGCTGTCCGTCCCGGCATGCTGGTCTATCCCGAGGCGCAGCGGGTCGGCAGCGGCATCGGCGCGGCCGCCGCGGAGCTGTACGACCGGCTCGAAGGCGACCTGGCCGCCGACGTCCGGCTGGCCGCAGGGTTCCGCGAGATCGATCTGGCGACCCGCCCGCACGTCGCCGGGATAACCCTGCCGGCGCCGGCCTTCGGCGCGGCCACGATCGCCGGGGCATTCGAGAACACCACCCCGGTGGTGCACCGCATCCCGCCGTTCCGCCCGGGACTGCCCAAGCCTGGCGCGCGCGGGCCGCACGGTGCCAAGTGGATCCCGGGCGGGCGGCGCGGCCATGACCTGGTCATTCCGCCGGGCTCCTTCCCGTCCGTGCTGCCGCTGCAACTGCTCCGCATCGGGACGTTGGTCGTCGTCGGGCTGCCGTTCGAGGTGACCGTCGAATCGGGGCGCCGGGTGGCGGCCGCGGCCCGCGGTGGAGCGGGCGGGGATATCGCGCACATCGCGGTCTCGTCGCTGGCCAACGAGCAGTTCTGCTACCTCACCACGCCAGAGGAATACAGCCTGCAGCGCTATGAGGGCGGCAACACCCTGTACGGCCCGCAGAGCCAGCCGTTCGTTGCCGGGTGCGTGGCGCGCCTGGCCGCAGACCTCACCCGCGGCGCGGTGGCCGAGCCGCTCGCGAGCCGGACGTTCGAGTTCGCCGCGCACCGGTACCTCGCGAAGCGGACCGGGGTCGCCGTGCCGGCCGAGCCGCTCGGGGCACCGTCGTTCGCCGACCCGACCCGAACCGAGGACGGTTACTGGGAGTTCCGCTGGCGCGGCGTGGCTCCGGGCGATCTGGCCTGGCACGAGCCGTTGGTACGGGTCGAGGCGGCGACGCCCGGCGGCGGGTGGACCCTGGCCGCCGACGACCAGGGCTATCACCTCGGCGTCGTGCACCTCGGCTCCGGCCGCGGCGATGGGCACCGCTACGCGGCGCGCTGGTACACCGGCTACCTCGGCCCTGACCGCCCGCACCGGTTCGTCCTGCTGGCTCAGGGCGGCACCGCGCGCGAGGTCAGCTCCGTCCCGTTCGCCTGAACCGCATGCCGGACTGCGGCGACGCACAGCCGATGCTCAAGGTCCGGGCAAGCGCGTTTTGAGCAAAATGCACTATTCGGTTAGGTGAATTCATGGTAGGTCTTGCCGGACGTCCCGCTGATCAGCGCGGGCGCGCAGCGATGTCGGCGCAACGCCGGGGGGAGCAAATCATGGGCCAGAACAGCAGCATGCCGTCGCCCAGCAGGCGATCACACAAGCGGGTGGCGGTCATTGCCGCCGTGCTGTGTGTCGCCGCTGGTGCGACGGTCAGCCTCAGTGCCGGCAGCGGGGCCGCAACTCACCCAGCCCCGTTGACGCGGGAGAAGCTCGCCCGCCTGCTGATCAGCCACGGCAACGACCGGTTCGCGACCCTCGGAGCTCAGCGCTCGCTCCAGCTCGCTGCCGGACAGGGGCAGGCGCACAGCCCACTCATCGGTGATGACCAAATGGGCCAGGCCCGTCCGGCAAGTGGCCGCACGACGCCCCTCCCGCGAGCGGGCCTGGCCAATGTCCGGGTGAACGATCCCGGCGAGGACACCCATCAGACCGACCAGACCACACAAAGTGAAACCACGCTCGCCGTGGTCGGGTCGAACGTCGCCGTCGGCTTCAACGACTCGCAGCAAGCGTTGCTCGGCTTTACCGACGGGATCGACCTGACCGGCTACGCGTACTCGACCGACTCCGGCAAGACCTTCACCGACGGCGGGACGATCCCGAACCCCCGCAGCTTCGTCAACCTCGGCGATCCCTGGCTGGCCTCCGACCGCGCCGGGCGGATGTACTACGGCACGCTCACCCTCGGCGGCGACACCGGGAACCTCGAGATCGGCGTGGCCCGGTCGACGGACGGGGGAAAGACCTGGTCGGTTCCGACGTTTGCCTCGCCGAACAACAGCGAGCTGTTCTATCAGGGCGACAAGGACGCAGTGACGACCGGCCGCGACCCGAAGGTCGCCTCGCGCGACAACGTCTACGCGACCTGGGACGACACTGCTGTCGCCCTCGACAGCGGCACCGGCTTCAACGGCCTTCCGGTCGCGCGGTCAACAGACCACGGTCGCACCTGGTCGCTGCACTACGCCGACAAGATCCCGCTGGATCTGAACGGGTGCAGCTTCACCCAGTACATCGGCGCACAGCCGATCGTCGACCCGTCCAACGGCACGTTGTACGTCGCCGCGGAGAAGATCGCGGTGAAGGACCCGAAGTGCACTGGCACCGTCCCGCCCGCGCTGTCCGAGGTCATCTTCAAGTCCACTGACGGCGGCACCACGTTCGGCAAGTCCGTCACCGTGGCGCACGTGACCGCGGCGTCGCCGACCGGAGCCATCCAGCTGCGCCCCGGCCAACTGATCCGGACCATCGAGTTCCCGGCGGTCGCGCTCCGTGGCAACACCGTCTGGGTGGCGTGGAACGACGGCTCGTCCGGGCGCAGTCACATCAAGCTCGCGACCTCGACCGACCGTGGCGCGACCTGGTCGACCGGTTCGGTGACATCCGGCGCGGGTGACGAGATCCAACCCGCGATCTCGGCGGACTCGTCCGGCCTGCACATCGCGTACTACCAGATCAATGCGGGCAAGACGATCGACACTGTCGTGGCTGACTCGACCGACGGCGGAATCCACTTCACCGCGCACGCAGTGTCTTCGCAGTCGTTCCCCGGCGTGCAGACCTTGCCGCAGTTCGATCCGCAGATCGCCACCGGGTACATGGGCGACTACATCGCGCTGCTCAGCAGGGGCAAGCACCAGTACTTCGCCTGGGGCGACAACCGCGACCGGGTCGTCAACTTCACCCATCCGGCCGGCCGGAACGACCCCGACGTGTTCTTCGCCCGCCGCTGAGCTGACCAGCCCGGGGTTTCGGCACGGCGACGCGCCGTGCCGAAACCCCTGGTAAAGCTTGACGCCGGTGCCCGGGCGAGGCACGCTGTTTCCAGCACCCCCGTCCGGTGGAAGCTCCCGGATGGAAGGCGGCTTGATTGCCGTGCCTGTAGTCGGTAGACTTTCACTTTGCGCTGCCCTCTGCCCACCTTAGGCCCGTCAAGGGTCTGTTTGTGATGCCCGAGGACGCCGCAGTTTGGCCCGGTCAGAGTCCTTGGAAGGACGCATCTTGGCAGTCTCCCGCTCCGGTAAGTCAAGTTCCATCAACGGCACGTCTTCTGGGGGGCCCGGCATTCCGGGTTCACCGCCCAGGACATCGTTCGCCAAGATCCGAGAGCCGCTGGAGGTGCCAAACCTCCTCGCGTTGCAGACCGAGTCCTTCGACTGGCTGGTCGGCAACGAGGCGTGGCGCGCCCGCATGGCGGACGCACCCGCGTCGATCTCGGGTCTCGAAGAGATCCTCAACGAGCTGTCCCCGATCGAGGACTTCTCCGGCTCGATGAGCCTGTCCTTCTCCAACCCGCGCTTCGAGGACGTCAAGGCGTCCATCGAGGAGTGCAAGGACAAGGACATGACCTACGCGGCCCCGCTGTTCGTCACGGCCGAGTTCACCAACAACACCACCGGCGAGATCAAGTCGCAGACGGTGTTCATGGGCGACTTCCCGGTGATGACCCGCAAGGGCACGTTCATCATCAACGGCACCGAGCGGGTTGTGGTCAGCCAGCTCGTCCGCTCGCCGGGTGTCTACTTCGACCGCACCCTCGACAAGACCTCCGACATCGACGTGTACGGCGTCAAGGTCATCCCGGGTCGCGGCGCATGGCTCGAGTTCGACGTCGACAAGCGCTCGACCGTCGGCGTCCGCATCGACCGCAAGCGTCGGCAGCCGGTCACCGTGCTGCTCAAGGCGCTGGGCTGGTCGGCCGACAAGATCCGCGAGCACTTCGCGTGGTCCGAGACGCTGATCGCCACCCTCGAGAAGGACCACATCGGCTCGACCGACGAGGCCCTGCTCGACATCTACCGCAAGCTGCGCCCGGGCGAGCCGCCGACCCGCGAGTCCGCGCAGGCACTGCTCGAGAACCTCTTCTTCAACCCCAAGCGCTACGACCTGGCCAAGGTCGGCCGCTACAAGGCGAACAAGAAGCTGGGCGTCGACGTACCGATCGGCACCGGCACGCTCACCGAGGACGACATCGTCAAGACCATCGAGTACCTCATCCGGCTGCACGCCGGTGAAGAGGGCTACGAGGTCGACGACATCGACCACTTCGGCAACCGCCGCCTGCGTACCGTCGGCGAGCTGATCCAGAACCAGATCCGGGTCGGCCTGTCGCGTATGGAGCGCGTGGTCCGCGAGCGGATGACGACTCAGGACGTCGAGGCGATCACGCCGCAGACGCTGATCAACATCCGTCCGGTCGTGGCGTCGATCAAGGAATTCTTCGGCACCTCGCAGCTGTCGCAGTTCATGGACCAGACGAACCCGCTGGCCGGCCTGACGCACAAGCGCCGCCTGTCGGCGCTCGGCCCGGGTGGTCTGTCCCGTGACCGCGCCGGCATGGAGGTCCGTGACGTCCACCCGTCGCACTACGGCCGGATGTGCCCGATCGAGACTCCGGAAGGCCCGAACATCGGCCTGATCGGTTCGCTCGCGTCCTACGGCCGGGTGAACGCGTTCGGCTTCGTCGAGACGCCGTACCGCCGTGTCGACGAAGGCCGGGTCACCGACGAGATCGAGTACCTGTCCGCCGACGAGGAGGACCGGCACGTCATCGCGCAGGCCAACGCGATCATCGACGCCCAGGGCAACTTCACCGAGACCAAGGTGCTGGTGCGCAAGAAGGGCGGCGAGGTCGACCTGATCGAGCCGAACGAGGTCGACTACATGGACGTGTCGCCGCGCCAGATGGTGTCGGTCGCGTCCGCGATGATCCCGTTCCTCGAGCACGACGACGCCAACCGCGCACTGATGGGCGCGAACATGCAGCGCCAGGCCGTGCCGTTGCTCCGCTCCGAGGCCCCGCTCGTGGGCACCGGCATGGAGCTGCGTGCGGCAGTCGACGCGTCCGACGTGGTCGTGGCCGAGAAGCCGGGTGTCGTCACCGAATTGTCGGCTGACTACATCACGGTGATGGCCGACGACGGCACGCACCAGACGTACCGGCTCGCCAAGTTCGCGCGCTCGAACCAGGGCACCAGCTTCAACCAGAAGCCGATCGTCGATGAGGGTGACCGCATCGAGGTCGGCCAGGTCATCGCCGACGGTCCGTCCACCGACGAGGGTGAGATGGCGCTGGGCAAGAACCTGCTCGTGGCATTCATGCCGTGGGAAGGGCACAACTACGAGGACGCGATCATCCTCAACCAGCGGCTCGTCCAGGACGACGTCCTCACCTCGATCCACATCGAGGAGCACGAGGTCGACGCCCGCGACACCAAGCTGGGTGCCGAAGAGATCACGCGCGACATCCCCAACGTCTCCGAAGAGGTCCTCGCCGACCTCGACGAGCGGGGCATCGTGCGCATCGGCGCTGACGTAGTGCCCGGAGACGTCCTGGTCGGGAAGGTCACGCCGAAGGGCGAGACCGAGCTGACCCCGGAGGAGCGCCTGCTGCGCGCGATCTTCGGCGAGAAGGCCCGCGAGGTGCGGGACACCTCGCTGAAGGTGCCGCACGGCGAGGCCGGCAAGGTCATCGGCGTCCGCGTCTTCAGCCGCGACGACGGTGACGAGCTGCCGGCCGGCGTCAACGAGCTGGTCCGTGTCTACATCGCCCAGAAGCGCAAGATCCAGGACGGCGACAAGCTCGCCGGCCGGCACGGCAACAAGGGCGTCATCGCGAAGATCCTGCCGCCGGAGGACATGCCGTTCCTCTCCGACGGCACCCCGGTCGACATCGTGCTCAACCCGCTCGGCGTGCCGAGCCGGATGAACGTCGGCCAGGTTCTCGAGACGCACCTGGGCTGGGTCGCCAAGACCGGCTGGAACGTCGAGGGCACTCCGGAGTGGGCCGCGCGCCTGCCCGAGGCCGCCCGCAACGGCGTGCCGAACACCAACGTCGCCACCCCGGTGTTCGACGGTGCCAAGGAAGACGAGATCACCGGTCTGCTCGACTCGACGCTGCCTACGCGTGACGGCGAGCAGCTGATCGGGCGTACCGGCAAGGCCCGGCTCATGGACGGCCGCTCCGGCGATCCGTTCCCCGAGCCGATCTCGGTCGGTTACGTCTACATCCTCAAGCTGCTGCACCTGGTCGACGACAAGATCCACGCGCGCTCGACCGGTCCGTACTCGATGATCACCCAGCAGCCGCTGGGCGGTAAGGCACAGTTCGGTGGTCAGCGCTTCGGTGAGATGGAGTGCTGGGCGATGCAGGCCTACGGCGCGGCGTACGCGTTGCAGGAGCTGCTCACGATCAAGTCCGACGACATCCTCGGCCGCGTCAAGGTGTACGAGGCGATCGTCAAGGGCGAGAACATCCCCGAGCCGGGTATCCCGGAGTCGTTCAAGGTGCTGCTCAAGGAGCTGCAGTCGCTGTGCCTCAACGTTGAGGTGCTCTCCAGCGACGGTGTCGCGGTCGAGATGCGCGACACCGACGACGACGTGTACCGCGCCGCGGAGGAGCTCGGCATCGACCTGTCGCGTCGCTTCGAGCCGTCCTCAGTCGAAGAAGTCTGATATTTGGCCCAGTAGCAGGGTCCGCCACGGCGTGTCGCCCTGCTACGAGGCCAAGAACCAACCGCACCACACGCTCTGCCACAGAAGGTAGGAAATCTTGCTCGACGTCAATGTTTTCGACGAGCTCCGTATTGGTCTGGCCACCGCCGACGACATCCGTCAGTGGAGCCACGGCGAGGTCAAGAAGCCTGAGACCATCAACTACCGGACCCTGAAGCCGGAAAAGGACGGTCTTTTCTGCGAGAAGATCTTCGGCCCCACGCGGGACTGGGAGTGCTACTGCGGCAAGTACAAGCGGGTGCGCTTCAAGGGCATCATCTGCGAGCGCTGTGGTGTCGAGGTCACTCGCGCCAAGGTGCGCCGCGAGCGGATGGGCCACATCGAGCTGGCCGCGCCGGTCACGCACATCTGGTACTTCAAGGGCGTCCCGTCCCGGCTGGGCTACCTGCTCGACCTGGCCCCGAAGGACCTCGAGAAGATCATCTACTTCGCGGCCTACCTGATCACGACCGTGAACGACGAGGAGCGGCACCGCGACCTGCCCTCGCTCGAGGCCGAGGTCAGCGCTGAGAAGTCGACGCTCGAGAAGCGCCGCGACTCGGACATCGATACCCGTGCCAAGAAGCTCGAGGCCGACCTGGCCGAGCTCGAGGCAGAGGGTGCGAAGAGCGACGTGCGCCGCAAGGTGCGCGAAGGCGGCGAGCGCGAGATGCGCCAGATCCGTGACCGCTCGCAGCGTGAGATCGATCGCCTCGACGAGGTGATGGACACCTTCCGCAAGCTCGACGTCAAGCAGCTGATCTCCGACGAGCTGCTCTACCGCGAGCTGCGCGACCGCTTCGGCGACTACTTCGAGGGCGGCATGGGCGCTGAGGCGCTGCAGACGCTGCTGAAGAACTTCGACCTCGACGCCGAGGCAGAGTCGCTGCGCGAGACGATCCGCAGCGGCAAGGGCCAGAAGAAGCTGCGCGCGCTCAAGCGACTCAAGGTTGTCGCGTCGTTCCTGTCGACCACGAACTCGCCGCTGGGCATGGTGCTCGACTGCGTGCCGGTCATCCCGCCGGACCTGCGTCCGATGGTGCAGCTCGACGGTGGGCGCTTCGCGACCTCCGACCTCAACGACCTGTACCGCCGGGTGATCAACCGCAACAACCGCCTCAAGCGACTGATCGACCTCGGCGCGCCCGAGATCATCGTCAACAACGAGAAGCGGATGCTGCAGGAGTCCGTCGACGCACTGTTCGACAACGGCCGGCGCGGCCGTCCGGTCACCGGGCCGGGCAACCGTCCGCTCAAGTCGCTCTCGGATCTGCTCAAGGGCAAGCAGGGCCGGTTCCGTCAGAACCTGCTCGGCAAGCGGGTCGACTACTCCGGCCGTTCGGTCATCATCGTCGGACCGCAGCTCAAGCTGCACCAGTGCGGCCTGCCCAAGGGCATGGCGCTGGAGCTGTTCAAGCCGTTCGTGATGAAGCGGCTGGTCGATCTGAGCCACGCGCAGAACATCAAGTCGGCCAAGCGCATGGTCGAGCGCGCGCGCCCGGTGGTGTGGGACGTCCTCGAAGAGGTCATCCGCGAGCACCCGGTGCTGCTCAACCGGGCACCGACGCTGCACCGCCTCGGCATCCAGGCCTTCGAGCCGCAGCTGGTCGAGGGCAAGGCCATCCAGATCCACCCGCTCGTGTGCACCGCGTTCAACGCGGACTTCGACGGCGACCAGATGGCTGTGCACCTGCCGCTGTCGGCGGAGGCGCAGGCCGAGGCCCGCGTGCTGATGCTGTCGACGAACAACATCCTCAAGCCCGCTGACGGCCGTCCGGTGACCATGCCGACCCAGGACATGATTCTGGGCCTGTTCCACCTGACCCGTGAGCGCGACAACCTGGTCGGCACCGTGCCGCTCGACATCCCGATGTACACCTCGCCGGCCGAGGCACGCATGGCCTTCGACCGCGGTGACCTGCACCTGCAGGACCGCGTGCGGATCCGGGTCAACGGCGTCCCGAGCGTCGACAACGGAGCGGGCCAGATCGGCTGGGTCGCGCCCGACGGGTGGGAGCCGAACACCCCGCTGCGCCTGGAGACCTCGCTCGGCCGGTGCTTGTTCAACGAGTTGCTGCCGACCGACTACCGGTTCGTCAACTACGACGTCACCAAGAAGGAACTGGGCCAGATCGTCAATGACCTGGCCGAGCGGTATCCGAAGGTGGCCGTCGCGCAGACCCTCGACGCGCTCAAGTCGGCCGGGTTCCACTGGGCGACGCGTTCGGGCATCACGATCGCCATCGACGACGTGGTGACCCCGCCGAACAAGGCCGCGATCCTCGACGGTTACGAGAAGGACGCCGACAAGATCGAGAAGCAGTACCTGCGCGGTGTCATCACCGAGGAGGAGCGCCGCCAGGAGCTGGTGGAGGTCTGGACCAAGGCGACCAGCGAGGTCGCCAAGGAGATGGAAGCCAACTTCCCGAAGACCAACCCCGTCTACATCATGGTGAGCTCGGGCGCCCGAGGAAACATGATGCAGATGCGGCAGATCGCGGGTATGCGCGGTCTGGTGGCCAACCCCAAGGGCGAGATCATCCCGCGTCCGATCAAGGCCAACTTCCGCGAGGGCCTGTCGGTGCTGGAGTACTTCATCGCCACGCACGGTGCTCGCAAGGGTCTGGCCGACACTGCGCTGCGGACCGCCGACTCGGGTTACCTGACCCGTCGTCTGGTGGACGTGTCGCAGGACGTGATCATCCGCGAGGAGGACTGCGGCACCGACCGCGGCGTCTCGCTGACGATCGCCTCGGCCGCTGCCGACGGCACCCTGATCAAGGACATCCACGTCGAGACCTCGGTCTACGCGCGGGTGCTCTCCGAGGACGTCAAGGTCGGTTCGAAGACCCTCGCCAGCGGTGGTACGGACCTCGGTGACGTGCTCATCGACGAGCTCGTCGCTGCCGGTGTCACCACGGTGCGCGTGCGCTCGGTGCTGACCTGCGAGTCGGCGCTCGGAACCTGCGCAACCTGCTACGGCCGCTCGCTGGCCACCGGCAAGCTGGTCGACGTCGGCGAGGCAGTCGGCATCATCGCCGCCCAGTCCATCGGCGAGCCCGGCACCCAGCTGACCATGCGTACCTTCCACACCGGCGGCATCGCCGGCGAGGACATCACGCACGGTCTGCCCCGTGTCGCCGAGCTGTTCGAGGCCCGCGTCCCCAAGGGCGTGGCTCCGATCGCCGAGGCGTCCGGACGGGTCCGGCTCGAGGAGACCGAGGGTGCCAAGGGCTTCACCCGGCGCATCGTCATCACCCCCGATGACGGCACCGAGGAGCGCGAGTACCCGATCACCCGGCGTGCGCGTCCGCTCGTCGGCGAGGGCGACTCGGTCGAGGCGGGTCAGCAGCTCGTCGCCGGTGCGGTCAACCCGCACGACGTGCTGCGGATCATGGGCCCGCGTGAGGTGCAGCTGCACCTCGTTCGCGAGGTCCAGGAGGTCTACCGCAGCCAGGGTGTCGCGATCCACGACAAGCACATCGAGGTGATCATCCGGCAGATGCTCAAGCGCATCACGGTGATCGAGTCGGGTGCGACGGAGTTCCTGCCCGGTTCGCTGGTGGAGCGCTCGGCCTTCGAGGCCGAGAACCGCCGCGTGGTTGCCGAAGGGCACGAGCCGGCCTCGGGCCGTCCGGTGCTGATGGGCATCACCAAGGCGTCGCTGGCCACCGAGTCGTGGCTGTCGGCGGCCTCCTTCCAGGAGACGACGCGCGTGCTCACCGACGCCGCCATCTCGGCCAAGAGCGACTCGCTCGTCGGCCTGAAGGAGAACGTGATCATCGGCAAGCTGATCCCGGCCGGTACCGGCATCCCGCGGTACCGCAACGTCGAGGTCAACCCGACCGAAGAGGCCCGCGCCGCGGCGTTCTCGATGGCCGGCTACGACGAGAGCGACTACTACGGCTTCGGCAACACCGGAGCGCTCGGCCCGGCAGTCCCGCTCGACGAGTTCGGTTACGACGACTACAGGTGAGTGAGGCGAGTGGCGCGCGAGCTTGCTCGCGCTCCCGAGCCGATCGAACCTGTTGAGGCCCCGAAGCGGCCGAACACAGGTGATTGAGGCGAGCGGGCCGGATCCTTCGCGGGTCCGGCCCGCTGCCGTCTCCGGGACCGTTTTCGGGCTCAGAATGGTTGAAATCCATAGCACGGGAGGGTAGGACGGGCGGGATTTGGAATCCGCGCGTCGACCCGGGTACTCTTGCACCTTGTGCCCGGAGCTAATTCGGGTGCTGACTTGTGCCTTCCGCTGACGTTGACCGGTTGCCAATCCGGGCGATGTGTGTGAGGCGCAGGGCTTCCGTCCAGACCGTCCGTCGGGCTGGCCTGTGGCCGCGGCGACACGCCCGACCTCGGGGATCGGAGCCACAACAAAACAGTAGGGATCGTCGGGGCTGCGTTGCCTAGGAACGCGTCTAGCGCACAAGCCTCCCGTCCAGAACAACGACCGAACCACGACGTACGACTCAACGAACGAGGAGATTGCAGGCCGCATGCCTACGATCCAGCAGCTGGTCCGCAAGGGCCGCCAGGACAAGATCGCGAAGGTCAAGACCGCCGCGCTGAAGGGCTCGCCCCAGCGCCGCGGGGTCTGCACCCGTGTCTTCACCACGACGCCGAAGAAGCCGAACTCGGCGCTGCGCAAGGTGGCCCGTGTCCGGCTCACCAGCGGTGTCGAGGTGACGGCCTACATCCCGGGCGTCGGCCACAACCTGCAGGAGCACTCGATCGTGCTCGTCCGCGGCGGCCGGGTGCGGACCTCCCCGGCGTTCGGTACAAGATCATCCGCGGCTCGCTGGACACCCAGGGTGTCCGCAACCGCAAGCAGGCCCGCAGCCGTTACGGCGCGAAGAAGGAGAAGAGCTAAATGCCTCGGAAGGGCCCGGCTCCGCGCCGTCCGGTCGTCATCGATCCGGTTTACACTACTCCGCTGGTCACCCAGCTGGTCAACAAGATCCTGCTCGACGGCAAGCGCTCGCTGGCCGAGAGCATCGTCTACGGAGCCCTCGAAGGCACCCGCGAGAAGACCGGCACCGACCCTGTCATCACCCTCAAGCGCGCGCTGGACAACATCAAGCCGGCCATCGAGGTCAAGAGCCGCCGCGTCGGTGGCGCCACCTACCAGGTGCCGATCGAGGTCAAGCCGGCCCGCAGCACCACCCTGGCGCTGCGCTGGCTCGTCGGCTACTCGCGGCAGCGCCGTGAGAAGACGATGACCGAGCGGCTGATGAACGAGCTGCTCGACGCCAGCAACGGCCTCGGCGCGAGCGTGAAGCGTCGCGAGGACACCCACAAGATGGCGGAGTCCAACAGGGCCTTCGCCCACTACCGGTGGTAACTCACCACCACCGCCTCGAATACGCCCGCCAGCAACAAAGACGAAGAAGGAAATATGGCTACCAACGCCGAGCTCGCCAAGACCCGCAACATCGGGATCATGGCGCATATCGACGCGGGCAAGACCACGACTACCGAGCGCATCCTCTTCTACACCGGCATCAACTACAAGATCGGTGAAGTCCACGACGGCGCAGCCACGATGGACTGGATGGAGCAGGAGCAGGAGCGCGGCATCACGATCACGTCCGCTGCTACCAAGTGCACCTGGAAGGGTCACACGATCCAGATCATCGACACGCCTGGGCACGTCGATTTCACCGTCGAGGTCGAGCGCTCGCTGCGCGTCCTCGACGGCGCGATCGCGGTCTACGACGGTGTTGCCGGTGTCGAGCCGCAGACCGAGCAGGTCTGGCGGCAGGCCGAGAAGTACCACGTGCCGCGGATGTGCTTCGTCAACAAGCTCGACCGCACCGGTGCCGACTTCTTCCGCTGCGTCGACATGATGGTCGAGCGGCTCGGTGCGAACCCGCTCGTGCTGCAGCTCCCGATCGGCATCGAGGCCGGCTTCATCGGCGTCGTCGACCTGATCGGCATGCGCGCCCTCACCTGGCGCGGCGAGACCAAGATGGGCGAGGACTACACGGTCGAGGAGATCCCGGCCGACCTGCTCGATCAGGCCAACGAGTACCGCGAGAAGCTCATCGAGCAGCTGTCCGACGTCGACGACGACATCGCCGAGGCCTACCTCGAGGGTGAGGAGCTCAGCGTCGAGACGCTGAAGGCGGCCATCCGCAAGGGCACCCTCGCGGGCACGCTCAACCCGGTCGTCACCGGATCGGCGTTCAAGAACAAGGGCGTGCAGCCCATGCTCGACGCCGTCATCGACTACCTGCCCTCACCTCTGGACGTCCCGAGCATCGACGGCACCCTGATGGACGGCGAGACCGTTGCCGTGCGCAGCGCCGACGAGTCCGAGCCGCTGTCGGCCCTGGCGTTCAAGGTCGCCACCGTCGAGCACATCGGCAAGCTGACCTTCGTCCGCATCTACTCCGGCGTGCTCGAAGCGGGTGCGCAGGTCCTGAACTCCACCAAGGACCGCAAGGAACGGATCGGCAAGATCTACCAGATGCACGCCAACAAGCGTGAGGAGCTGCCGCGTGCCGGCGCCGGTGAGATCATCGCCGTCGGCGGTCTGAAGCAGACGACCACCGGTGACACGCTGTCCGACCCGCAGAAGCCGATCGTCCTCGAGTCGATGACGTTCCCTGCGCCGGTCATCGACGTCGCCATCGAGCCGAAGACCAAGGCCGACCAGGAGAAGCTGGGCATCGCGATCCAGAAGCTCGCCGAGGAGGACCCGACCTTCCGCGTCCACAGCGACGAGGACACCGGTCAGACGGTCATCTCCGGCATGGGCGAGCTGCACCTGGAGATCCTGGTCGACCGCATGAAGCGCGAGTTCAGCGTCGAGGCCAACGTCGGCAAGCCGCAGGTGGCCTACCGCGAGACGATCCGTCGGGTCGTCGAGCGCGAGGATCTCACCTACAAGAAGCAGACGGGTGGGTCGGGCCAGTACGCCAAGGTGCAGATCCGCCTCGAGCCGCTCGAGCGCACGACCGACGGACCGGCGTACGAGTTCGTCAACGGCGTCACCGGTGGACGTATCCCGAAGGAATTCATTCCGTCGGTCGACGCCGGTGCGCAGGAGGCCATGCAGTACGGCATCCTGGCCGGCTACCCGCTGGTGGGCGTGAAGATGACGCTGACCGATGGTGGCTACCACGACGTCGACTCGTCCGAGATGGCGTTCAAGATCGCCGGTTCGATGGTGTTCAAGGCCGCGGCCCGCAAGGCCGACCCGGCGCTGCTCGAGCCGTTGATGGCCGTCGAGGTCATCACGCCCGAGGACAACATGGGCGACGTGATCGGCGACCTCAACTCGCGCCGTGGACAGATCCAGTCCATGGACGAGCGCAGCGGTGCCCGGGTCGTCAAGGCCCTCGTCCCGCTGTCGGAGATGTTCGGCTACGTGGGTGACCTGCGTTCCAAGACGCAGGGCCGCGCGAGCTATTCGATGGTCTTCGACAGCTACGCCGAGGTTCCGCAGAACGTGGCCAAGGAGATCATCGCCAAGGCCACCGGCGAGTAATTCAACTCAAGAGTTTCCAGAGATTTCGAGACTAAGTCCAAAGCGGCCGGGCACAGACGACCCGGCACCTGCCCAGAAGGAAAGGGATCCACAGTGGCGAAGGCCAAGTTCGAGCGGACCAAGCCGCACGTCAACATCGGCACCATCGGTCACATCGACCATGGCAAGACGACGCTGACGGCAGCGATCTCGCGCGTGCTGCACGACAAGTACCCGGCCATGAACCCGAACACCGAGGCGTTCGACCAGATCGACAAGGCGCCTGAGGAGCGGCAGCGCGGCATCACGATCTCGATCGCCCACATCGAGTACCAGACCGAGAAGCGCCACTACGCGCACGTCGACTGCCCCGGTCACGCCGACTACATCAAGAACATGATTACCGGCGCGGCCCAGATGGACGGCGCGATCCTGGTGGTAGCTGCGACCGACGGCCCGATGCCGCAGACCAAGGAGCACGTGCTGCTCGCCCGTCAGGTCGGCGTGCCCTACATCGTGGTCGCGCTGAACAAGGCCGACATGGTCGACGACGAGGAGATCCTGGAGCTCGTCGAGCTCGAGGTTCGTGAGCTGCTCACCCAGTACGAGTTCCCGGGCGATGACGCACCGGTCGTGAAGGTCTCGGCGCTCAAGGCGCTCGAGGGCGACGCCACCTGGGGCGAGTCGGTTCTCGAGCTCATGGCTGCCGTCGACGAGTCGATCCCGGACCCGGTCCGCGAGACCGAGAAGCCGTTCCTCATGCCTGTCGAGGACGTCTTCACGATCACCGGCCGCGGAACTGTCGTCACCGGCCGTGTCGAGCGCGGTGTGCTGAAGGTGAACGAGACCGTCGACATCATCGGCATCCACGAGACCAAGCAGACGACGACCGTCACCGGCGTCGAGATGTTCCGCAAGCTGCTCGACGAGGCCCGTGCGGGCGAGAACGTCGGCCTGCTGCTTCGTGGCATCAAGCGCGAGGAGGTGGAGCGCGGCCAGGTCGTCATCAAGCCGGGCACGACCACCCCGCACACCAACTTCGAGGCGAACGTCTACATCCTCTCGAAGGACGAGGGCGGCCGGCACACGCCGTTCTTCAACAACTACCGCCCGCAGTTCTACTTCCGCACCACCGACGTGACCGGTGTGGTGACCCTCCCCGAGGGCACCGAGATGGTCATGCCGGGTGACAACACCGAGATGTCGGTCGAGCTGATCCAGCCGATCGCCATGGAGGAGGGTCTGCGGTTCGCCATCCGTGAGGGTGGACGCACCGTCGGCGCGGGACGCGTGACCAAGATCGCCAAGTAGTACGCCACCGGGCGGGCCGACCCAAGGCCCGCCCGGCGGTTTGCTCCGGGCCACCAAGCCCCGCGAGCTCGCACCGTGACATCCAGCAAGCAGCAGCACCGAAAACAGTGAAGGTGAGTCAGCCACCATGGCGGGACAAAAGATCCGCATCAGGCTCAAGGCCTATGACCACGAGGCCATCGACGCCAGCGCGCGCAAGATCGTCGAGACCGTGACGCGCACCGGCGCTCGGGTTGTCGGCCCCGTGCCGCTGCCGACGGAGAAGAACATCTACTGCGTCATCCGGTCGCCGCACAAGTACAAGGACAGCCGCGAGCACTTCGAGATGCGCACCCACAAGCGGCTCATCGACATCCTCGACCCGACGCCCAAGACAGTCGACGCGCTCATGCGCATCGATCTGCCCGCCAGCGTCGACGTGAACATCCAGTAGTCGGAGATCTGAACAGCAATGGCTAACGAAACCACGGGAATTCTGGGCGAAAAGCTCGGCATGACCCAGGTCTTCGACGAGAACAACCGGATCGTGCCGGTGACCGTCGTCAAGGCCGGGCCGTGCGTCGTCACCCAGATCCGTACTCAGGAGAAGGACGGCTACACCGCCGTCCAGCTCGCCTACGGGCAGATCGACCCGCGCAAGGTGACCAAGCCGGTCGCCGGCCACTTCAAGGCCGCGAACGTCACGCCGCGCCGGCACATCGTCGAGGTCCGCACCGAGTCGATCGAGGGCTACGCCATCGGCCAGGAACTCGGCGCCGATGTGTTCGCCGCCGGCGTGCGTGTCGACGTGTCGGGCACGACGAAGGGCAAGGGCACCGCTGGTGTGATGAAGCGCTACGGCTTCAAGGGCCTCGGCGCCGGTCACGGCACGCAGCGCAAGCATCGCTCGCCCGGTTCGATCGGCGCGTGCGCCACGCCTGGTCGTGTCTTCAAGGGCCTGCGCATGGCCGGCCGGATGGGTCACGTCACCGCGACGACCACCGGCCTCACCGTGCACAAGGTCGACACCGAGCGTGGCCTGCTGCTCATCAAGGGCGCCATCCCCGGCCCCAAGGGCGGCTTGATCCTCGTCCGCAGTGCCAACAAGTCGGCGAAGGGAGCCTGATCATGACTCTTTCGCTCACAGTTCAGAACCCGCATGACGAGAAGGCCAAGGGCACCAAGATCGAACTGCCCGCCGAGGTCTTCGACGTCGAGCTCAACATCGCGCTGATCCACCAGGTCGTCGTCGCGCAGCTCGCCGCCGCCCGCCAGGGCACCGCGTCGACCAAGACGCGCGGCGAGGTGCGCGGTGGCGGCAAGAAGCCGTACCGCCAGAAGGGCACCGGCCGGGCCCGTCAGGGCTCGACCCGCGCGCCGCAGTTCGCCGGCGGTGGCGTCGTGCACGGTCCGCAGCCGCGCAGCTACGAACAGCGCACGCCGAAGAAGATGAAGGCCGCCGCACTGCGCGCCGCGCTGTCCGACCGCGCCCGCCACGACCGGCTCTACGTCGTGTCCTCGCTGGTCGAGGGCGACGCCCCGTCGACGAAGGTCGCTGCCGCGACGCTGGCCAAGGTCAGCGGCGCCAAGCACGTGCTGGTCGTTGCCGAGCGTTCCGACGACCTGACCTGGAAGAGCCTGCGCAACCTCGAAGAGGTGCACCTGCTCGAGCCCGGTCAGCTGAACACCTACGACGTGCTCATCAGCGACGACGTGGTGTTCACCGAGGGTGCTCTCGAGGCATTCCTCGCCGGCCCGACGAAGGGCAAGTCGGCGAAGGCCACGGCCACCGAGTCCGAAGCGGTGGCTGTCGATGCCGAAGCCGCGGCCGAGCCGGTCGAGACCAAGGCAGTGTCGGTCGACAAGAAGAAGTCGGCGCCGGCCCCCGTCGAGGAGGAAGAGAAGTAATGTTCGACGACCCTCGCGACGTCCTGCTCGCTCCAGTCATCTCGGAGAAGAGCTACGGGCTGCTGGACGAGAACAAGTACACGTTCGACGTCCACCCCAGCGCGAACAAGACCCAGATCAAGATCGCGGTCGAGAAGGTGTTCAACGTCAAGGTCACCGACGTGAACACCCTGAACCGGCAGGGCAAGCGCAAGCGCACCCGGTTCGGACACGGGCAGCGCAAGAGCGTCAAGCGCGCCATCGTCACCCTGCGTGACGGCGACCGCATCGACGTGTTCGGACAGATTGGCTGATGCGCTGATGGCTATTCGTAAGTACAAGCCGACCACCCCGGGTCGCCGCGGCGCCTCGGTGGCGGACTTCGCCGAGATCACGCGCGACACCCCGGAGAAGTCGCTGGTCCGCCCGTTGCACAACAAGGGCGGCCGCAACAACTCCGGCAAGGTGACGACGCGGCACCAGGGCGGCGGGCACAAGCGCGCCTACCGGGTGATCGACTTCCGGCGCCACGACAAGGACGGCGTTCCGGCGACGGTCGCGCACATCGAGTACGACCCGAACCGCACCGCGCGCATCGCACTGCTGCACTACGCCGACGGCGAGAAGCGCTACATCCTCGCGCCGCGGCTGCTCAAGCAGGGCGACCGGATCGAGAACGGGCCGAGCGCGGACATCAAGCCGGGCAATGCCCTGCCGCTGCGCAACATCCCGGTCGGCACCGTGATCCACGCGATCGAGCTCCGTCCCGGTGGCGGCGCGAAGATCGCCCGCTCGGCAGGCGCCAGCGTGCAGCTCGTCGCGAAGGAAGGCCCGTACGCCCAGCTGCGGATGCCGTCCGGCGAGATCCGCAACGTCGACGTGCGCTGCCGCGCCACCGTCGGCGAGGTTGGCAACGCCGAGCAGTCGAACATCAACTGGGGCAAGGCCGGCCGGATGCGGTGGAAGGGCAAGCGCCCGACCGTCCGCGGTGTGGCCATGAACCCGGTCGATCACCCGCACGGCGGTGGTGAGGGCAAGACCTCCGGTGGCCGTCACCCGGTCAACCCGAACGGCAAGCCTGAGGGCCGCACCCGCCGGGTCAAGGCCAGCGATCGCATGATCGTCCGCCGTCGTCGTACGAACAAGAAGCGCTAAAGGGGACCTGACAGATGCCACGCAGTTTGAAGAAGGGTCCGTTCGTCGACGACCACCTGCTCAAGAAGGTGGACGCGCAGAACGACAAGAGCAGCAAGAACGTGATCAAGACCTGGTCGCGGCGCTCGACGATCATCCCGGACATGCTCGGGCACACGATCGCCGTGCATGACGGCCGCAAGCATGTCCCGGTGTTCGTCACCGAGGGCATGGTCGGCCACAAGCTCGGCGAGTTCGCACCGACGCGCACGTTCCGCGGTCACATCAAGGACGACCGCCGGTCGCGGCGCGGCTGATAACGGAGACGGAAATGACGACACCACAGCACACTGACGACGTTGTGCGCACCGCAATCGCGCGGGCCACCTACGTCCGCGTGACGCCGATGAAGGCACGTCGCGTCATCGACCTGATCCGTGACATGCGGGCGCAGGAGGCCCTGTCGGTGCTGAAGTTCGCGCCGCAGGCCGCCAGCGAGCCAGTTGCGAAGGTGCTCGCCAGCGCGATCGCCAACGCCGAGAACAACTTCTCACTCGACCCGGACACGCTGATCATCAGCCGCGCCTTCGTCGATGAGGGACCGACGCTCAAGCGATTCCGTCCGCGGGCACAGGGCCGCGCGTACCGGATCAACAAGCGCACCAGCCACATCACGATCGAGGTAGAGAGCATCGACGTTCCGAGCGCTCCGAAGAAGGGACGTGCCCGCTAATGGGCCAGAAAGTCAACCCACACGGGTTTCGTCTCGGCATCAGCACTGACTTCCGCAGTCGCTGGTTCGCCGACAAGCAGTACGCGGAGTACGTCAAGGAAGACGTGGCGATCCGCCGGCTGATGAGCAAGGGCATGGAGCGCGCGGGCATCGCGAAGGTCGAGATCGAGCGCACCCGTGACCGCGTGCGTGTCGACATCCACACCGCGCGTCCGGGCATCGTCATCGGCCGCCGTGGCGCCGAGGCCGATCGCATCCGTGGCGAGCTCGAGAAGCTCACCGGCAAGCAGGTGCAGCTCAACATCCTCGAGGTGAAGAACCCCGAGAGCGACGCGCAGCTCGTGGCGCAGGGTGTGGCCGAGCAGCTGTCGAACCGCGTCAGCTTCCGCCGCGCGATGCGCAAGAGCATGCAGTCGGCGCTGAAGAGCCCGGGCGTCAAGGGCATCCGCGTGCAGTGCTCGGGTCGCCTCGGCGGTGCCGAGATGTCGCGCTCGGAGTTCTACCGCGAGGGTCGGGTGCCGCTGCACACGCTGCGCGCCAACATCGACTACGGCTTCTACGAGGCCCGCACCACCTTCGGCCGGATCGGTGTGAAGGTCTGGCTGTACAAGGGCGAGGTGCCGACCGGCTCGCGCGCCGAGCGGGAGGCGGCCCTGGCCGCTGAGGCGCTGCGCCAGCGTCGTGACCGCCCGGCGAGCACCCGTCCGCGTCGTTCCGGGTCGCAGGGCACCACCGGCGTCAGCACCGACGCTGGGCGCGCCGCGTCCGGCGAAGGCCCGATCGAGACGGCACCCGAAGCCGTCGAGGCCGAGCTGCAGGAGTCGCCGATCACGACCGAGGCTGCCGCCGACGCCGAGATCGCGACCGACGCGCCAACCGAGGTCAACGTGGCCGAGGAGCCCGCCGCCGAAGCCGAGGTCGAGGCGCCAGTCGCTGAGGCTTCTGTAGAGGCCGCTAGCTGCTGTAGACGCGCCGGTAGCGGCCGCGGTGGAAGCGCCGGTCGAGGCGCCGGCCGCCGAAGCCGCTGTCGAGCCGGCAGCCGAAGCGCCCGCCGCGACCGAGGCCGCCACCGAGAGCACCACCGACGGCACCACCGAGAACACGGAGAGCTGAGTCATGCTCATCCCACGCAGGGTCAAGCACCGCAAGCAGCACCACCCAAGCCGTAAGGGCATGGCGTCGGGCGGCACGCGGGTGGCCTTCGGCGAGTACGGCATCCAGGCACTGGAGCCGGCTTACCTGACGAACCGGCAGATCGAGTCGGCGCGTATTGCCATCAACCGGCACATCCGGCGTGGCGGCAAGGTGTGGATCAACGTCTACCCCGACCGTCCGCTGACCAAGAAGCCCGCCGAGACCCGCATGGGTTCGGGCAAGGGTTCGCCGGAATGGTGGATCGCCAACGTCAAGCCGGGCCGCGTGCTCTTCGAGCTCTCGTACCCGAACGAGGCGGTGGCGCGCACCGCGCTCACCCGCGCGATCCACAAGCTGCCGATGAAGTGCCGCATCGTCAAGCGTGAAGCAGGTGACATCTAAATGGCAACCAGAGTAAACGCTGATCTGCGCTTCGCGGGGCCACGGGTGAATGGGGGGTTCCGCTGATGGCGACCACTACCGACGAGATGCGTGAGCTGCACGACGACGAGCTCGAGACGCGGCTGCGCGAGGCCAAGGAAGAGCTGTTCAACCTGCGCTTCCAGATGGCTACCGGGCAGCTGGACAACAACCGGCGACTGCGCACGGTCCGCCACGACATCGCGCGGATCTACACGATCCTGCGCGAGCGTGAGCTCGGGCTGTCCGTCGCTCCAACTGAAGGTGAAGTGGCATGACCGAATCGACAGAGGCATCGAGCGAGACATCGACCGACGCCGCTGCGCGCACGTCGCACCGCAAGACCCGCGAGGGCCTGGTCGTCAGCGACAAGATGGAGAAGACCGTCGTGGTCGCTGTCGAAGACCGCGTCAAGCACCCGCTCTACGGCAAGGTGCTGCGCCGCACCAGCAAGCTCAAGGCGCATGACGAGACGAATGAGGTCGGCGTGGGCGACCGCGTGCTGATCATGGAGACCCGGCCGACCTCGGCCACCAAGCGGTGGCGCGTCGTCGAGGTTCTCGAGCGAGCGAAGTAACAGCCGAACCACGAGTCTGGAGTAAGCAGTGATTCAGCAGGAGTCGCGACTGAGAGTCGCCGACAACACGGGTGCCAAGGAGATCTTGTGCATCCGCGTTATGGGCGGCTCCGGACGTCGCTACGCGGGCATCGGCGACATCATCGTCGCGACGGTGAAGGACGCGCTTCCCGGCGCAGGCGTCAAGAAGGGCGACGTCGTCAAGGCTGTCGTCGTGCGCACCATCAAGGAGCGCCGTCGGCCCGACGGCAGTTACATCCGCTTCGACGAGAACGCGGCTGTGCTCATCAAGGCTGACGGCGAGCCGCGCGGTACGCGCATCTTCGGCCCGGTCGGCCGCGAGCTTCGCGACAAGCGGTTCATGAAGATCATCTCTCTCGCACCCGAGGTGCTTTAAGTCATGAAGGTTAAGAAGGGCGACGAGGTCGTCGTCATCGCCGGCAAGGACCGCGGCGTCAAGGGCAAGGTCATCGCGGCCGACCCGGTGACGAACAAGGTCGTCGTCGAGGGCGTCAACCGCGTCAAGAAGCACAACCGGATCACCGCGACCCAGCGTGGGGCGAAGGCCGGCGGCATCGAGACCATCGAAGCCGCGATCAGCGCCAGCAACGTGATGGTGATCGACGGTGACGGCAAGGCCACGCGCGTCGGCTACCGGCGCGACGAGGAGAGCGGCAAGAACGTTCGTACGTCGCGCCGCTCCGGAAAGGATCTGTCATGACTTCCGTGGAGACCGAGATTCCGCGGCTCAAGGCGCGCTACCGCGAGGAGATCGCCCCGGCGCTGCAGGAGCAGTTCTCCTTCGGCAACGCCATGCAGATCCCGGGTCTGGTCAAGATCGTGGTCAACATGGGCGTCGGCCAGGCGGCCAAGGACAGCAAGCTGATGGACGGCGCGGTGCGCGATCTGACCCTGATCACCGGGCAGAAGCCGCTCGTGCAGAAGGCCCGCAAGTCGATCGCCCAGTTCAAGCTGCGTGAGGGCATGCCGATCGGCGCCAAGGTAACGCTGCGCGGCGATCGCATGTGGGAGTTCCTCGACCGGCTGCTCTCGCTCGCGCTGCCCCGCATCCGTGACTTCCGCGGCCTGTCCGACCAGCAGTTCGACGGCAACGGCAACTACACGTTCGGCCTGACCGAGCAGTCGATGTTCCACGAGATCGACCCCGACTCGATCGACCGGCCGCGCGGCATGGACATCACGGTCGTCACGACCGCGAAGAACGACGACGAGGGACGTGCCCTGCTTCGGGCGCTTGGCTTCCCGTTCAAGGAGAACAGCTAATGGCGAAGACAGCCCTTCGCAACAAGGCGGCGGCCAAGCCGAAGTTCGCGGTGCGCGGATACACCCGCTGCCAGCGGTGCGGCCGCGCGCACTCGGTCTACCGCAAGTTCGGCCTGTGCCGGATCTGCCTGCGCGAGATGGCACACGCGGGTGAACTTCCCGGCGTGACGAAGTCGAGCTGGTAGCGCGGCTTGGGGCCGACACCCGGTGTGCGGCCCTGCGATAACTACAAAGGCCTTTTACATCGCCGGGCCGCACACCGTGCGCCGGCCCTGTTGGCAACAGAAACGCTGTTGTCGCACCGATCGATCACAGGCCCGCTCACTCGTGGGAACCAGGTCGAGAAAGAAGATCCGCATGACAATGACCGATCCGATCGCAGACATGCTCACGCGTCTGCGCAACGCGAACTCGGCGTTCCACGACGAGGTCCTGATGCCGCACTCCAAGCTGAAGGGTCACATCGCTGAGATCCTGAAGCAGGAGGGCTACATCGCCGGCTTCTCGATCGCCGATGCCCCCGAGGGCCAGGCTGGGCGCGTGCTCAAGCTGGACCTGAAGTACGGGCCGAACCGCGAGCGCAGCATCGCCGGCGTGCGCCGGGTGTCCAAGCCGGGCCTTCGCGTGTACGCGAAGTCGACCGGCATGCCGCGCGTGCTCGGCGGCCTGGGCACCGCGATCATCTCGACATCGTCCGGCCTGCTGACCGACAAGCAGGCTGCCAAGCGTGGAGTAGGCGGGGAAGTCCTCGCCTACGTCTGGTAGGGGGTTGTACGCATGAGCCGAATCGGCAAGCTCCCGGTCCAGGTCCCGTCCGGCGTGGACATCGCGATCGACGGTCAGGTGGTGACGGTCAAGGGCCCGAAGGGCACGTTGTCGCACACTGTCGCGCCGACCGATCACGGTCGCGAAGGCCGACGACGGCACCATCGCCGTTACCCGCCCGGACGACGAGCGCATCTCGAAGTCGCTGCACGGGTTGTCCCGCACGCTGATCGCCAACATGGTGACCGGCGTGACCGCCGGCTACTCGAAGACCCTCGAGATCGTCGGCACCGGTTACCGCGTCACCGCCAAGGGCAGTGACCTCGAGTTCGCGCTCGGGTTCTCGCACCCCGTCCCGGTGGCCGCCGCCCGAGGGCATCACGTTCCGGGTCGAGGCGCCGACGCGCTTCGTCGTCGAGGGCATCGACAAGCAGAAGGTCGGCGAGGTGGCCGCCAACATCCGCAAGCTGCGCAAGCCCGACCCGTACAAGGGCAAGGGCGTGCGCTACCAGGGTGAGGTCGTCCGTCGTAAGGCCGGAAAGGCCGGGAAGAAGTAATGAGTGCCTCGAAGATCGCCAAGCAGGCTCGTCGGTCCGGCCGGTGTGTCGGCTGCCCGCCGGGTCGCCAAGTCCCGCCGTCACTTCCGGCTGCGCAAGAAGGTGGCCGGCTCGACCGAGCGGCCGCGCCTGGTCGTGACCCGTTCGTCGCGGCATCTGTTCGCGCAGATCGTCGACGACACCAAGGGCGTCACGTTGGCGTCGTCCTCGACCTTCAAGTTGAGCGACGGCGACAAGAAGGAGCAGGCCAAGCAGGCCGGCACCCAGCTCGCCGAGGCGGCCAAGGCCGCGGGCGTGAGCAAGGTCGTCTTCGACCGGGGCGGCAACACCTACACCGGCCGGGTCGCGGCGTTCGCCGACGCCGCCCGTGCGGCCGGACTGGAGTTCTGAATGACACAACGCAATTGAGGGGAACAGCTAATGCCCGGACCACAACGCGGAGGCCGCACCGGCGGCACCGGCGGCAACGAGCGCGGAGAGCGCCGCGACCGCCGTGACGGCGGTGGCCGCGGGCAGAACGCCCCCGAGAAGAGCGCGCATCTCGAGCGGGTCGTGACGATCAACCGCGTCGCCAAGGTGGTCAAGGGTGGCCGCCGGTTCAGCTTCACCGCGCTCGTCGTGGTGGGCGACGGTGACGGCACGGTCGGCGTCGGCTACGGCAAGGCCAAGGAAGTGCCGGCCGCGATCGCGAAGGGTGTCGAGGAGGCCAAGAAGAACTTCTTCAAGGTCCCGCGGATCCAGCTGACGATCCCGCACCCGGTGCAGGGCGAGAAGGCGGCCGGCGTCGTGCTGCTCAAGCCGGCCAGCCCCGGTACCGGCGTCATCGCCGGCGGCCCGGTGCGCGCCGTGCTCGAGTGCGCCGGAATCCACGACATCCTGTCGAAGTCGCTCGGCTCGGACAACCCGATCAACATCGTGCACGCCACCGTGGCTGCCCTGAAGGAGCTCGTCCGTCCGGAAGAGGTCGCGGCGCGTCGCGGCCTGCCGCTGGAGGACGTCGCGCCGGCGGGCATGCTGCGGGCGCGTGCCGGGCAGGGGAGCTGAATAGTCATGGCACGGCTCAAGATCACCCAGACGAAGTCGGGGATCGGCTACAAACGCAATCAGCGCGAGACGCTGCGTTCTCTTGGGCTCAAGCGGATGCATGACGTCGTCGTCAAGGAAGACCGTCCGGAAATCCGCGGGATGGTCGCGACCGTCCCGCACCTGGTGACGGTTGAGGAGGTCGACTGACATGGCAAAGTCGCACGCACCAATGGCGAAGTCGCACAGCCCGTTGAAGGTGCACCACCTTCGTCCGGCTGCCGGCTCGCACACCAAGAAGACCCGCGTGGGTCGCGGTGAGGGTTCCAAGGGCAAGACGGCCGGTCGCGGCACCAAGGGCACCGGCGCCCGCTACCAGGTTCCGGCCTCGTTCGAGGGTGGCCAGCTGCCGCTGCACATGCGGCTGCCGAAGCTCAAGGGCTTCCGGAACCGGTTCCGGGCCGAGTTCCAGGTCGTGAACCTGTCCCGGGTCGCCGAGCTGTTCCCGGACGGCGGAGCCGTCGGAATCGCCGATCTGGTCGCGCGCCGGCGCGGTCCGCAAGGGCGAGCTGGTCAAGGTGCTCGGCGACGGCGACCTGAACGGGGTCAAGCCTCCAGCTCACCGCCAACAAGTTCAGCAGCACCGCCCGCGAGAAGATCGAGGCAGCCGGCGGATCGGTTACCGAAATCTGACGATCGTCGTAACGGCGGGGCTCAGGGTGGGCAGCGTCCCGAACGCGTGCCTATTCTGACCCCGCCGATCGCGTCGAGAGAGCTTTACCGCCGACTGTTAGCCTGTGCGGGTCTGTCCAGGTTTACTGGATGACCTGCCGTCATATGTCCCGGGGTCGTGATGCCCCGCAGCAGGAGGATCCGTGCTCAGCGCATTCGCATCGGCGTTCCGGACGCCGGACCTGCGCAAGAAGCTGCTGTTCACCCTCGCGATGCTCGTTGCTGTACCGCCTGGGCGCGTCGATCCCGACGCCGAACACGAACACCAAGGGCATCAACGACTGCATCAAGACCGCCAGCCAGGGCAACAACGCGAACATCTACTCGCTGATCAACCTGTTCTCCGGCGGCGCGCTGCTCAAGCTCTCGGCGTTCGCGCTGGGCATCATGCCGTACATCACGGCGAGCATCATCATCCAGCTGCTGGTCGTGGTCATCCCGCGCTTCGAGCAGCTGAAGAAGGAAGGCCAGTCCGGGCAGCAGAAGCTGACCCAGTACAGCCGCTACCTCACCATCGGCCTGGCCATCCTGCAGTCGACCGGATTCATCGCGCTCGCGCGGTCCGGCCAGCTGTTCCCGAGCTGTGACGCCAACACGATCCTCTACAAGAACGACATCTTCACGCTCTCGACGATGGTCATCTGCATGGTGGCCGGCACCGCGGTCATCATGTGGCTCGGTGAGCTGATCACCGACCGCGGCGTGGGCAACGGCATGAGCGTGCTGATGTTCACCTCGATCGCGGCGCGCATCCCGTCCGAGGGCAAGACGATCCTCGACAACAGCGGCGCGTTCATCTTCACCCTGATCTGCCTGCTCGGGTTGGCGATCATCGTCGCGGTGGTCTTCGTCGAACAGGCGCAGCGCCGCATCCCGGTGCAGTACGCCAAGCGGATGATCGGCCGCACGGCAGTACGGCGGCACGTCCACCTACCTGCCGTTGAAGGTGAACCAGGCCGGTGTCATCCCGGTCATCTTCGCCTCGTCGCTGCTCTACATCCCGCAGCTGATCAGCCAGCTGACCAGCAACAACTCCAACTCGGGCTTCGCGCGCTGGGTGAACAACTACCTGCTCGACCAGCAGTCGAGCGTGTACATCTCGGTCTACTTCGCGCTGATCATCTTCTTCACGTACTTCTACGTCGGCATCACCTTCGACCCGGTCGAGCGCGCCGACGACATGAAGAAGTACGGCGGGTTCATCCCGGGTATCCGGCCTGGCCGGCCGACGGCCGAGTACCTGCAGTTCGTGCTGTCGCGGATCACCCTGCCCGGCTCGCTCTACCTGGGCATCATCGCGATCCTGCCGAACTTCTTCTTCTCGATCACCAGCGGCAACAACCAGAACTTCCCGTTCGGCGGTACCGCAGTGCTGATCATGGTTGGTGTCGGCCTCGACACGGTGAAGCAGATCGAGAGCCAGCTCATGCAGCGCAACTACGAAGGCTTCCTTCGGCTAGATGAGACTCGTACTCGTCGGTCCGCCAGGTGCGGGGAAGGGGACGCAGGCGGAGTTCATCGCCGAGCATTTCGGCGATTCCGAAGATCTCGACCGGAGACATCTTCCGCGCCAACGTCTCCAGCGGCACCGACCTCGGCCGGCTGGCCAAGAAGTACATGGACGCCGGCGATCTCGTCCCGGACGAGGTGACCAACGCGATGGTCCGCGATCGGCTCGGCGAGCCGGACGCCGCGCACGGCTTCCTGCTCGACGGGTTCCCGCGCAACGTCCCGCAGGCCTACGAGCTGGACGGGATCCTCAACGACATCGGCACCTCGCTCGGGGTCGTGCTCGACCTGAATGTCGACAACGAGGAGGTCGTGCGCCGCTTGTCCGGACGCCGAACCTGCAAGTCCTGCGGGCACGTCTGGCACATCGAGTACGACCGGCCGAAGAACCCCGACGTCTGCGACAAGTGCGGTGGCCAGCTGTACCAGCGCGACGACGACCATCCGGAGACCGTCCGGCACCGGCTCGAGGTCTACACCGAGCAGACCTCGCCGCTGATCCACTTCTACGGCCAGCGCAAGCAGCTGGTCGAGATCGACGCGCTCGGCACTGTCGAGGATGTCACCGAGCGCGCGATCGCGGCCTTGACCCCGTTCGCCGACGCCTGAGCGACCCAGCGTCCGCATGTACCGGGTACCCGACCGCATCGAGATCAAGTCGGCCGACCAGATCGCAACAATGCGACAGGCCGGCCTGGTGGTGGCCCGCGCGCTGCGTGAGATGAGTGCGGCCGCCCGTCCGGGCGTGTCGACCGGCGAGCTCGACTCGATCGCCCGCGAGGTGCTCAAGGACGAGGGTGCGACCTCGTCGTTCCTCCACTACGACATCGGCAACGGTCCCTATCCCGGCGGTGATCTGCGCGTCGGTCAACGACCGGGTGGTGCACGGCATCCCGACCACGTCCGAAGTTGCTGGCCGACGGCGACATCATCTCCCTGGACTTCGGCGCGATCGTCGACGGCTGGCACGGCGACGCAGCGGTCACCGTGCTGGTCGGCGAGGTCGACGAGGACTCGCGTGAGCTTCAGCCGCGTGCGAGCGTTCGCTGTGGGACGGCCTGGCTGCCGTTCGCGCCGGCGGGCGGCTCAGCGACATCTCGCACGCGGTCGAGACCTCGGTGCGCTCGTCGGGACAATTCGGGATCGTCGCCGGTTACGGCGGGCACGGCATCGGCTCGCGGATGCACATGGACCCGCACATCCTCAACTACGGGCGGGCCGGCAAGGGCCCCCGGCTGCAGCCCGGCATGGCCGTGGCGATCGAGCCGATGCTCACCCTCGGCTCCCGCGCCACCCGAGAACTGGCCGACGGCTGGACGGTCAGCACCGTCGACGGTTCGCGCGCCGCGCACTGGGAGCACACCGTCGCGATCCTCGCCGACGGCGCCGTGGGTGCTGACTGCCGAGGACGGCGGCCGCGCCGAGCTCGAGAAGCGCGGCGTGCAGCTCTCAGCCACTGTCAGTAGGTGATCTGCTTGAGCACCTTCGCCGGGGCGCCCGCCGCGATCGAGAACGGCGCGATGTCCTCGGTGACGACCGAATTCGCGCCGATCACGCTGCGCCGGCCGATGGTCACCCCGCTGGTGACCACCACGTTCGCGCCGAGCCAGACGTTGTCGCCGAGCACGGTCGGACCCTTGGTGGTGAAGCCCTGCCACGGCACGGGCTTGTCCGGGTCGTCGAAACGGTGGTTGCCGTCGGTGATCAGGCAGCCGTTGGCGAGCATGCAGTGCTCGCCGATCTCGATCCGCTCGACCGCGGCGACCATGACGTTGAGGTTCAGGAAGCTGCCGCCGCCGATCGAGATCCGCCCGGTGTCGGAGGTGAGCCACACGCCTGGCTCGAAGAACGCGTGCGGCCCGATCTCGAGGCGTCCCTCGCGCAGCATCTGCAGGGCGTTGCCGTGGATCACGCCTCGAGCGAACGCCTCACGCCGGGCAAGTTCGAGGTGCAGCAGGGCACGGTTCCACGGCAGCTGCGCGCGCTGGTAATGCCGCCATTTCTGCAGCCAGAGCACTGCCTGGGGGCGCGTCAGCTGCTTCATCGCCCAGACGATATCTGCCTGTTTTGGCGTCCGGGACCCGCGCCAGGTAAAGTAGACCGCTGGCGCACGCCGCCCTTTTCTGATGCCCGCTTTGGCCGTGGGAACGGAATACGGGCCCTCACGGACGCGCTGGGTTAGTTGCCGGGCCGGTACTCGTGCCCCGGGAAGTCGGAAATGACGAAATGTGGAGGCTATGGCCAAAAAAGACGGGGCCATCGAGGTCGAAGGCCGCGTGGTCGAGCCGCTGCCGAACGCGATGTTTCGCGTGGAGCTGAGCAACGGACACAAGGTGCTCGCCCATATCAGCGGGAAGATGCGGCAGCACTACATCCGCATCCTTCCTGAGGATCGGGTAGTCGTGGAGCTTTCGCCCTACGACCTCACCCGCGGACGCATCGTGTACCGGTACAAGTAGTAGTCGTTTCGACGATCCACCAGCCACACCGTAAGGAAAGGGCATAGGCCGTGAAGGTCAAGCCGAGCGTCAAGCCGATCTGCGACAAGTGCAAGGTCATTCGTCGCCACGGTCGGGTCATGGTCATTTGCGAGAACCTGCGTCACAAGCAGCGTCAGGGCTAACGACCACCGAGCAATAACAGCAAGCGCACGCCATCCGTCCCGGTTTCCCGGGACGGAGCACCTCCGGCGCGAAGGCCGGAGCCCGTCCAACCGGACGGGACGGGTGCGCTAAACACCTTCGCCACGATTCCTTCTTTGAAGGGGAACCGGAGCACCAACCGCGATGGCACGTCTTGCCGGCGTCGACCTCCCGCGCGAAAAGCGCATGGAGATCGCGCTCACCTACATCTATGGCGTGGGCCGTACCCGCGCCAAGCAAACTCTCGAGGCCACGGGCGTCAGCCCGGACCTGCGCGCGCGCGACCTGTCCGATGACGACCTGGTCAAGCTGCGCGACTACATCGACGCCCATTTCCGCGTCGAGGGCGACCTGCGCCGCGAGGTAGCCGCCGACATCCGCCGCAAGGTCGAGATCGGTTGCTACCAGGGCGTTCGGCACCGCCGCGGCCTGCCCGTGCACGGTCAGCGCACCAAGACCAACGCTCGTACCCGCAAGGGCCCCAAGAAGACCATTGCGGGTAAGAAGAAGGCAGGTAAGAAGTAATGCCGGCTCAGGCACGCAAACCTCGTACGGGGGCCAAGAAGGTCCGCCGCAAGGAGAAGAAGAACGTTGCGGTGGGCCAGGCCCACATCAAGAGCACGTTCAACAACACGATCGTCTCGATCACCGACCCGATGGGCAACGTGATCAGCTGGGCCTCGGCCGGCCACGTCGGCTTCAAGGGTTCGCGTAAGTCGACGCCGTTCGCGGCGCAGATGGCCGCCGAGAGCGCGGCCCGCAAGGCCCAGGAGCACGGCCTGAAGAAGGTCGATGTCTTCGTCAAGGGTCCGGGTTCCGGCCGCGAGACCGCGATCCGTTCGCTGCAGGCGACCGGGCTCGAGGTCGGCACGATCTCTGACGTCACCCCCCAGCCGCACAACGGCTGCCGTCCGCCCAAGCGCCGGAGGGTTTGATCTTCAATGGCTAGATATACCGGACCGGCAACGCGCATCTCGCGTCGCCTCAACGTCGACCTGGTCGGCGGCGACAGCTCCTTCGAGCGCCGTCCGTACCCGCCGGGTCAGCACGGTCGTGCCCGCATCAAGCAGAGCGAGTACCTGCTGCAGATGCAGGAGAAGCAGAAGGCCAAGTTCAGCTACGGCGTGCTCGAGAAGCAGTTCCGCCGCTACTACCGCGAGGCCACCGGCATGCAGGGCAAGACCGGTGACAGCCTGCTGCAGATCCTCGAGTCGCGGTTGGACAACGTCATCTACCGAGCCGGCATCGCGCGCACGCGCCGCCAGGCCCGGCAGATGGTCAGCCACGGCCACTTCCTGGTCAACGGCGTGAAGACCGACATCCCGAGCTTCCGCGTGTCGCAGTTCGACATCATCGACGTGAAGCCGAAGTCGCTCGAGACCACTCCGTTCCTCATCGCCCGGGAGACCTACGGCGAGCGTCCGGTGCCGGCCTGGTTGCAGGTCGTGCCGAACACGCTGCGGGTTCTCGTGCACTCGCTCCCCGTCCGGGCCCAGATCGACATCCCGGTCCAGGAGCAACTGATCGTCGAGCTCTACTCCAAGTAAGCGGAGTAGCAGCTCGCTGCAGTACCCGTCGGGCCGTCATATAGCGGGTGGCCCACGACTATTAGGAGAGCACCACTGTGCTGATTTCTCAGCGCCCGTCCCTGTCCGAGGAGCCGATCGCCGACAACCGGTCGCGCTTCGTCATCGAACCGCTCGAGCCCGGCTTCGGCTACACGCTCGGCAACTCGCTTCGGCGCACCTTGCTGTCGTCCATTCCGGGCGCGGCAGTCACCAGCATCCGCATCGACGGAGTGCTGCACGAGTTCACGACCGTCGAGGGCGTCAAGGAAGACGTCACCGACATCATCTTGAACCTGAAGGAGCTCGTCGTGAGCTCCGACAGTGACGAGCCGGTCGTGATGTACCTGCGCAAGCAGGGCCCCGGTGAGGTCACCGCGGCCGACATCGCTCCGCCGTCGGGCGTCATCGTGCACAACCCCGATCTGAAGATCGCCACGATCAACAAGAAGGGCCGGCTCGAGATCGAGCTGGTCGTCGAGCGCGGTCGCGGCTACGTCACCGCCGTGCAGAACAAGCAGCCCGGCCAGGAGATCGGCCGGATCCCGGTCGACTCGATCTACTCGCCGGTGCTCAAGGTGACCTACGGCGTCGAGGCGACCCGTGTCGAGCAGCGCACCGACTTCGACCGGCTCGTGGTCGACGTCGAGACCAAGAGCTCGATCACGCCGCGCGACGCTGTCGCATCGGCCGGCCACACGCTCGTCGAGCTGTTCGGCCTGTTCCGTGAGCTCAACGACGAGGCCGAAGGCATTGACGTCGGCCCGTCGCCGGCCGAGGTTGCCGACATCGCCGCGTTCTCGATGCCGATCGAGGATCTCGACCTGACGGTGCGCTCGTACAACTGCCTCAAGCGCGAGGGCATCCACACCGTGGGTGAGCTCGTCGGGCGCAGCGAGGCCGATCTGCTCGACATCCGCAACTTCGGGTCGAAGTCGATCGACGAGGTCAAGATCAAGCTGGCCGGCCTGGGCCTGTCGCTCAAGGACAGCCCGCCCGGATTCGAGCTGCCCGGCGGATCGATCGAGTCATATGGCGACGACGATTTCGACGGCGACTCCGACTTCGCCGAAACCGAGCAGCTGTAAAGCACCCCACCAAGAATTCTCGCTTCGCTCGAATTCTCGGCGGGGACCCCGCCCCCGTAATTGAGTTCCAGCCCGACACACCAGGAGGCATCACATGCCTACGCCCACCAAGGGCCCGCGCCTCGGCGGCAGTCCGTCGCACGAGCGGCTGATGCTCGCGAACCTCGCGACGTCACTGTTCGAGCACGACCGCATCACGACCACCGAGGCCAAGGCGAAGCGGCTTCGCCCGCTCGCCGAGCGGCTGATCACGTTCGCCAAGCGTGGTGACCTGCACGCCCGCCGTCAGGTCATGACGGTCATCCGTGACAAGGACGTGGTGCACAAGCTGTTCGCCGAGATCGGTCCGAAGTTCACCGAGCGGCCGGGCGGGTACACCCGCATCGTCAAGATCGGTCCGCGCAAGGGCGACAACGCCCCGATGGCGATCATCGAGCTGGTCGAAGAGCTGAAGTCGGTCGTCGCCGAGGCGGAGAGAGCGCGTGGCACGAAGTCGGCGCCGAAGAAGGCACCGACCGGACGCACGCGCGAAATCGCCGAGGACGCCGCACCCGAATCGGCCACCGCGGCCGGTGTCGCGGCCGCAGCCGAGGACGAGCCGAGCGTAGAACCGGCCGAGAACGCCGCCGATGAGGCAGCGATCGAGGGCGGCGCCGACGAGGGTGGCCTGGCCGCGGTCGGGCTCACTACCGACGAGGCCGAGAAGGCCGCTGAGGTCGCCGAGGAAACCGGCGTCGAGCCCGAGGCCGGCGCCGAGCTGGCCGAGAAGCCGGACGACGAGTCGAAGTAAGCACGTCGAAGTAGTTACAGGGCAAGTCATGGTCGAGGCGGATCCGCTGGTGCGGGTCCGCCTCGACGTTTCCTACGACGGGACGGACTTCTCCGGCTGGGCCGCACAGCCCGGCCGGCGCACCGTCCAGGACGAGCTGCAACGCGCGCTCGCGACCGTACTGCGCGTGCCTGCGGTTGCCGTGACCGTGGCCGGGCGCACTGACACCGGCGTGCACGCCACCGGTCAGGTGGCCCACGTCGACCTGCCGGCAGCTCCGGATCCGAAGCTGCTCACCCGGTTGGCCGGAGTGCTGCCCCGCGACGTTCGAGTGCGTCGGATCCGGGTCGCGCCGCCGCACTTCGACGCCAGGTTCGGCGCGCTCTGGCGGCGCTACGAGTACCGGATCAGCGACCACCCCGCCGGGGTGGCCCCGCTGCGCCGCAGGTTCGTGCTCGATCACCGCCGCGAGCTGGACGTCGCTGCGATGGCCGATGCTGCCGGGCGGGTGCCCGGGCTGCACGACTTCGCGGCGTTCTGCAAGTTCCGCGACACCGGCACCACGATCCGCACCGTGCACAGTTTCGATGTCAGGCGCGCGGACGGCGGCGAGATCGTCGCGACCATCCAGGCCGATGCGTTCTGCCACTCCATGGTGCGGTCGCTGGTCGGTGCGTTGCTGGCGGTCGGGGTCGGGCGGCGACCACCCGAATGGCCCGCGGCGTTGCTGTCGCTGGCCGCCCGTTCCAACGACGTCACGGTGGCGCCGGCGCACGGCCTCACCCTGGTCGAGGTGGGCTACCCACCCGATGACGAACTGGCTGCCCGCCGCGAGGTGACCCGCGCCAGGCGTTGACCTGTGCGTCAGCTGGGAGGAAGCTGCGGCGAGGGATCTTGGGGGGGACTTCGTGACGCGTCGCAAAGCTGCTGTCTGCCGCATTGCCGTGCTGGTGCCGACGGTGCTGCTCATGTCGGCGCTGCCAGGCCGGGCTGCGGACGCCTTCTCGCCGCACGGGTGGACGGTCGTCCAATCGCAGCATGTGTCCGGGTCGAACGAGCGTGCGCTCGCTGTGGTGGCTCCGGCGCCCGGCGACGTGTGGGCGATCGGGTACCGACTGACCTTCGTGGGCGGCGCGGCCGAGTTCCGGACCCTGGCCGAGCACTACGACGGAACCAGCTTCGTCACCGTCGCGACGCCCGATCGCGAGGGCGCGCCCACCCGCGACTTCCTCAACGGCGCGGCCGCTCCTGCCTCGGACGACATCTGGGCGGTTGGCACCACGGTCAACATCGGCTCGCCCGACGTGACGCTGATCGAGCATTGGGACGGCACGAGCTGGACGATGGTCGACAGCCCGAACCCGGGCGCGGTCTCGAGTGAACTGCAAGCAGCCGCAGCTTCGTCGGCCACCGACGTCTGGGCGGTCGGCGCGCGGATCAACACGGGCAGCTTCTACCAGCGGCCGATGACCCTGCACTGGGACGGCACCACGTGGAAGCCGTTCCATGCCCCGAACCCGCTCGGGTGCTCCGGGCACTCCTACCTGACCGCGGTCACGGCGCTGGCCACCGACTCGGCGTGGGCCACCGGCTGGTGCGGGTCGGGCGGGTCGAGTGCGGAACGCGGCTACGTGCTGCACTGGGACGGCCAGAAGTGGTCGCTGGTGAAGGTGATCGGCCAGGCGATCGCCCCGTACTCCGAGACCTACGGAATCGCTGCGACGAGCGCCAGCAACATCTGGGTGGTCGGCTCGTACCGGCAGCCGCCCAACGGCACCACGACGGCGCTCACCTATCACTACAACGGAACCCGGTGGCGGCGCGTCGCCGGCCAGCCGAGCGCGATCACCCTCGCCGGGGTGACCACCGGGTCGGCCGGCGTGTGGTCGGTGGGCGCCGGGAACGCCTCGCAGCCGCCGTTCGCCGGTCCGTCCGCCGGGCGGCACCGACCGGCCGGCTGGGTCGACCGGCCGGTGACGCAGATCGACTTCGGGCGGCTGTGGGCCGTGACCACCGCTCCGGATGGGGTCGTCTGGGCAGTCGGCCAGCAGATCCTGCTCGACAGCAACGAGGACACCACGGTTCTCGTGCACCGCTAGCGTGGCCGGTCAGCCGGTGACTGCGGCCATCAGCCGGTGGCAGCGCTGCGTCATCTCGGCCGCGGTCACCTCAGGATGGTCGAGCCACCACTGCACCAGCGAGTCGACCAGGCCCATCCACACCGCGGTCAGCGCCGAGACGTCCAACCCGTCGTCGAGGCCGCGCGCCCGCAGGAATCGCTGCGAGCCGCTCGCCGTCACCTGCAGCGTGCGGCCGCGGTAGCTCCACGCGACCTCGGCGATCGGCCCGGCGGTCGGCATGGTGTCGTCGAAGAGCATCTTCCAGGCGATGCGCTGCGGCTCGAGTGATTCGAAGATCGCACCGAGGGTCGCCACCCGGGACAGCACCGAGTCGTCCTCGTGCTCCCAGGCCACCTCGAGGCGCGCCAGCATCGGGGTGGCGACCGAGTGCAGGCAGGCCAGGAACAACCCGTCCTTGGACCCGAAGTACTGGTAGATGAGCGGTTTGGAGATGCCGGCGCGCGCTGCGACGGCGGCCATCGAGGCGCCGGCGTAGCCGTGTTGCGCGAATTCCTCGACCGCCACAGCGACGATCTGGCTCTCGCGCTCGGGACGAGGCACGCCCTTTGTCCCGATGGTCGCGCTCGACATGGCGGCGATCTTACCTTAGGGTAAGTGACCGCTGGGTCAGTTCGTGGGGACGGAGGCGGTCGTGGTCATCCCGAACGCGTTGGACGACCCGCTGACCTACGCCCTGCCGGTCTTCATCGCCTTCATGGCGCTCGAGATCGTGTCGTTGCGCGTGCTGGCCGAGCAGGCGCCCGACCGGTACCGCGGCGTCGAGTACCGCGACAGCCGCACCAGCATCCTGGCCGGTCTCGGCTCGCTGGTCGTCACCGGCGCGGCCCGGATCTTCGCGCTCGTCGGATATGCGGCGCTGTACGCGCTGACGCCGCTGCGCCTGGACGCGCACCGCTGGTACACCTGGGTGCTCGTACTGCTGCTCGTCGACCTGATCTGGTACTCCTACCACCGTGCGTCTCATCGGGTGCGGCTCATGTGGGCCGGCCACCAGGCGCATCACAACAGCGTCTACTTCAACCTGACCACTGCCGTGCGGCAGAAGTGGAACCCGTGGTTCGAGCTGCTCTTCTGGGTGCCGCTGCCGCTGATCGGCGTGCCGCCGTGGCTGATCTTCACGGCGTTCTCGGTCAACCTGATCTTCCAGTTCTTCGTGCACACCGAGCGGGTCGGCACGCTGCCCGCGCCGATCGAATTCATCTTCAACACGCCCTCGCACCACCGCGTGCACCACGCCAGCGACAAGGACTACCTCGACAAGAACTACGCCGGCATCCTGATCATCTGGGATCGGCTGTTCGGTACGTATGCGCACGAGACGCACCGCCCGACGTACGGGCTGACGAAGAACATCGACAGCTTCAACCCGTTCCGGCTGCAGTACTACGAGTACGCGGCGATCGTGCGCGACGTGCGCCGCGCCCGTACGTGGCGCGAGCGGATGGGCTACGTCTTCGCCCCGCCCGGCTGGGCGCCTGACCCGGCTCAGAAGAACGCGAGGTTCTCGCGGTTGCACCAGTCGAGCACGGCCGGCCAGGCGCCGTAGCCGGCGTCGGGGTTCAGGTGGCCGCCGCCGGCAATGACCGTGGTCGCGATCTTCAGCGGGCGGCCGTAGGCCTCGGCGATCCCTTCCGGCAGGTACGGATCGTCGTCGCCGGCCACCAGCGCCGTGCCGTCGGCGCCGTGCCGCACCGCGTCGATGTCCGCGGGCGCCGGGAAGAACGCGGCGATCTCGGCGATGGTGGTGTGCGGCGACGGCGGCGCCACGAGCAACACCCGGGCGGGCCGGGGCGAATCGCCCGGATCGGCGACGTGGTGCAGCCAGAGCACCGCACCGAGCGAATGCGCGACTACGTCGTAGCCGTCGGCGGGCAGGCCGGCCAGCGCCGCCCGCAATCCGCGCAGCCAGTCGGCAAGGTCGGGATTGTCGAGGTCGGCGAACTGCGGCCGCCGGGTCTCTCGTCCCGCCGCTTGCAGCTCGCCCTCGAGCCAGGTCTGCCAGTGGCCTTCGCCCGAACCCTGCCAGCCCGGAATGACCACGGTGGGCGCGGTGCGTAGTGGACGGCGCGGCATGCCGGCGAGCCTATGACCCGGCAATCAGGCCGAGGACGATGAGGGCCTGGGCGAGGTGGTAGCTCACGATGACGACGACCGGGCCGCCGCGGACCGGCTTCACGAACCGCTCCCACGCCAGCACGGTGTCCGAGCCGAGGAACAGCAGGCCACCGACCGCGGTCAGCACGCTCTTCGTGCCGACTGCGAGGACGGCCATCGCGGCGAGTACCGCCGCGTACGTGCCTACGACGGCCATCAGCTCCTGACCACCCGCCCGCTTCGCGCCGCTGAGCACGCGCGGCAACGTCAACGCCGCGCTTCCCACGACGACGAGCAGGCCGGCCAGCATCTGCAACCCGCCGAGGCCGTAGCGGGCGAAGGCGGCGAGGTAGCAGACGTGCCCGGCGAGGAACGCAGCCAGCCCGATCAGGAACGCGCCGTCGAGCCTGCCTGCGTCGTCCTTGCTGAGCATCAGCGCAACGTCACCGATCAACCCGAGCACCAGCGCCGCCAGCACCCAGACCTTGATCTCAGGCAGGTCCGCGCTCGCCGTCGCTGCGATGAGCAGGACGAGGGTGAGCGGCTTGAGCAGGTACTCGATGCGGAAGAAGCGCTGCCAGACCGCCAGCCAGTCACCGATCGCAGCCAGGGCAGCGATGACGAAGAGGGTGGCGGTCACGCTCGCGAGTATGCCGGGTCGGATTCGCCGGCGAGGTAGCGCTGGCCGACTCGAGGGCTAAAGGACGGCGCCGGGGTTGAGAATGCCCTGCGGATCGAGGGCGTCCTTGATCCGCCGGGTCAGCGCCATCACGTCCTCGCCGAGGTAGGTCGGCAGCCACGCCTTCTTCAGCCGGCCGACCCCGTGCTCGCCGGTGATGGTGCCGCCGAGTTCGAGCGCGAGATCCATCACCGCCCCGAACGCGACGTACGCGCGCTTGGTCTCGTCCGGGTCGGCGGCGTTGTAGACGACCAGTGGGTGGGTGTTGCCGTCACCGGCATGCGCCACCACCGCGATCGTCACCTCATTGGCGAGGGCGATCTTCTCGATGCCACGAACGAGCGTGGGCAGCGCGGGGAGCGCGACGCCGACATCCTCGAGCAGCAGCGAGCCGAGCTTCTCGAGCGCGGGGAACGCGGCCCTGCGGGCAGCGGCGAACGCGTCGCCCTCATCCGGATCGGACGTGGTGAAGACCTCGCTCGCGCCGTTGGCGCGGCACGCCTGCTCCATCTGCGCGATCTCTTCGGCCGCGGCAGCGCCCGGTGCGTCGGAGCGCGCGATCAGCATCGCCTCGGCGGACCGGTCGAGCCCCATCGAGGTGTAGTCGTCGACGGCGTTGATGGACGTGCGGTCCATCAGCTCGAGCATGCACGGACGCAGTTTCGACGTGATCGCCAGCACCGCGTCGGCCGACGCCTCGATCGACGGGAACACCGCCACCAGCGTGCACGCCGGCGGCTGCGCGGGAACGAGCCGAAGGGTCAATTCGGTGATCACGCCGAGCAGCCCTTCCGATCCGACGAACAGCTTCGTCAGCGACAGCCCGGCGACGTCCTTGAGCCGCGGACCGCCGAGCCGCAACGCCGTTCCGTCTGCCAGCACGACCTGCATGCCGAGCACGTAGTCGGTGGTCACGCCGTACTTCACGCAGCACAGCCCGCCGGCGTTGGTGGCCGCGTTGCCGCCGATCGAGCACATCTCGAACGACGAGGGGTCGGGCGGGTACCACAGCCCGTGCTCGGCCGCGGCCTTCTTGACCTCGACGTTGAGCAGTCCCGGCTCGGTGATCGCCACTCGCGAGATGGGATCGATGCGGATGTCGCGCATCTTCTCCAGCGAGAGCACCACGCCGCCCTCAACGGCCGTCGAGCCGCCGGACAGCCCCGAACCCGCCCCACGCGGGACGACAGGGACGTTGTGCGCGGTAGCCCAGCGCAACACCGCCTGGACGTCCTCGGTGCAGGTCGCCCGCACCACGGCGACCGGCCACCCGGCGTCCGGATCGCGGGCCCAGTCCTGCCGGTACCGCTCGATCACATCCCGATCGGTGAGGACGGCGCCCTCGGGCAGCGCCGCCACCAGTTCGTCGACAGCCATGACCTTGATTGTGCACCGTCACCGTGGTGGTAACAGGGGTGCGCCCAAGCGCGGGTAGCGCGCACACTGCTCGCCATGGGCTACGTGGACCTCGCCGGAATCGGTCACACCCTCTCCGACGGCCGGGTATTGCTCGATGACGTCAACTTCCGCGTGGGCGAAGGAGCGAAGACCGCACTGGTCGGCGCGAACGGTGCCGGGAAGACCACGCTGCTGCGACTTGTGGCCGGCGATATCGACCCGCAACGCGGCACGATCGCGCGGGTGGGCGGCCTCGGGGTGATGCGCCAGTTCATCGGTTCGGTGCGTGACACGACCACCGTGCAGGATTTCTTCGTCCGGCTCGGTCCGAGCGACATCCGTGCGGCCTGGGACGATCTGCAGCGCAGCGAGCTGACCATGATGGAACGCGACGACGAGCGCGCCCAGCTGGCCTACGCGCACGCGCTCTCGCATTGGGGCGACGTCGGCGGCTACGACACCGAGGTGCTCTGGGACACCGTCACGGTCGCCGCGCTGGGCGTTCCGTATGACCGGTGCAAGTACCGCGAGCTGACCACGCTGTCCGGCGGCGAGCAGAAGCGCCTCGCCCTGGAACTGCTGCTGCGCGGACGCGACGAGGTACTGCTGCTCGACGAGCCGGACAACTACCTCGACGTCCCCGGCAAGCGCTGGCTCGAGGACCGGCTGCGGCAGAGCGCCAAGACGGTGCTGTTCGTCAGCCACGACCGCGAACTGCTGGCCAACGTCGCCGACCGGGTGGTCACGCTCGAGGGCGGGACGGCGTGGGTGCACGGCGGCGGCTTCGCGTCCTATCACGAGGCGCGCGCGGCAAAGCACGAGCGGATGGCCGAGCTGCGCCGGCGGTGGGAAGAGGAGCACGCCCGGCTCAAGGAACTCGTCCGCACGTTGCAGCAGCAGGCCAAGATCAGCCCGGACATGGCGTCGCGGTACCGGGCCATGCAGACCCGGCTGGCCAAGTTCGAGCAGACCGGACCGCCGCCGGACAAGCCGGTCGAGCAGAAGGTGACGATGCGCCTGCGCGGCGGGCGTACCGGCGTGCGCGCAGTGACGTGCGCCGGCCTGGAGCTGTCCGGACTGATGCGGCCGTTCGACGTCGAGATCTTCTACGGCGAACGGGTCGGTGTGCTCGGCTCGAACGGCGCCGGCAAGTCGCATTTCCTGCGCCTGCTTGACGATGAACCCGTCGCGCACAACGGGTCGTGGAAGCTCGGCGCACGCGTGGTCCCTGGCCTGTTCGCGCAAACGCACGCGCATCCCGAGTGGCACGACCGCACGCTCGTCGACCTGCTCTGGACCGGTGCGGACGACCGGCCCAGCCTCGGTCGCGGACCGGCCATGTCGGCGCTGCGCCGCTACGGGCTCGAGCAGCAAGGCGACCAGTCCTTCGGCACGCTCTCCGGCGGGCAGCAGGCGCGGCTGCAGATCCTGCTGCTGGAACTGTCCGGTGCCACCTTGCTGCTGCTCGACGAGCCCACCGACAACCTCGACGTGCTGAGCGCGGAAGCGCTCGAGGAGGCGTTGGAGGCCTACGACGGAACGGTCATCGCGGTAACGCATGACCGTTGGTTCGCCCGCTCGATGGACCGGTTCCTCATCTTCGGCGCGGACGGTGCGGTGTACGAGTCGGACGACCCCGTCTTCGACGAGGAGCGCGTCGCTCGATCACGCTAGTGCGGCAATGCAACGGATCTGGACTGTTGCGACGTCTAATGCGGTATGACTTCTCGACGCTTGGCAATCTTCGGCACGATCGCTGCCGTCCTCTCCACCGGACTGGTGACGCTCGGGCAACCGGCAGCGGCCAGAGCCACACCCAAGTCGTCGCTGCTCTTGTACGCGCCGCGGCATGCGACCGTCTACGCGTTCCGCAAGCGAGTCTTCTTCTACGTGCCGGTCAGCCTCGAGGCGATCGGTGAGAACTTCGAGCTGTGGTCGCACCGCACGAGGTACGACAAACCGATCACTACCGAGTTGCATCGCGGGTCGACCGTGACCCAACTGCCCGCCGGCTTCATGGACGATTTCTCCGGGCTGAGCCGATTCTTCGACATCACCGTCCAGGACAGTCACGGCGATGTCGTGCTGAGCCGGCAGTCGACCGTGTGCCTGGCCGGCGACTCGCAGCGCGTGGAACCCGACGGCGCGCCGCACTCGGCCTACCCGTGGGACTGCCCGTCCAACATCTTCACCAGGGGATCGGTGCAGGGCATCGCCGCCGGCTGGGCCACCTCGGTCCCGGTGCTCGGCTACCGGCCGGTGAAGCTGGCGCTGGGGCACTACACGATGAACGTGACGATCGCCGCGAAGTACCGCGCGGCGTTCGGCATCAGCAACCGCGACGCGACTCGTACCGTCGCGATCAAGGTGCGCAAGATCCGCCGCGGGCCTGGGCCGGTCCCGGTCCCGGTTCGCAGGCCTGGCACCAACGGCCACCAGGGCAGCCAGCAGCACCCGGTGACCCCGCTCGATCCGCGCGACGAGTTGAGCAGCCCGCCGACGTCGGGCCCCGAACCCGACCTGCAGCCCCTGCCGGCGTGGGGGATCCGGATCAGCAAGAGCGGGAACTACCTGCAGTTCTCAGCGACGGTGTGGAACGGCGGGGACAGCCCGTTGGTCGTGCAGGGATTCCGCAGTGGCAAGCGCGGCGTGATGGATGCCTACCAGTACTTCTACGACTCCGCCGGCAATCAGACCGGCTACGTACCCGCCGGGCAGATGATCTGGGATCCACGCAAGACCCACCACCATTGGCACTTCGAGGACTTCGCCCGCTACCGCCTGCTCGACTCGAACATGCACGGTGTCGTACGCAGCAAGAAGGAAGCGTTCTGCCTCGCCAACACCGACGCGATCGACTACACCGTTCCCGGTGCGAACTGGAACCCCGACAACACCGACCTGACGACGTCGTGCGGTGATCTGTCCTCGGTCGCCGTGAGCGAGGTGCTCGCGTCCGGCTCGGGCGACACCTACTCGCAGTTCCGTGCCGGCCAGTCGTTCAGCCTGAACGGCCTCAAGAACGGCATCTACTACATCTCGGTGCAGGCCAACCCCAACTCGGTGCTCACCGAGCAGTCGATGACCAACAACACCGCACTGCGCAAGGTTCGCATCGGCGGCACGCCGGGTCACCGGACCGTCTACGTCTACCCGGTCGGTGGGATCACCGGGTAGGCCCGCCGGCCGGAACGGCGAAGGCGACGATGTTGTCTTCGTAGTTGCCGGTGCTCGCGTCGAACGGGCCGCCGCAGGTGACGATGGCCAGCCGTCCCGCAGTCTTCTGGTCGAAGATCTGCTGGTACGGCAACGTGGTCTTGCGGTACGTGCGCACCCCGGTGATGGTGAACTTGAGCCGCACCTTCTTGTTCTTGTGCATGCCCGTGACGAAGACGGCGTCACCGGGGTTCAGCGTGCCGATCCGCGAGAGCACGCCGGTGACGCCCGAGTAGTTGATGTGGCCGGCCAGGATGGCGGTGCCCCTGCGGTCGCCGGGCCGCGCCCCGCCGTCCCACCAGCCGACGATCTTCGGGTTGAGCGGGATGTCGAGTTCGCGGTTCTGGGTGCCGACCTTCACGATCGGCGCCTTCGCGTTGAGCTTCGGAATGTCGATCATGTGCGGCGAGACGTAGTCGACGAGCTTTCCGTGCAGGGTCGGTACGGTGCCCACGTTGCGGGGAGCGGCCTGGGCGTTGTGCTTGCCCCAGTTCGGTGAGACCACGTAGACGACTCCGGCCGCGGTTGCCAGCAGGATCCCGATGAGGACGAAGGTGAACGGCGCAGCGGCTGAGATGCGGCTTTTGAGACGTTTACTCCGTTTCGGAACCGGAGATGGGCGGGGCCTCACGCGATGCCTGCCATGCTTGCCCATGCCCTCGCTTCATCCAGTGTTGATCCCGAGTCAATCCAGCGCCGCCGGCCGCGGCTCTCGGTCGTCTCTATCGGGTCCAACGAGCCGGAACGCGATCGGTTTCGGCGATTTGGACCACTGTCGTGGTGGCCGGTAGACTCACCGGTTGGCGTGCGAGAGGTTCGCACGATCGGCCATGCCTCGGGGTCCTGGGTTCACCCAGCGACCGTGGGGGCGCCGCATCCGCAGCGTGAAGACCGAACAGGAAGTACATCAGTGGGCACGTACACCCCCAAGCCCGGCGAGATCGAGCGCCGCTGGCACGTCATCGACGCGAACGACATCGTTCTCGGCCGCCTGGCCAGCCAGGCCGCCACGCTGCTGCGGGGCAAGCACAAGCCGCAGTTCGCGCCGCACGTCGACACCGGCGACTTCGTCGTCATCGTCAACGCTGAGAAGGTTGCCATCTCCGGTGCCAAGCGCGAAGAGTTTCGCTACCGCCACTCCGGTTACCCGGGCGGGCTTTCCAAGCGCACGGTCGGCGAGCTGCTCGAGCGCCATCCGGAACGCGTCATCGAGCTCGCCGTCCGCGGCATGCTCCCCAAGAACACCCTCGGCCGGGCCCAGCTGAAGAAGCTGAAGGTCTACGCGGGTCCCGAGCACCCGCACGCCGCCCAGAAGCCCCAGCCGTTCGAGATCAAGCAGGTCAGCCAGTGACTACTCCCGCTCCCACCGCGCCCATCGTCGGCCGCCGCAAGGAGGCCGTCGTCCGCGTCCGCCTCGTTCCCGGCACCGGCGAGTTCAAGCTCAACGGCCGCACCCTCGAGAACTACTTCCCGAACAAGGTGCACCAGCAGCTCATCCGCGAGCCGTTCGTGACCCTCGAGAAGGACGGCCAGTACGACGTCATCGCCTCGCTGGCCGGCGGCGGCATCACCGGCCAGGCCGGCGCGCTGCGCCTGGGCATCGCCCGCGTGCTCATCGCGATCGAGCCCGACGACCGGCCGGCGCTGAAGAAGGCCGGCTTCCTCACCCGCGACCCGCGGGTCAAGGAGCGCAAGAAGTACGGGCTCAAGAAGGCCCGCAAGGCCCCGCAGTACTCGAAGCGCTAACCGCCGACGCGCACATTCAGCCAGTGGGTCAGCTCTTCGGCACAGATGGAGTCCGCGGGCTTGCCAACGGCGACCTGACACCCGAGTTGGCGCTCGCGGTGGCAAGCGCCGCTGCGCGGGTGCTCGTCGCCCACGACGCCTCGCACCGTCCCCTCGCGGTCTTGGGGCGTGACCCGCGCGCCAGCGGGGAGATGCTCGAGGGGGCGGTGGCGGCCGGGCTTGCTTCGGCCGGCGCCGACGTGCTCCGGGTCGGCGTCCTGCCCACGCCTGCGGTCGCGTTCCTGACCGAGTCCTACGGTGCCGATCTCGGTGTCGTGCTGTCCGCGTCGCACAACCCGATGCCGGACAACGGCATCAAGCTGTTCGCGCGCGGCGGGAACAAGCTGCCCGACGACATCGAGGACGAGATCGAACTCGCGGCTGCGACCGAACCGGACACCCGTCCCATCGGTGCCGCCATCGGACGCGTGCACGATGCCGACGACGCGCTGCAGCGCTACCTCGACCACCTGCTCCGAGCCGTGCCGCAGCCGCTCGACGGGCTGCACGTCGTGGTCGACTGCGCGCACGGCGCGGCCGCGGCAGCCGCCCCCGACCTTTACCGCCGGGCCGGCGCGCGGGTCACCTGCATCGCGGCGGCTCCCGACGGACTGAACATCAACGACGGCGTCGGGTCGACCCATCTCGAAGGCTTGGTCGCCGCCGTCAGGGCGCACGGCGCGGATCTGGGCATCGCGCACGACGGCGACGCAGATCGGTGCCTCGGTGTTGACGCGTCCGGGCAGATCGTTGACGGCGACCAGATCCTGGCGCTGTGCGCGATCGCGCATGCGCGACGCCGGCACGCTGCGCGAGAACACCGTCGTTGCCACCGTGATGAGCAATCTCGGGTTCCATCACGCGATGCGTACCGCGGGTATCGACGTGGTCACTACCGCAGTCGGTGACCGTTACGTGCTCGAAGCGTTGCGCTCGAAGGGCCTCAACCTCGGCGGTGAGCAGAGCGGGCACGTCGTGTTCACCGACTCTGCGACAACCGGCGACGGCTTGCTGACCGCGTTGCATGTGATGGCGCGCATGGCCGCAACCGGGTCGAGCTTGGCCCAGCTCGCCGGCGTCGTGCAGCGCCTGCCGCAGACCCTGGTCAACGTCGCGGTGTCCGATCGCGTCGCGGTCGCCGCGTCACCGTCGGTGGCCGCTGCCGTCGACAGCGCTTCGAAGGAACTCGGCGACAGTGGGCGCATCCTGCTGCGCCCCTCCGGCACCGAGCAGCTGGTCCGCGTGATGGTCGAAGCAGGTTCGCAGCCGCAGGCCGACGCCATCGCCAAACGCGTCGCCGCTGTGGTCGCCGGAGTCTGATCCGCTCAGGCGCGCGCGTAGTGCGCGACGCCGTCCTCGACCGTCCGAGTGAGCCAGCCCCGTTCGACCAGCACCTCGAGATGGGCCACCGTCTCGTGGATCGCCAGCATCTGGTTGAACATGTCGAGCTCGTCGAAGCGGCGTAGCCGGCGCGTCCAGCCGAGGACCCCGGCCACCGCGAACCCGGTGTCGGCTCCGCGGGCCACCGCATCGGCGGTCGCGGTCAGGCGCTGCTCGTGATGAACGAGCAACTCGATCGACCCGCGCGTGCGTCGACTCGGTGACCGGGCCGTGCGCGGGCAGCAGCCGCGCGTCCGGCATGGCGAGCACGAGCCGCAGTGAGGTGAGGTAGTCGCGCAGGGGTGATTCCGGACGGACGAGTTCGACACCGATCGACGGCGTGATGTGGGGCAACACGTGATCGCCGGCGAACAGTGCCGCTGCGCCGGGGTCATGGAAGACCACGTGCCCGACGGTGTGCCCGGGTGTGGCGATCACTCGCAGGGTGCGTGTCTGCAGCGCGATGTCGAGCCCGTCGGCGAGCCAGCGGTCGGGGTACTCCCAGTCATCGAGGTCACGCTGCTCGTCCCAGCTGGCGAGCAGCTTCGACAGCTCGAAGGCACCCGCGCGGTGCAGGCTGGCGACGTCAGGATGCACGGCCACTTCGCGCACCGCGTCCAGCGATGCCTTCTCGCCCTCACCGAGGCCGACCACCGCTCCGGTGATCCGGCGCACAGCGATTGCCTGGGTGTAGTGGTCTCGATGCATGTGTGTGACGAGGAACTCGCGCACGTCGGCGAGCCGGAAGCCGATCTCGGCGAGGCCGCGCTCGAGCGTCGCCGTGGCGTCGGCCATCGCCCAGCCGCCATCGATCATCACCACGCCGTCCCCGTCGGAGATTGCGTAGGTATTCACGGCCTTGAGCGCATCGCCGGGCAGCGGCAGCGGGATCCGGTGCACGCCCGGGGCGACCTCATACGCGCCCGGCTGCTCCCACGCATGGCGATCGGCTTCCACAGCTCCACCGTATTGGTCACGCCTCGCGAGGCTGTGAGCGCGGTCAGTCGCGCTGGAACGCCTCAGCGCGATTCAGGAGACTCGACCGCAGTTATGAGCGAAGAAACCGCACGTCCCCGAATCCAGCTGTCCCCTACCCAAGTCATCGCCAGCGCGTTGGCCGCGATCACCGCGACCGTCGCAGCGTCCTATCTCGGCGTGGCCGGCACCGTCATCGGCGCCGCCGTCGCCAGCGTGCTCACTGTCGTAGGCAATGCGGTGTACAGCCACTCCATCCAGCGAACCAGTGCGCGGGTGCGCACCGTGGTCCCCGCAGCCGGCCGCCTCGCGCCGCGACCCGCGCCTGCTGCGAGCGAGACCGCTCCGCGACGTGCGCGCAGGCCGGCGTGGACCGTCATGGCGGCCGCCTGCGTCGGCGTGTTCGCCGGCGTGCTTGTCGTGGTCACCGGGGTCGAACTCGTGGCCGGCCGCCCGCTTACCGACGTGCTGCACAACAAGCAGGGCTCGGGAACGTCCGTCCTCGGGCGACAACCACCCCGCGCCCGTGCCGACCGTGACGATCACGCCCGTCGTCGTCACGAAGACGCCGACAACCACGGTCACCGGCACGCCGGTGACCAAGACGGTGACACCGACGCACACCGCGACTCCCACCAGCGCGACACCGACTCCGACACCGACTCCCACGCCGACACCGACGCCATCCGGCTCGTCGAGCGGCTCGGCAACAACGAGTTCAGCAGGCTCGAACCGGTAGCCTGAACTCGTGTGCGGCATCGTCGGCTACGTCGGCTCCCGACCCGCCCTCGACGTCGTCGTCGAGGGGCTGCGTCGGCTGGAGTACCGCGGCTACGACTCGGCCGGGGTGGCGATCGTCGGTGACGGTGCCGTCCAAGTGGTCAAGAAGGCCGGCCGGATCGAGAACCTCGACAAGGAACTGGCTGCGCAGCAGCTCACCGGCAGCACCGGCATGGGGCACACCCGCTGGGCCACCCACGGTGCGCCCAACGACGTCAACGCCCATCCGCACACCGACTCGTCCGGGCGGATCGCTGTCGTCCATAACGGGATCATCGAGAACTTCGCCGAGCTGCGCGCCGAGCTCGAGCGCACCGGCGTCGAATTCATCAGCGAGACCGACACCGAGAGCGTTGCGCACCTGATCGCAGCCCATCTCGGCGAGCACGGCGGCACGCTGGCCGACGCGGTGCGCGAAACGTGCCGTCGGCTGGTGGGCGCGTTCACGCTGGTCGTCGTCGACGCCGAGCACCCGGACACCGTGGTTGCTGCGCGGCGCAACTCGCCGCTGGTCGTCGGCGTCGGCGACGACGAGATGTTCCTCGGCAGCGACGTCGCCGCATTCATCGAATTCACCCGCGAAGCTGTCGAGCTCGGGCAGGACCAGGTCGTCGAGATCACCCGTAGCGGCTACGTCATCACTGATTTCGCCGGCGCCGTGGTCGACGGCAAGCACTTCACGATCACCTGGGATCTGGCCGCCGCCGAAAAGGGCGGCTACGAGTACTTCATGCTCAAGGAGATCCAGGAGCAGCCCGACGCAGTCGCGAACACGCTGCGCGGTCACCTGATCGACGGGCAGATCATGCTCGACGAGCAGCGGGTGGATCAGCAGGAGCTGCGCGAGATCGAGAAGGTGTTCATCGTCGCGTGCGGCACGGCCTACCACGCCGGCCTGATCGGCAAGCAGGCCATCGAGCACTGGACGCGGGTGCCTGTCGAGGTCGAGCTGGCATCGGAGTTCCGCTACCGCGATCCGGTGCTCGACCGGCAGACGCTCGTCGTCGCGATCAGCCAGTCCGGCGAAACCGCCGACACCCTCGAGGCGGTGCGCTACGCGCGCACGCAGCGGGCGCGGGTGCTCGCGATCTGCAACACCAACGGCGCGCAGATCCCGCGCGAGTCCGACGCCGTGCTCTACACCCACGCCGGCCCTGAGATCGGGGTCGCCGCGACCAAGACGTTCGTCGCGCAGGTGGCTGCGGTCGAACTCGTCGGGTTGGCGCTCGCGCAGGCACGCGGCACGAAGTACGGCGACGAGGTGGCCCGCGAGTTCGCCAACCTGGCCGCGATCCCTGAGCAGATCGCCCGTGTGCTGGAGAGCGTCGACGAGGTCCGGGCGCTCGGCCGCGAGATCGCGCAGGCCAAGGCGGTGCTCTTCCTCGGCCGCCACGTGGGTTACCCGGTCGCGCTCGAGGGCGCGCTCAAGCTCAAGGAACTCGCGTACATGCACGCCGAAGGATTCGCGGCCGGCGAGCTCAAGCACGGGCCGATCGCGTTGATCGAGGACGGCCTGCCCGTCGTTATCGTGATGCCGTCGCCGACGGGGCGTCCCGTCCTGCATCAGAAGATGCTCAGCAACATCGCCGAGGTCCGGGCTCGGGGCGCGCTCACGATCGTCATCGCCGAGGAGGGCGACGAGGCCGCCGCCCGCAACGCCGATCACGTGATCACGGTGCCTGCGGTGCCCACCCTGCTCGCCCCGTTCGTGACAACGATCCCGCTGCAGGTGCTCTCCGCCGAGATCGCGCTCGCCCGCGGCAACGACATCGACAAGCCGCGCAACCTGGCCAAGTCCGTCACGGTCGAATAGTCGTCGTGGCATAGGCTCCGGAACGTGAGCGAGCTTTGCGAGCGAACCATGAGCATCGAGCTGGCCGATCGACCGGAGCGCAGCGAGGTCGATCGTGACTGCGGCTACATCCACGTCGGTAGATCTGCTGATCGTCGGTGCCGGGCCGGTCGGGCTGTTCGGCGCCTACTACGCGGGCGTGCGGACGCTGTCGACCGCCGTCCTCGACTCGCTCCCCGAACCGGGCGGCCAGATCACCGCGATGTACCCCGAGAAGGCGATCTTCGACGTCGCCGGCTTCCCCGCGATCAAGGGCCGCGATCTCGTAGAGCAACTGGTCGAGCAGGCCGCTCCGCACGATCCGCAGTACCTGCTCGGGCACCAGGCGGTCGAACTCGAGCGCGGCGAGGGCAGCTTCGCGGTAACGACGTCGGTCGGGCTGCGCATTGAGTGCCGCGCAATCGTGATCACCGGTGGGATCGGGACGTTCTCGCCCCGGCCGCTACCGGCCGGCAGCGACTATCTGGGCCGCGGCCTGGCGCACTTCGTCCCTGATCCGACGAAGTACGTCGGCGAGGACGTCGTAGTGGTCGGCGGCGGCGACTCGGCGCTGGACTGGGCGCTGATGCTCGAGCCACTGGCGAAGGCGGTGACGATCGTGCACCGGCGGGCGGAGTTCCGCGCGCACCCGCATTCGGTCGAGCTGCTCAAGGCGTCGTCGGTGAACATGCTGACCGACGCGCAGATCGCCGCGGTGCGCGGCGACCCGAACATCACCGAGGTCGACATCGACGTTGCCGGGGTCATCCACACGATCAGCTGCTCGAGATTGGTGGCCGCGCTCGGCTTCACCGCGAACCTCGGCCCGCTGATGGAGTGGGGCATCGAGATCCGCAAGCGCCAGATCGTGGTGGATTCGATGGGACGGACGACCGTCCCCGGCATTTACGCCGCGGGCGACATCGTCGACTACGACGGCAAGGTCAAGCTCATCGCGACCGGCTTCGGCGAGGTGGCCACCGCGGTGAACAACGCGGCGGCGTATCTGAACCCGAAGGTGTCGGCGTTTCCCGGCCACCTCTCCGACTACGCGCCGGAGACCGGCACACCGACCGCTGCCGCGAAGCCATGATCGTCGGCGTCGGGATCGACGTCGTGCCCGTTGCCCGCTTCGCGGAGTCTCTCGCTCGCACGCCGTCGATGGCCGCGCGGCTGTTCACCGACGCAGAACTGGTGACCCTGCACGGCGAGCCGCGCACGCCCGAGTCGTTAGCGGCCCGGTTCGCCGCAAAGGAAGCGCTGGCGAAGGCGCTCGGCGCCGGCGGTGGGATGCACTGGACTGATGCCGAGGTGCTGACCGACGACGTCGGCGCTCCGTTCCTGTCGGTGGCCGGAACGGTTGCCGAGCGCGCCGCGTCGCTCGGAGTGACCCGCTGGCACGTGTCACTCTCGCACGACGGGGGTATCGCTTCGGCGACGGTGATCGCAGAGTCCGGCTGAGGAGCTCACTCATGCATGGCGTGTACCCGGTGGCCGACGTCCGCAGATTCGAAGAGGCGTTGATGGCGCGCCTGCCCGAGGGCGCGTTGATGCAGCGCGCCGCGCACGCGCTGTCGGTGCACTGTGCGGCTTTGCTCGGCACGGTGTACGGCGCGCGGGTCACGTTGCTGGTCGGCGGCGGCAACAACGGTGGTGACGCGCTGTATGCGGGCGCTCGGTTGGCGCGGCGTGGCGCTCGGGTGACGGCGCTGCTGCTCGATCCGTCGCGCGCGCACGCGGGTGGGCTCGCTGCGTTGCAGGCGGCCGGTGGGCGGGTGTCTTCGGCCGCCCCTGACCTTGTCGGCGCCGATCTCGTCGTCGACGGGATGTTGGGGATCGGTGGACGGGGTGGGCTGCGCGGCGACGCGATCGAGCTGGCCGACGCCGCATCGGACTACCGGACGGTGGCGGTCGACCTGCCCAGCGGGGTGGATGCGGACACCGGCGAGGTGGGCGAGTCAGCGGTGCGCGCCGACGTCACCGTCACCTTCGGCGTGCTGAAGGCCGGGCTGGTCGTGGGCGCGGGTGCGGCGCAGGCCGGCGAGGTGCGGCTGGTCGACATCGGACTCTCGCCCGACCCGGCCACCACGCATGTCCTCGAGGCCGCCGACGTGCGGGCCGTCCTGCCCGAACCCGACGCGTCCGACGACAAGTACACCCGCGGCGTTGTCGGCGTTGTTTCCGGCTCGTCGGAGTACGGCGGTGCGGGTGTGCTGTCGACCGGATCGGCGCTGCACGGCGGGTCGGGGATGGTGCGTTACGCGGGGTCGGCGCCGGATGCGATCCGCGCGCGGTATCCCGAGGTGGTGGTGCAGTCGGCGCGGCCCTCGCAGCTGCGAGTGCAGTCGTGGGTGGTCGGGCCGGGGATGGGGACGGATTCCTCGGCCGGTGCGCTGCTGCGCGATGTGCTGTCGACCGACGTCCCGGTGATCGTCGATGCCGACGGGCTGACCCTGCTGGCTGACGACCTCGACCTTGTGCGCTCTCGCTCGGCGGCGACCGTGCTCACGCCGCACGATCGCGAGTTCGCCCGGCTGTTCGGCGACGTCGGTGCGGATCGCTTGGGTGCTGCGCGCCGAGCGGCTGCCTCGGCTGGTGCTGTCGTGCTCCTGAAGGGCAATGGGACGGTCGTCGCTGCGCCGGACGGTTCGGCGTTCATCAACCCGACCGGCACGCCGTGGCTCGCGACCGCCGGCAGTGGCGACGTGCTCAGCGGGCTGCTCGGGTCGTTGCTCGCGGCTGGGTTGGGCGCGCCGCTCGCTGCTGCGGTCGCGGCGTACGTCCATGGCGTGGCCGGTCAACGCGCGGCAACGCACGGACCGCCAACGGCGGGTGACGTCCTCGCCGAGTTGCGCGGCACGCTGCACTCGATCGCCACCGGCTGACTCTTGGCCCCGCTGCAGGGCTTTTGTCGGCGTGTCTCCCTGCACAGGGGCCAAGACTCTGTATCCAGACTGGCTCAGACAGCGAGGCGGACCCGAGTCAGGTGGCGAGGACGACGGAGCGGGTCAGGTGGCGCGGCTGATCGGGATCGAGACCTAGTTGCAGGGCGCGGCGCACGGCGAGCAGTTGCACGCGGACGAGATCGGCGACCGGGTCGAGATCGTCGTCGACCAGCAGCGCGCCGGTGGCCACGATGTTGTCGCGCAGCCCCGGCACGGCATCGCCGAAGACCCACACGGCCCGGCCGGGTTCGGCAATGGCGATCGGCCCGTGCCGGTACTCCATCTGCGGGTACGCCTCGGTCCACAGCTGTGCGGCCTCGCGCATCTTGAGCGCCGCTTCCTGCGCGATGCCGTAGGCCCAACCCTGGCCGAGGAAGCTGAACTGACCCGCCGACTCGACGCCGGCCGGCAACGCGTGCGGTCCGCTCGACGCATCGGTGTCGGCCAGGATCGCCTCGACCTGCGACCGCGCAGCATCCAGCGATTCGCCGAGCGACGCGCGCAGCAGCATCAGCGCGGTGGTCGCGAACACCGTCTGCACCACCGACTGCTCGTCGGCGAAGTCGAGCACGACGGCATCGGTCGCGGCAGCCACGATCGGGCAATCGCGCACGCCGGTGATCGCGACGACCGGCGCGTTGCCGGCCTCGATCGCCCGCACCACCTCGGTGGTCGTCCCGGAACGCGATATCGCGAGCACCCGGTCGTACTTGCGGCTGGCCGGGAACTGGCTCGCCGCGAACGCGTCGGTCTCGCCTAGGCCGAGGTTTTCCCGCAGCGCTGCGTAGGCACCGGCCACGAACCAGGACGTGCCGCAGCCGAGCACCGCGACGCGCTCGCCCGGCTGGGGCAACCCGTCGCCGGCCTCGGCGAGCAGGTCGACTGCCGCCGCCCAGGCGGCGGGCTGCATGCGGATCTCGCGGCTGACGTGGCTGTCGTCGACGCTGGCTGCCATACCGTCCATCTTCCGGGACGGACGCGCAATCTGTCCAGAACCAATCACCGATGGTGCTCGGTATTGCTCGGTTGCCGTGCGCCTGCCATTCTCGTGCGGTGACCACGGTGTGCTTTGTCGGCGCCGGCTCGGCGGTCTTCACCCGCCAGCTGCTGCGCGACCTGCTCAACTACGCCGATCTCGGGCCGCTCGACCTCGTCATGCACGACATCGATCCGCAGCGGCTCGAGCTCGCCGAAGGGCTGGCGCGGATCGCGATCGAGCGCCACGGCCGGCCGGCGTCGGTACGTGCCGCCGCCGACCGTCGCGCCGCGCTCACCGGCGCCGACTTCGTCATCAACATGGTCAACATCGGCGGCCACAAGGCGACCGTGACCGACTTCGAGATCCCGGCCCGGTTCGGCCTGCGGCAGACCATCGCCGACACCCTCGGCGTAGGCGGCATCTTCCGCGGCCTGCGCACCTTCCCGTTCCTCGACGCGCTTGCGACCGACATGCAGGCGGTGTGCCCCGACGCGTGGCTGCTCAACTACACCAACCCGATGGCGATGAACGTGCAGTACCTCGCCAGTAAGCATCCCGCCCTTCGCGTGCTGGGGTTGTGTCACTCGGTCTACTGGACCGTTCACGACCTGTGCGAGCTCATCGGCGTGCCGTTGGACGAGGTCACGTTCCACAGCGCCGGCGTCAACCATCAGGCCTGGGTGCTGCGCTGGGAGCGGGACGGCGCAGGCCTCTACCCGATGCTGGACGAGCGGATCGCTGCGGATCCCGAACTGCGTCCGTCGGGTGCGTGTCGACATGTACCGACGGCTCGGCTTCTACCCGACCGAGACCAGCGAGCACTCGTCCGAGTACGTCGCGTGGTACCTGCACGACGAGGCGGAGATCGAACGGCTGCGCATCCCGGTCGGCGACTATCTGCAGATCAGCGCCGACAACCTCGCCGACATCGAGAGCCTGATCCCGCAGGTCGCCGCCGGCCAGTACACCGAGCCGGAGGAGGAGGCCGCGGAATACGCGCCGCAGGTCATCCACAGCATGGTGACCGGCACGCCGCGCACGATCCAGGCGAACGTCGCCAACCACGGCCTGATCGACAATCTGCCTGCCGGCGCGGGGGTCGAGGTCCCGGCCCGTGTCGACGCAGCGGCGCGCACCCGACAGCGGTCGGCGCGTTGCCGCCGCAGTGCGCCGCGCTGAACCGTGCCTTCCTCTCCGTCGTGGAGCTGACGGTGCGGGCGGCGCTCGAGGAGAGCCCGACCACATCAGGCACGCGATGCTCGTCGACCCGAACACGGCGGCCAGCCTGCGCGTCGGCGACATCTTCGACCTGGCCGACGCGATGGTCGACGCGCATCGCGAGCTGCTGCCCGAGGCCTTCGCGGCAGCTAACGGCACCACCTGGCGACGGTGTGCACTGTCGGCCCGAGTCGCTCGAGTTCGGCGACGTCTCGCGGGGATGCGTGCGCGTCGGTGACGATGTCGGACGCGGCCGCGATGTCGGCGATCTTCGCGAAGCCGCGCTTGCCGAGCTTGCTCGAATCGGCCACGACGATGACGCGTCCCGCCGCTGCGAGCAGCGCGCGATTGGTGTGCGCCTCCACCTCGTGGTGCGTGGTGAAGCCGGCGGTGGGGCTCACTCCGTCGACACCGATGATCGCGACGTCCAGATTGATGTTCGACAGGGTGAGCTCGGCGAGCGGACCGACCAGCTCGTACGACTCGGCGCGCGCGCTGCCCCCGCACACGACCAGCTCGATGTTCGACGCGCACGGCGAGTTCCGATGCGATGTTCAGTGCGTTGGTGACGACGCGCAGGCCGGGACGAGACGCCAGCGCGCGCCCCACCTCGGTCGTCGTCGAGCCGCCGTTGAGGCCGACCGAAGCCACGTCGGCGGGAACGAGGCTGATCGCCTGCAGCGGCGATCGCCCGCTTGGCGTCGTAGCGCTGGCCGCCGCGGTAGCGCATCGGCAGCTCGTACAGGACGCCCGAGGCCACCGCGCCGCCGTGCGTGCGGGTCAGCAGCTTCTGCTCCTCGAGCAGGTGCAGGTCGCGCCGCACCGAGGCTTCCGAGACGCCGAGCTCGGCGGCCAGGCCGGTGACCCCGACCGATCCGTGCTCGTTGAGCCGCTGCAGGATCAACCCGAGGCGGTCTTCCTGGCGCATGCGTGCACGATACGCGCACGGGCTTGTTCATTTCGAGCACGACGATGCCTGTCAGTCGGCCGCAGATAACAGGCCGGTATCGGAACGGGATGCCGTCGGAAAACGGCGGGCTGATGCCTTGACCCGGTTCGAAAGGCCGTGCAAAGCTGAGCACACTTGACGATCGAATCTGCGCGATTAGCCCCGCCCCGATCGACGGAGGAGTACTGATGACGTCGGTACCGATCAGAGTGCGGAGCCGCCGCTTCGCCGCGACCCTGGCTGCCGCCGCGCTCGTCACCGGGCTCGCTGCGGCATGTGCAGCGGGGGCGGCGGCGGCAGCAGCGGCGGCACGACCGATCACGGTCTCGCACGGCTACACCGACGCTGAGGCGAAGGAGATCACCGCCCAGGCCGCCGAGTGGAACAAGCTGCACCCGAAGGACCAAGGTCAACCTCGTCTTCAACAGCGGCAACGACAACGCGCTGCAGAAGACGGTCGCCGGCTTCACGGCCGGCAACTATCCAGACGTCGCCTACGAGTACGGCTCGTCGGCCGCCCAACTCGCGCAAGCAACCCAAGCTCGTCGACCTCACCGACAAGGTGAAGAGCGCCGGCGTCGACTGGAGCGACTTCTACCCGTCCGAGCGGCGAGGCCGCGACGGTCAACGGCAAGGTCGTCGGCATCCCGCGCTGGTCGACAACCTCAGCCTCGTCTACAACAAGAAGCTGTTCCAGCAGGCGGGCGTCGCGCCGCCGACGAACTCCTGGACGTGGCAGGACTTCCGCACCGCGGCCAAGAAGCTGACCAACCCGAGCACGCACACCTACGGCTGGGCCTACGTCAACGACGGCAGCGAGGACACCGTCTGGCGGTTCCTCGCGATGCTGTGGCAGGCCGGCGGCGAGCTGCTCACCCCGGACAACACGAAGCCGGCGTTCGACTCCGCAGCCGGGCTCGCCGCGCTGCAGCAACTGCACGACATGGCGGTTACCGACAAGTCGGTCTATCTCGACACCGGCAACGACAACTACGGCAACCTGTTCAACAGCGGCAAGATCGCGATGCTGTGGACCGGCCCGTGGGACCTGTCGACCATCAACTCCGACGTCGACTACGGCGTCACCTACCTGCCCGGCTACAACGGCGACCACGAGACGATCTCCGGACCCGACCTGTACATGCTGTTCGACCACTCGTCGGGCCGCACCGATACCGCGCTCAAGTTCGTCAACTGGCTCACCTCGGCCAAGGTGCACATCCAGTTCGCGGTGGCGACCGGCGACCTGCCGCTGCGGCAAGTCCGAGACGACGCTGCCCGGCGTACAAGACATTCCTGAAGAAGTACCCGGCCGAGAAGGTCTTCGTCGAACAATCTGAACAACGTCAAGCACGTTCGTCCGAACATCGCGTCCTACGCGCAGGTTTCGTCGGCGATCGGACAGATGGTGCAGTCGGTCCTGCTCGGCTCGGCGCAACCTGCTGACGCGCTGAAGGCCGGCAGCGCGGCGGTCGCTTCGGCGCTCGCTGGTTCGTGAGTTCGGCCGTGCCGGACGGACAGGTCGAGGCTGCGACGCGTCCACGGGCGACCCGCCGCACGATCCTGCCCGGGCCGGCGCCGCACCGCGCGCGCCCCGCAAACGCCGGCATCCGGGCCGCCGGGCGGACGCGCTCACCGGCTGGGCGATGATCACGCCGAGCGTGGTGCTGATCGGACTGTTCGGGCTGGTGCCGGTGGTGTGGGCGTTCGTGCTGTCCTTCCAGCACAACGACCTGCAGACACCCGCGACGTGGGCGGGGCTCGAGCAACTACCGGCAGCTCCTGCACGATCCGACGTTTCGGGAATCGGTCAAGCAACTCGTTGATCTACACCGTGCTGTTCGTGCCGATCACGCTGGTGCTGTCGCTGCTCGCCGCCGCAGCATTGAATCGCCGCATCCGCGGCATCACCGTCTACCGGCTCGCGGTGTTCATCCCGGTGGTGACGTCGACGTTGCCACCGGGGTCATCTTCACCTGGCTGATGGATCCCGACTACGGCCTGTTCAACGCCGTGTCCACGAAGCTCGGCCTGCCGCGCTTGCGGTTCTTCTCCGATCCGCACCAGGCGTTGTATGCCGTCGTGGCTATGACCGTGTGGGGCTGGGTCGGCTTCGGCGCGCTGATCTTCCTCGCCGGCCTGCAAGGCACCCCGCGTGACCTGATCGACGCGGCGCTTGATCGACGGCTGCTCGCAGACCGGCGCGTTCTGGCGGATCCAGGTGCCGCTGTTGCGCCCGGTGACCGGCTTTCTGCTGGTATGGCTGACGATCAACTCGCTGCAGCTCTTCGACGAGGTGTTCGTGACCACGAAGGGCGGCCCGCTGCACGCGACGACGGTGGTCGTGTACTACCTGTACGTGCAGGCCTTCCAGTTCTTCCACGCCGGCTACGCGGCGGCGATCGCGGCGGTCTGTTCGTGGTCATCGCGGTGATCACGTTCGTGCAGCTGCGCTTCACGCGCGATTCGGCTGCAAGCGGTGAGCAACGATGACCGCGGCGAACGCAGGGCGGCGCGCGCTGGCGTCGGCCGTCCGGGTGGCATCTCGTGCTCATCCCGGTAGCCCTGGTGATGGCGATCCCGCTGATGTGGATGATCGTCACCAGCCTGTCCTCGCTCGCTGACACGCGGCGCTTTCCGCCGGGACTGCCGGCCAGCACTGCACTGGTCGAACTACGCAGCGGCGTGGACCCAGTCGCCGTTCGCCCGCTGGCTCGGCAACAGCGCGATCGTGTCGGTCACCTGCGTGTTGAGCAATCTCGTGCTGTGCAGCCTCGCCGGCTACGCGTTCGCGCGGTTGCGCTTCCCGGGCAACCGCATCGTGTTCTTCGGCGTGCTCGCCACGCTGATGGTGCCGTTCCAGGTCGTCATGATCCCGACGTTGATCATCATGAAGGACCTCGGTCTGGTCGACACGCTGCCCGCGCTGATCGTGCCGAACCTCGTGACCCCATTCGGCATCTACCTGTTGCGGCAGTTCTTCCTGAGCCTTCCCATCGAACTCGAAGAGGCAGCGATCATCGACGGGGCCGGCCGGTTGCGGATCCTCCGGTCGGTATCCTGCTGCCGCTGATGGGTCCGCCGCTGAGCACCGTCGCCGTCCTGACCTTCTTGTCGGTCTGGAACGACTTCCTCTGGCCGCTCGTCGTCATCTCGTCCCCCGACCGATTCACCGTGCAACTCGGGTTGCAGAACTACCAGAGCGCGCATTTCACCAACTGGCCCCTACTGATGGCAGGAACCGTGATGAGCCAACTCCCTGTACTGGCTCCTCTTCGTAGCGGGGCAGCGCTTCTTCGTCAGCTCGATCGCCACCACGGGCATCAAATGAGGCGCGTGCTCGCCGCGGCATCGCCGCCACGCGTGCTCGCGCTCGCGCCGCCTCGTCGTGGCCGCGGCATCGCCGGCCGCGGCCGCCGCGCCACGATCGTCCTTACCCCGCACGGCACGGTGACGCATCCAGCAAGCCAGGCCGTGCACAAAATTGCGAACGGCGGCACGATCGAACTGCGCGGTGGCAGCTACGCGCAGCGGGTCACCTTCCGCGGCGCGCACGGCATCACGCTCCGGCCCTACCGCGGCCAGCATGCCGAGCTGGACGGCCGGCGGCTGACGCCCCCGAACGGTGACTCGGGCCTGATCACCATCGTCAACAGCAGCAACATCACCATCGACGGCCTTGACGTCACCGGCTACCGCACCACCCACAAGAACGTCGTGCCGATCGGCATCTACGTGCACGGGCACGACAGTGCGATCCACATCATCGGCAACCACGTGCACGACCTCGGCAACGACAACAACACGCTCGGCAGCTTCGACATCAACGCGCACGGCATCGCCGCATACGGCGACGACCCGCAGCCGGCATCAGAAAGCTCGTGATCCGCGGCAACACCGTCGACAACCTGCACCTCGGCGCGAGCGAGATCGGTCGTCGTGAACGGCAACGTCAACCACTGGCGCATCGTCGGCAACAACATCCACGACAACGACAACATCGGTATCGACGCGATCGGGTTCGAGCCGACCCTGTCCGGCAAGTACCGGTACACGCAGCTCAATCGCGCCCGCAACGGCGTCATCGCGAACAACGTGATCGCGCGCATCCGTTCGCGCGGCAATCCTGCCTACTGGGAGGGCGGCGGTTGGTGCAATTGCGCCGACGGCATCTACATCGACGGTGGCGCCCATATCACCGTGCAGTCGAACCGCGTTGCCGACAGCGACATCGGCATCGAGGTCGCCGCCGAGAACGCGCGCGGCAGTGCCGACCACGTCGTCGTGGTTCGCAACCATGTCACCGGCAGCTTGTACACCGGCGTGAGCACCGGCGGCTACTGCGACGGCGCGCGCGGCTGCGGCAACGTGCAGACCGGAACGTCGCACGACAACGTGTTCAAGTACAACGTGCTGCGTGGCAACAACCGGCTCGACGACGGTTCGCCGGAGTTTCTCGTGCAGTACCACGCGCACCACAACACCTTCGTGCACAACACGATCATCGCGACCGACACCGACCACGTCGTGTACGGGACGGTCCCCCGGTCGGACAGCTCGCACAACCGCAGCGACCACAACCACTTCGAGGCGATCGGCGGCAGCCCGAGGAGCGCCGAGTTCGGCTGGGGCAACCACACCTACACCGGGTTCGCGAAGTACCGCGCGGCCACCGGGCAGGACGCCCACAGCCGCTTCGGGCGGTCGAAGTAGTCTGACCGGGTGACGGCAGCTGCCCTGGGACCCGTGCTCGACCGTGCTGCCGACGGCGGGCGGATCACGCCCGATGAAGCGCTGCAGCTCTACACGCGCGCCCCGTTGCACGCGCTGGGGCAAGCCGCCGACGCCGTTCGTCGCCGCCGGTACCCGGACAACATCGCGACGTACATCATCGACCGCAACATCAACTACACCAACGTGTGCGTGACCGCCTGCAAGTTCTGCGCGTTCTACCGCGCGCCAAACCACGCTGAGGGCTGGACGCACAGCCTGGACGAGCTGCTGCGCCGGTGCGGCGAGGCGGTCGAACTCGGGGCAACGCAGATCATGCTGCAGGGCGGCCACTCACCCGAGCTCGGCATCGAGTGGTACGAGCAGACGTTCCGCGCGATCAAGTCGAGCTATCCGCAGCTGGTGCTGCATTCGCTCGGCGCGTCCGAAGTCGTGCACATCGCGCGGACGAGCGACCTCGACTTCGCAGCGGTCATCGCCCGCCTCAAGGACGCCGGCCTCGACTCGTTCGCCGGCGCCGGTGCCGAGATCCTCGTCGACCGGCCGCGGACGGCGATCGCGCCGCTGAAGGAGAAGGGCGAGGTCTGGCTCGACGTCATGGCGACCGCCCACGGGCTCGGGCTCGAGTCGACCGCAACTTTCATGATGGGGACGGGCGAGACGAACGCCGAGCGCATCGAGCACCTGCGCATGATCCGCGACGTGCAGGACCGCACCGGCGGCTTCCGCAGCTTCATCCCGTGGACCTACCAGCCCGAGAACAACCACCTCAAGGGACGCACGCAGGCGACCAGCCTCGAGTACCTGCGGATGATCGCGGTGGCCCGGCTGTTCTTCGACAACGTCAATCACCTGCAGGGATCGTGGCTGACGACGGGCAAGGACATCGGCCAGCTCACCCTGCACTACGGCGCCGACGACCTCGGCTCGGTCATGCTCGAAGAGAACGTCGTCTCCTCGGCAGGGGCGAAGCACCGCAGCAACCGGACGGAGCTGATCGAGCTCATCCGCGGCGCCGGGCGCATCCCGGCCCAGCGCGACACCCTCTACAACCACCTCGTCGTGCCACGACGACCCGGCCAACGACCCGGTCGACGACCGGGTGCACTCGCACTTCAGCTCCACGGCGCTCACCCTGCTGCCGGTCGCGGGGGTATAACCAGCGGGCTGAGCGACGCTTGCGAGCGACGCCAGAGGAGTCGCGTGACCGAGACCCCGCGAGCAGCGGGTGGCGCGACTGCAGCACGAGCTCGACCAGGCCAAGATCGACGATCTGCAGACGCAGCTCGCCGCCGCGCAGGCCGCGGCCGGGCTGCCGGTGCAGGATCGACGCCGCCGCGTCAGCCGCCACCCGCACGCACGATCAGCGTCCCGAAGACGGGTGCACCGGTCGAGAACGCGCAGGTCCAGGACATCTTCGACCAGATCAAGCACGCGACCGCCGGGATGAACGTCAACATCGGCGGCGACGGCACCTTTTCCGGCGTGCACCTCGGCAAGCGGAACTACGGCGCGCCGGCCGACGGACCGCCGCTCGCGCCGCCGCCACGCAAGGTGCCCTGGCAGTTCAAGGTGCTGGTCATGCCGTGGAGCTGGTGGACGCTGGTTCGCCGTCCTGATGATCAGCGTGACGCCGATCGCGCTCTGGATCGGCATCCCGCTGGCGGGCGCGGTGGCCGAGCGCCGTCGGCTTCCTCGTGATCGTGATCCTGCGGATCCGCCGCGATCGGCTGCAGCTCGCCCTGCTCAAGTGGGGCGCGGTCGCCAACGTCGTCGATGCCGACGCCGGTCAGCGTCGGCACGTACTACAGCGGCGACGACCTACCAGAACGTCCGGATGGCGCAGGCGCACGGCTGGCAGGTCGAGCGCAAGTGGTACAGCGGGCCGGGCACCAGACGAAGATCACCTACGAGCTCAACGGCGGCGCGCAACGAGCTGATCCTGCACGGCCTGCCCTACGACAACGGCGTCATCCTGGCCGATACCCGGCAGCCCGAACAGGCGTTGTGTGTCAGTTCGTTCGCCTACGACCTCGATCGCGACACCGCCGGCGACTGGATCGGCAAGCTGCCCGACCGAGTCGTGATCGGCTCGGTGCTGATGTCGGTGCTGCTGGTCGCGTGGGCCGCCGCAACGGTCATCGTTGTGGACATCGCAGGCGCTCGAGCCTCGCACAGTCTCGGTGCGGTAACGCGGCTAGACACCGGTCCGGCGCGGTTACCCTCTGGCCGTGTCGCTCGCCGTCGCAGTCCCGCTGGGTATCGCGTCGGCGCTGGTCTACGGCACGTCCATCGTCTTCCAGCACGAGCGAGGCGCACGCAGCACGGCGAGACCGAACGCCAAGCGGCCTGCTAGCGCTGCTGCGCAACCCGCGCTGGCTGCTGGCGATCGGCGGCGACTTCGTCGGCTTCCTGCTCGCAGATAGCCGCGCTGTCGGCCGGCTCGGTGGTGGTGATCCAGCCGCTCGTCGTGCTGATGCTGCCGGTGGCGCTCGTCGTCGGCTGGCTGATGGGCGGCCCGCCGCCGCGGCCGGTCGACTACCTCGGCAGCTCGGCATCATCGGCGGGCTCGGGCGTGTTCCTCGTCCTGATCGGCACGCCGGCGACCGGCCATGTGCCGCGACTCGCGCTACATCGCGCATCACCGTGCTGATCGTGCTGGCCGCCGGCGTGATCGCCTGCCTCGCCGTGACCGGCCGCAACGCGGTCGTGCGCGGCGCGACCTACGGCGCGGTCGCCGGCGCGTACTTCGGCACGCTCGGCGTGATGGTCGATGCCGCGTCGACCGCAGTTCTCCGAGCGACGGCTGGCACGGCTGTTGCGCACCGCGCCGCGGCCTGGTGCCGCTGATCGGCATCGCCCTGCTCGGCCTGGGCGGGATCGTGCTGACCCAGGTGTCCTTCCAGGTCGGCGCGCTCGGCGCGACGCTGCCCGCCAACCTGGCCGCCGATCCGTTCACCGGCCGTGCTGATCGGCGCGTTGCTGCTGCGCGAGCACGTGCCGCTCGAGCGCCGGCCACCTGATCGGCTACGGGCTGTGCCTGGCCGCGGTGATCGCCGGTGCCGTCCGGCTCGCCGAACCGGCGACGGCACCTCACCCGGCCGCGCGGCGGGACACGATGCAGGCAGAATGGACGGCGTGAAGGCGACGCTGGACAAGCAGCCGCACGACGTCGCGGCGATGTTCGACGGCGTCGCCCGCCGCTACGACCTCACCAACACGGTGCTGTCCGGCGGCCTCGACCGGCGCTGGCGCAAGCGCACCCGGCAGTGCCTGGAGCTGCAGCCCGGCCAGCGCGTGCTCGATCTCGCCGCCGGCACCGGGGTCTCGACCGCCGAGCTGCAGCGCTCCGGCGCCGTACGCCGTCGGCTGCGACTTCTCGCTCGGCATGCTGCGCGCCGGCAAGGCAGTGCGCGGCCGCCGCGCGCGTGCCGTTCGTCGCCGGCGACGGCATGCACCTGCCCTTCGCCGACGGCGCGTTCGACGCGGCGACGATCGCGTTCGGCCTGCGCAACGTCGCCGACGTGCCGACTGGCGCTGCGCGAGCTGGCCCGCGTCGTGCGTCCGGGCGGCCGGCTCGTCGTGTGCGAGTTCAGCCGGCCGACGTTCGCGCCGTTCCGCGTGCGTCTACCTCAACTACCTGATGCGCGCGCTGCCGTGGATCGCGCGCCGCGTCTCGTCCAACGCCGAGGCCTACAGTCTACCTGGCCGAGTCGATCCGCGCCTGGCCGGCGCAGGACGAGCTGGCCCGCACGATCGCGTCCTGCGGCTGGAGCGAAGTGCGCTACCGCAACCTGACCGGAGGGGTCGTCGCGCTGCACCTCGCCGAGCGAGCATGATCCGCAGTTACCGGCTCTCGGAGCCGGGGTAGGCGAGTCAACTGTCGCGGCCACGGCGGCCGCGGGTACGAAGGAGTGAGCATGGACGACGACGACATCACCGGCGGCACCTTCGACGCCGACGGCGGTGCCGACGGCGGCGCCGACGCCGAGGCCGACAAGGACAGCGGCGCTGACGGCGGCGCCGACGCGAGCGCCGACGGTCACGCCGACTCGCCGGGCGGCGACGGCGGTGCTGACGGTGCAGCCGACGCGGGCAGCGCCGACGGCCACGCCAGCGGCGGCGGCGACGGCGGTGCTGACGGCGGCGCCTGAGTGAGTTCGCACGACTCTGACGAGCGGTGCAGCGCTGACGCGCTGCACCGCTCGCACGTCTGCCGAGCTTCGCGCCCGTACTGGGGCGCGAAGCCGCTGCTGACCCGCGCCGCCGAACTCGGCCGCACGTTCGACGACCTGCTCGACACCGCAGCGGTCGACGAGCTGGTCTCGCGGCGCGGGCTGCGCACGCCGTTCCTGCGGATGGCCAAGGACGGCACCGTCCTGGCCGCGAAGGAGTTCACCCGCGGCGGCGGCGCCGGCGCGGGCATCGCCGACCAGGCCGCCGACGACCGGGTGCTCGCCCAGCTCGCCGACGGCGCCACCCTCGTGCTGCAGGGGCTGCACCGCACCTGGCCGCCGCTGGTCGAGCTTCGGCTCGCAACTGGCCGACGAGCTCGGCCACCCGGTGCAGATCAACGCCTACATCACCCCGCCGCAGAACCGCGGCTTCGCGCCGCACTACGACGTGCACGACGTGTTCGTCCTGCAGGTGTCCGGGCGCAAGCACTGGCGCATCCACGCGCCGGTCGTCACCGACCCGCTGGACAACCAGAACTGGGAGAAGTCGCGCGCCGAGGTCGCCGCGCAGGCCGAGGGCGAGCCGGTGATCGACTGCGTGCTCGAGCCCGGCGACGCGCTGTACCTGCCGCGCGGCACGATCCACGCCGCCGAGGCGCTCGGCGAGACCTCGATCCACCTCACCGTCGGCATCCACCCGATCACCCGCTACGAGCTCGTCCGGCAGGTTCTCGACGCGGCGCAGCAGGACGCCGCGCTGCGCGCCTCGCTGCCGGTGGGCGTCGACCTCGGCGACCCGGGCGGTGCTCGCGCCGCGAACTCGCGGCGACCGTCGACGCCCTGCGCGCCTACCTCGACCGCGTGCCGGTGGAGCGCATCGCGCGCGGCGTCGCCGACCGGCTTGCGGCGCAGACCCGGCCCGAGCCGCTCGCACCGCTCGCCCAGCTCGCTGCTGCCGACGCGCTGCGCCCGGACACCGCGCTGCGGATGCGCGGCGCGCTGCGCTACCGGGTCAGCGAGGACGCCGACCGCGTCGAGGTGCGCGACGATCGACCGCACCCTGACCCTGCCGCTGGCGGCGGCGCCGGCGCTGAAGACGGCGCTGTCCGGCGAGGTGTTCACGCCCGCCGAGCTGCCCGGCCTCGACGCCGACGAGCAGCTGACGGTCGCGCGGCGGCTGCTGCGCGAAGGCCTGCTGGTCCGGCCGACCGCTCTGACAGGCTGACGGTGACGTCCGCGCCGCACCGCCCGCAGCCGCGCGAGTCGGCACAACGGTGCGCGCTGCGTGCGCAGCTGCGCGGCGATCCGCTGCTGGGCACGGCCTTTCCCGCCGCCCGCGTGCTGCTGGTCGAACAGCCCGGCCCGTGGGGACGCGGCGGATTGCGCGAGTCGCGGTTCGACCGGTCGGTCGCGCTGGCGCTGGAGCAACGCGCGTCGGCGGCCGGCGTGCGGGTGCTGGCCATCCGCCGGCCGGGCCGCACGCCGCGCGGGACGCGACGGCGCTGGGCGCTGGCCGACAGCCGCGACGGGTCGACGTCGCTGCGGTGGGGCTCCTTCGACGCCGACGTCGAGCTGCTCGACGCTGCCGCTGGACGGATCGGCCGGCGAGCCGGACGACGCGCCGCTCTACCTGGTGTGCGCGCACAGCAAGCACGACGCCTGCTGCGCGCTGCGCGGCCGTCCGGTCGCGGCCGCGCTCGAGCAGCAACGCCCCGGACGGGTGTGGGAGTGCAGCCATGTCGGCGGCGAGCGGTTCGCGGCCAACGTGCTGGTGCTGCCGAGCGGGCTGCTGTACGGCCGGGTGCTGCCGTTCGCCGCGGCCGAGTTCGTCGCCGCGACCGAGGCCGGCGAGGTGGTCGGTGCGTTGCTGCGCGGCCGGATCGGGCTGCGCGCCCACCGCGCAGGCGGCGCTCGCCTTCGCCTACGAGCACCTCGCGCTGCGCCGCCGCGACGCTCTGCGGGTGTCGAGTGCGTCGCCGGTCGTCGACGGCGCAGGCGCACGTCCGGCTGGCGGGCCGCACGGCGAGCTGGACGTGACCGTGCGGGTCGACACCGTCGCCGCCGACGGGCTGACCTGCCACAACCCGCGGCCGAACTTCTACCTCGCCTACCACCCGGTGCGGATCGACGCCGTCCCCGTCTGAGCGCGCAGGTCAGTGGTCGATGTGTCCGGGCAGGTAGCCGCCGGCGTCGAGCAGCCGTTGCCGCGACCGGGTGATCTCGGCCTCGGCCTCGGCCCGGCCGACCCACGACGCACCCTCGACCGACTTGCCCGGCTCGAGTTCCTTGTAGACCTCGAAGAAGTGCTGGATCTCGAGCCGGTCGAACTCGGGGACGTGGTGGATGTCGCGCAGGTGCTCCAGGCGCGGATCGGTCACCGGCACCGCGAGCACCTTGTCGTCGCCGCCGGCCTCGTCGGTCATCTTGAACATGCCGATCGCGCGGCACTTCACCAGCACGCCGGGGAACAGCGGATCGCCGTGCAGCAGCACGAGCGCGTCGAGCGGATCGCCGTCGTCGCCGAGGGTGTCGTCGATGTAGCCGTAGTCGGCCGGGTACTGGGTCGAGGTGAACAGCGTGCGGTCGAGGCGCATCCGTCCGGACTCGTGATCGACCTCGTACTTGTTCCGGCTGCCGCGCGGAATCTCGATGAGGACGTCGAAGTCCACGGTGGTGCTCCCCTCCGGGCATGGTGACGCCACCTAGTCTGACGCATCGTGGGACGTGCCCGCGCTCTGGTGGTCTTCGCGCTGCGTCGTGGTCACCGTGTTCTTCGCCGCGTACTGGCTGACCCGGCTCGCGCGGCACGACACCGACGGTGACGGTGGCAGCCGGCCCGTCCAGCCCGCCGGTGCCGTCACGCGCTGCCGGCGGCGACAGCTGCGCCGTCGCCCGGGCCGAAGGCATCGGCCGGGCACGGCCGGCCACCGCGGCCGGCGTGCACCAGGGCGCTGCGCACGTGCGCTCACGCGAGCCGGGTTTCGGCCAGCGGCTGCTCGCACGCATCGTCGACGCGCAGAGCGGCGCCGTGCTCTACGACAGCTTCGGCGACACGCCGGCGGCGCCGGCCTCGACCGGCAAGCTGCTCACGGCGGCGGCAATCCTCGGCGTGCACCCGCCCAGCTACCGGTTCCCGACCACGGTCGTCGACGGCGGCCACGGCACGATCGTGATCGTCGGCGGTGGCGATCCGACGCTGTCCGCAGCGCCGAAGGGCACGGCGCCGCTCTACCCGGGCGCGGCCCGGATGAGCGATCTCGTCGCCGCGGTGCAGAAGTCCGGTGTCACCGTGCGCCGGATCGAGGTCGACGACTCGCGGTTCGCCGGTCCGTCCATCTCGCCGCAGTGGGATCCCGAGCGACATGGGGACCAGCTACGGCGCCCCGATCACGGCGTTCTGCGCCGACGGCGCCCGCCCCTCGCCGACCGCGCAGGCGCGCAGCGGCGTGCAGCCCGACATCGACGCGGCGAACGAGTTCGCCGCCCTGCTCGGGCAAGCCGAACCTGCCGATCTCGCACGGCAAGGCACCGGCGAAGGCGAAGGTGCTCGGCCCGCGTCGAGTCGGCGCCGCTGTCCGAGCTGATCACCGAGATGCTGCAGGAGTCGGACAACATCATCGCCGAGATCCTGGCGCGCCAGGTTGCGGTCGCCGAGCACGTCCGCGCGTCGTTCAACGGGGCGACCGCGGCGATCCGCACGGTGCTGGCGCGCTTCGGCGTGCAGGTCGGCGGCGGGATGAAGGACGGCAGCGGGCTCTCGTCCTACGACCGGGTCAGCCCGGCCGCGCTGGTCGGCGTGCTGCGCCTGGTCGCCGGCGCGACCGGCCCGCCCGCGGCGGCGCAGCTGCACTTCATCGCCGGCGCGCTGCCGGTCGCGGGGTGGAGCGGCACGCTGGCCGACCGCTACACCAGCGGCAGCCTGGCCGCGGACGCCGGCCGGGTGCGCGCCAAGACCGGCACCCTGTCGACCGTCGCGTCGCTGGCCGGATTCGTGCGCGACAAGTCCGGCCGGCTGCTGATCTTCTCCCTCGACTCCGACCGCGCGATCAACACCTTCGCCGCCGACGCGGCGATGGACGACGTGGTCGGCGCGCTCGCCAAGTGCGGCTGCTAGGTACGTGTCAGGTCGTGAGTTCGCTGATTGATTGGGACGTGGCGGCGCGCGCGGCGAAGCGGTTCAGCCCGCCGCCGCCGACGGTGACTCGGGCCGAGGCCGACGATGCGGTCGGCGAGCTGTACCAAGCGACCTCTCGTGCGGCCGGTCATGTCGCCGAGCTCACCGCGCTCACCGAGCCGCCGGTCAGCGCGGCCACCCGGGTCATCGACCGGGCCGGCCTGGATCGACGCGAACGCCGGCGGGATGCGCACGCTGCTCACCCCGCTGGTCGACAAGCTCGCCGCCGACAATCCGGTCGGCCGGATGGCCGAGGGCATCGGCGGCCGGCTCACCGGCATCCAGGTCGGCCTGGTGCTCGGCTTCCTGTCCGGCAAGGTGCTCGGGCAGTTCGAGTTCTTCGACCGGCCCGGCGGCCAGCTGCTGCTGGTCGCACCCAACATCGTCGCGGTGGAGCGCCAGCTGAAGGTGGCGCCGTCCGACTTCCGGCTCTGGGTCTGCCTGCACGAGGTCACCCACCGGGTGCAGTTCACCGCCGTGCCGTGGCTGCGCCAGCACATGCAGGACGAGGTCAACGCACTCACCGACGCCACCGACACCGACCCGGCCGCGCTCAAGCGCCGGCTGTCGGCCGGCGTCGGCGAGCTGGTCAAGGTGATCCGCGGACAGGGCGACGGGACCGGCGTGATGGCTGTCATGGCCACGCCCGAGCAGCGCGCCGTGCTCGAGCGGATCACCGCGTTCATGTCGCTGGTCGAGGGCCACGCCGAATACGTGATGAACGCCGTGCCCAGGGCAGTCATCCCGTCGCAAGAGGCGATCGAGAAGCGGTTCGCGCAGCGCCGCCGCCGCGGCGGGAACGCGCTCGACCGGCTGCTGCGGCGCCTGCTCGGACTCGACGGCAAGACCCGGCAGTACGTGGACGGGTCGGCGTTCGTCCGCGCCGTGGTCGACCGGGTCGGGGTCGACGGGTTCAACGCCATCTGGACCTCGACCGCGACGCTGCCGACGAAGGCCGAGATCACCGAACCGCTGAGCTGGATCAAACGCGTTCACACGTGAGCGACGCTTGCGCAGCGAGCGGGGAAATCTCGTGATGGCGCTCGATCCGGCGGTCGCGGCCGTCCGGTCGGCCGTTCGTGCGGTGCTCACCGGTCCGGTGCTGGTCGCCTGCTCCGGCGGGGCCGACTCGCTCGCGCTCGCCGCCGCGGTCGCGTTCGAGGCGCCCCGCCATGGCGTCCGGGCCGGACTGATCACCGTCGACCACGGCCTGCAGCCGGGTTCGGCCGCGCAGGCCGCCCGGGTTGCGACGCTCGGCTACGAGCTCGGCTTCGATCCGGTCGAGACCGTCACGGTCTCGGTCGGGCGCTCCGGCGGACGCGGAGGCGGCGGCCCGCACGGCCCGCTACGCCGCGCTCGATGCGGCGGCCGAGGCGTTCGACTGCGACGTCGCGCTCGGGCACACCCTCGACGACCAGGCCGAGACGGTATTGCTCGGGCTCGGCCGCGGGTCGGGGCCGCGATCGGTGGCCGGCATGCGGCCGCGCACCGGCCGGTACCTGCGCCCGCTGCTCGGGGTGCGCCGCGCGACCACCGAAGCGGCCTGCGCCGCGCTCGGGCTCGAGCCGTGGCACGACCCGCACAACGACGACCGCTCGCTGCAGCGGGTGCGGCTGCGGCAGGAGGTGCTGCCGCTGCTCGAGGACGTGCTGCAGGGCGGCGTCGCCGACGCGCTGGCCCGGACGGCCGCCCTGCTCCAGGACGACCTCGATGCGCTCGACGGGTTATCCGACGTGATCATGCACGGTGCCCTGCCCTGGCAGGGCACCGTGCATGATCACGACGAAGGGGGGACGGGGTTGGCCGTGGCGGCGCTGGCGGAACTGCCGCGGGCGCTGCGTACTCGCGTGCTTCGGGCATGGCTGCTGGGCCACGGTGCGGCCGAAGTCACGTCCGTCCATACCGCCGCACTGGACGCGCTGGTGACCGGCTGGCACGGTCAGGGACCACTCGATCTGCCGGGTGGTCTCCGGGTGTCCCGCACGTCTGGGAGACTCGTCGTAGCGCCCCCGCACCCACAGGAGTAATGCGTGTCTCCACTCGATGCGGACATCGAGGACATCCTCGTCACTGCCGAGCAGATCAAAGCCAGGACGGCCGAGCTCGCGAAGCAGATCGACGTCGACTTCAGCGACCGCGAGCCGCTGCTCGTGGGCGTGCTGAAGGGCGCGGTCATGTTCATGTCCGACCTTGCCCGCGCGCTCGAACGCCCGTCCACCATGGAGTTCATGGCGGTCAGCTCCTACGGCAGCGCGACGACGAGTTCGGGCGTCGTCCGGATCCTCAAGGACCTCGACCGTGACATCGCCGGGCAGCACGTGCTGATCGTCGAGGACATCATCGATTCCGGCCTGACCCTCTCGTGGCTGCTGAAGAACCTGGCCGCCCGCCAACCGGCCAGCATCGAGGTCGTCACGTTGCTGCGGAAGCCGGACGCGATCAAAGTGCACGTCCCGGTCAAGTACGTCGGCTTCGAAATTCCCAATGAATTCGTGGTCGGATACGGCCTGGACTACGCCGAGCGGTATCGCGACCTGCCCTACATCGGGCGCCTCAAGCCCGCGGTCTACGCAAGCTGAGAAGCGCCCTGGCGTGTACCGTCGAGTAGCAAATCCCCACGGAAGCGGGAGGAACGCGGGCGGAGTCCCGTTCGTCGAAACGATATGAATCGCAAACGCATTCTGAGGTCATGGTGGCTGTGGGCCGCGGTGGCTCTGTTTGCCATCCTGATCCTGCCGAACCTCCTTTCCAGCGGCAGCGGCTACCACGGCGTCGACACCGGCGTAGCGCTCCAGCAGATCAACAAGGGGAACGTGGCGAAGGCCACTCAGGAGGACAAGGAGCAGACGCTCCAGCTCGACCTGAAGAAGCCGATCGCCGGCGGATTCACCAAGATCAGCACGCAGTACGCGTCGGACGCCTCGTCGACGGTCTTCAACGACCTCGAGGCCGCCAGCCACAACGGCACCGACTTCAACGTGAAGGTCACCAAGGAAAACGCCTGGCTCTCGGTCCTGGTGAGCTTGCTGCCCATCCTGCTGATCGTCGGCGTGCTGTTCTTCGTCATGAGCCAGGTGCAGGGCGGCGGCAACCGGGTGATGAGCTTCGGTCGCTCGAAGGCCAAGCTGGTCAACAAGGACACCCCGAAGACCACGTTCGCTGACGTCGCCGGAGCTGACGAGGCGATCGAGGAACTCGAAGAGATCAAGGAGTTCCTCGCCAACCCCGCGAAGTTCCAGGCGATCGGCGCGAAGATCCCGAAGGGCGTGCTGCTCTACGGCCCGCCCGGTACCGGCAAGACGCTGCTGGCGCGAGCCGTGGCCGGCGAGGCCGGCGTGCCGTTCTACTCGATCTCCGGTTCGGACTTCGTCGAGATGTTCGTCGGTGTGGGTGCGTCCCGCGTGCGTGACCTGTTCGAGCAGGCCAAGTCGAACGCGCCGGCGATCATCTTCGTCGACGAGATCGACGCGGTCGGACGCCACCGTGGCGCCGGCCTCGGCGGCGGCCACGACGAGCGCGAGCAGACGCTGAACCAGTTGCTCGTCGAGATGGACGGCTTCGACGTCAAGGGCGGCGTGATCCTGATCGCCGCGACCAACCGGCCCGACATCCTCGACCCGGCGCTGCTGCGCCCCGGCCGGTTCGACCGCCAGATCGCAGTCGGGCCGCCCGATGTCATCGGCCGCGAGGCCGTGCTGAAGGTGCACGCGAAGGGCAAGCCGTTCGCTGCCGACGTCGACCTCGGCGTGATCGCGCGCCGCACGCCCGGTTTCACCGGTGCTGACCTGGCCAACGTCATCAACGAGGCCGCCCTGCTCACCGCGCGCAACAACGGCCGGTTGATCACGAACCAGGCACTTGAAGAGTCCATCGACCGGGTGATCGCCGGGCCCGAGCGCAAGACGCGGGCCATGAGCGACAAGGAGAAGCGGGTCACCGCCTACCACGAGGCCGGGCACGCGCTGGCGGCATGGGCGATGCCCAACCTCGACCCGGTGCACAAGGTCACGATCCTGCCGCGTGGTCGCTCGCTCGGGCACACGTTGGTGCTCCCGCTCGAGGACCGCTACACCCAGACCCGCGCGGAGATCCTCGACCAGCTGGTGTACGCGCTCGGCGGACGAGCGGCCGAGGAGCTCGTGTTCCACGAGCCGACCACCGGCGCAGCCAACGACATCGAGAAGGCCACCGGGCTCGCCCGGGCGATGATCACCGAGTACGGCATGAGTTCCAAGCTCGGTGCGGTGAAGTACGGCACCGGCGACGCAGAGCCGTTCATGGGCCGCGACTACGGGCATCAGCGCGACTACTCCGAGGAGATCGCCGCCAACATCGACACCGAGGTACGCGACCTGATCGAGCGCGCGCATGACGAGGCGTGGGAGATCCTGGTGCAGTACCGCGACGCACTCGACGCGATGGTGCTCGAGTTGGTCGAGAAGGAGACGCTGGCCAAGGACGATCTCGAGCGCATCCTCGGTTCGGTGCGCAAGCGGCCCCCGCACAACACGTTCGGTGGCTTCGGCAAGCGCACGCCGAGCGATCGCCCGCCGATCGAGATCCCGATGTCGTTGCGCAAGAACGGCGGGCACAGCCCGAACGGAACGCCCAACGGCGCGGCCCAACCCGGCGTCACGCCGGCGCCCAACCCGCCGGCCCCGCCGACGCCGACCGGGCAGCCGGGCGCGTTCGGACCTGGCACGGGTGGCTCGTACGGGGGCTACTCGCCGCCACCCGGGTCGTGACGGAGCGCCCCGGCGTCGACCTCGCCAGGGCGGAGGCCGCCGTTCGCGAACTGCTGTACGCGATCGGAGAGGATCCCGACCGCGAAGGGCTGCAAGCGACGCCGCGCCGGGTGGCCAAGGCTTACGCCGAGACGATGGCCGGCCTGTTCGTCGACCCGGACGAGGTGCTGCAGACGACCTTCGACGAGCACCACGACGAGCTCGTGCTGGTCAAGGACATCCCGCTGTACTCGACCTGCGAGCACCATCTGGTGCCATGGCACGGCAGTGCCGCGGTCGGCTACATCCCCGGCACGGACGGCCGGATCACCGGGCTGTCGAAGCTGGCCCGCGTCGTCGACCTCTATGCGCGCCGACCGCAGGTGCAGGAGCGGCTCACCTCGCAAGTCGCCGATGCGGTGATGACCCGGTTGCAACCGCGCGGCGTGATCGTCGTCGTGCAGGCCGAGCATCTGTGCATGGCGATGCGTGGCGTGCGCAAACCCGGGACGACCACCGTCACCTCGGCAGTGCGCGGCACCCTGCAGGCCGACCCGCGCACGCGTGCCGAGGCGCTGAGCTTGATCCTGGGGCGCTAATGCTCCCCACGCGTGCCGACCGCATCGTGGTGATGGGCGTGCTCAACGTGACCCCGGACTCGTTCTCTGACGGCGGCCGGTACGTCGATGTCGACGACGCGGTTGCGCACGCGCTCGAGATGCGCGCCGACGGTGCTGACCTGATCGACGTCGGCGGCGAGTCCACCCGTCCCGGCGCCAAGCGAGTCGATGCTGCCGAGGAGACCGGACGGATCCTGCCGGTGATCAAGGCGCTGGCCCGCGCGCAGGTGCCGGTATCGGTAGACACGTACCGCGCATCGGTCGCGGCCGCAGCCCTGGACGCCGGTGCGAGCGTCGTCAACGACGTGTCCGGCGGGCTAGGCGATCCGGACATGGCAGCCGTCGTTCGTGACGCCGATTGTCCGTGGATCTTGATGCACTGGCGCGGGCACAGCGCGACGATGCAGCAGCTCGCGCATTACGACGACGTGGTGCGCGAGGTGCGCGACGAGCTGAGCGCGCGGGTCGACGCCGCGCTGGCTGCCGGTGTCTCCGCAGCGCGGCTGGTGATCGATCCCGGGCTGGGCTTCGCGAAGACGGGCGCGCACAACTGGGCGTTGCTGGCCGCGCTGTCCGGCCTGTGCGAGCAAGGCCTGCCGGTGCTGGTGGCTGCGTCACGCAAGTCGTTCCTCGGCACGCTGCTCGCAGATGCTGACGGCAAGCCGCGTCCGGTTGACCAGCGCGAGGACGCGACCACGGCGCTGACCGCGTACTGCGCATTGCAGGGCGTGTGGGGCGTGCGGGTGCACGAAGTGCGGGCCTCGGTCGATGCCGCACTTGCGATTGCCGCGGTGACTCATGCCGGCTGATCGGATCTCGCTGACCGGGTTGACCGTGCGCGGCTTCCACGGCGTTTTCGACTTCGAGCGGCGCGAGGGGCAGGACTTCGTGGTCGACGTCGTGCTCGAATTCGACACCGCGCCTGCCGCCGAGACCGACGACCTCGACAACACCGTGCACTACGGCGAGCTCGCCACCGCGCTTGCTGCGGTGGTCGAAGGTGAACCGGTGAACCTGCTCGAGACGCTCGCGCAGCGCCTGGCGGATGTTTGTCTGGCCGACGATCGGGTCTCGACCGCGACGGTCACCGTACACAAGCCGCAAGCACCGATCCCGCTGAGCTTCGCCGATGTCGCGGTCACGATCACGAGGGGCAGTGCGTGAGTACCGCCGTCCTCTCGATCGGGTCCAACCTCGGCGATCGGCTCGCACACCTGCAGGGCGCGCTCGACTCGATCGGTCCGTGCGTCATGTCCGTGTCGCCGGTGTACGAGACGGCGCCGTGGGGTCCCGTGGCGCAGGGCGACTTCCTCAACGCGGTGATCATCGCGCGGGATGCCGACGCCGACCCGGAGGAGTGGCTGGAGCGCGCGCACGCCGCCGAGCAGCAGGCGGGGCGCACCCGTGAGCTGCGCTGGGGCCCGCGCACGCTCGACGTGGACATCGTGAGCGTCGACGAGATTCGCAGCATGGATCCGACGCTCACGTTGCCGCACCCGCGTGCCCGCGAGCGCGCCTTCGTCCTCGTCCCATGGCTGGCCGCCGATCCCAACGCGACCCTGGACTCGTCGCCGGTCGCCGATCTCGTCGCGAAGCTTCCTGCCGATGAGGTCGCGGGCGTCGTGCTCCGGCCAGATCTGGTGCTGCGCCGATGAGACGCACGAGCTTGGTCGACCTGCTGGTGCCGTTCCTGGTGATCGGGATCAGCTTCTACGTGCTCTTCAAGGTCAACGACTACATTCCCTCGCTGAGCTACCTGGTGCCGGTGCCGCTGACCGCGCTCGCGCTCGTGGAGTTCGTCGCGGCCCGGCGAGTGCGCGCGGCAGTGCGGCACGAGCCCTATGCCAAGCCGATGACGGCGATCGCGATAGCCCGCTGCGTCGCGCTCGGCAAGGCGTCCTCGCTCGTCGGCTCGGGCGTCGGCGGGGCGGCAGTAGCGCTGTTGCTGCGGTTCGTTCCGGACCTTGGACCGGTGAAGGCGGCGGGCCCTGTCGCTGAGGTAGCCGGATTCCTGCTCGGCTCCACGATCCTCATCGTCACGGCTGGCCTGCTGCTCGAGCGGGCGGGCATCGACCCGAACCGGGACAGGCACGACAGGTCGGACCCACCCGGCTGACGAGTTTGCCGCTCGGCGGGCGCATCTGGCAGCTGGCCCTAAACTGGGCCCATGCCCCCATCGGAATCCGGTCGGCCGCGGCGACGCGGAGTGGCCGCGCTGCGCGCGATCGGATTCGGCGTCGCCGTCGCCTTCGGAGCGGTGGCCATCTGGCTGATCGTCACCAGCACCAACGATGCCAAGCGCGTCGAGATCGGTGTGTTGCTCGGCCTGTGGGGGCTGCTGCTCGGTGCGTTTTCGATGTTCGGCAGCAAGTCATCGCGTGAACCGGTCTTGGTGCAGTCGCCTGGCCAGGAGCTCGATCTGCGCCAGTTCGGTGAGATCGAGCGGGTCGCCGTGGCGAACGCCGTCGCCGCCGCCCGCGCCGACTTCCAGGCCCAGCTGGAACAGATGCTGCAGCGCGAGGTTCAGGCAGTGTTGGCGCAAGAGGTCGCCGGCCTCCGTGCTGAGGTCGCCGCATTGCGCAATGAGCTCGTCGAAAAGGTGGGCGGCCAGCTCCGTCTTGAGCGGATCGAGACGACCCGGCTGATCGGCTCCGACCTCGAAGCGCTGCAGCAGGAACTGCGGCAGCTGCGCGAGATCGGTGGCGCGCGTGATGGCGAGTCCGTCGTTTCGACCTCGGCCGACCTTGATGTGCACGAGGCCGAGATCGTCGTCGAGCGGATCCATCCGCCGGAGCCGGTCGCAGCCGAACCCGAACCCGAGCCGGTCGCACAAGCGCCGGCGCCCGAGCCGGCGCGTATCGAGCCCGAACCGGAGCCGGTCGCACAAGCACCGGAGCCCGAACCGGAGCCCGTCGCGCCGGCAGCCGCGCAAGTACCCAGCGATCCGTTCGCGTCCATGCCACGCATCCGACCGTTCACCGACTTCGAGCTCGATCCGATCCCGGCGGCCAACGGTGAGCACAACGACGAACCGGCCGACCGGTCCGGCCGGCACGCCGGCGGCGACGATGCGTCCTCGCGTGGCCGTCGGCACCGGGCCGACGATGACGACAATGATGTACTCGCGCGCATCCTCGCGCGTGAATCACGCCACTGATGGCGAGCTGCGGAGGGCGAACGACGTGACCGACAACGAACAGCCGGGCCAACCTGGCTACAACTACCCGCCGCCGGACCAGCAGGCCGGCCAGCAGTACGGCGCCTACCCGCCGCCGCAGTACGGGCAGCAGCCGCAGTACGGCCAGCAGCAACAGCCGCAGTACGGGCAGCAGCAGTACGGGCAGCAGCCCTACGGTCAACAGCAGTACGGGCAGCAGCCCTATGGGCAGCAGCCCTACGGTTACCCGCAACAGCCCTACGCCGGCTATCCGCCACAGATTCAGAAGCCGACCGGCTGGTTCATCGTCAACTGGCTGTTCTTCTGGCCGTCGGCGATCTATTCGCTGGTCACGCACTGGAGCAACATCGACCGCGCCGCCTTTGCCGGCGACATGGCCGGCGCGCAACGGCACGCGGCTGCGGTGCGCCGGCTCGGCATCTGGGCGCTGTGCATCGGCATCGCCTGGATCGTGCTGGTGGTCATCCTGGAGGTCGCGGTCGTCTCGTCGGTCAACAACTGCACGAACGGCTTCGGCAACTGCTAGGTCGCCGATTCGCGGTCCAGCGCCTGGTCGAGGACGTGCGCCCACTGGGCCGCGATCCGGCTGCGCCGGCGCGAGTCGTCGGTCAGGAGGTCGGCCAGCCCCAGACCGCGGGCCAGGTCGAGCGTCGCCTGCACGGTTTCGCGCACGCCGGGCACGGTCTCGTCCACGTCGAGTTGTTCGACAACGACGCGATGGATCTCACGGCCGATCCGTGCTTCCAGCGGAACGATCTGCTCTCTCAGGGACGGTTCGGCGGCCGCCGCCACCCAAAGAGTCAGCGCGGCCCGGAACAGTTGGCCGCTGAACAGCGCGAAGGTCAGGTCGACGATCTCAGCGGTCGACGGGCGGCGTCCCGGTAGCTCGCTCAGCTCGCGGCGCAGTTCGGCGGCGCGCACGTGCGTCATGTGCTCCAGGGCCGCGGTGAACAGATCCTCGCGGGTCGGGAAGTGGTGTTGCGCGGCGCCGCGCGAGACACCGGCGCGCTCGGCGACTACCGCCACGGTGCTGGCCGGGTAACCGATCTCGGCGAGGCTGGCGATAGCCGCTTCGAGCAGCCGGGAGCGGGTTGCCCGGCTGCGATCCTGCTTAGGCTCGCGCGTCGGAGCTGCCGTCACTGGTCCGTGGCCCAACGCGGTGGCCGCTTCTGCAGGAACGCGAGAATCCCCTCGCGCGCCTCGTCCGATTCGAAAAGCCGCTGTGACATCGCCTGCACGTCGGCGGCGTGCTCGTCGAACGCAGCACGCGTGCGCGCGGTGGTGAGTGGCTTGGTCTCGGCGAGGCCTTGCGGTGAGCAGTGCCGTAGGAGCTCGCAGATCTCGTCTGTCGCGGCGGCGGTGTCCTCGACGGCCATGGTGACGAGCCCGGTCTGCGCCGCGGTGTTCGCGTCGAACGCCTCGCCGGTCAGGTAGTACCGCGATACGGCCCGCTCGGTCATCCGGCCGATGGTTGTGAGCGAGATGATCGCGGGCGCGAGCCCGAGGCGCACCTCGGTGAACGCGAAGGTCGTCGCCGGGCCGGCGATCACGATGTCGCAGGCGCCGATCAGCCCGATGCCGCCTGCACGAACGTTGCCGTCGATGCGTGCCACCACCGGTTTCGGCAGTTCGACGATTGCCCGCAGCAGGCCAAGCATCCGTCGGGTGCCCTCCGCCGGTCCGCCCTCCGCCGCTTGCTCCTTCAGATCGGCGCCGGCGCAGAACGTGCCGCCGGTGTGCGTGATGACCACTGCGCGCACGGCTTCGTCGCCCGCAGCGGTGTGCAGGTGCTCGACGACCGCGTTGACGAGCGAAGCCGACAGGGCATTGCGGTTCTCTGGCGAGTCGAGGGTGACCGTGGCGATCGCGCGGTCGACCTCGTAGTGCACGGTCATCAGTAACTCTTCGGCAGGCCGAGGCTGAATTGCGCGACGAAGTTGAGGATCATCTCGCGGCTGACCGGGGCGACCCGGCCGACGCGCGCGGTGGCAAGTAACGCACCGAGTCCGTACTCGCTCGCGAACCCGTTGCCGCCGAGGGTCTGCACGGCCTGGTCGGCTGCGCGCACAGCGACCTCCGCGGCAGCGTACTTCGCCATGTTGGCCGCTTCACCCGCGCCAAGATCGTCGCCGAGGTCGTAGAGCGTGGCCGCCTTCTGCATCATCAGCTTGGCCTGCTCGAGCTCGATCTTGATCTGCGCCAGCGGGTGGGCGAGGCCCTGGTGCGCGCCGATCGGCTGGTCCCACACCGAGCGTTCCTTCGCGTAGCTCACCGCCTTGTCGAGGGCGTAGCGCGCGGTGCCGACCGACAGCGAGGCCGCCATGATCCGTTCCGGGTTGAGACCCGCGAACAGCTGCGCGAGGGCGGCGTCCTCCTCGCCGACCAACGCGTCAGCGGGCAGGCGGACATCGTCCATGAACAGCAGGAACTGCTTGTCGGTCATGGCGATGTCCATCTCGATCGCGCGGTACTCGAAGCCCGGCGCGTCAGTCGGCATCGCGAACAGCACGGGCTTGAGCCGACCGGTCTTGGCGTCAGCCGTCCGTCCCACAATGAGGATTGCTTCGGCGCGGTCAACGCCGCTGACGTAGATCTTGCGACCCGACAGCAGCCAGTCGCTGCCGTCACGGCGCGCGGTGGTAGTGATCTTGTGTGAATTGGATCCCGCGTCCGGCTCGGTGATTCCGAAGGCCATGATGGTCGAACCGTCGGCGATCGGCGGCAACCAACGCTGCTTCTGCGCGTCGGTGCCGAACCGGCCGATCACGGTGCCGCAGATGGCAGGGGAGACGACCATCATCAGCTGGCTGCAGCCGGCTGCCGCGAGTTCCTCCTCGACGAGGGACAGCTCGTACATCCCGCCGCCACCCCCGCCGTACTGCTCGGGCAGGTTCACGCCGAGAAAGCCGAGCTTGCCGGCCTCGTGCCAGAGCTCGTCGGTGTGCGCGCCCTCTTTCACCTTGCGGCGGGTGTACTCGAAGCCGTATCGCCCGCCCAGCTCGGCAACCGCCTTGCGCAGCGCGTGCTGCTCGTCGGTCTCGGTGAAGTTCACTTGGGTTGCTCCTCCGGTTCGTCGTCGGTCACCACTGCCAGCACTGCGCCAACCTCGATCTGCTGACCGACGCGCACGGGCAGTTCGCTGATCACGCCCGCGACGGGCGCGCTGATCTGGTGCTGCATCTTCATCGCCTCGAGCCACAGCACCGGTGCGCCGGCCGCGACCCGGTCGCCGACCTCGACCGCAACACGAACCACCGAGCCGGGCATCGGTGCGACCAGCGATCCGGCGGCTACCAGCTCGGCCGGGTCGACGAAGCGCGGCGCGATGTCGAACCGAACGCCGCCATCAGCTGAGTCGACGTGGATCGTGTTGCCGTAGCGTGCGACGCCGAACCGGCGGCGCACCCCTGCCACGTCGAGAACCACTTCGTTCGAAGTCGCGCTGACGAGCTCGACGCCGTCGATGACCGCCAGACCGTCGCGGGAGTACCGATACTCGACGGTTCGCTCACTGAGCGTGATCACCTGCGGTTGGCTCGGCACGTTGCGCCAGCCGGACGGCACGTCGATCGTTCTCGTGCGCGCGGCGTCGATCGCGAGTGCGGCGGCGAGGGCGCCGGCCGCATCGTCGGTGACGAGTGGCGCGAAGACATCGTCGTGCGCGTCGAAGAAGGCGGTGTCGGTGTCCCCGTTCAGAAATGCCTTGTGCCGCAGCACGTTGACGAGCAGGTCGCGGTTGGTGGTGATGCCGTGCACTGATGCCCGGGTCAGGGCGTCGCTGAGCAGGCGCGCCGCCTGCAGCCGGGTCGGTGCCCACGAGATCACCTTGGCGAGCATCGGGTCGTAGTGCACGGAGACCGTCGAGCCGTCGCGCACGCCTGAGTCGAGGCGTAGCCCGCGCGGTGCGGTACCCACACCGAACTGGGTGCTGACACCGGGGATCGCCAGCCGGTGCAGCGTGCCGCTTTGCGGTTGCCAGCCCTGTGCCGGATCTTCGGCGTAGAGCCGGACCTCGATCGAATGCCCATGTGTGGCAGGAGGATCGGGCTCGAGTCGAGCGCCGTCGGCGATGCCGATCTGTAGCGCAACGAGGTCGAGCCCGGTGGTGCACTCAGTGACCGGGTGTTCGACCTGCAGGCGGGTGTTCATCTCGAGGAAGAAGAACCGGCCTTGTTCATCGGCAAGAAACTCGACAGTGCCCGCGCCGGTGTACCCGATCGTCTTGGCGGCGGCCGCGGCGCTTTCGAAGAGTTGTGCGCGCATCCCGTCCACCCGATCGACGAGCGGCGACGGAGCTTCCTCGACGACCTTCTGGTGCCGGCGCTGGATCGAGCACTCCCGCTCGCCGATGGACCACACCGTGCCGTGCGTGTCGGCGAGTACCTGCACCTCGATGTGCCGGCCGGTAGCCAGGTACGGCTCGCAGAACACCGTCGGGTCGCCGAACGCCGACTGCGCTTCGGCACTGGCAAGTTCGAGCTCGCCGGGGAGCGCTTCGAGCGTCGTGACGATCCGCATGCCGCGCCCGCCGCCACCGGCTGACGCCTTGATCAGCACTGGCAGGTCGGACGCGGTGACGGTGGCCGGATCGAGCTCGGCGAGTACCGGCACTCCGGCAGCTGCCATCAGCCGCTTCGACTCGATCTTGCTGCCCATCGACTCGATGGCGTCGGGCGGCGGCCCGATCCAGGTCAGCCCGGCCTCGAGCACGGCGCGTGCGAAGCCGGCGTTCTCGGACAGGAACCCATAGCCCGGATGGATCGCGTCAGCGCCCGTGCGCCGGGCGGCGTCGATGATCAGGTCGGCGCGTAGATACGTGTCGGTCGGTGATGTGCCCGGCAGTCGCACCGCTGCATCGGCCTCGTCCACATGCGGTGCATCCGCGTCGGCGTCGGAGAACACCGCGACGGTGCCGAGACCGAGATCGCGGCACGTGCGAAACACCCGCCGCGCGATCTCGCCGCGGTTCGCCACCAGCACCGACTTGATGGGCGTGTTCACAGCCGGAACACCCCGTAGCCCTGGGCGCCCTGCACCGGCGCGTTGTGTGCCGCGGACAGCGCGATGCCCAGCACGGTGCGGGTGTCGCGGGGGTCGATCACCGCGTCGTCGTAGAGCATTCCGGACAGGAACGGGGCCAGCGACTGCTCCTCGATCTGCGCTTCGACGTAGCCGCGCATCTGCGCGTCGGCCGCCTCGTCGTACTCCTGGCCGCGCGCCTGGGCTGCTTGCCGCGCGACGATCGACAGCACGCCGGCAAGTTGCGCCGGCCCCATCACCGCCGACTTCGCGTTCGGCCAGGTGAACAGGAACCGGGGGGCGTAGGCCCGTCCGCACATGCCGTAGTTGCCGGCGCCGTAGGACGCACCCATCGTCACGGTCAGATGCGGCACCGTCGAGTTCGACACCGCGTTGATCATCTGCGCGCCATGCTTGATGATGCCGCGCTGCTCGTACTCCTTACCCACCATGTAGCCGGTCGTGTTCTGCAGGAACAGCAACGGCGTATCGGCCCGGTTAGCGAGCTGGATGAACTGCGCGGCCTTCTGCGACTCCTCGCTGAACAGCACCCCGCGCGCGTTGGCGAGGATGCCGATGGGATAGCCGTGCAGCGCGGCCCACCCGGTGACCAGCGACGAGCCGTAGCGCGGCTTGAACTCGTCGAAGTCCGATCCGTCGACCAGCCGGCCGATCACCTCGCGCGGGTCGAAGGGCACCTTCAGATCGGTGGGGACGATGCCGAGCAGGTCTTCGGCATCGTGCAGCGGACGGGCCGGATCAGGCTTGGGCGGCGGGCCGAGCTTGTGCCAGTTCAGCCGGCCGACGATCTCGCGGCCGAGCCGGATCGCATCCTGCTCGTCGGCAGCGAAGTAGTCGGCGAGCCCGGACAGCCGTGAGTGCATGTCTGCGCCACCGAGCGACTCGTCGTCGGACTCCTCGCCGGTCGCCATCTTCACCAGCGGCGGGCCGGCGAGGAACACCTTCGCCCGGTCGGCGACCATCACCACGTAGTCGCTCATGCCGGGGATGTACGCGCCGCCCGCGGTCGAGTTGCCGAACACCAGCGCGATCGTCGGGATGCCGGCTGCCGAGAGCCTGGTGAGATCGCGGAACATCTGCCCGCCGGGAATGAAGATCTCCTTCTGCGTGGGCAGATCCGCCCCGCCCGATTCGACGAGACCGATCACGGGCAGCCGGTTCTCGAGCGCGATCTGGTTGGCCCGCAGCACCTTCTTCAGCGTGTACGGGTTGGACGCCCCACCGCGCACCGTCGGGTCGGAGCCGTTGATCATGCACTCGACGCCGTTCACGACACCGATGCCGGTGACCACCGATGCGCCGACCGTGTAGTCGGTACCCCACGCGGCGAGCGGGGACAGCTCGAGAAACGGCGCACCAGGATCGAGCAGCAACTCGATGCGCTCTCGTACGAGCAGCTTGCCGCGCTGATGGTGCCGGGCCACGTACTTCTCACCGCCGCCCGCGACCGCCTTGGCATGATCGGCATCGAGCGCAGCGATCTTCTCGAGCAACGCGGCCCGGTTCGCGACGATACTCGGGCGCCGACCGGTCCACCGCCGTGCGCAACACGGTCATGAGGTGAACCCGAGCAGCTTGGCGGACAGGCCGGTGAGGATCTCGGTGGTGCCGCCGCCGATGCCGAGGATGCGCATGTCGCGGTACTGCCGCTCGACCTCGGCCTCGCGCATGTAGCCCATCCCGCCGTGCAGCTGCACGGCCTGGTCGACGACCCACATCCCGGCCTCCACCGCGGTGTTCTTCGCGAAGCACGCCTCCGCGACGAGATTCGTCTCGCCGTCGGCGGCACGCGCGGCGATCGAGCGGGTGTACACGCGGGCCACCTCGACCCGCCGCGCCATGTCGGCGAGGGTGTGCTGCACCGATTGCCGGCTGATCAGCGCCCGGCCGAACGTCTCGCGGTCACGGCACCACGACACCGCCAGGTCGAGCGCGCGCTGCGCGGAGGCGTAGGCCTGCACGGCAAGCCCGATCCGCTCGCTGACGAAGTTCTGCGCGATCTGCGCGAAGCCGCCGTCGAGCTCGCCCACGAGATGGCCGGCCGGCACCCGGACGTCCACGTACGACAGCTCGGCCGTGTCCGACGACAGCCAGCCCATCTTGTCCAGCTTGCGCGACACGGTGAAGCCGGGCATGCCCTTCTCGACGACCAGCAGCGAGATGCCGTGCGCGCCGGCGTCACCGGTGCGTACCGCGGTCACGACGAAGTCGGCGCGCACTCCAGAGGTGATGTAGGTCTTCGCGCCGTTGACGACGAAGTCGGCACCGTCGCGTTTCGCCGATGTGCGGATGCCTGCGACGTCGGAACCAGCGTCCGGCTCGGTGATGGCCAGCGAGCCGATCAGCGTTCCGTCCAGCGTGGGACGGACCCATCGCTCGATCTGGTCCGGATCGCCGGCCGCAACGAGATGGGGCAGCGAGATGCCGGACGTGAACAGCGATGCGAACACGCCGCCGGCGGCGCCCGCGTAGTGCATCTCCTCGGCGATGACGAGCGCGTCGATCGCATCGCCACCGCCCCCGCCTACCTCGACCGGGTACGACGCGCCGAGCAATCCGAGCGCAGCCGCCCGCGCGTGCAATGCGCGCGGCAGCTCGCCGGCGCGCTCCCATTCGGCCTGGTGCGGCAGCACGTCGTTCTCGACGAAGCTCCGCACGCTCGCGCGCAACGTGCGCCGTTCGGCGGTGTCGATCACTCTTGGCCCCGCTGCAGGGAGTTTTGCGGCGTGTCGCCCTGCAGAGGGGCCAAGAACCGGACGGGGACGTCGACCTTGCGCGAGCGCAGCCACTCGCCGAGCGCCTTCGCCTGCGGGTCGTGCCGGACGTTCGCCGCGACGCCGTCGCCGAGGATGCCCGGACACCACGAAGTTGAGCGCGCGCAGGTTGGGCAGCACGTGCCGGGTGACGGTCAGCGGGCTGCGTCTCGGGCAGCAGGAACTTGAACAGCTCGACGGTGAGCCGGTTGGCCAGCCACACGAAGTGCTCGTCGGAGCGAGCCCACACGCCGACGTTCGCGTCGCCGCCCTTGTCACCGCTACGCGCACCGATGAACGTGCCGAGCGGCAGCGGGTGCGTCGGCCCGTCCGGCCAGTCCGGGACCGCGGCTTCGGCGACCTCTGCCAGCGCGACGGGTGCGCGTCGGATGCGCGATGTCGACGCGCGTGCCGTCGTGCAGCACGGCCACGTGCGGGACGAGATGGGCATCGACATAGGCCGCGGAGAAGACGCCGTACGGCGCGGCGTCGCCAGGCGGCGTCGTCACATGGAAGCCGGGGTAGCTCGACAACGCCAGCTCGACAGCTGCGTTCGAGAAGGCGCGGCCGATCGCTTTCGGATCGGGACCGCGGGCCACACAGTGCAGCAGCGCGGACGCTTCCTCCTGGACGGCGGAGTCGGGATGGTCGGTGCGCGCGAGCGTCCACGTCGCGTCGAGATGCGCGAGGTGCTCGCGGATCATCCGTTCCTTGAGATTGATCATGTTGCCGGTCAGGACGAAGGTCATCTCGTTGCGGAACCCGCCGAGCGTGTTCAGCCCGACCTTGAGCGTCGGCGGCGGCGCTTCGCCGCGCACCCCGCTGATCCGCACGCGGTCCGGCCCGGCGGCGCTGAGCTCGATCTCGTCGAAGCGCGACGGTGACGTCCGGGCCCGCGTAGCGCGCGCCGCCGATCTCGTAGAGCAGCTGGGCGGTGACGGTGTCGACGGTGACCGCGCCACCGGTGCCGGGATGCTTGGTGATCACCGACGATCCGTCCCGGCTGACTTCGGCGATCGGGAAGCCCGGCAGCCGGAAGTCGTCGAGTTCCTCGAAGAACGCGTAGTTGCCGCCGGTCGCCTGCGGGCCGCACTCGATCACGTGTCCCGCGACGACCGCGCCGGCAAGCGGATCGAGGTCGGCCGGCGTCCAGCCGAAGTGCGCGATCGCCGGCCCGACCACCAGCGAGGCGTCGGTCACCCGGCCGGTGACGACGACCTGCGCGCCGGACCGCAGGCATTCGGCGATCCCGAACGCGCCGAGATAGGCATTGGCGGCCAGCGGCTCGCCGAGCCCGAGCTCGGCGGCGCGCGGGCGCAGGTCATCGCCCTCGACGTGCGCCACGTTCACGTCCAGGCCGAGCTGGTCGGCCAGCCGGCGGACCGCAGCAGCCAGCCCGCCCGGGTTGAGGCCGCCGGCGTTGGCGACGATCCGTACGCCCCGCTCGAGCGCAGTGCCGAGCGAGTTCTCCAGCTGGCGCAGGAACGTCTTGGCGTAGCCGAGGGTCTCGTCGCGCATCCGGTCGCGGCCCAGGATGAGCATGGTCAGCTCGGCGAGGTAGTCGCCGGTCAGGACGTCGAGCGGGCCGCCGGTGAGCATGTCGTGCATCGCCGAGGCGCGGTCGCCGTAGAAGCCGGAGCAGTTGCCGATCCGCAACACGTCCGCCACGTCGGCGAGCCTCGCACGCCGGTTCGAAGAAAGCAAGCCTGCTTGCTTGTTTTGGAGTGGCGCAACTATGCGATGAACGCACTGCCCGCATGCGTGCACGCTGACCGCAGCGACTTGCCGATGCGATCAGGGGGAATCACATGAGCGAGCGTCCGTCCTTACCGCGCCGGATCGCGGCCGAGAGCCTGGGGTTCCTGCTGCTGCTCCTGCTCGCCATCAGCGCGGGCACCCCGTCGGCACCGGTCAGCCGCTGAACTGACCGGCCTCCCGGCCGCCGCCCGGCGGCCCGGCGAAGGCCTGCGCGATGTCCAGCCACTCGTCGGCGTCGGCACCGCCGCGACGAGTGCCAGATCGGCGCGGTTGCGGCGCTGCGTGACGAGCAGGCAGAAGTCCAGCGCCGGGCCGGTCACCGACTGGGCAGCGGCATCCGTCGTCGCCCCAGATCCAGATCGAGCCGTCCGGTGCGGTCAGCTCGACCCGGAACGGCTCGCTCGGTGGCGTGCGATCGCGCACCAGGTAGGCGAAGTCGCGGGTGCGCACGCCGATGTGCGCGACGTGGCGCAGCCGCGGGGTCGGCAGCCGGAGCAGGCCGAGCGCGTCGGCGACGTCCTGCCCGTGCGCCCAGGTCTCCATCAGCCGGGCGGTGGCCATCGAGGTCGGCGCTCATCGGCGGCCCGAACCAGACGATCTTGGTGCCGTCCGGCGCCGAGCAGCTGCGCGGCCAGCGCGGCGCGGCCAGCGCGCCAGCTCTCGAGCAGCTCGGCGGGCGGGCGGACGCGCCTGCTCGCCGGCAGCGTCGTCGACGAAGCGTGCTGGCTCGCCGTCGAGCGCCGCCTGCATCGCCGATTGGAACCCGGCCGGATCGGCTACCGCGAGGATGGCCGCCGTATCGGTCCAGGCGAGATGCCCGATCTGGTGCGCGATGGTCCAGCCCGTCGCGGGGGTCGGGCGTAGCCCACGCGTCGTCGGACAGGACGGACACGAGGGCGTCGAGATCCTCGCTCTCGGCCTGCAGATCGGCGAGGACGCGCGCTAGGTCGGCCACCGGCCGACTCTCGCACAGTCGAGGCCGCACGGGTACTGGCACCCCCATCGATCGGCCAGCCAGCGCCCTGCCGGGCGGCACGGCGAAGACCCGAGACTCAGTGCAGTACCCGAACAACCAAAGGAGTTCCTGCCATGTCGAAGCGTTCAGATCGTCCGACCTTCGTTCAACGCGTCGCCGTCTCGGCGCTTGCCTTCCTCGGCTCGATGTTCCTCGGCCTGCTGGTCGGCGTGTCCGACGTCGCCGGATCGCACAGGTGACCGCAACCCGCGCTGAGCCGACTCAGCCGTCCAGCCGCTGCCATTCGGCCCGCGCCGCCGGCGCCCATTGCGCGTGCCGGCGCGCGAACAGCGCGCCGGCCTCCGCCCCGCGCCACGGCGTGGGCAACAGCTGGCGGGGCAGCTCGGGGTCGATTGACGGGAAGCGGCGCCAGGCATGCACCAGCTCGGCCACCCGCGTCACCGGATCGTGCGGCCGGACTCGGCGCTGAACTCGTCGAGAAAGGACTCGTAGGCCGTCTCGACCTCGTCCAGATCCCAGGCTTGCCGGACCAGTTCGATGAGCTCGCCGCCGCCGGCGTGGGTGGCCAGGAACATCTGCGCGTCGGCGAGCACGCCGGCCTCGGCCAGGATCGTGCGAGCGGCCGGCAACCGATCGGGGTGCGTGCTCAGCCAGACGCCCGGTGACGGGCTGCCCATCCCGGCCCACGCCAGCCGGGTGCGCAGCCGGTGCCGCGTAGGCCGCTCGGTCTCCGGGCACGCGGGCGAGGACGAGCAGCCAGCGGCCGTCCCACTCCGCCGCGCTGCCGGAGAACCCGAAGATCCGCTCGGTGCCGTCGGTGAGCATCGCCTGCGCGGTGTCGGTCAGCCACCACCGGGTCCGCCGGCCGACCCGCTCCGAGCGCAGCCAGCCGTCGGCAGCAGTGCGCATCAGCGCCTGGCGCGGCGCCTTCTCCTCGACACCGAGCCGGCCGAGCACGTCGATGATCGTCGACGTCCACACCGAACCGCCGGCCGGCAGCGCGAACTCGCCGAGCACGGTGAACAGCAGTCCGCGCGCGCTCTCGGCGCCGGCGGCGTGACGGCGCGAGAGGGTGGGCACGGCGTCAGTGTGTCAGGACGTGAACCTGCGCAGCACGCTCGTCGGTGCGAAGCGCAGCACGAGACCGAGCGGCTTCCACGGCCACGGCGGGACGGCCGTGTTCGCGACCTCGCGCTCGATCGCACGGACCATCGCGCGCACCCCCTTCGCGGTGGTCGACCATCAGCGGCGTGCCGCTGCCGGCGCGCGTCGTTCATCTCCGAGCGATGTAGCCGGGGAACAGCGCGGTCACCTTGATCGGCGTGCCGTAGCAGGTCGGCCGGATGCCCTCGGCGAGCGTGCGCGACGGCGGCCTTCGATGCGGCGTACGTGGTCAGCGTGCCGGGCAGGCCGCGAAGCGCGGACATGGACGAGATCACGACCAGGTGCCCGGCGTCGGCCGCGCGGAAGTGCTCGCATCGCCGCCTCGCACTGCGCGAGCGCGCGCGACGAAGTTGGTCATCGCCGTCTCGCGGTTCGCGTCGAAGCGGCCGGTGCCGATCCGCGCGCCCTTGCCGAGCCCGGCGTTCACGATCACGCGGTCGAGCCCGCCGAGCTCGTCGGCGCAGCTCGGCGAAGACGCTGGAACACCGCGTCGTGGTCGTTGACGTCGAGCTGCCGCACCGCGACCGGATGGTCGGGTACCTGCGTCGTGAGCTCGGTCGCGCAGCGCGTCCAGCCGATCGAGTGCGGCGCGCGCACAGCGCGAGGTCGCGTCCGAGCGCGGCGAACTGGCGCGCCATCTCCGCGCCCAGCCCGGAGCTCGCGCCGGTGATCAGGATCCGCCGGCGACGGGTCAGTTCTCGGGAAGCGGCCAGTCGGCGGTCGCCGGCGCGCTGCTGGACGTGGGCGCTGCGCGACCCGTGCGCGGTCGCCGCGACGGCCGCGGGCAGGTCGACGCCGGTCTGGTCGGCGAGCAGGAACACGCCGTACCCCAGCTCGCCGAGACGCATCGGCCAGTCCGGGCCGGGGCGGAACGGCTTGCGTCCGCGGTTGGTCTCGGTCGACACGGTCGACGGCCAGCGTGCCGAGCAGCGTCTGCAGCTCGAGCAACAGCGTGGGCACGGGCGCGTGCAGCTCGCGCGGCGTCCGCGCTCTGCGCGACGAGCCTGCTCAATTCGGCGTCATGGACGCGAACCTATATCGTCGTACGCGCCCCCGGCCGGTCGATGTGGTGAGGTCCATGACGCAAGGACGGCCGCCCGGCTGCGGGTAGGGGTCATCGGCGCGGGCCGGGTCGGCAGTGCGCTCGGTGCGGCGCTGCGTCCGCGCCGGCCACGACGTCGTCGCCGCGAGCGCGGTGTCCGAGCCAGTCGCGCGCCCGCGCCGAGCGCATGCTGCCCGGCGCGCAGATCCTGCCGCCGGACGAGGTCGATCGCCGCCGCCGACTTCGTGCTGCTCGCCGTGCCGGACGACACGCTGCGCCCGCTGGTCGCCGGGCTCGCCGACACCGGCGCCTGGCGCGAGGGCCAGCTGCTCGCGCACACCGCGGGTGCGAAGGGGCTCGCGGTGCTCGATCCCGCGGCGGCGCGGGGCGTCGCTCGCGATGGCGCTGCATCCGGTGATGACCTTCGCCGGCCGGCCCGAGGACGTCGACCGGCTCGACGGCGCCGACGTTCGGTGTCACCGCGCCCGACGAGCTGCGCCTGGTCGCCGAGTCGCTCGTCGTCGAGATGGGCGGCGAGCCGGTGTGGGTGCCCGAGTCGGCGCGTCCGCTCTATCACGCCGCGCTGTCGATCGGCTCGAATCACCTGGTCACGCTGGTCAACGACGCGCTCTCGCTGCTCGACCGCGCCGGCGTCGACGGCTCGGCCAGCAGCTGCTCGCCCCGCTGCTGTCGGCGTCGCTGGACAACGTGCTGCGGCTGCGCGACGCGGCGCTGACCGGGCCGGTCGCGCGCGCCGACGTCGCGACGCTGCCGCGGCACCGCGCGGGCGCTGTCCGACGCGCGCGCCGGAGCTGCTCGACTCCTACCTCGCGATGGCCCGCCGCACCGCCGAGCGCGCGCACGCGACCGGGCAGCTCGACGACGCACGGCTCGCGGCCGTGCTGGACGCGCTCGCATGACGGTGGTCGTGCGCACACGCGCGCCGAACTGGCCGCCGCGCTCGACGCGCTGGACGGTCCGGTCGGGCTCGTGCCGACGATGGGCGCGCTGCACGCCGGCCACGAGGCGCTGATCGCGCAGGCACGCGCGACGTGCGTGTCGGTCGTCGTGTCGATCTTCGTCAATCCGCTGCAGTTCGGCCCGACCGAGGATCTCGCGACGCTACCCGCGCACGCTCGAGGACGACGTCGCGATGTGCGCGGCTACGGCGTGGACGTGGTGTGGGCGCCGGCGGTCGAGGACGTCTATCCCGGACGGACCGGCCCAGGTGCGCCTCGATCCCGGGCCGCTCGGCACGATCCTGGAGGGCGCGTCCCGTCCGACGCACTTCGCCGGGATGCTGACCGTCGTCGCGAAGCTGTTCGGCCTGGTGCGCCCGGCGATCGCGTTCTTCGGCGAGAAGGACTACCAGCAACTCGTGCTGATCCGCCGGATGGCGGCGACCTCGAACTGCACGTCGGCGTGGCGGGCGTGCCGACCGTGCGCGAGCCGGACGGGCTGGCGCTGTCGAGCCGCAACCAGCTACCTCTCCGCCGGACGACCGCGGTGCACGCGCTCGCGCTGTCGCGGGCGCTGTTCGCCGGACGCGATGCAGCCGCGGACGGCGCGCTCGCCGTGATCACCGCCGCGACCGGCGGTGCTGGCGTGCCGAGCCGGGCGTCGACGTCGACTACCTGGAACTCAAGGGCGCGGATCTCGGCGAGATCCCCGCAGCACGGGCCGGCGCGGCTGCTCGTCGCCGCCCGGGTCGGGACGACCCGGCTCATCGACAACATCGAGGTGTGCTCGCTGTGACCGCTGTCGAGCGCTGCGGACGCTGGCCGAGGTCATCGAGCGCGCCCTGGACGAGGACCTCGGCGCGGCCGGCGACGTCACGACGCTGGCGACCGTTCCCGCCACCGCAGTGGCAGCCGCGGACCTGGTCGCGCGTCAGGACGGCGTCGTCGCCGGATTGTCCGTAGCAGCAAGGGTTTTCGAGACTCGTCGGCCAGGGCCGGGTCGTCGTCGAGTACGGCTCGGCGGACGGCGCGCGCGTCACTGCCGGCGAGGTGCTGGCCACCGTGCGCGGGCCGGTGCGCGACCTGCTCACCGCGGAGCGCACCGCGCTGAATCTGCTCGGGCACCTGTCCGGGATCGCCACGCTGACCCGGCGCTGGGTCGACGCGGTCGAGGGCACCGGCGCGCGGATCCGCGACACCCGCAAGACGACTGCCCGGGCTGCGCGCCCTGGAGAAGTACGCCGTGCGCATGGGCGGCGGCGTGAACCACCGGATGTCCCTGTCGGACGCCGCGCTGGTCAAGGACAACCACATCGCCGCGGCCGGCGGGATCGTGCCGGCGTTCGACGCCGTGCGCGCGCGCGTATCCCGGCCTGCCGACTCGAGGTCGAGGCCGACACCGTCGAGCAGGCGCGCGCGGTCATCGACGCCGGCGCCGACCTCGTCCTGCTCGACAACATGGCACCGCACGAGATGCGCAGCGGTCGTCGAGTACGCGCGCGGCCGTGCGCAGCTCGAGGCGTCCGGCGGGCTGCGGCTGGAGAACGCGCGCGAGGTGGCCGAGACCGGCGTGGACTACCTTGCAGTCGGTGCGTTGACCCACTCGGCGCCCGTACTCGACATCGGACTGGACATCTGCCTGGAGACAGGTCTGACATGTTGCTCGCGATCGACATCGGCAACACCAACACCGTCCTGGGCGTCTTCGACGGCGACAAGCTCGAGACGTCGTGGCGGATCAAGACCGACGCGCGCAGCACGGCGGACGAACTGGCGCTCACCTTCCGCGGGCTGCTGACCGATCACGTGATCACCGGGACGGCCGCGTGCTCGACCGTGCCGGCCGCGTTGCGCGAACTGCGCGAGATGTCGCACGCGTACTACCCGAACCTGCCGACCGTGATCGTCGAGCCCGGCGTCCGCACCGGCGTCAGCCTGCAGTACGAGAACCCGAAGGAGGTCGGCGCCGACCGCATCGTCAACACGCTCGCCGCGCATCACCTCGTCGGCGACAGGCCGGCGATCGTCGTCGACTTCGGGACGACGACGAACTTCGACGTCGTCAACGAGCACGGCGACTTCCTCGGCGGCGCGCTGGCACCGGGCATCGAGATCTCGCTCGACGCGCTCGCCGCGCGCGCCGCGCAGCTGCGCAAGGTCGAGCTGGTGGCCCCGCGCGGCCCGATCGGCAAGTCCACGGTCGAGGCGCTGCAGTCCGGCATCCTGTACGGCTTCGCCGGTCAGGTCGACGGCATGGTGCGGCGCATCGCGAAGGTGCTCGCGCCCGACGACCCCGAGGCGCGTCGAGGTGATCGCGACCGGCGGGCTGGCCTCGCTGCTGATCGACCACTGCGAGACGCTGACTGCGCCACGAACCCGACCTCACCCTGCTCGGCCTGCGGCTGGTCTACGAGCGCAACACCTGAGCTCGCTCGTCCCGGTGGGTTAGACGTCGTCGGTACGGTCGACGATGGATCTGCGTATCTTCACCGAACCGCAGCAGGGCGCCTCCTACGACGACCTGCTCCGCGTCGCCAAGGCCACCGAGGACCTCGGCTTCGACGCGTTCTTCCGCTCGGACCACTTCCTGGCGATGGGCAGGCGACGGCCTGCCGGGCCCGACCGACTCGTGGGTGACCCTCGGCGCGCTGGCGCGCGAGACCAGCCGGATCCGGCTCGGCACGCTCGTCACCGCGGCGACCTTCCGGTTGCCCGGCCCGCTCGCCATCGCGGTCGCGCAGGTCGACCAGATGAGCGGCGGACGGGTCGAGCTCGGCATCGGCACCGGCTGGTTCGGCAGGGAGCACGGGCGTACGGCATCCCGTTCCCGGAGGTCCGGAGCGCTTCGACCGCTTCGCCGAGCAGGTCGAGATCATCGACGGGCTGTGGACGACGCCGGTCGGCCAGACGTACTCCTTCGACGGCGAGCACTACCAGCTCACGGACTCGCCGGCGCTGCCCAAGCCGGCGCAGTCGCCGCGTCCGCCGATCATCCTGGGCGGCCGCGGCAAGCGGCGCAGCGCCGCGCTCGCGGCCCGCTTCGCCGACGAGTACAACGTCAGTCCTTCGACCGGGCCGAGACGGAGGCGATCATCGACAAGGTGCGCGCCGCCGCGGCCGAGACAGGGCGGTCGAGCTGGTCTACTCCGCCGCGCAGACGATCTGCGTCGGGCGCGACGACGCCGAGGTCCGCAGCCGGGCCGACGCGATCGGGCGGGACCCGGACGAGCTGCGCGAGGACGGCCTCGCCGGCACGCCGGCCGAGGTGCGTCGACCGGATCGGCGAGTTCGCCGACTGGGGCTGCGACCGGCTGTACCTGCAGGTGCTCGACCTGGCCGATCTCGACCACCTCGAGCTGATCGCCGCCGAGGTGCTCGGGAAGGTCTAGAGCCAGCCGCGCGCGTCGGCCGCCCGCACCGCCTCGACCCGGTTGCGCGTGCCGGTCTTGGCGATCGCCGCGGACAGGTAGTTGCGCACCGTCCCCTCGGACAGGAACAGCTTGCCGGCGATGTCGGCCACCGTCGCGCCGTCGCGCGCCGCCACCAGGACGTCGCGCTCGCGGCCGGTCAGCGGTGACGCGCCGCCGGCCAGGGTCGCCGCGGCCAGCGCCGGGTCGACGACCCGCTCGCCGCGGGCCACCCGCCGCACGGCGTCGACGAGCTGCTCGGCCTCGGCGTCCTTGACGACGAAGCCGAGCGCGCCGGACTCCATCGCCCGGCGCAGGTAGCCCGGCCGGCCGAACGCGGTCAGGATGATCACCCGGCAGTCGGGCAGCGCCTGCGCGCAGCGCGGACGCGGCGGCCAGCCCGTCCATGCCGGGCATCTCGATGTCGAGCAACGCGACGTCGGGACGGTCGCGCAGCGCGGCCGCCACCACCTCGTCGCCGCGCCCGACCTGCGCGACGACGTCGAAGTCGTCCTCGAGATCGAGCAACGCGGCCAGCGCGGACCGGACGAGCGTCTGGTCGTCGGCGAGCAGCAGCCGGATCTTGGCCGGACCGACACCGGTCAGGTCAGGCATCGACGGCATGCGGCTGCTCCGCCGGTACGGCCACGATCGGGGCCAGCTCGGCCCGCAGGGTGAACCCTCGTCCCGGCTGCGCACCGTCACGGTGCCGCCGACGGCGGCCACCCGCTCGCGCAGGCCGGTCAGCCCGTGTCCCGCGCCGCCGCCGGGATGCCGCCGCGGCCGTCGTCGCTGATCTCGATCCAGCGCTTGCCGAGGGTGATCGTGCAGTGCTCGGCGCGCGAATGGCGCACGACGTTGGTGACCGCCTCGCGCACGACCCAGCCGAACAGCTCGACAGCGTCGACGTCGACCGCGTCGACCGCGCCCGGCCCGGTCGGTCTCGATGCCGGCCGCCCGCAGCACCTCGCGTGCCGAGGCGAGCTCGCCGGCCAGGGTGACGTCGCGGTAGCCCGGCCACGGCGGCGCGGACCTCGGCCAGCGTGCGGCGCGACAGCTGCTCGACCTCGGCGATCTCGTCCGCCGCGCGCTCGGGATCGCGCGTCGGCGAGCCGCCGGGCCAGGCCGGCCTTCACCGTGATCGTCGTCAGCGAGTGCCCGAGCAGGTCGTGCAGGTCGCGCGCGATCCGCGTCCGCTCGTTCTCGGCAGCGAGCCGGGCGACCTCGGCGCGCGCCGCGGTCAGCTCGACGTTCGACCGGATGATCATGAAGAAGCCGAACATCGCGAACGCCACGAGGAACACCGTCAGCGCGCCGTTCCAGTCGATCTTCGAGCCCCAGGACGGGACGAAGCGGGGCACGACGGCGGTGGCCACGACGAGCGCGACGACCAGCGGGATTCCCGACGCACGCCGTCCGGCGACGGTCAGCACGGCGAGGTAGACGCAGAACACGAGCGCGTCCTCGCCGGCGAGGAACGCCTCGGCGACGGTGAGCGCGATCGCGACGGCGTAGAGCGACCAGAAGGCGCGGGTCATCCGGCTGTCCCAGCCCATCGGCAGCGCGGCGAGGTAGAACACGGCGAATGCCGCGACGAGGACGTAGCCGATGACCGCGCCCGCGCCGTGCGCGTGCTTGCTCACCCCGTCTACGGCCTGGCCGAGGTAGACGAGCCAGAACGCCGGGAAGAAGTAGCGCCGCCAGCCGCCGCCCCACATCCGCGAGGCCTCTTGCAGCGAACGTTGGACGGGTCGGCGGCTGGCGTGGTCATGGCACCGTCGAGGCTAGAACAGCTTTGGGCCATCAGACTCGCCGAGTGTCCCGGCGGTAGGCCCACATGGCCAGCGCCGAGCCGGCTGCCGTCCAGACCGCGATCACCAGCCAGGCCTCGATGCCCCACGGGTTGCTGGCGCCCAGCCCGACGTGCCCGGCCTGCGCTAGCCAGTACGAGGGAAGCAGCTTGCAGAACCCGGCGAACAGTCCGCCGCCGACGAGCGGGAACCAGCTGCCGCCGAGGAAGGCGAACAACGAGACGCCGCCGCCGTGGCCGGGCCGGCCGAGTCGTCGTTGAGCAGGTGGCCCAGCCCGATGCCCAGCGCGACGAACGGGATCAGCGCGACCAGGATGAGCGCGGTCATCTCCAGCCAGCTGGTGAACGGCAACCGGACGCCGAGCGCGATCCCGGCGACGTAGAGCAGCAGGATGCTGATCGCGGCCATCAGGTAGCCGGTGAGCAGCTTGGTGCGCAGGTATCCCGACGCCGAGAGCGGGGTGAGCCGCAGCAGCCGGTTCCAGCCGACGGTGCGCTCGGCGGCGATGCGGGCGCCGCCGGAGAGCACGGCGACCATGCCGCCGAAGGCGAGCAGGCTGACCATGTAGTACTGCGGCGCGAACAGGCCGGTCGGGTGCCCCTTCGTGCCGGCGAAGTTGTGGTTGTCCTTGTTCGGACCGGCAAGCAGGAAGTACATGACGAGCGGGAAGACGGCCGAGAAGGCCAGGATCTGCCGGTTGCGCGAGCAGCCGCAGCATCTCGTACCGCGTGTACGTCGCGTAGGTGGCGCTCATCAGTCGTCGTCCTTGTCGGTGTCAGTTGCAGGAAGGCCTCTTCCAGGCCCGCGCCGGTGACTTCGATGTCGTGGGCTTCGGGGAAGGCAGGGCAGGAACGCGCGCAGCGCGGTATCGGAGTTCGAGCAGGTGATCAGCACGCTCTCGCCGCGGGTGTCGACGTTGGTCACGCCGGGCAGCGCGCTGATGCGCGCCAGATCCGCGCCGGGCAGCGTCGCGCGGATCGTGCGCAGCCCGACGGTCGCCTTGATCTCGGTGGCCGGGCCGTCGGCGACCACCTGGCCGTGCGCCATCAGGATGATCCGGTCGGCGTAGGCGTCGGCCTCTTCGAGGTAGTGCGTCGCGAACAGGACGGTCTTGCCGCCTGCCGCGAAGTGGCGCATCGTGGCCCAGAAGTCGCGTCGCGCCTCGACGTCCATCGCCACCGTCGGCTCGTCGAGCACGAGCAGTTCGGGGTTGCTGACGATGCAGATGGCGAAGCGCAGCCGCTGGGTCTGGCCGCCCGACAGCTTGTTGGTGCGCCGGTCGGCGAGGTCGTCGATCTTGGTCAGCTTGATGACCTCGTCGACGGGCATCGGGTTCGGGTAGAGGCTGGCGACCATCTCGAGCAGTTCGCGCACGGTCAGGTACTGCGCGCACCCCGCCGACCTGCAGCATCGCGCCGACCGCGCCGGCCGCGATCGCGCGCTCCGGGGCGTGCGCCGAACAGGCTCACCGTGCCCGAGTCGGGCGGCAGCAGGCCGAGCATCATGTCGATCGTGGTGGATTTGCCGGCGCCGTTCGGGCCGAGCAGGGCGACGGTCTCGCCCGGCGTGATCGTGATGTCGACGTCGCGCACCGCCTGCACCCGCGCGCCGGCGGCTCTTGAACGTCTTGTTCAGGCCGGTGCAGGACTATGCCCGACTTGGGCGTGATCGCGGACTCCGCGAGCTGGGTGGTCATGGCACGGAACTCTGCCGCATCGCGATCTTGACCGGCAGGGCCGCGCACCAGCGATAGCCGGATGACATTCGTCAGGCCACGGGTTAGGGTCCGTGGATGCTGGAGGCGCGCGAGCGACGACCTGCCCGAGCAGATGCGGGTTCGGCGCGGCAAGTACGACCGGCTCATGGCCGACCCGGCAGCGCGCGCCGTTCCCGGTCAACGTCGCCGCGCACGCACAGCTCGCGCAGATCCGCGCGGCCTACCCCGAGCTGCCGGTCGGCACCGAGACCGGCGACCAGGTCGGCATCACCGGCCGCGTCATCTTCATGCGCAACACCGGCAAGCTGTGCTTCGCGACGCTGCGCGAGGACGGCGTCGAGCTGCAGCTGATGCTGTCCCTGGACCGGGTCGGCGCCGACTCGCTGGCCGCGTGGAAGGCCGACGTCGACCTCGGCGATCTCGTCTTCGCCCACGGCGAGGTCATCTCGTCCAAGCGGGGCGAGCTGTCCGTGCTCGCCGACTCGTGGCGGCTGACCGCCAAGGCGCTGCGGCCGCTGCCGGTGGCGCACAAGCCGCTGTCGGAGGAGATGCGGGTGCGGCAGCGCTACGTCGATCTGATCGTGCGTCCCGAGGCGCGCGAGATGGTGTTCACCCGCGCGGCGGTGACCCGCTCGGTGCGCGAGACGATGCATCGCCGCGGCTTCCTGGAGGTCGAGACGCCGATCCTGCAGGTCGTGCACGGCGGCGCGGCGGCCCGCCCGTTCGAGACCCACCTCAACGCCTTCGACCTGGACATGTCGCTGCGCATCGCGACCGAACTGTTCCTGAAGCGGTGCATCGTCGGCGGGATCGACAAGGTCTACGAGATGGGCCAGGTCTTCCGCAACGAGGGGGTCGACTCGACCCATTCGCCGGAGTTCATGGTGCTCGAGGCCTACGAGGCCTACGGCGACTACGACACGATGGCCGAGCTGACCCGCGGCATCGTCCTCGACGCCGCCGCCGCAGTCGAGGTCAGCACTGCCGGTCACGCCGGACGGAGTCGAAATCGACCTGGCCGGGGAATGGCGCAACGCGTCAATTCACGACCTGGTTTCCGAAGCGGTCGGCGAGGAAATTACCGCCGACACCGAGGCCGACCGAATTGCGTCGGCACGCGCAACGCCTCGGCGTCGCGCTGCACGATGAGTTGGTCGCCGGAGAAATTGTTCTGGAACTGTACGAAAAGCTTGTCGAGCACACCTTGATCCAGCCGACATTCGTTCGCGACTATCCGGTCGCGGTCCGTCCGCTTGCCCGCCCGCACCGCTCCGACCCGCGGCTGGCCGAGGCGTGGGACCTCGTCATCGGCGGGGTCGAGATCGCTCCTGCGTACTCCGAACTCGTCGATCCGGTCGAGCAACGCCGGCGGCTTGTCGAGCAATCGATCGCAGCTGCCAAGGGCGATCCGGAGGCGATGGAGCTCGACGAGGACTTCCTGGCCGCCCTCGAATACGGCATGCCGCCCACCGGCGGGATGGGCATGGGCATCGATCGGCTGGTCATGTTGCTGACCGGGAAGGGCATTCGGGAGACCATTTTGTTCCCGATCGTCAAACCACTTCAGTAAAAAGTGCCACTTTGAAAGATTTGTCGGGCCGGGTGCGATAAGGTAGGTGGCCAGTCGGTTGGGACTGGCAGCCGCAGAAAGGGACGATCGATGGCGCAGAAACATATCGTTCGGCTCATTGATGATCTCACCGGTGACGATGCAAGCGAAACCGTCACTTTCGCTTTGGACGGAGCGCGCTACGAAATCGATCTGTCCGCAGACAATGCGGCGAGGTTGCGCGACACGCTCGCGGTATACATCGCCAGCGCGCGGCGTGCCGCTGCCCGGGCTGCCCGCGCTGACGGCGCTCCGCGCCGCGGCACCCGGGCCGACCGCGAGCAGACCGCGGCCATCCGGCAGTGGGCCCGCAACAACGGCCACCAGATCGGCGACAAGGGCCGCATCCCGACGCATATCGTCGAGGCCTACCACGCGACGACCTAGCCGCTCGACCTCTCGCACTACCGCCAGGTGGCGGCGAAGAACGCCTCGATGCGCGGCCACGCGTCGGCTGCTGCGGCCGGCTCCGGGCCGACGTCAGCGATCCGCTCGAGCGGACGCAGCAGCGCGGGACCGTTCGGGGCGTCGTTGAGGAACGAGTGCCCCGCGCCCGCGTAGACCTTGACGTCGTGCTCGACGCCGTTCTCGGCCAGGGCCTGCTCGAGCTTCTTGGCCTGCCCGACCATGAGCGGATCCCGCTTGCCGTAGCTGGCCACGATCGGGCACGCGCCGGCGAGCGCCTGCTCCGGCCTTGCGCGGGGTCACCCCGTAGTTGTCGGCCGCGACGTCGAACCCGCGCGTCGAGACGACCAGCGCGAACCCGCCGCCCATGCAGAACCCGATCACGCCGACCTTGCCGGTGCAGTCAGCGGACTCGAGCAGGTACCTGCGGGCCGCCTCGATGTCGGCATACGGCTTGCCCGTGCCTCTGAACAGCGCGCGGAACGTCCCGACCAGACACCGCCGCGCGCCGCCGTCGCTGAACAGGTCCGGCCCGATCGTCAGGTAGCCCGCCGCGGCGAGCCGGTCGCACTGCCTGCGCAGCACGTCGTCGAGCCCGAACGCCTCGTGGATCGCCACCACCCCGGGCCACGGACCGTCACCGGCCGGGCGGGCGAGGTAGGCCCGCAGGTCGGGCGAACCGCGCGTTACCGGGCCGAGCGAGATGTCTGGCATGCCCGGCAACCTGACCCAACCGGTCGCGTTCGCTCAGAGCGGACGGCCGGCGGGGCTGATCCGGGCATGCGAGCGCACCGCCGCCCGTTGGTACAACGAAGTGCCATCGATCGGACGTCCGACCACCACTGCGGACTACAGTCGTCTGTGTGGAGAGCACGTTTTTGCACCAGCGCGGAAGGAGTTGCCGCAATGTTCGAGAGGTTCACCGACCGCGCACGTCGCGTCGTCGTCCTGGCGCAAGAAGAGGCCAGGATGCTCAACCACAACTACATCGGCACCGAGCACATCCTGCTCGGCCTGATCCACGAGGGCGAAGGCGTCGCCGCGAAGGCGCTCGAGTCGCTCGGGATATCCCTCGATGCCGTCCGGCAGCAGGTCGAAGAGATCATCGGCCAGGGCCAGCAGGCACCGAGCGGGCACATCCCGTTCACGCCGCGCGCCAAGAAGGTGCTCGAGCTGTCGCTGCGCGAAGCGCTGCAGCTCGGCCACAACTACATCGGCACCGAGCACATCCTGCTCGGCCTCATCCGCGAGGGTGAGGGCGTCGCCGCCCAGGTGCTGGTGAAGCTCGGCGCCGACCTGAACAAGGTGCGCCAGCAGGTCATCCAGCTGCTCAACGGCTACCAGAGCAAGGAGCCGGCCGGCGCGGCCGCCGAGTCGACGCCGTCGACCTCGCTCGTGCTCGACCAGTTCGGCCGCAACCTGACCCAGTCCGCCCGCGAGGGCAAGCTCGACCCGGTCATCGGCCGCGAGACGGTCATCGAGCGGCTGATGCAGGTGCTGAGCCGCCGCACCAAGAACAACCCGGTGCTGATCGGCGAGCCGGGCGTCGGCAAGACCGCGGTCGTCGAGGGCCTGGCCCAGGCGATCGTCAAGGGCGAGGTGCCCGAGACGCTCAAGGACAAGCAGCTCTACACCCTCGACCTCGGTTCGCTGGTCGCCGGCAGCCGCTACCGCGGTGACTTCGAAGAGCGCCTGAAGAAGGTGCTCAAGGAGATCCGCACCCGCGGCGACATCATCCTGTTCATCGACGAGATCCACACCCTCGTCGGCGCCGGCGCCGCCGAAGGCGCGATCGACGCGGCGAGCATCCTCAAGCCGATGCTGGCCCGCGGCGAGCTGCAGACCATCGGCGCGACCACGCTCGACGAGTACCGCAAGTACGTCGAGAAGGACGCCGCGCTCGAGCGCCGGTTCCAGCCGGTGCAGGTCGGCGAGCCGACCGTGGCGCACACGATCGAGATCCTCAAGGGCCTGCGCGACCGGTACGAGGCGCACCACCGGGTCTCGATCACCGACGCCGCGCTGGTCGCCGCGGCCGGGCTGGCCGATCGCTACATCAGCGACCGGTTCCTGCCGGACAAGGCGATCGACCTCATCGACGAGGCCGGCGCGCGCATGCGCATCCGCCGGATGACCGCGCCGCCGGATCTGCGCGACTTCGACGAGCGGATCGCCGAGGTGCGCCGCGAGAAGGAATCCGCGATCGACGCGCAGGACTTCGAGAAGGCCGCCTCGCTGCGCGACAAGGAGAAGACGCTGCAGGGCGACAAGGCCAAGCGCGAGCAGGAGTGGCGTGCCGGCGATCTCGACGTCGTGGCCGAGGTCGACGACGAGCAGATCGCCGAGGTGCTCGCCACCTGGACGGGCATCCCGGTCTTCAAGCTGACCGAGGAAGAGACCGCCCGGCTGCTGCGCATGGAGGACGAGCTGCACAAGCGCGTCGTCGGCCAGCAGCAGGCGATCAAGGCCGTCTCGCAGGCCATCCGGCGTACCCGCGCCGGCCTGAAGGACCCGAAGCGTCCCGGTGGCTCGTTCATCTTCGCCGGGCCGTCCGGTGTCGGTAAGACCGAGCTGTCCAAGACGCTGGCCGAGTTCCTCTTCGGTGATGCCGACGCGCTGATCCAGCTGGACATGTCCGAGTTCCACGACCGGTACACCGTGTCGCGGCTCGTCGGTGCGCCGCCCGGCTACGTCGGTTACGACGAGGGCGGCCAGCTGACCGAGAAGGTGCGCCGCAAGCCGTTCAGCGTCGTGCTGTTCGACGAGATCGAGAAGGCGCACCCGGACGTGTTCAACACGCTGCTGCAGGTGCTTGAGGACGGCCGGCTGACCGACGGCCAGGGCCGCGTCGTGGACTTCAAGAACACGGTGCTGATCCTGACCACGAACCTCGGTACGCGCGACGTGTCCAAGTCGGTCAGCTTCGGCCTGCAGGCGGCCAACGACGAGACGTCGAACTACGAGCGGATGAAGAACAAGGTCAACGAAGAGCTCAAGCAGCACTTCCGTCCCGAGTTCCTCAACCGCATCGACGACATCATCGTCTTCCACCAGCTCACGCCGGAGGAGATCGTCGAGATCGTCGACCTGATGCTCGCTCGCCTCGACGTGCAGCTGCGCAACAAGGACATGGGCATCGAGATGACCAGCGAGGCGAAGGCGTTGCTGGCCAAGAAGGGCTACGACCCGGTGCTCGGCGCCCGTCCGCTGCGGCGCACGATCCAGCGTGAGATCGAGGACGCGCTGTCGGAGAAGATCCTCTTCGGCGAGCTCAGCCCCGGTCAGATCGTGGTGGTCGACGCCGTCGCGGAGGACCCGATGGTCAAGGACGGGCCGAAGAAGTTCTCGTTCCGTGGCGAGGCCAAGCCGTCGGCACTGGCTATCGACGTCGACGAGGCAGCGACCGGCATCACCGCCGAATAACCGCTGCAAGCAATCGTGCGCAGGCCCCGGACCATTGCGGTCCGGGGCCCGCGGCGTATGCCAGGGTGCTATCCATGACCGAGCTTGCGAGGTCATCGATCGGCGCATGAGCGCTTGTCGAGGTCGGCCGACGAAGGAGGGCGCATGACCGAGTGGCGGACGCCGGGCGAGCAGCCACCGGCATCGCCACCACCCGAACCCCGGCCGTCGGGCCGGCGGCAATTGCAACTGCTCGTGCTGTCCGGGCTCTTCGTCGCGGCCGCTGCCGTCGCGGTGCTCGTGCTGCTGCTGCGCGACGGGCCGACCGGCCCGGCGACGGGTTCGCCGGACGCGGTCACCGACTCGTTCGCGGCCGCGCTGCACGCCGGGTCGGCGCAGCAGGTGCGTTCGGTCGCGTGTGCTCCCTCGCGCGCGTTGCTCCACGCCAGTCACGCGCTGCTCGGCACCAGCACGTCGGCCAGCCGGCAGGGGTCGGCCGCGATCCAGGGCAGCATCGCCGTCGAGCGGCTGGCGCTGACCACGCAAGGAAAGGATCAGGTCGGCACGGTCGCCTTACGGCGCGTGCGCGGCCGGTGGTGCGTGCAGGGGTTGGCGCTGGCCGCGGCAGCCGGCTAGCCCGGCAGCGCGAACCGGCCGTCGGGCAGTGGATCGAGCAGCCCGTCGGCGATCAGACCGTCCAGCGCCCGTTCGCGCTGCGTCTCGTCCTGCCAGACGAGGTCGAGCGCCCTGCGCGGCACCGGACCGTCCGCGCCCCGAAGCACGTCGAGCAGCAACCCGCGCACCTGCCGGTCGGTGCCGGCGAAGCGCTGCGCGCGCACCCGCGGCCCGTCGTAGGGCGGCGAGCCGGCCAACCGCCAGGCGCAGCAGGTGGCGAGCGGGCAGCTCACGCACCGTGGCGCGCGCGCAGTGCAGGTCAGCGCGCCGAGCTCCATCAACGCGATGCTGACGCGCGCCGCCTGTGCCGGGTCGGCGGGCAGCAATCCTTCGACGGCCGCCAGGTCGCGGGCCGTCGAGGGTGGCCCGGCATCGCCCTGCCCGGCGACCGCGCGCGCTACGACCCGGCGCACGTTGGTGTCGACGACGGGATGGCGAAGGCCGTGGGCGAAGACGGCAACCGCGCGCGCGGTGTAGCTGCCGATGCCGGGTAGCGATTCCAGCTCGCCGATGTCGGACGGGACGGTGCCGCCGAATCGCGAAACGATCGCTCGGGCGCACTCGTGCAGGCGTAGTGCCCGGCGCGGGTAGCCGAGCTTGCCCCACATCCGGACGGCGTCACCAGGTGCTGCCTCGGCGAGGTCTGCCGGTGCCGGCCAGCGCTCGAGCCATGCGGTCCAGGCCGGCAGGACGCGCGCGACCGGCGTCTGTTGCAGCATCACTTCGCTGACGAGGACGGGCCACGCCCCGATGCCGGGCGCACGCCACGGCAGGTCACGAGCAGCGCTGTCGTACCAGGCGGCGGCGCGTTCGGAAACTGAGGTTGCCATCGTCCCGGCATCGTTGCATGCACTTGTCTGCGCGTCGCAAACAGGCCGTGCGGAGCCAGCAGATAACGTGATCCCGACATGTTTCATCCCGTTGGATCCCAGCCACCGTCGGTGTATTGGCGACGCCGGTTCGCGCTGCTCGCGTCGCTGATCGCGCTGCTCGTCCTAGTGCTGCTGACCGTCCGGGTGGTGTTCTCGGACGGATCGAACAAGTCGGGTGCGAACGGCGCGGCCAACACCCTGTCGCCGAGCCCGCCGGCGCACTCGACGCACAGCTCGCCCAAGCCGAAACCGCGAACCTCGACGACGCCGGCCACGCACACCACCACCCCACCGAGGCACCCGAGCAGTGCCTCAGCGAGCAGCAGTCCGGCGACCAGCACCTCGGCGGTTCCGAAGCAGTGCACCCCGTCTTCGCTCGCCCTCGCCGCGGTGACCAACCACCCGTCCTACACCGTCGGCGATCAGCCGGTGTTGTCGATCCAGGTGACCAACAAAGGCTCCCTGGCATGCGTTGTCGACCTGGCCGATCCGCAGATCGTGATGCGGGTCTACAACGGTGAATCCCGGGTTTGGGGCAGCCACGACTGTGAGATCCAGCCCGGTACCAAGGACCGGACGCTGATGGCCGGCACGACGGTCAAGGTCAGCATCATCTGGTCCGGGCTGTCCTCGCAGCCGAAGTGCGCCGGGACCCGGGAGCGGGTCGGCGCCGGCACCTACACGCTGTACGCGAGCCTGGCCGGCCACGAAGCCACGGCGGCCCAGTTCATCCTGAAATAGCGCATTGCCCCGCTCCGTCCGGTGAGTGGCGCGTTTCGGTGGTGAGTGGCGCGAAATGTCGCGCCACTCATGTGCGTATCGCGCCACTCATCGGGACGGACGAGGGTGGCCGTTACGAATAGCGGTCGATGATCGAGACCTCGGCGAGCCGGGAGATCGCCTCGCGGACGGCCCGGGCGCGGGTCTCGCCGATGCCGTCGACGACGAGCAGGTCCTCGGCCGAGGCCGCGAGCAGCTTCTGCAGTCCGCCGAAGTGCTCGACCACCCGGTCGAGGATCGCGCCGGGAAGTCGCGGGACGCGGGCGAGCAGCCGGTGCCCGCGCGGGCTGGCGGCCGAATCGAGACCCTCCGGAGTGCCGGAGAGCCCCATCGACCGGGCGACCAGGCTCAGGTCGAGCAGGTCGGTCGCCGAGAGCTCGGCGAGCTCGCGGTTCACCTGCGCCGCGGTGCGCCCGCGCCGGCCGGTCGGTGCGTAGTCGCGCGCGATGAGGTCGCGATCCTGGTCTACGCCGGCCATCAGCTCCTCGAGCTGCAGCGCGAGCAGCCGGCCGTCGGTGCCCAGCTCGACCACCTGGCCGATCACCTCATCGGCGATGCGGCGCACCATCTCGAGCCGCTGCGCAACCACGGCGACGTCGCGAACGGTGACCAGATCCTCGATCTCGAGGGCCGAGAGCGCGTTGGACACCTCGTCCAGACGGGCCTTGTAGCGCTCCAGGGTGTTGATCGCCTGGTTCGCGCGGGTGAGCAGCTCGCCGGTGCTCTCGAGCACGTACCGCCGGTCGCCGACGTACAGGCTGATGATCTTCATCGACTGCGACACCGAGATCACCGGGTGGCCGGTCTGGCGGGCCACCCGCTGCGCGGTGCGGTGCCGGGTGCCGGACTCTTCGGTGGGAATCGCCGGATCGGGCATCAGGTGCGTGGCCGCCCGCAGGATCTGGCTGCCGTCGGAACTGAGGACGACCGCGCCGTCCATCTTGCACAGCTCGCGCAGCCGGGTGGCGGAGAACTCGACGTCGTCGAGCGGGAAGCCGCCGGTGCACAGCGTTTCGACGATGCGGTCCCAGCCGATCACGATCAGCGCGCCGGTGTTGCCGCGCAGGATCCGCTCGAGCCCGTCACGCAGCCAGGTGCCCGGCGCGACCGTCGCGAGGACGCTGCGCAGCACCTCGTCCTGTTCGGTCGTGGCCATGGGTCGAGTCTCCCGGCTCGTCGGTTGAGGGAAAGTCTATTGCGCCGATCCGCCGGTTATCGTGCGAAGCGTCGGACGGCGCACCGGACCGGCGCGCCGCACCAGTGCCTCGATGGACGCGACGGCGTCGGCGATGGTGGCGATCGGGACGGTGCGGATGCCTTCGACCGCCCCCGGCGCGAGCGCTTCGCCGGCGTGCGCGGCGGGCACCAATGCGACGGTGAAGCCGAGCCGCGCCGCCTCGGCCAGCCGGCGGCCCAACGCCGAGACCCGGCGCACGTCGCCGGACAGCGAGACCTCGCCGATCGCGCAGACCGTCGGCGGGATCGCGATCTCGCGCACCGCGGAGGTCAGCGCCAGGGCGATGCCCAGGTCGGCGGCGGGTTCGCCCGCGGCGATGCCGCCGACGGTTGCGACGTACACCTCGAGATCGTGCAGCGGCAGCTGGCAGTGCCGGGTGAGCACCGCGAGCAGCATGGCCACCCGTGCCGCGTCGAGGTCGCTGACGGCGCGGCGGGGGTTACCGCCACCCATCCACCTGTTGACCAGTGCCTGCACCTCGGTGACCAGCGAGCGACGGCCCTCCATCGTGATCGTGACGCAGGTGCCCGGGACGGCGACGGCGCGATCGGACAGGAACAAGCCGGACGGGTCGGTGAGCCCGACGATGCCGTTCTCGCGCATTTCGAAGCAGCCGACCTCGTCGGCCGCGCCGTACCGGTTCTTCGTCGCGCGGACCAGGCGCAGTGACGAGTGCCGGTCGCCCTCGAAGTGCAGCACGACGTCGACGAGGTGCTCGAGTACCCGCGGCCCGGCGATCGAGCCGTCTTTGGTGACGTGGCCGACCAGGACGGTGGCGATGCCGCGTTCCTTCGCGGCCGCGATCAATGCCGCGGCGACGCCCCGGATCTGCGGAACGCCGCCGGCCGCCCCGTCGATCGTGTCGGTCGAGATGGTCTGGATGGAGTCGACGACGAGCAGGCCCGGACCGACCTCGGCGACATGGGTGAGCAGCGCGCCGAGATCGTTCTCGGCGGCCAGGAACAGCCGGGGATGGACGGCGCCGATGCGCTCGGCGCGCAGCCGGACCTGCGCGGGCGATTCCTCACCGGTGACGATGAGCGCGGTGCCGCCGCCCTCGGCGAAGCGGTGTGCGACCTCGAGCAGGAGCGTCGACTTGCCCACGCCGGGCTCACCGGCGAGCAGGACGACCGAACCCAGCACCAGGCCGCCGCCGAGCACCCGATCGAGTTCACCGACGCCGGTAGCCCGTGCGCGCGCTTCGTCGGGGGACAGCTCGCCGATCGGCTGAGCCGGCCGGGTTACCGCTGTCGCCTTGACCGCGCGCCGGGTGCTCGCACCGATCTCGGCGACCGACCCCCAGGACTGGCATTCGGGGCACTTGCCGACCCAGCGCAACGCATCGGCACCGCACTCGGTGCAGCGGTACGCGGGCTTGGCGGGCTTGGTCACGCCGAAACCGTACGGCCGGCGTCCGACACAACCGGCTGCGCCGCGCCGGGGGTCAGGCGGGGGGCGCGGGGCTTGCCGGCAAGGTCTGGTCGTACGGCGTCGTGCTGAGCCGCACCGGAACGGTCAGCGTGGTCTGGCCGGCGTTGGCGAAGGTGAACGTGACCGGCACGGCCATGCCGGGGGTCAGCGGTGCGCTCTGCTTGGCCAATCCCACGAGGACCAGCGTCTGCTTCGAGGTGCCGCTGCCGGTGTTCAGGCCGGTCAGCCCGAGACCCACGGCGGTCCCGGCGTCGATCGGTATCGACGAGCCGCTCGAACCAGCGCTCAAAGGCTGGCTGCTTAAAGGGCTGGGTCGACGAGCTCACCAGCTGCCACCCACCGGAGAAGTCGGGGCTGGTGACGTTGGTGAGCGTGTCTGCGCTGTTTCCGCTGTTCGCGATGTACACCGACATCGGCACGCTGGCGCCGGCCGAATACGACGTGCCGGTCGGCGTGTGCAGCGCGACGTCGACCAGTTTGATCGAACCGACCGAGCCCTCGGTGCCGTCGAGTGTCGGCTTCTCACGCGAGGTCTGCGCCTGCTGCCCGGCAGCACATGCAGCAGTCAGGACAGCGGCGCTCAGCGCGACCAGCGCGGCACGAAGTGCACTCACGCAGGACAGCGTATCTGGGGCTCTCGCGAGCGTGTCTGCGGGCTGCTGGACTTGCGAAGTTGCGCCGAATGTGCTGTGCCCAGCGGCCTTGTCGTGCCATTCGATACCGAACGCAAGGCCGGATTGATCATGGTGCCCCGTGTTATCCTAGAGGTAGCGAAAGGGGCTCCATCACATGACGTTCAACGTCGGCGAAACCGTTGTCTACCCGCATCACGGCGCGGCTCTGATCGAAGCAATCGAAGAGCGAGTACTTCAGGGAGTGACGAAGACCTACCTCCGACTGAAGGTAGCCCAGGGCGATCTGACGGTACTGGTACCCGCCGATAACGCCGAGATCGTCGGCGTGCGCGACGTGGTCGGCCAGGAAGGTCTCGACCGGGTGTTCGAGGTGCTGCGCGCACCGCACACCGAGGAGCCGACCAACTGGTCGCGCCGGTACAAGGCCAACGGCGAGAAGCTCGCCTCCGGTGACGTGAACAAGGTCGCCGAGGTCGTTCGCGACCTGTGGCGTCGTGACCGTGACCGCGGCCTGTCGGCCGGCGAGAAGCGGATGCTCGCCAAGGCTCGCCAGATCCTGGTCAGCGAGCTTGCCCTGGCCGAGGGCACGAACGAGGACAAGGCCGAGATCGTGCTCGACGAGGTGCTGGGCGAGGCAGTCGCCTGACCGCACCCGAAACCGAACTGCAGCAATGGCGGCGAACGATCAGATGATCGTCGCCGCCATTGTCGTTGCTGCCGGCGATGGGCGCCGCCTCGGCGCTGACGTGCCGAAGGCGTTCGTGCAGCTCGCGGGACGGACGTTGCTCGAGCACGCGGTCCGGCGGCTCGCCGAGCACCCGCGCATCGGCCGGATCGTCGTGGCCGTCCCCGCGGCAGCGGTGGGCATCGCCCGAGAACTGGTTCCGGACGCGGTCGTCGTCGCAGGCGGCCCGACACGGCAACAGTCGGTCGCTCTTGCGCTCAGCGCCGTACCTGCTGACGTCGACCTGCTGCTCGTGCACGACGCAGCGCGCGCCTTCGTCCCGCTCGAGGTCATCACGCGCGTCCTCGCTGCGCTGGAGGCCGGCGCTGACGGCGTCGTGCCGACGCTGCCGGTCAGCGACACGATCCGCACCGTCGACCCCGCATCCGGTGAGCTCGGCGAACTGGTCGACCGGTCGCGGCTGCTGGCGATGCAGACGCCGCAGGGCTTCCGCCGTGACGTGCTTGCCAAGGCGCACGCCGCTGGTGTCGATGCCAACGCCACCGACGACGCAGCGCTGGTCGAGGCACTCGGCAGTCAGGTGATCGCGGTGCGCGGCGATGAGCGCGCCTTCAAGATCACCGTGCCGCTCGACCTGGCGCTGGCCGAGGCGATGCTTCGTGACTGAGCTGCGCTCCGGCATCGGGGTCGACGTCCACCCGATCGAGGTGGGCCGGTTGTGCTGGCTGGCCGGATTGGAATGGACCGGGTCGGAAGGCTGCGCCGGTCACTCCGACGGCGACGTGGCCGCACACGCGATGTGCGATGCGCTGCTCTCTGCAGCGTCGCTCGGTGATCTGGGCGCCGTCTTCGGGACGGCCGACCCGCGCTGGTCCGGTGCATCCGGTGTGACGCTGCTGCGCGAGACGGTGCGGCTGGTGATGACCGAGGGCTGGACGGTTCACAACGTCGCGGTCCAGGTGATCGGCGAGGATCCGAAGATCGGGCCGCGCCGGGACGAAGCCCAGGCCGTGCTCTCCGCAGCCGTCGGGGCGCCGGTGTCGGTAGCCGCGACGACGACCGACGGGTTGGGCCTGACCGGCCGCGGCGAGGGCCGGGCCGCCATGGCGACCGCACTGCTCAGCCGCTGAGCGCCTGTGCCAGGTCGTCCCACAGGTCTTCGACGTGCTCGATGCCGACCGAGAACCGCAGCAGCGTCGGCGGTGTGCCGAAACCGGCGTCGATCGCATACCGGGCTCGCCGCTCGATCAGTGACTCGACGCCGCCGAGGCTGGTGGCGTGCGTGATCAGCCGGACGCGTTCGCAGACCCGCTCGGCGTCCTCGGCGTCCCGTCGACTTCGATGCCGATCATCGCGCCGAATCCCGGATAAAGCCGGGCCGCCACCGCGTGCCCTGGGTCGGCGGGCAGTCCCGGGTACCGCACCCGGGCGACCTTCGGATGCTGCGCCAGCCGCCCCGCCAACTCCAGCGCGTTGGCCTGCGCGCGTTCCATTCGCAGGGCGAGCGTGCGCAGCCCGCGCAAGGTGAGGAACGACTCCAGCGCACCGGGGATCGCACCGGTGAGCATGCGGCTATCCAGCAGCGCCTGCGCAAGATCGTCCGAGGCGGTGGCGAGCACGCCCATCAGCAGATCGGAATGGCCGGACAAGTACTTCGTGGCCGAATGCATGACGATGTCTGCGCCGAGTTCGAGCGGGCGCACGTTGACCGGTGTCGAGAAGGTGGCGTCGACCCCAACCACCGCACCGGCCGCATGCGCAGCCTCGATCAGCACCGGCAGGTCGGCGACGGCGAGGAGCGGGTTCGTCACCGTCTCGAGCCACAACAGCCCGGCCCCGTCCACGGCCTTGAGCACCGCGTCGGTGTCGGCGAGGTCGACCGGCCGGGTGCTGAGCCGGCCGAGTTCCTGCGCGCGGGCGAAGATCGACACCGCGCCCGAGTAAGCCGCTTCTGGAACGACCGCGATCGTGCCGGCCGGCTGCAGGTCCACCACCGCTGCGATCGCAGCCATGCCGCTGGCGAAGGCCAGCGCCCGGCCGCCTTCGAGCGCGCCGACCGCGGCCTCCAGTGCCGCTCGCGTCGCAGTTGGCTCATCGCGCGAATAGCCGTTGTCCTCGCCGCCGTGCCGGTAGGGCGCGGTGAGCACGATCGGCGCGTTGAGCGGCGCTCCGGGCTCGTGCGGCCGGCCGGCCGCGACCACCCGCGACTCGAGCCTCATCGGATTCTCACGACTCGCCCCGTAGTGAGGGCAGGTTGACCACGATGGCCTCCTGGGTGCTGCGAGCAAGCACGACTACCGCCTCGGTGTCCGGATCGTTGTTCTCCTCGCGATGCGGCGTGTACGGCGGGACGAACACGTAGTCGCCCGGCTCGGGTCGCAGTCGCACCTCTTCGCCGGTGTCCTCGTCGAGGAACACGAATTCGGGCGAGCCACTGACCACGTAGATGGCGGTCTCCGCCTCGCCGTGATGGTGGTCGCCGGATCGCTGTGCCGGCGCAACGTGGGTCTGCCCCATCCAGAGCTTCGCAGAGCCCACCCGATGGGCGCTGATCGCGGAAAGGCGGTGCATGCCGCTGGTCTGCGCGGTCTCGGCATCGAGTTCGGACGCGCGGATGTGCCGAAGGTTGGGATGGAATCCGTCCGAGGCCATGTTCCCACCGTAGAGATGCCGGTACGCGCTGCGAACCGGCCAACGGAGAGGATCTGGCTTGAGCACCGAACTGCCGCAGTACGCCAAGGAGTTGTTGGACCGGCCGTCCTACGTCACTGTTGCGACGATCAATCCGGACGGCGGACCGCAGTCGACGCTGCTGTGGGCCGCCCGCGACGGCGACGACATCCTGCTCTCGACCATCGAGGGACGGCAGAAGGCGCGCAATCTGCGGCGTGATCCGCGGGTGAGCGTGCTGATCCACGACGCGAAGGATCCGTACCGGTTCGTCGAGGTCCGCGGATCGGTGACGATGACGCGCGACGGTGGTCCGGAACTGATCGAGGCGCTCTCACAGGCCTACGAGGGTGAGCGCTACAGCGGCGACGACAACACCGACCACGTGCGCCTCGTGCTGCGCCTCGCCGCGGAGCGCGTCATCGTGCGGTGACCTGCGTCCCTACCATGGACGGGTGAGCCTGCACCTGTACGACTCGGCGACCCGGTCGCTGCGGCCATTCGAGCCGCTCGAACCCGGCAAGGCGTCGATCTACCTGTGCGGTGCCACCGTGCAGGGCGCCCCGCACATCGGGCACGTCCGCAGCGAGGTCAACTTCGACATCCTGTGGCGCTGGCTCGAACACCGCGACTACGAAGTGACCTTCGTCCGCAACGTCACCGACATCGACGACAAGATCCTCACCAAGGCCGCCGATGCCGGCGAGCCGTGGTGGGCATGGGCGGCGACCTACGAGCGCGAGTTCTCGTGGGCCTACGACGAGCTGGGCTGCAGGCGGCCCAGCTATGAACCACGCGCGACCGGCCACGTCACCGAGATGGTCGAGCTGATGCAGCGGCTCATCGACTCCGACCACGCGTATGCCGCAGACGGCGACGTCTATTTCGATGTGCGTTCCTTCCCGGCCTACGGTGCGCTATCGGGGCAGAAGGTCGACGCGATGCATCCTGCCGGCGACAGCGAGGGCGATGACCGCAAGCGCGATCCGCGCGACTTCGCGCTGTGGAAGCGGCACAAGTCCGACGAGCCGGCGACCGCGTCATGGCCGACGCCGTGGGGGCGGGGCCGTCCCGGCTGGCATCTCGAGTGCTCGGCGATGGCGACCAAGTACCTCGGCGCGACCTTCGACATCCACGGCGGCGGACTCGACCTGATCTTCCCGCACCATGAGAACGAACTCGCGCAGTCGTCAGCGGCAGGCGACGGGTTCGCGCGCTACTGGATGCACAACGCCTGGGTGACGATGAGCGGCGAGAAGATGTCGAAGTCGCTGGGCAACACGTTGCTCGTGCGCGAGATGGTCAAGCGCTGGCGTCCCATCGAGTTGCGCTACTACCTCGGCGCCGCGCACTACCGCTCGAACATCGAGTTCAGCGAGGGCGCGCTGGACGAAGCTGCCGCGGGCTACCGGCGCATCGAGAACTTCCTCGAGAAGGTCGCGCCGGCGCCGGACGGATCCGATCAGGACGTTCCCGCCGCGTTCGCCACTGCGATGGACGACGACCTCGGCGTTCCCGCCGCGCTCGGCGTCGTGCACGAGACGGTGCGCGCGGGGAACACCGCCTTCGCTGCCGGGGACAAGGAGGCCGCAGCTGCGGCCGCGTCGTCGGTCATCGCGATGACGTCGGTACTGGGCATCAATCCGCTGGCGTGGCAATCAAGCGCGGCCACGGATCTCACCCCGGTGATCGACGCCTTGGTGCAGGTGGCACTGCAACAGCGCAGCGCAGCGCGGGAGCGCAAGGACTACGCGGCGGCCGACGGCATCCGTGACGAACTCACCGCAGCGGGGGTGGTCGTCGAAGACACCGCCGACGGCCCGCGCTGGACGCTGAAGGAAGACCGCTAGTGGCAGGCAATTCGCAACGTCAGGGCGCGATCCGCAAGTCCAAGAAGGGCGCCCAGGTCGGGTCCGGCGGGCAACCCCGCCGTGCCCTGAAGGGCAAGGGTCCGACGCCGAAGGCCGAGGAACGCAAGGGGCATCCCGCTGCACGGCGAGCGGCCTCGGCGGCGCGGCGTGCCGAGAAGCGCCCTGACAAGCGCGGCGAGGGTCCGGAGTTGCTGGTCGGACGCAACCCCGTGCTCGAGGCGCTCCGGGCGAAGGTGCCCGGCAACTGCCCTCGTACGTCGCGATCGGCATCGAGAGCGACGAGCGGATCACCGAGGCGATCCGCATCGCGAGCAATCGCGGCCTGGCACTGCTCGAGGTGACGCGTGGCGAACTCGACCGGCGCACCGGGGGACATACTGCACCAGGGCATCGGGCTGCAGGTGCCGCCGTACCAGTACCGCACCTTGCACGATCTGCTCGACGTCGCCCGCGAGTCGACGACGGCGCCGCTGCTCGTCGCACTCGACGGCGTCACCGATCCGCGCAACCTCGGCGCCGTGATCCGCTCCGCCGCGGCCTTCGGCGCGCACGGCGTGATCGTGCCGGAGCGGCGCTCGGCCGGCGTCACCGCGGTCGCATGGCGCACCTCGGCGGGCACCGCCGCGCGCGTACCCGTCGCGCACGTGACCAACCTCGTCCGGGCACTCAAGGAGTGTCAGGAGGCCGGCATGTTCGTGCTCGGGCTCGACGCCGACGGCGATGTCTCGCTCGACGATCTCGAGGCGGCTACCGACCCGATCGTCGTCGTGCTCGGATCGGAGGGGCGCGGGATGTCGCGACTGGTCGGCTCGACCTGCGACCTGACCGTCACGATCCCGATGTTCGATGCCGCAGAGTCGTTGAACGCGTCGGTCGCGGCGTCGGTCACCCTCGCCGAGATCGCGCGCCGCCGGCGTGCTGCCGTTCGCAACGGTGCCTGATCGTCGCAAGCAGGCGCCGCACCGCGACGGCGTGACCGCCCGTGCCGATGACCAGAAACCGGTAGCAGCCGCCGGTGAGGCCGGGAAACTCAGCGCGCGTCTGCGCGCGTAACTGCGATCGTCCGGCGCTGAGCTGATCGAGACGGAAGATCAGGGCGTAGGACGAGAAGCGATGACGTCCGACGAGCACCAGCTCCGATCCCGGCGTCGCGCTGAGCACGTGGAAGCCCGGCGTCGTCGAGCCTTCGGCGAGCGGACGTGGACCGCTCGGCGATCGGTCCGTGCACCCGACGATCGCGGCAAAGGGTGCCGCTCCGGTTCGCGTGAACGCCCGGTCCACCGTTTCGAGCAGGACGGGCCACGCCTGGTCGGTGCCGGCCGCGATCGTTGTCGCGTGCTCGTCCACGTACGGCAATTCAATCACGTGCATCGCAGCAGTATTCACTCGGCGAACTCGTCTGGTGCCAGCTGTGCCCAATACGCGAGGTGGCTGCGGTGCAGCCAATCATCGACCCAGCGTCGATCTGGTTGTGCCGGAACCGACGAACCGTCACGCAGTCGCTCGAGTTCGGCCTCGGCGCTCGTGACGGCCTCGATCACTTCAGCGAGTGGGATCTCGCCACGCCGGATCGCTCGCAGGTAGTCACCGTGCGGTTGCGGCACCGGCAGCGTGATTCGACCGGTACTGAGCAATTCGACGCCCTGCACACCGAGCCGCAGCGCATGCATGGCGTACTTCGTGTCGTAGCCGTGCACGGCGACGAGCTCGGGGCGGTTCGTGTGCGCGCCGGCCTCGCCCGTCATCGAAGCCTTCTGGGTGCGCAGGTAACCGAGGAATCGGTCGGCGGCCAGTTGCGATACGAAGCGGTGGCCGTTGGCGACGAGTTCGGCGCCGAACTCGTCGCGGAACATCGTTTCCTCATCGGGTGTGAACAGGATCAGCAGCACGTTTGGATTGCCGCTCAGCGCAAGGCGCGCCCACTTGCGCGCGGAGTAGATGATCACGTCCAGATCTCCGGCGCCGGAGCGGTTGGCCAGACCTCCGGGTTCGTCCCATACCGTGTGGCGCTCGTACTGCTCGAACACGACTGCAGGAGCACTACCGTCGACGCCCGCGGGCACGCGTGCCAACCCCGTGACGAACTGTGGCGGTTCGAGGCACACGCCCATCTCGTCGCGATCGTCTTGCCCGCTCACACCGGTGCCGTGCACCCCCGACCCGACCTGGCTGCGAAGGATCAGTCCGCACTCCGCGATGCGCCGTGCGAGTTCGGAGGCATGCGGGTGTGCGTAGCCCGGTGGCAACGCGCGATCTCCGTCGATCACGCCGACGGTGCTCATGCGTCGAGGATCGGTTCGGCCCAGCCGGGGCGCTTGACCAGGCAGAACGGATGCCCGGCCGGATCGGCGAACACGCCGTCGCCGTCCAGTTTCGTCGCACCCAGGGCGAGTACGTGCGCGGTGGCATCAGCGACGCTCTCGACCATCAGGTCGAAGTGGATCTGCTGCGGGACGGCCGGCGCCGGCCAGGTCGGTCGACGGTGATCGGGAGCGCGCTGGAACGCCAGTCCCGATGTGGTGTCGTTGGCTGCCACGACGACGAAGTCGTCGCTTGAATAGGTGATCGGTTGGTCCAGCAGCGCCGAATAGAAGCGCCCAAGCTCAGCCGGTTCGGGGCAGTCGAGAATCACGTGATGGAGTCGTCCGTGCACGAACCGATGATCTCAGCTACAAGATCCCGCGGCCTGGCAGCATGGCGTGGGTGAGTGCGTGGCGGCCGATGCCGACATCGTTGACGACTCAACGCCTGCGTCTTGACGCGTGGCGCGCCGAAGACCTTGATGACTACCAGATGCTCGTGAACGAGCGTGACACGCGAACAGCGGCAGCGCCCCGTGACGGCCGGCCGACGAGGTCGGAGCTGCTCGAGACGATCGTTCGCCTCCAGCGCGCTATCGGTGAGACCGGAATCGGGCTGCTTGTCGTGCGGGTCGGTGATCGATTTGCCGGGTACTGCGGGTTGGTCGTCGGTCGATCGTCGTTGGACGAGCCGGAGCTCGCGTACGAGTTGCTGACGTCCTATCACGGCAACGGGTACGCGACCGAAGCTGCGCGTGCAACGGTCGAGGCGGCAGTGCACACCGGACGCAGCCGGCTTTGGGCCACCGTGCGGCCCTGGAATGCCGCGTCGTTCCGCGTGCTGGACAAGCTGGATTTCGTGCGTACGGCAAAGATCACGACCGACGACTTCGGCGAGGTCGTCTGGTGCACACGCGAGCTCTGACGGGCTCTGACGGGCACGGCGATCGAGCGATACCCGAACGAGCAGACCTTGGGCGCACACTGAGGTATGGACGCGAAGACCTTGCGGGATGTGCAAGCGCCGTTGAAGGAGCGGTACCGCTCAGAGCCAGTTTCCGCGCGGACGCCGTTGACCGCGCGCGGCGACTACCGAGACCCGGGCATCACCTGCACGGTCGACACGTGGGCCGGGCCGGTGCGTGCCGGTCTGCACGGTGCGACCGGAGGGGACGGGAGTGACGCCTGTTCGGGCGACATGTTGCTGCAGGCGTTGCTGGCTTGTGCAGGCGTGACGCTGCGAAGCGTCGCGACGGCGATGAACCTGACTGTGCGCTCGGCGCAATGGCACGCGGAAGGCATGTTCGACGCGCGCGGCACGCTTGGCCTGGACAAGGAAGTCCCGGTCGGCGTCCAGGACGTCGTCGTGACGGTCGAGATCGACAGCGATGCCGACGATGCCGCCCTGGAGCGGCTGGCCCGAGCGACGGAGCGGTACTGCGTGGTGGGTCAAAGCCTTCGCCACGGCGTGCGGTTCGTCCTGCGGCGCAGTTCCAGTTCTTGATCGCGTCGGCGCAGTGTTCACGTGAACGCTGCGCCCGGGTGGGGCTGGGCATCACAGATGCTGTCGGGCGGTCCGGGGCGTCCGGGAGCATCACCGATGTCAAGCGAGTCGGCACCGCCGCCACGCGAAGCCCCGAGGATCAGACGATCTGAACGCGCAGGCGGCGAAACCCGCGTCCCTTGTTCTCCAGTTTGGTGACCTCGACCCGGCCGATCATCGCCGTGGACGCGACATGCGTGCCGCCGTCGGCCTGCGTGTCCAGACCGACGATGTCGACGATGCGCACCACCTCGATGTCGGGCGGCAGCAGGTTCGTCGCGGTGCGGATGATGTCGGGAATCGCGAACGCCTCGTCGCGCGGCAGGGAGGCCACCCGGATCTGCCGGTCTTGCGCGATCTCGGCGTTGACCGACTTCGGCGACGCGTTCCTTGAAGTCGGGCGGCACCTCGGTGAGGTCGAAGTCCATCCGCGCCGACAACGGTTCCATGTTGCCGCCGGTGACGAGCGCGCCGAAGTCGCGGAACACCACGCCGGTGAGCACGTGCAGCCCCGAGTGGGTGCGCATCAACGCGGTGCGCCGCTCGTCGTCGAGTGCGCCGCGCACGGCCGTCCCCACCGGCGGCAACGGATCGCCGTCGGCCGCAAGCAGGTACAGCTCGTCGCCGCTTGCGGCGTGCCGACGATGCGGGTGCGCACGCCGCCCCACAGCAGCACGCCGTGGTCAGGCGGCTGGCCGCCGCCGCCCGGATAGAACGCCGATCGGTCGAGCACGATGCCGGTCTCGGGGTCGGCGGCGACGACGGTGGCGTCCCATTCGCGGATGCTCGGATCGTCCATGTCGAGGCGATGGGTGTGACCGTGTTCGGTAGCCATCCGGTGAGTCTGCCGTCACAACACGAAGGGGCCGCACCGAGATTGGTGCGGCCCCTACGACGTGCAAGTGGATCAGCCGAGACGCTCGCCGGTCTCCGGGTGGAACGCGTGCTCCTCGCCGGTGCGGACGTCGATGGTCATCACGTCGCCGATGCGCGGCGGCACGCGACCGTCGAAGCGGACGACGTAGGGCCGCGAGTCGGCCGTGTCGCCGGGCAACTCGCCGTAGACGTAGGCGTCGGCGCCGAGTTCCTCGACGAGCTTGACCTCGATCTTCAGGCCCGGTCGCGTCGCCCGACTCGTGCGGTGCCGTCCTTCGCGGCGTGGAACGACTCGGACGCACGCCGAGGTTGATCTGCTTGAGGCCGGCGGCGTTCGCGGCGGCTGGTGACCTCGGCGTGAGCGGCAGGACGATGTTGCCGAGCTGCGCGCCACCGGGCACGAGGTCGACCATGCGCAGGTTCATCGCGGGCGAGCCGATGAAGCCGGCGACGAACGCGTTGCCGGGACGGTCGTAGAGGTTGCGCGGGGTGTCGACCTGCTGCAGCTTGCCGTCCTTGAGCAGCGCGACCCGGTGGCCCATCGTCATGGCCTCGACCTGGTCGTGGGTGACGTAGAGCGTCGTCGTGCCGAGCCGCGCCTGCAGCTGGGCGATGTTCGCGCGCGTCTCGACGCGCAGCTTGGCGTCGAGGTTCGACAGCGGCTCGTCCATGAGGAACACGGCAGGCTCGCGCACGATGGCGCGGCCCATCGCCACGCGCTGGCGCTGGCCACCGGACAGTGCCTTGGGCTTGCGGTCGAGGAAGCGCTCGAGGTCGAGCAGGCCGGCGGCCTCGCGGACCTTCTTGTTCCGCTCCTCCTTGGACACGCCCTTCAGCTTGAGCGCGAAGCCCATGTTCTCGGCGACGCTCATGTGCGGGTACAGCGCGTAGTTCTGGAAGACCATCGCGATGTCGCGGTCCTTCGGCGGCTTGCGCGACACGTCGCTGCCGTTGATGCGGATCTCGCCGCTCGAGACCTCCTCGAGCCCGGCGAGCATGCGCAGCGCGGTCGACTTTCCGGAGCCGGACGGGCCGACGAGCACCATGAACTCGCCGTCCTGGATGTCGAGGTTGAGCGAGTCCACCGACGGTGCGGTCGCCCCGGGGTAGATGCAGCTGGCGTCGACGTACTCAACATTGGCCATGAGAGGCACTCCCTGGTCGGTGTGTGTGCGCCGCACCGGGTACGGGTGGAGCCGGCTCGCTGGGACGAACCCCAGGGACTGCGAGCCGGACACCTCACGGATTTCCGGACTGCGGGTTCGATCTGCCCCACCGACGTTCAGGCAGCCCCGCAGGCCGGCATAGCGGCCTTGACAGTGACATTCGACACGCTGAAAGCGTTTGCGTCAACCATGGGTCCGCGAGGTGAGCTCAGTGAACCCGCGCCGCACCACTTTGCCGGTCGCGGTGCGGGGCAGCGCGCTCGCTGGTGATGCGCCAACGTGCGGGCACCTTGTAGTACGCGAGGTGCTGCGCGACCTAGCTGGCGAGCGTCGCTTCGGTCAGGTCGGTGACGACGACGGCGGCCACCTCCTGGCCGAGGTCGGCGTGCTCGACGCCGTAGACCGCGCTCTCGAGCACGCCCGGGTGCTCGTCGAGCACCGCCTCGACCTCGGCCGGGTAGACGTTCTCGCCGCCGCGCAGGATCAGGTCGCTGCGCCGCGAGGCCATGACGAGCCGGCCGTCCTCGAGCCGAGCCGAGGTCGCCCGTCCGGAACCAGCCGTCGGCCGTGATCGCGGCGTCGGTCGCGGCGTCGTCGCGCCAGTAACCCAGCATCGTGAACTGTCCGCGCACCCAGATCTCGCCCTCGGTGCCGTGCGGCGACCGCGCGGCGCGTCGGCATCACGGATCTCGAGCTGCACGGTCGGGTATCGGCGCGCCGACCGAAGTCGGGTACGTCGCGAGGTCGGCGGACGAGGCAACGGTCGCGGCGGTGCCGATCTCGGTCAGCCCGTAGCTGTCGGCGAGGCCGTGGTGATGCCGGGGAGCGCCGTGCGCAGCCGGTCCTTCAACGCAGGGGAGGACGGTGCGGAGTTCACGCTCAGCGCCGACAGCGAGGACAGGTCGTAGCGCGAGGTGTCCACTGCGGCGAGGCGATGCGCCATGGTCGGCACGACGGCCCAGTTCGTGATGCGCTCGCGCTCGATCGACGCCGAGCACCCGGTCGGCGTCGAAGCGACCGCTGTCGATGACGACGGTGTCGCCGCTGGTCAGCCGCGGGATCGCGAGGTTGTGCAGGCTCGCGATGTGGAACAGCGGCAGGCTCATCAGGAACCGCCGCTGGCCCAGCGGCAGCCCGAACCGGGTCGCCAGCTCGCGCTGGATCGCGTCGCCCAGGCGGTGGTACTCGATGATCGCGAGCAGGTTGCGGTGCGAGTGCACGGCGCCCTTCGGGTGCCCGGTCGTGCCGCTGGTGTACATGATCACCGCGGGGTCGTCCTGGTCGCGAGCGACGTCCGGAGTTCGGACGTGCGTGCGGCAGCGCGTCGAGTGCCGATCAGGGTACGCGTGCCCGCTGACCCGGGTGGCGCGCTCGGCGTCGGCGAGGACGAGGCGCGGCGCGCAGTCTGCGCGAGCGCGATAGTCGATCTCGCGGCTCGTCCACCACGCGTTGCCCGCGACGACGATCGCGCCGGCGTACACGGCCGCCCAGAACGCGACCACCCAGTCGACCGAGTTGGCACCGAGGATCGCCACACGATCGCCCGGCCGGACGCCGCGGTCGGCGAAGCCGGCCGCGGTGGCGCGCACCTCGGCGGCGTGCTCGGTGAAGGTGAGTCCGGCGACGTGGCGTCGACGAGGTACTCACGGTCGCCGTACGACGCGGAGTCGGTCAGCCAGCCTCGCAACGACGGGCGCTGACGGGCGAAGATCTCCAGGCGCTGACCGCGGATCGTCGCGCTCGACGATCTCGAACTCGCCGCCCGGGCCGGTGAGCCGGGCGCGGATCTCAGCGGGCGTTTGCGTCATTGCCGCGGCGGTCAGCCGGACCGCTTCTTGTCGACTCGCTTCCCAACCGGCTTGAAGAAGATCGCGGGCGGCGGTTCGCCGCGGACGTCGGCGACCTGCGTGCGCACCGCGTCCATGATCACGTCGGTGATCTCACGCAGCGTCTCTGCCGTGGGTTCGCGGTCGCGATACTTCGACAGGTCGAGCGGGATGCCGATGGAGGCATCGGCCCGCCGACGGCCGAGCTTGCGCCACCACGGGAGCGACTTGCGGTGCTGCGCGCCCCATTGCCCGACCGGCACCACCGGTGTGTCCGGTGACTGCAGCACGAGCCGGGCGACGCCGGTCCTGGCCTCCATCGGCCATTGCGCCGGATCCTTGGTGATCGTTCCCTCGGGATAGATCACGACCGCCTCGCCTTGCTCGATGGCGATCACCGCATCATGCAGCGATTTGCGAGCGTCGGTGGTGCCGCGATAGACGGGGATCTGTCCGCGCTGCGGACGATCTACCCGATGATCGGGACGTGGAACACGCCGGACTTGATCAGGAACCGCGGCACCCGTCCCGACTGCCAGACCAGCCGCGCCATCACACAGGTGTCGATGATCGACACGTGGTTCATGGCGATGATGACTCCGCCGGCCTCTGGCGGGGGAACCCGGTCGAGGTGGCGATACCGGATCCGGAAAAGCAGCCCGATGAAGCGGATAGATCAGTACGACGCACAAGCGGATCGCCCAGCCCGCTTTCGGCCTGTGCAGGCGGGTCATCCTCAATTCCCTTCGGTCTGGTTACGACTGCGTAGGTCAGTCTGCCCGTAATTCGTGGGAAGCCACGTCTCGGGTTCCCTGACGACGTGTCCGGGCCGGCTCTGTCCAGAACGCCGCTTGCCGCGTAGTGTCCGCCGCGGTGATCGACAATCCCTGGGGGTACTAAGTGGCACGACGCTGCGCACGTTGGTTCGGATTCGCGACGGTCGCCATTGTCGTTGCGGCGAGCGCGGCGGCGTTGTCGTCTCCGGCAGTCGCGTCGGGCCGGCCGGCGCCCGGGCACCCGAACCGCTACGTCCGGATCGGCGCCACGCCGAAGCTGCCGCATGGCGCGCACGACGTGTCGCCGGCTTCGGCGTCGCGCCAGGTGCGCGGTGCGATCGCGCTCAGCCTCGCGACCCGGCCAAGCTTGCCGCCGACGCCCGTGCCGTGGCTGACCCGTACTCGCCGCAGTACCGCCACTACCTCGCGCCGCATCAGTTCGCCGGCCTTTACGGGCCGACCTCGGCCACGATCAGGTCAGTGCAGCGCGTCCTTCGCGCCGCGCACGTGCATGTCGGAACCGTGTCCGACAACGGGCTGTTGATGCACTTCCGCGGCACGGCGCGGACCGTGGCGTCGGCGTTCCACACACGGCTGCAGACCTACCGCCTTGCTGATGGCTCGACCGGCACGCGCACCACGTCGGCGCCTGCGCTGCCGTCGTCGATCGCCGCCAAGGTCACTGCAATCACCGGGCTGAACAAGTCGTTCCAACTGCAGCCGATGTATCGGCGGGTGACGAACCAGCAGCAGCGAACGGGTCCGGCGCCGAAGGTCGCGCACTTCCCGGGCGAAGCGAAACCGTGCCAGATCGCAGCGCAGACCGCGAAGTCCGAGAACGGATTGACCCTGGACCGGATCGCCCATGCATACGGCCTCGACCCGCTCTACAAATCCGGCGACCTCGGCCAGGGCACGACGATCGGCATCTTCGAACTCGCACCGTTCCTCCGAAGCGACGTCAGAACGTTCGACACCTGCTACTTCGGTAAGTCGGCGGCGACGGCGATGGCCGGCCGCTTGCACAACATCAACGTCGACGGCGGCAGCGGTACCGGGTTCTCATACGGCGGCACGGCAGAAGCCGATCTCGACGTCGAATTCGCATCGGCGCTGGCACCGAAGGCGACGGTCGACGTCTACTCCGGGAATCCTGGCGGCACCAACGACGGCTTCGTCGACACCTACAACGCGATAGTCACCGCGGACGTTGCCAAGGTCGTATCGGTGAGTTACGGGGCTTGCGAGCAGACATTCCAGCAGGTCTTAGCAGCCGGCGCCCTCAACGTCGAGAACCAGATCTTCGAGCAGGCAGCGCTGCAGGGCCAGACGTTCCTCGCCGCTTCAGGTGACTCGGGCGCCGACACCTGCTCGCCGAACGGGTCGGGGGTGCCGACGAAGCCCTATCTGTCCGCCGCGGACCCCTCGGCGCAGCCGTTCGTGATGTCGGTCGGCGGCACCGCGATCACTGATGCGGTCAAGGGGCCGGTCGAGCACGTATGGAACGACGGCGCGTTCGGCGGCGCGGCCGGCGGTGGTGTGTCGGCAGTCTGGGGTGCACCGAGCTGGCAGCAGGGCGCATTCAAAAGCACTGACCAGGCAGCTCTCGCCAGGGCCTACCACGACGGGGCACCAAAGTGTCTTGACGCGACGGAAGGCGGAATGTGTCGGCAACTGCCGGACGTGTCTGCCGAAGGTGACCCGAACACCGGTGCACCGGCCATGTTCGACGCGAACGACGGCGGCTGGTTCGACATCGGCGGCACGTCAGTGTCTGCGCCACTGTGGGCGGGCATGCTTGATCTGATCAACGGTTCGGCCGCGTGCCGGACAACCAGCCCGATCGGCTTCGCGCCGCCGGCGCTGTACAAGGCTGCTGCGACAGCGGGCGATTACGCCGCCGACTTCAGTGACGTCAAGACCGGCAACAACGACATGTTCTCGCTGAACAGCGGTCGTGACTTCGCTGCGGGGCCGGGCTACGACATGGGCTCCGGTCTCGGCTCGCCGCATCTGGCGGCATTGGCCGACAACATGTGCGCGCAGTCGGGATCAGCGACTCGTCCCGTCATCACGGCCTTGCAGCCGACGACGGAGAACGTCGGGTCGGAGACGCCGTTCACGATTCACGGAACGAACCTCACCGGGGTCACCGCGGTGTCGGTGGGCAGCTACGACGTGCCTTCGAGCGGCTGGACGGTGGACAACGACACGACGATCACCGTCACCAGCCCGCCGGCCTCCGCGCAGACCGGCGGCCAAGGCCCGCAGGACGGCAGTGGCCGCGCGATCGTGAGTGTCACGAACGGCAACGGCGCCACGTCACCGCAAACGAGTCAGAGCGCGCTGTTCTACCTGGACGCCACGTCTGGGAACAACGTGCCTGCGGTGTCGGCCGCTTCGCCCTACGGTGGCCCGCTCGCGGGGGGCAACTCGATCGACGTCTTCGGGTCCGGGTTGGCCACCAGCGGTCCGGACGCGATCACCAGTGTCACCTTCGGCGGGGTTCCTGCGAGCTCGTACTCACTTGTGAACGAGACCGATCTGCGCGTGACGGTGCCTGCCTTCGCATCGGGCACCACCCAGTGCGCGCCGGGCAACCATCCGCAACACGACATCTGTCAGGTGCAGGTTGTGGTCAGCAACGCCAACGGGGCGAGCGCGACGCTTCCCATCCTCAAGCCTGACGAGGCTGATTCGGGCAGCTGCGCAACGGGCTGCGAGGATCATGCGGCGCCGACGGAGTACGACTACTTCCCGACGCCGACGATCACCAGCATCAGCCCGAAATACCTGAGCGAGAACGGCGATTCGATCGCCGTGCTCACCGGCCACGGCTTTGACCCGCTCGGGTTGCAATGGGTCAACGTCGGCGTGGCCGGCCCGGCAGTGAATCAGGACTTCGGCATCGACGCGTCGACGATCAGCTCGTCGCAGATGACCATCTTCGTCAATCCGTCACAGCGCGTGACCGTCCAGCCGCTCAGGGTGCCGATCACGGTCAATTCGCTCGGCGGTCTGTCCGCACCGAAGCACGCGGTGTATGCCGGTACCCCCAGGCTGTTCACCGTGAGCCCGAATGCCGGTCCGGCAACCGGCGGGACGCATATCTCGCTGAAGGGCGAAGGGTTCACGGGAACACGGCCGCAAGACGGCGGAGCGATCCTGTACGAGTCCGGCTTCAGCGGAACCGTGCAGCTGTCGGGCTACACCGTGTCCGCCGACGGCAAATCCATCACCGGTCGGACGCCAGCGGTCCTTGCAGGTACAGGCATTGGTCCTCGCTTGCACGGTGACGAGCTGTTCGTTCCCAAGGACCCAACAGCAGTTCAACGACACCTCCTTCGATTTCTTCGAAGCTGGTGATCCCGCGGTGACTTCGGTGTCTTCACATTCGGGTCCGGCATCAGGCGGTCGCAAAGTCACGATCACCGGCCGGAACCTAGCCGACGTGGTCGCGGTGAAGTTCGGTTCGCGGCGGTCACCGCACTTCAGCAATACCGACTTCACCACCGATCGGTACGACCTGACAGCAGTCGTGCCGCCCGGGGTCGCCGGCGACCGAGTCAACATCCAGGTGATCACCGTCGAGAGCCGGCACGGCGGCGCGCCGAGCCCGATCACGCGGGCTGATCGCTATACGTACAAGGTCAGCCCGCCCTCGCCGCCGCGCAATGTGCAGGCCAGCAAGCACTACACGAGGATCAAGGTGTCGTGGTCGAAGCCGGTGAGCGACGGTGGCAGCGCGGTGACCGGGTACCGGGTGACCGCACGCGCGCTGCCGACGCACCGGTCCAGGCCGCCGAAGCCCACGGCAGCGAACACGACTGGCCACTCGCTGACACTGAAGGGCTTGGTCGCCGGGTGGACGTACCGGATCGTGGTGCAGGCACGCAACAAGCACGGGCTCGGGCCGGCCGGCTCGACGGGCAGGAACTATCCCATCGTCGGCGCCCCGTGACGGTCGCCACGAAACGGGCGAGCGGCCGCGCGGTAATCTCGACCGCGCTGCCGCCTTAGCTCAGTTGGCCAGAGCAATCGCCTTGTAAGCGATTGGTCGCGGGTTCGAATCCCGCAGGCGGCTCAATGCGGAGGACAACAGCGTGACGATTGGAACCCGTCTCGCGGTCTTCGCCAAACCGGCGGTGCTGCGCCTGATGGCCGCGGGACTCATCTCGGGTATCGGCGACTGGCTGCTCACGATCGCGTTGCCGATCTACGTCTACGCGTTGACTCGCTCCACGTTGAGTTCTGCTACAGCGATGGTTCTCGAGCTCGTGGCAGCGCTGGTCTGCGGGCAGTTCGCCGGACTGGTCGTCGATCGGTTCGATCGACGACGGCTTCTCGTGCTCGCCAACCTCGCCCAGGCGGCGCTGCTGCTGCCACTGCTCGCCGTGCACGGCACGTCCGGGCTCTGGATCGTCTACCTCATCTCTGCAGTGCAGTCGGCGCTCGGGACGGTGTCCGGGCCGGCCGAGAGTGCGTTGATCCCGTCGCTGGTCAACCCTGACGAACTCGTCCGCGCGAACACGATCATCGCCACCGGTGCCGACCTCGCCAAGCTGATCGGGGCCGCTGCGGCGGGCGTGGTGCTCGGCGTCGTCGGGCTCGGCGGTGTCGTCGTGGTTGACGCGTTGTCGTTCGTCGCGGCGGCGCTGCTGCTTGCGCTCCGGTTCCCTGCCTCGACGTACGTGCCGCGACCGCCGGACGGGAAGAGCCGTTTCCAGCGATGGCGCGAAGGCCTCGCGCTCGTGCGGCGAACCCCCGCGTTGCGCAACGCCTTCGTGATCGTCGTGATCTTCCAGCTCGCACAGGGCATCGCGCTGGCATTGATCGTCGCGTTCTTCGTCGAGGATCTGCACCGGGGCAGCGCCGCCGTCGGTGTCTTCCGCAGCTTCCAGGTGTTGGGCAGCCTGCCTGCGGGCGTCGTCGTCGCGATCTACGCGGCAAAGCTACGACCTGAGTTCCTGCTCAAAGCTGGGCTGTTCGGCGGGGCCGTCATCGAGCTCTTCATCTGGAACGGCCCGAGCATCACGAACTGGTTCGGGTACTACCTGATCCTCGAGGTGCTGCTCGGGCTGCCCGGCGTCGCAGCGTTCGTCGCGTTCGGCACGATCCTGCAGACCGCGACGCCGCGCGAGTACCTGGGCCGCGTCTTCAGCCTGCTGGGAGCACTCAGTAGCGTCGCGTTACTGCTCAGCGTCCTGGCCGGTGGCTCGCTCGGCGAGGTGCTCGGCCCACGGGTCCTGTTGAACGGCACCGTCGCGCTCGAGGCGCTGACCGGCGTTGCCGCAGTCGTGCTGTTCCGCAAGCCGAGAGTGAACTGACCCGTCTATCGACGCGCGCTGCGACGCCCGTTCGGTGCGGATGCAGCCGCCTGGCCTGTTGCCGGTGGCGCGGTCGAGCCGCGCACCACGAGTTCGGTGGCCAGTTCGACATGATGCGAGTCGACCCGCTCGCCGGCCGCCAACCGCAATGCCGTACGCAGCGCGACCGCGCCCATCTTGCGCAGTGGCTGCGCGACCGTCGTCAACGGCGGGGACGAGACGCGGGCGACTTCGGTGTCGTCGAAGCCGACCAGGCTCAGCTCGTCGGGCACCCGCAACCCGCGAGCCCGCGCAGCCTCGAGCACGCCGAGGGCGATCTCGTCGTTCCCGGCGAAGATCGCCGTCGGAGGATGTGGAAGCGCCAGCAGCGCGGCGCCTTCGACCACCCCGTCGTCGTACTGGAAGTGACCGCTGCGCACGTACCCCTTCGGGATGTGCTCGCCGGCCGCTTCCATCGCGCCCCGGTAGCCGTGCATGCGCGCTTGGTTGCAGGACGCGGTCTTCGGTCCACCCACGTACGCGACCCGGCGATGTCCGAGCTCGAGCAGATGCTGCGTCGCCGCGAACCCGCCGGAGAAGTTCGTCGAGCCCACGCTGGTGACGCGCGCTCTCGGCATGTCGAGTGGATCGATGACGACCACCGGCACGCGAGCCCGCGACAGCGCGGTGAGCTCGCCGCCGGCCATGGCCACCGCGATCACGGCCTGGCGCCCGCTAGACGCCGGACGCAGTACACGACGATCTGGCCGACCGGTGCCGATCGGCGCCCTCCTGACGACCACGTGCACGCCGACCTCGGCTGCCTCGTCGACAACGCCCGCGAGGATCTCGAGCGAGTACCCCGTGAGCGGTCCGTGGAAGAGCAGTTCGATCGACGGCGAGCCCGCGGGCTCGACGCGCCGCGAGACATACGCGTGCTCATCGAGTAGATCCTGGACGAGTGCCCGGGTGGCCGGGGCGACATCGGGACGGCCGTTGACGACCTTGGACACGGTCGCGATGGACACGCCCGCCACGGACGCGATTGCGGCCAGCGTCGTGCCATCGCGTCTTGTCGACACGCAACCCCCTCCTGTCCGGTGCCTAGGCGCCGCGTGGTTGAACCGCGGCGCAGACCTCGACAGGAGTGGTCAACCGGCGGTCATGGCCGACGACCCGAGCCGGTCCGGTGAACCGTACGGTCGCCCGGCAGGGCAGATCGGCGACTGAGCTCCCGACCAACACCTCGACATCACCGGGTTCGACGATGCGATCGAGCTCGCGATTGGTGTACGCGGTGCGATCGGCGTGCACGGCGAACCGCACGCGGGCCACCGCTCCGGGATCGAGCGCGACCCGCGCGAAGCCGGCGAGCAGCTTCACCGGCCGAGCTACCTGCGCGACGAGGTCGTGCAGGTACAGCTGGACGACCTCGTCACCGGCGCGCGTTCCGGTGTTGCGCACACGGATCGACACCTCGAATTCGCCATCGGTCGGCACCTCGGTGGCGCTGAGCTGCAGGTCGTCGATCGCGAAGGACGTGTACGAAGCGCCGAAGCCGAACGGGAACAGCGGTGTCGGGTCGATGCTGCTGATCCCGGCGCTCTCCGCGCCGCCGAGGGGCGGCTGCAGGTATGTGCTCGGCTGCCCGCCGGCGTGCCGCGGAATCTGCACCGGCAGCTTGCCGCTCGGCTGCACCCGGCCCGACAGCACTCCGGCGATCGCGCCGCCGCCTTCTTCGCCCGGCATGAACGCCTGTACCAGCCCTGCGGCCCGCCCGTGCATCTCACCCAGTGCGTAGGGACGGCCCGAGACGACCACGACGACGACCGGAGTTCCGGTCGCGAGCAACTCATCGAGCAGGTCGGCCTGCACACCCGGCAGCCGGAGGTCTTCGACGTCGCAACCCTCGCCGGATGTCCCGCGCCCGAACAGGCCGGCGAGATCGCCGACCATGGCCACGCAGAGGTCGGCCGCCCGGGCAGCGGCCACAGCGGCGGCAAACCCCGACCGATCCTCGCCCTGGATCGCACACCCTTGTTCGTGCACGACATCGACGCCCGGCAGCTCCGCACGTAGCGCGTCCACGGTGGTGGGCACCTCGATGCCGAGTCCCCGGTCCGGGTAGCGCGGCAGAACATGGTTGGGATACGCGTAACACCCCATGAACGTTCGCGGATTCGCAGCGCACGGTCCGACGACGGCGATCCGTCGTGGCATCCGGCGATCGGGCCCGGCAAGCGGTAGTGCGGTGCCCGCGTCGAGCAGGATGATCGACCGTTCGGCGATCCGGCGCGCAAGTGCTCGGTTGGCGGCGGAGTCGAGTTCGACGGCGGCCGCATGCTGCACAGACCGCTCCGGGGTCCAATCCGGGTCGAGCAGGCCGAGCTCGGCCTTCTGCGTCAGCAGCCGTCGCGCGGCACGGTCGATGACCGACTCGCAAAGATCACCGCGCTGCACCCGCTCCACGAGTCCGTCGCCGAATCCGACCGTGTTGGGCAGTTCGACGTCGATTCCGGCGCTCAGCGCGCACGCGCCGGCCTCGTCGACGTCGGCCGCGACCCGGTGCATCGTTGCGAGGAACGGCACCGCCCAGTAGTCGGAGACCACGGTGCCGGTGAACCCCCACTGTGCACGAAGCACTTCGGTGAGCAACCACGGGTCCGCACCAGCCGGCACGCCGTCGATGTCGGAGTACGAGTTCATCACCGAGCCGGCGCCCGCCTCGGCGATGGCCGTCTCGAACGTCGGCAGGATGACGTCGAGCAGCTCGCGCCGACCCATCGAGACAGGGCCGTGATTGCGCGCCGCCCGCGACGCCGAGTAACCGGCAAAGTGCTTCAGGGTTGCGACGACGCCGGCGCTCTGCAGGCCGCGGACGTAGGCAGCACCGAGCATCGCGACGAGGTACGGATCCTCACCGATCGTCTCCTCGACCCGTCCCCACCGGTAGTCGCGCACGACATCGAGCACCGGCGACAACCCCTGGTGGACGCCGAGTGCGGCCATGTCCCGTCCGATCGCGGCGGCCATCTGCTCGACGAGATCGGGGTCGAAGGTCGCGCCCCACGCGATGGCCGCGGGATACACGGTTGCGCCCAGCGTCGTGAAACCGGTCAGGCACTCCTCGTGCACGAGTGCAGGAATGCCCAGGCGCGACGAATCCAGAACGACGCGTTGCTGGCGAACGAGTTCCGCCGCGCCGTCGACGGGGGTCACCGGAACGCTGCCGTAGACCCGAGTGAGATGCCCGAGCCCGTGCCGGCTCGCCTCCTCGAGCGAGCGCCCGCGCCCGGCCGCGAAGACGTCCTGCATCGGCGCGACGTTGTGCGTAGACCGCGCATTCGTCCTTCGCCACAGAAAGATCGCTGCGAACCCATCTACTGCCGAGCTGGGCGACCTTCTCCTCGAGGGTCATCTGGCTCAGCAGGAGCTCCACCCGCTCGGTTGCGGGCAACGCGACGTCGTGCCACGGCTGGCCGGCCGGCACCGCCTGCCGGGTCGGGTGAAGGTCCGTCATGCGCGCTCCTCATGCGAGCCAAGGCCTCGTTTCTCGAAATGTTTCGATACCTCTCATCGAATATCGAGATTTCGCCGAGTCGTCGTGTCTCACGTATTGCCATTGCTCGTAGGGCTTTAGCGAACTCACTCTGGACCACCGGCGCTCGTACTTCAACACCCTTGACATCGGGACTTCGAAAATCTACGGTCCGACGAACGGTAAGTGTCGGCGCCGTGGTCTCGGTTGGCAGCTGAATTCCCGACCTCGCTCATGGCACCGGCGCGCTCGTCACCGCCACATCGAAACCGTCACCCGCGGCACACACCGCGACGCTCGAGCGGAGAACCAGCGTGGAACCGAACAGCCTGTCCCGTCGGAAGTTCCTCGGTCTCGCGGCACTCGGCCTGCCGGTGGTGGCAGGCGCGGTGGCGTGCAGCAGCGCCAGCCCGAAGTCGGGCACGAGCGGCAGCGCCGGTGGTGGTGGCGGCGGTGGCGGCGGGAACGCGACCTACTGGTTCCTGTCCGGCCAGCCGCAGCAGGGCATCCGGGAAGACTCGGTCAAGGCGTTCAACGCCAAGAATCCGAACGGCCAGATCTCGTACACCGAGTTCCAGAACGATGCGTACAAGACCAAGATCAAGACCGCGATCGGTGCCGGCCAGGCGCCGACGATCATCTGGGGCTGGGGTGGCGGCGGCCTGCAGAGCTACGTGAAGGACGGCGTGGTCGACGATCTCACCGACTGGTTCTCGCAGAACCCCGCGGTCAAGAACCGGCTGTTCCCGTCGTCGTTCGGCGCCGCGACGATCAACGGCAAGATCTACGCGATGCCGTGCGAGACGGTGCAGCCGATCATCCTGTACTGCAACAAGAAGGTGTTCGACAAGGTCGGTGTGCAGCCGCCGCAGTCCTGGGAAGACTTCTTGGCGCTGGTCCCGAAGTTCAACGCGAAGAACATCGCGCCGATCTCGCTCGGCGGCCAGTCGCGGTGGACCAACATGATGTGGCTCGAGTTCCTCTTCGACCGGATCGGCGGCCCGGACGTCTTCCAGGCGGTGTTCAACGGCGAGAAGAACGCCTGGTCGAACCCGGACGCGATCCGCGGGCTGACCGAGTGCCAGAAGCTGGTCAAGGCCAACGGTTTCGTCAAGGGCTTCTCGTCCATCACTGCAGACTCCAACGCCGACTGCGCGCTGCTCTACACCGGCAAGGCCGCGATGATGCTGCACGGTTCGTGGACCTACGGGATCATGAAGGCGTCCGGCGGCGACTTCGTCACGGCGGGCACCTCGGCTGGATGAACTTCCCGACCGATCAGCGGGGGCAAGGGCGACCCGAGCGACACGGTCGGCAACCCGGGCCAGTACCTGTCGATCTCGTCCAAGGCGTCGGACGCGCAGAAGACGATCGCGAAGAACTACTTCAAGACCGGCGTGCTCGCCGATGCCGAGGCCAAGGAGTGGATCGACGACCGGCGGCGTGCCGATCGTCAAGAGCGCGGCCAGCGAGCTCGGCTCCGTCCGCCGACGCCGACTTCCTGAAGTTCGTCTACGACGTGTCGAGCAAGGCGAAGGTGTTCGCCCAGTCCTGGGACCAGGCGCTGAGCCCGACCGCGGCGGAGACGCTGCTGGACAACATCTCCAAGCTGTTCCAGCTGTCGATCTCGCCCCAGCAGTTCGCGACGAACCTGAACGCGGTCATCGGGAAATGACGGCGGTCGCGCGGCCGATCGAGAAGACCGCGCCGGCGACGCCCGCCACCGCAGCGCGGCAAGCGCCGGCGCAGCCTGAGCTGGCTGGCGCTGCCCGCGCTGGCGTTCTTCACCGTCTTCGGTCTCGTCCCGCTGGTCGGCGTGCTGCTGCTCAGCTTCACGTCGTGGGACGGCATCGGCGCGATCCACATCACCGGGCTGGTCAGCTGGCGCGCGGTGCTGTCCGATCCCGGGCCTGCCGCACGCGCTCTGGGTGACGTTCCTGGTCATGGTGCTGTCGTGGGCGTTCCAGACGCCGATGAGCATCCTGCATCGGGGTGTTCCTCGCCGGACGGCAGCGCTACCGCGGCTTCCTCGTCGGTCTTCTTCTTCATCCCGTTGCTGCTCAGCTCGGCGGCGATCGCGATCACCTACAAGGCGCTGCTCGACCCCAACTTCGGGCTGCGGCCCGGGCTTGCACGTGGCCTTCCTCACCCAGGACTGGCTCGGCAAGCCGCAACCTCGCGCTCGGCGTCGTCGTGTTCGTCGTGTCGTGGCAGTTCATCCCGTTCCACTCGCTGATCTATCAGGGCGCCGTGCGGCAGATCCCGCGCTCGATGTACGAGGCGGCGCAGCTCGACGGCGCCGGCCGCGTGCGGCAGTTCTTCTCCATCACGCTGCCGCAGCTGAAGTACACGATCATCACGTCGTCGACGCTGATGGTCGTCGGGTCGCTGACGTTCTTCGACCTCATCTTCGTGCTGACCGCGGGCGGCCCGGCCGACGCGACCCGCGTGCTCGCGCTGGACATGTACAAGAAGGGCTTCCAGGCGAACCTGATGGGCCAGGCGAGTGGCATCGCCGTGATCCTCGTGCTCGTCGGTCTCGCCCTCGCGCTGCTGCTGCGCCGGCTCGGCGGTCGTGACGCCACTGCCAGCCAGCTGGAAGGGGCGTGACGTGGCCACGCGCGACGCTGGACCAGCCGAGCTGCCCGGTCGCCGACCCGGCCGCGGCGCGCGCTGCGCCGCGCGCTGCACCTGAACTGGTTGGGCGGGCTGGCGGGTTGGATCTGGCTGTTCATCGTGATGCTGCCGATCTACTGGATCGTCATCACCAGCCTCAAGGACCAGGCCAACTACTTCGCGACGAACCCGCTGGTGCCGCCGAGCAGCCCGACGCTGGAGAACTTCCGGCTGGTCATCCGAGTCGGACTTCCCGCGGTACTTCCTCAACAGCGTGATCGTCACGTTCGGCGCGGTGGTGCCGGCCGTGCTGGTCTCCTTCATGGCGTCGTACGCGATCATCCGTGACGGCCGGCGCTGGTTCCTGCGCTCGGTCAACTCGGTGTTCCTGATGGGCCTGGCGATCCCGCTGCAGGCGACGATCATCCCGGTCTACCTGCTGATCATCAAGCTGAAGCTGTACGACACGTTGCTCGCGCTCATCCTGCCGTCCATCGCGTTCGCGATCCCGCTGTCGGTGCTCGTGCTCTCGAACTTCATCCGCGACGTGCCCAAGGAGCTGTTCGAGTCGATGCGGGTCGACGGCGCGAGCGAGTGGGCGATGCTGTGGCGCCTGGCGTTCCCGCTGACCCGGCCGGCGCTCGTCACCGTCACCATCTACAACGGCCTGACCATCTGGAACGGGTTCCTGCTGCCGCTGGTCCTGACCCAGAGCCCCGACAAGCGCACGCTTGCCCTATGCGCTGTGGACGTTCCAGGGCCAGTACAGCGTCAACGTGCCGGCGGTGCTCGCGTCGGTCGTGCTGACCGCGCTGCCGATCCTCGCGCTCTACATCGTCGGCCGCCGGCAACTGCTCAGCGGCCTCAGCGCCGGCTTCTCGAAGTAGGCGCGCGTGTCGATGGCCACCGACGAGAGCAGCGCCTTCGCGAGTGCGGTCAGCGCCGTCCGATCGGGGACCGATCCAGGACAGGCCGCCCGGTCGTTGCTCGCGCAGCTGACCCGAGCCGAGACAGCTCGGCCTGCTCGACGGCGACGAGCCGTTCTGGCCGGGGATGCCGGACATGATGGGCAAGGGTTACAACCTCGAGCCGATCGTCGCCGGCGCGGTCGCCCGGCTCGGCATCCCCGGCATCCGCTTCGCCGACGGACCGCGCGGTGCCGTGATCGGCCGATCCACCGCGTTCCCCGTGCCGATGGCTCGCGGCGCCACCTGGGATCCCGACCTCGAGGAAGCAGGTCGGCGATGCGATCGGGGCGGAGATCAGGGCGCAGGGCGGGAACTTCTTCGGCGGCGTCTGCATCAACCTGCTGCGGCATCCTGCCTGGGGACGCGCGCAGGAGACCTACGGCGAGGAGCCGGTGCTGCTCGGCGCCATGGGCGCGGCGCTCGCCCGCGGCGCGCAGCGGCACGTGATGGCGTGCGTGAAGCACTACGCCTGCAACAGCATGGAGAACGCGCGGTTCACCGTCGACGTCAAGGTCGACGAGCAGACGCTGCACGAGATCTACCTGCCGCACTTCCGCGCGGTCATCGACGCCGGCGTCGCCAGCGTGATGAGCGCGTACAACTCGGTCAACGGACGAGTGGTGCGGGCAGAACCGCACGCTGCTCACCGAGATCCTGCGCGACGAGTGGGGCTTCGACGGATTCGTCGTGTCCGACTTCATCTGGGGCTTGCGTGATGCCGCCGCGTTCGCTGGTCGCCGGGCTCGATGTCGAGATGCCGTTCGCCCAGCAACGCGTCACGGCGCTGCCCGCGGCACTCGACACGGACCAGGCACTCGCCGCCGACGTCGACCGCGCGGCCGAGCGGATCCTGCGTACGCAGTTGCGGTTCGCGGCGCAGGTGGCCTCGCCGGCGCCCGGGCTGGACACCGTCGCCTCCGAGCAGCATCGGGCGCTCGCTCGCGCGCGTCGCGTCGCAGTCGATGGTGCTGCTGCGCAACGAGGCGGTCGACGGACGTCCGGTGCTGCCGCTGCCGGCGCAGCGGCTGACGAGCGTCGCCGTCGTCGGCCGGCTCGCAGACGTGGCCAACATCGGCGACCACGGATCGTCCGACGTGCGCGCGCCGTACGTCGTGACGCCGCTGGCCGGGCCTGCGCGCGGCGCTGCCCGACGTCAGCCGTCGTCCACGTTGCGGGCGACGACGTCAGCGCTGCCGCTGCGCACGCCGACGCGGCGATCGTCGTGGTCGGCTACGACGCGCCGGACGAAGGCGAGTACGTCGGCTCGTTCGATCCCGAACTGGCCGCGCTCTACCCTCCTGCCGAAGATCCTGCCGCGCTCGCAGGGCTGGCCCGGGTCTGGGACGACGGCCCGCAGGCCGTCGGCGGCGACCGCGACTCGCTGCGGCTGCACGAGCGCGACGAGGCGCTGATCCGCGCCGTTGCCGCAGCGAATCCGCGCACGATCGTCGTCGTGATGGCCGGCGCGGCCGTCACGATGGAGGCACTGGCGCCAGCACGTGCCGGCGATCCTGCTCAGCCTGGTACCCAGGCATGGAGGGCGGCCACGCGCTGGCCGACGTGCTGCTCGGAGCCGCCGAGCCCGGCGGCCGGCTGCCCTTCGTGGTGCCGCACGACGAGAGCGACCTGCCCGAGTTCGACAAGAACGCGACCACCGTGGTCTACGACCGCTGGCACGGCCAGCGGCTGCTCGACCGTGACGGAAACGCGGCCGCGTACCCGCTGGGGTTCGGCCTGTCGTACACCTCGTTCGCGATCGCCGACGTCGACGTCAGCGTCAACGTCGAGCCGGCCGCGATCGCGGTACGCGCCACCGTCGCCAATACCGGCGATCGAGCCGGCGGGCACGTCGTCCAGGTCTACGCGCAGCGGCCCGGCGACGGCGGCCTCGAGCGGTTCCTGGTCGGGTTCGCACGAGTCGAGGTCGCGGCCGGCGCGCAGGCGCCCGTCCACATCGACGTCCCGCTGCAGCGGTTGGCCACCCGGCTCGGCGTGCGGCGGTGGGAGCTGCGGGCAGGCAGCTACCGGATCGATGTCGGTGCCAACGCTGCCGACCCCAGTGCGACATCGGCCACCCTCGAGCTGTGATTCGGGTCAGCGAGATGACACTGCGGTCGGCGTGCTGGCAGGCTCACGTGGTGTGAACACCTGGTACGAGTACGTCGACGTATGGTCGACCCACCGCTGGGTGATGGTGCTCGCCATCATTTCGGTGGTGGTGATCGTCGGCGCTGCGGTCGCGACCTTCGCCGGCGGCGCGCTCGCGTTGCTGTTCATCCCGGGCCTCGCCTCGCTGTACGGGCACCACCTGCTGGTCAAGCGCATCGCCGCCGAAGAGAAATAGATGGCCGCGCTGTTCCGGGACCCGACCATCCTCGTGTTCGTCGACGAGGACAACCGCGAGTTCGCCCGCATCACCAACGCGAGTGCAGTCCCGCGTGCCGGCGAGAACATCCGGCTCAAGGACGTGCCGTACCTCGTCGAACGGGTCGGCTACGACATTCCTGACGACCAGATCGAGAAGATCTACGTCGTGTGCCAGCGGCTCTGACCGGGTGGTAGGGCAGGATCGCAGGATGGCTTCCAATGACGCTGACGCGATCGTGGTGGGTGGCGGCCTCGCCGGCTTGGTGGCAACGTGCGAGCTGCTCGACGCCGGCCGCCGGGTCATCCTGATCGACCAAGAGCCCGAACAGAATCTCGGCGGCCAGGCGTACTGGTCCTTCGGCGGGCTGTTCTTCGTCGACTCGCCCGAGCAGCGTCGGATGCGGATCAAGGATTCCGTCGAGCTCGCGTGGCAGGACTGGCTCGGCACCGCCGGATTCGACCGGCTCGACGACGAAGACATCTGGCCGATGCGGTGGGCCGAGGCGTACGTCCACTTCGCGGCCGGCGAGAAGCGATCCTGGCTGCACCAGCGCGGCGTGCGCTGGTTCCCCATCGTCGGATGGGCCGAGCGCGGTGGCTACACCGCCACCGGACACGGCAACTCGGTGCCGCGCTTCCACATCACCTGGGGCACCGGACCGGGGATCGTCGCGCCGTTCGCCGCGCGGGCCAAGGAGGCTGCGCAGCGCGGCCAGTTGCGCTTCGCGTTCCGCCATCAGGTGGACGGGCTGACCGTGACCGACGGCGTGGTCGACGGCGTGCGCGGCACCATTCTCGAACCTTCCGACGTCGCGCGCGCGGCGCCCAGTTCACGCACCGCAGTCGGCGAGTTCGAACTGCACGCGCCCGCTGTGCTCGTCACGTCCGGCGGCATCGGCGGCAACTTCGACATGGTGCGCGCGAACTGGCCCAAGCGGATGGGCGACCCGCCGAAGCACATGATCGCCGGCGTCCCGGACTTCGTCGACGGGCGGATGGTCGCGATCAGCCAGGCAGCCGGCGGCCGGGTCGTCAATCCCGACCGGATGTGGCACTACGTCGAAGGCATCCACAACTACGACCCGATCTGGACCAACCACGGCATCCGCATCCTGCCCGGACCGTCGTCGGTCTGGCTCGACGCGACCGGCAAGCGGCTGCCGGTTCCGCTGTTCCCCGGCTTCGACACGCTGGGCACGCTCGAGCACATCATGTCGACCGGTCACGACCACACCTGGTTCGTGCTGACGAAGAAGATCATCGGCAAGGAGTTCGGACTGTCCGGCCAGGAACAGAATCCTGACCTGACCAGCAAGAGCGTGCGTCAAGTGCTCGACCGGGCGCGCGCGGACATGCCGCCGCCGGTACGGGCCTTCCTCGACAAGGGCGTCGATTTCGTCCAGGCGGACACGCTCGACGAACTCATCGAGGCGATGAACAAGGTCACCGACACCCCGCTGCTCGACCCGGAGACCGTGCGGCGCGAGATTCTCGCCCGCGACCGGGAGATGGACAACGACTACACCAAGGATCTGCAGGTGGCTGCACTTCGGCAGGCGCGCAGCTACCTACCTGACAAGATCACTCGGGTCGCGTCGCCGCACAAGCTGACCGACCCGAAGGCGGGGCCGATGATCGCGGTGCGGCTGAGCATCCTCACCCGCAAGACCTTGGGCGGCCTGAACACCGATCTCGACTCGCGGGTGCTCGGCGCCGACGGCAACCCGGTTCCAGGCCTCTATGCCGCAGGCGAGATCGCCGGCTTCGGTGGCGGCGGGGTGCACGGATACCGCTCGCTGGAAGGGACCTTCCTCGGCGGCTGCATCTTCAGCGGTCGGGCAGCGGGACGCGCCGCAGCCGCTGCTACCCGCTGAGATCAGGAGTGGTTGACCGAGACCAGCTTGGCGAACACCACGGTGTTCTCGGCGCTCTCGTGGAAGCCCTGGTTGAAGGTGCCCGAGCAGGTGAGCAACGCCAGCCGCGCCAGTGCCGGGTGATTCGCGAGAAGCGTCTGTAACGCCCGTGGATCGCGCTTGCTGATGCCGGTGTGCACCGACAGCACGCTGAAGCGCAGCGTCGTGTTGTTGCGCGTCACGCCGATCGCGTCGCCCGGCTTGAGGTTGGCCAGCTTGTTGAAGACGCCGTAGCCGCCGATCTGGGTGTGCCCGAGCATCACAGCCAAGCCGCGCGATCCGGGCCGCGGCCCGGACGACCACCACGTCGTGGTGTACATGTCGTCGGGCACGCCGAAGCTGGGCACCGTCTTGTTCAGGAACGGGTCGTTGTCCATCTCAGTGGGCTTCGGGGTGACAGACGTGTTCACGCCGATTGCCGGCACGTACAGATGGCTCGGAACGATCGGTCGCACTACTGCTGCTTGCGGCTTGTTCTTCGCCGGCTTGCTCTTGTGTTTCGTGCGCTGATTCGGCGTCGACACCACCGGTGGGGGCGCCGACGTGACGACCGAAGCGGTGCCGTGGCGCAGCGACCGAGGGATGGGCGCTTGCACCGCAGCCTGCTTCTCGGCCTGGTTGCGCTGGATCAGCCACGCCGTGGTGACGCTCGCTACGGCAAGCAGCGCCAAGAGGACTGCGACTGTGCGAGCTACCCGGTCAGTGCTGGTGAACGAACGGCGCACGGATGTTTTCCCGCTTCCAGAGGGCCAGCGACAGCAGCAGGGCCAGCCCTCCGATTGCCAGAAGGTTCAGCGGCTGCTGGAGCCACGCCACGCCGCTACCGCTCGTGGGTGACTGAGCCGGGTATTTCCCGGTTCCATGTTTGGTGTTCCCCGCAGCGACGCCATTTCCACCGTTTCCGCCATTACCGCCGGCACCGTTTCCGCCATTACCGGTACCGCCATTTCCGGTACCGTTTCCGCCGTTACCGGAGCCGGTGTTGCCGTTTCCGCCGTTACCGTTACCGGTACCGCCGTTGCCGGAGCCGCCGTTGCCATTGCCGCCGTTGCCGCCACCGCCATTGGTGTGCGTCGGCGTCGGCCGGGTGACCGGGGTGGACGTCGCGTGCTGTGACGGGGTGTCACCGGAGAAGTTGACCTCGACCCCGGCGCCGCCGCAGTACTGGCCCGCGATGGTGCCGGTGATCTGGTAGGAGAAGGTGCCGGCCCGGTTCATGGTCGTGGTGACGGCACCGGCGAACGGGATATAGCCCGAGGTCCAGCTGGCCGACAGCTTGTCGGCGCCGATCGCGGTCCAGGTGAGGACGAGGTCCTGACCGACTCCCAGGTGCAGGCTGGAGGCCTCGAAGTTGATCCGGCATTGGGCTTTCGCGCGCAGCGGCGAGGTCGCTGCGGCATTGACGGCGAAGGCCGCGATGCTGAATCCGATGCCGATGGCGAGCATCACGGCGGCGGCGATGGAGCGTACCCGGCCGTGTGCGAATCGCCCACCGGTCTCGGTGGAGCGCTCAGACATGAGGTTGGATCCCCTTCCAACTCTTCGAGGCCCCGACCCCCCGACACGACCAAAATGACCGAATTCTGTATACCCGGGGTCGTTATCTAGATAAACGACGAACCCAGGTCTCTAGATGCGCACGATATCGCGCTTCACACGGCCGCGTCGTCCTACGAACGGCCAATTGTGGCCAGGCAGACCGTAATCGGGCCGATTCAGCTCTGTGCCGTCACCGTGATGTCCGATGCGCGGCCAATGCCGCCAGCGCCATCAAGTCGTGGTCGACCGTGGTCGCGGCGAAGGCATTCGGACGCAGGCTGACCGCGATGGTGCGTTGCCCGAGTGCGAGCACGACGGTCGGGCCGTAACCGGTGCCGACACCACCGGTCAGGACGGTGGCCGGATACCCGGCCACCGTGGCCTTGGCGGCTTTCGCCGCGTGCTGGGTGTAGTCGTCGATGGTCGGCTGGAGGCGGGCTGCGGCCTTCTTCGGGGTCTTGTAGAGGCTCACGCCGATTTCGATCTTCGGATCCGCTGCCTGCCGCTTCGACACGCCGTAGCGGCAGTTGATGTAGCCGACCCGTCCGATCGTCGGGTCGGCGACGCCGACGACGAAGGCAGTCCGCCCGCCGACCTTGCGGCCGAGGGCGTCGATCACGCTCCCGGTCGGGAGCAGGTTCTCGCAGCCGCCGGGCAGCTTGTGCATCGTCGCGACCTGGCGGCGGCTTGGTCGGCGCCGGCGCCGACGCGGTGGTCGTGGCCGGGCTCGACGGCGCCGGCGCCGCAGCGTCCACCGTCACGTACGTGGTCGGACCCACCTTGTCCGCAGTGCAGCCGGCCACGGTGAGCAGGGCGCACAGCCCTGCGGCGGCTGCTGCGATCGGCCTGGCGATCATGGTTCGACGGTAACCCCGGGAATGGCCGGAATCCGGCTTTGCTCTCGGCCTGTCGTCTCGGCCCGTCGCCGCAGTTATGGATGCTTGGCGAAGTAACTCTTGGCGCTGCGGGCCACCTGCCCGAAAGCCATCCGGTTCATCGGCCGGCCAAGGTCGACCAGGCGCCGGAACTTCGGCTCGGGTTCGATCCCGATCGTCCAGGTGAACCGCGAGCCGCCGCCGGGACGCGACTCGACGATGTAGTCCTCGGCGAAGCGGCGCACGAGGGGACGGTTGGCCTCAGCGACGTAGAACGAGTACCGCTCGCCCTCGTCCCAGATGAAGAACTTCTCGCGGACGGTCATGGTGCCCAGCGGCAGCACGACCTCGCGCATCGTCCCGACACCGAACGGGCGCGGATTGAGCCAGCGCAACGACCGCACGCCCATACCCCAGGCGGCCAGGCTCTCGTCGGACTGCAACGACTCCCAGACCCGCTCCGGCGGCACGTCGAGGTCGACCGGGTAGCGGTAGAGGTGCGGCGCGGTCTTGAAGAACGACTCGTCGACCGGCTGCAACTGGTGCCATCTGCTCATTCCGGCAAGCATGCCGTACTCATCGGTAACCGGCGAGTTCGCTCAAATCGCGAGTGGCGTAGTGACGTAGAAACAAACCGGTGCCATTGTGTCGGCCATGACAGCGACATCGCCGATAATCGACGACCCGAACCGCGACTACGGCGACAAGGTCGTCGCAGTCGAACCAGGCGGCGTGGAGTTCATCCCGCTCGACGAGCGGCACGGCAAGCCGATCCAGCTGTTGTGGACCTGGTCGTCGCCGAATATGGAGTTCGCGACGGTCGGCGTCGGGATCCTCGGGGTCCTCTATTGGGGGCTGACCTTCTGGCAGACCGTGGCCGCGATCGTCATCGGCACGGCGGCCGGTTCGATCACGCAGGGAATCCTGTCCACCTGGGGTCCGAAGGAAGGGCTGTGCCAGATGGTGCTCAGCCGCTCCGGCTTCGGCTACCTCGGCAACATCCTGCCGTCCGGACTCAACGCGATCATTGCCGGCGTCGGGTGGTTCGCTGTCAACAGCATCAGCGGGGCGCTCGCGTTGCACGTACTCGTCACCGGCATCTCCAAAGAACTCTGCCTGATCATCATCGTCGTCGTGCAGCTGGCCATCGCCTTCTTCGGCCACAACCTGGTCCACGTCTTCGAGCGGTACGCGTTCCCGGTCCTGACGGTCATCTTCGTCGTCGCGGCGATCTGGGTGCTGTCGAAATCCCATCCGGGCGCGGCTGCGCTGACGGCCAACTTCCCGCCGCCGCCGCTCGGCGGGTTCCTCCTGATGACCGGTGCTGCATTCGGCTACGCCGCTGGGTGGAACCCGTACGCGTCGGACTACACCCGTTACCTCAAGCCCGACACGAAATCGAGTTCGGTTGCGCTCTTCGCCGGCCTCGGCGTCTTTGCCTCGTGCGTCCTGCTCGAGGTTGCCGGGGCCGCCGTCATCACCACGCTGACTGACAAGCAAGCCGGCCAGACGTCGATCGGGCCCGCTCTCGTCACCGACCTGCTGCCTACCTGGATCGGCAAGCTCACGCTGCTGGCGATCTTCCTCGGTGCGGTCTGCGCCAACGTGATCAACATCTACTCGGGTTCGCTGTCCTTCATGGCGCTCGGTGTCCGGTTGCCCACCCATGTGGCCCGCGCAGTGGTAGCGCTCGGCCTCGGGTTGGTCGGCTTCGCGGTCGCCTGGCACTACCTGAAGGATCCGTCGACATATGAGAACTTCCTGCTGATCATCGCCTACTGGATCGGGCCGTGGCTCGCAGTCGTCTTCCTCGATCGCTGGTTCCGCCGCGGTTCGCGCAACATCGGCGCGATCGTGCAGGACAAGAAGTACCAGAACTGGGCCGGCCCGATCGCGATGGCAGTCGGCGGCGGCATCTCGATCTGGTTGTTCGCCAACCAGTATCCGAAGTACATCGGTCCGGTCCCCACCCATCACCCGGCGTTCGGTGACATCACCTTCGAGGTCGGGTTCGTCCTGTCCGGGCTGATCTACTTCGTGCTCTACAAGGCCCTCGGTCGCACGGAGCCCAGCGAGCACGAGCAGCCGGCATCCACGCTGGCAGGTCAATGACGGGCGAGCCGTACGGCGAGTGGCTTGCGGTCGCGGTCGAGGAGGCGAAGCTCGGCCTGGCCGAAGGCGGGATCCCGATCGGCGGCGCCCTGATCGGACGTGACGGATCGGTGCTCGGTCGCGGGCCACAATCGGCGAGTGCAGGACGGCGACCCGTCCGTCCATGGCGAGACCGCCGCGTTCCGCAACGCCGGACGGCAGGCGTCCTACCGCGGCACGACGATGGTGACCACGCTTTCACCGTGCTGGTACTGCAGCGGGCTGATCCGCCAGTTCGGCATCTCGCGGGTCGTCATCGGCGAGGCGCGCACGTTCTACGGTGGTCACGACTGGCTGGCCGAGAATGGTGTCGAGGTCGTACTCATGGATGACCCTGGCTGCGTGCAGATGATGACCGACTTCATCGCGGCGAATCCAGAGCTGTGGAACGAAGACATAGGGGTTGATTGATGACATGCCGGCTGTTCCTGTCATCGACCTGACCGCATGGTTCGACGGTTCCGACCGGGCCGGCGTGGCCGCGCAGGTCGACGCCGCATTGCAGGACGTGGGGTTCTTCCTGATCACCGGCCACGGAGTCGCGCCCGAGGCGCGCGCGTCGGTCCGCTCGGCGGCGCGGGAATTCTTCGCGCAACCCGTGTCGGTGAAGCAGAAGTACGCGGTGACCGTTGCCGGACGTGGCTGGCTGCCGCCCGGCGTCGAGGCGAACGGCTACGCGGAGGGCACCGAGACGCCGCCCGATCTCAAGGAGTCGTTCGCAGTCGGTGCCGACGAGCACACCGCGCCGCTGGATGGCTATTGGTTCCAGCACAACGTCTTCCCGGCCGAGGTGCCCGCGCTCGAGTCGACGGCGACGAGCTACCTCGCGCAGATGAAGTCACTCGCCGACGAGCTGTTGCGGATCTGCGCGGCCGCGCTCGCGCTCGACGACGACTTCTTCACCAGGCACACCACGCAGTCGACGCACACGATGAACATCAACTGGTACCCGCCGATGGCGCACACCGGCGCGCCCGAGGATGGCCAGTTCCGCATCGGGCCGCACACCGACTTCGGCACGGTAACCGTGCTCGACCGCGAGCCGGGCAAGGGCGGCTTGCAGGTCTGGACCTCGGCCGGCGGGTGGGAGGACGCGCCGTTCGTCCCGGACGCCTTCACCATCAACACCGGTGACCTGCTCGCGCGATGGAGCGGCGACCGGTGGAAGTCGAACCGGCACCGGGTGCTGCCGCCACAGGCCGACGCGCCGGATGAGGATCTCGTCTCGCTGGTGTACTTCTACGAGGCCGATCGCGACACCGTCGTCGAAGCGCTGCAGCCGCCGATCGGCAAGGCGAACAACTACCCGCCGGTGGTGTCGGCCGACTTCCTGCGCGAACGCCTCGACGCGATCACGATCGGCTGACCGAGAGCTGGGTGAGCGCGGCGCGGATCTCGGCCGGTACCGGCACCGGACGGCGGGTGTCGCGGTCGACGTACACGTGCACGAATCGTCCTACTGCAGCGGGAGATTCTGGCTGACCGAACAGCGCGATCCGGTAGATGACGCTGGACGTGCCGAGCTTCTCGAGTGCGATACCGGCGGTCACCACTTCGGGGAAGCGCAGCTCGGCGAAGTACTGGCACGACGTCTCGACGACGAGGCCGATCGCCGGCAGTTGCCGGATGTCGGTCGCGGCAGCCTCGATCAGCCAGCCGTTCACCGCGGTGTCGAACATCAGGTAGTGCACAACGTTGTTCACGTGGCCGTACGAGTCGTCGTCTGACCATCGCGTCGGTAGTGATCGCAGCACGGCGAAGTCGCTGCGTCGCGTTGCCGTCATTGCGCGACCAGCTCGTCGTCGACGAAGCGCGGCGCGCACGCCCACCAGCCGGTGACCAGCGACAGCCCGAGTGAGATCCAGAGCAGCATCAGCGGCAACGTCCACGATCCGGTCGCTCCGTAGAGCACGCCGAACAGCAGCGGTCCCGTGCCGGCGACGATGTAACCGATCGCCTGCACGAACGCCGACAGCGCCGCGGTCGTTTCTGGCGTGCGCGAACGCAGGCCGATCATCGTCAGCGCGAGGGGGAACATCCCGTTGCCTATGCCGTACAACACCATCCACACCCACGCGCCGCCGACCGGGGCCACTCCCAGGCCGACATAGGCTAACGCGAAGCATCCGCCGAGGCTCATGATCAGCGCCCGGTGATGCCGGGCAGGCACATTCGGGATCACCATCGACACCGGAATGCCGAGCGCAGACATCAACGCGACCATCCACCCGGCGGTGCTTTGCGCTACGCCGTGCGCATGCATGAACCGGGCCATCCAGCCGAACGCCATGTACGCCGTCGTCGACTGCGCCGCGAAGAATGCGGTCAGCGCCCACGCGGTTCGGCTGCGGACCAGCGAACGCGCAGAAAGCCGATGCTGGTCGAGCCGCGGACGGACCTCGTGCACCACGGTCGGCAGCCACGGCAGCACCGCGATCGCCGCGAACAACGCCCACGATCCGATACCGAACCGCCAACCGTCGCCGAGATCGCCGATCGGCACGGTCAACCCGGCCGCGATGGTCGTGCCGACGGCCAGCGCGGTCGTGTAGACGGCGGTCATCCGACCGATGCGGGCGGGGAAGTGCAGCTTGACCAGCGAGGGCAACAGGACGTTGGCGACCGCGCCGCCGCTCAGGCCCAGCGCGCTCAACAGCAGGAAGATCCAGATCGAGCCGACTGCCGCTCGGGCGGCAAGGCCGACGGCGGAGACGAGCCAGCGCGAGGACGAGCAATCGGTGCGGGCCGACGCGAACGGCCAGCCGCGGTGCGAGTGACCCGATGCCGGCGAAGCAGATCACCGGGAGCGTCGTGAGCAGCCCGGCGAGTCCGCTGCTGGTGTGCAGCCCGCGCTCCAGATCGTCGAGCACCGCGCCGACGCTCGTTACGGCCGTCCGCATCGTCAGGCCGGTCAGCGCGAGCGCAACGACGAGCAGCGCGGTGTGCGAGCGCGCTACCTCAGGCACGCTGCGAACGTCGGCGGCCGTCACGCTCTCTCATCCTGCCGTGTCCGTCACTGTGTTTTGCAGGCGGCGTCCTGGGCTAGCCCGGCTGGATGGGATCGACGCTGAGCGAGCAACCGCGCAATTGCATCGCGACGTCGGTCGAGGTCGGGGAGCCAGGCACCCTGACCCGCACATGATCGGAAATCGGCGCCTGGCACGTGGTCACCGCGGTCAGCTGATCTTGCGCGGACGCATGCGGCTTCAACGTGATCGTCTTCACCGTGCCGGGGTTGTCGGTGGCCGGCTTGCCGAGCTTCCTGCCCGAACGCAGTAACTGCGCGAACGGGTAGCCGCGCAGCGTGCATTTCGTCGAGGACATGTTGGTGAACACCACGCCGGCGATCTCCTGCCCGGGCAGCGCACCGCCGCGAACGCCGACGATCTTCAGCTGCGAGTTCGTGCACGGCAGCGGGCCGGTCGGCGTCGGCGAGGTCGACGACGTGCTCGGTGGCGTACTCGACGGTGGTGGCGACGTCTGCGGCGGCGAGGTGTGTGTGGGGGACGTCGGCGGATGTGTTGTCGGAGCCGGTGTCGTTACCGGCGGGGACGAGATGGACTGCGGCGCCGAGGTGACCGGAATGGTCGACGGTGGCGGCGGCGAACTCGCCAACGACGTAGTCCCGCCGGTGGGACCGGACGAGGTGCACGCCGCGCCGGCGGCAATGACTGCTGCAAGACCGAGTGCGAGCAGGGCTCGCGTCAACTGTCGATCCGCAGGTCGGTCGAGTAGGGCAGGCTCGTCGGCTTCAATTTCGGCTCCGCATTCAGCTGGTTCCACATCGTCTTCCAAGCGCTGTTACCGGTCAGGCTGCCACAACTCTGTGCTTGCTGGCAGGCCGTCCACTCGGTGAGCGCGCCACCGAAGTTGATGCGGGGCTGGCTGTTCTGCACGCCGGTCAGTGAGATGTAGCGCCATTGCTGCGCCATCGTCGTGTTGTAGATCTGCGGCAGGTCGATGATGCGGATCGGGTCTGCGCCGCCGGAGAGGTAGTACATGTCGCGCATCGTCCAGCCGTTGTTGCAGCTGCCGTTGGCGACGGTCCAGGCGCAGCCGTCAGCCGAGCCGGTGAACACGAACGGCGCCGACGTCGCCCGGAGATAACCCTTGAGCCACGACCTGGACGCCTGGTATCCGGCTCGGAACCCGGGCTCCATGTCATCAGAACCGGCGATGGTTATGCCCGGGTAGCGTGCGGCGTGCGCCTGCACGGGGTCGATGACGTTGTTGGCGTAGCTCGCCCCGCTGCTGTTGGAGACATCGATGTCGTTGTTCGTCGCGATCGCGACGGTGATCGGAGCACTCGGACGTTGGTGGCTCGCGTACCCGTCGACGTACGAGTTGAGGTTCTTGACCATGTCGCGGTAGCTGATGAACCGGATTCCTGCGCTCAAGATGACGCCGTGTCGCGTCTCGTCCTGCCCGCCGACCGCGAGCACGGTCAAGTAGCCGTGACCGGACGGGTTCGCCTTTGCGTCGGCAGCACCCTCCCGGTACATCGTCCTGAGGTCGGAGCTCGAGGCGCCGGTGATGTTGCGGATGTACCGGCTCGTCGAGATCGGCGCCGGCGACGTCTGCGCCGGCGGTTCCTTCTCGGTGGTCGCCGCGGGGGAGGTGCCGGGCAGTGAAGCGCCCGCCACGTTGTTCGCGACCACCGAGAAGGTGTACCGGGTGCTCGGCTTGAGGCCGAGCAGAGTGGCGGCATTGATGGTGGGCCCGACGGTCATCGAGGGCCCGCCGCGACTCGCGGTGATGGTGTAGCCCGTCCACGGCGCACCACCGTCGCTGGCCGGCGCCTTCCACACGACTTGGGCGCCGCCGTAGCCGGCGGTGGCGGTCACGTTCGTCGGCGCCGCCGCCGCCACCGGGTGCACCGCGTTGATGATCATGCAGCCGAGCTTCGTCGTGCCCGAGCCGCCGAGAACGTTCACCGCTCGCACGCACACGGTGTGCTCGCCGTCGTCGGCCGGTGCCTGTACTGCGAAGCCGTGCTTACTGCCCGTCCCCGGGTGCGACTTCGCGATGTCCGGACGGCTGAGGTCGGCGGTGCCGGTGGTGGGCTTTCCGCCGTCGACGCTGACCGTGATCGGGACGGTGCCGGCGTTCGTATCCGGGTCGATCGCCCAACCGGTCGCAACGATGTCGGTCGAACCGGGCGCGCGGCTGACTGACTCGAACTTTCCGTAAGGCTCGAAATCGAGGTGCACCGAGCCACATTTCTGTGCCGAGTTACCCGAGCCGTACCGGGTGTTGACGGCGACTGCACACACCGTGTGCGTTCCGTCCGGGAGCGGGACGACAGCATCGAACCGGTGGCCGGCATGGCCCTTGCCCGTCCCGTTTGCGGTCACCCGCACGAGCTTCTTGCCGTCGCCGTACAGATCAACCTTGATCGGACGGGTCGTGTCGGGATCTGTCGCCCACCCGGTTATCCGCGCACCGGGCGACTTCTGCGTGACCGTGTCGACGCGGACACGGGGGTTCCAGTCGAAGTTGTGTGTCACGCATTGGATCGTGCGGTTCTCGCCGTACTTGCCGAGGTTGTGGGCGACCGCGCAGACCGTGCGGTCGCCGGGGATCAGCTTCTTGGTCGGGAACGGGTAGGTCGCGACGAACTCGTAACCGGGCTTGGCACCACCCGCGCCGTCGGCCTTGACCGTGCCGAGGCTCTTGCCGCTGGTGGTGATGGTGACGGTGGTGGTCGCGGTGGTGTCCGGATCGGACGCGTATCCCGTGAGCCGGAACCCGCCCGGAACCTGGGCGATCGAGGTGATCTTGCCGCTGGGGCTGAAGCTCACGATGCGTGTCAGGCACCCGATGACGTGAGGGGCGCCGAGGCCGACGTTCGCGGCCTTGATGCAGATGGTGTGAGTGCCTTCGCTGATCGGGAAGGTCAGCGTGTAGCCGTGGTCATCGCCGGCCTTGGGGTGCGAAGCCGACAGGTTCGCATACGGCTGGTCGGCGGTGGTTCGCGCGATCGGCTTGCCGTCAACCCGCGCGACGATGGCGCGGGCGCTCGCCGGGTCGTTCGGGTCGATCACCCACCCGGCCGCGGTGAGGTTGCCCGGCGACTGGGTGAGCGTGTCGAAGACTCCATACGGGTCGAAGCTGAAGGTGAGCGTCTTGCACTTGAGCAGGGTCCGAGCGTGAGTGGGGTAGTTGACGACGCGGACGCACACGGTGTGCGTGCCCGGCGAAATCGCGGTGTCCAGGCGGAAGCCGAGATTGCTGCCGTGACCGGGATGGGACTGTGCGATGTCGGGACGGGACCGGTTGGCCGGCACCGTGGCCAGGTGCTTGTCGTCGACCGCGATGCGCACCCGGGCGGCGTGCGTGGTGTCCTGGTCGTAGGCCCAACCGCGCACATAGATGCCGGCCGGGCTCTGCCGGATGTGTTCGACCTCGCCCACCGGCTTGTAGTGCCCGGTCGCCGTGGCGTTCGCGACGCCGGACAGGCCGGCGGCGACCAGCGCAGCGGTGGCCAGCGCGACGAGCAGACGCCGCCCGAGGCGCCGAGCCGGCGATGGTGCGCTTACGCGACGGTAGGACCGCATGTGTGTGCATCTTCCCGATGGCGGCACCGCGACCCATGGTGCGGTCGGCGGTGCTCGTCTTCGGACGCTGACGTGCCCCCGCGCGTCCGCTCCCGATCCGTTCGGGAACAGATTCGATCAAATCATTCAGGTTACGGGTGTGACAAGAGGTACGCGTGGTGCAACACGCCGAATATCAGTTCAGTGTGAGGTAGTTATGTCTCATTAGGTAGGACATAGTCGGCGAATCGGTCACGAAGCGTCTTCTTCGAGAACTTCCCGACGCTCGTTTTGGGAACCTCGTCGATGAAGACGATGTCGTCGGGAAGCTGCCATTTGCCGAGCCGTTCGGACAGGTAGTCGAGCAGTTCCTGCTTGGTGGCCGCACCGGGCTCGGCACCGTCCTTGAGCACGACGCAGGCCAGCGGGCGCTCTGACCACTTCGGATGCGTCACCGCGATGACAGCCGCCTCGGCGACCTTCGGGTGCGACATGATCTCGTTCTCCAACGCGACCGAACTGATCCACTCGCCGCCGGACTTGATCAGGTCCTTCGTCCGGTCGACCAGCCGGATGTAGCCGAGCGGCGATATCGCGGCGACATCGCCGGTGCGCAGCCAGCCGTCCGCGGTGAACTGCTCGCCCGGCTCATCGGTCCGGTAGTACTGCTTGGCGACCCACGGGCCGCGGCACTCGAGCTCGCCGGACGCCTCGTCGTCCCACGGCAGTTCCTCGTGCGAGTCGGCGTCGACGATGCGGACCTCGACACCGGGCGGGGCGAGGCCGACCGTGGCGCGCAGGTCGGCCTTCTGGGCTTCGGGCAGGTCGGCGACCGCGGGCCGTTCGATCCACACCGACGCGATCGGCGAGGTCTCGGTCATGCCCCACGCCTGGGTGATCGGGATGCCGACCGCCTCGCGCCACGCCTCGGAGAGCACCTTCGGCACCGCCGAGCCGCCGCAGATGATCGTCCGCAGCGAGGACAGGTCGTGATCTGCCAGCATCGGCACCATGCCCATCCAAATGGTGGGCACGCCGGCTGCCACGGTCACCCCTTCCGATTCCATGAGGCCGAGCAAGGTCTTCGGCGACAGGTCCGGCCCCGGCATGACGAAGGACGCCCCGCCCATGAACGCCGCGTACGGCAGTCCCCAGGCGTTCGCGTGGAACATCGGGACGACCGGGAGGATGCGGTCGGACTCGCGCAGCGCGAACGTGGACATCGAGAGCGCAGCGTTCGAGTGCAGCCACATCGACCGGTGGGAGTAGAACACGCCCTTCGGGTTGCCGGTGGTGCCGGTCGTGTAGCAGATCGCCGCACCCCGGTGCTCGTCGGTGACGCGGTCGCCGAAGTCGATCGGTTCAGCGGTCCCGACGACCTCGTCGTATCCGACCACGCGCGAATCGTCGGGCAGTTCGCAATCGGCGCCGTCGTCCATGACGACGACGTGTCGCACGGTCTTGAGTTCCGCGAGGTTCTTCGCGAACAGTGGCAGCAGCGACCGGTCGACGAAGACCACCTCGTCCTCGGCGTGATTGATCGTGTAGGTCAGCTGGTCGGGGAAGTAGCGGATGTTCGCGGTGTGCATCACCCGTCCCGTCCCGGGAATTGCGAAGTACAGCGCAAGGTGGCGAGCCGAGTTCCACGCGAACGTTGCGACCCGGCCGTCATCGGAGACGTCAAGTGCGTCGAGCGCGGCCGCGATACGCCGCGCGTCAGCGCGCACGTCGGCGAAGGTGCTGCGTTGCAGGCCACCGGGCGTGTTGGTCACGATCGTCGAGCCGCCGTAATAACGGCCGCCGCGGTCGAAGATCCAGTTGGTGGTCAGCGGCACGTCCTGCATGAGTCCCTGCATGTGCAAACCTTGAACGACGCCCGACGTAACGGCAAGGGTTCGCGGTTCAGAACCCGCGCGTGACCCAGTAGGCGTGGGTCTGCAGCGACGAGCCGTCGAGGAACCTGGCCGCGCTGCGGGTGAATGCGTCGACCGACGCGTTGTGGCTCTCGTCGGCCGCGGCCGCGATCGGTTCGTACGACTCGACCAGATCGTGATTGCCGGAGACGCTGTACTGCTGCTCGCGGCCCACGACTGTGGTGATGTTCGGACGGTCAGGATTGGCGGCACCGTCGCACTCGGGCACGATGTCGGCCGAGTTCTCCAGCGCGAGCAATTGGACGGAGTCGGGTAGCTGGCGCGCCACGCTGCCGACCGGCGAGCCAGCCGTCACGACGTGCGTGACGCGGAACCGGCCCGATCGAACCGCATCGCGTGCCGCGTTGACCGCCACTATGCCGCCCTCGCTGTGCCCGACGAGCATCACCTGGTCGTCCCTGGTCACACCGGCCGCGGCGAGCGCGGCGAAGACACCCTCCTCATAGCTCGTCTCGTCGCCGGCGAGTGCGCGCACATCGGTGCCGACGCTGGTGACGTCGTGGTTGGGCAGCGGATTCCACGATTTGGTGCCGGGAATGTCGACGATCGCCCGCCGCGTGCCGTCACCCCCGGTCACCAGGGCGACCGAGATCTCGCCGTGCCGCCCGCCGTTGCGCCAGGCCAGCGCCTGGATCAGGTCGGCGATGGTGCGCGGTGGGGTCAGACCGGTCGAGCTATCGTCTGGACCGAGATCGTGCAGGACCGGCTGGCCGTCGGCGACCACTTCCGCGGCCGGCTTGTCGAGCGGTCTGGTGATTGCGGCGGCGAGATTGGCGAGATTGGGCCCGGCGTCGAACAGCTGCAGCCCGGCTCGGGCGTCGTTGCCGCCGCTGGCCAGCCCGATGCTCAGCCCGATGCTCCACGCTGCATGCCCGATCGCGCTCGTAATGGAGCCGAGGACGCTGTCGTCGGCGTGCTGGTAGACCTGCGCGACGAACCGCAGCCGCGCGGCGAATGTGTCGAGGTGCGCCTCGGCCTGCGCGAGCGCGCCGAACGGCCCGGCCAGGGCGGCCAGGGTCAGCTGCAGGTCGGCCGAACCGAGCAAGCCCGGCTCGGCGGTGAGCTCCCAGCACAGCGTCGGACTGGTCAGCTCGGCTCGCGCGTCGGCGACCGACAGCGCGCCGGCACGCAGCAGGTTCGCCATCGCGGTCAGGTCGTCGAGGCGGGCGGTGATGCCGCCCGCGCCGCCGGTGACACTGATTCCGTCAGCGGAGGGCATGGCGTCGGACGAGTTCGGCGAGGTCGGCGATCCGGGTGGCGCAGCCGGCGAGCTCGGCCGTCATGTCCTCCAGCCGGGCGAAGTAGATCCGCGCGGCCGGTGAGCGCCAGCCGGTGGTGGCGCCGTGCAGCCCGATGAGCGCCGCGCGGGCGCGCAACACCGCGGCGGCGTCGTCGATCCGGGTCGCAGCCGAAAGCAGGGACGTGTTCACAGCGGACACCTTGCGCGCGATCAACGCACGTCCAGCGCTGGCTCGAGTCAACTGTGGACGGAACGGCGCGCCGTCCACAGCGTGCCGTGCGGTGTTGACCACATCGCGCGTGATTCAATGAGCGCTGGTAAATCACACCGGTGGAATTCGACTACGGTCGTCCGTAAGCGTCCCCACCGACCCGTGAGTTTCAAGGAGCGCGACGCATGGATTTCGCCCAGGCGGCAGCAGGGCACGGCGACGCCGAAGAGTCCGACGACGGCCTGAGTCGGCGCGACCGCGAGATCCTCGCCTTCGAGCGGCAGTGGTGGAAATACGCCGGAGCGAAGGAGCAGGCAATCCGCGAACTTTTCGACATGTCCACCACGCGCTACTACCAGGTGCTTAACGCTTTGATCGACACACCGGCGGCACTGGCCGCCGACCCGATGCTCGTCAAGCGACTGCGCCGGTTGCGCGCCAGCCGCCAGCGCCAGCGCTCGGCCCGCCGCCTCGGCATCGACGTCTGAACGCGCGCGAGGGCCGGGTCGCCCGACAGGCCGCGCGCAGGCACCGTCGGGAACAGCTGGCCGGAGTTCTCATCGCCGTGATCGGTGTTGTTGTGCTGATCGTGGCGATCATTGCCCTGCGCAACCCGAAGCACTCGGCGACCACCGCCGGCTCGGACACCCGCACTTCGACACCGTCGGCCTCGGTGCCGCTGTCGACGCCTGCCACAAATGCACCGTCGTCCCCGACATCGACAGCGAAGTCGACGTCAACGGTGCCATCGTCGACGGCACCGACGACCGCGAGCGCCATCGGCTCGCTGCCGCTCGTCGTCCTCAATGACACGAGCACGGCGAACCTGGCGCGCGATGCCGCGCAACGCTTCGAGGGCGGCGGCTGGAATGTCACCAGCTTCGACGAGAACTACCAGAACGACATCATCTCGACCGTCGCGTACTTCGATCCGAACGTCGCCGGCGCCGAACGAGCAGCCAAGGCCCTGCAGAAGCAGTACCCGACGATCAAACGGGTGGTCCCGAAATTCCCCCAACTCCCGGCCGGCCCGATCGTGGTCGTGCTCACCAGCGACTACACGCCGGGCTAAGTGCCGCGCGGCGCTGTGCGATGATGGCCTGACAACCGAATAGCACCGCTCATCCAGAGGGGCAGAGGGACCGGCCCGACGAAGCCCCGGCAACCGTGTGCGAAGCATCCGCGTCATTTCTCGGCGCGAGGCCGCCGCACGCAGGTGCCAACTCCGGCCCGGCACATCGCCGGGAAAGATGAGGAGAAAGGCCTCGCTTCCCATGACTGCTGTTGTTGATCGTCCCACCGTTCCATCGCCGGCCTCCGGCCTCGTGTGCCGCAACTGCGGGGCGACCTATCCGCTCGGCGCCCAGCATGCGTGTATCGAATGCTGGGGACCGCTCGAGATCGACTACGACCCGGCCGCGCTGGCTCGGGTGACGCACGAGGACATCGCCGCCGGTCCGCACTCGATCTGGCGCTACGCCGGACTGCTTCCCGTCGGCCAGAACCCACAGACCCGAGTTGATTCCGGAACCGGCATGACGCCGCTGATCCGTGCCGACCGGCTTGCCGACGAACTCGGCTTCACCGCGCCGGTCTGGATCAAGGACGATTCGGCGAACCCGACGCACTCGTTCAAGGACCGCGTCGTCTCGATCGCTGTCACCGCCGCGCGGGAGCTCGGATTCGAGCGGATCGCGTGCGCATCGACCGGCAACCTCGGCAACTCGGTGGCCGCGCACGCCGCGCGCATCGGCATGCCGTCGATCGTGTTCGTGCCCGCCGACCTCGAGCCGCCCAAGATCGTGCAGAGCGCCATCTACGGCGGCACCCTGGTCGGCATCGACGGCTCGTACGACGATGTGAACCGGCTCTGCTCGGAGCTGTCCGAGACCGACGAGTTCGAGTCCACCGGGTTTGTCAACGTGAACATCCGGCCGTACTACGCAGAGGGATCCAAGACGCTCGGCTACGAGGTGGCCGAGCAGCTCGGCTGGCAATTGCCGGGTCAGTACGTGGCGCCGATGGCCTCCGGCTCGATGCTCACGAAGATCAACAAGGCGTTCAAGGAACTCGTTGCCGCCGGGCTCGTCCCGTCGTCGTCGTGGAAGGTGTTCGGTGCGCAGTCGGCCGGCTGCTCGCCGATCGCGACAGCGTTCGACGAGGGCACCGATGTGGTGCGCCCGGTGCGTCCCACCGGCATCGCCAAGTCGCTGAACATCGGCAATCCGGCCGACGGGCCGTACGCACTCGATGCGGTGCGGTCGTCCGGCGGCGCGATGGCGGCTGTCGACGACGAAGAGATCCGCGAAGGCATCCGGTTGCTCGCGCGCACGACCGGCGTGTTCGCCGAGACTGCGGGCGGCGTGACGGTCGCCGTGCTGCGCAAGCTGGTGAAGTCGGGCGCGATCGACACGTCCGTGGAGACGGTCGTCTACAACACCGGTGACGGGCTGAAGACGATCGACGCGGTCAGCGAGGGAGCGGCACCCACCGCGATCATCGCGCCTACCCTCAAGGGCATGCGCGAAGCCGGACTCTTGTAGATCCGCCGAGGGCGGATCGCTTCACCCGCCGCTCGCTTCGCTCGGGGGGATCCGCGATCGCACGTCGCAAGCTCGCTTACGCTCGCGCGAGCGGCGGGGTCGGACCGAACCCCGCTCGTCGCTGTCGCTCCTCGGGGGTTGATCCTCCCTTTGGCTGGTCACCTAGCAACTCACCTTGCGGTGTTGGCACGCGATGAGCGCTCGCGCGAAGAGCCCGCCGGTGCGCGAGGGAAGCGAGCTTGCACGGCGATCGCGGGATCCCCCCGAGCGAAGCGAGCGGGGGAGACTAGATCGCCTTTCGGCGGATGTCACGCAGTATTTCCGCGGCGACTGCGTCGTGCTCGGCGGTGCGCTGGTGCGGGCGGTCGTCCGGGCCGGTGCGCACGTAGATCACCACGCCGCGGTTCGCCCGCGCGATCGAGGCGAGTGCGCTGTCGAGCTCTCGCGCACAGAAGCAGCCTTGCGAGCCGAGCAGGTCGCCCGGCACGCATTCGACGTGCACATGCACCGGGACGTCGGGCCCGTCCACCTCTCCGGCGAGCAACGCGAGATGCTGCAATCCGGTGCGCTGCGACGCATAGCGGATCGAGATCACCGGCCCGTCGGCCAGCGGCAACCGCGCCGCACTCGCGCGGCGAAGTTCGGACGACGTGCGCCGCCGCAGTTCGTAGACGCTCTGTGCGGTGACCAGCGGAACGTTCGGCGGCGCCTCGGCGAGGTGTGCGAATGCCGCTGCCGGTGCGCCACCTGCCGCGCGGACAAGATCCAGGGCGGCTTCGGCCGACCCGGCCCGCGCCAGCACCCCGCCGGACCGGGTGCGCACCGGGACGACGTGGCCGGGCCGGGTGAAATCGGTCGCTACGCTCGCCTCGTCGGCGAGCAGGTTGATGGTGGCCGCCCGATCGGTGGCCGAGATTCCGGTGCCGATCCCGGCAGCCGCGTCGACCGCGACTGCGAAGTCGGGTACGCCGTCGCGGGCGTGCACACGAGGTAGCGCCGGCAACTCGAGTTCGTCCGCACGCTCGTCGGTCACCGCGACGCAGAGGAACCCCGACGAGTGCCGAACTGCGAACGCGACCGTCGTCGGGGCTGCGTGCTGCGCGGCGAAGACGAGGTACTGCAGGCCGGACGTGTCGTCGAACAACGCCACCGGGCGGCCGGCGGCGATCTCGTCGAGTGCGTACCGGAGCGGGACAGGGTTGGCGTCCCGCCCCGGTACAGCTTCTGCGCGGAGAGCAGTCACCCGCGTGCTGTCGGCGAGTAGTCCGACGCGTCGCCCTCGATGGAGTAGCTGCGGCGACCATCCGGACCGGTCGGGACGTCACCGGCAAGGGTGACCCGGTGCAGCAGGCGCGGCAGGTCGTCGTAGTCGTCGGGCGCGTAGTGCTGGGTGATCCGGTTGTCCCAGATCACCACATCACCTGGCGACCACTGCCATTTGATGGTGTTCTCCGGGCGGGTCACATACGCCTGCAGCAGCCGCAGGATGTCCTTCGACTCGGTGCGTGACAATCCGACGATGCGGTCGGCGAAACCACCGATGAACAGGTTGCGCTCGCCGGTCTCCGGATGCACCCGGACGACTGGGTGCACGGTCTGGTACTTCGTGCGGACGAACTCCTTGCGGTACTCCTCCGACCCGCGGCGCAAGTGCGGCTCGGCGTAGTCGTAGTCGTTGGTGTGCACCGCCTCGAGGGTGTCGGCGAAGTTGCGCAACGGCTCGGGCAGATCGCGGTAGGCAGCAGCGGTGTTCGCGAACAGGGTGTTGCCGCCGTAGGGCGGGATGGTGATGCCGCGCAGGCTCGTCGCCTTCGGCGGAGCGAGCACGAACGTCACGTCGGTGTGCCAGTTGTTGGCGCGGTTGCCCCGCTCGCTGTCGACAGGCAGCACGTTCGGCTGGCCGTCGACCGACTTGACCGTCGGATGCGCGCCGGTGAGCTCACCGAAGTAGCGCGCGAAACGCTGGTGGCTGTCGTCGTCGAGGTGCTGGTGACGCAGGCCGAGCACCTTGTGCGTGTGCAGCGCCTCAATGAGCCATTGCACGGTCTCGCCGTCCAGCTCCTGGTTGAGATCTATGCCGACTATTTCGGCGCCAAGCCGTCCGGACAGTTTGCGGGCGTCTCGCGTTGTGGTTGCTGTGCTCATGCGGCGTGCTCCTTTGCAGCGGTGCGTGGTGTTGGTGGGGCGGGCGAGCCCGTAGTGCTCGCGAAGCGTGGTGCCGTCGTACTCGGTGCGGAACAGTCCGCGCCGTTGCAGTTCGGGGACGACTTGCTCGACGAAGTCCTCGAGCCCACCCGGCAGGAGCGGCGGCATCACGTTGAAGCCGTCGGCGGCGCCGGAGTGGAACCACAGGTCGATCTGATCGGCGACCTGGTCGGGCGTGCCGGCGAAGACACGATGTCCGCGGCCACCGGCCAGCCGCTCAATGAGCTGGCGGATGGTGAGGTTCTCGCGCCGGGCCAGTCCCGGTGATCAGGCTGAACCGGCTCTTGTGCCCGTTGATCGCGTCCTCGCCGGGCAACTCGGGCAACGGGCCGTCGAGCGGGTAGCCGCTGATGTCCAGCTCGAGCGTGCGGGACAGCTGGTCGACGCCGTACTCGGGCGAGATCAGCGCGTTGATCTCGGCCTCCTTCGCCTTGGCCTCGGCTTCCGTCCCGCCGAGTACCGCGCAGATGCCGGGCAGCACGACGATGTCCTCGGGGCGGCGGCCGAACTGGGCGGCGCGCGACTTGAGGTCGGCGTAGAACGCCTGCCCCTCGGCGAGGGTCTGCTGCGCTGTGAACACCGCCTCGGCGAAGCGCGCCGCGTACTGCTTGCCGGCTTCGGACGATCCGGCCTGCACGAGTAGCGGATGGCCCTGGACGGGCCGAGGCACGTTGAGCGGGCCGCGAACCTGGAAGTGCTCGCCGACGTGGTCGATCGGCTGGACCAGGTCGGTGTCGGCGTAGTACGCCGCGCTCCTTGTCGAGGAGGCGCGCGTCGTCGTCCCAGCTGTCCCAGAGCCGTTGCACGACCTCGACGAACTCCGTCGCGCGCGCGTAGCGATCGGCGTGATCGGGACGCTTGTCGAGGTTGAAGTTGAGCGCTTCGTCCGCGCCGGCTGACGTGACGATGTTCCACCCCGCGCGACCGCCGCTGATGTGATCGAGCGAGGCGAACTTGCGGGCGAGCTGGAACGGCTCGTGGTAGGTCGTCGACGCTGTCGCGATCAGCCCGATCCGTTCGGTGAGGACGGAGATCGCCGCGAGCAGGGTGATCGGCTCGAGGTGGTTCTGCGAGCCGTACCGGATGTTGCGGCTGACGGCCAGACCGTCGGCGAAGAAGATCGAGTCGAGCTTGCCGCGCTCGGCGATCTGCGCGAGCTTGATGTAGTGCTGCGCGTCGAGGGTGTCCTCGGGACGGCTGTCCGGGTGGCGCCAGGCGGCCTCGTGATGGCCGGTGCCCATCAGGAAGGCATTGAGATGCAGCTTCTTGGTCATGAGGTTCTCCAGGTTGAGAAGCGACGTTCCAGGCTGAGCAGCGCGTAGTTGAAGGCCACGCCGATGGCCGAAACGGTGAGGATGCCCGCATACATCTGCGGGATCTGGAAGTTGAACTGCGAGTTGAGAATCAAGTAGCCGAGCCCGGCCTTCGCGCCGACCATCTCGGTGGTGATCAGGACGAGGATCGACGCCGCTCCCGCCAGGCGCACGCCGGTGAAGATCGTCGGCACGGCCGCCGGGAGGATCACCTTCTGGAACAGGCGAAGATGCGAGACGCCGAGCGATCGGGCCGACTTCACCAACAGCGGGTCGACGTGGCGTACGCCGCTGATCGTGTTGTACAGCACGGGCCACACGCTCGCGTACACGATGATCGAGATCTTGGACGTCTCACCGATCCCGAGGATCAGCGTGAACACCGGCAACAGCGCGATGGCCGCGGTGTTGAGGAAGATCGCGAGCACCGGGCTGAGCAACTCCGCGGCGATCGGATACCACCCGATGAGCAGGCCAAGCGGGATACCGACCGCGAGCGCGATGCCGAAGCCGGTAAGTGAGCGCTGCAGGCTGACATGCGCATCGGTCCACAGCTCGCCGCTCGCGCGCCAGCTTCCACCACGCCTGCAGTACCTCGCTCAGCGGCGGCAGGAACGTGCGCTCGACAATGCCGAGGGACGGGACGATCTGCCACGCTGCGAGCAGCGCGGCGACCGCGATCCAGCTGGTGATCCACTTGCGGCTGGGGCGGCGCCGCCTCCTCGCAGCCGGCGCAACGGTGGCGGTTGGTGCAATGGTTACGGCTGGCTTCTCGAGCGTGCTCGTCATCAGGCCACCTCGTTCAGTCGCTCGCGGGTTTCGATGTCGTGCGCCTTGCGCACCTCGTCGTGCAACAGCTCCCAGATCTCACGCCGCTTGGCGGCGAACTCCGGTGTGGAGCGCGGGTCTTCGCCCTCTGCCGGCTCGGCGAGCGACACGTCGACGAACTTCTTGATGCGGCCCGGACGAGACGTCATCACCGCGACACGTTCGCCGAGGTACACGGCCTCGTCGATGCTGTGCGTGATGAACACGATCGTCGTGCCGGTGCGCCGCCAGATGCCGAGCAGCTCTTCCTGCAGCGACTCGCGCGTTTGCGCGTCGAGCGCGGCATACGGCTCGTCCATCAGCAGCACGTCCGGCTCGTAGGCGAGGCTGCGGGCGATCGCCACCCGTTGCTTCATGCCGCCGGACAGCTCGTGCGGGTACCGGTCGCCGAACGCGGACAGCCCGACGAGGTCGAGCACCGCGCTGCGCCCGGGCGGCACGATCCTTGCGGCCGACGCCCTTCACCTCCAGGCCGAACTCGATGTTCGCCTGCGCAGTGCGCCACGGGAACAGCGCGTACTGCTGGAAGACGACGCCGCGGTCGAGGCCCGGCCCGGTGATCCGGTCGGCCGTCGATCAGGATCTCGCCCGCGGCGGGTGTGGTGAGGCCCGCGATCAGGTCGAGCAGCGTCGACTTGCCGCAGCCGCTCGGCCCGACCAGTACGAGGAACTCGCCCTGCCGCACGTCGAAGGACACGCCTTCGATGGCCGCGATCTGCGTCGGTGCCGTGCGCACCGGGAACGTCTTCGCGACATCCCGCACGCTGATCTTCGGCGCGCTCATGACGATCGACCCGGTGCGCGTAGGGGTTGAACTTGTTCGTGTAGAGCTTCGACGCGTCGAGCGGTGCCGGTCACCGAACCGGTGTCGCTGAGCCAGCTCTGCCAGCGGGTGAAGTCGTGATCGCTGATCACGCCGCCCTTGGCGGGGATGCCGACGCTGAGCCAGTACTTGAGCGTCGAGGTGTCCTCGTTCGGGCCGGTGGCGCGCCTCGATGATCTTGGTGAACTCGGCGATCACCTTCGCGCGCGGGGTGTCGCGCTCCCACTCGATCGCCTTCGCCACGCCGGCGACGAAGGTGCGTACCGCGTCCGGATGCTTGCGCGATGAAGTCGTTGCGGAAGACGTACGGCCCGCCGTTGAACGGTCCGTACTCCTGGATGTCGGTGAACACGGCGCGCACTCCGCCGTCGGCCACGGCGCGTTGCTGGAACTGGCCGGACAGCGCGGCCACGTCGATCTGCCCGTGGCGCAGTGCGTCCTCGGTGTTCGGCGGCGGCAGCGCGACGAGCTGCACCTTCTTGACCTGGTCCTCGCTCAGCCCGGCCTTGCGAAGGTAGTCGTGGATGTCGGCCTCGTCCTGCCCGCCGAGCGTGTTCACGCCGACCTTCTTGCCGACGAGGTCGGCGGCGGTGTGGATCGAGCTGTTGTTCGGCACGTAGAAGCCGGTGAACGTCTTGTGGTCGTAGCCGTAATAGTTGATGACGGCCGTGATCGGCGCGCCGGCGGTGATGAGCTTGGCGACCGCGCCGGCGAACGCTCCGCCGAAGTCGGTCTGACCGGTCGCCGCCGACTGGATGTCCTGCGGTCCGCTGATCGTGTTGCCGACCCAGTTGAGCTTGATCTTGTTGTGGAAGTAGCCGAGATCCTGGGCGAGCTCGGGCAGCAGCACCTGGTCCGTCCACCCTTGGTAGCGCAGGCTGACCACGCCATTCGGTCCGGACGCGTCGGCCGAGCTGCACGCAACTGACGCCGAGGCAGCGGCGATCGCGATGGCCAGCGTGGGTAGCAATCTCTTCAAACGCAACTTCTTGGTAGGCACGGAAATCCTTACTTTGTAGGGGAAAGAGCGAAGATGTGGTCAACCGCCTGCTGCGCAGCGCGGGTGATGTGCGGCTCGGCGTCGGGCAGTTCTGCCTCGAGCAGTTCGACTGTTGCCGGCACCGACGCGCCCAGCTCGGTGACGAGCCGGATCAGGTCAGCGGTCGTGGTGCGCAGGTGTGCCGGTGAACCGGCGATTGCGACCGGCACTGTGGTGAGGCCGGCCAGCGCCTGGTGCGGGAGCTGATCGAAGAACAGCTTGAGCAGCCCGGTGTAGCTGCCCTTGTACGAGGGCGTGGCGACGATGAGGAGCCGCGCGTTGCGGACGGCCTCGATCGCATCCGGCTGAGGCGATCGTGGCAGCGCTGCCTCACCGTCGAAGCTGATGGCGACGGCATCGGCGAGCTCGATCGTCCGCACGTCGACGTCAACCGCCGCACGCACCGCGTCAGCAACCGCCGTGGCGACCGCGCTCGTGCGTGAACCGGCGCGCGGGTTGCCGATCACTACGACGACGCTCGGTGTTGGTTCAGGCATGCAGATGTCCAATCGGGTGGTAGGTGCCGCAGTGGTAGACCAGCGCGGATCCCGCTTCGTTGCCGACCTCGATCTGCTCGATCTGCAGGACGACTACGTGGTGATCGCCGACGGCGATCCGGTCGCGCACGGTCGCACGCATCCAGCGCCGCGACTCGTCGAGCACCGGCTCGCCGGTCTCGAGGCGATGCCAGCGCGTGGGTGGGGCGAACCGATCGATGCCATGAGTGGCGAATCGGCCGGCGATCTCGTGCTGGTCGTGATCGAGGAAGTTCACGACCACGCTCGATGCGGCTCGCAGACCTGGCCACGTCGAGGACGTATTGCTGATGGCGACCGTCGCCATCGGCGGATCGAGCGAGACCGAGGTCAGCGAGGTCGCGGTGAAACCGGCGGGGCCGGCTCCTGCGTCCAGAGTGACGACGACGACGCCACCGGCGTGCTGGCGGAACAGGCTGCGGAAGGCAGCAGCGGCAGAGGGCAGGACGGAAACAGGCATGACTCTCCGAGCGAGGGGGTGTCAGCGAGAGAAAGCGGGGTGCTGTGAAGGTGCGCGGCTAGAAGCGCGCGCTGAGGGTTACGCGGGACAGGCGGCGGAGGCGACGCGCAGCAGGTCGATGTGACCGCGGGTGACGAGCAGAGGGTTAGCTGCCATGCGCACGATCATGCAGCAGGCGAAGCCGTAATGTCAAAGCCTATCGACAAACTAGAGAATGCAATGGGTCACTTATCTTTTCGGCCAGCATTTCCCCGCGCGCGTCCGGTTGGGCGGTAGCGAATCCGGGCTACCTGCGGGGAGCCCGGGCGGTCAGCTGACGGCGACGACCGTGACCTGCAGCGTGCGGCGCGGTGACGTGGCGTAGGAGATCGTCGAGCCGATCTGCGCACCGGCCAGCGCTTGGCCGAGCGGGCTGCCGGGCGTGATCACGTCGACACCGTCAGTGGCCTGCTCGACGGAACCGAACACGTACGGCTCAGGTCCGTCACCGAAGTCGAGCGTGACGACGTCACCGGGATGGATCTTCCCGTCGGCCACTGCGGCACCGCTGTCGTCGCTGCTCAGTTCCTCTTCGAGGGCGAGGATGCGGCGATCCAGCATCGCCAGCCGGACGTGACCGTCGACGTTGGTGGCGCGATCCGCGTCATCGCCCGAGGACGGAGCGGTCAGTTCGGAGAGGGTCTGCAGCCGCTCGGTGCGCAGCTCATCGAGCCGGGCGAGCAGGACGTCGTGGCGCGAGTTGCGGGGGAGGGTGGCGGTCATTGGGGGCTTCCTTCGGGGGACCTCGACCTGAGCGTGGCCCTAGGTTGGACCGCGATCTCGTCGGGGTCAATATGCCCGCACTGAGAGCTGATCTCACATTGGTTTTTCATTGGAGTGGACGCAGTTGTTGCCCGCCGCGCAGCACGTCGGCGAACAGGTCGCCGCGCTCGGCGATGCGCGACAGCACGGTGCGGATGGTGAACCGGTCCGGGCGCAGCGTCGGGTCGTCGAGTTCGTCCCAGTCGATCGGCGCCGACACGGCGCGCCCGGCGGCCGGGCGCGGGCTGTACGGCGCGACGAGCGTCTTGTTGATCGCGTTCTGCGTGTAGTCGAGCCGGGCCAGGCCGCCGCGCTCGCGGACCTGCCACTTCCAGCTGACCAGCTCCGGGACGACCGCGCCGACCGATCTTCGACAGCTGCTCGACCCACGCGCGCGTCTCGTCGAAGCGCGGGCCCGCGCGCGATCGGGATCCAGATCTGGATGCCGCGGCGGCCGGTGACCTTCGGCCGCGCGACGGACGCCGAGGTGTTCGAGGGCCGTGCGGTGCAGCCGGGCGAGCACGAGCAGGTCCTTCCAGCTCGTGTCCGTGCCGGGATCGAGGTCGATCAGCGCGTACGTCGGTTGCTGCGGCGTGTCGATCTGCGGACGTCCACGCATGCCACTCGAGCGCGCCGAAGTTCGCCGCCCAGACGAGCGCCGCCGGCTCGTCGACGACCAGGTAGGTGCGGGTCTCGCCCGCGTCGGCGTCCGGGTTGTCCCATCGGGGCAGCCAGTCGGGCGCGTGCGTCGGCAGCTCCTTGTGCCAGAACCCGTTGCGCTCTGCGCCGCCGTTGGGAAGCGGTGCATGTTGAGCGCGCGCCGGCGTCAGGTACGGCAGCAGGGTCGGTGCGATCTGCGCCGCGTAGCGCAGGAACTCGCGCTTGGTCACCGGCTTCTCGCGCCCGCGGCGCCGGGAACAGCACCTTGTCGAGGTTCGTCACCCGCAGCTCGCGGCCGAAGACGTCCACGTGCCGGCCGCGCCGAACGCATCGAGCGCGGCCAGCTCGTCGTCGGTCGGCCCCGCGACGGCAGCACTTCGAGGACGACGGCCGCCCGCGCCGGCCGGCAGGTCGGAGCGCCACAGCCGGTCCGGGTCGGCCTGCGACCTCGTCGTTGGTGCGCCCGGTGAGCACCGAGCGCGGGTGGTCCTCGGCGTCCCAACCGTCGACGGCGTGCTCGTCGTGCTTGTGCAGCAGCAGCCACTGCTCCTTGCCGGTCGAGTCGACGTCGGTGCGCACGAGCACGAACCGGCCGCGCAGCTTCTCGCCGTCGAGGTCGACGTGCAGCTCGCCTCGCGATCGACGCGGCTGGCCGGGTTGGCGGGTCATCGGTGACGGCCGGCGTCCAGGTGCCGGCGTCCCAGACGATCACGTCGCCGCCGCCGTACTCGCCGCGCCGGGATGACGCCCTCGAAGTCGAAGTACTCGAGCGGGTGGTCCTCGACGTGGAACGCGGCGCGCCGCACGTCCGGATCCAGGGTCGGGCCCTTCGGCACCGCCCAGCTGACGAGCACGCCGCCGATCTCGAGCCGGAAGTCGTAGTGCAGCCGCGCGGGCCCGGTGCCGCTGCACGACGAAGCGCCGGCGCCTCGCCGGCGGGTCGGCGATCGTGCGCGCCGGCGGGTTCGGGCGTCCGCGCGAAGTCGCGCTTGCGGCGGTAGTCGGCAAGCTTCTCGCCAACCTGGTCGCCGTCTCGCGACCCGCGCGGACTCACATCCGATCAGCCTAGGCGAGTACGGCGTCGACAGCCTTCTTGAGCGCACTCGGCTGGGCCGGGGACTTCGGCGCCTTCTTCTTGGCCTTGAGCATCTGCTCGCCGAGCTCCTGCAACTGCTTGCGGCCCAGACCGGCACGCACCTTCGGGAACCACTCCGTCTCCTCTTCCTCGATGTGGTGCGTGACGTTCTCGATCAGCACGGTGGTCTTGGCGTCGAAGCGCTCGGCGTCGGGCTTCATCGCGGACAGCTCCATGCACAGCACGTCGGCGACATGGTGCTCCTCGTAGGACTCGAGCACGTCGTCCTCGAGGTCGGGCAGCAGCTGGCGCACTCGCGGGTACATGACCTCGTTCTCGATGTAGGTGTGCACGGTCAGCAGCTCGATCATCTTCTCGACGAGCTGGCCCTTCTTCGCCGTCGCGTTCTCACCAGCCGCCTCGAACTCGCGGAACAGCTTGCGAACTTCTTTGTGGTCGGCCTTGAGTAAAACGATTGCGTCGGTGGACAACAGGGGCTCCCTCTATAGCGGTCTCTGAAGAGCCCCTACCCGCTTTCCGGCTCCACATACTGCGCATGTGACTCGACGTCGGCGAAGATCTGGCCCGCGATCGGGCGTCTGATCTCCTCCGCGAGATGACCGAGCAGCCCGGCGCACCGAGCCAGCAGCACGACGCCGCGCAACAGCTCGAGCGGGATGCCGAGATCGGCCAGCACCGCGCCGCACGCGCCGGCGCCGTTGAGCGGCAGCGACTTGCCGAGGACGTCCGGCGCGACCCGGCCGACCGCCTCGAACAACGCGAGGTGCGGGCCGTACTGCCCTCCTCGCGCGCGATCGCGATGAGCACCGGCGTGCGCGGGTCGCCGTTCTTGTGCAGGTGGTGCCCGAGCCCCGGCACGAAGCCGCCGGCCGCGCGGCGAGCTGCGATCGCGCTGCGCGCGCGAGAGCGTCCCAGCCGGCCTCGTGGTCGGCAGTGTCGTCGGCGTCGGCCAGCGCTTCGGCGAGGAAGATGCCGGTGTCCTCGCTGACGCCGAGGAAGCGCGAGCCGCCGCCGAGCAGGCCGGCCGCGAGCGCACCCTGGATCGCGTCGGGCGCGCTCAGGTAGGTCAGCCGGGCCGCGATCGCGGTCGGGGTGAAACCGTGGTCGGCGAGCGCGACGAGCACCGCCTCGAACACCCGCGTCTGCTGCGGCGTTGGCTCGCGCAGCGTGATCAGCCGGAACGCGAGCGCGCCGAAACCGACCTGGCCGATCAGGTCGGCGGACAGGTCGCGCCCGAACAGCGAGATCCGTGTCGACCGACGAGACGCCGAGCGCGGTCGGGTACTCCGGATGCTTGCTCGGTCATCGGCCCCCTCGCCAGCCACGCGCGGATCTCGGCGCCGTGCTCGTCCAGCTGCGGCGGTGCGAGGTCGTAGCGCGGCGGCGTCGCCGACAGCCGCACCGGGTTGCGGACGGTCGGGATGCCCCCGGCGAGGACGACCGGATCGAGCCCGAGCTGCTCGGCGAGTTCGACGCCGGCGCGAACGTCGTTGATCGGCCCGCACGGGATGCCGGCGGCGGCTGAGGATCTCGAACCACTCCTGCGCGGATTCGTGGCGAGCCGCTCGACGCAGGATCGGCCGCAGCTCGTCGCGGTTGTCGTTGCGTATTCCGACGCTGGCGAAGCGTTCGTCGTCGGGGAGGTCCGCGAGGTCGAGAGCGGCGGCGAGCTTGCGGAACTGCCCGTCGTTGCCGGCAATGACGATCAGGTCGCCGTCGCCGGTCGGCAGCGGCTCGTACGGGAACAGCGACAGGTGCGCGTTGCCCATGCGATTCGGGACGACGCCGCCGGCGACGTACGCGGAGGTCTGGTTCACCATCGTCGACAGCGCCGTGGACAGCAGGTTCGTCTCGACGTGCTGGCCCTGGCCGGTCTGGCCGCGGTGATGCAGCGCCGCGAGGATGCCGAACGCGCAGTGCAGGCCGGTCATGACGTCGAAGACGGCGACGCCGGCGCGGTACGGCGGCCCGTCCGGCGACCCGGTCAGGCTCATCAGCCCGGAGACCGCCTGGACGAGCAGGTCGTAGCCGGGCAGGGCCCGCGCCCTCGCCCGCTCCGAAGCCGCTGATCGAGCAGTAGATGGTGTCGGCGCGCCGCGCCCGCACCGACTCGTAGTCGAGCCCGAACTTGGCCAGGCCGCCCGGCTTGAAGTTCTGGATCATCACGTCCGCGCGCGTCGAGAGCCGGTGCGCGACGTGCGAGATCCTCGGCGTCTGCGAGATCGAGCACGATCGAGCGCTTGTTGCGGTTGACCGCGAGGTAGTACGTGCCGGTGTCCGTCGCGCCGCGGCGGCACCCAGTGCCGGGTGTCGTCCCCCGCTGCCGACTCGACCTTGATCACGTCGGCGCCGAGGTCGGCCAGCAACATCGTGCAGTACGGCCCGGCGAGCACGCGGCTGAAGTCGGCGACGACGATGCCGTGCAGCGGGCCGGCCGGCTCAGGCGCCATGGCTGCCCGGTGGCCGGGATGCGGACAGCCTGTCCGAACTCGTCGTACGGGCGCGCCTGCCACAACGCCCACTCCGCGCTGACCTCGCCGGCGGCCCGCAGCAAGTGCGGCAGGTGTCGTGCGATGAGCGTCTCGACGCTGGTCTCGGCTGCGTGCACGGTCACGTTCATCGCCGCGCGCACGGTCGCCCGTGCCGTCACGCACCGGGACGGCGACCGACCGGATGCCGGGCGCGAGTTCCTCGTCGGCGAGCGCCCAGCCGCGGGCCCGCACCGCCATCAGTTCGGCGTCGACGTCGGAGCGGTCGCGCGGCAGGAAGCGGCGGCAGCCCCGACCGGCTCGGCTCGGCCAGCGCCGCGGTGAGTGCGGCCGGCTCGAGCGCGGCGAGCAGCACCTTGCCCTGCGAGGTCTGCAGCGCCGGGAATCGGGTGCCGATGGTCACCCGCAAGCGTGATGATCTTCGGGACGGCGACCCGCGCCACGTAGACGATGTCCGACCCGTCGAGCTGGGCCATCGACGACGATTCGTGCGTGTCGCGCGACCAGGTCGGCCAGGTGCGGGCGGGCAATGTCCCACAGCCCGAGCGAGCTCGACGTAGGCCATGCCCGAGCCGCAGCACGCGCGGGGTGAGCGCGAACGAGCCGCCGTCGATGCGCACGTAGCCGAGTTCCTGCAGGGTGAGCAGCAACCGGCGCGCGGTGGGCCGGGCCAGGCCGGTCTCGGCGGCGACCTCGGCGAGGGTCAGGGTGGGCCGCACCTCGCCGAAGCAGGTCAGCACGTCCAGCCCGCGGGCCAGCGCCTCGACGAAGTCCGGACTCGTGCCGCGTCCTGCCATCGATCGCCTCCGGGCGCTCTTGACACCGAGTGTGTCGCGGGGCATCGTCTCAGCCAGACCGCTTGACGGACAACTGTACGCGTGGCATGCGAGCAGAACAGGGGCGGCCGGCATGGCCGAGCTGGTCGCGATCCTGGCGACGACGCACCACCCGTTCTTCTACAAGACGAGCCTGCTGCCGCCCGAGCAGGCGCCGCCGTTCGCCGCCGAGTGGGTGCGCAAGGTCGAGGCGTACCGCGAGACGCTCACCCGCGCCCGTCCCGACGTCCTGGTGATGGTCGGCTCGGACCACTTCCACCAGCTCTGGCTGGACAACATGCCGCAGTTCCTCATCGGCAAGGCGCCCTTCTACGACGCGAACTACTACAACGAGGAACGCGAGTTCGGTCTGCCGCGGTTGCTGCTGCGCGGGCACGAGGAGCTGTCGGCGTACCTGCTGCGCGAAGGCATCGACCGCGAGTTCGACCTGGCGTTCTCGAACGAACTGCGCGTCGATCACTCGATCACCTGCCCGATCATCACCGTGCGGCCGCAGAACGACCTGCCGGTGGTGCCGATCTACACGAACATCTTCGCGCCGCCGCTGCCCCGTCCCGAGCGGTTCGTGAAGCTGGGCCGGACGATCCGCGAGCTGATCGACGCGTGGCCGTCCGACCTGCGCGTGGCCGTCATCGGCACCGGGCACCTGTCGCTCGAACTCGGCGGTCCGCGGCAGTTCGGGCCGCACGGACCGGATCCGGAATTCGACGCGAAGGCCGTGCAGTGGATCGCGAACGGCGACATCGACGACTGCCTCGCGAACGTGACCCTGGACAGCCTGCACGCGCCGGGCAACGCGACGCACGGCTTCATGGACTTCATGCTGATGATGGGCGTCGCCGGCTACGCCAAGGCCGACTACGCCGACAACCTCGATCTGTTCCACACGATGGAGGCGTACTTCACCTGGTACCCGAACGGGGTGCCGCGACATGAGCAAGTACCTGCTCGACAAGTTCCTGTTCACCGTCGACCGCGACCCGGAGCTGGTCGAGCGCTATCGCGACGACCCGGCCGGCACCGTCACGTGGTGGGAGGCCGAACAGGCCAACCGCATCCTCAACTGTCATCGCCGGTGAGGCGTCGACCTGGCTGTCGTTCACCGACGACGAACGCGATGCGCTCGTCGCGCCACGATCATGTGCGCGCTGTTCGAGCTGGGCGCGCATCCGTTCCTGACGCTGACGCTGTGGATCGCGATGTTCGAGCGGGACCACGACCGAGCCGCTGGCGATGCAACTCGACTTCGCCGCGCGGCTGCCGCATTTCGACGCTGCCCTACCCGGACATCGCGACATGAGCGCGCTGGACGCGTCGTGGCGAGCCGCGCTCGGCTGGGTGTTCGTGCAGGCCGGCGCGGGCGTGCTGCGCGAGCCGACCGTCCCGGCGAAGAAGGCCGCGCCGGTGCTCGCGCTCGCCCGCAAGGCCGCGCCGCGCGAGCTGCCCGAGGACGTCGTGCTCGTCCGGCTCAACGCGGCGACGCAGGTCGCCGCCGGCGCCGCGCTGATCCTCGGCGTCGCGCCGCGTGTGCGCGGCCACCGTCCTCATCGGCTCGCTCGTGCCGACCACCGCCGGCGGCCACCGCGTTCTGGGAGCTCGACCGGCGCCGGAGCGCAACACGCAGCGCAACCACCTGCTGAAGAACATCAGCATCGTCGGCGGGCTGCTGCACGTCGTCATCACGCCGCGCCGCGGCAGAGAGGAGCACGCATGAATCCCGACGAGATCAGCCCAGGTCAACGGCGGCCGGCCGGTCGTGTTCCGCAACGCCACGGTGCTCACGATGGACGACGCGGGCATCATCGAGGACGGCGACGTGCTGGTCACCGGCGACACGATCGCTGCGGTCGGCCCGCACCTCGACGTGCCGGCGGACGCCGTCGAGATCGACGCGAGCGGGCGGCATCGCTCGTGCCCGGCATGGTCGACACGCATCGGCACATGTGGCAGACGGCGCTGCGCGGGCTGGGCGCGGACTGGACGCTGACGCAGTACTTCGTCTTCTACTACCTGTCCTGGGGCAAGATCTTCCGCCCGCAGGACATCCATGCGGGCAACGTGCTCTCCGCGATCGAGGCGGTCGATGCCGGGCGTGACGACGACCCTGGACTGGTCGCACGGGCTGCAGACGATCGAGCACGGCGAGGCCGCGCTCGACGCGCTGCGCAGCGCACCCGGCCGGTTCGTGCTCGCCTACGGCAACCTGCTCGGCGCGCCGTGGGAGTGGACGAACTCGCCCGAGTTCCGCAGCTTCGTCGACCGCTTCAGACCCCGACGACAAGGTCGGGCTGCAACTCGCGTTCGACGTCACCGGCGACCCGGCGTTCCCCGAGCGCGGTGCGTTCGAGGCGGCGCGCGAACTCGGCATGCGCGGTGACGACGCACGCCGGTGTGTGGGGCGCGACGAACGACGAGAGCATCCGGCTGATGTGGGAGGGCGGCTTCATGACGCCCGAGGTCACCTACGTCCACGCCGCCACGCTGACCGACGACTCGTACCAGCGCATCGCGGCGAGCGGCGGCACGGCGTCGGTGTCGACCGAGAGCGAGCAGAGCGCCGGGCAGGGTTACCCGCCGACCTGGGCGCTGCGCAAGCACGGCATCCCGGTGTCGCTGTCGATGGACACCAGCGTCTGGTGGAGCGCCGACCTGTTCTCGGCGATGCGCGCCACGCTGTCGGCCGACCGGTCGCGCGAGCACCTCGAGGCGCACGCGCAGGGCGAGACGGTCGTGCACAACCGGCTGCGCGCCGAGGAGGTCGCGCACTGGGCGACGATCGGCGGCGCACGGCACTCGGCCTGGACGACCGGATCGGCTCGCTGACACCGGGCAAGAAGGCCGACGTCGTGCTGATCAAGAACGATGACTCGCCGGCGATGTATCCGCTGCTGCACCCGTACGGCACGTTCGTGTACCAGGCCGGCCGCGGCGACGTGCACACCGTGCTCGTCGGCGGTCAGGTGCGTCAAGCACGAGCACCGGTTGCTCGGCGCCGACCTCGCGGCGGCGCGGGACGCGGTCGCGCAGACCGTCGAATATGCCCGCTCGACGATGGGCGAGGAGGCCTGGCGGGAGAGCATGACGCCGGAGTTGCCCGCGACCGAGCGGATCCCGAACCCGTACACGTACACCGACTACAGCGGCAGCGGCGACCGGCACCTCGCCCGCGACGTCGATCGTTAGTCGCGAAGCGTCCTCGCCGCCTGCACCAGCGCAGCGAGCTTTCCTGCCGCCGACTCGCGCGGCAGGTACTTCATGCCGCAGTCGGGCGCGAGCACGATGCGTTCGGCGTCGACGTAGGGCAATGCGCTGCGGACGCGGTCCGCGATCGATCTCAGGCGTCTCTACGCTGTGGTCGGACAGATCGATCACGCCGAGGATGATCGTCTTGTCCGGCAGGCTTTCCAGGACCGACAGATCGAGCCCTGACTGGCGCGGTCTCGATCGAGATCTGGTCGCACGTGCAGCCGGCGAGCTCCGGCAGGAACGAATAGCCCGACGGGCGTTCGTGAATGATCGCGCGTAGCCGAAGCAGATGTGCACGGCGGTCGTCCCGGTGACGCCGTCGAGCGCGCGGTTCAGCGCTGCGAGCCCGTACTCGCGCGCGGGATCGGGACGGGCCTGCATGTACGGCTCGTCGAGCTGCACGATGTCGGCGCCGGCGGCGAAGAGATCGCTTGACCTCGGCGTTGACCGCATCGGCGTAGGCCATCGCGAGCGCGGCCTCGTCGCTGTAGTGGTCGTCCTGCGCCTGCTGCGACATCGTGAACGGTCCGGGCACGGTCATCTTGATCGCGCCGGTCGGTGTTGGCGCGCAGGAACTTCAGATCGTCGACCTCGACCGGATGCGGCCGGCGGATCGGTCCGACGACTCGCGGCACCGGGTTGGGATGGCCGCTGCGGTCGAGCGCCGTGCCCGGGTTGTCGAGGTCGACGCCGTCGAGCGCGGTGGCGAAATGGTTCGAGTAGCTCTCGCGCCGGATCTCGCCGTCGGTGATGATGTCGAGCCCGGCGCGCTCCTGGGCTCGGATCGCGACCGATGGTGGCGTCGTCCTGCGCCTGGGCGAGGAACTCCGGTGCTGACGCGCCACAACTCCTTCGCGCGGACCCGCGGCGGGAACCGCGCCTGCCAGCTTCGCGCGGTCGATCAGCCACTCCGGCTGCGCGAAACTTCCGACCAGCGAGGTTGGGTACAGCGGCAGGCCATCCATGCCGGTCAGTCTGTCGGAGCTTGTTGCGCCCCAGCAAGGGTGTCGACGAGTGCTTGGACGCGTGACCTGATCTCGTCGCGGACCACGCGCACCACCTCGATCGGTTGGCCGGCCGGGTCGGTCAGCTCCCAGTCCTCGTAGCGCTTGCCCGGGAAGTACGGGCAGGTGTCGCCGCAGCCCATCGTGATGACGACGTCGGCGCGCGGACCGCGTCGACGGTGAGCAGCTTCGGCTGCCTCGCCGGTGATGTCGATGCCGACCTCGCGCATCGCCTCGACGGCGATGGGGTTGATCTGCGTCGGCGGGCTCGGAGCCGGCCGAGCGCACCTCGATGCGGTCGCCGGCGAGCTGCGTGAGCCAGCCGGCCGCCATCTGCGATCGGCCGGCGTTGTGCACGCACACGAACAGCACGCGACGGCTTGGTCACGGTGTCCCTCTCAGGTGCGGGCGACTGCGTCAGCTGAGCGCGGCAGCGTGTGGGTACAGAGCCGCGGATCAGCGCGTAGCCGAGCGCGCCGCCGACCAGTTGCGTCGACGACGAACAGCGCCGACCGACGCGGGCGCGATGCCGGCGAACGTGTTGGAGAACATCCGCGCGATCGGTCACGGCGGGGTTGGCGAAGCTGGTCGAGCTGGTGAACCAGTACGCGGCGAGGATGTAACCGCCGACGGCGAAGGCGACGCGATCGCTGCGCCCGGCCCGGGCCGTCCCGAAGATGACGACGAGCAGGCCGAGCGTCGCGACGACCTCGCCCAGCCAGACGCCGTCGCCCGAGCGGTGCTGCGTCGGCCAGGTTCACCGCATCGAGCTCGAACATGAGGTTGGCGACGACCGCGCCGACGGAAGCCGCCGGCGATCTGGGCGACGATCAGCGCCGCGGCGTCCCGTGTTGCCGACGGCGCCGAGCGCTCGCTCGACGAGCGTGACGACGGGGTTGAACGCGGCCGACACCGGTTGCAGCGCGAGGATCAAGCGCGACCAGCGCGGCGCCGGTGATGACGACTGTTCTCCAGCAGCTGCAGCCCGACATCGTGCGGCGAGAGCCGCAGCCGCCGCGATGCCGGAGCCGATGACGGCCGCGACAAGGAACGCGGTGCCGACGAACTCCGCCGAGCGCGCGGCGCGCCGAGGTCGGACGTCATGTCGACGCGAGTCGCCGATCAGCGCGCCGAGGCTCGCCAGCGCCTCGGTGCGCGCCCGGTAGTAGACCCACACGCCGCGCTTCTCGCGGTCGAGCAGGCCCGGCCTCGTGCAGCACCTTCAGGTGGTGGCTGATCGTCGGTTGGGAGAGGTCGAACGCGTCGTTCAGGTCGCAGACGCAGGCCTCGCCGCCCTCGTGCGAGGCCACCAGCGACATCAGCCGCAGCCGAACCGGATCGGCGAGCGCCTTGAGCAACGGCGCGATCTGCTCGGCCTGCGGCTGGCGACAGCGGCTCGCGGGCCAGCGGCGAGCAGCACGCGACGGTCTCGGACCGGGGTGAGCAGTGACCGTGCAGACTTCGACATCTCATCAATATTGACAGATATCGATATCTCGTGGCAACCTCGACTCTCGACAGACATAGATGACTGTCGAAGTCTCCGATTGGAGGTCAGCTCATGTCCCGTGTCCAACTCGCGCTCAACGTCGACAACCTCGACGAGTCGATCGCGTTCTACTCCGAAGCTGTTCGCCACCGCGCCGGCCAAGGTCCGGCCCGGCTACGCGAACTTCGCGGTCGCCGAGCCGCCGCTCAAGCTCGTCCTGATGGAGAACCCGGGCCGTGGCGGCTAGCATCAACCACCTCGGCGTCGAGGTCGCGGACGTCGACACCGTCGACGCCGAGCAGACCCGGCTCGCCGCGTGCAGGCTTGCGCCTCGATCGACGAGCGCGGGACGACCTGCTGCTACGCCAAGCAGGACAAGTTCTGGGTCGCAAGGTGCGCCGAACGGCGAGCGCTGGGAGATCTACACCGTGCTCGCCGATTCGCCGACCATGGGCTGCGAGGACGGCACGTCCATCTGCTGCACCGCCTGAGTTTGCGCTGGTGCGGAGCGTCAGCGGGTGAGCTCGCCGGTGTCGAGCCGTGTCGCGAATTCCTCGAAGGCAGCCATGGAGTTTGCGAACGGTTCGCTCGCACGCGGCCAGGGCATGACCACATCGGTGAAACCGAGGTCGCGAGCCCGGCCGACATCGTCATGGATCTTCTCGGCCGACTGCGCCGGCCCGGGACCTCCCATCAGGTCCAGATAGCGGCGGAAGCCTTCGTGTGGAGATCCGATCGCGGCGCAATGCTCGGCAAAGTTGTTCGCCGCCCTGGCAACGCCCGTCCACCAAGCATCCGGCTCGGCGTCGCCCGCAGCAGTGCCCATCGTCGCCCAGCCTTCGCCGCGGGTGATCGCAAGTCGCATTCCCTTAGGCCCATTCGCGGCGATCACGAACGGTGGCCGCGGGAGTTGCGTTGGTCCGGGAACGGTCGGCGCGTCGATTGCGTGGAAGTACGTGCCGTGCCGGGTGGTGAGCGGTTGTCGAAGGAGCAGGTCGAGGGTGATCACGAACTCCTCGAAGCGGGCTTGTCGCTGTGCGGGCGTGAGGTGGGGCCCGCCAAGCATGTCGGCGTCGAATCCTGGCGCACCGGCCCCGATCGCCGCGATGAGGCGACCGTTCGACATCACGTCGAGGGTCATCAGTTCTTTTGAGAACGGCACTGGATGTCGGAAGTTCGGCGACGCGACGAACGTTCCCAACCGGATCGTCGACGTGCGCAGTGCGGCGGCCGCCAGAGCAGGGACGGTGGCGTGCCACGGCGAGTTCGCGAGCGCGCGCCAGGCGAGGTGATCGAAACACCACGCGTGGGCGAACCCGAGTTCCTCAGCGCGAACCCAACGATCATCGTCGGCTGGATTCACTTCGGGAAGCAGCGCAACACCGACTCGAGTCACGGCAGGCCAGCCTACGACGTGCGCGTCTGCGTCAGGAGATCGCTGCTTTCACCAGTTCGACAACCTTCTTCTCCACCACCGGGCTCCACTTCATGAGCGCGTAGGACACCGCCCACATGTCGCCGTCGTCGAGGTTGGCCGCGTCCTGGAAACCCAGGGTCGAGTAGCGGTACTTGAACTTGCCCGAGTCCTGGAAGAAGAGCACCACCTTGCCGTCAGCGTTCGTGTACGCGGGCATGCCGTACCAAGTCTTCGGCAACAACTCGGGCGCCGCCGCCGTCACGGTCACGTGCACGCGCTCGGCGAGCACCCGGTCGTTCGGCGCCATCTCCGCGATCTTGTCGAGGAGCTCTTGCAGGCCATCGGCCCGCTTGGCGCCCTTCTTCCCCTCGGCGCGCAGTTCGTCGGCACGCGCCTTCATCGCGGCACGCTCCTCGGCGCTGAAGCCACCGGACTCGGCCTTAGCAGTCTTCGCAGGCATTTCAGACTCTCCTTCGTCATGCGAATGGCTCGGCGTCTCACCGGCCCTGTCGTCGAAGGTTAGGGCGCGATCACACCGTGGTGCTTCTCGATTCCTGATCACTCGGTGGGCCCCGCGGCGCTCGAATCCGCAACCTACGGATCAAGAGTTCTAATCGACACAATTTGGGGTCGGTCCGACGTCGGGGGTAGATGGCTACAAGGCCTGTATTTACTGGCCGAAAATGGTGTTGGCTGCCGGTGGTCAATACTGCCTCGCCACGATCTGTTGCGGACTTCTTGCGGACTGGCGTAGATCCACTTCGTGATCATGATCCGAGACTTTGCACGGACGGGACCGCGAGGCCGGCACCGCCTGAGCACCGACGAAACTCGCACCGCGCCGATGAGCGGCGATTCCGAGTGGCCCTCTAGCCGAACCGTGACTCTGCGAGGCTCTTCATTACCGCCGGCCCAAGGTGGACAGCGTCTTGATCTCCTCGTGGTAGCCGAGGGGCAACCTCTCGACGAAGTGGCCGTCCTCGTCGAGTTCCCGCCGAACTTTGCATCAGCAAAACGGAGTCCTCGGAGCCCATCAAGATCGAGGTCGCGCCAGCCACGGATCTGCGAACCGGCATCTGCGAGGCCGACGAGATGCAACTGCTGCCGTCGCTGCGAGTCGCCGCATGGTTCCCCCTAACCCGTGCAGGCAACCAAGAATGGTTCCGGCTCAAGCGCGCGGATACACGCGCACCACGACTCGCCGCTCACGCAAACTGGGATACCCGCTCCTGGTTCGGCCGCAGGCTGGCACCACGGACGCCGCACTGTCAAGGGGCGCCCACGCGGACACCAGCACAACGCCCGACAAACCCGCACATGCCGCGTTGCGTGCCGCTTCGAACGCACGGTCATGCCGCCGTCGACGCGCGGATCTGGCGATGATCGGATCACTGTCGTTGCTCGCATCTTGACTTGGCAATTTCGAGTGCGGTTCGGGTGCGGCGGCTTCTATCGTGTCGCGCATGTCCATATTCGTGCGCCCGGCCGCGCCCGCTGACCTAGCGGATGTGGTTGCGCTGGCCCTGCGCGCGTGGCAGCCAGTGCATGCCTCGATGGCGACAGTGCTGGGCAACGACCTCAATACCAGGATCTACCCTGACTGGGCCGCTTCGCAGGCATCAGAGGTGACGAACGCCTGCGCCGATCCGAACTTGCAAGTCTCGGTCGCAATCGACGCTGAGCGCGTAGTCGGTTTCGTCGCAGTCATGATCGACTCCGCTACTGCCACTGGCGAAGTCGACATGATTGCCGTCGACCCTGCCAGTCAGGGGCGTGGGATCGGCCGCCAGCTCACTGAACGTGCTTTATCGCAGATGCGCGAGTCAGGATGCGATCTTGCCGTCATTGCCACCGGCGGCGACGATGGCCATGCGCCAGCAAGAGCCTTGTACGAGTCCGAAGGATTTACGCCGCTACCCCTGGTGCGCTACTACCGTCACCTCTAGTCCTCACTGTCCAGAACACCGGTGACCATCCACGGACATGCCGCGCAGCGGCTCTACCGCTCATGGCGTTGCGTACCGCTTCGCGTGTCCGCTCATGGCGTGCAGGGGCTGTTCCGCACAGGTGCGGGTCACACGCGGTGAGTCCGTCGGATCTACTGATGAGCGCGATGACGTGCTGGCTTCGGTTGGCAATCGGAGGGTGACCGACGTTGTCAGCGCGCGTGGAAGTTCATCCGCAAGCCTGTGTTTTGATCGCCTTGCCGCACTCCGGAGTGATAGCGGACGTCAATCCCGTTGATGACGATTCGACCACCACGTCGCGCGGTGATTGCGAGAACGATGGCAGTTTTGTCGCCATTGGCGCTGAACTGATGGTTCCCTGGTGCGAACGCCTTGAGGTGGTTGCAGTAGTCGACGCTCGGTGTAGCGCCGATGGCGACAATGTTGGCATTGCGCTGGCATTCGAGTACTTGAATGGTGGCGTGCGCGGTATTGACCGCGACGCGCGGGGTTATTGAGCGCAGATCGACCGTCGCGTTATCGCGCGTGACGCTGTAGAGGGCGAGCGAGTACGCGGTGTGACCGACCTTAATCGGCCCGCCAGTGCCGTTGCCACCGTCATCGAAAACGTGCGCACCATGCTGCCACCGCCACAGGCCCAGCACGCCGCCAACAACTCCGATGACCACGATGACAACCGTGACGGCTAACCAAAGTCGCCGGGGTCGACGCGGTTGGGACAGGGCGGGCGTCGTCCTGGTGACCTCAGCACTATCAAGCACGACAACCTCCAGCTCGAATCATGAGTCTGACAGAGCGCAGTCAAGAAAGCGCCCGAGTCGACAGCCTGGGTTGCATATTGCAGCCCTGCGGTCACCACCGGATCCAACATCCGCCATGGCGCTGTCAGCGCGTGAATCTGCCGAATTGCATGAGTCGGTCTGCCGTCTCGGTTGCAGTTCAGCGCATAGATGAGTCGCGAGCTACTTCCTGCTCCGTCACCTTGATAGCAAGCGACCCGCCAGTCACATGTGACTTGGGTCGGCCCGGCTGCCGGTAGTGCGCGTTGCGGGCAACCGGATCTGCCGAATGACGGATGTTCGCGGCCGGCTCTACGCACGCATCGTGATCATGCAAAAATAGGTGCCCTAGCAGGCATCTGTGCATGATCACCGCTCGAGGACACCGAAGAAACTGCCGACACTCGAGTGTTCAGGTGAACACTCAAGCGGGAGCCAACACGCGCTCATGCCGCTACGAATGCGCAGATCTGCCGTGCAGGCCCGGACTTCACCGTTCAGGTCTTGGCCATCTCCGCCGCGATGAGGTCCTCGACACGAGTCAGCAGCCACGCTCTCAACAGGGCAGGGTGTTCTTCTTTGAGCCACTCGACGGCGGCAAAAGCCGTCACACCGCCAGCCTGCGATGCCCAGTCCTGGAGCACACGCGGTAGGTCGGCGCCGGGAGACTGCTCGCTGTGAACGGCTGTCACGAGGATCTGCTGTCCGACCAAGGTTTCGGCGTTCTCACTCAACCAACGGCGCAGCGCAGCTGGGTCCGCGTGGCTCGCCGCGACGACTGACGAGGCCGCGTCGATCATCTCGGTCATCGTTCGTGGCCCATCACCGTGCTCAGTGCGTTCGAGAAGCCCCGTCACTTCTGCCGCGAAATCCCACCGTGCCAATTCCAGCCTCCCGGGCGTGATCGGTCCGGCAAAAGGTACCGCTCGCACGTGCTGCCGTCCGCGCGGTCGTGCCGATGAGTGGTCAGGCCGATCTTGCGGTCCGCGGTGCCAGTAGCGACGGTGACGGGATAGACCAGTCCGAACGTGTCGTACTCGTGCTGTCGCCACATCTGAACATCTCGAATTCCCGCTGGTTGTTGGCGTCTGGGAGGCTGCGTTGGCGGTCGCTACCAACGATCCCAGCGGATCACCTCGTCGGGGTCGGGACGGGTGGCGGCCTTGAACTCGGTGCCCTTCGTGAACGCGACCGGCGTCAGCACCGCCTGCACCACAGTGTCGTAAGGGATGCCGAGCAGGTCGGCCACCTCACGCTCGTAGGGCAGGTGCAGCGTCGTCCACGCCGTACCCAGCGAGCGGGCACGGGCGGCCAGCATGAAGCTCCACATCGCCGGCAGGATATTGCCCATTGCGGCCTGCGCATCCTCGCGGCTGCCCAGCTCGTTGCAGCCGATCACCAGTGCCGGCGCCTCGGCCATGTGTTCGGACAGGTAGTTCGAGGAACTCGCGACGCGCATGCCCTGCGCGTCACGCGGTCCGCGTGTGGAGCGGTACACGTCGAAGGACTGTTTGTAGAAGCTCGCGATGGCCGCCTTGTCGGCGTAATCGCGCACCACCACAAAACGCATAGTGATCGCGTTCGACCCCGACGGCGCCTGCAGCGCAAGTCGCACGCACTCGCGAATGAGGTCGTCGGGGACGGGACGATCGAAGTCGAGCCGCTTGCGCACTGCCCGGGTCGTCGACAGGAGCTGGTCTGGATCGAGATCGAGTAGAGGCATGGCGTTGACGGTAGGCGACACTCCGCCCTGCGGCGCTACCGGCTTTGCCGCCCTGCGGCGCTACCGGCTTTGCCGCCCTGCGGCGCTACCGGCTTTGCCGCGTTGCGTTCCGCTGCGCGTGCACGCTATGCCGCGAGTTGCGCTCTCTTACCAAGATCCGGTACTTCTATTCTTCTGGGCCGGAACCTTCTTTCAAGGTCAAGCCCTCACTACGGTGTGGTCATGGCCTGGCGAACGGTCGGTGCATGCGCCGTCCTCTTGATACCGACGTTGGCGCTCACAGGCTGCGCGTCCGGGAACGACCACGCGTCGAACTCCACGACGCCCGCCGGATCACCGTTCTCCCTATACACCCACTGCGGTATCAACGAGACTCGGATCGGGAATACCTACTACGTCGCAGAGAATCCCCTGAGCGATGGCCAGGGCAACCCACCGGCAGGATGGGACAACCCCTATCAGCAAGGGACGATCACCATTACGTCGGCGACGACCGCTGTCTTCCGCGACTCACAGCACCATGTTGTGGCGTTCCGCGTCCGCCCCGGTGCAACCGGATATCTGCAAATCTGCAGCTAGGACTCTCGAACCCACTCATTTGCCGCGCTGCGGGCTACCGCCCGCTCACGCCGCGAGGCGGCTCTACCAGGCACTGCCGCGATCGTCGTCGACCTTCATGCCTAACGACGTTGAGGTGAGGGTCTAGCGCTGGGCTTCCTGGCGGGCGAGGCGAGTGGCGAGCGCCTCGCCGGGGCACCGGTGGGCGCCACGACCGAAGTGCGCGTCGGCGAGATCGACCTCGACCTGTTCGCCGGTGGGCGTGATCCGACGGGTGGCGGACAGGGGCGGGTCTTTCGAGGCGGTGCGGATTCGTTGGGCGAGCGCCGTGCAGGCGGCGTCGGCTTGAACGAGCACACACACTCGGCTCGCGGATTGCTCACTACGTCCGCCGCAGGCCGCGACGAGCCGGTCAGCGGCGGCGTCGGCCTCGGCGGATTGCGGTGCGTGCGGTTGGTAGGCGGCTGAGGCGAGCGTGACGTCGGCGGCCAACTCCTCGGCCAGGCCGAACGCGGCGAGCAACGAGCGGGTCGGGCTTGCGATGAATGGGGTGTCCGCGATGGCATCGATGACGGCTTGGATCTGCGCTCGGCGTCTGGCGTGCTGTTGCCCTTCGCAGAAGCGCACGACGTGACCGCGGAGCCACGCCATCCCGGTTTCTCCGGGCTCCGGCTCGGGCACTCGGTAGGCCGGGTCGGTCAGCACGTCACTGGGCAGTCGCCGCATGGCTCCAGTCTCGCAGTCTGACACTTCGGTTCTGGCCGAACTGTTGCAGCCAAATTTGACGATGAAGGCCGCGTCCGAAACGAAGGTGATGCGCCAGGATTCCCGTGCGTCGCTTAGTCATCTACGTCAGCGCGGTCGGGCCAAACCCATAGCGCAGCGTCCGCGCCACCCCGACCGGAATCGTCGACGCTCGCCGCTCACCGATCGTGACCCGGCTCGAAGACGGCTGCTTAGGGACCTAGGCGTTCAATCGCCGCGAACGCCGTCGGCCAACTCGCGCAGCATGTCGAGGTGGCCGTTGTGCCGCGCGGTCTCCTCAATCAGGTGCAGAACGACCCAGCGCAGCGTGGGGGATACACCCGAACTCAGCGGCGTCGCCGAGCAGTCGTCCAGTTCATGCGCGGCAATGATCGCGTCAGTGCGCCGGGCCTGATCCCGGTAGGCGTCCAGCACGTCGACGATCGCGGCCGCCGCGCCGTCGACCCACGCCTGGTCGGGCGAGACGTCGGTCGATGGACCCAAATACGGCCCGGCGACGAAGCGGTTCTCCACCCACGCGTGCTCGACCCAACGCAGGTGATTGACCACTCCCCCGATCGTCGTCAGTGGCGACGAGGCCACCGGCGCGCTGCCTGCCTGCTCGCCGGCCAGGCCCCGGCACTTCTCGACCGCAGTGTCCCTCGTGTACTGGAGCATGGTCAGCAAAGTGGCGCGCTCATCCCACGTACTCGGAGTGTCAGTGCGTCGCATGGCTCGACTGTGCGTCATCCGCAGCACGCTCGCCAACCGGTTTAGGCCACCGACGGCCCCGAGCCTCAGACATGGATGTCGACTGGACAACCCAACCAGACCACGCCACCCTCGAGGGCGCCCGGCGCAGTTGAGATCGTCCCCTGCGTGACGCTCGTCGAGAGCCTCCATTCCCATGGCAATCGGAGCCGACACGTCGTCGAGCGTGAGCTGCAAACGCGCGCACATCAGCGTGAGTCGTTTTTGCCCAAGCGGTGGTCGGTGCCCTCGTCCGTCGTCTGTCCCTGCATAGCTCAATGGGGTTGGTCCCGGCAGCGTGCGATCGGTTTGGTGAGACGACGGGCGGGGCTGCCCATGATGAGCGTCGAGATCAGCGTGTGTCTCTATCCCGCGTAGGGCTCGCCCCGACCGCCAGCTTGGTACGTCACGACGTGCCTCAGGCGGCGATGGCAGGGCCTGCCCCCGGCCACCTCTCGCGTCTCGTGTCCGGCGTCGAGCAGGCTCAGCGGCTGATCGCGGCGAGCGCGCTGAGCGGCTTGGTGACCGAGACGATGATGCCCACGCCCGAGGAGACCGATGTCGCGGAGTTCATCCGGGCCTCGGCCGAGACGCTGTACCACCCGACCGGCATCTGCCGGATGGGCATTGATGATGCCTCGGTCGTGGAAGAGTCGCTGCGCGTTCGCGGGGTGGACGCACTTCGCGTCGTCGACGCATCGGTGATGCCGCAGATCATCCGCGGGCACACCCACACGCCGACCGTCATGATCGCCGAGAAGGCCGCCGACCTGATCCGGTCGGTCCGCTGACTCAGACCAGGTAGCCGGTCAGGTCGACGATGAAGTCGGTCCGGCCGGAGCCGGCCGTCGAATGGACGCCGATCGCCCGCGAACCGTTCACCGCACACGTCACCGGTGACGTCAGCCGATCCCCCGTGCGTCCCCACTGGATGCCGACCGCGGCCAACGACGAGCCGGCCGCACCGACGTGCAGTGACCCGGCACCGTGCGTGTTGAGCACGCTGAGCGTGTACAACGCCCCGTTCGCACCGACCGGCAGGTGCGACGCCAGCGAGATCGAACGGGTCTGCCCGGCCACGAGCGGCGAGTGGTCACGCGAGTCGTAGACCCGCACGGGAGTCGTGAGCAGCACCGGCGCCAGCGGCGCGTTGCGGTAGCCGACCCGGAACCCGTTCACCTGGATGGACCCATTGGGGAGGGTGTCGATGAAGGCGGCCAGCTTCGTTCCGTGCGGGTACGGGCCGTTGCTGCTCGACGGAACCACGATGCGGGACTTGCGCATCGCCGTTCCGGCCACCGGATCGATGGCCACTGAGGCGATCGTGTTCCCGAGGTCGCCCGTCCCCGAGGCCCACACGGCGGCGGTGAGGGTCGTGTTGACGTTCGCGCGGTAGTACGCCTCGACGTCGTGCACGAGTGCCCCCGGCGGCAGGTCGAAAACCGCACCGATGATGTCCTGGGGATTGGCGTAGACGCCACTGGTTGCGAAGATGCGGCCGTTGGCCAACGAGTTGAGCGGGGTCGCATCGGCCCACATCGCGAATTTGTAGCTCACCCCCGCCTCGGGGGGTGTGCTCAGGGAGACCAGGCCGGCCGGTGGTGCGTCCGGCGTCACCGCGCGCCGGCCGATGACGCGCGTGCCGGCACCGCCGACCCAAGCACCGCCGCGCTGCCGATCGCGCCGGCACCCGCTAGCAGCCCACGCCGAGAGATATCCATGCGCGTATTAGAGCAGGCGGGGGCCTCAGATGGCTGAGACCGCCCCTCAACCGGAACCGACCTGTCAGGCATCAACCGAACTAATACAAAATGATGGTGGGCCCCGCGGGGCTCGAACCCGCAACCTACGGATTAAAAGTCCGCAGCTCTGCCAATTGAGCTAGAGGCCCAGGCCGTCCAGTGTTCCAGACGCGACCACGTCAGCATTTCCCAGGACGAGGCCGCGCTCTCGAACGCCGCGACGATGAGCGCGCTGCGCCGGAGCCTCAACCCGTCGTGACCTCGGAGGCTTCTGCACCCTTGCTGGCCGCGCCGACCGCGGCGAACCGGCTGGCGCCAGGCTGGTCGACCCTGGTGTACCCGCCGCTGGACGCGTCGACCGTCGTGTTCTCGACGGCGCCGTTCGACAGGCGCAGGTAGACGCCTATGAATCCGCTCTTGGACTGCTGCGGCGCCACTGGCAACTGCTCGCCGACCGCCGTGCATGCCGAGCTTCGGCAGGCGATACCCGCCAGCGGTGCGTGGACGTGCTTGCGCGCCGTCACCTTGCCGCTGCTCAGTGCAGCGATGACGCCGCCCGCCTGGTCGAAACCCACCGCCCAGCACTGCGTCGCGTTCTTGCAACCGACGTCGTAGAGGTTGTCCCCGGCTACCTTGTGCAGCTTGCCCGGCTTGCCGTGGCTGGTGCGGACGACGAAGCCGGTGACCTTCGCGCCGTTCTGCGCGTAGCCCACGACGTAGCAGGTCGCGCCAACGCACGTCACTCCTTCGACGACCGTCGACGAAGAACCCTTCACCGATTTCACCACGTGCCTGGTCAGGCGCTTTCCGTTCCAGGTGGAAATGACGATGCTCGTCGGGCTGGTGAAGATGTTGGTGCCGGCTAGCGTGCAGGACGCCAAGGTCGTGCAGGCGATACGCGTGAGCGAGTCGCCGGCCGACGTCGACGGGTGCTTGATCTTCCCCGGCACGCCCTTCGAATTGATCGGCACGAGCGCCGTACCGGCACCGCCGTTCGGGTCGGCGACGGCTTCGCAACCTTTCGCGTTCGGACAGCTGACGCTGTACACGAACGTCGTCTTTGGGACGTTGTCGGCCTTGGCGGGCGCGCCGTTGATTACTGGGACGACGTATCCGACACCCTTGGTATTGAAGCCGACGACGACGCAGCGGGTGCTCGACAGGCACGAGATGTCGTTGCCGTTGCCGGCGAAGTTCTTGTCCGTGACGGTCGCGGCGCCGGCGGCGCCGGGCGTGGCAAGCACGGCGGCAATGACGGCAAGAACGGTTGCTGCGCCAGCCAGTCGGCGCCTCCCACGTCGCGACATGGCTGCGATGTTAGGGCATCAGGCCATGACGGCGATGCCGGCCGGCGGCGCCAAGATGGTTGCGCTCGCCGGCCGGGAGTCGTTCGGGGACACGCCTGATCGTGCGTCTGGCCGCGCCTACTTGGCGTTGCGGGACGCGAGGTCGGCCGCTTGGTGCAGCAGGGCGCGTCCCTTCGCCAGGACGGAGGTCAGCTTGCCGTGCGACGGCCGGGCCGAATTGTGCGAACCGCCGTCGGCCGCACGCGCCAGCAACACCTTCATCTGTGCGGCCAGTGCGTCGCGTGCCGCGGCTAGCCGCGACAGGACCCGCTCCTCCTGTTGGTACCCGCTGTCGTTGGTTGCACTGCCACTGGCGAGCGCGGCCGAATCGGCGAGCAGGGTCTGGGTAGCGAACGCACCGACGCTCGAGTTGAGCTGCTGGTAGATGGCCGCGAGTTGCTGGGTGTCCCGCAGGGCTCGTGACGGCGAGGCCAGCGCCTGGCTGATCACGCGACCGTCGGTCTGGTAGTCATCGTGCAAGCCGGCGAGGTACAGCAGCGTCGGGCGCAGGTCGGTCTCCTCGACCCAGGTCCCGACCCCGCTCGCCTGCGGCACCGTGTTCAGCGAGTTCGGATCGTGCGCTTCGTTGCCGCCGGCAGGTTGCGGTCCGTCGACACCGCGGCGCGCGACACCAGGCCCGGCAATGCCCGCCCACGTGACGTCGATGTTCGGGCTGTAGTAACCGTGATCCCAGGCGAACGACGGATTCTGTGCAACGTTCGCGCCGGTGGTGCCGAAGAAGTAGTCCGGCATCGGGAACAGCGTGTACGTCGGCGTCCGTAACGGATCGGCCGATTGCTCGTGCAGGATCCGTTGCTCGACCGCGTCGGCTTGATACTTCGTGATCTTCTCGCCGTTGACGCCCGAGTACGGGTTGTTCCCCGTCATCGCGGCGGTGTCGCGTTCCAACTGGCGCACGGTCGGATCGTCGGCGGCCGGCTGGCCGTGGACGTAGATCGCGGCACCCTGCGGCTCGATGTCGAACTGCGTCGCGCTGCTGGCCGTCGTGGACAGCAGGCCCTTGATGTTGGCCGCCAGCTCGCCGATCTGACCGGTGGCGTAGTTGCAGGACACCGTGACGCCGTCGCAGCCGGCCGGCGTGGGCTGGGTCGCCCGGCCGACGTTGGCGCCCGCGAACTGGTCGTTCTCTTCGGCGCTGATCACGAACTCGGTGTTGGCCGGCGTGATGCCGTCAGCCGCGAGACGGGCGAAGAAGGTTCCGAACGCCTTGTCGTAGGCCTTGGCGTTGTCGACGTAGCAGGAGTCGCCCGGCCCGATCGGTTTGCCGGTACCGGTCGCGGTCGCGGTCGTGCAGCCGCTGGTTCCCGCCTTCCGCTCATGCAGGTCGGAGATGTAGCCGTAGGTGACCGGGATGCCGCTCTCCTGCATGTCGGCGAGCATTGCCAAGCTCTGCGGGGCCGTCGGGCTGAAGCCGGGGAAGCCGGGGTGGTTGGTGAGGAAGGCGCCGTCGATCTCGTTGCCGCTCAGGTCGACCAGGTTTCCCGCCGCGTTGGTGACCGGGTAACCGTGCCGCGACGAGGTTGGGCGTGCCTGCCCCGAGCTGCGAGGCGATGTACCGAGCGCCGAACAGCGCCTGGTAGCCCTGGTAGCCGCCCGGCTCGGTCGGCAGCGTGTCCGGCACCGCCGTCGGCGACGGCATGGTCTGCCCGAACTTCACCCCGCGGCGTCAGCGCACACCGAAGCGCTCTTCGCGCAGTGCACTGCCTCGCCCACATAATCGGCAACTTCGGGGTCCTTGAACGAATCCGGGTCGGCGTTGAGCTGCGCGACCTCGGGCGACGAGGCGCCGAAGACCGTCGGCATGTCGACCTTGGTGTTCTCGAGCACCATGTTCGCCGTGGAGAAGTCACCGACCGAGCAACCCGCGCGGGTGAACGGTACCCACGGGGCGGGGGTGATGCGGTTCGGGGCGCCGCTGGCCGGAACGGTGTCCGAGTACACCATCGACGGAGTTGTGTCGTGGCCCGCCGCCGGGGCGGTGGCCGTGTCGTCGACCGGGCTCGTCCAGTACGCGAACGACCCGGCGGGGTCGGTGCTGCCGTCCGGGTTGTAGGTCTTGTACGAGTTCGTGACGGGCTGGCCGTGCCGGTCGCCATACAGCCCGGTGTAGATCGTCAGGCTGTCATCGGCGGTGTGCGCGATCAGCGGAGTGTGCGAGTTCGAGAAGACAGTTCCGTTCGACTCGAGGAAGTGCAGCAGGTTCGGCATCTGCTCCAGATCGGACGGGACGTTGGGGTTGTCCCGGAAGAAGTGCACGTTGTCGAAGACGATGCTCACGACGTGCTGCACGCCGTTGCCCAGGTGGCACGTGCTCGTACTCGCTGTGAAGCTGCCCGCCTGCGCGTTGGTCGTAGCGGCGGCTGTTGCGACGACCGCGCCGGCAACGAGCGTCGCGGCGGCGAGCCCGGAAGTTAGGCGGCGGGGGTGGCTCTGGCGAACTCGCATCTCTGCTCCCAAAGACGGCAAATTGACGGGATCGTCGGCCACCGTATTACTTGATCGTTCGAAAAGCACCATGTCGGCGGAAATCGTTCGTATCATTCATCCGCAGGCATGGCGGAGTTTCATCGCTGGCGACGCGCGCGACATGCGTTCGCAACACCCGAGACAGAGAGTTGAGCGTATGACCGCTCATCTGCTCCCCGTCGGCCCGAACACCGACATCGCCACGAAGGCTCGTGCGCCGTGGCTGCTCTACCTTGACGGCACCGCGCTCACCGTTCGCGGCGCACGTCCCCAGGATCTGCCGGGCGTCGCCCTCATGCACGGCCGCTGCTCGGCCAAGTCGCTGCTCGATCGGTACCGGACCGGTGGGCGCGCGCCGGCGATCATCGTGCTGGACCGGCACATCCGCGACCCGCTCAGCTTCGTCGTGACCGCCGACGACGGCCGGGTCGTGGCGCTGTCGCGGATCGCGCCCGACGCCGTACATCCGTTCGGCAGCGGCGAGGTCTCGATGCTCGTCGAGGACAACTGGCAGGGCCTCGGGGTCGGCCGGGCGCTGCTCCGTCACTCCGCTGCGGCCGCAGCGCTGTCGAACTACCGCCAGTTGATCGCCTATCCGGGCACGACCGCGGCGACGATCCAGCGGCTGATGGCAGGCATCGGGACGACCCGGCTGATGACCGACGTCCAGCGTCATCTGCACACCGCGCTGAGCGAGCACGTCAAGCTCGGTCTCGGCTTGTTCAGTGACGGTGGCGCCGCGGCACGAGCGGTCAAGGCGCTGGGCTGACCGCGCTCCACGTGACCGTCAGCTCCCCATAGCGCGCCCGCGCGGTCGACACCGGCCACCGGTCGGCGAGTGTCCGGCACGCGGTCGCCCATCGTTGCCGCGCACCGAACGTCGACAGCGGCGCCGACGCATCCCACGCCGCATCGAGATCGCTCAGCAACGCGTGGATGGGCTCGCCCGGCACGTTGCGATGGATCAACGCCTTGGGCAGCCGCTCGGCGAGATCGCTCGGACGGGACAGGCTCTCGACGCGGCAGGCGAGGGTCAGCGACAGCGGGCCACCCGCGTCGAGCAGCACCCACGAGGCGAGCCGCCCGATCTCGTCGCACGTCCCCTCGACGATGACTCCGCCCGGCGCGAGACGCGAGCGCATCGTCTGCCACGCCTCGGCAGCCGCGGACGGCTCGTACTGGCGCAGGACGTTCGCCGCGCGCACCACGGCTGGGCGAAGGCCGGCCAGCTCGAAGCCGCCGCGCACGAAGGTCAACCGCGGCGGGTCAGCGCTCGGGACGGCCGTGTCGACGCGCGCCTGGTCGAGCTCGACGCCGACCACCCGGACGTCTGGACGGACACGCGCCAACCGCGCGGCGAGCTCGACTGCAGTGACCGGTGTGGCGCCGTAACCGAGATCGATCACCAGCGGATCGTCCGCAGCGCGTAGCCGCGCACCGAGCACGGCAGTGATCCAGTTGTCCATCCGCCGCAGCCGATTCGGGTTCGTCGTGCCCCGCGTGGGCAATCCGAGCGCACGCGCCCGTCCGGCGGCGAGACGGCGCGGGCGGGACACGCCTCGCAGGGTAATCTCGCGTGTCGTGCCCACCCTGCTCTCCGACCTGACGACCCTGCGCCTGGGCGGTCCGGCTGAGCGCGTCGTCACGGCGAAGACAGCGGACGAACTCGTCGAGGAGATCAGCGCGGCCGACGAGGTCGGCGAGCCGGTGCTGGTGGTCGGTGGCGGAAGCAATCTCGTGGTGGCCGACGACGGCTGGTCCGGCGTCGTGGTGCTGGTCCGCACGCAGGGCGTCTCGCGCGTCGGCGACGAGGTGACGGTGCAGGCCGGCGTGGTGTGGGACGACTTCGTCGCGCGCACCGTTCGCGAAGGCTGGTCGGGGCTCGCGCCGATGTCGGGCATTCCCGGGCTCACCGGCGCAACGCCTGTCCAGAACGTCGGCGCCTACGGCAGCGAGGTCGCCGACTCGATCACCCGGCTGCGCGTGTACGACCGCGCGAGTCAAGCTGTCGAGGACTGGCCCCCTGCCCGGTGCGGCTTCGGCTTCCGCACCAGCGCGCTCAAGGACACCGACCGCTACGTCGTGCTCGCGGTGACGTTCGCGCTGCCCGAATCGCCGGACGCCCCGCCCGTCCGTTACCTGGAAGTGGCCCGCCACCTGGGCATCGAGCCGGGCGAGGTGGCGCCGTCCGACCGGGTGCGCGACATGGTGCTGGAACTGCGCCGCAGCAAGGGCATGCTGCTCGACGCCGACGACCACGACACCTGGAGCGTCGGATCGTTCTTCATCAACCCGTTCGTCGAGGCGGACCAGGTGCCTGACGGCTGCCCGAACTTCAAGGTCGACGGCGGGATCAAGCTGTCGGCCGGTTGGCTGATCGAGAACGCCGGGTTCAGCAAGGGCTACGGAACCGACCGCGTCGCGGTGTCGAGCAAGCATGCGCTGGCGCTGACCAACCGCGGCGGCGCGACGACGGCCGAACTGCTCGAGTTGGCCCGCGAGATCCGCGACGGGGTCGAGGAGAAATTCGGCATCCGGCTGCGTCCCGAACCCCAACTGCGCGGCGTCACGCTCTAGTTGCGGCGGTCGACCTTGTGCGGGGCGGCCTGCGCGATCGGCTTGACCACCAGCAGGTCGATGTTCACGTGCGCCGGCCGGGTCACCGCGAAGGCGATGCAGTCGGCGATGTCGTCGGCGGTGAGCGGTTCATCGACGCCGGCGTACACCCGATCGGCCGCCTGCTGGTCGCCGCGGTACCGCACGAGCGCGAACTCGTCGGTGCGCACCATGCCCGGCGCCACCTCGGTGACGCGCACCGGACGCCCGTTGAGCTCGAGCCGCAGCGTCTCGACCAGCGCCGTGGTGCCGTGCTTGGCCGCGGTGTAGCCGCCGCCGCCCTCGTACACGAGGTGGCCGGCGATCGAACCGGTGACCACGATGTGCCCGCCCGCGCCGCGCGACAGTGCGGGCAGCAGGGCCTGGGTCACCCGCAGCACGCCGAGCACGTTCGTGTCGTACATCGCCTGCCAGTCGGCGGGATCGGCGTGCTCGATCGGCTCGGTGCCGATCGCGCCGCCCGCGTTGTTGACCAGCACGGCGACGTCGTCCAGGGACGAGACGAGTTCGGCGATCGAGGCCGGAGAGGTCACGTCGAGAGTCACCGCGGTGATGCCCGAAGTCGACGATGCCAACTCGTCGAGGCGGTCGCGCCGGCGGGCCGCCGCGATCACGTCGAAACCCTCAGCGGCGAGCCGGCGCGCAGTTGCCGCGCCGATTCCGCTGCTCGCTCCGGTCACTACTGCTACGCCAGACACGTAGCCGATTGTGCCGTCAGGCATCATCGAGCGTGTGGGGATGTACTCAGGAACACTCATGCGCCGCGTGGCCATGCTCAGCGTGCACACGTCGCCACTCGATCCGCCCGGCGGCGGCGACGCCGGGGGCATGAACGTCTACATCGTCGAGACCGCCCGGCGGCTGGCCGAACGCGGCTCCGAGGTCGAGATCTTCACGCGCGCGACGAACAGCGAGCAGCAGCCGACCGTCGAGCTCGCGCCCGGCGTGCTTGTGCGGCATGTGACCGCCGGCCCGTTCGAAGGGCTGGCCAAGGACGATCTGCCTGCCCAGCTCTGCGCGTTCACCGCTGGCGTGCTGCGGGCCGAGGCGTTCCACGACCCGGGCTGGTACGACCTCGTGCACTCGCACTACTGGCTCTCCGGCCAGGTCGGCTGGCTGGTGCGCGATCGGTGGGGCGTGCCGCTCGTCCACTCGGCGCACACGCTGGCCAAGGTGAAGAACACGCTGCTCGCCGAGGGCGACAGCCCCGAACCGCGGGCCCGGGTCATCGGCGAGGGCCAGGTCGTCGCCGAGGCCGACCGGCTGATCGCCTCGACCGACGAAGAGGCGCGGCAGCTGGTCGATCTCTACGGTGCAGACCCGGCGGTGGTGCGCACCATCGCCCCCGGCGTCGACCTCGACATCTTCGTCCCGGGCGACCGCGCGGCGGCACGGCACCGGCTCGGCTTGCAGCCGGACCTCCCGACGCTGCTGTTCGTCGGACGGATCCAACCGCTGAAGGCGCCGGACGTGCTGCTCCGTGCCGCCGCCCGGCTGCGAGTGGACGGACCGCTGCAGGTCGCCGTCGTCGGCGGGCCGAGCGGCAGCGGGCTGGCCACCCCGACGTGGCTCACCGACCTGGTGCGCGACCTCGACCTGGGCGACACCGTCCGCTTCGTCCCGCCCAGCGACCGCGAGACTGTCGCCGACTTCTACCGGGCCGCCGACCTCACCGTGGTGCCGAGCTACACCGAGTCGTTCGGCCTCGTCGCGCTGGAGTCGCAGGCCTGCGGCACGCCGGTCGTGGCGGCCGCGGTCGGCGGGCTGACGACTGCCGTTGCCGACGGGACGTCCGGGGTGCTCGTTGACGGGCACGACCCCGACCTGTGGGCGAAGGTGATCGGCGACCTGCTGCGCAGCCCGGCCGAGCTGGGCCGGCTGGCCGGGCACGCCCGTCCCCATGCCGAGCTGTTCTCCTGGGACCGCACCACCGACGAGCTGCTCGCGGCCTATCACGAAGCGGCCTCGGTTTGACGCACCGCCGAGGTCATCGAAGCCGCCCTCAGCGACCTCGGGCTCGAGTACGAACGAGACTCCGAACAGCGCTTCGTCGTTGCGCTGCCGGGCGAGAAGCGGCTCAAGACCGCGTGCTGGCTGGTGATCGGCGCGCACGCGCTCGAGGTGCAGGCGTTCGTGATGCGCAAGCCGGACGAGAACCGCGAAGCCGTCTACGAGTTCCTGCTGCAACGCAACGTGCGCATGTACGGGGTGTCTTGGGCGATCGACAGCATGGGTGACGTGTACCTGGCCGGTCGGATCCCGCTGGCGGCAGTCACGCCGGACGAGATCGATCGCGTGCTCGGGTCCGTCCTCGAATACGCCGACGGTTCGTTCAACACCCTGCTGGAGCTGGGTTTCGGCTCGTCCATCCGGCGCGAATGGGCCTGGCGGGTGAAGAACAACGAGTCGCTGGCGAACCTGCAGGCATTCCGCGAGTTCGCGCAGCGAGACGGTTCGGCACAATAGGGCGCGTGCCGACACTGATCCTGCTCCGCCACGGCGAGAGCGACTGGAACAAGAAGAACCTGTTCACCGGCTGGGTCGATGTCGACCTGTCGCCGACCGGCGAGGACGAGGCGCATCGCGGCGGTGAACTGCTTCGCGACGCCGGCCTGCTGCCCGACGTGCTGCACACCTCGCTGCTGCGTCGCGCGATCCATACCGCGAACATCACCCTCGACGGCATCGAGCGGTCCTGGCTGCCGGTGCGCCGGTCGTGGCGGCTCAACGAGCGGCACTACGGCGCGCTGCAGGGCAAGAACAAGTCCGAGGTCCGTGACGAGTTCGGCGACGAGCAGTTCATGCTCTGGCGCCGCTCCTACGACACGCCGCCGCCGCCGCTGGCCGACGACGACCAGTACAGCCAGACCGGCGACCCGCGCTATGCCGAGCTGCTCGATGCAGTGCCGCGCACGGAATGTCTGAAGGACGTCGTCGTCCGGCTGCTGCCCTACTGGTACGACGCGATCGTTCCCGATCTACGGGTCGGACGGATCGTGCTGGTCGTCGCGCACGGCAACTCGCTGCGCGCACTGATCAAGCATCTCGACAAGATGTCCGACGAGGCGGTCGTCGCGCTCAACGTGCCGACCGGCATCCCGCTGCGCTACGAGCTCGACGAGGCGACGCTGCTGCCGACCGGGCCGGGGGAGTATCTCGATCCGGCCGCGGCCGAGGCCGCCATCGCGGGCGTGGCCAACCAGGGCAAGGCCTGAGCAGTCACGCAGGACGGGTCCACCTGATCGAGTAGCGCCAGTACAGCCGGCGCCGGTAGGTCGCGTCGGGCAGGATTCGCCGGACCGCTGCGCGAACCTGGCGATAGTCGAGATCGGAGTCGCGCACCGGCGCGGGGTGATCCCAGTAGCCGCGCCGCCAGGCCGAGTACCGATGCGCGGGGATCGCGATTCCGGACAACGCCCAATCGAGCCGGTTGGTGTAATCGGCGATGCTGACCACGACCAGCCGCCCGCCAGGGCGCACGAGCGCGGCCATCTTGGTCAGGGCGCGGTCGAAATCCATGTGGTGGATCGCGGCGATGCTGGCCACGAGATCGAACGACTGCGGGGCAAGGTCGATGTCGAGGAAGTCACCGTTGATCACCTCGACGTTGGGTAGGTCGCGGGTGGCCGCGATGGCCAGGTCGGCCCATGGATCGACGCCGACGACCTCATCGCAATGTGGCGCGAGCAGCCGAAGCAGCAGGCCGTCACCGCAGCCGACGTCGAGTGCTCGATCGCATGGCACTGCTTCCAGCGCGAGCGGGTAGTAGTGCGTGTTGTGGTTCCACCTGCCGATCAGCTCGGCCGGCGGCCGTAACATCGGCACGTCAGGCCGTTTGCCAGCGCATGCCGTCCCAGTGCATCGCCACCTGGGTGCCTGGGGATTCCTTGCCGCCCCAGCCGACGGCCCATACGTTGTCCGGGCTGAATGCGTCGACCGCTTCGAGCACGGTGCCGTTGACCGGAGTCGGGCTCGCAACTCGCGACCAGGTGTTGCCGTTCCAGTGCAGGGTCACCGTCACACAGCCATGCTGCTTGGGGCATTGGCGTCCGACCGTCCACGCATCGGTGCGCGAGGTCGCCGTCACGGCCGTGAACGAGTGGCCGCCGCGCTGATGGCTGACGGCCGACCACGCCGTTCCGTCCCAGTGGTAGATGCTCTGCCCGACTGCCCACGCGTTGTTCGGTGACAAGGCGAACACCGACGTCAGACCGCGCATCGACTTCGGGTGTCGGGTGCTCACCCAGGCCGCCCCGTTCCAGTGCAGTACCAGCCGGCCGCCGACCGCCCATCCGTCGTGGCCGGTCGAGAAGCTCACCGATGCGAGATCGGTGTATCCCTGCGACGGGCTGGCAACGCGCTGCCACGTGTGGCCGTCCCAGTGCGCGGTGAGCGTGCGCTCGATCTCGGCGCCGTCGTTGAGGAAACCGCCTACCACCCACGCGTCGTCGGGTGCGATGGCATCGACGCCGTAGAACTCGGCGCCGACTCCGGGCGACGGCGTGGCGAACCGGGTCCACCGGTGGCCGTTCCAGTGCAGGGCCGCCGATCCGTCCTCGCTTCCGACAGCCCAAACATCGGTTGCCTCCGACGCGCTCACCGCGTCGAGCTTGACGACGTCGCCGGGTGCGCTGCTCTGCCGCCACGTCGGCCGGCTGTGCAGGATCAGCGGCGCGGCGAGCGGATTGTGAAAGCCGACCGCCCACACATTGTGTGCAGCGACGGCGACGACGCCGAGCAACTGCCCGGATCGCCCGGTGAGGCGGGCGTGGCCTGCTGCCGGAGCGGACTGCGCCGCTGCCGGCACCGCAATCGCGGTCGCGGCGGACAGCGCGGCAACTGCGGTCACCAGTCCGCGACTCTTGATCAAACCCGCCACGACGCGAACTTACGTCCACCCTCGTACCATCGACGTGTGCTCGCAGTGGCGATCGTGCTGGGCGTGGTCGCCGTCGTCTTCGGTGCTGCGGCCGTTCTGGTCGCGATCCGGCGAGAACCGAAGCAACCGGCCGATCGGCCGGAACGGCCGCGGCCGGTCTACTCAGCGGCGCAGCCACTCTCGTCCCTGGTCGTCGAGGCGCTCGATCAAGGCGTGATCGTGCTCGACGCCGACGACCGGGTCGTGCTGCTCAATCCGGCAGCCCGCGCGATGGATCTCGTCGACGTCGACCGGCTCAGCTTTCCCGATCTTGCCGACCTCGCCGATCGCGCACGCGACACCGGCAGCCATGAGACCCGCACCATCGATCTGCCCATCGGGCGCCTCGGCCGCGAACCGATCGCGCTGGCGGTCGAGGCCGTCCCGCTGGTCGTGGAAGATCGCCGGGTCGGCGCCGTAGGCCTGCTGCTCACCGACATGAGCGAGCATCGCCGGCTCGAGTCGGTGCGGCGCGACTTCGTGGCAAACGTCTCGCACGAGCTCAAGACGCCGGTTGGCGCGCTCACGCTGCTGGCCGAGGCCGTGCAGGAAGCTGCCGACGACCCGGAGGCGGTCGCCCGATTCTCGGGACGGATGCAGCACGAGAGCACCCGGTTGGCGCGCCTCGTGCAGGAGCTCATGGAACTGTCCCGGGTGCAGGGCGCCGACCCGATGCCTGGCGCGGCCGTCGTGCGCGTCCCGGACCTGCTCACCGAAGCGGCCGACCGGGTGCGGCTCGCAGCCGAGAAGCGGTCGATCACCGTCGATGTGCGCTGCAACGACGACGACCTGACCGTACGCGGCAACGAGGCCCAGCTGATCACGGCCATCGCGAACCTGATCGACAACGCAGTGGCCTACAGCGCGCCGGACACCAGGGTGTCGGTGTCGGCGATCGCGGCCAGCGACCACCAGGCCCGTCCGACCGTCGACATCTCGGTGAGCGACCAGGGGCTCGGGATCGCCGAGGCCGATGTGGATCGAATCTTCGAGCGCTTCTACCGGGTGGATCAAGCGCGCTCGCGGGCGACCGGCGGTACCGGGCTGGGACTCGCGATCGTCAAGAACATCGTTACCAACCATCTCGGGACGGTTGCGGTACAGAGCACAGTCGGATCCGGCTCGACATTCACCATCCGGCTACCTCGCGTTCATGTGGATGCGGGACAGTCCGCTTCAGGTAGAGGGATCGCCGCTACCGCAGCGCCGGTGAAAGCCGGGGGAGGAAGTCAATGACCGAGCTTGCGAGGTCATCAATGAGTGCAGCACCCGTCAGGCGACCGACGAAGGAGGTCGCATGACGAGAGTGCTCGTAGTCGAGGACGAGGAGTCGTTCTCGGACGCGCTGTCGTACATGCTGCGACGCGAAGGGTACGAAGTCGAAGTCGCCGAAACCGGTCCGGACGCACTGCAGCTCTTCGACCGCAGCGGCGCCGACCTGGTGCTGCTCGATCTCATGCTGCCGGGGCTGTCCGGTACCGAGGTCTGCCGCGAACTGCGCAACCGGTCCAAGGTGCCGATCATCATGGTCACCGCCCGCGACACCGAGGTGGACAAGGTCGTCGGCCTCGAACTCGGTGCCGACGACTACGTGACCAAGCCGTTCTCCTCGCGCGAACTCGTTGCGCGGGTACGTGCCGTGTTGCGTCGCGGCGGCGAGTCGGACGAACTGATCACGAGCACCGTCGAGGCCGGGCCGGTACGGATGGACGTCGAGCGGCACGTCGTCTCCGTGGACGGCCATCCGGTCAGCCTGCCGCTCAAGGAGTTCGACCTGCTCGAACTGTTGCTGCGCAACTCCGGACGGGTGCTGACCCGTGGCCAGCTCATCGATCGGGTGTGGGGCTCGGACTACGTCGGCGACACGAAGACCCTCGACGTCCACGTCAAGCGACTGCGCGCCAAGATCGAACCCGACCCCGGCAACCCCAAGTACTTAGTAACCGTCCGCGGGTTGGGCTACAAGTTCGAAGTCTGAGGGCCGTCCGACACGAGTTGTCAGGCTGGGTCGAGACGTAGCTGCAATCGCTGGGCTTCTCTGGTCGCGGGGTGGACTGCGACTAGACCCAGCTTCAACCGGTCCGCGCACGCCCTGGCGAGTTCCTCGTAGGCGGCCGCGCCGATCAGGGCGATGAGCTCGGCACGGTAGGACTCGTACATCGGCTCGCCGCCGACGTGCGCCTCCGGCGACGACGTGCAGTACCAGTCGAGGTCGTGGCCGCCTTCGCCCCAGCCGCGGCGATCGAACTCTTCGACCGTCGAGCGCAGGATGCGCGTGCCGTCGACGCGGTCCACCCACTCCTGCTCGCGGCGCACCGGCAACTGCCAGCACACCTCGGGCTTGGTCTCGAGCGGGTTCAGGCCCGTGCGCAAGGCGAATGCGTGCAACGCGCAGCCGATCCCGCCGGGGTGGTCCTCGCGGTTGGCGAAGATGCATGCGCCATCGAACAGCCGGGTCTTGCGGCGCTTCTCCTCGTCGTCCTCGACCTTCTCCGAGAAGCGCAGCTTCCCGTTCTTGTGGCCTTTCGCGTACAGCTGCCAGTCGTCCGGAGTCAGCTGCTCGGCGAACTTGCGCACCCGCTTCTCGTCCTCGCGATCGGAGAAGTACGCGCCGTGATTGCAACAGCCGGTGCTCGCCTGACCGGCGACCGTCCCGTGACAGCCCCGGCCGAAGATGCACGTCCAGCGCGAGCACAGCCAGGTGAGATCAGCACGGATCCAATGATCGGAATCGGACGGGTCCTGGAACTCGAACCATTCTCGCGGGAAGTCGAGTCCGACCTCGCTGATCACGTTTGACATGCACGCAGCGTAATAGGGTCAAGCTATGCGACTCGGTGTACTCGACGTCGGGTCGAACACAGTTCATCTTCTTGTTGTCGACGCGCACCGCGGCGCGGAGCCGACTCCGCAGCATTCCGACAAGAGCGAGCTGCGCCTGGCCGAGCACATCGACAAGCGGGGCAACCTGATCGACAAGGGTGCCGACGCACTCGTCCGCGCAGTCGCCGACGCGCGAAAGCAGTCACACGCGCTGCGCTGTGACGAGCTGCTCGCGTTCGCGACATCGGCCGTCCGCGACGCCAGCAACAGCGACAAGGTGTTGCGGCGAGTCGAGCGCGAGACAGGCGTCGAGTTACAGGTGCTCACCGGCGAGGACGAAGCGCGCTTGACGTTTCTTGCCGTGCGGCGCTGGCTCGGCTGGAGCGCGGGGAATCTGATCAGCCTCGACATCGGCGGCGGTTCGCTCGAACTTGCGGCCGGCGGCGACGAGAACCCCGACGTGGCGCTGTCGCTGCCGCTCGGTGCCGCCCGGCTGACCCGCGAGCACTTCACCGGAGACCCGCCCGGCAAGGACGAAGTCGCCGAGTTGCGGCGCTATCTGGACGATCAACTGGCCAAACCGATCAGCAAGCTGCTCGATGTGGGCAGTCCCGATCGAGTGGTCGCCACCAGCAAGACGTTCCGCACGCTCGCCCGGCTCGCGGGTGCCGCACCAAGCTCAGCCGGGCCCCGCGCGTACCGCGTGCTCAACCGCAACGGCCTCAGGCAGATCACCGCTTTCATCTCGCGGATGGATTCGTCCGACCTTGCCGAGCTGGACGGGGTCAGCCCGGCCCGCGCGCACCAGACGCTGGCCGGCGCCGTCGTCGCCGCCGCCGCGATGGACGCCCTCGACGTCGACGTGCTCGAACTGTGCCCGTGGGCGCTGCGCGAGGGCATCATCCTGCGCCGCCTGGACTGGCTGTCGCATCCGTAGGCTGAGCGCATGCCCGAAGCACTTCTGCGCTCGACCATCCTCGCCGCGTCACGCAACCGCCGCATCGAGCGACTGGTAACCAACGCGCCGGTATCGCGCGAGGTCGTGCGCCGCTACGTCGGCGGAGCCAGCACCGCGGACGCGGTCGAGGCGATCCGCCCGCTGCTCGCCGACGGGCTCACCGTCACCCTCGACCACCTGGGCGAGGACACCACCGACCGCCGCCAGGCCGACGAGGTGGTCACGGCGTACCGCGAACTGCTCACCGCACTGCACGCAGCCGGCGAGACCGAGCGGCTCGGCCCGCTGACCGCCCGGGCCGAGGTCAGCGTCAAGCTCAGCGCGATCGGACAGGCCCTCGGCGCGGACGGCGAGAAGATCGCGCTCGAGAACGCTCGCGAGATCGCCACCGCTGCCGAAGCCGTGGGCGCGACGGTGACCCTCGACGCCGAGGACCACACCACCACCGACTCCACGCTCGGCATCCTCGCCGAGCTTCGCGCCGACTTCCCGGCCACCGCTGCCGTCGTGCAGGCCTACCTGCGCCGGACCGAGGGCGACTGCCGCGACCTCGCCACCGCCGGCAGCCGGGTGCGGCTGTGCAAGGGCGCCTACAACGAACCCGCCGGCGTCGCCTTCCAGAAGGGCGCCGAGGTCGACCTGTCCTACGTGCGGTGCACCAACATCCTGATGGACGGTGCGCGGTTACCCGATGCTGGCCACGCACGACCCGCGGCTCATCGAGATCGGCATCGACCGGGCCAAGTTCTACGGCAAGGAGCAGTACGAGCTGCAGATGCTCTACGGCATCCGTCCCAATGAGCAGCGCCGGCTCGTCGCCGAGGGACACGCGGTGCGCGTCTACGTGCCGTACGGAGCGCAGTGGTACGGCTACCTCATGCGCCGGCTGGCCGAACGACCGGCCAACGTGATGTTCTTCGCGCGCTCACTCATTTCGAAGGGATAGGGCCGATATGGCGCAGATGCTGGCGATCCTCGGTGGCGGCAAGATCGGCGAGGCGCTGCTCACCGGGCTGCTGCGCGGCGAGCGCACGCCGAGCGACATCGTGGTGTCGGAGAAGCATCCGGAACGGGCCGGCTACCTGGCAAGCACGTACGGGGTGAAGACGCTCGACGTCGCCGAGGCGGCGGCCGCCGCGCGCACGCTCGTGCTCTGCGTCAAGCCGCAAGACATCGGCGCGCTGCTCGCCGAGCTCGCGCCCGTGGTCGGAACCGAGCACCTGATCGTCTCGGTGGCTGCCGGCATCCCGACGGCCAAGATCAGCGCGGCGCTGCCGCACGGCGTACCGGTGGTGCGCTGCATGCCCAACACACCGGCCCTGGTCGACGAGGCGATGACCGCGGTGTCGGCCGGCCCGCACGCCGATGAGGCGCACCTGGCCACCGCCGAGGCGCTGCTCGCCTCGGTGGGCCGGGTGGTGCGCGTCCCGGAATCGCAGCTGGACGCGGTGACGGCCCTGTCCGGATCGGGCCCGGCCTACTTCTTCTTCCTCGTCGAGGCGATGATCGACGCCGGGATCCTGCTCGGGCTGCCGCGCGCGCTCGCCGCCGAGCTCATCGTGCAAACCGCGATCGGCTCGGCCAAGATGCTCCGCGACTCCGGCGAGCACCCGGTGCAGCTGCGCGAGGCGGTCACCAGCCCGGGCGGAACGACGATCATGGCCATCCGCGAGCTCGAGGCGCACGGCGTCCGAGCCGCCTTGTTGGCCGCGATCGAGGCCGCCGCGGTCCGCAGCGCGGAGTTGGGAGCGAAGGAATAGCTAGTAATAATGGGGTATATACCGCGAAGCGGACTAATACCAAGCTTAGTAATCGGCCAGGTGGGGTACAGCTATCGCATCTGCCCCACCAGTACCGCTAATCTCAATACAGCACGTGCGTGTCCCGTTCGTCGGTGGGGAAGCCGACGCACCGACACGTGCCGAGAGTGTCGGTGAGTCATGCCTGCAAGCAAACGCGCGAGTGAGGCGAACGGTCCAGTCGATCCTGCCCTCGCCGAGGTCAGATTTCTGACTGTCGCCGAGGTGGCGTCGCTGATGCGTGTGTCCAAAATGACCGTTTATCGCATGGTGCACGGGGGCGAGATGCCCGCTGTTCGCGTTGGCCGCTCGTTCCGGGTACCGGAGAAGGCGGTGCACGACTACCTGCGCGCTGCCTTCATCGAAGCGGGCTGAGCCCCCATCCCGTCCGGTCGCCCGCTGACGGCGGGTAGGCTGACCGGCAACATGCGATCCGGCTACCGCCGGAGTCCGCACACGGCATTTCACTGGGCAATCGATCGAGGTTCGGCACATGGGTTCTGTCATCAAGAAGCGGCGCAAGCGGATGGCCAAGAAGAAGCACCGCAAGCTGCTGAAGAAGACCCGCGTCCAGCGGCGCAACAAGAAGTAAGCGCCCCCTCCCCAGGAGCCCGCCGATGGCGAGCCGAATCGTCCTGATCTCTGGCGTCGGCCGGTACCTCGGCGCTTCGGTCGCTGCATCGCTGGCGGCCGACACGTCGATCGACCGGATCGTCGGCATCGACACTGCCCCGACCGCGCCGACAGCGCTCGACCACACGGAGTACGTCCGTGCCGATATCGCCCACCCGTTGATCGGCAAGATCCTCGACCAGGCCGAGGTCACCACGGTTGTCCACACGAACCGCGAGGCCGACCCAGCCGGGCTGCGCTCACTGCTGCGGGCGTGCGAGCGGTCCCGAACCGTCACCCGGTTCGTCCTGGCGTCGACCATCGCTGTCTACGGGTCGAGCCGACGCGACCCGGCCGTGTTCACCGAACGCACGCCGGCCGCGGCGGAAATACCGGCTGGCGCCGCCCGGGCGGCCGACCAGGCCGAGACCCTGGTGCGAACCTTTGCCCGGCGCCGGCCGGACATCACGGTCAGCGTGCTGCGCCTGGCCCCACTGATCGGACCATCGGTCGACAGCCGGTTGACCCGCTACCTGGCACCGCGCTTCGTGCCGGTCCGGATCGGCTTCGACCCACGAGTGCAGCTGCTGCACGAAACCGATGCCGTCGAGGTGCTGTGCCGGGCCGCCGCAGCCCACCACCCCGGCGCATTCAACGTGGCCGGCGACGGCGTCATCACCCTCACCCAGCTGCTGCGCCGGTCCGGCCGGGTGCGGGTGCCGGTGCCGCCGGCGGTGTTGCGGTTGCGCAGGGCCGACGCGGGCTGGCTGACCCACGGCCGGGTGGTCGACACGACCAGGCTCAAGACCCGTCTGGGCTACCAGCCGAAGTACTCGACCGCTGCCGCGCTGTCGTCCTTCGTCGAGGCGGGACGGCCCCGTCCCCGGCTGGGCCTGGCCGCGCTGGCGACCGTCGAAAGTGTGGTGACGCGATGAGCGGGGACGAAGGGGTGGTGATCCCGCTGCACGGCGGCCCCACCCGTGCCAATCAAGGATCCGAACGGCATCCGTCCGCCCATGAGCACGCCGACGTGCTGCCGTTCACCGGCACGACTGCCGAGCCGGACGAACCCACACCGGCCCTGCGCGCGGCGGGCTGGGAGGAGCGCCTTGCCGACGGCCTGGCCTTCCTGCGTCGCCGGCTGGGTGGCGACTACGAAGTCGACGAGTACGGCTTCGACCGAGACTTCGCCGAGACGATCGAACTCCCGGCGCTCAGGGCGTTGTACGACCGGTGGTTCCGCGTCGAGGTGAACGGGATCGAGAACGTGCCGGCCACCGGCGCCGCGCTGCTCGTGGCCAACCATGCGGGCGGGCTGTGGCCGCTGGATGCCGCGATGACGTCGGTCGCGGTGCGTATCGAGCACCCCGCGGGCCGCTTCCTGCGCCCGCTCGGGGCCGATCTGCTGTTCGGGACGCCGGGCGTCAGCACGCTGGCTCGGCGCGGCGGAGCGACCCTGGCCTGCCAGGACGACGCCGAGCGGCTGTTGCGGGCCGGCGAGCTGGTCGGCGTGTGGCCGGAGGGCTTCAAGGGCATCGGCAAGCCCTACCGCGACCGGTACCGGCTACGCCGGTTCGGGCGCGGCGGGTTCGTGCGCAGCGCGATCGCGGCCGGTGTCCCGATCGTGCCCGTCTCGATCGTCGGCTCTGAAGAGATCCATCCGATGCTGGGAAACGCACGCACCCTGGCGCGCCTGCTCAACCTGCCCTACTTCCCGCTCACCCCCACCTTCCCGTGGCTCGGGCCGCTCGGCCTCGTCCCGCTGCCGAGCAAGTGGTACATCGAGTTCGGTGCCCCGCTGCGCACCGACGAACTCGAGCCGGGCACCGCCGACGATCCACGCGCGGTGTTCGACCTGACCGACCAGGTGCGCGACCGGATCCAGACGACGCTGTACCGGCTGCTGGCCCAGCGCGGTTCGGTCTGGCGCTGAGTCGCTAGCGGCGCACGAGCCGCACCGGTACGCGCAGCCGGTGCCGTCGTGCCGCGGCGGCAAGGGCCGCCTGCTCGGCGGCCTCGGCCTGCCGGCGGCGCAGCCGCCACAGTGCCATCCCGGCTGCGACCCCACCGCCGAGCGCGCCGGCACCGATCGCGGTGGGCACCCCGATCCGGGCCGCCTTGTGGCCGGTGCGGAAGTCGCGAATCTCCCAGCCGCGCAGCTTCGCCTCGCCCCGCAGCGCCGAGTCCGGGTTCACCGCGACCGCGCGCCCGACGATGCGACAGCAGCGGGATGTCGTTGATCGAGTCGGAATACGCACTGCACTTGTCCAGGTCGAGGCCTTCCCGCTCGGCCAGCGCGACGACGGCGTGCGCCTTCGCCTCGCCATGCAGGACGTCGCCGACCAGGTGGCCGGTGTAGCAGCCGTCGGCTGACTCGGCGATGGTTCCCAGCGCGCCGGTCAGGTGCAGCCGCCGGGCGATGATCGTGGCCAGTTCGACCGGCGTCGCGGTCACCAGCCAGACCCGCTGGCCGGCGTCGAGGTGTTGCTGGGCCAGGGCCAGCGTGCCCGACCAGATCCGGTCGGACATCTCCTCGTCGTAGATCTCCTCGCCCAGGGCGACGATCTCGGCAACGTCCTTGCCGGCGATGAAGGCGAGCGCGGACTCGCGGGTGCGGTGCATGTCGCCGGTGCTCTCGCCGCGCAGCCGCAGCCGTACCTGGGTGAGCGTGAAGCGGGCCAGGTCGTGCCAGGTGAAGAAGTCCCGCGCGGCCAGGCCCTTGGCGAAGTGGAAGATCGACGCGCCGATCATCATCGTGTTGTCGACGTCGAAGAAGGCCGCCGCCTGTGGATCTGGCGGGATGTCGCGCGGCGCCGTCACCGGGCCAGGGTATCGGCCGGTTGCGCTGCACCGGCCGGCGTCATCCAAACTTCACGTTTTGGACAGCGGCTCCACAGCTGGTGGCTAACAGCCGCCGATGCCGATGCCGATCGGGCCGATCGTGGCCTGCACGCCGCATGAGTCGACGCCGACCGGTGGGGTCGGCGTCGCGTGGTGCGGATTTACCGCCCGGCAGCGAAGTAGGCACCTTCACCGGGAGGGAAACGGGCGGGGTCGGCGGAGTTGGACTGCCGCTCGGATTCGGCGTGCGCGAGCTGCCGGGTGACCTGCTCCTGCCCACGGGCGGATTGGCCTGCGTCGTCGGCCCGCCGGGGGTCGTCGATGGCGGTGTGCCGACCGGCGAGGTCGCGCCGGAGGTGACCCGCGGCGCCGGTCCGGTCGGCGACTTGCTCGGCGTGCCCGTCCTGCCGGGGGTCGCGGGCGCGCTTGGGAGGTCGAGCTGACGCCCTGTGCGCCTCGGCCCCGTGCAAAGCGGTGGCGATGAGCTGCCGGGTGTGGACCGCCTGCGCGTGCAGTGCTGCGTCCGAGATCCGGCCCACGATGCTGTTCATGGACGTGAGCTGTCCCGGCGCCCAGCTGATGATGTCGTTGAGCGGGGCAGCGGAGTTCTCGCGGGTGGCCGCGTCGCCGAGCATCTGCGCGGCACTGTTGATGTCGCTGTCGGCCGAGCGAAGGGTGTCGCTGATCAGGCCGGCCGTGTGCGGGTTGATGGTGCCGCCGTCGGCCATGACGCCGTGGCCCGCGGCGAGCGCGCCGACGCTCGAGAGCAGGTCGCCCACCTCACTGATCCGGCGCGCGGCGAACTCGAGCTTGAGCTTGCCCTTGTCGACCGAGCTGCCCGCCAGGCTGTACTCGGTGTTCTCGCTGGCCCGCTTGAGCCCGTACAGGGCGTCGCCGGGCAGCGCGTTCTGGCTGAGCAGCACCCCGCCGCCGAGCAGCAGGATGAAGGCAGTGAGTACGCCCACCGCGGCGATCAGTGGCTTCTTGAGCCGCAGCCGTTGACGCTCGGGTGCCGCAGCCGTCTTGGCCGGCTTCGCGGCGGTGGCCAGCTCGGACTTGCCCTCTTCGACCAGTCGCGGCGTGACGGCGACGAGCTGGGCGCGCAGTTCGGCGCGGAACTCGGCACGCGGCGCCGGGGCGACTTCGAGGGTGGCGAGCGCGCCGACCAGCTCGCGGACCTGAGGGTCACGCGATCGGGTCGGATCGACGTGCCGGCGCAGGGCGGCGCCCAGCATCGGTACGCGATGCTCAGCCATGGCCCATGCTGCCCTTCGTCCGTGCGGCCGGACAGTTACCGACCGGTAGCGCCCGCCAACTCTGGGTCAGCGTCTCTGTCACAGCAATCAACGAGCCGGAAGCGCTTTGGATACTCCGGAGCGCGCGACCAATTTCGGGCGAATTGTGGATCACCGGAGATCACTCCCGACGAGCTCGGCGAGCTTGCGCACCGCGCGGTGCTGCAGCGCCTTGATCGCGCCGTCGTTCTTGCCCATGACCGCTGCGGTCTCGCTGACCGAGAAGCCCTGGATGAAGCGCAGCATGACGCATTCGCGTTGCTCGTCCCCGAGCTGGCGCACTGCCTCCATCAGCCGCTCGGAGGTCAGCAGGTCGACCACGGCGTCCTCGGGGCTGGGCGCGCGATCCTTGCGCTCCGGGGTGTCGTCGGTGGTGATCTCGAGTCGGTGCCGGGCCGACTTCATGTGGTCGAGAATGATGTTGCGGGCGATCGTCACGAACCAGGCGCCGATGTCTCGTCCCTGGTAGTTGACCGAGGAGATGCGGCGCAACGCGCGCAAGAACGTCTCGCTGGTGAAGTCCTCGGCCAGCGCCCGGTCGTTCACCCGGAAGTAGATGAAGCGAAAGACGGTGTCGACGTAGCGGTCGTAGAGCTGGCCGAATGCCTCGCCGTCGCCCTCCTGGGCGCGGGTGACCAGGCGCCAGGTCTCCTCGTGTTCCTCGGCGACGGTGTCGTCGGGCTCTGCGGCCGGGGGGCCGGCGGGTCCGGCCGGTGCCGGTCCGGGGCGCGGCCGGCGCCCGGGCAGGTGGCGGGTCGGCGCGTTCGAGGTGACCTCGACGTACATGGGCAGCGCACCGGCGCCGGCCAGAGCAGGCTGCGTAACCCAAATGCCGGATATGTCGTTGATGGCCTGAGCGACCAGGATCGCCAGCGCGCGCAGTCCGCTACCCGAGGTGGAAGCCTCGGGCCCGGGCTTCGTCGCGCGCGGCATCGCGTCCCTTTCCGCAGCAACCCACTGGAGCGCTACGTGTGAAGATCGCGCTAACGCTACCCAGAGGTATACCCCCGGCAAACCGCCAACGCGATCCATGGGCGGTATCCGCGCCACGAACAGGTACAAATGCCGCGGATCTGCATACGATAACTGTCAAACCTTGAGAGCTGGCACGATGTGCGCAATTGCATTGCCGAATGCAACGGTGCCATTCGCGGGGGAGTTCGCCGTGCCGCCTGCCGATCACGCGGTCACCCTGATCACCCGCGTCGGCTGCCACTTGTGCCAGGACGCCGAGGCGACCCTGCGCCGGCTGGCCGCCGAGTTGGGCTTCGGCTACGCCGAGATGGACGTCGATGCCGACCCCGCCCGCAAGGCGGAGTACTCCGACCGGGTGCCGGTGGTGCTCATCGACGGTCGCGAGCACGGCTACTGGCAGGTCGAGGAGGCCCGGTTCCGCCGGGCGATCGCGCGCTGACTCACCCGCCTGGGTCCCTATAGCACGGCCCCTCGCGATTTGGGAAAAGATTCACGAGCGGCGTACCGTCCGATGCGTCAAGAAACGCCCTACCACACGGGTTCGTGGGCGCCGACGGCAGCGTCGGATCGCGCGCCGGACCGACCATTTCGAGGTGTCGCCGATGTCCACCGAGCGCAACGCGTCGCGCGTCGCCGGTGTCCCGTCGGACAGCCGGGTCCCCGACGCCACCGTTGCTCGGCTGGCGACCTACCTGCGCGTCCTCGGCTCGGTCGGTGACCGCGGTGTCACCACCGTCTCGTCCGAGGAACTGGCCGTTGCCGCCGGCGTGAACTCGGCCAAGCTGCGCAAGGACCTGTCCTACCTCGGCTCCTACGGCATCCGGGGGGTGGGCTACCACGTGGCCACCCTGACCGAAGAGATCGCGCGCACCCTCGGCATCACCGTGCACCGCTCCGTCGCGCTGATCGGCGTCGGAAACCTGGGGCAGGCGCTGGCCGGGTACGCCGGTTTCGCCAGCCGTGGGTTCCGCATCGCCGCCCTGATCGACGCCGACCCGACCCGGATCGGGACGACGCTGCGCGGCCTTGTCGTGCGCGACATCGCCGATCTCGCCGAAATCGTCGCCGACGAGCAGATCGCGATCGCGGTGCTGGCCACGCCGGCCTCGGCCGCGCAGGACGTCTGCGACCACTTGGTCGATGCCGGCGTCACCAGCATTCTCAATTTCGCGCCGGTGGTGCTGTCGGTGCCCGAGCATGTCGACGTCCGCAAGGTCGACCTCGCCGCCGAGCTGCAGATCCTGTCCTTCCACGAGACCCGCAAGGCCGCGGCCGCGGTCGTTTCCCGGGCGGTCAATCGATGAGCGACGCTTGCCGAGCGAACAGCGGAGTCGCCGCGCCGAAGGCGCGTTCGGTCCGACGACCCGCCCCCTGGGGCGGGGAGGAGATCCGATGAGCGTTCTCGTGGTTGGGCTCTCGCACCGGACGGCGCCGGTCGGGTTGCTCGAGCGCGCCTCGGTGCCGACCGAAGAGCTGTCCAAGACGTTGGACGAGCTGCACCGCGCCGAAACGATCAGCGAGGTGCTGCTGCTCTCGACCTGCAACCGGGTCGAGGTCTACGCCGACGTGGCCCGCTTCCACCCGGCGGTGGCCGAGATCAGTGGCGTGCTGGCCCGCCAGGCGGGACTTCCCGTCGGCGATCTGGCCGAGCACCTCTACGTCCACTTCGCCGAAGCCGCCGCCGAGCACATGTTCTCCGTCGCGGCCGGGCTCGACTCGATGGTGGTGGGCGAGTCGCAGATCCTCGGCCAGCTCCGCGCGGCCTACGCGCTGGGCACCGAGGCCGGCTCGATCGGGTCGGTGCTGCACGACCTCGCACAGTCGGCCCTGCGGATCGGCAAGCGGGTGCACACCGAGACCGACATCGACCAGGCCGGTGCATCGATCGTGTCCGTCGCGCTCGACCGGGCCGCCGAGGCGCTGGGTTCGCTCGACGGCCTGCGCACGGTGATCGTCGGTGCCGGCTCGATGGGCGCGCTCGCCGGGGCCACCCTGCGACGGCGCGCGGCCGGGGTCGAGATCGTCGTCGCCAACCGCAGCGCCGAGCGCGCCGAGCGGCTGGCCACGTCGTTGCACGCTCGCGCCGTCGGGCTGGGCGAACTGGCCGCCGTCATCGCCGATGCCGACCTGCTGATTTCCTCGACCGGCGCCACCGGCATCGTCGTCGAGGCGGCGATGGTCGGCGACCGCTCGCAGCACCGGCTGGCCGTGCTCGACCTGGCGCTGCCGCGTGATGTCGATCCCGCCGTCAGCGCGCTGCCCGGCGTCGTCCACGTCGACCTCGAGGCGCTGCGTTCCAGCGGCGCGGTGGTCAGCGACGAGTCGGTACGCGCAGCGTCGGCCATCCTCGTCGAGGAGCTCGGCGGGTACCTTGCCGAGCAGCAACAACTGGCCGTCGCCCCGACGGTGACGGCGCTGCGGGCGCGCGCCAACCAGGTCATCGACACCGAACTGGAGCGCCTCTACGCCAGGCTCCCGCAGGCCGACGACGCGACCCGCCGCGAGGTGGCCGACGCGGTTCGCCGTGCTGTCGAGAAGGTGCTGCACGCGCCGACCGTCCGGGTGAAGGAACTGGCGTCGATGCCCGGCGGAGACCAGTACGCCAACGCGCTTCGCGAGCTGTTCGATCTCGACCCGGCGACGGTCGAGTCGGTAGCGGCAGTGAAGAAGGCACAGTCGTGACCGTTACCAGGACTCTGCGGGTCGGCACTCGGGCCAGCGCGCTGGCCCGCGTCCAGACCGACCTCGTCGTGGCCGCACTCGGTGCGCCGGTCGACGTCGTCCCGATCGTGACCGAGGGCGACCGGTCCGCCGCGGCGCTGACCCAGATCGGCGGCACCGGGGTGTTCGTCTCGGCGCTGCGCCAGGCCCTGCTCGACGGCGACATCGACGTTGCCGTGCACTCCTTCAAAGACCTCCCGACCGCCGCCGCGGACGGGATCGTTCTCGCGGCGGTTCCGCCTCGCGAGGACCCGCGCGACGTCCTTGTCGCGCGCAATGGGCTCACCCTCGGTGAGCTCCCGGCCGGTGCCCGCGTGGGCACCGGATCCCCACGCCGGGCCGCGCAACTGCGTGCGCTCGGCCTCGGCCTCGAGATCGTCCCGATCCGAGGCAACGTCGACACCCGCCTCGGCAAGGTCGCCGCAGGCGAGGTGGACGCCGTCGTGCTGGCCCTGGCCGGCCTGCGACGGCTTGGTCGGGCTGACGAGGCGACCGAGATTCTCGACCCGATCCAGGTACTGCCGGCTCCGGCGCAGGGTGCGCTTGCCGTGGAGTGCCGCTTGTCCGACGACGAGGCGCGTGCGGTGCTGCGTGCCCTCGACGACCCGGACTCACGCGCGGCTGTCGCTGCCGAGCGTGCGCTACTCGCCGCCCTCGAGGCGGGTTGCTCGGCGCCGGTGGGCGCCCTTGCCGTAAATCGCTGAAGGCGATGCCGGCACCGAGGTTTTCCTTCGTGGTTCGGTGACCGCGGTCGACGGCAGTGACGCCGTCCGACTCTCGGCCACCGGCCCGACCACAGATGCCGAGGCGGTGGGACGCCGGCTTGCCGGCGACCTGCTCGCCGAAGGCGCAGATCAAATGATGGGGAGCTCGTCATGACTCGAGCGCGCAAGGTGCTTGGCCGAATCACATTCGTCGGGGCTGGTCCCGGCGATCCAGGGCTGCTGGCCGGGCACGCGTCCGAAGCGCTCCGGCACGCCGACCTGGTGGTGGCTGACGCCGCCGTCCCAGCGGCGATCGTCGCGCTCGCCGGTGGCGACGTGCGCGCTCCCGAGGCCACGCCGGCCGAGACCGCGAAGCTGCTCGGCGCCGAGGCGCGGAACGGCCTCAACGTCGTGCGCCTCGTCGCCGGCGACCCGTTCGCCGACGAGGCCGCGGTCAAGGAGTCGCTCGCCGTCGCGCGCACCTCGGTGCCGTTCTCGGTCGTCCCGGGCGTGCCCACCGGCATCGGAGCGGCCAGCTACGCCGGCGTCCCGTACGGACCGGTGCGTACCGAGGCCGAGCTGACCTCGCTGCACGCCACCGACTTCGAGGCGCTTGCCGCCGCACCGGGCACCCTGGTGATCACCGTGCCGGCGAGCGATGTCGCCGACATGGGTCAGCAGCTCGTGGCGCACGGACTCAAGCCGGACACCGCGATCGCGATCAGTTGCTCGGCGACCACCACCGGCCAGCAGACCGTCGGTGGCACGCTCGGCGACATCGAGCTGGCCGTGGTCGGGATGACCGGCACCGTCGTGGTGACGATCGGCAAGGCCGCTGCACAGCGGGACAAGCTGTCGTGGTGGGAGTCCCGTCCGCTGTACGGCTGGAAGGTGCTCGTGCCGCGCACGAAGGAGCAGGCCGGCGTGATGAGCGAGCGGCTGCGCGGCTTCGGTGCGGTGCCGATCGAGGTGCCGACCATCGCCGTCGAGCCGCCGCGCACGCCGACCCAGATGGAGCGCGCGATCAAGGGTCTGGTGACCGGCCGGTTCGAGTGGATCGTGTTCACCTCGACCAACGCGGTGCGCGCGGTCCGCGAGAAGTTCGAGGAGTTCGGCCTCGATGCCCGCGCCTTCGCCGGCGTGAAGATCGCCTGCGTGGGTGAGGCCACCGCCGACGCGGTGCGCTCGTTCGGCATCAACCCCGAGCTCGTCCCGTCCGAGGACCAGAGCTCCGAGGGCCTGCTCGCCGACTTCCCGCCGTTCGACGACGTGCTCGACCCGATCAACCGGGTGCTGCTGCCGCGTGCCGACATCGCCACCGAGACGCTGGCCGCCGGCCTGCGCGAGCTCGGCTGGGAGATCGACGACGTGACCGCGTACCGGACGGTGCGGGCGGCCCCGCCGGCCGCCGAGATCCGCGACGCGATCAAGTCGGGCGGGTTCCAGGCCGTCTGCTTCACCTCGTCCTCGACCGTGCGCAACCTCGTCGGGATCGCCGGCAAGCCGCACGCCCGCACGGTGGTCGCCTGCATCGGACCGCAGACCGCGGCGACCGCGCGCGAGTTCGGCCTGCGCGTCGACGTGCAGCCGGAGAGCGCCACGGTGCCGGCGCTGGTCGATGCGCTTGCCGCGCACGCCCAGGTGCGCGCCGCCGAGGAGCGCGAGAAGGCCGCAGCCGCGGCCGCCAAGAAGGCCGCCCGGACGTCGGCACGCCGCGCATCTCGCTAGGCACGCGCCGTCCTAACCCTGTCTTGGTATCGGGTGACCAGAATCGGACCCTGAAAATGGTCGCCCGATACCAAAACAAGGGCGCGGGGGGCGGGGCCAACCGGCTACGATCCGCGGTTATGTCCGGTTTGCGTAGCTTGGCCGTTGTTGCTTTCACCGCGCTGATCGCCGCCTGCGTGTCCACCGCACCCGGGTCGCACGCCGCGACCCCGCACCTCGCGGGCAACTACTCCGTCCTGTTCGACGACACCAAGGCCGAGACGGCCGGCAACGCCGACTGGATCATCTCGACGTCGATGCCCGACCCGACGGCCCAGGATCCGTCCCCGTCGACCGAGACGGACTGGACGGGCGCGCTGTCGGCCTGGGGTGTTGCGCTGCAGCAGACCGGCGCCTACACCCTCGACACCCTGCCGCCGACGGGAGCCATCACCTACGGCGATCCGGGCAACGCGCTCGACCTGACGCACTTCAACGCGTTCGTGCTGCCCGAGCCGAACGTGCTGTTCAGCGCCGCGGAGAAGAGCGCGATCCTGGCGTTCGTGCACGCCGGCGGCGGGCTGTTCATGATCAGCGACCACAACGGCAGCGACCGCAACAACGACGGCGCCGACTCGGTGAAGGTGCTCAACGACCTGATGGGCAGCGCGGACCCATTCGGATTCTCCATCGACGTCTTGGACATCTCGTCGGACAACCCGGCCGTGCTCGGTTCGTCCGACCCCGTGCTGGACGGTCCGTTCGGCACCGTCAGCGGCACGATCATCCGCGACGGCACGACCGCGACGCTGCACCCGGCGGACAACTCGGCCGTCAAGGGCGAGGTCTACCGAACCGGTTCGTCCGCCTCGGGGACGACCGGCGCCGCCGTGGTGACCTCGAGCTACGGGGCAGGACGGGTGGCCTATTGGGGCGACAGCTCGCCGATCGACGACGGCACCGGGCAATCGGGCAACAGCCTCTACAACGGCTGGAACGACCCGGCGGGCACCGATGCGGCGCTCGCGCTGAACGCCACGGCATGGCTGGCCGGCGGCGGATCGTCCGGCGGTGGCGGCGGTGGCGCGCCGCTGGCCAACGGCGGGTTCGAGAACGGGTCGGCGCCGTGGACGCTGTCCGGTGCGTCGGTGACGACCTCGCGCGCCCACAGCGGTACCTCGTCGCTCTCGCTCGGCGGCACGAACTCGTCGACCGCATCGGCGACCCAGACGATCCTGGTGCCGTCGTCGGGCACGCTGCGCTGGCAGTCCTACATCAGCACGCAAGAGACCGGGACGACCGCCTACGACACGCTCGTGGTGAAACTCGGCACGACGACGGTGCGGACGCTGTCGAACACGTCCACCCGAGGCGCCTGGTTCTCGTCCTCGGTCTCGCTGGCGCCCTTCGCCGGGCAGACCCTGCCGCTGTCGTTCACGGCGACCAATGGGACGAAGCTGCCCACCACATTCTGGGTCGACGACGTGGCTGCCGGCTGAACACTCCTGAGCCTCGACTTAACAGCGATCCTACAGAGCGCGGATTCGGCGTAATCTGGGATCCGTGAGCTTGCCCGATCTGCCGCCGTTTCCGACCTCACGGCCCCGCCGCCTGCGTCGCACGCCGCGCTGCGCCGGCTGGTCGGCGAGATCGAGGTGCGCCCGTCCGACCTCGTGCTGCCGATGTTCGTGCGCGAGGGCATCGACGAGCCGATCGCGATCTCCTCGATGCCCGGCGTGGTGCAGCACAGCTACGAGAGCCTCGTGAAGGCGGCGGTCGACGCGACGGCAGCGGGCGTCGGCGGGTTGATGATCTTCGGCGTGCCCGAGCACAAGGACGCGCAGGGCTCTGGTGCCGACGACCCCGATGGCGTGCTGAACGTCGCGCTGCGGCGGCTGGCCGGCGAACTCGGCGACGACACCGTGCTGATGGCCGACCTGTGCCTCGACGAGTTCACCGACCACGGGCACTGCGGCGTGCTCGACGAGCACGGCAGCGTCGACAACGACGCGACGCTCGAGCGCTATCGCGCGATGGGTGTCGCGCAGGCCGAGGCCGGCGCCCACCTGCTCGGCACCAGCGGGATGATGGACGGTCAGGTCGGCGCAGTGCGGCAAGCGCTCGACGACTGCCGGGTTCGTCGACACCGGCATCCTCGGCTACGCGCCCAAGTACGCCTCCGGCTTCTACGGACCGTTCCGCGAAGCGGTCAACTCCAGCCTCAAGGGCGACCGCAAGTCCTACCAGCAGGACGCGTCGCGCACCGTGTCCGACGCCCTCGCCGAAGTGGCGCTCGACGTGCAGGAGGGCGCCGACATCGTCATGGTCAAGCCCGCGCTGCCCTATCTCGACATCCTGCGCGCCGTCGCCGATGCGTGTCCGGTGCCCGTCGCGGCGTACCAGATCAGCGGTGAGTACGCGATGGTCGAGGCGGCGGCCGCCAACGGCTGGCTCGACCGCGACCGGGTCATTGCCGAGACCCTCACCTCGATCAAGCGGGCCGGCGCATCGCTGATCCTGACGTATTGGGCCGCCGAGGTTGCGGCCGGCAGTTAGCGTCATGGCCACGCGCCGGTACGTCGAGCCGGCGCGGACGTACGTCTCGTCCCTGGTCTTGCTGGTCGTTCTCGTCGGCGGCTACCTGTTCGATCTGTTGGCGCTCGGGGGCGGACGGGTGCACGCCCTCGCGTGGGTGATCGGGGCTGTGATCGTGATCGGCTTTGACGCGCTCATCGTGCACGCCGCGCGCTCCGTGCGCTCGATCGTGGTGACCGATGACGAGGTGCGCGTGGGCGACGACGTGCTCAAGCGGGCCGACATCGACGGCGTGCGGCTCGGCACCGAGGAAGGCGTGCCGGTGCTCGGCCGCCGGGCCGGTGAGGGCATGCCCCGCCAGACCGCCCCGCTCACCCTGCAACTGACCGACGGCACGGCGATCGTCATCGCCACGCGGCACCCGCAGCGGCTGGCCGAGATCCTCGGGGCCGACGAGGTGCTGCCGGAGATCCGTCCCGCCGACGCGGCCGATCTGGCCGAACTGCCCGAGATCGACAGCCGGGCTGACTCGCTGTTCCGCGTGGCCGGCATGGACCTACCCGACATCCCCTACCCGGTCGATGCGTTGCACGACGCCAAGGCGGTGTTCGTGGCGGGCAAGCCGCCGGTCGCGTTCGTGCAGATCGAAGAGGTGGGCGGCGTCGCGCACGTGCAGGAACTCGCCGTGCTGCCCTCGCACATGCGCCAGGGTGTCGGCTCGGCGCTGCTCGACGCGGCGTGCGCCTGGGCGCGCGACGCGGGGTACCGGGCGATCACGCTCACCACGTATGCCGAGGTGCCGTGGAACGCGCCGTTCTACGCCGCACGCGGCTTCGTCGAGGTGACCGAGTTGACGCCCGAGCTCGCCGAGTTGCGCGACTGGGAACGCGACATCGGCCTCGATGGGGTTGGCCGCCGAATGGCGATGCGCCGCGAACTGTGACGGTCTAGCGCGGGGCCATCCGGATCGCGCCGTCGAGCCGGATCACCTCGCCGTTGAGCATCGGGTTGGCGACGATGTGGGCGACCAGGGCGGCGTACTCGCTCGGGTCGCCGAGCCGGCTGGGATGCGGCACCTGGCTGCCCAACGACTCCTGCGCCTCTTGCGGCAATCCGGCCAGCATCGGGGTCTTGAACAAGCCGGGCGCGATCGTCATGACGCGGATCGCCTTGTCGGCCAGATCGCGCGCGATCGGCAGGGTCATCCCGACGATGCCGCCCTTGGATGCCGAGTAGGCGGCCTGTCCGATCTGGCCGTCGAAGGCTGCGGCAGAGGCGGTGTTGATGATGACGCCGCGGTCGCCGTCGACCGGGTCGTTGGCGAGCATCCGTTCGGCGCCGAGGCGCAGCACATTGAACGTCCCGATCAGATTGACCATGACGACCTGGGTGAACTGGTCGAGCGGATGCACGCCCTTCTTGCCGATCACGCGGCCCGGCGTGCCGATGCCGGCGCAGTTGACGACCACGCGAATCGGGCCGAGTGCTGCCGCGGTGTCGAACGCGGCCGCGACCTGCGCTTCGTCGGTGACATCGGCCGGTGCGAAGACGCGCGTCGAACTCGGCGGCGCGCTCGTCGCCGGGCGCGGACGGCAGGTCGAGCAGCACCGCCTTGGCACCGGCTGCGGAAAGGGTGCGCGCGGTGGCCAGCCCGAGCCCAGACGCTCCACCGGTGATGACTGCGACGCTGCCAGCAATGTCCATGCGCGCGATCTTTCCGTAGTGGGTTCGGTTTGCACCCGCCGCGGTCGCTATATGCCTTCGTCCGGCCGATATAGCGACCGTGCTGGGTGCAAACCGAGTCTGGACGGGCTAGTCGCGGGCCATCACCACGTGCCACGGTCGCACGCGCACATCGAGCACGCCCGTCGCCACCGCTTGATCGTCGACGGTGGCCAGCCGGTGCGCTTCGTCCTGCGTCGCGACGTCGAGGATGGTCATGCCCGAACCGCGCTCGTCCAGCAGCGGTCCGGCAGCGACGAGCTCACCGGCGGCCATCCGGCGCTGCAGGAACGCGTAGTGCTCGGCGATCCCGGGCTGATCGAACACGTCCTCACCGTCAGGGACGGCCGGGCCGCGGGTGTGCTGCAGGACGTACCAGGCCCGGGTGCTGTCATCGCTCATGGCACGAGGGTTGCAGACTGAGGGACGTGAGCGACGCACCGAGGTCAGCGGAACTGTTCGAGCGGGCACAACGGGTGATCCCGGGCGGGGTGAATTCGCCGGTGCGGGCCTTCCGCGCAGTGGGCGGCACGCCGCGGTTCATGGTCAGCGGCACCGGTCCGTACCTGACCGATGCCGACGGCGTGCAGTACGTCGACCTCGTCTCGTCCTGGGGCCCGATGATCCTCGGGCACGCGCACCCGGCGGTGGTCGAGGCGGTGCAGCGCGCGGCCTCGTCCGGACTGTCGTTCGGAACCCCGACCGAGGGCGAGATCGAACTCGCCGAAGAGATCGTGTCGCGAGTGGCGCCGGTCGAGCAGGTGCGGCTGGTGAACTCCGGCACCGAGGCGACGATGTCGGCGATCCGCCTCGCGCGCGGTGCGACCGGGCGGCAGCGTGTCGTGAAGTTCGCCGGCTGCTACCACGGCCACGTCGATTCGCTGCTCGCCGCGGCCGGCTCCGGCGTCGTCACGTTCGGCCTGCCGGACACCCCCGGTGTCACCGGAGCGCAAACCGCCGAGACGATCGTGCTGCCCTACAACGACCTCGCCGCGGTCGAGGCGTGCTTCGCCGAGTTCGGCGCTGAGATCGCCTGCGTGATCACCGAGGCCGCGGCCGGGAACATGGGCGCGATCGCGCCGGTCGACGGCTTCAATGCCGGACTGCGCGCCGTCACCTCGCGATATGGCGCGCTGCTGATCATGGACGAGGTGATGACGGGCTTCCGGGTCAGCGCAACCGGTTGGTACGGGCTCGATCCAGTCGATGCCGACCTGTTCACGTTCGGCAAGGTGATGAGCGGCGGCCTGCCCGCCGCGGCGTTCGGCGGGCGCGCAGAGGTGATGTCGAAGCTTGCACCGGCCGGCCCGGTCTACCAGGCCGGCACCCTGTCCGGGAACCCCGTGGCCGTTGCCGCCGGTCTGGCGACACTGCGCACCGCCGGCCGCGAGGTCTATGCCGCACTCGACGCGAACGCGCGCACGCTCGGCACGCTGGCGGCCGCCGCGCTCGAGGATGCGGGTGTCGCCCACCAGGTGCAGTACGCCGGCAATCTGCTGTCGGTGTTCTTCGCCGAGAAGCCGGTCACCGACTTCGCGGCCGCACAGGCCGCGGAGACGTTCCGGTACAAGCCGTTCTTCCACACCATGCTCGACGCCGGGGTGTACCTACCGCCGAGCGCTTTCGAGGCGTGGTTCGTCAACGCCGCGATGGATGATGCGGCGCTGGCGCGCATCGCCGACGCGCTTCCCGCGGCAGCACGCGCTGCGGCTACTGCACCCCACCCCTGATCACCGCTTCGAAAGCGGTGGCATCGCCCTCGACGGACACGGCCTCGAGAGCCGGCCGGTTCCACAGCCACGCGTCGAGATCGCGCGCGGTCGCGCTGATCGTGAACGACGGCGTGCCGGACTCGATCACGGCGAGGGACCGCCTCGTCGGTGTAGTCCTTGCCGCTGTTCGGACTGTGCCCGCTCCAGCGGCCGAGCTGGACGAAGAACTCCGCGCCGGTGTCGGTCGTCGCAAGCCGCCCGATCGGCCCGTCCTGCTCGTAGGTCGCCCAGTCGGGATAGCCGCCGAACATCCACTCGAGCACCTCGAGCGCGCCGTCAGTGGCCAGCGCCGGGTCGACCGCACCGGCTGGGCCACCGGCGGTGAGCTCGGCATCGATGCGATGGATGAGCGCCTCGTGCGCCTGCCGGCGGCGCACGAAGCCCGCGCTCTGGTCATCGGGGAACCACGTCCACACCGGTACGTCGTCGGCGGTGTTCTCGAGCGCCGCAACGAGCTCGGCGCTCGCTCGGCGGTAGAACTCGAGCAGCGCCTGGTAGCCGTCGGGACGGGCCGGCTTCTGCGCTTCGGCAGCGTCCGGACCGTCGAGCCGGTCGCGCACGATCGTGGCCCAGAACAGCTGCACCTCGGCGAGGTGCCAGAGCAGGTCGGCCGCGGTCCAGTCGGGACACGTGGGCACCGGGGCGGACGGGTCGGCGCCGGCGAGCAGCTCACCGAAACGCGCCGACTCGGACCGGACGTGTGCCAGGAAATCGATCGCCATAGCTTGCGAAGCTAGCGCCCGCTCCCGACAAGCGGTCTCGACGGGCCGCTCATCCAGGTCTGCCCGACGGCTTGGGCCATGGCCAAACAGCGGTTTGGGAGGATGTGGGCGTGACGACGACCGTGCACCTGCTGCGGCACGGCGAGGTCTACAACCCCGACCGCATCCTCTACGGACGGCTGCCCGGCTTCCGGCTGTCCGACCTCGGCATCGCCCAGGCCAAGCTCGCCGCCGAGTTCCTGTCGCCTCGGCCGATCGGGCATCTGTGTTGTCCTCGCCGCTCCAGCGCGCCCAGGAGACCGCCGCTGCGGTCGCCGAGGCGACCGGGCTTGCCGTTGGCATCGACGACCGGCTCATCGAGGCGGGCAACCGCCTCGAGGGGCGACGGGTCGCCGGCGGTAAGGGGCTGTTCACCGACCCGTCCAACTGGAAGTACTTCGTCAACCCGCTGCGGCCGAGCTGGGGCGAGCCGTACGTGCAGATCGCCGCGCGCGTGCTCGCCGCAATGCATTCCGCCCGAGGACGGATCGAGGGCACCGGACAGCGAGGCGGTCCTGGTGAGCCACCAGCTGCCGATCGTGTGCGCGCGCCGCCGCGCCGAAGGGCTGCGGCTCTACCACGACCCGCGGCACCGGCAGTGCGGGCTCGCCTCGGTCACCTCGTTCACCTTCGACGGCGAGGTGATCGTGCGGATCGAGTACGCCGAGCCGGCCGCAGGTGTCCTGCCCGAAGGCCACGGCGCGGGCGCCTGATCACGCCATCCTCGCTCCGCTCGGACGGCTGGCAGAGCCTACGCCGATGGTTCGCTCGCAAGCTTCGCTCACAGTTAGCGCAGCCGGGTTCGGCGCCGCACAGGCACGTATCGCACACTGGACGGCGATGAAACCGCTGCGGAAGCTCGCCGCCCTGCTCGCCGGGGCCGGCCTCGTGCTGGGCGCAGCGACCGCGTGCACGTCCGGCAACTCCAGCACGTATCAGTTCCACGGCGCGACCAAGCTCGGCCAGCTGATCCCGGTCGAGCGACCGCAAGCCGGCGGCGGACTTCAGCGGCAGCCTGCTCAACGGCGGCACGTTCCAGCTCAGCCAGGACGACGGCAAGGTCACCGTCATCAACTTCTGGGGCAGCTGGTGCGCGCCGTGCCGGGTGGAGACCCCGCAGTTCGCACTTGTCAACGACGCCTACCGCGCCAAGAACGTCGGCTTCGTCGGCATCGACATGAAGGAGTCGGGCCGCGACGCACCGCGCGCGTTCGTCAAGAACAACAAGATCCACTACCCGATCGTGTACGACGAGCTCGGCGAGACCGCCCTGCGCCTGGGCAACATCCCGACCCAGGCGATGCCGTTCACGATCATGCTCGACAGGCAGCATCGGGTCGCCGCGGTGTACCTGGCGCGCCTGGCTGCCGAAGGACCTCAAGCCGGTCCTGAACAAGCTGCTCGCGGAGTAGTCGCGGTGCTGGCAGCGAACGGACTGACGACACACCGTCGAGAACGGCCCGCTGCTCGTCGCTGCGGGCGTCGCCGCGCTCGTCGGCCTGATCGGGTTCCTGTCGCCGTGCGTGCTGCCGCTCGTGCCCGGCTACCTGTCCTACGTCGCCGGGCTGTCCGGCGAGCAGGCGAAGCCGAGCCAGCGCCGGATGGCGCTCGGCGCAGTGCTGTTCGTGCTCGGGTTCACCGTGATCTTCGTTGCGCAGGGGCTGCTGTTCGGCCAGCTCGGCGCCTCGATCAACGCGCACCGCAGGGTCTCGAACAGATCATGGGGATCGTGACGATCCTGCTCGGGATCGTCTTCCTCGGCGGCATCGGCTTCCTGCAGCGCGAGTTCAAGGTGCACAAGCTGCCGCCCGCGGGGTTCGTCGGTGCGCCGCTGCTCGGCGCAGCTTTCGGGCTGGCCTGGACGCCCTGCCTGACGCCGACGTTCACCGCGGTCTACGACCTGTCCCTGACCCAGGGCACGGCGGGTCGCGGTGCGTTGCTGATGGCGTTCTACTGCCTGGGTCTCGGCATCCCGTTCGTGCTCGTCGCGCTCGGCTTCGGCTGGGCGTCGCGCGCCTTCGGGTTCGTGCGCCGGCACCGCCGGTGGGTCAGCGCGATCGGCGGCGGCCTGCTCATCCTGTTCGGCGTGCTGCTGGTGACCGGTTCGTGGGATCACCTGATGAGCCAGCTGCGCATCAGCGTCGGGCCGGACTCGGGGATCGAGGTATGAGGACGGTCTGGCGCATCACCCTGCGCGGCTGGCGCCGGCTGACGAGCATGCGCACCGCGCTGATCCTGCTGTTCCTGCTCGCGGTTGCGGCCGTGCCCGGCTCGCTGCTGCCGCAGCGCCCGCTGAACCCGGGCAAGACGCAGGACTACATCGACTCGCACGGCGCCTGGGGCAACGTCCTCAACGCGCTCGGCATGTTCGACGTGTTCGGCTCGCCGTGGTTCGCGGCGATCTACCTGCTGCTGTTCATCTCGCTGGTCGGATGCCTCGTTCCCGCGGATCCGGGTGCACGCGCGGGCCGTCGCGCGCAAGCCGTTGCCCGCGCCGCGCAACCTCGATCGGCTGCCCGAGTCGGGCAGCTTCGAGACGGGGGAGTCGCCGCGTCGTACGCCACCGCCGCACGGCAGGCATTGGGACGGCGATGGCGGGTCGAGCAACGCGTCAGAGCCGTCAGGTGCGATCACCCTGTCGGCGGAGAAGGGCTACAGCCGCGAGACCGGCAACCTGATCTTCCACGTCGCCCTGCTCGTCTCGCTCGTGCTGATCGCGGTCGGCCGGCTCTACAACTACCAAGGCACGAAGATCGTCATGCAGGGACAGGGATTCTGCAACACCATCGCGCAGTACGACGCGTGGCGGCCCGGGCGCTTCGCCGCCGAGGGCAAGGTCGGGCCGGCGCCGTTCTGCATCGACGACCTGACCAAGTTCACCGCGACCTACACCGCCGAAGGCGAGCCGTCGAAGTTCGCGGCCGACCTCGTCTACCGGCCGACACGTCGGACTCGAAGCCCGAACGCGCGACGGTCAGCGTGAACCACCCGCTGCGCATCCAGGGCGACCGGGTCTACCTCATCGGGCACGGCTTCGCGCCGGAGCTGACGTTCCACATGCCCGACGGCAGCGTGCGCCACGACGTCGCGGTCTTCGCCCCGCAAGACCCGTCGACGCTGCTGTCCGAGGGCGTGTTCAAGGAGCCCGGCCCGAACGACAAGAACGAGGACATCGGCGTCAGCGGCCTGTTCGCTCCGACCCCGGCCTTCCAGCGGCACGGTGGTCACGTCCACGTCGCCGCAGGTCAACAACCCGGTGCTGGCGATCAAGGTCTATCAGGGCGACCTGAACTACCAGGGCTGTCGCGCAGTCGATCTACACGTTGGACACGTCCAAGATGACCTAGCTCGGTCTGGTGAACCTGCGGATCGGGCAGACGAAGAAGTTCGCGCACGGCGTCTCGGTGACCTTCGACGGCTGGAAGCCGTGGGCCTCGATCCAGGTCTCGCACGACCCGGCGCAGGGCTACCTGCTCTGGTCGGCCGGTGCGATGGTGCTCGGCCTGCTCGGCTCGCTCGGCGTGCGCCGCCGGCAGGTTGTGGCTGCGGGCCGACCCCGTCGTCCGAAGCGCCGGACGGATCGCTTACCGTTGTGTCGGTAGGTGGGCTTGCCCGCAGCGACTCCGGGAACTTCACGACCGAGTTCGCGGCGCTGCTGGAGCGGCTGCGGTCGGCAGGCAAACCCGTGCAGGAACAGCTCGTTCCGGCCGGAAGGGAGTGAGCGGTGGCAGGCATCAACGGCTCGATGGCCCACCTCTCCGACACGTTCTTCACCACCGCGATCTCGGTCTACGCCCTGGCTGCGGTCGCCTACACCGCCGAGTACGCGTTCGGCCGCAAGGGACGCGTCGCCGCGACCTCGCCGGCCCGCGAGCTCGTCGGTGCCGGCGGGCCGCCGGTGACCGCCGCAGCGCCGCCGGCAGTCCCGTCCACGAAGCGAACCGTTCGCCGACCGGGCCGGCCGCAGTCGGTGTCGCGCTGACCGTGCTCGGCCTTGCCCTGCACATCGTGTCGATCGCGATCCGCGGTGCCGCCGTCGACTCGGTGCCGTGGAGCAACATGTACGAGTTCGCGTCGGTCGCGGGTGCGGTCGGCGTGGTCGCGTTCCTCGCGCTGCTGTGGAAGCTGCCGGCGCTGCGGCACCTCGGCGCGTTCATCCTGCTGCCGGTCGTCCTGCTGATGTTCCTCGCCGGGACGGTGCTGTACTCGCAGGCGCAGCCGCTCGTGCCGGCGCTGCAGTCGTACTGGCTGGCCATCCACGTCACCCTCGTGTCGATCGCCGAGGGTGCGTTGATGACCAGCGCGGTGTTCACCGTGCTGTTCCTCGTCAAGCAGCGCCACGACCGGCTTCGGCCAAGGCCGACTACAAGCCCGGCGCGCTGGGCAACCTCGCGACCCGGCTGCCGGCTGCGGCCGACGCTCGACAAGGCCGCGTACCGCATCGTCGCGTTCGCCTTCCCGCTCTACACCGTCGCAATCATCTGCGGCGCGATCTGGGCCGAGGCGGCCTGGGGACGGTACTGGGGCTGGGACCCGAAGGAGACCTGGGCGTTCATCGTCTGGGTCGTGTACGCCTGCTACCTGCACGCGCGCGCGACCGCCGGCTGGAAGGGCCGCGCCGCCGCCTGGGTGAACCTGCCGGCTTCGGCTCGATCACGTTCAACTTCCTGGTCGTGAACATCGTGGTGAGCGGCCTGCACTCCTACGCCGGCCTGAGCTGACGGTCGTTCTCGCGTTCGCACCGAGCTACTTCGTGAGGTCGTAGACGGCCCTGCCACCGATCGTGGTCGCGGTGAAGTTCTTCTCGACCCACTGCTGGATGGCGTACGCCGTCGACGTGTTCGCCGCGGTCGAGCCGATGAAGCCCTGCCCGTCCGCGACGAAGTAGTGGATCTTGCCGGCCGCGACCAGCTGCTTGAACTGGGCGAGGCGTGATCGCCGGGTCGGTGCCGTTGAATCCGCCGAGCGACATCACCGGCGACTTCGGTCGCGAGCTCGAGCGACGCCGCGTTGTTCGCGCTGACCGTCGCCGCGACCCATTTGTAGTGGCTGGCGTTCTTGGTCAGCGCGGTCGTCAGCGCGCTGCTGACGCGTGGACGCGCCGCCGAGGCCGCCGGGCATGCCGCCGCCGATGGGCCGTGCCGCCCGGGCCGGCCGGTGCGCGCCGCGCCGCGCCGGCCCGGTGCCCGTGCCCTGCGGCCGGGTGCCGCCGAAGCCGGCCGGCCCTGCGCCGGTGGGGCGCCCCCCGCCGAGCCGCCGGCCGGGGCGCCGCCCGGTCCGCCGAACCCGGACGTGCTCGACGGCCCGGCCGTCGGCAGCGCGCCGGTGTGCGCGGTCGACGCGGTCTGCAGCGAGTACGCGGTCGGGGCGAGCAGCAGCGTCCCCGCGATCAGCGGCGCGACGATCGCGGCGACCATGCGCGGCAGCAGCACCGACGACCACGGCGGCCGCACCGAGCAGCACGACCGCCCAGCGCAGCCACGGCGCCCAGTCGGCGGCCCGGCCGAGCAGCTCGAAGGTCCACCAGCGCACCGGCGGCGACGAGCGCCGCGAGCACCCAGCGCGGCCGCCTCGCCGCTTCGAGCGCGCCACAGCGTCGACCACGGCAAGGGCGACCGTCGCGGCGATGCCGGGCGCGAGGGCCACCGTGTAGTACGGGTGGATGATGCCGCTGGCGAAGCTGAGCACGATGCCGGTGCAGATCACCCAGCCGCCCCACACGATCAGGCTGGCGCGCAGCCGGTCGGTGCGCGGCGCCCGTCCGCACAGCCAGGCGAGCGCGGCGATGCCGACGAGCGCAGCGGGCAGCAGCCAGCTGATCTGGGTGCCCATCTCGGAGCCGAACAGGCGGGTCCAGCCGGTCTGCGCCGGACGAGAATCCGCCGGTGCCGCCGACCGACGTTGCCGTTGTTGCTCGATCCGGTCAGCCGGCCGATGCCGTTGTAGCCGAAGATCAGCTCGAGCACGCTGTTGTTGGTCGACCCGCCGATGTAGGGACGCGATCCGGCCGGCCACAGCTCGACCAGCGCGACCCACCAGCCGGCGGCGGCCAGCATCGCGAGCGCCGGCGCCGAGGGTGTGCAGGATCCGCTTGCGCAGCGTGGTGGGTGCGGCGACCAGGTAGGCGATGGCGAGTGCCGGCACGATCAGGAAGCCCTGCAGCATCTTGGTCAGGAACGCGAAGCCGAGCAGCACGCCGGCGAGCGCCAGCCACTTCGCCTTCGCCGCCTCGACCGCGCGCACGGTCGCGTACGCGGCGGCGGTCATCAGCAGCACGAGCAGCGCGTCCGGGTTGTTGAACCGGAACATCAGCGTCGCTACCGGCGTCGTCGCCAGGATCGCGCCGGCGAGCAGGCCGGCGCTCGGCGACGACACCCGCTTCACCGCGGCGTAGAGCAGCGCGACCGCGGCGACGCCTTCGAGCGCCTGCGGCACGAGGATCGACCACGAGCTCAGCCCGAAGATCCGCACCGACAGGTCCATCACCCACAGCGACGCGGGCGGCTTGTCGACGGTGATGAAGTTGGACGAGTCGAGCGAGCCGAACAGGAACGCCGTCCAGCTCTTGCTGCCCGCCTCGGCCGCAGCCGAGTAGTACTGGTTCGCCCAGCCGGACTCGGACAGCCCGATCAGGTACAGCAGCGCGGTGCCGACCAGCAGCGCGCGAGCAGCGCCCGCAGCCGTCCGCACCCTGTCGTCGGCGAGTGGCGCGTTCTGGCCGAGTGGCGCGACAGATCGCGCCACTCAGGTCGGTTTCGCGCCACTCACCGATCGGGGGTGACGGAACGGTGTCGGTGCGTCATGACGGACGTCGCTTTCGTGAGGTCGTAGACGGTGGTGCCGCCGACGGTGCGTGGACGAGAAGTGCGACTGCACCCAGCTGGTGATCGCGCTGGACCGCCGCTGCCGCCCGGCCCGCCGCCCTGGCCGCCGCCGATGAAGTAGTGGATCTTGCCGGCGGCGACGAGCTGCTTGAACTGGGCCAGGGTCGGCGCGGCGTCGGAGCCGCTGAAGCCGCCGATGGCCATCACGGCCGTCCCCGACTGCAGCTCCAGCGGCGCCGCTGACTGCGAGCCGATCGTCGCCGCCGACCAGGTCGTGCCGGCGTTCTTCAGCAGCGCGACGAGGGCGGCGCTCGCCGTGGCGGTCCGCCGCGACCGCCGGCGGCCGCCGATCGCGCCACCGATTGCGCCGCGGGTTGCGCCGCCGCTGCCGGACGGCGGGGTGAACCCGCTGGGCGGGCCGCCCTGGCCGAGCCGGGGTGCACCGCCGGGAATGCCGGCCGGCCGGCCGCCGCCGGGTAACGCACCGCCCGGCCCGCCGCCGAACCACCGCTCCGGCCCCGCTCACCGCCGGGCCGGCCGACGGCGTCGAGCCGGTGTGCGGCGTCGCCGCGGTGTTCAGCGCGTACGCGGCCGAGCCGCCCGTGATCGCGATCAGACCGGCAGCGATCACGCCGACCGCGCCGAGCGACGCGCAGCCGGCCCCGGCGGCACGAGCAGGGCGAGCGCGGCGACGATCGCCGGCGACGAGCACGAGTGCCGGCCAACCACGGCTGCCAGCCGCTGCTGCGGTGCGAGCAGATCCTTGCTCCACCAGCCGGTGACGAGCACGCCGGCGGCGAGGGCGACGCGAGCCGCCATGTCCGGCGCGGCGGCGCCACAGCGGCACCGCGCCGATCGCGACGAGCGCGGCGATCGCCGGGGCGAGTTCGACCGTGTAGTAGGTGTGGATGATGCCGCTGGCGAAGCTCAACACCGCGCCGGTGACGAGCAGCCAGCCGCCCCAGATGATCAGCGCGGCTCGGCTGCGGTCGGTGCGGGCGGCCCGTCCGCTCGGCGACGGCCAGCGCGACGACGGCGATCAGCGCGGCCGGCAGCAGCCAGGCGATCTGGCCGCCGTTGAGCGAGTTGAACAGCCGGCCGATCCCGGCGGTGCCGCTGAAGTTCGCGCCGCCGCCGCCCCCGGCCCGCTGCCGCCGGTGATGCGCGACAGGCCGTTGTAGCCGAACGCGAGGCCGAGGGCGGTGTTGTTGCCGGAACCGCCGATGTACGGGACGGTCCGCTGCCGGGGTCAGGTCGACCGCGAGGATCCACCAGCCGGCAGCCGACGACGAGCGCGACACCGGCGCCGAGCAGCTGCAGCAGCCGGCGCTTGAGCGAGGTCGGCGCGGCAACGAGGTAGGCGAGGGCGAGCGCAGGTAGCACGGTGAACGGCTGCAATCCCTTTGCCAGAAAGGAGAAACCCATCACAGCGCCGGCGAGCAGCAGCCACTTCGTCGCGGCCGTGCTCGAGTGCGCGGGTGACGCAGTACGCCGCCAGCACGATGAGCAGCGTCATCAGCGCGTCCGGGTTGTTGAACCGGAACATCAGCACGGCGACCGGCGTGATCGCGAGCAGCGCACCGGCGAGCAGGCCGGCGGTCGGCGCCGAACCAGCGCCGCACCGTCGCGTAGAGCAGCCACACCGAGAGCACGCCCATGATCGCCTGCGGCGCCAGCATCGACCACGACGAGAAGCCGAAGATCCGTCCGGACAACTCCATCGGCCACAGCGACGCCGGCGGCTTGTCGACGGTGATGAAGTTGGCCGAGTCGAGCGAGCCGAAGAAGAACGCCTTCCACGACTTCGTGCCGGCCTGCACGGCCGCGGCGTAGAAGTCGTTGCGCGTAGCCCGATGCGCCGAGGTCCCACAGGTAGAGCACCGCGGTGCCGACGAGGAGGACGGCCAGAGCGCGACCCGCTCCGTCGCGGTGCGTCGGTTGGTCGGCGACGGGTGGTGCGGTCTGGATCTGCCCACTGCGGCACCGGACGTCGACCACTCGCCAGGTGGTGGTGCGGCGGTGAGGTGGCGTGGTCATCGAGTGCTGCCTTTCCGTGCGAAGACCCATTCGCGGAGCAGGACGAAGCGCAGCACCGTCGAGGCGAGGTTGGCCGCGATCAGCACGACCACCTCGACCAGCCGGGCCGGATGCGCGCTGAGCAGCGTGAGCAGGCCAGCGAGCCGCTGGTCAGCGCCAGGCCGAGCGCGAACACGAGCAGGCCTTGCGCTTGATGTCGCACTGCGCCCCGTCCCGGACACCCCGAAGGTGAACCGGCGGTTGACCGCGGTGTTGGCCACCGCGGTCACCAGCAGCGCGAGCAGGTTCGCCGCCTGCGCCCCGAGCGGCGCACGGAACAGCAGGAACAGCAGCAGGTAGGCAAGCGTCGACAGCACACCGACCGAACCCGAAGCGGATCGCCTGGCGCAGCAGCGATGCCGGCGCGTCGCTCGCGCGTCCGAGCTGGGCGCGCAGTTCGCGGACCGGCAGGTCGCCGCGCAGCATCGAGCCGGCCAGCCGCGCGACGCCGCGCAGATCGGCGAGCGCGGTCGACACGATGTCGACCCGGCTGTCCGGATCGTCGGTCCAGTCGACGGGCACCTCGGCGATCCGCAGCCCGCTGCGCTCGGCGAGCACGAGCAGTTCGGTGTCGAAGAACCACGAGGTGTCGCGCACGTGCGGCAGCAATGCCCGCGCGCAGTCGGCGCGCATCGCCTTGAACCCGCACTGCGCATCGGAGAAACGTGCACGCAGCGTGGTGCGCAACAGCAGGTTGTAGCTGCGCGAGATGAGCTCGCGCTTCGGTCCGCGCACCACGCGCGCCGAACGCGACAGCCGGCTGCCGATCGCGACATCGCTGTGACCGGACAGCAACGGCGCCACCAGCGGCAGCAGCGCGTTGAGGTCGGTGGACAGGTCGACGTCCATGTACGCGACGACGCGCGCGGTGCTCACCGCCCAGACGTGTTGCAGCGCGCGGCCACGTCCTTTCGCGTCGAGGTGCACGGCACGCACGCGCGGCAGTGCAGCTGGCCAGCTCGGTGGCCGCTGCCATGTGCGGTCGGTCGATGCGTTGTCGGCGATCGTGATGATCGAGCTGAACGGGAAGTGCTCGTCCAGGAACGCGTTGAGCCGTCGCACGCTCGGCGCGAGATCGTCCTCCTCGTTGAACACGGGGACGACGATCTCGACGTCGACGACGCCCGGTTGCGGACCCGGCGGGCGTCGCCGGGATCACCTCGGCAAGGGTGGTCAAATCAGTTGTCCTTTCGATCATCTGTGTTCGAGGCGCAGCGCGAGAGCCGGGCAGACGGCGACCGCGCGACGGATGTGCCGCTCTTCCCTACGCGCTACGCCGGCATCCCTGATGAGCGGGAATCCCCATTCGTCCATGGCGATTCGGTCGGGCAACAACTCGCGCACAAGCCATGTCCGTCGCAGCGGGTCCAGTCGATTTCGAGTTTCATCTGATGCCTCCGATCGGGAGCTGGCCCAAGACGTGCCGACCGCACCCGCCGGTGCGGTGCGCGCTCAGCTCGTCGCCAAGCACGGCCAGCCCGGAGCGAATGAACCGCACCGCGCCGTCGGGGTGCGCACACGCGCCGCGCCCGGAGACCAGCTCGGCGTGCCGCGCGGCGTTGATCAGCGCAGCGGGATGCCCGCGCAGCGTCGCGGCGACATCGGCGGCGAGGGACGGCAGACCGAATCGGCACGGCCCGCACTGTCGCGCTGACTGCGCGGCGAGCCAGTGGCTGACCCGGCTGAGCTCGCCGAGCGGGCAGGTAGAACCGTCCAGGACGAAGACGACTCCGGCACCGAGCGCGCCGCCGGCTGGCTTCAGCGCTGCGCGCGAGATCGGCACGTCCACATGACCCGGCAGCCATGCGCCGTGATAGCCACCGGTCACGACGAATCTGACGTCGTCAGCGTGCGCAGCGAGCAACGCGATACTGAGCGGCGTGCCGATCGGGACTTCGACGACGCCGGGACGGCCGACCGCACCACCGATGGTCAGCAGCGTGGTGCCGGGCTCGTCACGGGTACCGGTCTCGGCGAAGCGGCGCGCGCCGAGCCGTAGCAGCACGGCGACCTGCGCGAACGTTTCGACGTTCGACACCAGCTGGCCGCGCTCGGTCGGCAACTCGCGGCGCCCGGGCGGCAGGGCGGGGCCGCCCTCGAGCACCCGCAGCAGGGTGCGGGCCTCGCCGGCGACGAAAACACCGCGGCGTCCGCTCGACGACGCACCCGGCGACCGTCAGGGCGCTCGCGCACGGCCCGCCGCACCGCGTCGTAGGCCGCTGCGTCATGCACCGCGACGATCACCCACGCCGCACCCACCGCCGACGCGACGGCGAGCGCGCCGTCGAGTACCAGGTGCGGGGTGCGGCGCAGCAACGTGCGGTCCTTCTGGCTCGCCGGCTCGCTCTCGCTGCCGTTCACCACGACGATTGGACGAACGCCGCCCATCGAGCGCAGCTTGGCCGCGAGCGGGAAGCCCGCGCCGCCGCGGCCGGCGATCCCGGACGCGTCGAGCAGCCCCAGCAGCTTGGGCAGGTCGGTGCTCGGCAGCGCGCCGTGCACGGCCAGATGCGTTCGAGCGTCGAGGGCGGGGTAGCGGTCGAGCCCAGCGAGAACACGTGGCGGCCCGATCGACCACGTCGTCGCCACCGATGGAGCGGCAACGGCCAGTGCGGCGGTCATCGCGCCACCCCTTCCTTGATCAACATGCGCGAACCGTCCGGATACGGCGGTTCGGCCCTGCTGATCAGCGGGGTGCGCACCAGGCCCGGGCTGCGCTCGAGTGCGACGCGCACCGCGAGCGAACCCAGGACGGCCGTCCCGCACGCGATGTACAGCAGGCGCACCCAGCCGACACCGCTGTCGGTTCCGGACTTGAGCCCGTGCAGCATCGCCATGCCCCAGCCGGCGTAGGCCAGAGCGTGCAGGCCGCGCCACACCGCGGCGCCGAGCTTGGTGGCGGCCATCCGGCCGCGGGCGAACCCGATGATCGTGACGAGCACGAAGGTGTAGACGGCGAGCGTGCCCAGTCCGACCCACAGCGGTCGGAACCCGGCGCTGAACGGCACGAGTGCGCCGCGCCATCCGACGTGGGCGTACGAGTCGGCCAGGATCGCCATGATGTGCAACCCGAGCGCGCCGAGCCCGAGCGCCGCGGTGACGCGGTGCAGGTATTGCATGACCACTCGGTTCGCGGCGCTGCCGCGCCCCGAGGTCAACGCGCCGATGCATACCGTCACGCTCAGCAGCAGCAGGGCCGCCAGGCCCGCTCCACGAGCGATGTACCAAATCGTCATGCGCCCTCCTCCGTCGGGCGCAGACTGCGTGCTGCGCCTGTTGATGACCTCGCGAGCTCGGTCATGCTGCTGCCACCTCCGCAGCCACGGGCCAGCCGGCGGTCGTGTGCACGGCACCGTCGCGTGCGACGAGCCGGGCCGCGTAGCCGTTCGCGTCGAGCCAGCCGATCGCGTCATCGCCGAGCACGATCGCCGCTGTGCTCGCGGCATTGGCGTACAGCGCGTCGGCAGCGGCGACAGTGGCCGTTCGCCACGGTCCGTCGGCCGGTGCGCCGGTGCGCGGATCGATGATGTGGTGGACGGCCCGACCGCCCCGCTGCCACCGTCGTACGGTGGTCGTCGAGGTGGTCAGGCCGCCGCTGTGCAGCAGGACGAGCGCGTCTTCGCCGCCCTCGCGTTCGGCTACGCGTACGCACCAGCCGTCGGGGCGGTGCCCCGCGACGGCGATGTCGCCGCCGAGCTCGACGAGAACGGCGGTCTCGTACCTGCGGGAGAGGGTCTGTGCGGCGAGGTCGGCGGTGTACGCCTTCGCCGTTGCGCCCAGGTCGAGCTGGGTCGCGGCCGGGACGGTGAGCAGCCCAGCCGCCCGGACCAGCCGGATGTCGCGCCAGGTTCGGGTGCCGGCCCGCGTTGTGACGGCCGGTCCGTCCTCGGCCACGGCGCTGATGTCGCGGTCGTAGCCGAGGACGGCCATCGCGCGGCCGACGGTGGGGTCGACCGCGCCGCCGGTGTGCTCGGCGACCTCTTGCGCGGCACCGACGAGGTCGATGAGCAACGGCGACACCGGCACCGGACGGCCGGCGTGCGCGTTCGCGTACGAGAGCGCGGAGTCGGTGCGGAAGCGGCTCGCTGCGACGTCGACGCGATCGAGCAGGGCGTGCAGGTCGGCTGCGGCGTGCCGCAGCGCGGCCGGATCGTCGACCACCAGGCGGACCGTGCAGCTCCACGCCCGTGCGACATGCGTGGCGCTCATGATCCGTGTGTCCCGCCCTGCGCCGGCTGCGCCTGGGTTGGCGCGGTGACCGAGGACTTGGACTTCGAAGTCGACTTGGTCTTCGAAGTGGACGTTGTCGACTTGGTCTTGGAGGTGGTGCCGCCGGAGCCGGACCCACTCGTCGTGGTCTGGCTGCTGGACGATGTCGACGAGCCGGTCGCCGTGGTGGCGGTATGCGTGACACCGGCGATCAACCCGACCGTGGCAAGGGATGCGGCTGCGGCGGCGGTGATACCGACGGCCCGCGAGCGACGCAGTAGGCGCTTGGCTGAAGGTGATTCGTTCATGACGCCAACGATGCGGCGTCGCGGGTCAGGCCCTTCTCACGAACGAGTCAAGTCCGTCCTAAATCTGGTTAGGGAGCACCTAGGTTCAGCGTGACGAGGGCCCCGCCGGACGGCGAATCGGCGACGGTCATCGAGCCGCCGGAGGATTCGGCACAACGCCGCGCGATGTCGAGTCCGAGGCCGGTCGATCCGCGATCGCTGCGGCCACGCACCTCGGCCGCATCGGGGATTCCCGGCCCGTCGTCGGCGATCTCGAGCCGCGCGCCCGTCGCCCGTCCGCGTCAGCCGGACCGCGAACGCCGTTCCCTCCGGGGTGTGCGCGACGACATTCTCGAGCAACGCGTCGACGGCCGCGGCCAGATCGCCCGCAGCGGCACGCACCGGCAACGCACCGTCGGGCAGCGAAATATCGCTGGTGCGCCCCTGCTCGTCGGTGAGCGCCGACCAGAACTCGACCCGCTCGCTCACGATTGAGGTCGCATCGCACGACGGCATTCGTCCCTCGCGCTGCGGCCGCCGCGCGGCATGGATGACGGCGGTCAGCGTGCGCTCGAGCTCGCTGACGTGGCCGCCGACCCGCTCTGCCTCGCCCGGGTCACGCAGCGCCTCGGCGTCCAGGCGCAGCGTGGTCAGCGGGGTGCGCAATCGATGGGACAGGTCGGCGACGGTTTCCCGCTCCTCGGCGATCAGCTCGTCGATTCGGTCGGCGAGCCGGTTCAGTGCCTTGCCGACGTCGGCGACCTCGCGCGGGCCGTCGGTCGGCGCGCGTGCCGCGGTGTCGCCCACACTGAGCTGCTGCGCCGTTTCGGCTGTCTTGACGAGGGGACGGGTGATGCGGCGGGTCAGCACCTCTCCGGCGACCACGCCGACCAGCAGCAACCCGAGGCTGCCGCCGCCGAGCAGCGGGTACCAGCCGGTGGCCCCTTGATACCGGGCGCTGGTGGACAGGTAGACGCGCACGACGTACACACCCGCGTCTGTCGACGTGGCCGCAGTTGCCAATTCACCGCCGCTGACCGGGTGCAGCTCGGCGGGTTGCAAGGCCTGATCCCCGTCCTGACCGTCGGGCGGGAGCCCTCCGCCCGAGCCGTTGGGCCGACCGGTGGGCGGCGGCAACCCGCTGCCGCCCGGCGTGCTGCCGATCACGATGCCGGTAGGGGACTGGACCGAGACCGGGCGGCCGGAATCGGTGACTTGCGTCTTCACGATCGTCGCGATCTGGGCCGCGGTGTACGAGCCGTTGTGCAGGGTGAGCGCGATGTTGCGCGCCTGGTTCTTGACCTCGTTGTCAGCTTGCTGGCCGACCGCAGTGCGGACGAGGAACGCGATCGGGATCGCGAACGCCAAGCACGACCAGCGTCGTCATGCCCACGACGAGCAGCAGGATTCGTCTTCCTCATGGCGGCGGCGCCATCAATCGCACGCCGACACCGCGGACGCTGTGCAGGTAGCGCGGCGCGGCGGCCGTCTCGCCGAGCTTGCGGCGCAGCCACGACAGGTGGACGTCGACGGTGCGGTCGGAGCCACCCCAGGCCTGCTGCCACACCTCGCTGAGCAGGTCGCGCTTGGTGACGACCTCGCCGGCCCGGCGGGCCAGCGCCAGCAGCAGCTCGAACTCCTTGCGCGCCAGCTCGACCTGACGCCCGTCCACCGTGACCTCGTAGCTGCGGGTGTCGATCACCAGCCCGCCGATGGTGATCACCGGATCCTCGTCGGTGCGGCCCATCCGGCGCAGCACGGCGCGGATGCGCGCGTTGAGCTGGCCGGCGGTGAACGGCTTGATCACGTAGTCGTCCGCGCCGATGTCGAGCACCCGCACCATCTCGGCCTCGTCGTCGCGTGCCGTGGCGACGATCACCGGGATGTCGCTCACCGAGCGCAGCATCGACAGGACATCCGCGCCGTCGACGTCCGGCAGCCCGAGGTCGAGCAGGATCACGTCCGGCTTCTGCTCGACCGCCGCGGTCAGCGCCGGCATCCCCGAGGCGATCGCCGTGACGCTGTGGCCCTGCTCGCGCAGCGCACGGGTCAGCGCAGTGCGAATTGCCGCGTCGTCCTCGACCAGCAACACCTGCACCATGCGCGCGACGGTACCGGCAAACCCAGGGACAATACTGAGGGCGTGGCCTTCAGCGATCTACAGGAATTCGTCGCCGCGCTCGAACGCGACGGCGATCTGAAGCGCGTCAGCGCTCGAGTCGACCCGCATCTCGAGGTCACCGGGATCGTGCAGCGGGTGGTTCGCGAAGGCGGTCCGGCGTTGCTGTTCGAGAACCCAGCACGGGGACGAATGCCCTTGCTCATCAACGCATTCGGCACCCAGCGCCGGATGGCGCGGGCGCTCGGGGTCGCCGATCTGGACGAGATCGGCGCCCGCATCGCCGACCTGCTCAAGCCGGAGCTGCCGCGCGGGGTCGGTGGCCTCAAGGACGCGCTGGCCAAGGTCGGCCAGTTGCGCGCCGTTCCGCCCCGGCGGGTGAAGATCGGCACCGTGCCAGGAGGTCGTCCTGCGCGGCGACGAGGTGGATCTGGATGCCCTGCCCGGGATCAAGGCCTGGCCAGAGGACGGCGGGGTGTTCCTCAATCTCGGGCTGACGCACACCAAGCATCCGGAGACCGGCGCGCGCAACCTCGGCATGTACCGCCTGCAGCAGCAGGATTCGCGAACGGTCAGCCTGCACTGGCAGATCCACAAGGACTCGACCTCGCACGCGGCGATCGCGCGAGCGGCGCGGTGAGCGGTTGCCGGTCGCGATCGCCTTCGGCTGCCCGCCCGCGGTGACCTACGCGGCGTCGGCCCCGCTGCCCGCCGACATCGACGAGTACCTGTTCGCCGGGTTCGTGCAGCGCGAGCGCGTGGACATGGTCGACTGCGTGTCCGTCCCGTTGCAGGTTCCGGCCGCTGCGCAGATCGTGCTCGAAGGCTGGGTCGAGCCCGGCTCGCGGCTGCCGGAAGGACCGTTCGGCGATCACACCGGCTTCTACACGCCGGTCGAGCCGTTCCCGTTCGTCCGCGTCGAGACGATGACCATGCGGGCCGATCCGCTCTACCAGTCGATCATCGTCGGCCGTCCACCACAGGAGGACGGGCCGATCGGGAAGGCGACCGAACGGATCTTCCTGCCGCTGATCCGCACGATGATCCCGGAGATCGTCGACTACGACCTGCCCGAGGCGGGCGTGTTCCACAACTGCGTGATCGTGTCGATCGAGAAGCGGTTCCCCAAGCATGCGCAGAAGGTGATGAACGCGATCTGGGGCGCCGGCCTGCTGTCGCTGTCGAAGCTGATCGTCGTGGTCGATGCCGACTGCAACGTGCACGACTACGCGGAAGTGGCTTGGCGCGCGTTCGGCAACGTCGACTACGCGCACGACGCGCTGCACTCGATCGGCCCGGTCGACCATCTCGACCACGCGTCCTACGAGCAGTTCTTCGGCGGCAAGCTGGGCATCGACGCGACCGCGAAGCTGCCGACCGAGGGCTATCGCCGCGACGGCGGCTGGCCGACGGAATGCGTGCTCGATCCCGAGACGCTGGCAACCGTCGAGCGGCGCTGGCGCGAATACGGGTTCTAGCCGCCGATCGGGGAGACTTGGGTGGCTGCCGGCCACACAAGTCTCCCCGATCGGAGCGGCTGGCAGACTGACCGGGTGACCGCGATCGCCGCTCCGCAGCCACGGTCGCGCGTGCGCGCGTTCCTGTCGCTGGTGATGATCGAGCACTCGGTGTTCGCGCTGCCGTTCGCATACATCGCCGCGTTGACCGCGATGTGGCAGCAGACGCGATCGGTGCACTGGGCGCAATTGCTGTTGATCACCGTCGCGATGGTCTCGGCGCGCACGGTCGCGATGTCGGCGAACCGCATCCTCGATCGGCGTTTCGACGCGCTGAACCCGCGCACCGCGCGGCGCGAGCTGATCACCGGCGAGCTGACCGTCCGCTCGGCGTGGGTGGGCACGCTCATCGCGCTGGTCGTCTTCCTGGCATCCGCCGCGGCGCTGTCGTGGTTGTGCCTGGCGCTCGCGCCGATCGCGGTCTTCGTGCTCGTGCTCTACTCGTACGGCAAGCGGTTCACCGACTTTCCGCAGGTGTTGCTCGCGCTGGCGCAGTTCGTCGCGCCGGTCGGTGCGTGGCTTGCGGTCACGAACCATGTGGGCTGGGCGCCGGTAGCACTCGGTATCGCGGTCGGCACCTGGATCGGCGGGTTCGACCTCATCTACTCGTGCCAGGACGCCGAGATCGATCGCCGGATCGGCTCGCGGTCCTTTCCCGCCCGGTTCGGTGTCGCCGCGGCATTGCGCGCCTCGTCGGTCGTGCATGCAGTGACCCTCGGATGCTTCGTGTGGTTCGGTGTCGCGGCCGGCCTGGGCGCGCTGTGGTGGACGGGTGTCGTGCTCACCGGCGCGGTGCTGATCTACGAACACGCGATCGTCCGCCATGACGATCTGTCCCGGGTGAACCGCGCGTTCTTCACCGCGAACGGAGTCATCGGCATCGGCCTGTTCGGGTTCGCGCTCGCTGACCTGGTCGCAAACGGGTTGACCCGATGACGCGCGTTCCGTGGCTGGTCGGGGTTTCCGGGGCGTCCGGCACACCGTATGCGCGTGCCGTGCTCACCGGGCTGCTCGATGCGGGACTGCCGATCGATCTCGTCGTCTCGCGCGCCGCTCGGTTGACGTTGCTCGACGAGGTCGGTCTGTCGTTCCGGGACGGCCACTGGCGCGACGACCTGGCCTCCTGGCTCGAGCGCGACATCGGCGGCGATGTCAGGCACTGGAGCCCGGGTGATCTCGCGGCGGGCCCGTCCAGCGGGTCGTACCCGACGCACGGCATGGTCGTCGTGCCGGCATCGACCGCCGCGGTGGCCGGCATCGCGATCGGCCTGTCGAAGGATCTCCTGCAGCGCGCCGCCGACGTGACGCTCAAGGAGCGCCGCCCGCTCGTCGTCGTGCCCCGCGAGACGCCGTACACCCGGTCGACGCTGCAGCACCTGCTGGCCTTGCATGACGCCGGCGCGGTCGTCATGCCGGCCAGCCCGGGCTTCTACAGCGCGCCGAAGTCGGTGCAGCAGCTCGTCGACTTCGTCGCGGCGAAGGTGCTCGACGTCATCGGCGTGGAGCACGACCTGATCACCCGCTGGACCGGCGAGCTGGGCAGCGCGCGGCGGTGACGATGGACGACGTCGACCGGCGGTTGCTCGCCGCGCTGCGCGGCAACGCGCGGGCCACCTATGCCGAACTCGCCCGGCACGGTCGGCCTCAGCGCGCCCGCAGTGCACGAGCGCGTCAACAAGCTCGAGGCGTCCGGCGTGATCACCGGCTATCACGCGGCGATCGATCCCGGGGCGCTCGGCAAGTCGATGAACGCATTGATCGGCATCTTCATCACCGACGACGCCGACACCGAGCAGGTCGCCACCGATCTGGCCGCGCTGCCCGAGGTGGAGGACTGCTGGTTCGTCGCCGGCGAGGAGACGTTCGTCGTCAAGGTGTCCAGCCCGGACATGGGCGGGCTCGAGCACGTGATCCGCGCGCTCAACGCGGTGCCCGGCATCGCGCGCACCCGCACGACCGTCGTCCTGTCGACGAAGTTCGAAGACCGCCTGCACTAGCCGGCTCAGATCCTGATCGTCACCTCGCGCCGGGCAACAGTTCGGCGGCGAGGACGTAGAGCGACTCGAACGATGCCGGCCGGCGGTGGCGTACCGCTCGGTCAGCTCGGCGGCGTCGGCCAGGTCGATCACGCCGAAGCCGTGCGCCCCGAGCAGCTCGGACACCGCAGCCGGCGCGACGCCGAACGTCACCGGCTCGCCGATCAGCGCGATGGCCTGCGCACCGAGCCGCCGCAGCGGTGCCAGCGGGCCGGGTCCGCCCGTGCCGTCCCACAGATCCAGCGCGAGCGTCGAGCCGGCGCCGCACACGCGGCGAGCGCGGCGAGCGTCGCGTCGACCGCCGCGCTGTCGAGATACGGGACGACGCCCTCCCACACGACGAAGGTCCGCTTGCCGCGCGCGAAGCCGGCTGTGTCGAGCCGTTCGGTCAGCGACTGGGTGCGGAAGTCGATCTCGACCCGCGGATCGAGCCCGACCCGAACTCGGTCGGATGCGCCGCGACGATCGCGGCCTTGCGCCGCGACAGCGGCGGCAGGTCGACCTCGTACACCGGACGGCCGGCCAGCTCGGTCGGCGAACCGGTACGCCCGGCTGTCGTAGCCGGCGCCGAGGATCAGCACCTGCTCGACGCCGTCGTCGAGCGCGCGCAGCAGGTGCTCGTCGATGAAGCGGTGCCGGCACAGCACGTACGCCGACAGCCCGCCGAGGTCGTGTTGCGCCGCGAGGTCGCGCAGCGGTGTCGCCAGTGCGAGCGGGCGCAACAAGGCGCGCGTGCCAGCCGTCAGGAACAGCGGCGCGTACTGGTCGCTGACGATGCGCTGCGCACCGGGCGACGCAGTTCGAGTGCGCGGTACAGCGTGACCGCCTGCGCGGTCGCGCTCGGCCGGTCGGAGTCGTGCAGCTCGCGGGGGAGCAGCCGGCGCAGCGAGGTCAACGGGTTGCGCGCCGCCGCTGGGCCTTGCGCTGGGCGGCGATCCATTCCGTCATCGTCTCAGGTGTCAGCGGCTCGTCGATCAGGGTCGCCACCGCGTGCCCTGCAGCGGCGCACAGAGCACGCGGTCGGCGAACTCGTCGACGTTGCCCCACGGCAGGTACGGCTTGGCGATCATCAACGAGGCCACGCCGTGCGCGGCCGCCCACAGGTCGAACGTGATCGGCAGCGGGTCGCCGCCGGCGAAGATGCCGGCCTCGATGCACTCGACGACGGTCGCGTTGAAGTGCTCGAACGCCGACGAGCGCAGCACCTCGTCGACCTCGACGTTCGGCGTCGGGCACGGGTCCATCGCCGCGAGCCGGTAGTGCTCGGGATGCGCGACCGCGAACCGGACGTAGGCCAGGCCGAACGCGCGCAGCCGGCCGAGCGGAGTGTCTCGCATCGCGCCGCGCCGGCGAGCATCGCGTCGTCGAGCTCGCGGAACACGTCGGCGACGACGGCGCCGAGCAGTTCGTTCTTGTCGGCGAAGTGCAGGTAGATCGACGGCGGGGTCACGCCCACCGCGTCGGCGACCGCGCGGATCGAGACGTCGTCGGCGCCGGCCGCCTCGGCGAGCAGCTTCTTCGCCGCGATGATGATCTCGTCGCGCAGCTGCTCGCCCGAGCCGCGCGGAGCGCGCCGCCGTCGTCGTTGCGTCATCAACGCGTCACCGGTTCCTTCTGCGACCAGTCGGAGCGGACGGACCCTCGTGCAGGCCGATCCTGCCGTGCAGCCGGGCGAGCGGGCGCGGCGCCCACCAGTTCCACCGCCCGGCGAGCCGCATGAACGCGGGCACGAGGATGCCGCGCACGACGGTCGCGTCCATCACCACGGCCAGCGTCAGCCCCGTCCCGAACAGCATCATGAACGACACCTTCGAGCCTGCCATGGCGGCGAACACGATCGCCATCAGCAGCGCCGCGGCGGTGACGATCCGCCCGGTGCGGCCCAGGCCGAGCGCGACCGCGTGCGTGTTGTCGGCCGAGGTGCGGCCCGAAGCCAGCCACGCCTCGCGGATGCGCGAGAGCAGGAACACCTCGTAGTCCATCGACAGGCCGAACGCCAGGCAGAACATCAGCGGCGGCATCGTCGGCACGAGGTAGCCGGTCGTGGTCAGGTCGTTGAACAGCGAGCCGAAGTGGCCCTCCTGGAAGATCCACACCATCGCGCCGAACGTCGCCGACAGCGACAGCGTGTTGAGCACCAGCGCCTTGAGCGGCAGCACCACGCTGCCGGTGAACAGGAACAGCACGATGAACGTCGCCAGCGCGATCAGGAGCGAGCGCGAACGGCAGCGCACTGCCCAGCGCGGCCAGGCTGTCGTGGTTCACCGCGGTCTGGCCGGTGAACTGCACCGGCCACGGCGCCTGGACCGCCTCGACCCGATCGAGCAGCGCCTTTGCCGGCGTCCGACTGCGGCGTCGGCGTCGGTGTGCACGTCGAGGTAGGTCGCGTTGCCCGACCGCATCGCCGGCGATCCGGCGCAGCGACCGAGCTGCCGTCGGCGAACGTGCCGGCCGCCGAGGACACCGACGTCACGCCCGGGAACCTGCGACAGCGCGGCGGCGTAGCCGCCGATCGGCGGACGGGCGCGGCCGAGATGTCGGTCGCGACGATCGAGATCGTCGACGCGGCGTTGGCCGCGAACCGGGTGCGCAGGTCGTCGCCGACCTGGTGCGCCGACGCCGAGTGCGGCAGCACGCGATCGTCCGGGTAGCCGAACGTGGCGTGCAGGAACGGCAGGCCGAGCGCGACGAGCACCGCGGTGACGAGCAGGCCGACCGGCAGCGCGCGCCGCATGACCGCCGTTGGCGAAGCGGTACCAGAACGTCTGCTCGACCGGCTTGACGATCGGCGGCGGGCGGCGGAACAGCGCGGCGCACGAACACGCGCAGGTCGAGCGCGTCGACCCGCGCGCCGAGCAGCGTCAGCAGCGCCGGCAGCAGGACGCAGGGCGGCCAGCGTCGCCAGCGCGACGACCGCGATGCCGGCGTAGGCGAACGAGCGCAGGAAGTAGACCGGGAACACCAGCAGCGCGGCGAGCGACAGCCCGACGGTCAGCGCGGAGAACAGCACCGTGCGCCCGGCGGTCTGCATGGTGCGGCGCACCGCGTCGTCGGGCGCGGCGCCGTTGCGGATCTCCTCGCGGTAGCGGCTGACGACGAACAGGCTGTAGTCGATGGCCAGCGCCAGGCCCATCGCCGTCGTCATGTTCAGCGCGTAGATCGACACGTCGGTGAGCGACGGCGAGCCCGCGCAGGATCGCCATCGTGCCGATGATCGACGACAGCCCGACGGCGAGCGGCAGCAGCGCGGCGATGAAGCTGCCGAAGACCCAGATCAGCGCGATCACGGTGAGCGGGATGGCGATCGCCTCGGCCTTGGCGAGGTCGTTCTTGGTCTGGTCGTTGACCTGGTTGAAGGCGATCGCCCAGGCCGCCGGCGATGACGGTGACGCCGTCGTGCGTGCCGGTCAGCGGCCGCGGTGATGTCGGCCGCCCGCTTGGGTGCGGTGCTGTCGTTGCCGGCGACGCGGGCGACGACGAGCGCCGACTTGCCGTCCTTGCTGACCAGCGCGCTGGCCTGCTGCGCGCGGCGCCGTCCAGTACGAGTGCACCTGGCTGGTGTACGGCGGCCGTGCTGACTGCGTTGACGACGTCGCAGGCCGGTCGCGCGGGCGCGCGCTGCTGTTCGCGCCGTCGCGGCGAGGTGACCTCGAGGAGCAGGTTCGCGGTCGCCGGCGTTGAACGTCGTCTGCAGCAGGTCGCGCGGCCTGGCTCGACGGCGACTTGGGGTCGTAGAAGCCGCCGGAGGTCAGGTGGCTGGCCGCCGAGACGCCGTAGACCGCGGCGAGGACGAGCAGCAGCCCGCGCCAGACCGAGCACGCGGCGCGGGGCGCGGATGCCGAGGTTGGCGAGGCGGGTCAGCATGGTCGGCCTCCTGTGCAGTTCGGCGAACAGCGCTAAGTTAGCGGCGATAAGTTAGCGCTGTCAACCCGATCCGGACTCGGCACGAGTCGCGCCCGCCGGACCGCGCGGCAGCGCGCCCGTACCCTCGGCCCATGCCGTTGAGCGACGTCCCGCAAGGCCGAACTGACCGAGAAGGTCGCCGCCGGCGAGCGGCTCACCCGGCAGGACGGCGAGGATCTCTACGCCAGCGACGACCTGGCCTGGCTCGGCGGCCTGGCGCACGGCGTCCGCACCGCGAAGAACGGCGACACGGTCTTCTTCAACGTCAACCGGCACCTCAACCTGACCAACGTGTGCACCGCGTCGTGCGCGTACTGCAGCTTCCAGCGCAAGCCCGGCCAGAAGGACGCGTACACGATGCGCGTCGAGGAGGCCGTCGAGAAGGCGCTGGCGATGAAGGACGACGGGCTCACCGAACTGCACATCGTCAACGGCCTGCACCCGACGCTGCCGTGGAAGTACTACCCGCGCGTGCTGCGCGAGCTGAAGGCGGCGCTGCCGCGAGGTCGCGCTCAAGTGCTTCACCGCGACCGAGGTGCACTGCTTCGAGGAGATCAGCGGGCTGTCCGCCGACGAGATCCTCGACGAGCTGATCGACGCCGGCCTCGAGTCGCTCACCGGCGGCGGCGCGGAGATCTTCGACTGGGACGTGCGCAAGCAGATCGTCGACCACAAGACGCACTGGGAGGACTGGTCGCGCATCCACCGCCTCGCGCACAGCAAGGGGCTGCGCACGCCGGCGACGATGCTCTACGGCCACATCGAGGAGCCGCGGCACCGCGTCGACCACGTGCTGCGGCTGCGCGAGCTGCAGGACGAGACCGGCGGCTTCCAGGTGTTCATCCCGCTGCGCTTCCACAACGACAACAACCGGCTCTCGCACCTGCCGATGGCGCAGCCGGCCGACGTCCTGCAAGACGTTCGCGGTGTCGCGGCTGATGCTCGACAACTTCCCGCACGTCAAGGTGTTCTGGGTGATGCACGGCCTGTCGACCTCGCAGCTCGCGCTGAACTACGGCGCGGACGACATGGACGGCTCGGTGGTCGAGTACAAGATCACCCACGACGCCGACGGCTTCGGCACGCCGGACAAGCTGACCCGCGACGACCTGCTCACGCTCATCCGCGACGCCGGGTTCCGCCCGATGGAGCGCAACACCCGCTACGAGGTGATCCGCGAGTACGACGGCCCCGGTGCCGCTGGCCGAGCGCCGCGCCGAGCCGCAGCCCATCTGGGCATAGGTAGGCTCGGAGCCGTGACCGACCAGCCCGCCGCCACCGACGAACCGACCCCCGAGCGCCGAGCTTCCGCGACTGGATGGGCTCGCTGTGGCTCTACACGGTCCTGCGCTTCGGCATGTTCTTCGCGCTGTGGGGCTTGCTGCTGCTCGTCGGGCTGGGCGGGCTGCTCGCCGCGCTGCGTCGCGCTCGTGCTGTCGGTCCCGCTGTCGCTCGTGCTGCTGGCCGGTCCGCGCGACGGGTCGCCCGGAACATCGAGCAGCGCGTCGAGGCGCACCGAACCGCTCGGCGCCGAGCTGGACGCCCGGCTCGACCCGGATCACGCACGACAGCTGAGCGGTCAGTCCGCCGACAGACACCGAGCTCGGCGATCTCGTCGACCACCTGCGCGTGACCCGGCGACGTGCCAGCGATGGCCGTGCGCCTCGAACACCTCGGCGACGCCGCCGGCCGCCGCGGACGAGCGCGCGCCGGGCAGCCAGTCCCAGGGCAGCGAGTCGATCTGCACCCAGCGCGCCGAGCCGTCCGGCCGCGACCGAGGCCAGCTCGATCGATCCCGACCCGAGCATGCGCACGCGTCGCCGCGCCCTGCACCGCGCGCAGCAGCGGGACGCGCACGCTGTCGTCGGGCAGCGTCGTCGGGTGCAGGTAGCTCGCGATGCGAGACCTGCGCGAGCGGCCGGTCGGCCAGCGGCGCGACGGCCGTGCCGTTGAGCGTCGTCGGGTGCTCGCGGCCGCCGAGCCACAGCTCGTCCGCGGTCGGCTGGTAGACCGCGCCGAGCAACGCGCCCGTCGCCGTCGGCGAGCGCGATCGCCGAGCACCACACCGGCAGCCCGGACAGGAAGTTGTACGTGCCGTCGACCGGGTCGACGAACCAGGTGCGCGCGCCGGACACGCGACGTGCCCTCCTCGCCGACCACGCCGTCGTCGGGACGTTCGGCGCGCAGCCGGGTCGGCGATGAGTTCCTCGGCCGCGTGATCGGCCGCGGACACGACGTCGGACATCGAGGTCTTGTGCTGGGTGCGCAGGCCGTCGCGCAGCATGCGGGCCGCGAGCTGGCCGGCGTCGCGGACGAGCGCGGCGGCCAGCGCGAGGTCGTCCACCCGTCCGACGCTACTCAGTCGAGTGGTGCTCGTAGTAGTCGGCGAACTGCTTGCGCACCACGTTCTTCTGAATCTTGCCCGTCGAGGTCTTCGGCAGCTCGTCGACGACGATCACCGCCTTCGGCGTCTTGAACCCGGCGAGCTGGCTGCTTCATGTTCGCGATGATCGCCTGCTCGTCCGGCGTGGTGCCCGGCTTGGGGACGATGACCGCGGTGATCGCCTCGATCCAGCGCGGGTGCGGCAGGCCGATCGACCGCGACCTCGGCGATGTCGTCGTCGGCCGCGTACAGCGCCTTCTCGACCTCGATCGACGCGACGTTCTCGCCGCCGGACTTGATGACGTCCTTGTACCGATCGCTGAACCAGAGCATGCCGTCGTCGGCGAGGTAGCCGGCGTCGCCGGAGTGGAACCAGCCGTGCGCGAACGCCTCGGCGGTCGCGTCCGGGTTCTTCAGGTAGCCGTTCAGCGCCTGCGGGCCGCGGTAGACGATCTCGCCCTCCTCGCCGCGCGGCAGCAGCTTGCCGTCGGCGTCCATGATCGCGATCTGCACGTTGACGACCTGCGTGCCGACCGCGCCGGCGTGCGAGAGCTGGTGCTCGGGCCGGAAGAAGGTCGTCACCGGGCTCATCTCGGTCTGCCCGAATGCGAGGTAGAAGTCGCACTTGAACTCGTCGAGGCAGCGGCGCAACAGCGCGTCAGGCATCGGCGCCATCGCGTAGGCCGCCTTGCGCAGCGACGACAGATCCCGTTGCCCGATCGAGGGATGCTCGACCAGCACCCGCCACATCATCGGCAGCGCGAACACGCGCGTGATGTGCTCGCGCTCGATCAGGTCGAGCAGCGCATCGGGATCGAAGCCGCGCATCAGGAACTGCGTCGCGCCCATCATCACCGCCGGCGTGCCGAAGCCGTTGAGCTGCGCGGTGTGGAACAGCGGCATCAGCGCGGCGATCCGGTCGCTGTCGTTCATGCCGGTCTCGGCGGCGACCATGAGCGATTCGAGATAGATCGCGGTGTGGCTGCCGACCACGCCCTTCGGGAACGACGTCGTGCCGCTGGTGTACAGGTAGCTGATCGCGTCGCGGTCGTCGACGTGCTCTTCGGGCTCGCTGTCGTCGTCGGCGTGCAGGTCGGCGAAGGTCAGCCAGTCGCGATCGGGCAGGCCTTGCTCGTACTGGCCGTCCGTGCCGTAGGCGACGATCACGTCGCGGACCGCCGGCACCTTCTCGACCGCCGGCGTGACCAGCGCGACCAGCTGCGCCTCGACGACGATGCCCGACCGATTCGGAGTGGTCGAGCACGTAGGCGATCTCGTCCGCGCGCCAGCCGAGGTTCATCGGCACGCAGACCAGGCCGAGCTTCGCGCACGCGTAGTAGGTGACGAGGAACTCGCAGCTGTTGCCGGACGCGAGCGCGAGCGCGTCGCCGCGCCGGTAGCCGCGCGCATGTAGCCCGTGCGCGACCCGGTTCACCCGCCGATTGAGCTCGGCGTAGGTCCAGTGCCGATCGCCGTCGACGACCGCGAGCTTGTCGGGCAGCCGCGCCGCCGTGCGGGTCAAGCTGTCGCCGATGTTGACGCGGGTGATGAGGTTCTTGGCCAGCTCGATGTCCATGTGCGAACTCTGCCCCGGACGCTTGACGATGGGAAGAGGTCCGTACCGTGGATTCGTGGCATCGCAGGAGCGGCCCAGAGTCGGGCACATCCAGTTCTTGAACTGCCTGCCGATCTACTGGGGACTCGTTCGTTCCGGCGCGTTGCTCGACGTCGATCTCACCAAGGACACCCCGGACCGGCTCAACGACATGCTCGTCGCAGGCGACCTCGACATCGGCCCGATCTCGCTCGTCGAGTACCTGCGGCACGCCGACGATCTCGTGCTGCTGCCCGATGTCGCGGTCGGCTCGGACGGGCCGGTGCTCTCGGTCAACCTGGTCTCGCAGGTGCCGCTCGCCGAGCTGGACGGTCGGCGGGTCGCCCTCGGCTCGACCTCACGCACCTCGGTGCTGCTGGCGCGGATGTGGCTGGCCGAGGTGCACGGCGTCCGTCCCGACTACTTCGTCTGCCCGCCGGATCTCACCTCGATGCTGCTCGAGGCCGACGCCGCCGTGCTGATCGGCGATGCTGCGTTGCGCGCGACGTACGACGCACCGCGGCGCGGGCTCGACGTGCACGACCTCGGGCGCGGTCTGGAAGGACTGGACCGGCCTGCCGATGGTGTTCGCCGTCTGGGCGGCGCGGCGCTCGTACGCCGCGGCGAACCCCGGTCTGGTGAAGGACGTGCACGCCGCGTTCGTGCGCAGCCGCGACGATGCGCTTGCCCATGTCGACGAGGTCGCGGCAACCGCCGCGCGCTGGGAGATCTTCGATGCGGCCACTTTGGCGACCTATTTCCGCACGCTGGACTTCTCGCTCGGGCCGCGCCAGATCGACGGGCTCATCGAGTTCGCCCGCCGTGCTGCCGCCGAGGGCACAGTGAATTCACACGTCACCCCGCAGTTCGCCGAGGTCTAACCTGGAATTGCTGCGCACCTCACCGAGCGCGGCGAGGGAGTCGACCATGACGATCCACCAGTGCCCGAAGTGCGAGCTTCGCTTCGACTGGAAGACCGAGCTCGACGATCACTGCTGGCACGATCATCCTGAGTTCAGACATGAATATCCCGCCCAGGCGGTCGCTGAGCCGCCGGTCGCGGATGCTCCGCCCGCACCGGAACCCGAGCACGTGCACCGGTCGGCCTCGGAAGTCCTACTTGGGTGGATGAACCCGCGGCGCGCGCCGTTGCCGAACCGGCACGCAGACGAGCCGTCGCCTCAGCGCAAGCCGGGATGACGGCTGGCCAGTAGCGGCACCAGCACGCTGCGCGGTGACAGCCACGCGAACCGCGCGGCGACCCGGTTGGCCACGCCCGGAATGGCGACCATCCGGCCGCGGGCCAGACCGTCGACGCCGCACCGGGCTACCACTTCGGCCGATTCCCACATGAAACTCGGCAACGTCGTCGCCGCTTCCTCGGGCGTGAAGCCGGCGGTGTCGGCGAAGTTCGTGTCGACCGGGCCGGGGCACAGCACCGTCGCGGTGACTCCGGTGCCACGCAACTCGCCGGCCAGGCTCTGTGTGTAGCTCAGCACGAACGACTTGGCTGCGGCATAGCCCGCCTGTCCCGGTAGCGGCTGGAACGCCGCTGTCGACGCGACGTTCAGGACCGCCCCGCGCTTGCGCTGCACCATGCCCGGTACGAACCGGCTGCACAGGTCGGCGACCGCGACGACGTCGACCTCGAGCATCCTGATCTCGTTGGCAGGATCGGCCTTGGCGACCGGACCGAGGGTCGAGAATCCGGCGTTGTTGATCAGGATGTCCGGCGTGCGGTTGAGCCTGCCGAGCAAGTTGGCCCGGACGTCGTGATCGGCGAGATCGGCGGGTAGGACGTCGGCGCCGGTGGCTGCTCAACTCGTCGGCGAGCTTTTGCAGCTTGTCGGTCGTGCGGGCGACGAGGGTGACGTGATGGCCGCGGCGGGCCAGTTCGCGCGCGAATTGCTCGCCGATCCCCGACGATGCTCCGGTGACGACTGCGGTGCTGTCCGGTCCGGGCGGTGGAAGGCTCATGCGGCGACTGTAGAGCTACTTGTCCTCGTCGTCTTCGCCGTCGTCCTCATCGTCGCCCTGGTCGGTCTCGTCCGCGTCGCCGTTCTTGTCCTCGGCGTTCTCCGAGCCGGGGATCTCGCTGGTGCCGTCGATCGCCGTCCCGGTCAGCAGGCCGTCGTCCGGATCGAAATCGATCTTCGACCGATCGACGTAGGTCTGCCCGTCGTCGTCGTCCTTGCTATCCGAATCGGTGTTGCTGTCGGTGTCGTCGGCTGGCTCGGTGTCGCTCTTGTTGTCGGTCTCGGTGTCGGTCTCGGTGTCGTGCTCGTTGTCTGCGTCCTGCTCGCTGTCCATGACACTCCTGTGCTGGCCGACGTGAACGGTTCAGGATTTCAGCCTGCCCATCGGTTGTTCGGCCCTAACCCGGTCGCGATGCGTCCGGCTGGTTTGACGGCGGTGCCACGACCCGTGTTGCATCGCGGCATGCCACGCGTTCTCATCACCGGAGCTTCCCGCGGAATCGGCCGCGCCACCGCGCTGCGGCTGGCCGGCGGCGGATGGGACGTCGTCGCCGGCGTTCGCAACGCTGCGGACGGCGAATCGTTGCGCGCCGCGGCCGGTGGTGGGCGCCTCGCGCCCGTCGTCCTCGATGTGGCCTCGGCTGCGGACGTGGCGCGCTTGGACGAGGTCGTGGCCGGTGGCCTGGACGCGCTCGTCAACAACGCCGGCTACGTGCTGGATGGGCCGGTAGAAGGACTCGACCTCGAGGCGCTGCGGCGCCAGTTCGAGGTGAACGTCTTCGGGCAGGTTGCGGTGACCCAGAGGCTGCTGCCTGCGCTGCGGCGCAGCCGGGGACGGATCGTGTTCACCTCCTCGATCAGCGGGCGCATCTCGACGCCGATGACCGGCGCCTACAACGCATCGAAGTACGCCCTCGAGGGCATTGCTGACGCGTTACGCGTGGAACTGCGGCCTTGGCGGATCAAGGTCGTCCTCGTCGAGCCGGGGCCGGTGGCGACCGATCTGTGGGGCAACGCCCCGGAACAGCACGCCGTCACGCTGGCGGCCCTCGACCCGAAGACGCGCACGCTCTACGCGGGCCATCTTGCGAACACGCCGCGCGTCATCAAGATGATGCAGCGGCTGGCCGTCGCGCCCGACAAGGTCGTTGACCGCATCGAGCGCGCGCTGACCGCATCGAAGCCGCGAGCGCGCTACTACGTGAATCCGGGCAGCCGGCTGCAGTTGGCGAGCTACAAGGTGACACCCACCGCAGTGTTCGACGGGGTCATCGCGCGAATGACCGGCGTCCCGCGCCGTCCTTGAGCGTCTAGGCGTTCGCCGTGCGGCGGGCGACAATCGCAACCATCCGTCTCGTGATCGATGCCGGAACGCGTGCCCCCACGCCGGTGGCGTCAACTTCGCTCTCGAGTCGCCGTCCGACAATGAACGCGACGTTCGTGTAGATCGTGATCGAGCGCCCGTTCAGAGTTGCTTTGACCGATCCGGTGCCGACGGCGACGACGTTGCGCGGATCATGGCCTGATCTAGGCGTGATCCTTATCGACGTGGCGCGAAGCGTCGCCCCGCCCGGGAGCGATCCGCTGAACTCGGCTTTGAGGAGCCGGTTGGTACAGGCGCTTACCTTCGGGCTGTGCAAGATCGCGACGTCGGCCGCGACGTCACTGTGTGCCTTGTACTTCGACACCGACGATGAGATCCGCGCCGTGCCGAGCTCGAAGTCGGACGAGTGAACCTCAGTGATCTTGTCGGGCTCGGTGTTGCGGCCCCCTACGCATTTGACAAGGTTGTGCTGTCGGGCGGCGTCGCCGCGGTTGTGACTTCGTTGATATGGCGTGCTGTTCCATCCGGACGGCAAGTCCGCCGAGCGCAGCAGGATGCGCTGCAGTTCGGATTCGGCCGGCGCCTTGCTCGTGGTCCCGGACGGCGTCGGCGTGGCGCCGCTGCCGCTCGTCGAGCTCGTGCAACCGGCGAGAGATACCGCGATGCACGCGCTTGCGCAGGATACGAGGAGCCGTTTCAAGACGATCATGGTCGTGATCATGCACCGGGGCAGTACCTGGCAACGACGCCTGAGCCGTCGGGCGTCCGGATCGTGACCGGAAGGTGTCCTTTCGGGCGTGCGCCGAAGCGGTCTGCGACTTGCGCCGCGAGGGTGGCCGGCTGATAGCCGTACGCCGCATGGCTGGCAGGATCTGCCGCATGGTTGTCGTCGCGGTGCTCGCCTGCGCGGCGATGTTCGGCGGCGCCGACCAGTACCTCGGCAGCTTCCCCACGCTGTCCTGGGCCGCCCCGGCGAGTCTGCTTTCCGCGCCGTGGCTGCTGATCGCGTTCATCGCCGGCTATACGCAACGCGACCCCAAACGCGGCGCCCTGCTGGGAGTGGCCGCGACCGCGTCGGCTCTGGCCGGATACGGCCTGATGACGCTGAGCCCGATCGAGAACGCCCATCTGACCTGGGCGAGCGTGACCGGCTTCGTGTACAGCGAGTGGCGGGTATTCGCCGGTGCCGTGGTGACCGGTCCGCTGTTCGGCTGGTTCGGACATCGCTGGCGCGTCGCATCAGCGTGGGCCGGCGCGATTGTCACTGCGGCGGCGTTCTGCTTGGAACCGCTCGCGCATGATCTGGCGAGCGATCCGGTGACCTCGGCCGCCGTCGCTCACATCGAGATTGCCGTCGGAGCTCTCATGGTCGCGTTGGTCGTGCTGTCTACCGGCTGGCGGTTGCGCCACCGATGACGCACGAAGACCTGCTGGGCCAGGCGACCCAGGTGCAGAACCGGTCCGGTGTCATCGACCTTGGTGTGGGCCAGCCACAAGACGCGATCCTGCCCGTCGAGTTGATGGCTCGCGCGATGACCATGGCGGCCACGGCCCGGCAGACGCACCCGCTCGGGTACGGCGTCGAACGGGGCGATGGGCACCTGCGAGCCGCGCTTGCCGACTTCCTCACCCGGCATTACCGCGTGCCTGTCGACGGCCGGCGGCTGGTCGTCAGCAACGGAAACTCGCAAGCCATTGACCTGTGCTGCAGCGTGCTGGCTGAGCCCGGTGATGTCGTGTTCGTCGAGGAGCCGACCTACTTCCTGGCGCTGCGCATCTTCGCCGACCACGGGCTGCAGGTCGTCGGGATTCCGGTCGATGACGACGGGATGCGCATCGACGCGCTTGAGGCCCAGCTCGCCGTGCATTCGCCGCGGCTGCTGTACTGCATCCCGACGGGCCACAATCCGACCGGGGCTTCGATGCCGCTCGAGCGACGCCGGCGGCTGGTTGAGCTGGCTCGACAGCACGACTTCCTGGTGCTGGCCGACGAGGTCTACCAGCTGCTCGACTACAGCGGTTCGGTGCCGGAACCCCTTGCTGCGCAGGTGGATTCGGGAGTGGTGCTGTCGCTCGGCACATTCTCGAAGATCCTCGCGCCCGGGCTGCGGCTCGGCTGGATCCAAGCAAGTGACGATCTGCTCGACGCGCTCGTCGCTCGCGGGCAAGTAGTCAGCGGCGGCGGGCTCAACCCGTTCACCTCGTCGCTGGTCGCGCCGATCCTCGGTGACGGTGGGGTCGACGACTATCTCGACGGCTTGCGCGCAATCCTGCAGCGCCGGCTCGAGGCGATGGACGAGGCACTGCGAACCCACTTCGGACTCGACGTGACCTACCGCCGTCCCGAATCCGGCTACTTCTTCTGGCTGCGCTTCCCGGACGACGTCGATACGGCGGCCCTTCTTCCGGCCGCGCTCGCGGCGGGCGTGGGCTTCCAGCCCGGACCGGTGTTCTCGACCGAGGGCGGCTTCGCGAACTGCCTGCGCTTGTCGTTCGCGTACTACGACGAGGCCGACATTCGCACCGCGATCGCCGGCCTCGCCCGGGTATTTGTGCGCCGGGAGCGATCGTCTCGGTGAACACTGCGCCCGTTCGGCATCGATGATGCTGTCGGGCGGCCGGGGGTTGCCGTGGGCATCACTCATGCGCGGTCGGTGACCGATCTTCCCTACGACACAAGAAGATTCTGGAATTCTTTGGCCTGTTGATCACGAAGCTGCTGGGTGAGGCCCGCGTCAAATGTCGCGAGCTCCGCGATACCGGGTTACGGTGCTGATCACTTTCGACGAGGGAGGCAAGCCATGGCGCTGCGACCGGTGGTTCTGACGGCGGCGGTGTTGGCAATCGGGTGTGTCGTGGCTGCCAGCTTCGACCCCTTGAGCAGCGTCGCCGTGAGCAGTCCGGCGAAGGTGGCCAGCAAGATCGTCCCGAAGGCCGCAGCCGCGGCCAAGACGATTGCAAAGGCGCCGCGCTTCTCGCACATGGTGATCGTTGACCAGCAACGGCCGGGCAACGAGCCAGACGTCAAGGTCGACGGCCGCAACCACATCTACACAGCGAGCCGTTCGGCTTCTCGACGACGAGCAGCTTCATGTGGCGCTCGATCGACCGCGGCAACAGCTACCAGCTCGTCCCCGGCAACATCGGCTCCGGCAAACCGTCGACTTGTGCAGGCGGCGGCGACACCGACCTCTACATCGATCCCGGCAACGCCATCTACTTCTCCGACCTGCAGGGCCTGACCAACATCTCGAACAGTGTCAGCACCAACGGCGGCAAGACGTTCACGACGACCTGCTCAGGAGCACCCAACTCGCCCGTCGACCGGATGTGGTTTGCCGCCACCGGCAGCCTGAAGGCCAACAACCTGCGGCTGTACCAGGATTACGACCAGGTCGGCACCTCAGCGAGCACCGGCAACCCGGCGGCAACCAACTGGTCGAAACGGTTTCAACCGATGGCATCACCTTCCTGCCGGTCACGAACCCGAATGTCGGCACGACCGACTGCGCGGGCACCGCGGTCAACTGCGTCACCGACAACGAGGGCATCTCCGGCAACCAGGTCGTGGATCCGAAGACCGGCAACGTCTTCATCGCACACACGACGACCAACGGGGGCAGCGGCTCGGCCGTCGGCGTGCAGGTGTCCGAGGGACGCATCGACCTCAGCGGCCCGAGCCCGACAGGTACCTGGACGGAGAGCCCCAACCTCGACGCCGCGCTGTGCCCGAACACCCAGAAGAAGTGCGTCGACGCGAGCGGCAACCCGACCGAGCTGGCCGGCGAGAACTTCGCATCGATCGCGCGCGACGCCGCAGGCTTCCTCTACGTCGCGTTCACAGCAGGCCCGGTCGACCACAAGAACAGCAACGACGCGAACTTCGGCCAGCTCACCGAACCCGAGCAGATCTACGTCGTGCGCTCGCTGCAGCCGGCCACGATGGCCGATCCGTCGAAGGTCACCTGGTCGAAGCCCATGCGCATCACCGGGCCCAATCGCGGCATCAGCCATGGCACCAACACGTTCCCGTGGATAACTGCCGGATCGAAGGGACGGGTCGGGGTCGCTTGGTACCACACTTCGACCACGTCGGATAAGGGCGCGTTCGGCGCCTCCGTGCTGGCCAACGCGGAGTGGACCGTGCAGGTCGGCGAGTCGCTCAACGCGGCCGGCAAGTCACCGACGTGGCGGCAAGCCAGGTCAGCGATGGGTCGATCAAGTTCGGCAGCATCTGCACCAACGGCCTTGGCTGCTCGACCGGCGGCGACCGCAGCCTCGGCGACTTCCTGCAGGTCAGCCCGGACCGGCAGGGCGCGATGCTCGTGACCTATGTCGACGACACCAGTGGCAACAACCAGGGCGGCGAGGACGCCGGGCCCGAGGTGATCAGCAGGCAGATCAGTGGCCCTGGCCTGTACGCGGGCAAGACCGTCACCCGGAACGGCGGGCCAGGCCGGCCGAGCGGCGCGGTGCGCGACCCTATCCGCGATGCCTACTACTCCGCAGATGGCAAGCGGACCGCGGCTAGCAAGAAGGCTCCGCGATTCGACCTGACCGGCGCATCGATCACCAAGCCGAAGGGCAAGTCGTACCTGCTGGCCACCCTGCACACCCGCAAGCTGAAGCAGCTGACGGGCGACGCGAGCCTCGGCGGACCAGACGCCAGCTGGATGATCCGGTGGACGCAGCTGCTGCCCGGCAAGCCCGGCAACGGACTGATCTACTACGCGGGCCTCGACGGCGGCACGCAAGGAACTTCGCCGACCTTCTTCATGGGGACGACGAGCTGCATCCCGGCCAACAATCCCGAGGAGCATTGCAAGTTCCTCACCTACCCGCAAACGACCACGATCAAGGGGACGGTCGATCACAAGCACCACACGATTCAGTTGCAGATCCCGCGCGCAGCATTGCATCTGCACAAGGGCAGCAAGCTGATCAGCGTCACCGCGTTCACGGCCACGGCTGCGACACCGCAGTCGGCGACCACGCTGTTCAATGTGATCGATGCAACGACGCCCTTCGACGTCAGGGCGGCGCCCTGAGCTAGGCCGCGGCTTGCACGTCGAGCGTTGCCGGATGCTGCAACCGATCCGCCACCGCAACCGCGATCACGACAACGAGAGCGGCGATCGACAGCGTCAGTGCTGACACGTGCGGAGCGAGAATCAGTAGCACTGCCAGGATGATCACGGCGATCACTCGCGGCCACGACACGAGCCGCCACACGACCGCCTTGAACACGGCATGCCCGACCGAGGAACAGCGCAGTTCCGCCGACGATCAACCACGACGTGGCCATCAGGCCGTGTGCGCTCGGTGCATCGCAGCACGACTTCGTCGGCTGCGGCGGTGACGATGATGCCCGCGATGATCAGCGGGTGCACCCAGTGGAAGGCGTTGCGTCCCAGCCGGCCGGGATCGTCGGACGAATCGATGACCAGCGCGCTGTCAGCGGCCGCGCGATCGAAGTACACCCACCACAACGCGACGCTGCCGAGGAACGCCACCACGAACGCGACATAGCGCGAGCCGTCCGGATGTGACGATCCGAGCAACCCGGACAGGCGTCGCACCCGATCACGATGATCGACTCGCCTAACGCGATGAGGACGAACGCTTGGCATCGCTCGGCGAAGTGGCCGCCGTCGATCGTCCAGTCGGTCGTCGTCGACCGTCCGATGAACGGCGTGACGAAGCCGATCGCGGCACCGACCAACTCGATCGCGACAGCCAACGCCCACAGTCCGGCGCGCGCATGGCCGTGCACGAATGCGCCGTACAGCATGGGCACCGCAGCAAGGCCGCTCCACGCAAGCGCGCGCCAGTACACCCAGCGCAAGTCGTTACCCCGCAGCACAGAGAGGACGAAGATGCTGCGACCGATCTGGATGACGACATAGGCGACAGCGATCACCAGCCCGCGCGTCGAGAACGCGAACGGCACCGTAGCGGCGAGCACGAGGCTGCCGAGCATCAAGCACGACCAGCGCCAGGCGGATCGCCGGCCGGTTCGGGTCGAGGTAGTTCGTCATCCAGGTCGTGTAGACCCAGACCTGCCACACCATCGCGAGCAGCACTGCGGTCTGCAGCGCGCCGTCGAGGTCGCGATGCTCGACCAGGAAGCGGGACAGCTGGGTGACCGCGAAGACGTACACGAGGTCGTAGAACAGCTCGATCTGGGTGACCCGGCCATCGCCGGTGCGCAGCATGCGTGTCACCCGGCACACCTTAGATGCGCCGATTTGCCCGACTGATACACCAGACATAGCGTCAGTGGTATGCGTCGCGCCCTCGCCGTCCTGCTCGCCCTCGCACTGACCGTCGCCGGCACGGGACGGGCGCTCGCCCAGGACAAGCTGCCGGTTCCGTACGACTTCCTCAGCTCGGCCGTGCTGGCCGGCGCCGAGATGCAGCAGGACCCGCCGGGCGCCAACGACTGGCACTGCCAGCCGTCGAAGGCCCACCCCGAACCGGTCGTGCTCGTGCACGGCCTGTTCGGCAACCAGGCCACCAACTGGCAGACCTACGCGCCGCTGCTGAAGAACAACGGCTACTGCGTGTACGCGCTGACCTACGGGCAGTCGCCGGCGGCTCCTGCACCGTTCGCCAACACCTTCGGCGGGCTGACCAAGATCGAGCAGAGCGCTAAACAGCTCAAGACGTTCGTAGCCAAGGTGCTCAAGCAGACCGGCGCGCCCAAGGTCGACATCCTGGGCCACTCCGAGGGCACCGTGATGCCCGACTACTACGCGAAGTTCCTCGGCGGTGCCCGCTATATCGACAAGTACGTCTCGCTGGCCCCGCTCTGGCACGGGACGAATCTCGCCGGACTGTCGACGGTCAGCAAGCTGGCTGCGGCGTTCGGCTACACCGGCAGCAGCGATCAGCTGTTCGGCGACTACTTCGCTTCCGGCGACGAGATGACGACCGGCTCGGACTTCATGAAGAAGCTGCGGTCGGGTGGCACGCCGGCGGTCAAGGGCATCACCTACACCAACATCGTCACCAAGTACGACGAGCTGGTGAGCCCGTACACGAGCGGGATCCAGGCCGGCATGAAGAACTACACCGTGCAGGACTTCTGCAGCCAGGACTACACCGAGCACTTCGAGATCGCGGCCGATCCGGTGGCGGCCCAGATCGTGCTCAACGCGCTCGATCCCGCACACCAGCACGCCGTGCCGTGCCGCCTCGTGCTGCCGTTCGAAGGTGGCTGAGAGACTGGACGCGTGCTCCGAGCCGAGGCGATCGTCGATCTCGACGCGATCCGCGACAACGTCGCGTTACTGAAATCCCGAACGACCGCCGAGGTCATGGCGGTGGTCAAGGCCGACGGCTACGGCCATGGCCTGCTCGCCTCGGCGCGCGCGCTGCGCTCGCCGGCGGAGCGACCTGGCTGGGCACCGCGACCATCGACGAAGCACTCGCGCTGCGCGCGGCCGGCATCGACGCCCCGCACGCTGGCCTGGCTGTGGACACCCGATGACGAGCCGCGCCGTGCAAGCGGCGGTCGACGGCCGGCATCGACCTGTCGGTCAGCAGCTCGTGGCAGTTGGCCCTCGTTGCCGAAGCCGCTCGCGAGCGGGCAGCCCCGCCCGGGTGCATCTGAAGATCGACACCGGGCTCTCGCGCAACGGGGCGTACCGTCGACGACTGGCCGGACCTGGTCGCGGCGACGGCCAAGGACGACGCGCGTCGACCCGGTCGGGATCTGGAGCCACTTCGCCTACGCCGACGAGCCCGGCCACCCGACGATCGGCAAGCAGCTCGAGCGCATTCCGCGAGGCGCTCGAGGTCGCCGAGTCGCGCGGCATGCGAGCCGCAGATCCGTCACCTCGCCAACTCCGCGGCCACGCTCACCCTGCCCGACGCGCATTTCGATCTCGTCCGTCCGGGCATCGCCGTCTACGGACTGACGCCCGTGCCGCACGAGGGCGACTTCGGGCTCGTCCCCGCGATGACGCTGCGTGCGGCGCTGGCCTCGGTCAAGCGGGTGCGTGCCGGCGAGGGCGTGTCCTACGGCCACGCGTACACCGACCCGCGACGACACGACGCTCGCGCTCGTCCCGCTCGGGTTACGCCGACGGGATCCCGCGGCACGCCACGAACGTCGGTCCGGTGTCGATCAACGGGCAGCGGTTCACGATCAGCGGCCGGGTGTGCATGGACCAGTTCGTCGTGGACGTCGGCGATCTGCCGTCACCGAGCGTGACGAGGCAGTGCTGTTCGGGGCGGGACGCGCGGGCGAACCGCTCGCGCAGGACTGGGCCGACGCGATCGGCACCATCCACTACGAGATCGTCACGCGGATCGGTGCCGCGCGTGCCGCGCACCTATCGCGGTGGCGACCGCGCCGTGAAGGGCGGCATCATCGCCGGCGTGCTCGCGGCCGCCGCGGCCAGCGGCGCCGTCGTCGCTGACCGCCGGATCCGCGCCGTGCGGCGCAGCGGGGTCGCATCGCTCGACGACTTCACCGCGCCCGTCCCCGATCGAGCCGGCTTCGTGCGCGCCGAGCGACGGCGTGCAGCTCTACTACGAGCAGGACGGCCCGCTCGATGCGCCGCTGACGGTCGTGCTGATCCACGGCTTCTGCCAGAACCGCGACGACCTGCTGTTCCAGCGCCGCGCCCTCATCGACGAGTTCGGCGGGCGGGTGCGGATCGTCAGCTTCGACCTGCGCAGCCACGGCAAGTCGCAGCGCAGCGATCCCGACAACGCGACCATCGACCAGCTCGGTGCCGACCTGCTACACGGTGCTCGAGGAACTGGCGCCGGCGGGCCGCGTCGTGCTGATCGGGCACTCGATGGGCGGCATGACGATCCTGTCGCTGGCCGACGCGCATCCCGAACTGTTCGCGCGAGCGAGTCGCCGGCGTCGCTTTGCTCGGCACGTCGACCGGCAAGGTCGCCGCGCTGTCGCTCGGCATCCCGGCGGCGCCTGGCGAAGTTGAGCGATCCGGTCGTCGGGTTCGCACTGCGCGGCGCGCGCTCGCGGGTCGCCTTCGTCGAGCGCGGCCGCTCGCGGGTCACCGATGTGGCCTGGACGTTCGTGCAGCGCCTCGCGTTCGGCCCCGATGTCGATCCGGCGCTGGTCGAGTTCATCACCCGGATGATCGGCGCCACCCCCATCGACGTGATCGCCGAGTTCTATCCCGCGCTCATGTCGCACGAGAAGGAAGCGGCGCTCGAACGGCTCGCCGACATTCCCGTCGTGATCATCTGCGGCGAGAACGATCTGATCACGCCGGTCGAGCACAGCCAGGCGATGGCCGACGCCGCTGCCGCACGCCGAGCTGGTGGTGGTGCCCGACGCCGGGCACCAGGCGCACATGGAGCGTCCCGATCTCGCCAACGCGCCGTTGCTGCGACTCGTCCGGCAGGCACTTCGTTGATCGAGTTGCCGACCGCAGCCGACACCCGCGAGTTCGGCCGGCGCCTCGCGGCGATGCTGCGTGCCGGTGACCTGGTCGTGCTCAGCGGGCCGCTCGGTGCCGGCAAGACCGCGCTCGTGCAGGGCATCGGTGCCGGGCTCGGTGTGCGCGGCAACGTCGTGTCGCCGACCTTCGTCATCGCCCGCGTGCATCGCGGGCCCGACCCCGCTCGTGCACGTCGACGCCTACCGGCTCGGTTCGCTGGACGAGGTCGACGATCTCGATCTCGACGTCTCGACCGACGACGCAGTGACCGTCGTCGAATGGGGGACGGGCAAGGTCGAGCAGCTCGCCGAGTCGCGACTGGAGATCGAGATCGAGCGCGCTGCCGATTCCGAGCAACGCACCGCGCGGCTCGTCCCACATGGCGGCGATTGGGCACAGCGAGTCCGCCGCCTGGCCTCGCCGTAGGCTGGCAAATCGTGCTGGTTCTCGCGCTCGACACCTCGTCGGCGGCAGTTTCTGCCGCGCTGGTCGAGGTGTTCGACGATCGCGTGCGAACCGGTCGCCGCGCACGCAGACGATCAACGCCGCGCGGGCACGGCGAGTACCTCGCCCCGATGATCGCGGCGTGCCTGCGCGACGCGAGCGCCGACCGGCTGACCTCGGCGCGATCGTCGCGGGCACCGGACCCGGGCCGTTCACCGGCCTGCGCGTCGGACTGGTCACCGCCGCGGTGATGGCCGAGACGCTCGGCATCCCGGCCTACGGCGTCTGCTCGCTGGACGGCATCGCAGTGCCGCGGCCGGCGGCGCTGCTCGTCGCCACCGACGCGCGCCGCCGCGAGGTGTACTGGGCGGCGTACGCCGGCGGCGCGGGTGCGACGGCCCGAACGTCGAGCCGCCCGGCCGACGTTCCGCTCGACGGCATCGACGGCGATGGCCGGCGCCGGCGCGCGGCTCTACGCCGAGGTGCTTCGGACTGCCGCTGCTCGGCGCCGACTACCCGGCACCCGTCGCGCTCGCCGGTCAGTGCGCCGCGATCGGATCGCGCGCCGCGGCGCCGTCCGATCCGCTGACGCCGCTGTACCTGCGCCGTCCCGACGCGGTCGTGCCGGGCGCGCCGAAGGCGGTGACGCCAATGACACTCGTGCCGATGACCCTGCGCGCACATCGACCTGCTGATGCCGCTACGAGCGCGAGATGTTCGGCACCGAGGCGTGGACGTGCAAGCGGCTACCGCGCCGAGCTCGCCGACCACGCGCACCGGCACTACGTCGCGGTCGGAGGGCGACGACGGCGAGCTGCTCGGCTGGGCCGGCGTGCTGGTGGTCGCCGACGACGGCGGAGATCCTGACCGTCGGCGTCGTGCCGTCGCCCGGCGGCAGGGACTCGCCAGGCGGATGCTCGCCGCGCTGTACAGCGAGGCGATGCGACCGCGGCGCCACCGAGATGTTCCTCGAGGTGCGCGTCGACAACGACGTCGGCCCGAGAGCTGTACGCAGCCGAGGGATTCGTCGAGCTCGGCCGCCGCCGCGGTTACTACGACAACGGGACGGTCGATGCGGTGGTGATGCGCCGTGCGCTCTGACGAGCCGCTGGTGCTCGGCATCGAGACGTCGTGCGACGAGACCGGCGTCGGCATCGTGCGCGGGACGACGCTGCTGGCCGACGCGATCGCCAGCAGCGTCGACGAGCACGCCCGCTTCGGCGGCGTCGTGCCCGAGGTGGCCAGCCGCGCGCACCTGCAGGCGATGGTGCCGACGATCCGGCGGGCGCTCGACACCGCCGGCGTCACTGCGCGCGACGTCGACGCGGTCGCGGTCACGGCCGGGCCCGGGCTGGCCGGCGCGCTGCTGGTCGGCGTCGCCGCCGCCAAGGCGTACGCCCTCGCGCTCGACAAGCCGCTCTACGGCGTGAACCACCTGTCGTCGCACGTCGCGGTCGACCTGCTCGAGCACGGCCCGCTCGACGAGCCGTGCGTCGCGCTGCTCGTGTCGGGCGGCCACTCGTCGCTGCTGTTCGTGCCGCGCATCGGCGGCGAGGAGATCACCGAACTCGGCGCGACCGTCGACGACGCCGCGGGGGAGGCCTACGACAAGGTGGCCCGGCTGCTCGGGCTGCCGTTCCCGGGCGGGCCGCCGATCGACCGGATGGCGCGCGACGGCGACCCGCACGCGATCGAGTTCCCGCGCGGCATGCGCGACGACGGCTTCGCCTTCTCCTTCTCCGGGCTGAAGACCGCGGTCGCCCGCTGGGTGGAGGCTCGGCAGCGCGCCGGCGAGCCGGTGCCGGTCGCCGACGTCGCGGCCAGCTTCCAGGAGGCCGTCGTCGACGTCCTCACCGCGAAGGCGGTGCGCGCCGCCCGCGAGCAGGGCGTCGGGCACGTCGTGATCGGCGGCGGCGTCGCGGCGAACTCGCGGCTGCGCGCGCTGGCCGAGCAGCGCTGCGCGGCGGCCGGGCTGCGGCTGCGCGTGCCCCGTCCGGCGCTGTGCACCGACAACGGCGCGATGGTCGCCGCGCTCGGGCGCGCAGCTCGTCGCCCACGGCGCGACGCCCGTCGGACCTCGACCTGCCCGCCGACTCCGCCCTGCCGATCACCGAGGTACTCGTCGCATGAGCGAAGCGAGAAATGCCGTCCTGATGTGGGAGGTGCGTGCGGCCGAGGGGCGGCTCGACGAGCTCGTCGCTTACGCCGATGCGCATGCCGACCCGTCCGCGCTGATCTTCCGCAGCCGGCGAACCGGATCCGCGCGTCGTGGTCATCGACCCGTCGGGAACGCGGCCTGCCGGACGTGCCGGTCGAACTGGTCGCTCGCCCGCCGCACGCCTGGCCGTTTGAGCCGGTTGCCAGAAATGTTGCAAGAACTGCCGCCGGACAGCACAGTTCACAGCGTGGGGGACACGTCTGAACTCGAGCCGGCCGGCCGGCGCGAAGCAATCGCCGGTCGCCGGGCGTGGCCCGGCGCGGCTGACGGCGACCGCCCGCAACGTCGCCGAGGTGGTGCGCTTCGGCGGCCTGGAGACCGACGAGGTGTCCTCGCCGTATCACCGTCGAGGCCGAGCAGCTCGAACTACCGGCTGCGGCACTACTTCGCCGACGACGCCGCCGACCGACGCTGCTGCCGATCGCTGCTCGTCCCGCCGCTGATGCTCACCACCGAGGTCTGGGACGTCTCGCCCCGGGCTCGTCCGCGGTCGCCGCGCTGCACAACGAGGGCCTCGACACCTGGGTCGTCGACTTCGGCCATCCCGACCGCGAGCCCGGCGGCCTGGAACGCGACGCTCGCCGACCACGTCGCTCGCCGTCAGCGACGCGATCGACCGCGTGCGCGACAAGACCGGGCAGGACGTCATCCTCGGCCGGCTACTCGCAGGGCGGCATGTTCGCCTACCAGACCGCGGCGTTCCGCCGCGGCAAGGGCATCGACTCGCTCGTCACGTTCGGCTCGCCGGTCGACGCGCAGCGCACCGCTGCCGATCCCGCTCTCGCCCGAGGCGGCGTCGCGGCTGGCGGGCGGCGCTGATCGACAGCGGCCTGCTCCGCAAGCTCGCGCTGCCCGGCTGGGCCAGCCGGCTCGGCTTCAAGCTGCTCACGCCGGCCAAGTCGGTGCAGGGCCGGGTGCAGTTCCTGATGACGCTGCACGACCGCGACGCGCTGCTGCCCCGCGAGCGGCAGCGCCGCTTCCTCGAGTCCGAGGGCTGGACGGCGTGGTCCGGGCCGGCGCGTCGCCGCATTCCTCGAGCAGTACTTCCTGCACAACCGGATGCTCGAGGGCGGCTTCGTCATCGACGACCGGCTGGTCACCCTGGCCGACATCGACGTGCCGATCCTGACCGTCGTCGGCTCGGCCGACACCATCGGGCATCCGGACTCGGTGCGCGCGATCCGCCGCGCGGCGCCCAGCGCCGAGGTCTACGAGCTCACCCTGCGCGCCGGGCACTTCGGCCTGGTCGTCGGCTCGACCGCGATGAGCCACACCTGGCCCGCGGTCGCGCGGCTGGGTGCGGTGGCGCCGCGACGGCACCGCGCTGCCGGACGACATCGTCGCCGCCGAGCAGGTCGAGTCGAGCCCGCGCGCGTGCCGACCGGCACCGCCAGCGATCGGCCGCTCGACCCAGGCGCACCGAGCTCGGCATCGGCGCGACCCGGCTCGTCGTCGGCACCGCGCGCCGCGCCGTCCGCGCCGCGCGCGGCGTCGTCACCGAGGCGCCGGCGCAGCTGCCGCGCCTGCAGCGCATCGAGCAACTCGACCCGTCCACCCGGATCAGCCTCGGGCTGCTGCTCGACGAGCAGGCGCGACGCAACCACGACGAGATCTGCTTCCTGTTCGGCGACCGCGCGCACCGGCAGGACGAGGTGAAGCACCGCGTCGACAGCGTGGTGAAGGGCCTCATCAGCGTCGGCGTGCGGCAGGGCGACCGCGTCGGCGTGCTGATGGACACCCGGCCCAGCGCCTTCACCGTGATCGCGGCGCTCAGCCGGCTCGGCGCGACCGCGGTGCTGCTGCGCCCGGACGCCGAGGTCGACCGCGAGGCCAAGCTCGGGCGGATCGACCTGGGTCGATCGCCGACCCCGAGCACGTCGGTCGCGGCGGCGGAGCTCGACGGCGTGCGGTGCCTGCGTGCTCGGCGGCGGCGCCGACGATCGCGACGCTGCCCGGCGGGCGTCGATCGACATGGAGCGCATCGACCCGGCCGAGGTCGAGGTGCCGGCCTGGTACAAGCGCGAATCCGCACCGCGCCGGCGACATCGCGTTCGTGCTGTTCACCGGCGAGGGCGCCGGGCACCAAGGCGATCCAGATCACCAACAAGCGCTGGGCACTGTCCGCGCTGGGCACGGCGAGCGCCGCCGCGCTGCAGCTCGGCCGACACCGTCTACAGCATCACGCCGATCCACCACTCGTCCGCGCTGCTGATGACGGTCGGCGGCGCGGTCGCCGAGCGGCGCGCGGTTCGCGATGGCGACCGCCGACGATCCGCGACACGTTCTGGGACGAGGTGCGGCGCTACGGCGCCACGCACGTGTCCTACACCTGGACGTCGCTGCGCGACATCACCTACGCGCCCGAGAACCCGAACGAGCGGTTCAACCCGATCCGGATGTTCATCGGCTCCGGCATGCCGCGCAATCTGTGGACGCGGGTCGCCGAGCGGTTCCCGGACGCCCGGATCCTCGAGTTCTACGCCTCGGCCGAGGGCGAGGCGATCCTGGCCAACCTCACCGGGCAGAAGCCCGGGCTCGATGGGCACGCCCGCTGCCCGGGCACCGCCGAGGTGCGGGTCGCCGCGTTCGACCTGGCCGACCGCGCCTCGAGCTCACCTCGCGACGGGCTGGCGCGCGAGTGCCTGGCCGACGAGGTCGGGCTGCTGCTGACGCCGGGTGCGCGCCGGGCGACATCCGGCGGCGGTCCGATCGCTGCGCGGCGTGTTCGCCACCGACGACGCGTGGCGCTCGACCGGCGACCTGTTCCTGCGCGACGACCAGGGCGACCACTGGCTGGCCGGGTCGGTGGCGGAGGTCGTCGACACCGCGGACGGCCCGGTGCTGCCGGCCGGCGCGCGGTTCTGCCTCGGCAACCATCCCGGCCGTCGATCTGGTCGTCGCGTACGGCGTGCAGGACGGCGACGAGGACGTGGTCGTCGGCGCGGTCACGGTGCTGCCCGGACACCGAACTCAGCGCGGCCGACGCTCGACACGGCGCATGGACCGGCTGCCCACGCGCGCAGCGGCCGCGCTACGTGCAGGTCGTCCCGTCCATCCCGCTGACGACCTGGCACCGGCCGATCTGGCGCGACCTGCAGCGAAGCGCGGCGTGCCGAAGCCGGCGCGGGGTCGCAGGGTGTGGCAGCATCGATCGACGACACCGGCCACTACGACCGAGCTGACCTGACCGGCGTCAGGCACGGCCGCGATCGCCCAGTTCGCGATAGATCGCCCGGTAGCGCCCAAGTCGTCGATAAGTAGGAGGCAAGTCATGCGCTAGCGGCGTCCCGTCACGTCTGGTCATCCCACGGACGACATCGACAGGAGTTCTACCGAAATGACACGCACATCGCCATCCACTGCCGAGGCCCTCGCGCAGCTCGCGGCGCGCTGCCCGGCCAGGTCACCTGCCCGGCGACGCCGACTGGGACGAGCACCGCCTGGCCTGGGCCCGCTCGGTCGACCAGCGCCCGGTCGCCGTCGTGCAGGTACGCGACGCCGCGGACGTCGTCGCCGCCGTGCGCTGCGCGATCGCCGCCGGCCTCGACCGTCGCCGCCCAGCCCGTCGGCCACGGCGCGACCACCGCCATCACCGGCACCGTCCTGCTCCGCACCCGCGGCCTGCAGGAGATCAGCGTCGACGTCGAGAACCGCGTCGCCCGCGTCGGCGCCGGCGTCAAGTGGGGCGAGCTGCTCGCGGCCACCGCGCCGCACGGCCTGACCGGCCTCGCCGGCAGCAGCTCCGACCCGTCCGTCGTCGGCTTCAGCGTCAGCGGCGGCCTGAGCTGGTTCGGCCGCGCCCACGGCCTGGCCGCGCACAGCATCCGCGCGGTCGAGCTCGTCGACGCGACCGGCGACGCTGCGCCGGGTCACCGCCGCAGAGCGATCCGGACCTGTTCTGGGCGATCTGCGGCGGCGGCGGCGACTTCGGCATCGTGACCGCGATGGAGATCGACGCTCTACCCGGCCCCGCACGTCTACGGCGGCCGGCTGATGTGGCCGATCGAGATGGCCTGGCCGGTGCTGCGAGGCGTTCCGCGACATCGCGGCGACGGCGCCCGACGAGCTCACCCTGTGGACGCACCTGCTGCGCTTCCCGCCGCTGCCCGAGCTGCCCGAGTTCCTGCGCGGCGGCTCGTTCGTCTCCGTCGAGGCCACCTACCTCGGCTCGGCCGAGGAGGCCGAGGCGCTGCTCGCTCCGCTGCGCGAGATCCCGGCCGATGCACTTCGACACGATGGGGACGGTGCCGGTCGACCGCCTCGGCGACATCTGCGCCGAGCCGGTCGACCCGATGCCGACCGATGGAGTTCTCGGGCATGCTCGAGCGGCCTGGACGACGCGCGCCATCGGCAAGCTGCTCGAGGTCGTCGGCCACCAGGTGCAGTCGCCGCTGCTCGTGGTGCAGATCCGCCAGCTCGGCGGGCGCGCTGGCCCGCGGCACGGCCGCCGACGGCCCGTCCGGGGCGGTCGACGAGCCGTACCAGCTGTTCGGCCTCGGCGTGCCGATGGTGCCCGGAGCTGGCTCCGGCGATCGAGATGGCGTTCGCGGCGATCACGGTGGCGCTCGACGGACTACCTGACCGGGCGGACGTTCTTCACCTTCCTCGGGTCACGACGCCGACCCGTCGCGCGGCATTCACGCCCGAGTCGCTCGCGCGGTTGCAGGACATCAAGCGCGCGGTCGACCCGAACGCCGTGATCCGCAGCAACCGTCCCGTCCTGCGCTAGCTCGAACCCTGTTTTGGTATCGGGTGACCATATTTCGCCCTGATTTCGGTCACCCGATACCAAACAAGGGGATGTGGCGCGGAACCGCCGCCTGAACGTCGCGGCTGGTTGCAACGAATCGGGCGTCCACGCTGTCTACTTGGCGTGGGAGTTGCCATGAGTGACGAGCGGGAGTTCAGCCGGTTCGTGCGTGCGCACACCGGCGACCTGCTGCGCACCGCGTACCTGCTGACCGGCGACGGCATCGCCGCCGAAGAGCTGGTGCAGGACACGCTGGTGCGCCTGTACCCGAAATGGCAGCTCGTCGCCGGCGCCGAACTCCCGCTCGCCTACGTCCGCCGCAGCCTGGCCAACGGGTTCGTCAACCACGACCCGGCGCGCGTCGCGGCGCGAGATGACAGTCGAGTTCCTGCCCGAACGGCCGGACTGCGCGTGACCGCCCCGGCCAGCTCGACGACCGGGACGAGCTGTGGGCGATGCTGCGCGAGCTGCCCGACCGGCAGCGCGCCGCGCTCGTCCTGCGGTACTTCCACGACCTGCCCGACGAGGAGATCGGCGCGGCCCTGGGCTGCCGGATCGGCACGGTGCGCAGCCTCGTCAGCCGCGGGCTGGCGGCGCTGCGCGAACATGCGGCGGCCGGAAGGAGCTCGGCATGGCCGGCATGAACGACCTCGAGACGCAGGCTGCGGGCGACGCTGCCGAGCACGCGAACAACGCGCCGCCCGGCGGCCCGCTCGCCGAGCGGATCCTCGCCGAGCTCGCGACGCCCCCGCGCCGCTGCTGCGCCCCCGCCGCGGCTGGGGCACCTGGGCCTGCCGCTGCTGGCCGCCGGCGCGGTCGCTGCCGATGGTCGCCGCGGTCGTCGGCATCGGTCACCTGCACACGACCGCGTCCCCCAAGCCGCCGGCGTGTCGCACGGCCTGTCGTCCCGGTGCCGACCGCCGATCGCCGACGCGTGCACCACCAGCCCGACGCCGCGCGCAACACCAGCCCGACCCGGGCCGTCGTGCCGCCGCCCCCGACCCCGGCGGCGTAACCGGATTCCGCGCCACAGATCTGACCTTCGTCAGCGAGACGCAGGGCTGGGCGCTGGGCAGCGCGGCCTGCGCCGCCGGCCGGTGCACGGCGCTGTTCCGGACGACGAACGGCAAGACCTGGACGAGCATGCCCGGCGCCGCGTTCAACGTGCCCGGCGTCAGAACTGCGCTGCCCCGTGCGTCGAGCACATCCGCTTCGCCAACGACAAGGTCGGTTACGCCTACAGCCCGACCGCGCTGTTCATGACGCAGGACGGCGGCGCGGACTGGCGCGGCAGCCCGGCGGCGCCGACGCGCTGGAGACGCTCAACGACAACGTCATCCGCGTCGTGTCCGACGGCAGCGGCTGCCCCGGCCCGTGCAACGTGCGGATCGAGACGTCGGCGATCGGCTCGGCAAACTGGCAACACGTCCAGTTGAGCGGCACGCCGGTCGACGCGGGTGGCGTCCAGTTCTCGCGGGGCGGCTCGAACGCGTACGTGTTGGTGACGCGAAACCCCGCCGGTGGGGCCAGCAACGAGACCTCGACGCTGTACATGTCCACCGATAACGGCGCCACGTGGGCCGAGCGCCCGGAGCCGTGCCCGCAGAACAAGACGGGCGGCAAACCGCTGTTCACCGAGGTCGACAGCATCGCTGTCGCTGCGGCCCCGTCCGGCCGGGTGAGCGTGCTGTGCGCACCGCGCCAAGGTGGCTCACCGATGTTCGCGGCCGTGTCCGACAACGCAGGCGCCACGTTCACCCGCGAAGCAGGCACGATTCCGTCCTGGGTGCCGGCTCAGTTCACCGGTGATCCGACGACGGTGCTCGTCGCGGGTGGTGCCGGGATCGGCGCCTACCGCAGCACCGACGCCGGCGCCACGTGGCACCGGATGCCCGATCTGGGGCGAAGGTGAGCTTCCTCGGGTTTGAATCGCCGAGCGTGGGTCGGGCGGTCACCGACGGCGGCCGGACGATCTGGACGACGTTCGACGGCGGCAAGACCTGGAGCCCGTTCCACTTCGGCTGAGCAGCCGACGTATCAGCCCGCGCCGGCGGCCCTCTTCACCGACATACCCCGTCACACCCAAGGAGTTCAGTCATGCGCAAATCAGTCACCGGCGCCATCGTTGTCGCCGCGCTGTCTACCGGCCTCGCCGTCGCAGCCGGCCCGGCCGGCGCCCACGCGGTCCCGGCCTGTGGCAACCACTCGCTCGCTGTCACGCACAACCATTCGCAGGGCGCGATGGGCCACTCCAACATCGTCATCCGGTTCAAGAACGTCGGCTACGGCGCTTGCAGCCTGTACGGCTACCCGGGCTTCGACGCGCTCGGTTCGTACGGCACCGTCCTCAAGCACGCCAAGCGGACGATGAACGGCTTCACCGGTGGCGCATCGTCGATCAAGACGATCGTCGTGCAGCCCGGCCACTTCGCCTCGGCCGACGTCGAGTGGTTGAACTTCAACCCCCGGACCAGCGGGGACTGTCGGTTCAGCTCGGCGATCGCCACGACCCCGGCCAACACCAGCGACACGGTGACCTTCCCGGTCTCGGTCAGCGTCTGCAACCTGCAGGTGCACGCCACGGTGGCGGGCAAGACAGGCAACAGCTGAGAAAGGCGCCCTGATCTAGACACCGCAGGGCTGCGGCACGAAGATCAGGGCGCCCTCCCTTAGGCGATAGGAGCCCAACTGATGCGCAGAATTCTCGTCGGCCTGATTGCGGCCGTGCTGGCTGCGGGCGGGTTGCTCGTCGGATCCGGGCCGGCCGGTGCCGCGCCCGCTCCGAGCTGCAAGGGCGCGTTGCTCAACATCACCCACTCGCGCCCGCAGGGTGCTGCCGGCCACGGCTTCGTGACGCTGCGCTTCCGCAACATCAGCCAGGCGACCTGCAGCCTGCGTGGCTACCCGGGTCTGGACGCGCTGAAGAAGAACGGCAGCGTGCTCGCTCACGCCAAGCGCAGCCTGCACGGCCAGGGCGGGGCGCACAGGGTGCGGACGATCGTGCTCAACCCCAACCGGATGGCCTCGGCCGTCGCCGAGTGGTCGAACTTCGGCAAGGGCGGCACCGACTGCGCCCGCTCGCACTCGATCGCGGTCACCCCGCCCAACACCAGCCGCACCGTGCATTTCAAGGTCCAGGTGACCAAGTGCGGGCTGGAGATCCACCCGGTGGTGAAGGGCAGGACGGGCCAGCCCTGACCACACGATCGGGGAGAGTTCCGTGGCCACGCGCCACACAACTCTCCCCGATCAGCTGGCCCGGGCGAGCTGGCCGCGGATCGTGGCGACGAGATAGCCCGGACGCTGGGTGAGATCGGCCCACGTGAAGCGCAGCACCGTCCAGCAGACCGTGGACCTCGGCGTCGGTCAGGCCGGTGTCGCGCAACTGCGTGCGCGACACCGCGCCGCTCTGCGCTCGGGCGAGATCACCCCACGACACCGGCACAGCTTGGCCGATCCGGCCGGTGCGGACCGCCGTCGTCCACAGGTCAGCACGATCGGGGAGACTTGCCCAGCACAGCGCGATGGAAGTCTCCCCGATCGTGCTGGCGACCCCGGCGTTGAAGTGCTGGCACTCGGCGAGCTAGAGTGCCAGTTTGGGACTGGTTGACCACCCGCGACGGCAACCGCACCCACGCAGAAGAACTTCATCACCCGAGAAGGGGAGATCCACCGTGACCGCCACCAAGGTCAGCATCAAGCCGCTCGAGGACCGCATCGTCGTCCAGGCCAACGAGGCCGAGACGACGACCGCGTCGGGCATCGTTATCCCGGACACCGCCAAGGAGAAGCCGCAGGAGGGCACCGTCCTCGCTGTGGGCCCGGGCCGCATCGACGACAAGGGCAACCGCGTCCCGCTCGACGTCGCTATCGGCGACGTCGTCCTCTACAGCAAGTACGGCGGCACCGAGGTGCGTTACGCCGGAGAGGACTACCTCGTCCTGTCCGCGCGCGACGTGCTCGCCGTCATCGAGAAGTAACCAACGACCGTCCCGCCCCGGCGCGCATCTGCGCGACCGGGGCGGTTTGGGTTGTGTCTCACCGAACGAATTGAAGGACCAGAAGGGAAGAACATGGCGAAGATCCTCAGCTTCGACGAGGACGCCCGCCGCGCGCTCGAGCGCGGTGTCGACAAGCTGGCCAACACCGTCAAGGTCACACTCGGCCCGCGCGGCCGCAACGTGGTGCTCGACAAGTCCTACGGCGCGCCGGTCATCACCAACGACGGCGTGACGATCGCTCGCGAGATCGAGCTCGCCGACCCGTACGAGAACCTCGGCGCGCAGCTGGTCAAGTCGGTCGCCACCAAGACCAACGACGTGGCCGGTGACGGCACGACCACCGCGACCGTGCTCGCGCAGGCCCTGGTCAACGCGGGCCTGAAGAACGTCGCCGCCGGCGCGAACCCGGCCGCACTGAAGCACGGCATCGAAGCCGCCGTCGAAGCCGTCAACGCCGAGCTCGACAAGGTCGCGATCCCGGTCGAGGGCGAGAAGTCGATCGCGCACGTCGCGACGATCTCCGCGCAGGACGCCACGATCGGCGAGCTCATCGCCGAGGCGTTCACCAAGGTCGGCAAGGACGGCGTGATCACCGTCGAGGAGAGCCAGACCATGGCGACCGAGCTCGAGTTCACCGAGGGCATGCAGTTCGACAAGGGCTACATCAGCCCGTACTTCGTCACCGACCCCGAGGCCGGCGAGACGGTGCTCGAGGACCCGTACCTGCTGATCACCACCGCAGAAGATCTCGTCGATCAGCGACCTGCTGCCGCTGCTGGAGAAGGTCGTCGAGACCGGCAAGCCGCTCGTCGTCATCGCCGAGGACGTCGACGGCGAGGCGCTCTCGACGCTGGTCGTCAACGCGATCCGCAAGACCTTCACCGCTGTCGCGGTGAAGGCGCCGTTCTTCGGTGACCGCCGCAAGGCGTTCCTGCAGGACCTGGCGATCGTCACCGGCGCTCAGGTCATCGCGCCGGAGGTCGGGCTCAAGCTCGACCAGGCCGGCCTCGACGTGCTCGGCCGGGCCGGTCGCGTCGTCGTGACCAAGGACCTCACCACCGTCACCCACGGGTCGCGGCGCAGAGCGAGATCGACGCCCGCATCGCGCAGATCCGGCGCGAGATCGAGGACACCGACTCCGACTGGGACCGCGAGAAGCTGCAGGAGCGGCTGGCCAAGCTGGCCGGCGGCGTCGGCGTCATCCAGGTCGGCGCGGCCACCGAGGTCGAGCTCAAGGAGCGCAAGCACCGCATCGAGGACGCGATCGCCGCGACCCGCGCCGCGGTCGAGGAGGGCATCGTCGCCGGTGGCGGCGCCGCCCTCGCGCACGCGGCCTCGGCGCTCGACGGCGGCCTCGGTCTCGACGGCGACGAGGCAACCGGCGTCGGCGTGGTGCGCAGCGCGCTGTTCGAGCCGCTGCGCTGGATCGCCGACAACGCCGGCTACGAGGGCTACGTCGTCGTCGCCAAGGTGCGCGACCTGCCGACCAACCACGGCCTGAACGCCGCGACCGGCGAGTACGGCGACCTGCTGGACGCCGGCATCGTCGACCCGGTCAAGGTGACCAAGGCGGCGCTGGCCAACGCGGCGAGCGTGGCGGCGCTGCTGCTCACCACGCAGAGCGCGATCGTCGACAAGCCGGCCGAGCCGGACGACGACCACGACCACGGTCAGGCGGGCACGGCCACTCGCACGGTCCCGGCGGGCACATGCACTGACCGCCAGTACCTCTGCAAGATCAACAGGCCCGAACTGCCCTCTCAGGGCGGTTCGGGCCTGTTGCACAAGACGGGGGCGTAGCGGTATCTCAGGCCGGCCGGCGTTGCAGCAGCGACTCGCGTTCCTCGGCCGACAGCCCGCCCCAGACGCCGTACGGCTCGCGGGCGGCCAGCGCCCAGCGCAGGCAGTTCTCGACCACCGGGCAGCGCGCGCACACGGCCTTGGCCTGCATCTCGCGGCGGGCGCGCGAAGGGCCGCGCTCGTTCTCCGGGTGGTAGAAGTTCGCAGTGTCCAGGCCGCGGCACGCCGCGTCGACCTGCCAGTCCCAGTCACCCTCGCGCGGAGCCGGGAGCCGCCGAACCTCGGCCATGGGCCCTCCGAACAATGCAGGACCGGCATTCGGTTTTGCGCGCGGTCGTCTGCCTGGTTCAAAGAGCGAGCCGGAAAAGGTAACGCGAAAGCGCCGGTATGCCTCAGTGCCGCTTGGAAGCGGCCGTCATCGCGTCGGCGTAGCCGCGGGCGTAGTCCCAGCTGACGTAGGCCTCGGGGTCGGGTGCAAAGGCGGGCTCGTGGACGTGGGTGCGTCCCTCGCCGAGCAGCGCGCGCAGGTTGGCCGTCATCAGGTCCCAGCCGAAGTAGTGCTGCTCGCCGCAGTCGGCGCACTCGACGATGATGCCCTTGACGCCGATCGGGCTCGAGCACGGTGCGGAACTCGGCGAGTTCGGCGAGGTCGGCTCGGACGTCGGCCAGCTCGTCGGCCGCGAGCGGCTGGGCCGGCTCGGTGTCGTCGAGCAGCGCGGCCGGGTCCTCCGGGTCGTCGAGGAACGGGTCGAGCGGGCCCTCGTCCGGGTCGGGGATCTGCGCGGAGCTGCCTGTCACGCCTCCCACGGTAGTTCCGACCCCGCCTGCCTCGCCAATCGGGGCGAATCGGGCAGGCGGGGTCGGGCTCGGCAATCCGGAGGTCAGGCCTCGCCGATCGCCGCCAGCGGCGGCGTGCGCGCCGCCCGGATCCCGGGCCACAGCGCCGCGAGGACGCCGACGATCGCGGCCAGGACGAGGAACAGCAGGCTCTGCCCCCACGGCACGCTGAGCTGGTCGAGTCCGGCGCCGTGCAGCGACTTGGTGAACAGCCCGCCGTAGGACAGCCCGATCACCAGGCCGAGCACCGCGCCGAACACCGCGATCAGCAGCGACTCGAGGTAGATCGTGCGGCGCACCTGCTTGCGCTGCATGCCGACCGCACGCAGCATCCCGATCTCGCGGCGCCGCTCGACCACCGACAGCGCCAGCGTGTTGATGATGCCGAGGATCGCGATGACGATCGCCAGCCCGAGCAGGCCGTACAGCAGCCCGATCAGCCCGTTCACCTGGCCGGCGATCGTGCCCTTGAACCCGTCCTTCGTCTCGACGGTCACGACGTAGTAGTCGTTCGTCGCCGTGTCGAGGCCGGCCTGCACGGCCGCTGAGTCGCGCGCCGGGCGCCGCGTTCACCAGCACCACGAACGCCGACCACTCGTTGCTCGGCGTCAGCTGGCGGTAGAGGTCGCCGCTGGTCAGGAACGGGCCGAGCAGGTTGTTGTCGGCGTAGATGCCGGTCATCTTCTCGGTCACCGGCGCGCCGGCCGGCTCGGTGAAGGTCAGCGTCTGGCCGAGGTGCCAGCCCTTCTTGTCGGCGGTGTCCTTCGAGACGAGCAGGTTGGTGCCGGTCACGTCGGGCGTGCCCTGCTGCATCGTGACTTCAGCACCGAGGTCAGCGGGCCGTCGACCGCGGTGCCGTACTCGTGCGTGGCCGTCGATCGTGGCACGCGAGGCCGTGCAGCTGCGTGGCGCTGCCGACGCCCGGCACCTTGGCCACCGCGTCGGCGGCCGGCTGCGGAACGCCGAGCTGACCGTTCGTCGTGACGATGAAGTCGGCCGTCACCGTGGTGTCGACGATCTTGTTCAGGCTCGTCTTGACCGACGAGCCGATCACCGCGATGCCGGCGACGAGCACCAGCCCGAGCGTCAGCGCGAACGCGGTCGCCGCCGTGCGCCGCGGGTTGCGCACCGCGTTGGTGCGGGCCAGCTGCCCGACCGTCCCGAACGGACGGCCGACGACGCGGCCGAGCGGCACGATGATCCACTCGCGCAGCACCGGCGAGAGCAGCATCGACCGCGGCGCACACCGCGACCAGCCCGAGACCGGTGAACGATGACGCGGCACCTGCCGACTTGCTGGCCGCGCCGCCGACGGTGACGGCCACGCCGAGGACCGCGACGACGAGACCGGCGATGGTGCGCTTGCGCAGGCCGGCGGCACTCGGCGGCGCGAACTCCTCGCGCATCGCGGCGACCGGCGGGATCTTCGCCGCGCGCCGGGCCGGCGTGAACGCCGCGAGCAGGGTGACGATCGTGCCGAGCACGAATGGTGACGATGACCGTGCGCGCCGACATGACCAGCCCGCCGGCCGGCAGGCCGAGGTTGAGCGAGTCGAGCAGGGCGTGCAGCCCGTAGGCGAGCCCGATGCCGCCGGCCAGGCCGAGCGCGCTGCCGAGCACGCCGATGATGGCGGCCTCGAACGACGACCGAGCGGCGCACCTGTTTGCGCGAGGCGCCGATCGCGCGAAGCAGGGCGAGCTCGCGCTGCCGCTGGGCGACGATCATCGAGAAGGTGTTGTAGATGATGAACGTCCCGACGAGCAGGGCGACGATGCCGAAGCCGAGCAGGATGTAGTTGATGAACGACAGCGCCGGACGCGATGTCCTCGGTCTCGTCATCGCGCACCTGGTCGCCGGTCTTGGCCTCGAGCTCGGCCGGCAGCACCTTGGCGATGCGGTTGGTGAGCGTCGTCTCGGAGACACCGGGGGCGGCCGCGACGTTGACCGTCGTGTAGTGGCTGCCGTCGGTGAACAGACGCACGGCTTGCGCCGGGGTGAACAGCGCGCCGACGTAGCCGCCGGTGTCGAAGTCGACCTGGTAGATGCCGCTGATCGTCGCGTTGACGACCTTGGCGTTGGCCACGACGACCTTGACGTGGTCGCCGGTGTGCAGGTTGTGCTGCTCGGCCGCGCCGTCGTTGACCACGACCTGGCCGGCACTGCGCGGCGCGTGGCCGCTCACGAAGGTCGGCAGCGGGTTGACCGAGTGCGCTTCCCACGCGCCGCCCTCGCTCGGCGCGCCGTTCGACTGGATCTTCTTGCCGTGCGAGTCGACCAGCACGACCGTTCCGCTGGACCTTCGGCTCGACCGTTGCCGCGCCGGGCACCGCTCTGATCGCCGGGATGACGCTGGTCGGCACGCCGGGGTCGTAGTCGTGCTTGGCCTGCACCCGCGCGTCGATGCCCTTGCTCGAGGTGTTGAAGATCGTGTCGAAGCTGCCCTTGAGCGTGTCGGTGAACACGAACGAGCCGGCGACGAACGCCGTGCCGAGCAGCACCGAGATCACGGTCAGCGCCAGCCGCACCTTGTGCGCCGCGAGATTGCGCAGCGAGACGGTCCGCATGCGCTGCTCATCAGCGTGATTCCAGCCGCTTCATGCGGTCGAGCACGCTGTCGGCGGTCGGGTTGCGCATCTCGTCGACGATCCGGCCGTCGGCGAGGAACAGCACGCGGTCGGCGTACGCGGCGGCGTGCGGGTCGTGGGTGACGATCACGACGGTCTGGCCGAGGTCGTCGACCGAGCGGCGCAGCATGCCGAGCACCTCGCCGCTGCTGCGCGAGTCGAGGTTGCCGGTCGGCTCGTCGCCGAAGATGATCTCGGGACGGCCGGCGAGGGCGCGCCCGACCGCGACCCGCTGCTGCTGGCCGCCGGACAGCTCGGACGGGCGGTGGCTGAGCCGGTCGCGGATGCCGAGGGCGTCGATGACGGTGTCGAGCCATTGCTTGTCCGGCTTGCGCCCGGCGATCGCGATCGGCAGCGTGATGTTCTCGATCGCGGTGAGCGTGGGCACCAGGTTGAACGACTGGAAGACGAAGCCGATCCGGTCACGGCGCAGCGCGGTGAGCTTCTTGTCCGACAGCCCGGCCAGTTCGACGCCGCCGATCGGCGACCGAGCCGGACGTGACGCTGTCGAGACCGGCCAGGCAGTGCATCAGCGTGGACTTGCCGGAACCGGACGGTCCCATGATCGCGGTGAACTCGCCGCGGACCAGATCGACGCTGACGTGGTCGAGCGCGCGCACGACGGTGTCGCCGGAGCCGTAGCTCTTGACGACGTCGACGGCGCGCGCGGCGACGGTGTCGGGCCGACGGGCAGCGAGGGTATCGCTGAATTCATTGCTTTGGTCATGCGGGCCAGAATGGCGAAATCCGGCATGCAGGCGCCATTGGGTTATCCCCCCAATCGACCCTGACATTTGTCCGGGTCGGGCTCAGGGGCAATACCCGCGGCCCGCTAGAATCGGGTACCGGCGCCTCTAGGAGATATGTGTTGTCCGACCCCACCGATGGTCTTCCTCCCGCCTTCGCCACCCTCGGTCTCACCTTCGACGACGTCCTGCTGCTTCCCGGCGAGACCGACGTCGTCCCGTCCGAGGTCGACACCAGCACCCAGCTGACCCGCGAGATCACGCTGGCCGTGCCGCTGTGTCGGCGGCGATGGACACCGTCACCGAGGCGCGGATGGCGATCGCGATGGCGCGCCAGGGTGGCATCGGGGTGCTGCACCGCAATCTGTCGATCGAGGAGCAGGCCGGCCAGGTCGATCTGGTCAAGCGGTCCGAGTCCGGGATGGTCAGCCACCCGGTCACCGTCGGCCCGGACGCCACCCTCGCCGAGGTGGACGCGCTGTGCGGGCGGTACCGGATCTCCGGCGTGCCGGTCGTCGAGGAGGACGACCGGTGCTGGTCGGCATCATCACCAACCGCGATCTGCGCTTCGTCGCGCCGCGCCGACTTCGAGCGGCGCACCGTCCGCGAGGTGATGACCGCGATGCCGCTGGTCACCGCGCCGGTCGGGATCAGCCGCGAGGACTCCGCCGCGCTGCTCGCCAAGCACAAGGTCGAGAAGCTGCCGATCGTCGACGAGAGCGGCCGGCTGCGCGGGCTGATCACGGTCAAGGACTTCGTGAAGTCCGAGCAGTACCCGAACGCGACCAAGGACGACTCGCGGGCCGGCTGCGGGTCGCCGCGGCCGTCGGGTTCTGGGGCGACGCGTGGGAGCGGGCCACCGCGCTGGTCGAGGCCGGCGTGGACGTCCTCGTGCCCGACACCGCGAACGGCCAGGCCCGGCTGCTGCTCGACATGGTGCGCCGGCTCAAGTCCGACCCGGCGACTGCGGCACGTCCAGGTGATGGCCGGCAACGTCGCCACCCGGGCCGGGGCGCAGGCGCTCGTCGACGCGGGCGCCGACGCGGTGAAGGTCGGGGTCGGGCCGGGCTCGATCTGCACGACGCGGGTCGTCGCCGGCGTCGGCGTCCCGCAGATCACCGCGATCCACGATGCGGCGCTGGCGTGCCGAGCCGGCCGGCGTGCCGGTGATCGGCGACGGCGGGCTGCAGTACTCCGGCGACATCGCGAAGGCGATCGTGGCCGGCGCGAACGCGGTCATGCTCGGCTCGCTGCTGGCCGGCTGCGACGAGTCGCCCGGCGATCTGGTGTTCGTCAACGGCAAGCAGTTCAAGCGCTACCGCGGCATGGGCTCGCTCGGCGCGATGGCCTCGCGCGGGCGGGTGTCGTACTCGAAGGACCGCTACTTCCAGGCCGACGTGCCAGCCGACGAGCAAGATCGTGCCCGAGGGCATCGAGGGGCAGGTGCCCTACCGCGGGCCGCTCTCGGCCGTCGCCCACCAGCTGGTCGGCGGGCTGCACCAGTCGATGTTCTACGTCGGCGGGCGCACCATCCCCGAGCTGCAGGAGCGCGGCCAGTTCATCCGGATCACCGCGGCCGGGCTCAAGGAGTCGCACCCGCACGACATCCAGATGACGGTCGAGGCGCCGAACTACTCCGGCCGCTGACCCAGCACGTCCGGTACTCGGTTTGCCCCACCGCGGTCGCTATATCGGCTCTGGCGGGGCAAATAGCGACCGCGGCGGGTGCAAACCGGTCCTGTCTTTTGCCCGGAGCGTAAATGCCGTGATCCGGCTCAGAGTCGCGGGTTAGGGTGGCCGATCGTGACCTATCTTCGCTTCCCGCTCCGTGGCCGGTGAGCACCATCGTCTTCGTCGCTGACGACGACGTCTGGCGGGTCGGCGATCGACGGCGGACGGGCCGAGCGGCTCACCTCCGACCGCGTGGCCGCCTCGCGTCCCAAGCTGTCCGCGGACGGCTCGCTGGTCGCCTGGGGCAGCCGGCGCGACGGCAACCCGGAGGTCTACGTCGCGCCGGTCGACGGCGGTCCGGCCACCCGGCTGACGTACTGGAACCAGCTGCCGACCCGCGTGCTCGGCTGGGCGGCCGACGGCCGGGTGGTCGGCCAGCTCCCGGCGCTGCAGCCGTTCCGCTCGCGCACGTGGGCCTACGCGCTGCCCACCGACGGCGGCCCGGCCGAGCGGCTGCCCTACGGCCCGATCAGCGGGCTGGCCCGGCACCCCGGCGGCGCGACCGTCGCTGATGAGCACGGTGAACCGCGAGGCCGCGACCTGGAAGCGGTACCGCGGCGGCACCCGCGGCCGGTTCTGGCTCGATGCCGACGGCACCGGCGAGTTCGAGCGCTTCCTCGCCGAGCTCGACGGCCAGCTCGCCGACCCGGTGTGGGTCGGCGACCGGCTGGTGTTCGTCTCCGACCACGAGGGCCACGGCAACGTCTACTCCGTCGCCGCTCGACGGCAGCGACCTGCGCCGGCACAGCGACCACACCGGCAACTACGCGCGCGACCTCGGCGGCGACCTCGAGGGCGGCGCGACGCGCGCTGGTCTACCAGCGCGCCGGGCGAGCTCTACCGCGTCGACGACCTCGCCGCCGACAGCCGAGCCGGTGCCGATCGAGGTGGAGCTGCCCGGCGCGCGCGTCGCGCGCCAGCCCACGCTGGCACCGGTCGACAAGTCGCTGGCCGACGCCGAGGTGCTCAGCGTCGACGCAACCGGCCGCGCCAGCGCGGTCAACATCCGCGGCACCGTGCAGTGGCTGACCCATCGCGACGGCCCGGTGCGCGCGCTCGCCGACACCCCTGGCGTGCGCACCCGGCTGCCGCGCGTGCGTCCCGAAGCGCAAGTCCGCGATCTGGGTGACCGACGCCGAGGGCGACGACGCGCTCGAACTCACCGACGACGACGGCACCCGCCGGATCGCCGCGCGGCAGGTCGGCCGGGTGCTCGAACTCGTCGTCGCGCCCGACGGCGAGCACGTCGCGGTCGCCACCCACGACGGCCGGGTGCTCGTCGTCGCGCTCGCCGACGGACGCGTGCGCGAGCTCGACAGCAGCGAGTCTCGGCGACGCGACCGGGCTGGCCTTCTCGCCGGACTCGGCCTGGCTGGCCTGGTCGAAGCCGCACCAGTCGGAGCTGCGCTCGATCCAGCTCGCCGAGCTGGCCTCCGGCGACGGTTCACGACGCGACGCCGGAGCGCTTCGTCGACACCTCGCCGGCGTTCACCCCCGACGGCAAGTACCTCGCCTTCCTCTCGGCGCGCACGTTCGACCCGGTCTACGACACGCACAACTTCGACCTGTCGTTCACCGTCGGCGTGCGGCCGTACCTGATCCCGCTGCGCGCCGACACCCCGTCGCCGTTCGACCCGGAGGGACGGGACGGTCGGTCGCGCCGCCGGACGACAAGGACGACAAGCGCGAACGGCGGCAAGGGCAGCGACGATGCCGGCAGCGCGGTCGAGGTGCGCGTCGACCTGGACGGGCTGTCCGAGCGCACGGTCGTCGTGCCGGTCGCCGCCGGGCTGCACACCGATCTGCGCGCGGCCAAGGGCGGCCTGCTCTGGCTGACCCACCCGATCACCGGCGTCATCGGCGCCGGGCTGCCCGAAGGCGCCGAGCCGCCCCGTCCGACCCTGTGGCGCTGGGACTTCGCCGCCCGGCGCAGCGACGCCGCTGGTCGAGGCGCTGGACTGGTACCAGCTCTCCGGCGACGGCACCCGCATCGTCGTCCGCGACGGTGACAAGCTGCGCGTCGGGCCGGCCGACCACGCGGTCAAGCCGTCGCCCGACGACGACGGACCGAGCGAGCTGGTCGACGTCGACCTCGAGCCGGATCCAGGTGCGCTACGACCCGGTCGCCGAAGTGGCGGCAGATGATGGTCGAGACCTGGCGGCTGATGCGCGACCACTTCTGGATCGAGGACATGGGCGGCGTCGACTGGGACGACGTGCTCGAGCGCTACCTGCCGCTCGTCGACCGGATCGCCACGCGCGACGACCTGTCCGAGGTGCTGTGGGAGATGATCGGCGAGCTCGGGCTCGTCGCACGCCTACGAGCGGCTCGAGTACCCGCCCGCCGCCGAACGGGACGCGCCGCCGCGTTCCTCGGCGCCGACCTCGCACCGCGACGGCGACGGCGAACTGGGTGATCGCCCGCGTGCTGCCCGGCGAGTCGTCGGTGCCCGCCGCGCGCTCGCCGCTGCGCGCCGCCGGAGCCAACGTGCAGGACGGCGACGTGCTGCTCGCGGTGAACGGCCGCGCCGGTACGGCACGGCCGGCCCCGGGCCGCTGCTCGCCGGCCTGGCCGGCAAGCCGGTCGAGCTCACGGTCTCGCGCGACGGCGCGCACGCGCACCGTGGTCGCGATCCCGACTGCCGACGAGACACCGATCCGCTACCAGGACTGGGTGTCCGACCGGCGCGCGCTCGTGCACGAGCGCGAGCGAGGGACGGATCGGCTACGTGCACGTGCCGGACATGATGTCGACCGGCTGGGCCGAGTTCAACCGCGACCTGCGCCGCGAGATCGACCGCGACGCGCTGGTCGTCGACACCCGCGACAACGGCGGCGGGCACGTCTCCGAGCTGGTGATCGAGCGGCTGGCCCGGCGCCCGCTCGGCGGTGACGTCTCGCGGCACGCGCGCGACGAGCGAGCTACCCCACCGGCGCGCCGCGCGGCCCGATGGTGTCGCTGGCGAACGAGCACGCCGGCTCCGACGGCGACATCGTCAACGAGGCGTTCCACGAACTCGCGCTCGGGCACGATCGTCGGCGTGCGCACCTGGGGCGGGGTCATCGGCATCGACGGGCGGTACGACCTCGTCGACGGCACGGTCGTCACCCAGCCGCGGTACTCGTTCTGGTTCCGCGATGCCGGCTGGGGCGTCGAGAACTACGGCGTCGACCCGGACATCGAGGTGCCGCACCCGCCGCAGGCCTGGGCGCGCGGGCGAGGATCCGCAGCTGACCGAAGGGCTGCGCGTGCTCACCGAGGCGCTGCGCGTCGGCGACACCGCTGAAGCCGCCGCCGCTGTCCACGCGTCCGGACCGGTCGGCCCCGCCGCTGCCGCCGCGCTGACGGGCAGTTTTGCCGATAGGGCAGACTCGACGACATGCCCGAAACCGTGGAGATCGGTCTGGGGCGCAGCGCTCGCCGGGGCTACTACCTCGACGACGTCGCGCTCGTGCCGACCCGGCGCACCCGCGGCTCGTCGGTCGTTTCGACGACCTGGCAGATCGACGCGCACACCTTCGGCCTGCCGCTGGTCGTCGCGCCGTCCGACGCCGTCGTCTCGCCCGACGACCGCCGTGCAGATCGAGCGGCTCGGCGGTCTGGCGGTGCTCGACGGCGAAGGGCTCTGGGCGCGCTACGAGGACCCGGCCGCCGAGCTGGCCAAGCTGGACACCGACACCGCGAACTTCCAGCAGGTGTACTCGCAGCCAGTCTCGCCCGAACTGTTGCGGCAGCGGATGAAGGAGCTGCGCGCGGCCGGGGTGCGTGTTGCCGTCCGGCTTTCGCCGCAGCACACCGCTGACCTGGCACCGCACGTGCTCGCCGAAGGTGTCGATCTGCTCGTCATCCAGGGCACGGTCATCTCGGCCGAGCACGTCGCGTCCGAAGGTCCGGGCCTGAACCTGAAGACGTTCATCGCCGATCTCGACGTGCCCGTGCTCGTCGGCGGCTGCACCAACTACCAGACCGCACTGCACCTGATGCGCACCGGCGCCGCCGGTGTGATCGTCGGGTACGGCGCGCACCTCGGCTCGACCACGCACTCGACGCTCGGCATCGACGTCCCGATGGCGACCGCAGCTCGTCGACGCGGCGGCCGCCCGGCGCGACTACCTCGACGAGACCGGCGGCCGCTACGTCCACCTCGTCGCCTACGGCGACATCGACACCGGCGGCGACATCGCCAAGGCGCTCGCGTGCGGTGCCGACGCGGTGATGCTCGGCGAGGCGCTGGCGACTCGCCGCCGAAGCGCCGGGTGGCGGGCGGTACTGGGACGCTACGGCTGCGCACCCGCGGGTGCCGCGCATCGGCAGTTGTCGACTTCACCACGGCCGACGACGAGCGCCCGTCGCTCGAGGAGCTGTTGCTCGGCCCGACGTCCGACCCGAGCGGCGAGCGCAATCTGTTCGGCGCGGTCCGCCGCGCGATGGGCAAGTGCGGCTACTCGACACTCAAGGAATTCCAGAAGGCGGAACTGATAGTCACGCGAGGTCGATAGTGGATATTCGCTTTGGTTATAAGGCTTCCAACGAGCAGTTCGCGCCCACCGAGTTGTTGAACTACGTCGATCTTGGCCGAGGAGTGCGGCTTCGACTCGGTGTTCGTCAGCGACCACCTCCAGCCGTGGCGCCACGACGGCGGGCACGCTCCGTTCGCGATGTCGTGGCTCGGCGCGCTCGGCGCGCGCACCGAGCGGATCACGATGGGGACGTCGGTGCTCACCCCGACGTTCCGCTACCACCCGGCGATCGTCGCGCAGGCGTTCGCGACGCTCGGTTGCCTGTTCCCGGGACGGGTCGTGCTTGGCATGGGCACCGGCGAGTCGATGAACGAGGTGCCGCTGGGCATCGAATGGCCCGACGGCAAGGAGCGCTTCGCCCGCTTCCGCGAGGCCGTCCGGCTGATTCGCGAGCTGTGGTCGGAGCGAGCGGGTCACCTTCGAGGGTGACTACTACCGCACGGCCAATGCGACGATCTACGACCGGCCCGAGCAGGCGGTGCCGATCTATCTGGCCGGCTCGGGTCCGGCCGCTACCCGTTATGCCGGGCGGCAGGGCGATGGCTACATCACCACGTCCGGCAAGGGCGCGGAGCTCTACACCGACACGCTGCTGCCTGCTGTGCGCGAGGGTGCCGAGAAGGCAGAGCGCAAGATCGACGACCTCGACCTGATGATCGAGGTCAAGGTGTCCTTCGATCACGACCGTGATGCGGCGATGGAGGCGACGAAGTTCTGGGGCGCGCTGGGGTTGTCGGCCGAGCAGAAGTCGGGCGTCGAGGATCCGGTCGAGATGCAGCGCCTTGCCGACGAGCTGTCGGTCGAGCAGACCGCGAAGCGCTTCATCGTCTCGACCGATCCCGACGAGCACGTCGAGAAGATCAAGGCCTACCTCGACCTCGGCTTCACCCACCTCGTCTTCCACGCCCCCGGCCCGGACCAGGAAAAGTTCCTTCGGCTCTACGGCAACGAAATACTCCCGCGGTTAAGGAACTTATGAGCTCTATGCGCACCGACACCCCCCGTCCCATCTCGATGAGTGGCGCGTTACAGGCGTGAGTGGCGCGAAATATCGCGCCACTCAGCAGCGGAACGCGCCACTCAACAGAACGGTTCCGTGTGACCGCGACGTCGTCAGCCCTCCGCCGGGCGCTCAGGCGTGCTCGAGACGGGGTTGCGCTTGACGCGGTCGAGGCGGAGATCCTGCTCGGCGCGCGCGGGGACGATCTTGACGACCTGCTTGCGTCGGCGGCGCGCGTTCGCGATCAGGGCCTGGCTGCGGCCGGACGGCCCGGAGTCGTCACCTATTCGCGCAAGGTGTTCATCCCGCTGACCAGGTTGTGCCGCGATCGCTGCCACTACTGCACATTCGCGACCACTCCGAACCGGGTGGACGCCCCGTTCCTCTCGCCGGACCAGGTACTCGCGATCGCCGAGCAGGGTGCCGCACTCGGCTGCAAGGAAGCGCTGTTCACCCTCGGCGACCGTCCCGAGGATCGCTGGCCGGCCGCGCGCGAGTGGCTCGACGCGCATGGCTACGACTCGACCCTTGCCTATGTCCGCGCAATGGCGATCCTGGTGCTCGAACGCACCGGGCTGCTGCCGCACCTGAACCCCGGCGTCATGTCGTGGGCCGAACTGCAGCGCCTCAAGCCGGTGGCGCCGTCGATGGGCATGATGCTCGAGACCACGTCGCGGCGGCTGTTCGAGGATCCGCACGGCGCGCACTTCGGTTCGCCCGACAAGGATCCCGCCGTCCGGCTGCGTGTGCTCGAGGATGCCGGCCGCTCGAACATCCCGTTCACCACGGGCATCCTGATCGGCATCGGCGAGACGCCCGCAGAGCGCATCGACTCGATCTTCGCGATCCGCAAGGTCGCGCGTGCGTATGAGGGCATCCAGGAAGTCATCGTGCAGAACTTCCGCGCCAAGCCCGACACGGCGATGGCACGCATGCCCGACGCCGACCTGCACGATCTTGCCGCGACCGTGGCCGTCGCGCGCCTCGTGCTCGGGCCGCGCATGCGCATCCAAGCGCCCCCGAACCTGATCGGCGACGAGTTCGGCCTCTTGCTCCGCGCCGGCATCGACGATTGGGGCGGCGTCTCGCCGCTCACGCCCGACCACGTCAACCCCGAACGGCCCTGGCCGCAGATCGACGACCTTGCCGACCGGTCGGCCGAGAACGGCTTCCGCCTCGTCGAACGCCTCACGATCTATCCGGACTACGTGCGGCAGGGCGAGCCGTGGCTCGATCCACGGGTCATCCCGCACGTCGAGGCACTCGCCGCCGACAGCGGCCTCGCTCGCGACGACGTCGCGTTGCGCGGGATCGCCTGGCAGGAGCCAGAGGACGGCTGGCAGTCACGTGGACGGGTCGACCTGCACACCGCGATCGACAGCGAGGGACGCACCGCGGATCGCCGCGAGGACTTCGACAGCGTCTACGGCGACTGGGAATCGGTGCGCGAGGAGGCCAAACGCACGGGTGCACCGCAGCGGCTCGACTCCGACGTCGCTGCCGCCTTGCGCAGCGCGGAGCGCGATCCGGCGGCGCTGTCGGACGAACACGCGCTTGCGCTGCTGCACGCCGACGGCGTTGAACTCGATGCGCTGGCGGCGTTGGCCGATACGTTGCGCCGCGACACCGTCGGTGGCGACGTCACCTACGTCGTCAACCGGAACATCAACTTCACCAACGTCTGCTACACCGGCTGCCGCTTCTGCGCGTTCGCGCAACGGCGCACCGATGCCGACGCGTACACGTTGTCGCTCGACCAGGTCGGTGAGCGCGCCGAGGAAGCCTGGGCACTCGGCGCCACCGAGGTGTGCATGCAGGGCGGCATCCACCCCGACCTGCCAGGCACTGCGTACTTCGACATCGTCCGCGAGGTGAAGCGGCGCGTGCCGGAGATGCACGTGCACGCGTTCAGCCCGATGGAGGTCGTCAACGGCTCGAACCGCACCGGCCTGTCGATCCGCGACTGGCTGAGCGAGGCAAAGGCGGTCGGCCTCGGATCGATTCCCGGCACTGCGGCCGAGATCCTCGACGACGACGTGCGCTGGCTGTTGACCAAGGGCAAGCTCCCGGCGTCTGCATGGATCGAAGTGATCACGACGGCACACGAGCTGGGCATTCGCAGTTCGTCCACGATGATGTACGGCCACGTCGACAACCCCGCGCACTGGCTCGGCCACTTCCGAACGCTGGGAAGAATCCAGCGTGAAACTGGCGGATTCACCGAATTCGTGGCACTGCCCTTCATCCACACCAACGCACCGATCTACCTGGCCGGCGTCGCGAGGCCGGGGCCGACCGCACGCGAGAACCGCGTCGTGCACGCGATGGCGCGGGTGCTGCTGCACGGACTGATCGACAACATCCAGTGCTCATGGGTGAAGCTCGGCGTCGACGGCTCGCGCGAACTGCTCAACGGTGGCGTCAACGACCTCGGCGGCACGCTGATGGAGGAGACGATCAGCCGGATGGCCGGCAGTCAGCACGGCTCGGCAAAGACGGTGGCGCAACTCGAGCAGATCGTCAGTGGCCTGCCCGGCCGGCAGGCGGTGCAACGCGACACGCTCTACGGCGAGGTGAGTGCCGAGCGGCGCGCTGTGGCGAACACGTTCACCGGCACGCTGCCCAGCCTGCTCGCCGCGGCCAACGAGTAGGCTACTTAGCGCGCGAGCGCGGCAGAAACCCGTTCGGAGAGATGGCGCGGGCTGAACGGCTTGGCGAGCACCTCGTCCGCGCCGGTCTGCTCCAGTGAGGCGTCATCCATCGGTCGCGCCGTCAGCATGATCACCCACACCCCGTCAAGGGCCGATTCAGCGCGCAGTTGTGCGCAGATCTCCGGTCCGGTCAGGCCAGGCAGAGTCCAGTCGACGATCAGGACGTCGGGCGGATCCTGTTGCACGTGCGCCAACCCGCTGCGGCCGTCTGCCTCGATGGCAACGGTGTGCCCGTCGAGTTCAAGCTTGAGGCCGACGAGTGACGCGATGTCATTGTCGTCGTCTATGACCAGGATTCGAGCCATCGTGTCTTAGGGTCGGCGCCGAAGCGGGAGGGTGAGCGTGAACGTCGAGCCCTTGCCGAGCTCGCTGTCTACCGAGATCACTCCACCGTACTGCGTCGTGATCGCTTGCACGATCGCAAGCCCCAGCCCGGTACCTGTCGTCTTCTGATCGGGGCCGGTGTCGGCGCGGTAGAACCGCTCGAAGATTCGTTCCTGTTCGTCCTCCGCGATACCGATCCCGTTGTCGGCAATGGCGATCGTTGCGGAATCCTCGGTACGCGCGGCGGCAACGGTGATGACTCCGTCGTCCGCGGTGAACTTGACCGCATTCGTCAGCAGGTTCACCAGTACCCGTTCGATGCGCCCGGGGTCGGCCGCAACCTCTGCGCCGTCAAGTTCGTCCTGGACGACAATGTCGAGTCCGTGCGATGCAGCCTGCAGCGACAGCGTGTCCAACGCGGAGTGCAGGACGACGCTGAGATCGGCAACCACATCTTCGACAGGTGTTTTCGGCCCATCGTCGGACGCCATGCTCAGAACGTCATCGACTATCCCGTCGAGGCGGGCCAGGCTGCGCGAGACCGTGTCCAGCATCATCCGCTGCTCGGACGTGAGCGGTCCAGCGTCGCCCTCGCAGAGCAACTCGACGTATCCCGCCGCACTCGTCAATGGGGTACGCAACTCGTGCGACACGGTCGAGGCCATCTCGGCGCGCATCCTGTCGAGTTTGTTCATCCGCTCGGTTGCGGCGAGGTCGGTCTCGAACGCGTCGAGCAACGCCTTGTCCGATTCGAGGCGCGCGCTGATGTCCTCGATCTGGCTGATGAAGTGCGCCGGCTCGCCGCGCTCGTCGTGGACGATCGAGAACGAGACCGCGACCCAGATCGATCGACCGGACTTGTGCAGGTACCGCTTCTGAATGCGTTGCGGCGACTCCTGATCGACCGCGATCTCGAAGCGGCGGGTCGTCATGTCGATGTCGTCGGGGTGGGTCAGTTCGGTGATCGGGATGCTGGTCAACTCTTCGGCCGTGCGCCCGAACATCGTGCACAGCGCGCGATTCACGCGCAGGAATCGGCGCGCTTCCTCGCCCCGCAAACCGGTGATCGCCATCCCGACCGGGGCATCCTCGAAGGCCGCGCGGAACTCGATCTCGCTGCTTCGCAACGCGCGGTTCGCGCGCCTGGTCGTTTCGACGAGGCGATAGATCAGCGGCCCGATCGCCGTGATGATGACGATGAGCAGAACGAAACCGCGCCAATTCGTGGTCGGGTACTCCGGCGAACCGATGATCAGCATCGGCAGGAACGCGGTGAGCGCACCGCCGACGATCGCCAGCACGACATCGCGAAGGCGCCCGTACAGCGCGAACCAGAGCACCGGCAGGAAGATCAACGGAGTGAAGCCGGAGGCGGAATTGCCGTCGGCGTTGCGCAAGCACCAGATGGCGGGGAACAGCAACAGCGGCGCGGCAGTGGTGAGCCAGTTGCGTGGCCGGAGCTTGGCGCCGACGTAGCCGGTGAGCACCATGAGCGCGAGGAAGCCCCACGCCGTCAGCCACCACTCGGTGTTGGGATGCATCGAGTGCGGCACCGCCGGGCTGACCGCACTGAGCACGATTACCGAGAGGAAGATCGCGTAGCGGGCCGTCCCGTTCGGCAGTGCTGCGCGCTCAGCCAACCTCGCTCACCGCCCCCCTCGTGTTCGAACCTGAACATAAGCCCGCGTACAGCACGATGTTGGACGCAAGACTAACGAAGAAAATCTCTCCGGAACGTAGCCGAGCCCACCCGCGCCGTGTGCCCAGTGTGCCCGCCGCGGCGCCGCACTCAAATACACTGCGCAGCATGCAGGCCGATCTCGTCCTCGTTGTCGACTACGGCGCGCAGTACGCACAATTGATCGCGCGGCGGGTACGCGAAGCGCATGTCTACTCCGAGATCGTGCCGCACTCGATGCCGGTCGACGAGATGCTGGCCAAGCGGCCGAAGGCGATCATCCTGTCCGGCGGGCCGTCGTCGGTGTACGCCGATGGCGCGCCGCAGACCGATACCGCGCTGTTCCTGGCCGGTGTGCCGGTGTTCGGGATCTGCTACGGCTTCCAGGCGATGACCCAGGCACTCGGCGGCGAGGTCGCGCACACCGGCGGTTCGGAATTCGGACGTACCGCGCTAACCGTCAGCGAGGCCGGCGTCTTGTTGCGCGGGCTGCCGCCGGCACAGCAGGTCTGGATGAGCCACGGCGATGCCGTCACCGTCCCGCCGCCCGGCTTCACGGTGAGCGCGTCGTCCGCCGGTGCCCCGGTCGCGGCCTTCGAGGATGTCTCGCGCGGACTGGCCGGCGTGCAGTTCCACCCCGAAGTGCTGCACACCGCGCACGGCCAGGAGATCCTGCGGCACTTCCTCTACGACATCGCCGGCGCTCGTCCCACCTGGACCGAGGCGAACATCATCGACGAGCAGGTCGAACTGATCCGCAGGCAGGTCGGCGGGAAGCAGGTGATCTGCGGGCTGTCCGGCGGGGTCGATTCGGCCGTTGCCGCGGCACTCGTGCAACGGGCGATCGGCGACCAGCTCACCTGTGTCTTCGTCGATCACGGATTGCTGCGTGCCGGCGAGGCCGAGCAGGTCGAGCGCGACTTCGTCGCCGCCACCGGCGTGCGGTTGAAGGTTGTCGACGCCACCGCGCAGTTCCTTGACGCGCTCGAGGGTGTCAGCGACCCGGAGGAGAAGCGCAAGATCATCGGACGCGAGTTCATCAGGTCGTTCGAGGAGGCGGCCCGATCGATCGTCGCGGACGGGCAATCAGTGGACTTCCTGGTGCAGGGCACGCTCTACCCCGACGTCGTCGAGTCCGGCGGCGGAACCGGTGCGGCGAACATCAAGAGTCACCACAACGTCGGCGGGCTCCCTGACGATCTGCAGTTCGCTCTCGTCGAGCCGCTGCGCACGCTGTTCAAGGACGAGGTGCGCCGCGTCGGTGAGCAGCTCGGCCTACCGGCCGACATCGTGTGGCGCCAGCCGTTCCCCGGGCCAGGGCTGGGAATCCGCATCGTCGGGTCGGTGACCGCGGCGCGGTTGGACATCCTGCGCCGGGCCGATGCGATCGCCCGCTCGGAGCTGTCGGCTGCAGGTCTTGATCGCGAGATCTGGCAGTGCCCGGTCGTGCTGCTCGCCGACGTCCGGTCGGTCGGCGTGCAAGGCGACGGACGCACCTACGGCCACCCGATCGTGCTGCGCCCGGTGTCGTCGGAGGATGCGATGACGGCGGACTGGACCCGCGTGCCCTACGAGGTGCTCGAGAAGATCTCCACCCGCATCACCAACGAGGTGCGCGAGGTGAACCGGGTCGTCCTTGACGTCACGTCCAAGCCACCCGGCACCATCGAGTGGGAGTAGACCGCGACTTCGAGGCCTACTGTGACGCCATGGCCCCTTACCGGATCGGAGCTCCGCGCACGATTCGGCAGCAGTCGAACGGGCTCGGGCGGAATCGGCACGTCCATGGCGTTGCGCAACGGATCGCGCATCCCGATTACCCGTGTCACGCCGTCGACTCGAGCGGAGATGCGCTCTGCGGGTTCGTCGGCACTTTCACGACCTTGGACGAACCGTCGTGGGACGACGCGTCCATGATCAGCCGCTGCGACGGAGTGCGAGCGCTCCGTCGACTCCGGCCGCTAGCGAGTGACCGCCCGAATTCGCTGGCCCGCCTTGGGCGCCGCCTGTGCGATCACCATCACGGTGTGCGTCGTCGCCGCCGGCCCGGCGACAGCGACCGCGCGGGTCTCGACCAAGGCCTTGCTCGCCAAGCTCACCGTTGCTGCCGAGCACCCGAGCGGCTACGCGCGGTCGATGTTCAAGCTGTGGGATTCGCAGGGCGGTGGCTGCGACACCCGCGACGAGGTCTTGATCACCGAGGCCACCACCAAACCGCGGGTCAGCAGCACGTGCGCGCTCACCGGCGGCAGATGGCGCTCGCCCTATGACGGCGTGACGACGACCGACCCGTCGACCTTCGACATCGACCACTTGGTGCCGCTGGCCGAGGCTTGGCGATCCGGCGCGTACCGGTGGAGTGCCAAGACGCGCGAGGCCTACGCCAACGACCTCGGCTACGGGCCGGATCTTGTCGCGGTCACCGCGCACGCGAATCGGTCCAAGGGCGATGACGAGCCGGCGGCCTACCTTCCGCCGAAGAAGTCGTTCGACTGCACCTACGAGGCGTGGTGGGTCGCGGTGAAATGGCGCTGGCACCTCTCGATCGACGCCGCAGAGAAGAGCTGGCTGCATCGTCATCTGCAGCGCTGCGGGTGGCCGACTGTCGCCAGGCCCAGCCGTCCGGCCGTCGGGTCGGGTGGCGGGCCGGGCGGCTCGTCCCGCTCAGGCGCCAGGATCTCGGCGATCTATTTCGATTCGCCGGGTGCTGACACCGGGAGCAATGCCAGCCGCAACGCCGAATGGGTCCAGCTGAAGAACGTGACCAGCACGGCGAAGCGGCTGACCGGGTGGACGCTGCAGGACGCTGCGTCGCACAACTACACCTTCCCGGCCTATAGCCTCGGCGCCGGCCAGACCGTGAAGATCCACACGGGCTCCGGCAATGACACCAGCCGAAACCTGTACTGGGGCGAGAGCGGATACATCTGGAACAACTCTGGCGACACCGCGCGGCTGCGCAACGCACGCGACAGCATCGTCGACCGGTGCAGCTACACCTCGTCGGCCGATCCGGAGGTGCACTGCTGACGAGACCGACGTCAGTCGATGTTGAGCCTGAACCACACCGTCTTGCCGGACGTCCCGTCGAGCAGGTCGACACCCCAGGTGGTCGCCAGTCTGTTCACGATGTACAGGCCACGACCGGAGACTCGCGTCGGGTCCAGGGGTTCATCTGGAAGGACGGGCAGTGCCGGTTCCTTGTCGGCAACCGCCACCCAGAGCGCGGGCGTTGTCCTGTGCAGGCTGACCTGCAGCTCAGCGCGGCCATGCACGACGGCGTTGGTGACCAATTCGGAGGTCATTATCAAGGCGTCGTCGACCACGTCGCTCGACAGGTCCGTGAGGCGACTCGCGAGCCACGTCCGGGCGCGTCGAGGTGCCTGCCGAGGTGCCGGGTAGAACGAGCACGTCCGTCGAACGTGCTGGGGCGAGATTCGATCTCTTTGTGCGTGTCATTTGAGTGTCCGGCGCGGCGTCTGAAGCGAACCACGTCTGCTCGGCCTCACGTCACGACAGATCACGAGCTGCGCAACGGCCTGGTGCGTTACTTCGTGCGGTGATGGCGCCTCAAGCGGCCCACCGCCAGTGGCTGGGTGCCCAACCTAGTTGGGACTGTACCCACTACCGGTGCACTTTGATCACCCAGCAGTGCACTCGATGATCTCAGTAGCGGCCGGGGGACGAGATCAGCTCTGGTGGTTGACGTCGACGTGCCCGTCGGCGAGGTGGATGTCGACGGTGATCGTCGGGCCGGTAGCTGTCGCGGGAGCCACGATCGTCCGGTTGACGTTGACACCGCTCGAGCGGAAGCCGTCGAGGTAGCTGCGCCCGTCGACCTCGATGTCGCCGAAGTGGACGTTCGCCTGCACCACCACGTTCATCGTCTTCGGCGCGATGATCTTCACCTGACCGGCGCCCACGTCGACGCGCACCGTTGACGGCGTGGTCTGCGGCGGCAGCGACCGGAGATCCAGAACGGCTTGGCCGAAGGCGAGCTGGTACGACGCGGCGGGCGTCGTTGTCGGCTGCCACTGCTTCTGCCCGATCCCGTCGCGCAGGCTCACCTTGGTTCCGGCGAACGCGACGAGGCCGATCACGGTCGGCACGAGCAGCACCGCGACACTCCATGACGCGCGTCGCAGCGCGAGGCCGACCAGCAGGCCGGTGCCGAGGATGCCGGCCGCGAACCAGAAGTACAGCGGCAATGCGATGCCGTGAGCAGCGTCGATGAGCCCGAGCACGACCATCGCGACGACGAACGTGATGAGGGTGGCAATCCTGACTGGCTGGGCGCGGCGCAGCCGCTCGCGACGGTTCTCGCGTGCGTCCCGCATCCAGCTGCGGGTCTCGTCGACCCAGACCGGCGTCGGTGACGGCGTTGCGGACGGGTCGGACGGGTACGGCGTGGTCGGTTCGGTGGTCGATCCCGGCGCGAATTCGTCCTTGCGCAGACTGATCGGAGCCGTCGGTGCGCCTTGCCGGCCACGCCGTCCGAAGGCGGCGACGAGGATGATCACGACCACGATGACCGGCACGAACGGGCCCGGCGCCCACCAGCTGAACGCAATGAGCCAGAAGAGGAACGCGCCGGCGGTGATGATGAGCCAGAACGGCACGCGTCGTGCCCGCAACGAGGTGACCCACCCGTCGATGGCAGCGCGCTCGGTGCCCTCGTCCGGGATCGCGGCCCAGGCAAGCAGGTACGCGAGGACGCCCGCGCCGCCGAAGAACGCCGCAGTGGCGAACAGGACGCGGAACAGGACGGGGTCGACGCCGAAGTAGTCGCCGAGGCCGCCGGCCACACCGGCGCCGATCCGGTCGGATCGGCTACGGCGCAGCCGCCGGGGCGAGGGAGTCGGTGCAGGCGGTGGAGTCATCGCGAACGAGTCTGTCGTGGTCATGGCTGCAAGAGTGCGGTGTCGGGGGGTCAGCACGCATCGGGCACTGCCCTGATATCGACCCTGATCCTGCCAGTCAGGGGAGCACCTGATGCGCGAAGTTGGTTCGGGTCGGGATCATGGCATGGTGACCACCGTTGCAGGTACCCGCGCGCTGACCGTGCCGCGGCTGTACCGGCGCCCGGATATCGGCATCGCCGGTGGTGTCGCGATCGGCATTGCCGAGCACGTGCACGTGCGCCCTCGGCTGATCCGGCTCTGCTTCGTGGCACTGGCAGTGGCCGGCGGATTGGGCATCGCGCTCTACGGCGCCTACTGGATCGTGCTGCCCACCGTTCCCGGCACGCGCGGCCGGCTGCCGGTGTGGCTCGAGTACCTGTTCGGCGGGATCGCGGCGTCGGTCGCGATCGCGATCGTCGCGTGGTCGCTGCCGGCAGCGGGCCTGGTCGTCCCGACGACGCTGGCCTGCCTGGGCGGCGCGCTGATCTGGCGCCAGGCGACCGCTCCGGAGCGGGAACGCCTGATCGGGCTGTCCCGAGACTCTCTCGTCGCCGGGGGGACGGGCCGAACGGGCCTGATCCGACTGCTCGCCGGAGCCGCGCTGGTCGCGATCGGCGCGGTGCTCGCCCTGGCCAAGGCCGACTTCACGGCGATCCGCGACGGCCTGCTGGCGATGCTCGTCACCATCGCCGGAATCGCGCTGCTCAGCGGGCCGTGGTGGATGCGCCTGGTGACCCAGCTCAGCGCCGAGCGCAGCGAACGGATCCGCTCGCAGGAGCGTGCTGACATCGCGGCGCACCTGCACGACTCGGTGTTGCAGACACTCGCGCTCATCCAGCGCAATGCCGCGTCGCCGCGCGAGGTGGCCCGCCTCGCCCGCGGGCAGGAGCGCGAGCTGCGCGATCTGCTCTATGGCACCCGCACCGCTTCCGGCCAGCTCGACGGGGAACTGCGCCGGGTGGCCGGCGAGGTGGAGGACGCCTACGCGGTCGCCGTCGACATAGTCGTAGTTGGCGACATCGCCATGACCGACGACCTTGCGGCGCTGGTCAGCGCGGCGCGCGAGGCGTTGGTCAACGCGGCCAAGCACTCGCAGACGACCAGCGTCTCGCTGTACGCCGAGGTCGAGCGCGATGCGGTGCACGTGTTCGTCAAGGACCGCGGCGTGGGCTTCGATCCGGAAGAGGTGGCCGATGACCGGCAGGGCGTGCGCGGGTCGATTGTCGGACGGATCGAGCGGCACGGCGGCACCGTCGAGATCGTGAGCAAGCCAGGCCAGGGCACCGAGGTGCGCATGACGATGAAGCTGGGAACCTCATGACGACAGTGGTGCTGGTCGACGACCACGCGATGTTCCGCTCGGGCGTACGCGCCGAGCTGGGCACCCGCGTGGACGTGCTGGGCGAGGCCGGTGACCCCGCTTCGGCGGTGGCGCTGATCCGCGACAAGCGCCCCGAGGTCGTCCTGCTCGACGTGCACATGCCCGACGGCGGCGGCCTGGCCGTGCTCGAGGCGATCGGCTCGTCGCTCCCCGACACCCGGTTTCTGGCCCTGTCGGTCTCGGACGCCGCCGAGGATGTCATCGCCGTGATCCGCGCCGGTGCGCGCGGTTACGTCACCAAGACCATCTCGGCCGACGACCTGGCCGACGCCATCGGGCGCGTCGCTGATGGCGATGTCGTGTTCAGCCCGCGGCTGGCCGGATTCGTGCTGGACGCCTTCCGCGGCGCGCCGGTGACGCCTTCGGTCGACACCGAACTCGACCAGCTCACCCCGCGCGAGCGCGAAGTGCTGCGCCTGCTGGCCCGCGGCTATGCCTACAAAGAGATCGCGGCCGAGCTGTTCATCTCCATCAAGACGGTCGAGACGCACGCCTCGAACGTGCTGCGCAAGCTGCAGCTGTCCAGCCGCCACCAGCTGACCCGGTGGGCGGTCGATCGGCGGATGCTCTAGGCACCTCTAAGCGCCCAGCTCCGCTGCCAGCTGGTCGGGATCCTCGCTGCCGAGCAGGATCCGGTCGTAGTCGCCGGCGGTGGTGATGACCACGCCCGGTCCGGGATTGCGGACGAGGACGAAGTCGTGGAACTGGCGTCCGTCCGCCTGGCCGCGCCAGGTGCCGATGGCGAGCCGTCCGGGCAGGCCGGCACCGGGCATCCGCAGGCCGCGGATCTGGCCGAGCACGTCACGCACCACCCGCACCGCCCGGATCTGATCGAGCGGGACAACGACGCTGCCGCCGTGCAGCGAGAACACCCGCTCGGGGACGGTCAGGCTGATGTGCAATGCCCCGTCGCTGACCGCTACCTCCGCCATGAAGCCGACAATACGGGCAAAACGGCTACAACAGGGCTAGTTGTGCGCGGAGATCAGCGTGCGCCACGACAGACCTGCAGAACGGCGTCGGCCAGCGTGGGCCCCTCCGGACCGAGGCCGGCCCGGTAGGTGGCGAGCACGGTGCGCTCGCGCCCGAGCTCGACCCGAGTGCCACCCGCGTTCATCCGGGCGGTCTGGATCCGGCGCGAGACGCGTGCGCGCTCGGCGACGAGCTGGATCAGCGCGGCGTCGAGCGCGTCGATCTGCTCGCGCAGCATCGGGATCGTGCCGGCGTTGTCGTCGGCGTTGGTGGTCTGTGGGCTGTTCACGGCGGCGGTCATCTCGTCCTACTCGGTGGTTGTCGGCCGTCGGGCCCCGGACACACAAAACGCCCCGGAGGCTTTCGGGCCCGGGGCGTCGGTTGGTGAGTGGTCAGCCAGTCACGACGGGCACCGAGCGGCGGTACCCGTAAAAAAATCGGACGGACTGGATATGCACGAATCGATGGTGACAGGTCGGCCGGAGCCACGCAACCGCGTCCCGGTTCTGACGGGGGCCGGACGTAGGCTGGTCAGGACATGAGCGACGCCTGCGGAGCGAATCAATCGGCACAGCTGGCCAACCCGAGCGCAGCGAGGGTCGGCCAATGACCCATGACCTCGACAGCCTCTTCGAGCTGCCGCCTGATCCGGCTCTGGAGCGCCCCCGGCCCCGGCTGGCGGTCGACCCGGCGACGCTGCTCGATGGGCTCAACCCGCAGCAGCGCGCAGCGGTCGTGCACCAGGGCGGCCCGCTGCTCATCGTCGCCGGCGCCGGTTCGGGAAAGACCCGGGTGCTGACCAACCGGGTCGCCTACCTGATCGCCGAACGCGACGTGCAGCCCGGCGAGATCCTCGCGATCACTTTCACGAACAAGGCCGCCGGCGAGATGAAGGAGCGCGTTGCTGCGCTCGTCGGGCCCAGAGCCCGGTCGATGTGGGTATCGACGTTCCACTCGATGTGCGTGCGCATCCTGCGTCGCGACGGGAAGTCGCTGGGCCTCAAGTCGTCCTTCTCGATCTACGACGCCGACGACTCGAAGCGGCTGATGACGATGGTCGGGCGCGAGCTCGATCTCGACCCGAAGCGCTACCCGGCGCGCTCGCTCTCGGCCCAGGTCAGCAATCTGAAGAACGAGCTCGTCACGGCCGAGGCGTGGGCGGACAAGGTGAGCAACGCGCACGAGAAGGTGCTCGCCGAGGCGTACGCGCGGTATCAGCGTCGCCTTGCCGAGGCGCACGCGCTCGACTTCGACGACCTGATCATGTCGACGGTCGGGCTGCTGCAGAACCATCCCGACGTCGCCGAGCACTACCGCCGCCGCTTCCGGCACGTGCTCGTCGACGAGTACCAAGACACCAACCACGCGCAATACGTACTCGTCCGCGAGCTCACGCAGTCGTCCGGTCCGCGACCACCGGCCGAGCTCGCCGTGGTGGGCGACGCCGACCAGTCGATCTACGCCTTCCGCGGCGCGACGATCCGCAACATCCTCGAGTTCGAGCGCGACTACCCCGACGCCACGACGATCCTGCTCGAGCAGAACTACCGATCGACACAGACGATCCTGTCTGCTGCCAACGCGGTTATCGCGCGCAATCCCGATCGCAAGCCGAAGAACCTGTGGTCCGAGGCGGGCAGCGGCGCCAAGATCCAGGGGTACGTCGCCGAGAACGAGCACGACGAAGCGGCCTGGGTCGCGCAGCGCATCGACGAGCTGTCCGACAACGAGGGCGTGAAGGCGTCCGACGTCGCGATCTTCTACCGCACCAACGCGCAGTCGCGTGTGTTCGAGGAAGTCTTCATCCGGGTCGGGTTGCCGTACAAGGTCGTCGGCGGCGTGCGCTTCTACGAGCGGCGCGAGATCCGCGATGCGCTCGCCTACTTGCGGGTCATTGCCAACCCTGACGACGTGGTGTCGCTGCGGCGCATCCTGAACACCCCGCGGCGCGGCATCGGCGACCGCGCCGAGAGCGCTGTCGAGGCGTTCGCCGATCGCGAGCGGATCTCGTTCGGCGCCGCGCTCGAGGTCGCCGACCTGTCCTTCGGGCTGGCGCCGCGCTCGCTCAACGCGATCCGTGACTTCACCGACCTGCTCTTGTCGTTGCGCGCCGTGCTCGCCTCGCCCGACGGCACGCCATCGTCCATCCTCGAAGCGGTGCTCGATCAGACCGGCTACCTGCGCGAGCTCGAGGCGAGCAAGGATCCGCAGGACGAAGGCCGCGTCGACAACCTGCGCGAGCTGGTATCGGTTGCTCGCGAGTTCGAAGAGCAGCGCGCTGGAACCGACGAGGCGACCTCGCTCGACGCGTTCCTCGAGCAGGTCTCGCTGGTGGCCGACGCCGACACGGTGCCCGACGCCTCGGGCGGCGTCGTCACGCTGATGACGCTGCACACGGCGAAGGGCCTCGAGTTCCCCGTGGTGTTCCTGACCGGCCTCGAAGACGGCGTCTTCCCGCACATGCGCTCGCTCGGCGATCCGGCCGAGATGGCCGAAGAGCGCCGTCTCGCCTACGTCGGCATCACCCGGGCACGCGAGCGGCTCTACCTCTCGCGGGCGCTGTCACGCTCGGCCTGGGGGGCGCCGTCATGGAACCCGCCGTCGCGGTTCTTGGACGAGGTGCCGGCCGAGCTCGCCGAGTGGACGGGCGAGGTCGGGCGCGCGCCGTTCGTGCCGTCCTACGGTGACGATGCACCTTCGCGCTACGGCGATCATGGTTACCGCGCGGCATCTCGCACCTCGGCACAGTCGTCGCTCGCCGCGTCGCGCCTGGCGAACGGCGGCATGCGCGGCGGGGTCGGCAACCGCGCAGTCCCCTCCCTCGACGTCGGTGACCGGGTCACGCACGACGCGTGGGGATTGGGGACGGTCGTCGCGACCCGCGGCTCGGGCGACGGCTCGCAGGCGCAGGTCGACTTCGGCACGTCCGGGCTGAAGTGGTTGATGCTGCGTTACGCCCCGCTGCAAAAGCTCTGATCCGTGCTCGACCGATCGGCTGCGGCGCGCGCGCTCGCCATCGCGCTCGTGCTGGCCACCGTTGGCTGCGGGCATGAAACGCCAAGTGACAACCCGTCGTCGACGGCCGCGCCGTCTGCGCCGGCAACGTCGGTCATGCGCACGGCCGCGCCGTCGATCTCGCCGTCAACCAGCGCGGCCATCACCACGAACGCGCCGCCGACTCGTCCCACTCCGTCGGCGAGCCCGACCCGCACAGTGCCGCCGATCCCGCCCGTCTCGGCGCAGGCGCGGGCCGACGGACTCATCGATGTCCGCACGATCATCCCGAACGCGATCGTCGATCTGCATTACGCGACGAGCGACAACTTCGTCGGCGTCCGGCTGTACCCGAAGGACGCCCGCTGCCTGGTGCATAAGTCGATGGCACCGGGCCTGCTGGTGGCAGCGCAGCGGCTCAGGCACGAGGGCGACATCCTGGTGTTCTGGGATTGCTATCGGCCGCATGCCGTGCAGGTGCACATGTTCCGGATCGTCCCCAACCCGAACTGGGTGGCGCGACCTGGCCCGTACGCGCGAAGCCATGAGGCGGGCCGCTCGGTCGATGTCACCCTCGCGCACGCGGCCACCGGCGGTCGCTGTCCGCAGAAACGGCGGGTCGATCAGCATTGCCTGCTGGCAATGGGCACCCACTTCGACAGCTTCTCGCCGCGCGCGTACGCGTTCGCGACCGATGGCGTCAGCGCGCTGGCCCAGGCGAATCGAGCTCGGTTGCGGGCGGCGATGCTGTCCGGCGGCATCACCGTCTACGCAGGTGAGTGGTGGCATTTCGACGGGCCCGGCGCGATGGTCGAGCGGCCGATCCTGCACGCTCCGCTGCACTAGTGCAATCAGGGCGGGCAAAGATCGATGAACCGTCGGCCTGACGTGGTCGCTCATTGGCACGTCACCGCGAGCGAGCCGTCGAAGTTCACCGCGATGGTGTCGATCGCGTGCTTGCCGCACGGCGATCGGGTGGTGACTCGCGTCCAATGCGTGCCGTCGGTCGAGCGGTACAAAGCCTGGCGCCCGGACTGGAACTGCTTGAGGACGTACCCGACTCCCGACTTGCCGGCGAGCTGCCAGTCACCGCCGCCCTCTGCCGAGTAGGGGATCACCTGCTTCCACGCCGTGGTTCCGATACGCGCGGCGAAGACACCGAACGAGCACCCGGCCGAACAGGCGGCCTGAGTCGACATCAGCACCGCGGTTCGTCCGATCACGACGAGCTCCATGACGCGTTGCGTGCCGACGTTCGTCCAGTGCGCGCCGCCGTCAGTGGTCAGGTAGAAGGCGTGGTAGCTCCACAGATAGCCGATCTTCTGCGTGGCGAAGACGATGCTGTCGACGCACGGACCGGTGACGGTGCCGTTGTTGCCGCACGACGACGAGTCCCTCGTGGAGGTCAGGCCCGGCGGAACGCCGATGCGGTGCCATGTCGAGCCGCCGTCCGTGGTGCGCAGAATCGCCGCGCAGTCGGACTTGGCACCGGTCGGGCAGCGGCCATCGCCCAATGCCCAGCCGTGCTCGGGGTCGCGATAGGAGACGTCGTACGGTCTGAAGCCCGCGACGGTGGGCGACGGCGTGACGTCGGTTGGCGCGCTGCTGGTCGGAGCGCTGCTGGTCGGCTGCGGAGCGGTCGGAATGTTGGTGGCGGGCTGCACCGGGCCACCGTGGCTACGGTTGGACACCAACACGGCCGCGATGACCACGGCGACCACCGCAGCGGCCGCCAGCAGCGGCGCGACCCAATTCGCGCGCCGTCGGAATGCGACGACCGTATGACTGCCTTCGCGTGCATTCGCGATCAACCGGTCCGCCGTGCCGGCGCTGCGCTGCTGCATGCGTGCGTCGACATCACGCAAGGTGTCGCGTACCAGGGTGTCGAACTCGTCTGGCGTAATCATGATGTCGTCCCCGTTCGAGCCGAGCTTTCTGCGCTTATGTAGGCCGTGCGCATCGACCCCATCCCTCTGCTGATGAGGCTGCGTACCGAAGCCGGTCGACACCCCAACGTCCTGGCTATCTCCGTCTCAGGCAGGTCGTGGAAGTGGCGCAACACGATGGCCGCGCGCTGGCGCTCCGGGAGCGTTCCAAGCAACTGCCATACCGTTCGCCGGACCGCGACTGTCTCGCCGAGATCCCTGCCGTCCCAACCGTCGGGCAGTTCCCATACGGCAAGGTCGCGGGAGGCGGGCCGCCGGCGCTGGCTGATGAATCGGTTCATCAACGATCGGCGAACGTAGGCCAGCGGCTCCTCAGCGGCAGCGACGCGCTGCCACCGCGGGTACAGCAACGTCAGGGTGTCTTGGACGAGTTCCTCGGCGGCGTGTTTGCTACCGGTGACCAGGACGGCGGTCCGAATCAAGCTCGCCGAATAGGTGCGGACGAACGATTCGAACGTTGCGTCATCAGGCATGCTGCCTCCTTTTGATCATCCTGACGCAGCGCACTCGCGTTTCGTGGCACCGGATTTGCACAGGTTTGCCGCTGTCGCAGCACGGGTAGCTAGCCCAGCGTGTTGACTGTGCTGATCCCGGCCGGGCTGACTGTCCTCGCAGTGCTCGCGGGCGTCGCTGCGGTGATGTGGAGCGCCGCGTGGTGGGTGGCTGTCGCGATCCTCGGCGCACTGGCTCTGCTCGCGTGGTACGACGTGCTCCAGCGGCGGCATTCGATCTTGCGGAACTACCCGGTGTTGGGGCACATGCGCTTCGTGCTCGAGAAGATCCGTCCCGAGATCCAGCAGTACTTCATCGAGCGCAACACCGACGGACGCCCCTACGACCGCGACACGCGCAGCGTGATCTACGAGCGGGCCAAGGGCATTCACGGCGAGAAGGCGTACGGCACGGAGCTCGACGTCAACCAGGTCGGCTACGAGTTCGTCCTGCACTCATCTGCGCCCACCGATCCGCCCAAGGAGCAACCGCGCGTGCGGATCGGCGGCCCGGATTGCACGAAGCCGTATGACATGGCGTTGTTGAACGTCTCGGCGATGAGCTTCGGCGCGATCTCGGCCAACGCGATCCGCGCGCTCAACGCCGGCGCTGCCCGCGGCGGCTTTGCCCACGACACCGGCGAGGGCGGGATCACCGACTATCACTTGGAAAACGGCGGCGATCTGATCTGGGAGATCGGCAGCGGCTACTTCGGTGCGCGCACCAAGGACGGCGATTTCGACGCCGACATGTTCCGCGACAAGGCAGCGCACCCGAACGTCAAGTGCGTCTCGCTCAAACTCAGCCAGGGCGCCAAACCGGGGATCGGCGGAGTGCTGCCGGCGGCAAAGGTCACCGATGAGATCGCGAAGGCGCGCAGCGTGCCGAAGGGCGAGAAGTGCGTCAGTCCTGCCGCGCACAAGGTGTTCCACACGCCGCGCGAACTGGTGCAGTTCATCGCACGGATGCGCGAGCTCGCCGATGGCAAGCCGACCGGATTCAAGTTGTGCGTGGGCTACCGGCACGAGCTCCTCGCGATCTGCAAAGCGATGGTCGAGGAGCAGATCACGCCAGATTTCATCGTCGTCGACGGTTCGGAGGGCGGCACCGGCGCGGCGCCGCTGGAATACGAGGACCACGTCGGCACGCCGCTCACCGACGGGCTCATCACCTTGCACAACGCGCTGGTCGGCGTCGGCCTGCGCGACCGCATCAAGATCGGTGCCAGCGGCAAGGTGGCGACCGGCACCGACATCGTCAAGCGGTTGATCCAGGGCGCCGACTACACCAACGCGGCGCGGGCGATGATGCAAGCCGTCGGCTGCATCCAGTCGCAGCGTTGCCACACCAACGAGTGTCCGGTGGGCGTTGCCACGCAGGATCCGCGCCGCGCCAGGGCCCTCGTCGTCGCCGACAAGACGACCCGGGTGGTGCAGTACCAGGCGTCCACGGTTGCGCAGGCACAGCAGATGATCGCCTCGCTCGGGTTGTCCGGCCCGGCCGACCTGCATCCCGCGATGCTGATGCGCCGGATCGACCATGTGCACACCGCCAGCTACTTCCAGCTCTACGACTGGCTGAGCCCGCGCGAACTGCTCGACGATCCGCCGTCGGATTGGGCCGACGACTGGGCAGTTGCCAGCCCGGACAGTTTCCTACGTCACGCAGGGGGACGAATCGAATGAGCACCGTCGCCGAGATGCTGGTCAAGTCGCTGGCCGACCAGGGTGTGCGCACCGTGTGGGGCGTGGTCGGCGACGCGCTCAACCCGGTCACCGACGCCATCCGCCGCGAGGACCGCATCGAATGGATCGGCGTGCGCCACGAAGAGGTGGCGGCCTTCGCAGCAGGTGCCCAAGCACAGCTGACCGGAACCCTCGGCGTCTGTATGGGCACGGTCGGGCCGGGGTCCGTGCACCTGCTCAACGGGCTCTACGACGCGAAGAAGTCGCATGCGCCGGTGCTGGCCATCTGCGGCCAGGTGCCGCTCGCCGAGATGGGCAGCGACTTCTTCCAGGAAGTCGACAACGACCGGCTGTTCCAGGATGTTGCACTGTTCACCCGCACGGTGACCTCGCCCGAGCAGGCGCCGTCGTTGCTCGAGCAAGCGTTGCAGGCCGCTCTGAACGGCCCCGGCGTCGCGGTGCTGACGCTGCCCGGGGATGTCGGCGGCCTTGATCTGCCCAAGGATGCGCCCGAGCCGAACGTCGTCGTCGCACACCCGCCGACCATTCCGGACGGCGACGCGCTCGACCGCGCCGCCACTGTGCTCAATCGGGCCGAGTCGGTGACCATGCTCGTCGGCATCGGCGCCCGTGCCGCCCGCGACGAGGTGCTCGCCGTAGCCGAGAAACTGCAGGCGCCGATGGTGCTCTCGCTGAAGGCGAAGGAGGGCCTCGAGCGCGAGAACCGTTTCCAGGTCGGCCAGAGCGGCCTCATCGGCAACCCCGGTGCCACCGAGGCGTTCGAGGGTGGCGACGTGCTGCTGATGGTCGGGACGGACTTCCCGTACCGAGACTGGTATCCCGAGGGCAAGACCGTCATCCAGATCGACGCCCGTCCCGAACACATCGGCCGGCGCACGCACGTCGCGCTGGGACTGGTCGGGCACGCAGCGCCAACGCTGCGTGGCCTGCTTGACCGGATCGTCGCGAAGGATTCCTCGGCGCACCTCGACAAGAGCCGCGGGGTGTACGAGCGGTGGGTCGAGCGGCAGGCTTCGCTGACCGATCCCGACTACGACAAGTCGGTGGTCGGACGGATCCGCGAGCGATTCGACAACACCGAGGAGAAGATCCGGCCCGAGGCCCTCGCGCAGGCGATCGACCGGCACGCAGCACCCGATGCGGTGTTCACGACCGACACCGGGATGTCGACGGTGTGGCTGTCCCGGTTCGTCACGATGAGCGACCGGCGTGCCCTGCTCGGCTCGTTCAACCTCGGCTCGATGGCCAATGCCATGCCGCAGGCCCTCGGCGCCCAGGCGCTCGATCGCGATCGCCAGGTGATCGCGTTCTGCGGTGATGGCGGGCTGTCGATGCTGCTCGGCGACCTCATCACCGCGGTTACCTACCAGCTGCCGGTCAAGCTGATCGTGTTCGACAACGGCCGATTGGGCATGGTGAAGCTCGAGCAGGAGCAAGGCGGCCTGCCGGAGTTCGGCACCGTGCTGCACAACCCCGATTTCGCCGCGGTGGCCACTGCGATCGGGCTGCGCGGAGTGCGCGTCGAGAACCCCGACGACGTCGACGAGGCGGTGCGCGACGCGTTCGCACATCCCGGTCCGGTGCTGCTCGACGTGATCACCAACCCCGAGGAGATCTCGGTGCCCGGCAAGATCAAGGTCGCGCAGACCTGGGGCTTCGCCATCGCCAAGATGAAGGAAACGCTGCTCAGTCAGGGCGACAGCTAGCGCTCCTGATCACCCGATCGTCGTCCCGGAAACGCGTGACCGCCGGCTGCCTGTGCTGTCCGGCCGGCCGCCGAGCCGCTATCGTCCGCATCGATTTCGAGCGCGCCGACGACGCTGCGCGACGAAGGCGCTCCTAAGCCAGAGGGGATCCCGGCCGGCATGCTGCTCGAACGGGACACCGAACTGGCCGCGATCGGCGCTGCCCTGGACCGGGCGCTGGCCGGATCCGGCTCGCTGCTGCTGATCGAGGGGCCTGCGGGTATCGGCAAGACGGCGCTGCTCGACCTGGCACGGCAGCAAGCCCTCGAGCGCGGGATGCGGGTGCAGGTCGCGCGCGGCGGCACGTTGGAACGCGAGCTCGCCCATGGCGTCGCGCGCCAGTTCCTGGAACCGCCGATCCGCGCGGCGAGCGCAGCAGCAGCGCGCGGCCTGGCTCTCGGGTGCCGCCGCGCTGGCCACCCCGGTCGTGCTGCCCGAGACCGGCGAGCTCGGCAGCCGACTCGGCTGCCGACCGGCGCGGCCCGGTCGTGCACGGCCTGTACTGGCTCACCGCGAACCTGGCGGCGGACGGGCCGCTGCTGCTCGTCGTCGACGACGTGCAGTGGTCCGACCCGGCTTCGCTGCGCTACCTCACCTACCTGGCCCGGCGCCTGGACGGGCTGCGCGTGGCCGTCATCGCGTCGGTTCGGGTCGGCGAGGTCGACGACGAGGATCGCGCCCTCGCCGAGCTGGCCGCCGGCCCGAGCACCCGCGTGCTGCGCCCGGCGCCGCTGAGCGATGCGGCGGTCGAGGAGATGGTGCGCGCCAACCTGCATTCCGAGCCCGACGTCGCGTTCGCCAGCGCGTGCCGCGAGGCCACCGGCGGGGTCCCGTTCCTGCTCGAGGAACTGCTGCACTCGATGTCCGGCAGCGGGGTCGTCCCGTCGGCGCAGGGCGCGTCGACGGTCACCACGGTCACGTCGAGCACGGTCGCGCACGCGACGCTGCTGCGCCTGGCCCGCTTGTCGCCGACGGCCCTGCCCGTGGCGCGGTACGTCGCGGTCCTCGGCCGGCACGCCACCGTGCGTCGCGTCGGCGAGCCTGGCCGGCATCGACGAACCAGCCGTGCTGCGCAGCTGCGACGCTCTCGCCGAGGCGCACATCCTGCGCAGCGGGCAGCCGCTGCGCTTCGTCCATCCGATCGTGCTGGCCTCGGTCTACGACGAGCTGCCGGCCGGCGAGCGGTCGCTGATGCACGCGGCCGCCGCGCAGTTGCTCGCCGCCGAGGGCGAGCCGGACGAGGAGGTCGCCGCTCACCTGCTCGCGACGGCGCCGGGCATCGACGCCGTCCACCGTGGCCACATTGCGCACCGCGGCCCGCAGCGCGATCGCGCGGGGCGCGCCGGAAAGCGCGATCGCCTACCTGCACCGGTGCGTCGCCGAGCCGCCGCCGCGCGGGCGATCGTGGCACGGTCTATCACGAGCTCGCCCGCGCCGAGTCGATCGTGCGCGACCACAACGCGGCCGACGACCTGGGCCGCGCGCTGCGACTGACCGTCGATCCGCTCGACCGCGCGCGAGATCGCGCTCGACCTGGTCGAGACGTGGATGTTCGGCGGGCACTGGGACGCCGCGCTCGCCGAGGTCGACCGCGCGCTGGGCGAGCTCGGCGACCGCGACGCCGAGACCGCAGGCCGCCTCGAGGTGTTCCGCGCCGGGATGGTCGCGAACGATCCGCGGCGCATCGACGACTTCGAACGCGACCGGCCGCGGCTCAACCGGCTCGCCGACGGCGACGGGCGCGCGGCCGGCCTGATGGCGGCGCTGCTGGCCAGCTGCGCGGTCTGCCGGATCGAACCGGCCGCCGACGTGGCAGCGCTGGCCATCGCGGGCTTGGACGGCTCGCAGCTGATGTCCGGTGAGGACGCCGACGCATGGGGGCCGCAGGCCGCCGGAGCGCTGGCCTACCTCGGCGAGTTCGACCGCGCGCTGGCGGCGGCGGACACGATGCGCGCGGCGGCGCGCAGGCGCGGCTCGGTGTACGGCTTCGTCCGGGCCTCCGGGCTGCGCGCGCTGGTCGAGGGCCTGCGCGGCGACCTGCGCGCGGTCGAGGCCGATCTGCGCTCGGCGTTCGGCCTCGTCCGCGACCACGAGCTGATGTTCGCCGCGCCGCCGCTGCTGCGCTGGTCGATCGAGGCGCTGGTCGAGCGTCCGCAGCTCGACGACATCGCCGCGGCCGTCGAAGCAGATCGACCTCGATCCCGCGCTCGACGCCGCATTCTCCGGAGCCTGGCTGCTGGAGGCGCGTGGCCGGCTGCGCCTGCAGCGCGGCGAGTTCGAGGCGGCGCGCGCCGACCTGGCCCGGTGCGGCGAGGTGATGACCCGGTTGCACACGACCAATCCGATCGTGTCCGGCTGGCGCTGCGCGCTTGCCCTGGCCCTGCCGCAGGACCAGCGGGCCGAGGCGCGCCGGCTGGCCGCCGAGGAACTGCACCTCGCCGAAGAGACCGGGCTCGCCCGCCCGCAGGGCGTCGCCGCTGCGCACGCTGGCACTGCTCGACGACGGCGAGGCGCGCATCGGCGGGCTGCGCGACTCCGCGGCAGTGCTGGACGGGTCGGACGCGCCACTCGAGTCGGCCCGCACCCTCGTCGCGCTCGGCTCGGCATTGCGCGCGGCCGGCCGGCGTTCGGACGCGGACGAGCCGCTGCGCGCCGCCCTCGATCTCGCCCACCGGTGCGGTGCCGAGCGGGTCGCCGGCGCGGGCCGAGGACGGAGCTGCGCGGGATCGGCGCGCGACCGCGCCGCCGGGCAGCCTCCGGCATGGAGTCGCTGACGCCCAGCGAGGCCCGGGTCGCCGCGCAGGCGGCCACCGGCATGACGAACCGCGAGATCGCCCAGGCCCTGTTCGTGACCAGCAAGACGGTCGAGAACCAGCTCAGCCGGGTCTACCAGAAGCTGGGCATCCGCGGCCGCGACGCCCTGGCCGCGGCGCTGGCCGGCTGACCGCCCGTCCCTGTTTTGGTATCGGGTGACCAAATTCATGATCATTTTGGTCACCCGATACCAAAACAAGGGGGACGGGCTGATCCCCCGACAAAACTTGGGGGGACGCACCCTCATGCCACGGCGCGCGCCCGGCAACACGCTGGGCACATGACACCGCAGCTGCGCCAATCGGCGACTCTCGAAATGGAACTGGTCGACGGCGATCCGATCACCGGGCCGCCTCACCGACCGGACCGGCCACGCGACCGACTTCGTCGGCTGGCTCGGACTGGCCGGCGCGATCGAGTCGCTGGCAGGCGCCGGTCGTCCGGAGGCCTGCCTGAACACCTACCTGCACGCCGCACCGGCGCGGCCGCGCACGGTGTCCGCGTCGTGGTGAATTGACCGCTTCGCACGGCGACGCGACGGCGGCAACCGGCCAGAAACCCGCTTCCTGCAGGGAAGTTCTGCCGATTCCTCGCCGTCGCGCCGCGCCCTAACTTCTGTCGACAACAGTCCTGACGAACGTCCGGACGGAAACCGAAATCTGGAGGATGAAATGGGAATCACGCTGCTCATCGTGGCGGCATCGCTCGTGTTCTCGATCGGCATCGCCGTAGTGGTCCTGAAGCAAGCCGGCGTCATGGGCCCGCGCAAGAAGGTGCTCGCGTCGGGCGTGGCCGGCCAGGCGACGATCATGGGAGTCTCGCCGACCGGCACCGTCATCAACGAGATCAACTACGTCTGCAAGTTCCAGCTGCGGGTCTCGGTGCCCGGCCGCGACACCTACGACGTCGAGACCAAGGAAACCGTCGCCATCACCTCGATGGGCGCGCTCGTTCCCGGGAACGCAGGTCTCGGTCAAGGTCGACCAGCAGGACCCGACCCGCGTGTTCATCGACTGGAGCGCCGGCATCGTCCCGGCAGGTGCGGCCGCCGCGGCGGCGCAGACCCCGCCGAGCACCGGCGACCTCGCCAGCGCCCTGCACGACCGGACCGCTGCTGCGAACATCCCGCAGGGCTCGGCTGCCGACCTGCTGCGTACCGGCCAGCCCGCCACCGGCACGCTCAAGTCCTTCGCCGACACCGGCAACACCCCGCGCTCGCTGGGCCACACCGTCGCACCGGAGTCGATGGACGACCCGCTCTACGTGCTCACCGTCGACCTGCAGTTCGCTCCCGGCACGCCGCCCATCGAGGGCACCGTCGTGCACCGCGTCCCGCGGGCGATCGCACCGTCGCTGCGCATCGGCATGCCGCTGACGTGCGCAGTCGATCCGGGCAACCCGACCCGCCGGTTCGCCATCAACTGGGACGTCCCGGCGCTGGGCCAGGCGCAGTACCCGTCGGCTGCCGCGCCGACGGCCAACCACGGCTGACCAGCCGAACCCGATACGAAACAGGAGTTAGTCATGAGAGTCTCGAACGGACGGAGCGCTGCGCTGCCGGCGCCGCGTGGCGGCGTGACGACGGTACTGGCGTTGCTGTTCACGGCAGTGGTGTTGCTGCTCGCGGCCCTCGCAGTTCCTGCCCCGGCCGGTGCGACGACGCCGTCGTGCCAGCCGGGGACGGGCGCCAAGCTCGCCGGCAAGCATGTGCACGAAGGTGCCCTTCATCGCACGAACGGCCTGCAGTGCGCCAACCTCGCCAACGCCGACCTGACCGGGCTCGACCTGACGCAGGTCAGCCTGGCCGGCGCGCTCGCGACCGGCGCCAACTTCAGCAACGTCCAGCTGGGCCAGGGCGATCTGTCCGGAGCGAAGCTGGCCGGTGCCAACTTCAGCGGAGCTGATCTCACCCAGGCGACGCTCACCGGCGCCGACTTCAGCGGTGCGAACCTCTCGCACGCCAAGCTGATCCAGGCCGATGCCGACGACACCAACTGGACCGGCGCCGATCTCACCGGAGTCGACGCCACCCAGGCCGAGCTCAAGAACGCACAGTTCGTCAACGCGAAGCTCGGCAGTGCCGACTTCACCCAGGCCGACACCGCGGGCGCGAACTTCGACAGCGCGCGCGGGCTGACCCCCTGGAGCCTCTACCTGGAGATCGGCGCCGGCGTGGTGTTCCTGTTGCTGGCGCTGCTCTCGCTGCGCAAGGCGATGGGACGGCGTGGACGCAAGCAAGAGACCACGCCCGCTCCGGGCGAGCCGGCGGTGGTCGACGGCACCTACGTCGGGGACAACTACCAGAGCATCTGGAACCGTCCGCCCGCCGGATCGACGGTGCAGATGGCCAAGCCCGCCCCGACAGCGCAGCCGGCAATGGCCAGTGGCGCCTTCAACCCGATCAACCCGCCGGCCAGCTCCACCCGCGGGTTCGGTGCGACGCTCGCGATCGGCCTGCTCGGGTCGCTGATCGTCGCGTTCGGTCTGCACCTGTTCGTCGGTGGCATGGTCGGCACGTTCTCGTTCGCCTTCGACACTCTGGCCACTGCCACCTGCAGCGGCCCGCAGTGCTCGGTCGGCGTCGGGAGCGGCGAGTTCGGCCTCATCGTCGGCGATATTCGTGGTGATCGCCGGATTCTTCGTGCGGGCCCGCGCCTGAGCACAACGGATGGGTGCGCCACTTCGCCCACCGCGTTCAGCGCAACGCGGTGGGCGAAGTTCTGTCGCCGGTGGGTTTTCCGCCGCGCGCGTCCGGTTCGGTTGCCGCTCGACCGGCCGCCGGCGGGGAGGGGTGGCGCGGTCGGGTGGTGGCGCTGGTCGGGGCGAGGTTCGGCATCTGTGATGCTCCTGGGCGGTCTGGACCGCCCACGGGCATCTGTGATGCTCGTCGGTGCCGCGCGCGAGCGGGCCCTTTCCCCGCGCGCGTCCGGTGTCTGGCCGACTGGCTTACGCTGCGGTCATGGCCGCACGCATCCGGATCGTCATCGCCAAACCTGGTCTGGACGGGCACGACCGCGGCGCAAAGATCATCGCGCGGGCGCTGCGCGACGCCGGGATGGAGGTCGTCTACACCGGCCTGCACCAGACGCCGGAACAGATCGTGCAGACCGTCATCCAGGAGGACGCCGACGCGGTCGGGCTCTCGGTGCTGTCCGGTGCGCACATGACGCTGTTCACCAAGATGCTCGACCTGCTCAAGCAGAACGACGTGGACGATGTCGTGGTTTTCGGCGGCGGGATCATCCCCGAGGCCGACATCCCGCAGCTGGAGAGTGCCGGTGTTGCCAAGATCTTCACACCGGGCGCATCGCTGGACGAAGTGGTCAGCTGGGTCCGCGGCAACGTCGGCGTCGATGCGTAGCGGCCGGTGAGTTGGCCAGTGAGCCCAGTCTCAGCGGCCGACACGGCGTTCATGCAGTGAAATAGGCTCGAAAGATTGGCCTAACGGACGAGCGAGAAACGGACGAGTCAGCGTGGATCTGTTCGAGTACCAAGCCAAGCAGCTGTTTCAGGAGCACGGCGTACCGGTGAGCCTCGGCGAGGTCGCCACGACGCCGGACGAGGCGAAGGCGATCGCCGAGAAGATCGGCGGCGTCACCGTCGTCAAGGCCCAGGTCAAGATCGGCGGCCGCGGCAAGGCCGGCGGCGTCAAGGTGGCCAAGACGCCGGACGACGCCCGCGCCAACGCCGAGCAGATCCTCGGCATGGACATCAAGGGCCACACCGTGCACCGGGTGCTCGTCGATCCCGGGCGCCGACATCAAGGAGGAGTACTACGTCTCCTACCTGCTCGACCGGGCCAACCGCACCTTCCTCGCCATGGCGTCCTACGAAGGTGGCATGGAGATCGAGCAGCTTGCGGTCGAGCGTCCGGACGCGCTCGCGAAGGTGCCCGTCGACGCGATCGAGGGCGTCGATCTGGCCAAGGCCCGCGAGATCGCCACAGCGGCGAAGTTCCCGGCCGACCTGATCGACCCGGTCGCCGACATCCTCGTCAAGCTCTGGGAGACGTTCGTCGCCTGCGACGCCACCCTCGTCGAGGTCAACCCGCTGGCCAAGGTCGGCGACGGCAGCGTCATCGCGCTCGACGGCAAGGTCACCCTCGACGACAACGCCAACTTCCGGCACCCGGAGAACGCCGAGTTCGTCGACACCTCAGCCACCGACCCGCTCGAGCAGAAGGCGAAGGAGAAGCACCTCAACTACGTCAAGCTCGACGGCGAGGTCGGCATCATCGGCAACGGCGCGGGCCTGGTGATGTCCACCCTCGACGTCGTCGCCTACGCCGGCGAGAAGCACGGCGGCGTCAAGCCGGCGAACTTCCTCGACATCGGCGGCGGCGCCAGCGCCGAGGTGATGGCCAACGGGCTCGACATCATCCTCAACGACCCGTCCGTCCGCAGCGTTTTCGTCAACGTCTTCGGCGGGATCACGGCGTGCGACGCGGTGGCCAACGGCATCGTCGGTGCCCTCGAGATGCTCGGGGACGAAGCGACCAAGCCGCTCGTCGTCCGCCTCGACGGCAACAACGTCGAGGAGGGCCGGCGCATCTTGAACGACGCGGCCCATCCGCTGGTCATCCAGGTCGACACCATGGACGCCGCGGCCGACAAGGCCGCCGAGCTTGCCGGAGCGGCATCATGAGCATCTTCCTCAACGAGCAAAGCAAGATCATCGTGCAGGGCATGACCGGCTCCGAGGGCATGAAGCACACCCGGCGCATGCTCGCGTCCGGCAGCAACGTCGTCGGCGGCGTGAACGCTCGCAAGGCCGGGACGAAGGTCGACATCGACGGCGTCACCCTGCCGGTGTTCGCGACCGTCGCCGAGGCGATGGCCGAGACCGACGCCAACGTCACCGTCGGGCTTCGTGCCGCCGGCGTTCACCAAGGATTCGGTGATCGAGGCGATCGACGCCCAGATCCCGCTTGCCGTGGTCATCACCGAGGGCATCGCCGTGCACGACACCGCGGCGTTCTGGGCCTACGCGCAAGGCAAGCAGACCCGGATCGTCGGCCCGAACTGCCCCGGCGTGATCAGCCCCGGCAAGGCGAACGCGGGCATCATCCCCGCCGACATCACCCAGGCCGGCCGGATCGGGCTGGTCTCGAAGTCCGGCACCCTGACCTACCAGATGATGTACGAGCTGCGCGACCTCGGCTTCTCGACCTGCGTCGGCATCGGCGGCGACCCGATCATCGGCACCACCCACATCGACTGCCTCGAGGCGTTCCAGGCCGATGACGAGACCGATGCCATCGTGATGATCGGCGAGATCGGCGGCGACGCCGAGGAGCGGGCCGCGGCCTACATCCAGGCCAACGTCACCAAGCCGGTCGTCGGCTACGTCGCCGGCTTCACCGCGCCGGAGGGCAAGACGATGGGGCATGCGGGCGCGATCGTCTCCGGGTCGTCGGGGACGGCCCAGGCCAAGAAGGAGGCGCTCGAGGCGGCCGGGGTCAGGGTCGGCAAGACGCCGTCCGAGACCGCCCGGCTGATGCGCGAGATCGTCGCCGGCTGAGCGGCTCGCCCGCGTCATTACCTGCCAATCCGGCGCGACCTCCAGGCGCACAGACGCGCCGTTTTACGATGTTTTGTGACCGTTCTGAGCGTCGCGCAATTCACAGCCGCCGCGAATTCTGCCCGAAAGTACCGGCGTTGCCAGTAGGCATCCGGCGGTCGTGGCGCTAGCTTCATGGATCGGGACTGTCCCGAATACCGACGAGGAGAACGCAGATGACGTTCCAACCGCCGCCGCCGCCCCCACAGGGGCCACCGCCGCAGGGGCCGCCGCCACAGGGTCCGCCGCCGCAGGGGCCACCCCCTGGGCAGTGGGGCCCGCCACCCGGAGGACCCGGAGGCTCGGGCGGAAGCTTCGACCCCAAGTCGGTGAACCAGCTCGACTGGGGAATCCTCGGCGCGGGCGTGCTCGCCTTTATCTTCTCCTTCGTCAGCTACTACTCGTACTCCGGCAAGGGCGCCTTCGCCTCGCAGTACTCGGTGGACAGCAGCGCTTGGAGCGGGTTCTTCGGCTGGTTCGCCATGCTGCTCGCGATCATCGGATCGGCCGTCGTGGCGCTCGAGCTGTTCATGCCGCACGTGAAGCTGCCCTTCCCGAACCGCCTGATCGGCCTCGGCTGCTACGCGGTGGCCACGCTGTGCGTGATCCTGGCGCTGTTCGTGGTGCCGGACTACCTCGGCGGTGGGCCGGGTTACGACTCGGCCGTCGACGAGGGCCACGGCTTCGGTTACTGGATCAGCCTGATCGCGATCGTGGCCGGCCTGGTGCTCTCGTTCATGCGCTTCCAGCAGACCGGTGGGCAGCTGCCCATCGGCGGTGGCAGCGGGGGACGTCCCGGCGTTGGCGGCCCGAGCGGACCGCCGCCCGGATACGGACCGCCGCCCGGACCGCCGCCGCAGGGCCCGCCGCCCGGACCTCCGCAGGGTCCGCCGCCCGGAGCACCGCCTCGGTGATCCGAGCCGCCTGACATCCCGTGCCGGGGTACGCCACGCGTACCCCGGCACGGTGCGTTCAACCCTCCGGTTTGCATTCGCCGTGGTCGCTATATGCCCTCATCGCGGCGATATAGCGGCCGCGGCGGGTGCAAACCGAACGATTAACGGCCGGCGGCCGAACGGTCCGGCGCGTCTGCGGCCGATCGGCACTCCGCTTTGTCAGCCTGGACCGGTGGCGGGTCCAGGCACTCGAGAGCAGGCCGGCGGGCGGCGCAGCGTCGTGCCTGATGCGGCCGGCCGGTCCAGCTGGCTCGCCGCGATCTGGACCGGCCTGGGCGCCGCGATCGTGTCCGCCCTGGTCGCCATCGTGGCCGTCGCGATCTGCTGGCTGCCGGTGTCAGGGACGGCTGGACGAACCACCTCGGCGATCCGCGCCGGGCTGCTGACCTTCCTCGCGTCGGTGCACGGCGGCATCACCGTTGACGGGGTGAGCGTGGCGTGGCTGCCGCTGGGCATGCTGCTGCTGGTCGGCGCGATCGCCTGGCGGGCCGGTTCCGGGCTGGCCGACGTCACCCAGTCCCTCGACGAGCGTGATCCCGTCCGACTGGCACTGGTCGGTGCCGCCCAGGCGGGCACCTTCACCGTCGTCTGCCTGCTCGCCGTCCCGTTCGCAACGTTGGGCACGAGCCGCGCGCCGTTCTTCGGGGTCGCCCTCGGGGCGTTCGCGCTGTTCGCGCTCACCGGCGGGGTCGCGTTCATCCGCTCGTCCGCGCTGCGCGAGTGGTTCGGCGAGCGGCTGCCGAGCTGGGTGGGCGCGTGCCTGCGCGGCGGCGCAGCCGCGGTCACGGTCTACCTCGCGGCCGGAGCTCTGCTCGTGGCCGGCTCGCTCGTCGTGCATCACGGCACGGTCGAGGTCCTGTCCCGGCAGGTCGGGGGCGGCTGGGGCGCGGTGCCGGTGCTGCTGCTCGGTGTGCTCGCCGCCCCGAACGCTGCCATCGCCGGATCGGCCTACCTCGCCGGACCCGGATTCGCACTCGGCACCGGCACGCGGGTCAGCCTGGTCGCGACGGCGCACGGCACCGTGCCCGCCTTCCCGCTGCTCGGCGCGATGCCCACCGGCGCCGGCGGCAACCCGGTCGACTGGGGCGTGGCCGCGGCGACCGCAGTGCTGGCCGGAACCACCGTGGCCCGGCTCGCACTTCGTGCCGACGGGTGGTGGGTGCGGCTCGGGCACGTGTTCGGCGCGGCACTCGCCGGCGGCCTGCTCATGCTCGTGCTCGGCTGGCAGGCCGGCGGCGCGCTCGGTGACCGCCGGTTGAGCGCGGTCGGCCCGTCGCCCTGGTTGCTCGGCGGCGCCGTCGCCGCCGCGCTCGCCGTGACCAGCCTCCTGCTCGGCGGCGTCATGGTCGCCATGCGCGCCGCCTGGCGCGCGCTCGGCATCGCCGAGGAACCGGACGACGGTGACAGTTTCGCCGATCTCGTCGCACCGAAGCGCGCCCCGCGGATGGTGGTCTGGCCGCAGGCCGACGACCCCGCAGACACCGACGACACCGACGAGGACGGCGAGCTCGCAGGATAGGTTAGGCGCGTGCCTGCGCGGATCGTGGTTCTTGCGTCGGGCAGTGGCACCACTTTGCAGGCGATCCTGGACGATCCGTCGCTCCGCGCGCACGTGGTGGCCGCCGGCACCGACATCCCGGACTGTGCCGCGATGGCGCGCGCGAGCGCGGCCGGCATCGACACGTTCGCCGTCCCCCTTCGCGAGCATCCCGACCGCGCGACCTGGAACGACGCTTTGGCCGACGAGATCGGCAAGCGCGAGCCGGATCTGGTCGTGCTCGCCGGGTTCATGCGCATCCTCGGGCCGCAGGTCGTGCGGCGGTTCCGCATCGTGAACACCCATCCGGCGCTGCTGCCCGCGTTCCCCGGCGCGCACGCGCTGCGCGACGCCCTCGCGGCCGGCGTGCGTACTACCGGCGTCACCGTGCACTGGGTGGACGAGGGTGTCGACACCGGTCCGGTGATCGCCCAGGTCGTCGTTCCCGTCGAGGCGGCCGACGACGAGTCGAGCCTGCGTGCCCGCGTGCAGGCGGCCGAAAAGCCGCTGTATGTCAGCACGATCCGACAGCTCGTTTCGGAATCTACGGAGAGTCAATGACCAAGATCGCTGTCCGCCGAGCGCTCATCAGCGTGTACGACAAGTCGGGGCTGGACGAGCTGGCCACCGGCCTGCACGAAGCCGGTGTCGAGATCGTGTCGACCGGCTCGACCGCGGCGCGCATCCGCGACCTCGGCGTGCCGGTCACGCCGGTCGACGAGGTCACCGGCTTCCCGGAGATCCTCGGCGGCCGGGTGAAGACCCTGCATCCCCACGTGCACGCCGGCCTGCTCGCCGACCAGAACGACCCCGAGCACCTGGCCACCATCGACGAGCTCGGCATCGCACCGTTCCAACTGCTCGTGTCCAACCTCTATCCGTTCCGCGAGACCGTGGCCAGCGGAGCCACGCCGCCCGAGATCGTCGAGCAGATCGACATCGGCGGCCCGGCCATGGTGCGGGCCAGCGCGAAGAACCACGGCTCGATAGCCGTCGTGACCGACCCGGCCAGCTACGGCGCGGTGCTGCGTGCGGTCCGCGAAGGTGGCTTCGAGCTCGGCGACCGGCAGCGGTTGGCGCTGGCCGCGTTCCGGCACACCGCGGCCTACGACATTGCGGTGGCCTCGTGGATCGGTAGCGCGCTCGCCCCTGACGACGAGGTCGAGGGCGTCTCCAGTGGCTTCCCCGGCTGGATCGCGGCCAGCTACGAGCGGGCGGCCGTGCTGCGCTACGGCGAGAACCCGCACCAGAGCGCGGCGCTGTACATCAACCCGGGTGACGCCGGGGGAGTGGCGAACGCCGAGCAGCTGTCCGGCAAAGAGATGAGCTACAACAACTACGTCGACAGCGATGCGGCCTGGCGGGCGGCATACGACTTCGCCGAGCCATGCGTGGCGATCATCAAGCACGCCAACCCGTGCGGCATCGCGCTCGGCGCTGACATCTCCGAAGCGCATCGCAAGGCGCACGCGTGCGATCCGGTGAGCGCCTACGGCGGGGTCATCGCCACCAACCGTCCGGTGACCCTGGCGATGGTCGAGCAGCTCACCGACGTCTTCACCGAGGTCATCGTCGCGCCCGCCTTCGACGAGGAGGCGGTGACGACGCTGACCCGCAAGAAGAACTTGCGGCTGCTCGTCGCCGCGCCGCGCCCGGAGGGCCCGGGTGTCGAACGCCGGCCGATCTCTGGCGGGATGCTCGTGCAGACGGCCGACGCGATCGATGCCCCCGGCGACGACCCGGCGGCGTGGACCCTCGCCGCGGGCGATGCCGCCGACGAGGAGACGCTGGCCGACCTTGCCTTCGCGTGGCGGGCCGTTCGCGCGGTGAAGTCGAACGCGATCCTGCTCGCCTCCGGCCGCGCCACGGTCGGGATCGGCATGGGCCAGGTCAACCGGGTCGACTCCTGCAAGCTCGCGGTCGACCGGGCCGGCGACCGGGCGGCCGGGTCGGTCGCCGCGTCGGACGCATTCTTCCCGTTCAACGACGGCCCGCAGGTGCTCATCGACGGCGGCGTCAAGGCGATCGTCGAGCCGGGCGGATCGATCCGGGACGAGGAGACGATCACGCTGGCCAAGGAGCGCGGCGTGACGCTCTACTTCACCGGCACCCGCCACTTCGCGCACTGATTCCGCGAGCCGCACCGCCTCACTGATTTGGTATCGGGTGACCAGATTTTGGTGATCAAAATGGTCACCCGGCACCAGATCAGCGCGGAAGGGGGCGGAGCCGAAGGTACGGTTTTGACGTGACGTCGCCCCCGCCGCCCTCGGACAAGAAGCCGGGTGGGTTCGTCCCGCCGCCGCCGGGTTACTTGCCGCCGGGCGCTCGCCGCGAAGCCGATCCGGAGCCTGCGCCACCGGCGGTCCCCGTCGCAGAGCCTGAGCCTGCACCGGACCCGGCACCACCGGCCGAGGCGCCGAAGGCCGCCAAGCCGGCCAAGGTTCCCAAGGCGGCCAAGGAACCGAAGCCCGCAAGGCCAGCCCGCGAAGCTCCGAAGCCGGCCAAGGAACCCAAGCCCGCGAAGGTTCCCAAGCCGCCGAAGGCTGCCAGACGTGCGCGGTCGAGCCACTCGGCCGAGGTGCAGCGGCTGCCGCTCGCAGCGTGGCTCGCGGCCGTCCCAGGCGTTGTCGGGCTGGTCGGCGCGGTGCTGCCCTGGTTCGCGCCGACCGGGCGAGGCGTGGCGATTCCGAAGGCGTACTGCCTGCAAGCCGGACGGGTCGGTTTTCTCGGCCCGCTGGTCCTCATCGTCGCTGCTGTCATCGTGGTCGGGCCCAGGCTTGGCTGGTTCGGTTCGGGGCAGCCGACCCGCCGCCTCGACACCGACGGCCTGATCGTCGGCGGTGCCGGCGTCGCAGCCGCCGTGGTGCTCGGGCTTGCCTGGGTGCTCCTGCCCAGCAGCTACTCGTTCACCGGGACGACCTGGGACCGGCTCAATGCCGCGGGCCACCACCTCACGCGCGGCCCGCAAGTCGGCTACCTCATCTCGATTGCCGCTGCCGCGCTCGCGATCCTCTGCGGCGTGCTGCTGCTCGTGGCCGGGCGTCGCGATCCGCAGTAACCGGCCTGGCAGGATTGTGACGTGACTGCGGAGATCCTGGACGGCAAGGCCACCTTGGCCGCGATCAAGGGTGAGTTGAAGCAGCGCGTGGCGGCACTCGCCGAGCGCGGTATCGTCCCCGGCCTCGGCACCGTGCTGGTCGGCGACGATCCGGGCAGCGTCTGGTACGTCAACGCCAAGCACAAGGACTGCGCCGAGATCGGCATCGCCAGCATCCGGCGCGACCTGCCGGCAGGAACGACCCAGGCCGAGGTCGAGGCCGTAGTGGACGAGCTCAACGCAGACCCGGCCTGCACAGCGTTCCTGGTCCAGCAGCCCACCGGGCTCGACGAGAACGCCATCCTGGCCCGGGTCGACCCGCTCAAGGACGTCGACGGGCTGCACCCGATGAACCTTGGCTGGCTCGTCCTCGGCAAGCCGGCACCGCTGCCGTGCACGCCGACCGGGATCATCGAGTTGCTGCGTCGCTTCGACGTTCCGATCGCGGGCGCGCACGTGGTCATCGTCGGCCGCGGCATCACTGTCGGCCGGCCGCTCGCGCTGATGCTCACCCGGCGCAGCGAGAACGCCACCGTCACCGTGTGCCACACCGGCACCCGCGACCTGGCCGCACATGTCCGGCAGGGCGACATCGTGGTGGCGGCCGCCGGCTCGGCCGGTCTGATCACCGCCGACATGGTCAAGCCCGGTGCCGCCGTGCTCGACGCCGGTGTCAGCCGGGTCGACGGCAAGATCGCCGGTGACGTCGCGGCCGACGTTGCCGAGGTGGCCGGCTGGCTCAGCCCGAACCCGGGCGGGGTCGGGCCGATGACGCGGGCGATGCTGCTGAGCAACGTGGTGGACGCCGCCGAGCGCCGCAGCTGACGATGCTCGCGCGCGGCTTCCGCTGGCTCCGCAGCGAACTCCCGTTCGTGCTCGTCGTCGCCATCATCCTGGCCGCCACCGGATACCTGTATGCCAGGCCCGACCAGTGGCGACCCGCTACCAGCGCGATGGCGTTCGGAGTCGTCGTGGCCGGACTGCTGCGGCTCGGGTTGCCCAACCACCGCGCCGGCATGCTGATCGTGCGCGGGCGCTTCTTCGACACCGCGTGCTACCTCGCGATGGGTGCTGTGGTCGTCGGCGTCGACCTCCGGCTGCACTGAACCGCGCGCCGCGGACTAAGTTGCTAGGGAACCCAACCCACTAGGAGATTTGCATGTCGGACAACGCCCGTCGAGGGAAGGTCACCGTAGTCGGTGCCGGCTTCTACGGATCGACCACGGCCCAGCGCCTGGCCGAGTACGACGTCTTCGAGACGGTCGTGCTGACCGACATCGTCGAGGGCAAGCCGGAGGGCCTCGCGCTCGACATGAACCAGTCCCGCCCGATCGAGGGCTTCGAGACGACGGTCGTCGGCGCCACCACGACCGCGGACGGCGCTGGTTACGAGGCGACAGCCGGATCGGACGTCGTCGTCATCACCGCCGGACTGCCGCGCAAGCCCGGGATGAGCCGGATGGACCTGCTCGAGGTCAACGCGAAGATCGTGCGTGGCGTGGCGGAGAACATCGCCAAGCACTCGCCGAACGCCGTGATCATCGTGGTGTCGAACCCGCTCGACGAGATGACTGCGCTCACCCAGCTGGCCAGCGAGTTCCCGAAGAACCGGGTGTTCGGGCAGGCCGGCGTGCTCGACACGGCTCGCTTCACGAACAACGTGGCCACCACGCTGGGCGTACCGGTCGGCTCGGTGCAGACGCTCACGCTCGGGTCGCACGGCGACACGATGGTGCCCGTCCCGTCCGCCTGCTTCGTCGACGGCAAGCCGCTTGCCGACGTCATGGAAGCCGACAAGGTCGAGGAGCTGGTGACCCGCACCCGCAACGGCGGTGCCGAGGTCGTCGCGCTGCTCAAGACCGGCTCGGCCTACTACGCGCCCTCGGCTGCGGCGGCGCGGATGGCGAAGGCCGTGATCGAGGACTCCGGCCAGCAGATCCCAGTGTGCGCGTGGGTCGACGGCGAGTACGGCATCAGCGGGGTCTACCTCGGCGTCGAGGCCGAGATCGGCAAGGAGGGCGTCAAGCGGGTCGTCGAGCGCGACCTCACCGACTCCGAGCTGGCCGGCCTCAAGGAAGCCGCCGAGGCCGTGCGCGCCAAGCAGGCCGACATCGCCAAGCTCTGAGCAAGTCCGGTCCCCCTCGCGCGGCCATCCCTCCTGATGAGTGGCGCGTTCGGGGCTGAGTGGCGCGAAATATCGCGCCACTCACCCGCGTATCGCGCCACTCACCGGGACGGACCGGCACCGACCAGGCGCAGCGCGGCCGCCACGTAGCGCTCGACGATCCCGGCCGGATCCGTGTCTCGAGTGCGGTCGAACCACTCGCTGGTCCGGCTGCACATGTCGAGCACCATCAGCGCCGACGCCACCGCATCGCGTTCGCCGCCGATCAGATCGAACACGCCGGCGCGCTCTCCCTCGGTGAGCAGGCCGCTGAGCTGGCGGCGGATGGCCCGGCGGGCCTCGACGATCTCGGTGTAGTGGTCGGCGCTCAGATGTAGGTACTCGCGCCGTGCCATTTGCGCCAGCTCCGGGTTCGTGACGTGGCCCATCATGTACGCCGACACGAACGCCCGGACCTTCGACACGGGGTCGCCCGCCGCAGCCGCGATCGCGCTGTCGATGCGCGCTCGCATCCGGGTGTGCCCGTGCCGCACCAGCGTGTACAGCAGCTCGTCCTTGGACGGGAAGTGGTTGTACAGCGCGCCGGGCGACAGCCCGCATGCCCGGGTGAGATCGCGCACGGACGTCTCGACCGCGCCGCGTTCATAGAACAGCGCTGCCGCCGTTGCGAGCACCCGGCGCGCGGCCGGGGTCAGGTCGACGAGGTCGGGTTGGCCCTCGAAGCTGGCCAGGAAGATGGCCGCAACTCGATCACGGTCGTTGACGTGTCGCGCGCTCTCTGGATATAAACGGGCGTTCACAGTGTGGATCTCACCACATCCCCGTAGGAGCGTCGATGACCGCCGCTGCAGATGCCGCACCCGTCCGCCGCCCGAGTTTCTGGGATCGCGAACTCGCCGCCTTCCCCAAGCCCAGCACCCGAATCGCGTGTCTGGGCATCGTCGTGCTCGCGACGATCGTCCTCTACTACCAGTTCTATCTGGCCGGTGCGGTGGCCACGCACATCCTCGCCGAGTACCACATGTCCTTCGTCTACTACGTGAACATCAGCGTGGTCGGCTACATCTTCGGTGCGATCGCGTCGTTCCTGACCGGCGTGGCTGACCGGTACGGCCGCGCGAACATCGTCACCGTCGGGCTGTTCATCGTCGCGCTGCTGTGCCTGGTCGGGATTCCGCTGGCACACAGCAAGCTCGGCTTCGGCATCCTGTTCGTCCTCATCGGCCTGGTCGAGGGCGTCATCCTCGTGGCGACTCCGGCGTTGATCCGTGACTTCAGCCCGCAGCTCGGACGCGCGTCGGCGATGGGGTTCTGGACGCTCGGCCCGGTGCTCGGGAGCCTCGTCGTGGCCGTGCAGGTCGGGGCCACCAGTGACAGCACCGCGTGGCAGGACCACTACATCGCTTCGGGCATCGTCGGGCTGGTCGTCGCCATCCTGTCGGCGCTGTTCCTGCGCGAGCTGGCCCCCGGGCTGCGCGATCAGCTGATGGTCAGTGCCCGCGACCGCGCGCTCATCGAGGCTCGGGCCAAGGGCCTCGACGTCGCGGCGACGATGCACAAGCCGTTCCGGCAGATGCTCAAGCCCGACATCGTCCTGTCCGCGTTCGCGATCAGCGTCTTCCTGATCATCTACTACGCCGCCGTCGGGTTCTTCCCGGTCTACTTCCAGACGATCTTCGGCTTCAGCCAGTCGACCGCGAACGAGTTGGGCGACTGGAACTGGGCGTTCAACGCCGCCGCGCTGCTCATCGTCGGATTCATCTCCGACGTCGTTCGGGTGCGCAAACCGTTCATGGTGATCGGCGCCGTCGGCGCGATCATCTTCACCCTGCTGTTCCTGCAGCGGGCCACCCACCCGGCCACCAGTTACAGCACGTTCGTGTGGCTGCTGATCGGGCTGAGCGTCTCGCTCGGCGTGGCGTACGCGCCGTGGATGGCGAGCTTCACCGAGACCGTCGAGCGGCGCAATCCGGCGCTCACCGCGACCGGGCTGGCCGTGTGGGGATTGGTCATCCGCATCGTCATCGCGGTCGCCGTGTTCATCGTCCCGCACATCGTCAACACCGTGACCACGCTGGTCGAGAAGGGCGCCCAGGTACAGCTCGTCGCCGAAGGTCAGGATCCGACGCTGAGCGCCGCGCAGAACGCGACGGTCAAAGCAGTCGCCGCCGACCCGACGATCGTCACCAAGACCCAGACGCTCGCGGCGAAGTACAAGACGCAACTCGCCACCGCAGCCAAGATCGACCCGGCGACCCAGCAGGCGCTGGCCGGCAACCCGAACGACACCACGGCACAGGCCAAGGCGATCAGCGAGATCTCCGGGGTCGCCCAGACTGACGTCGCGACGATCCTGGGGCTCAACGCCGCGCACGGCCCCGCGCTGCAAGCCGCTCAAGCCGTCGACCAGGCCACCATCACCGCGCTGCTGACCAACCCCAACGACACCGCGGCCGCGGCCAAGGCCGTCCAGGAAGTGGTGGCCAAGCTGCACATCTCACCGGCCGAAGCCACCCAACGGCTCACCGACCTGAAGTCCATCCCGGTGCCGCAGTTGCTGTTGCTGCAGTCCAGCGGCGCGAAGGTGATCGCGGCCGGAGCCCAGCTCAAGGCACTGGGCGCGGTCCCGGCGTCCGACCTGGCGTTCTTGACGAAGTACGGCACGGCATTGCAGGACCCGAAGGTGCAGGCCGACCTGAAGTACCTGCAAGCCAACGCTCCGGCGGTGCAGAAGGCTGCGCACGACTCTCCGCGGCAGTGGCAGAAGTACTTCTGGATCGCGATCGGCGGTGCAGGTGGTGTTCATCCCGCTGATCTTCCTGATGGCCGGGTTCTGGAGCCCGCGCCGGGCCAGGCAGCAGGAGCAGGAGCACGAGGCGTTCGTCACCGCCGAGCTGGCAAAGCTGAACGCCTGAGCCGGCGCCGTCCCTCCTGATGAGTGGCGCGTTCCGGGGCTGAGTGGCGCGAAATATCGCGCCACTCAGCCCGTATCGCGCCACTCACCGGGACGGGTGCTCAGTCGTACTCGCCGAGGACGGCCTTGCGCAGCACGTCAAGACCGACCGAGCCGATGTCGAGGGCGCGGCGGTGGAAGGCCTTCAGGTCGAAGCCGTCGCCTTCGCGTGCACGGACCTCGTCGCGCAACTGCAGCCAGAGTCGCTGGCCGACCTTGTACGCCGGTGCCTGGCCGGGCCAGCCGAGATAGCGCTCCAGCTCGAAGCGCCGCACGCCCTCGGCGGAGTGGCAGTGCGCGGACAGGTACTGCCACGCCTTGTCGTAGTCCCACTCGCCGCCGCCGACCTCCGCAGGGGCGGGCAGCTCGCAGTGGACGCCGATGTCGATGACGACACGGGCGGCGCGCAGCGACTGGGCATCGAGCATGCCGAGGAAGTCGGCCGGGTCATCGAGGAAGCCGAGGTCGGCCATCAGTTGTTCGGCGTACAGCGCCCAGCCCTCGCCGTGACCGCTCACCCACGAGGCGAGCCGGCGCCAGCGGTTGAGCAGGTTGCGCCGGTAGACGGTCTGCGCGATCTGCAGGTGATGGCCCGGGACGCCCTCGTGGTAGACGGTGGTGAGCTCCGACCAGGTGCCGAACGTCGTCTGGCCTTCGGGTACCGCCCACCACATCCGTCCCGGCCGGGTGACCATGTCATCGCTCGGGCCGGTGTAGTAGATGCCGCCCGATTGGGTCGGAGCGATGCGGCACTCCAGACGGCGGATCGGCTCGGGGATGTCGAAGTGCGTGTCGGCCAGCGCCTCGATGGCGGCGTCGGACTTGCGCTGCATCCATGCCTGCAGCGCATCGGTGCCGTCCAGGAGTCGCTCGGGATCGTCGTCGAGGATCGCGATCGCGTCGGTGATCGAGCGCGCCCGGCTTGATCCGATCGGCGGTTTGCTGCATCTGCTCGGTGATGCGGGCGACCTCGGCCTGGCCCCACTCGTAGGTCTCGTCCAGATCGAGCGTGGCGCCGACGAACTGCTGCGAGTAAGGCACGTACAGCTCGCGCCCGACTGCGTCCTTCGGGTCGGACCGGGCCAGTAGCTCGTCGCGCAGGAATGCTTCGAGCGTCGCGTAGGCATCGCCGGCGGCCTGGGCGTTGCGGCGCAGGTCCGCGTGCAGCGAATCGGGCAGCTCGCCGCCGTCGTCGGGGGCGGCCGTGCGCGCGAACTTGCCGAAGAATCCGTCCGGACCGACGTTGCGGCCGCACTGCTTGATGCCCGCCTCGACCTGCCGGCGGGCGACTACCCGGTGCTGCTCGGCGGCGTGTCGCAGCGAGGCGATGTAGCCATCGACAGCGCGCGGGACGGCGGCCAGCCGGGCGGCGATGTTGCCCCAGTCGTCCACCGATGCGGTCGGGTTGAGATCGAAGATGTCGCGAACGGTCTGCAGCGGTGAGCCGATGTTGTTCAGGTCGGCCTCTTCGACGCCGAACCCGCGCAGCGTTTCGGCGACCTCGAGCTCGGCGCGAAGCGCGGCGACCGTGATCCGGTCACTCGAGTCGGTCGGTTCGGTCTCGGCGAGCTCGCGCAGGGCCCGCCGGCGGATCGTCGAGCGCGTGGCGAGCCAGTCGGGGTCGAGATCGGGCAACTGGTCGTCGTAACCCGGAACGCCCAGGTAGGTGGCGGTCATCGGATCGTGTGCGAGTGCGGTGTCGAGGTAACGATCGGCAACCTCGTCCACCGGGGTCGGTGTGCGTGCCTCGGTCATAACGCCCGATCATGCCAAGGTTGTCCCGCGGATACCCGCTGGCAGCCGCCCGGAGCAGGCGTTAGCGGGGCAAAGGTCGGCTAACGCATGGCATGAAATGTGGCGTGGGTCACTTGGACAGTGCGTTACAGGTACGTATCGTCCTGGTTACCTACTCCTGACACGTAGGTGGCGACTAGGGACGAGGGGACGGGCGCATGCTCGCGTGCGAGAGGCACGGATCCGGCGAACCGCTGGTCCTCGTCCATGGGGTCACGCACCGGCGCCAGACCTGGTACCCGGTCGTGGACCTGCTCGCCGAACACCGCGAGGTGATCCTGGTCGACCTGCCCGGCCACGGCGAATCCGCAGAGCTGGTGACCGACGGACGCCCCGTCGAGGACGTGCTGCGCGACGAGTTCAAGACCTTCCTCGACGAGCAGGGTCTCGACCGCCCGCACGTCGCCGGCAACTCGCTGGGCGGACGGGTGGCCCTCGAAGCCGGTGTGAACGGCCACGCGCGCAGCGTCACCGCGCTCTCGCCGGCCGGCTTCTGGCGCACTCCCGGCGCGTTCGCCTACACCCGCCGCATCTTCACCTCCGCCGCCGCGCATGGTCGAGCGGCTCGGCCCCCGCGCGGAGCGCCTCGCGCAGAACCGGGCCGGGCGCCGGTTGATGTACAGCCCGCTGATGTCGCACCCGATGCGGGTCTCCTGCGACCAGGCGCTGGGCGACATCCGCGGTTTCCGCTACGCGATCCCGGCGCTGCGGCTGCTGCTCGACGCGGCCACGCCGTTCGCCGGTGAGATGCCGGCCGACGTGCCGGTGACGATCGCCTGGGCGGGGCGCGACCTGGTGCTGCCGCCGTGGCAGGCCGAGGTGGCCCGCGAGCTGCTCCCCAACGCCGAGCACATCAAGATGCGCGGCGCCGGGCACGTGCCGATGTCTGACGATCCGCAGTGCGTCGCCCGGATCCTGCTCCGTGGCAGCGCTCCGGTCGCCTCGGTCGCGCCGCTGACCCTCGTCGGCGGGACGGCACCCCGGCGCAAGCGCGCCGCCACCGCCTGATCGGCGTCCCTAGACTGGGTCCGTGGCCGGACAGACGTTGCTCAACATCGGCATCGTCCTGCTCCTGATCGCCATCGAAGGCGTGTTCGTCGCCGCGGAGATCTCGCTGGTGTCGCTGCGCGAGGGCCAGATCCGCGCGATGGCCGAGACCAGCCGGCGCGGCGCCATGGTGCTGAAGCTGACCAGCGACCCGAACCGCTTCCTGGCCGCCGTGCAGATCGGCGTCACGTCCACCGCGCTGCTCTCCAGCGCGTACGGCGCGGTGACGCTGTCCGACGAGGCCAAGCGGTTCCTCGTCCACCACGGCTGGGGCAAGGGCCTGGCCACCGCCACCGGCGTCGTCGGCGTCACGCTGATCATCACCTTCATCACCCTGGTCGTCGGCGAGCTGGCCCCCAAGCGGCTGGGCCTGCAGCGGCCCGAAGCCACCGCGAAGGTCTTCGCCCCGCCGCTCAACCGGCTGGCCGGGATCTTCCGTCCGGTGATCTGGCTGCTGTCGCACTCCACCAACGGGCTGGTCCGCATCCTCGGCGGCGACCCGAACGCCGGTCGCGAGCCGATCAGCCAGGAGGAGCTGCGCGGGCTGGTCGCCGCGCACGAGTCGTTGACGACCGACGAGCGCCGGCTCATCGACGATGTCTTCGCCGCCGGCGAGCGGTCGATCAGCGAGGTGATGGTGCCGCGCCCGGACGTGGTGTTCCTCGAAGGCGCGATGACGGTGAGCAAGGCGATCAAGCTGGCCGCCGACGCCCCGCACGAGCGGTATCCGGTGATCGGCCGCGATCAGGACGACGTGCTCGGCTTCGTCCATATCCGTGACCTGATCCTGGGCGATCCGCGCTCGGGCCGCGACAAGACCGTCGGCGGGCTGGCCCGCGACATCAAGGCCATGCCGGGCACGAAGCGGGTGCTGATGGCGCTGTCGGAGATGCGCCGCGAGGGCCACCACATGGCGATCGTGGTCGACGAGTACGGCGGCACCGACGGCATCGTCACGCTGGAGGACCTGGTCGAGGAGGTCATCGGCGACATCCGCGACGAGGGCGGCGTGCCGGCGCACGACGAGCCGCGGCGCTTCTCCGGCGGCATCGTCGAGCTCGACGGCAAGGAGAACCTGGACGAAGTAGCCGAGCTTTCAGGTCTGGAGCTGCCCGAGGGGCCGTACGCGACGCTCGGCGGGTACGTGATGGCCGAGCTCGGCCGGTTGCCGCAGGAGCACGACCGCGTCTCGCACGACGGCTTCCTGCTCGACGTGATCGAGGTCGACGGACGACGCGTCGCGCGCGTGCGGGTGACGCCACCCGCGCCGGAGAGCGACGAGCCGGCGGATGCCAGAATCGACGATCGTGGCTGACAGTGCTCACAGTGACCGACCCCGCGTCTTGTCGGGCATCCAGCCCACCGCCGACTCGTTCCACCTGGGCAATTACCTCGGCGCCGTCAAGCAATGGGTGGCGCTGCAGGACGATCATGAAGCGTTCTACTGCGTCGTAGACCTCCACGCGATCACCCTCGATCCGCCGCCGCCGGCCGAGCTGGCCCAGCGCACCCGGGTGTCGGCCGCGCAGCTGCTCGCTGCCGGGCTCGACCCGCAACGCTGTGCCCTGTTCGTGCAGAGCCACGTGCCGGCGCACCCGCAGCTGTCCTGGGTGCTGGAGTGCATCGCCGGGTTCGGCGAGGCCAGCCGGATGACCCAGTTCAAGGACAAGTCCGCGCGCGGCGGGGCCGAGCACTACTCGGTCGGGCTGTTCACCTATCCCGTGCTGCAGGCCGCCGACATCCTGCTCTACCAGGCCGATCGGGTGCCGGTGGGCGAGGATCAGCGCCAGCACCTCGAGCTGACCCGCAACCTCGCCCAGCGCTTCAACGCCCGTTACGGCGAGACCTTCACCGTGCCCGAGGCGTTCATCCCGAAGGGGACGGCGAAGGTGCTCGACCTGCAGGACCCGTCGGCCAAGATGTCGAAGTCGCTCGGCGACGCGGGCACGCTGAACCTGCTCGACGAGCCGTCCGCCCTGGCCAAGAAGCTCAAGCGGGCGGTCACCGACACCGAGACCGAGGTGCGCTACGACCCGGTGGCCAAGCCCGGCGTGTCGAACCTGCTGGCCATCCTCGGCGCGGTCACCGACCGCTCGCCCGAAGAGGTCGCCGGAGACTTCGCCGGTCAGGGCTACGGCGCGCTCAAGGTCGCGGCCGCCGATGCCGTCGTCGCGTTCGCCGAGCCGTTCGCGGCACGCACCCGGGAGTTGCTCGCCGATCCCGCCGAGCTCGATCGCATCCTCGCCGCCGGCGCGGCGCGGGCGCGCGAGGCCGCCGAGCCGACCCTGCGGGCCGCCTACGAGCGGGTCGGCTTCCTGCCGGGCTGCACGGTCATGATCGAGATGACGGGGTTGATGGTCGGGGTCGCGATCGCGATCCCGCAGCCGCATGCCGACGTGCTGACCGCCTGGCGGCGGCGGGTCGGCGACCCTGCTGCTGATCTGGTGTTCCCGCACGTCACGCTGCTGCCGCCGACGCCCATCGAGCCCGGCGATCTGCCCGACATCGAGAAGCACCTGGCCGAGGTGGCCCAGCACGGCCGTCCGTTCACGATGCACCTGGCCGGCACCGGGACGTTCCGGCCGACCACGCCGGTGGTGTTCGTCCAGGTCGCGCGCGGGGTGGGCGACTGCGAGGAGCTCGAGGCGGCGATCCGCCGCGGGCCGCTCGAACGCGACGCTCGAGTTCCCGTACCACCCGCACGTCACCATCGCGCAGGAGATCGACGACGCCGCGCTCGACGCCGCCTATGACGGGCTGTCCGGATTCATCGCGCGGTTCCCCGTCGACGGGTTCGTGCTGTTCTCCCGCGACCAGGACGACAGCTGGCACTGGCGTATCGGAGTTCCCGCTCGCCGGGTGAACCCTGCCGGTTGTGGGTAGTTCTTGCAGGTGAGCGGCCTGCGCGAAAGACAGTGGTTCAAGGACGTTCTCGCCGCATGGGAGCGGTTGCGGGTCACCAACGGCAACCTCTACGCCGCCGCGATCACCTACTTCACCCTGCTGGCGCTGTTCCCGCTGCTGCTGCTTGCCGCCTCGATCGCCGGGTTCGTGCTGCACGCCAACCCGGACACCCTGCAGACCCTGTTCGACAAGCTGTCGCACAACGCGCCCGGCCAGGTCGGCGCGACGCTGCACGACTCGATCGTGGCCGCGATCAACGCGCGGACCAGCCTGGGCATCATCGGGCTGGCCGGCGTGCTGCTCACCGGGCTCGGCTGGATCGGCAACCTGCGCGCGGCGACCGACGCGGTGTGGGAGCGGCAGCCGACCAAGCAGAACCCGGTCAAGCAGCGGGTCGTGAACCTGGGCATCCTCGCCGGGCTCGGGCCTGGGCGGGCTGGTCTCGCTCGCGCTGACCGCGGCGTGGTCGGCGTTCGCGTCCGACATCCTGCGCTGGCTCGGTCTCGACAACGTCGCCGGGGATGGGCACCCTGCTCGGGTTCGCCGGCGATCGTGGTCGCGGGCTGCGGCGACGTCGTGATCTTCTTCCTCGTCCTCACCCGGCTGCCGCATGCCGAGGTCCCGTCGCGGTACGCGCTGCGCGGGGCGATCCTGGCCGCGGTCGGGTTCGAGGTGCTGAAGATCGTCGGGACGTTCACCGTCGCGCTGTCGGCGGGCAGCGCGACAGCCGGCCCGTTCGCCGGGCTGCTGGCCGTGCTGATCTGGGTCCAGCTCGTCGCGCGATGGGTGCTGTTCTGCACGGCGTGGACGGCCGAGCTCAGCCTGCGCCGGAAGGAGGCGAAGCCGGCCCTACCGCCGGTCGCGATGCCGGCCGAGCCGCCGCCCGCGGTCTCGCCGGCGGCGGTCGGCATGGGGCTGGTCGGTGCGGGCGCGGTCGCCGGCGCAGCGGTCGCGGCGTACACGTTGCGGCACCGCCAGGACTGAGGCTGCCTATGCTCGTCGGATGTACGTGCCGGATCACTTCGCCCCGGAATCGGACGACGCAGTAACCGAACTGCTGCGGCGGCGCGGTGCCGGCGACCTCATCACGCCGACCGCCAACGGGCTGCAGGCAACGTTCCTGCCGCTCCTGCACGAGCCTGCGGCAGACGGCGGGCACGGCGTGCTGCGCGGCCACGTCGCGCGCAACAATCCGCAATGGCGCGAGCCCGCGACCGGCCCCGCATTGGTGATCATGCGCGGCCCGGACGGTTACGTCTCGCCCACCTGGTACGCGAGCAAGGCCGAGCATGGCCGGGTCGTGCCGACGTGGAACTACATCACCGCGCACATCACCGGCGAGTTCGTCGTGCATGACGACATCGCGTGGGTTGAGCAGATGGTCCGCGACCTCACTGCGTGGCACGAACGCGACTTCGATCCGCAGTGGCACGTCGACGACGCGCCGCCGCCCTACATCGCGGGTCAGTTGCGTGCCATCGTCGGCGTCGAGGTGCGCATCACCGGGATCGAGGCGAAGTTCAAGCTCAGCCAGAACCGCCCCGCCGCCGATGTCGAAGGCGTCATCGCCGGACTGGGCGACACCGAACTCGCCGACGAGATGCGCGCGGTCAATCCCGGCTAGGTCACGGCGACGACAGGTCGGCGTGGAGCGTGTCGAAGCGCTCAAGGCGTCGGCGCAGCGGGGTGCCGGTGCGCTCGACCGCGCCCAGCACGAGCGCCTCGACGATGGCCAACGCCGGCGTGAGCGTGATGAACGGCGCCGGGCCTTCCACCGACGAGGTGAGCAGCACGGTGGCCGAGGCCGCGAGCGGACTCAGGTACGTGTCGGTCATCAGCACAACGGCCGCACCGGCGGCGGCAGCGCCCCGTCCGAACTCGATGACCTCGTCGTCATAGCGGCGGTAGTCGAAAACGACGATGACCGATTCCGGACCGACGTCGAGCAGCGTCGCCGCGCGAACCGCGCGCTCGGCTTCGACGAAGCGGACGTCAGGGCGGAGCAGCGCGAGCGAGCGGGCCAGGTAGAGCGCGTGCACCGACGACACCCGGCCGCCGGTGACCCGTACGGGTCGGCCGGGGTCGATCAGCAGGCCGACCGCGGTGTCGAACTCGACCGCGTCGATGCCGACGAGGCTTTCGCTGACCGCAGCGCTGACACTGCGCTCGAAGCGGCGTAGCAACGGGCTGGTCTGCCTGGTGCCGTCTGCGGTCGGATACCGCTGGACGGGCCCGGCGTTGCGGGCCGACAGCTCTGCACGCAACCGCGACTGCAGTTCGGCGTAGCCGGCGAAGCCGAGTTTGGCGACCAGGCGCACGACCGTCGGGCCGCTCACGCCGGCACGCTCGGCAAGCGCGGCCACCGACTGCAGCCCGGCGGCGGGGTAGTCGGCCATCAACGTCTGGGCGACGCGCAACTCGGCCGGCGTCAGTTGGCCGCGGCCGCCGCGTACCACCTCGGCCACGGTCTTCGGCCGGCGCTGGCGCGGCCGGCGGGTGGCAGCCATCTCGCTCAGTACTTCCAGCGGGCAGCCGCGACGATGTCCTCCGCGCTCGAATCGGCGAACCGTTCCACCTCGGCGCGGCGCAGGTCCACGATCGTCGTGCTCAGCTCGGGGCCGAGCGCGGTGGCCAGCACATCGTCGGACTCGAACGCATCAGTGGCCGCACGCAGGCTGGCGGGCAGGGCCACGATGCCGCGCGCCGCCCACTCGCCCTCGGCGAGCGATGCCGGATCGACATTGACCGGTTCGGGCAATGGCAGCTGCGCGGCCAGGCCGGACAGGCCGGTCGCGATGAGCCCGGCGACGACGAGGTACGGATTCGCCGACAGATCGAAGGCCTTCACCTCGAGGTTGGCTGCGCCGGCATTGCCCGGCGATCCGGTGACCAGGCGCAATGCGGCTTCGCGGTTCTCCAGCCCCCACACCTGGAATGCGCCGGCCCAGTGGCTCGGGATCAGCCGCAGGTAGCTGGCCGGCGAGGGCGCGCCGATCGCGAGGAGGGCGGGGAGGTGGTGCAGCACGCCCGCGCTGAACGACTCGGCGTCGGGCGTCATGCCGTACCGTCCGGTGCCGCCGCTGAAGATGTTGGTGCCGTCTCGCCACAACGACAGGTGGACGTGCCCGCCGTTGCCGACCCCTTCGGCGAGCACCTTCGGCGAGAACGACGCGTGCAGTCCGTGCCGCACGCTGAGTGCGCGGATCGTCTCCCGCACCAACACCATCGTGTCCGCCGCATCGACCGGATCCTCGGCGGCGACGGACAGTTCGTACTGACCCGATCCGTACTCCGGGTGGATCTGATCAACCGAAATGTCCTGCTGGTCAAGGGCGATCAGCAGATCACGCAGGTAGTCGGATCGCTCGACGACGCGGGTGTACCCGTAGGCCGGTCCGAGTGCCGCGGGAGTGAACTCGGGCTCGGTGGTCGACAGCGTCCATTCGATCTCGAACGCCATCCGGGCGCTGTAGCCGGCCTCGGCCAGTGCGAGCAACGCGGCCAGCGCTCTGCTGCGCTGATCCTGCGGATGCACCTCGCCATCCTGCTGGTACCGGACGGCCGGAGCCCACGCCCAACCCGGCTGCTCGGCGAGCACGGTCAGCCGCAACAGATCGGGATGCAGCCGAAGGTCGCCGACCGGGCCGCCCGCGACCCGGCCGGAAACGATCGCATCGTCGGGCAGGAATGCATCGAAGACCGGGGAAGCTCCGATGCCCCATGCCGCTGCGGTCTCCAGCCGGCTCAGCGGAACGGCCTTCACCCGCGTGACGCCGCTGTTGTCGACCCACGTCACTGCAACGCCGACAACGCCGCGCGCGGTCGAGGTCCTCCCGCATGCTCCGTGCGGTGTCGGCCTGGCTCTGTCGTTCGCGTTCGTCCACGCCTCGGCATGTTACGACTGATGAAACGTTTGTTACAGACGTTCGAGTGCCTTTTCTTTTCGATTCAGCCACGGCACACTTTGCACCGGACCAGCGAGTGCTCTGCGGCGATGGAGGACGAGATGGCAACGCAGACGAACATGCCCACGGGAACGGTTCCGCAGCGGTCGCTGCGCCGGAACCTGTCGGTCTGGCAGGCGATCGGCCTGTCCATCGCGCTGATGGCGCCGAGCATGGCCGCAAACATCAACCCGCAGGGCATGGTCGGTTCGGTCGGCCGGGCTGTGCCGCTGGCGTTCTTCCTCGCCGCCGTCGGCGTGCTGCTGGTGTCGTACGGGTTCGTGCGGCTGTGCCAGTACTACCAGCACTCCGGATCGGTATACGCGTTCGTCGGCGCGACGCTCGGGCCCGCGTACCGGTGCGGTGTCCGGTCTGGCCCTTTTCGCTACCTACGTGTTCTACGGCGTCGTCACGTCGTCGCGTCGGCTGGCATCGGATGGCGTTCCTCGACAAGGTCGGCATCGTGGACAGCCCACCGGACTGGGCGGGTTCCTGATCGCCGGCGATCGCCCTCGTCGGCTCGCGCTGTTGCTCACGATCATCCCGGCGCGGCGCGGCACTACGACGCTGCTGGTGATCGAAGGATTGACCGTCGCGCTGATTCGTGATCGTGTCGGCTGTGGTGCTCGTCCGCCTGCATCGCGAACACGGCTCCCCAACGGCGACACAGCACTTCACCTTGAGCGTGTTCACGGTTCCGCACGGGCACGAACACGTCCACCCTTTTCCTCGGGATCGTGTTCGGCTTCCTGTCGTTCGCCGGCTTCGAGGCGGCATCGACCCTCGGCGAGGAAACCGATCGACCGCATCGGGACATCCCGCGCGCGATTCTCGGCACCGCGATCTTCGGCGGCATCTACTTCACCGTGGTGTCCGCGATCGAGGTGATGGGGTTCGGGACCGGCACGAAGGGCGTGGCCGCTTTCGGCACCTCCGGGTCGCTCGTCGGTGATCTCGGGCCGGTCCTTCGTCGGCGACTGGGTCGGCGACATCATCAGCCTGGGCGCGGCGATCAGCGCCTTCGGCTGCTGCCTGGCCTGCCTGGTCGGTGCTGCGCGGCTGCTGTTCGCGATGAGCCGCGATCTGGTCGGCGAGCGCGGCCTGTCGACGTTGACCCGGCAGGGGACGCCGGGGCGCAGCGCCTGGTTGGTCGCGCTGCTGATGGGCGGCATCCTCGCGCTGATGCACTACGCGTTCGGCGCGACGACGTTCGACTCGTTCTTCTGGTCGGGCACGATCGGCACGCTGATCCTGCTGGTGGCGTATGTGCTCGCGACGATCGGCGCGTCCGGCTGCTGTTCTTCCAACGCAAGATGGCGGTGCCGATGTGGCAGATCGTCATCCCGATCGCTGCACTCGTCGTGCTCGGCTACACGATCTATCGCAACGTCGTGGCCGTACCCCGCGATGCACGGCGACAAGGGCGCCGAGAATCCGGCGTTCTGGTTCCCGATCGTCGCGGGCGGGTGGATCGCGCTGTGCATCATCGCGGTCGTCGTCGCCGGTCGAGCAGCGGCCCAGCTCGGCCGCAGCCTCGCCGCCGAAGAGGGGTTCATGACTGATCAGTCCGACCGCATGGTCCAATCCAGGTCGTGAGCAATGTCGTCGCCGGGCTGCCACTGATCGACCATCACTGCCACGGCGTCGTCCGCGACGACCTGGGGCGGGCGGGCTTCGAGGCGATGCTCACCGAAGCGGACGGGTCCGGACCGCTGCACGGATCGCTGTTCGACACCCAGATCGGCATGGGGGTAAGGGCGATCTGCGCGCCGCTCCTGGACCTGCCGCGGTTCGCACCGCCCGATGACTACATCGCCAGACGCGCCGAACTCGGCTGGGAGGAGGTCACCCGCCGCATGCTCGCCGGTACAGGCATCGCGCACTATCTCGTCGACACCGGTTTCCTTGCCGACGTCCTCACCCCACCGGCCGAACTCGCCGGGTACACCGACGCTCGGGCCAGCGAGATCGTGCGCCTCGAGTCGGTTGCCGAAACCGTTCTCGCCCAAGCCGACGCCAGCGGATTCGCCGACGCGGTGCGCGGCGCATTGCGCGACGCGCTGCGACCGCGGTCGGGTTCAAGTCGATCGCGGCCTATCGCGTGGGCCTCGACCTCGACCCGGCCCGTCCGTCCGACAAGGAGGTGGCCGAGGCAGCGGCGAACGTCTTGCGCGCCGGGACGGCAGATCGCATTGCCCACCCGACCTTGACCCGCTTCCTCATCTGGAGCGCGCTCGACATCGGGCTGCCGCTGCAGTTCCACATCGCGTACGGCGACTCCGACGTCGATCTCAATCGGTGCGATCCGCTGCTGTTGACTCCGTTGCTGCGCGCATCGTCCGGGCTCGGCGTGCCGGTGATGTTGCTGCACAACTACCCGTTCCAGCGTTCAGCCGGATACCTGGCCCAAGTGTTCGACCACGTGTTCGTCGACGTCGGACTCGCCCTGCACAACGTCGGAGTGCGTGCCGACGCAGTGCTCGCCGAGCTGCTCGAGTTGGCGCCGTTCGGCTCGGTCCTGTTCTCCAGCGACGGGTTCGGTCTGCCGGAGATCTATGCGGTGAACACGACGCTGTTCCGCCGGGCGTTGACTGCGTTCCTCGACGACGGCATTGCTCGCGACTACTGGTCGGTCGCCGACGCGGAGCGAGTTGCGGTGATGATCTGCTCGGGCAACGCCGAGCGCGCCTACCGGCTGAGTGGGTCATGACGTCTGCCGACGAATCGCTGGCGAAGCGCCTTGTTGCCGAACTCGAAGGCGAGCTGCCGGCTGCGGCCGAGTTGCGACACCGGTTGCACGCCGAGCCGAGACTGTCCGGTGACGAGGCGGATACCGCCGCGGCAGTGGTAGCTGCGCTCGGGCTCGGCGCGGGCGGAGGTGGCCGGCACCGGTCGCATTGTGCGGATCGGTGACGGCGGCCCGGCTGTCGCGTTGCGTGCCGAGCTTGACGCGCTGCCGCTTGTCGAAGCGAGCGGCGTGCCGTGGAGCGCGCGCGGGTCGGTGATGCATGCGTGCGGGCACGACGTGCATCTGGCGGCCGTCGTTGCGGCAGCGCGCGCGATCAACGCGTGTGACCTGCCGGTGGCCGCGATCTTGCAGCCGCGCGAGGAAGGTGCGCCGTCGGGCGCGCACGATGTGGTCGCGTCCGGCGCGCTGACGAGCTCGGCATCGCTGCGGTGATCGGTGCCCATGTGCAGCCGCGGCTCGTCGCTGGGACGATGGCCGTCACGCCGGGGCTGGTCAACGCGTCTGTCGATGAGTTCGAGGTTGTCATGCAGGGCGGGGTCGGGCATGCCGGCTATCCGCACACCGTGATCGATCCCGTTCTGGCGGTGGCGGCAGCCGTCGTCAACCTGCAGCAGATCCCGGCGCGCCGCATCGATCCGGTCGCCGGTGCCGTGTGCGTCGTCACTGAGATCCACGCCGGATCGTCGGCGAATGTCGTGCCTGGCGAGGCCCGGGCACGCGGCACGTTGCGGTTGATGCGCGACGATGACCGCACGACCATGGCTGCGGCGTTGACCTCGATCGTCGAGTACACCGGCGCCGCGTACGGGTGCATCGCACGCGTTCGGATCGTCGAGGGCGAGCCGTCGCTGCGCAACGACCCGGAGCTGGCTGCGGGGACAGCGGAGTTGCTGCAGCGCGTGGGTATCCGGTCGTGACCGACTTCCGATCGTTCGGCGCAGACGACTTCGCTTACTACTGCCGCGACGTGCCGTCGCTGATGGTCTTTGTCGGGGTGGACGGGCCGGGGCTGCACGACCCGCTGTTCGTGCCTCCTGACGACGCGATCCGCAGCGTCGCGGAGGCGCTGCTGGCCGGCTACGTCGCCGCCCTGCCTCACTAGGCGGCGAATCGGATCGAGTTGGGCTGCTGATCTCGTCCATAGTGGTACCGACGTCGATCAACAGGAGACCTCATGCGCACACTCGTCCTGCCCGTCCTTGCCGCACTCGCGATCACTGGTGCCTGCGCCGGCGTCGGCTGGTCAGCGACGCCGCACGTGGCTGCGGCGGCAGCAGGGCGGCACGAGGTGCACCGCTCGATCTACCTGAAGGCCGGCCCGTCCCAGCAATGCGATGGGGACAGCTGCGGCGAGGGCATCGCGCAGGCCAGGCTGTCGTTGCCAGATCCCGGGCCGTACAAGGTGCTTTTCACCGAGACGTTCCAGTACCGCACGAGGGGGACGGCCAAGTTCGCTACCAGCCTCGACGTGTTCAACGGCAACAATCCGTCGGCCACGCCGAGTCAGTGGGCGCTGGCGAGGACTGCGGACACCACCTCGACGACAGTGACCTACCGCGCATATCTGACCAACGCCAGGCACTACGTCCTGTCGCCCAACGCCTTGGCGACCAACGCCAAGACGAACTCGTGGTCTATCACGATGTCGCACGTGCTCATCTCGGTCGACGCCACGCCGATTGCGCCGCGAGCCATCCGCTAGCGGTCAGCGGGCGCGTTCGCCGGCCGTGGCACAGTGGCCGGGTGGTGCTTTCGCGGCGGGTGTCCTGGTTCCTGGTGGCCTTCGGTGTGTGGTCGTGGGTCATCTGGCCGACATTCCTGAAGAACATCTGGAAAGACCCACGATCGTGGCACCACGGCATGACCTCGTTCTTCACAGTGCACCTGTTGCTGACCATCGCCTCGCTCGCGCTGGGTTCAGCGATCGGCGTCCTCGGGATCCGCGGGCTCCGCGGCCATCGGTCAACCAGCTGAGCTCATTGAGGTGCTACCACCCCGTCTGTTGGGTGGTTGGCAGGCATCTCCTCGCGAGCCAATTCGCGAACCATAGGTCATGCGCCGCACCGCGGCGTCTCGTCGCTCGACGAGACATACGCATACCTGAGGGAGACAGCGATCATGAGCTCCACGACCAGCACCCTGCCCACCCGACCGCTGTCTGGCGTGGCGACCGGCGTCGGCGCAGGTGCGGAGATGACGACCATCCACACCGCGTTCCGCCGCGAGCTGCGCCTTGCGCCGTCGTTGGTTCGCTCGGTCGAGCACGGCGATCGGCTACGCGCCGGCCTGGTCGGCACGCACCTCGACCTGCTCGACCGGTTCTTGCATCACCACCACACGATCGAGGACGATCTGCTCTGGCCAAAGCTCCTTGAGCGGGTGCCCGCCGAGATCGCGCCGGTTGTCGAGCTCATGGAGACCCAGCACGAGACGGTCGCCCACCTGCTGGAGCGCACCGCTGCGGTGCGTGCTGCCTGGCGTGCCGAGGCCGACCACGATCGCGGGATCGAGCTGGCTGCTCTGTATGCGCAGCTGCACGACGCACTCGTCGAGCACCTCGACGCCGAGGAGCAGCGCGTGATGCCACTCGTCGAGGTGTGCATCACCGCGAAGGAATGGAAGCGGATCGGCAAGGCGGCACAGCGCGGCGCACCGCTCAAGGACGGCCCGCGCCTGCTGGGAATGCTTGCCTACGACGGTGATCCCGAGGTCATGCAGGAGATGCTGGCCGGCGTGCCCGCACCGATGCGCGGCGTGGTTCTGAAGATGGGGCGCCGCGCCTATCGCAAGCACGCCGAGCGTGTGTACGGCACGCCCACGCCGTAGCCCGCCGCTCTGCCTGCCACCAGATGTCGGTCGGTAGCCTGCCGACATGGTCGATCCGATCCAGGCGCAGGTCGAGGCATACAACGCGCACGACGTCGACGCATTCGTCGCCTGTTTCGCCGATGATGTCGTCGTAGCGGACGGGGCGGGCATGACGGTGATGAGCGGCGTCGGCGCGCTTCGCACGTCGTACGCCGCGATGTTCGAAGCGCATCCCGATCTGCACGCTGAGATCGTGAGCCGCGTTCGCGCGGGCGACTGGACGGTAGACCTCGAACGCGTGTCGCGAAGCGGTTCGACGATCGAGGTCCTCGTCGCCTACCTTGTTGGCGAGAACCTCATCAAGCGGGCGATCATGTTGCGATGAGCATCCTCACGGTCGACATCTTCCTCTCAGTCGACGGCTGGGCCGGTTCGGATGGGCTGCCCGGATACTTCGGCTACCTGGGTCCCGAGCTGCAGGAGTGGATCACGACCGAGCTGGCCCGACCGCAGCTCGTGGTCATGGGACGGCGTACGTATGAGGCGATGGCCGGGCTCCCGCCCGAGGCTCACGGCGAATCGTGGGGTCGGATGAGCGAGCTCGAGAAGGTGGTGTTCTCCAGAACGTTGCAGCAAGCGGACTGGCCGAACACGCGGATCTGCGACAGCGATCTGGTCGGGGAGATCCGCGCAATGAAGGCCGCCGGCGAAGTGCCGTTGCGCACGATGGGGAGCCTGTCGGTTGCTCGTCAGTTGATGAGCGCCGGGTTGGTTGATCGGCTCCGGCTGGTGACGTTCCCGCTGCTCGCGGGCGACTCAGGACGCGAGGCAGCCTTCGCGGACGTATCCGCCGCCGACCTCGAACTGATCGGCCACCAGGTGCTGGACGGCCGCGTGCTCCTCGTCGAGTACCGGCCGACCGGACGGGACATCCCGCGGTGACCGAGACGTTGACCCCCGAGGCGCACGACGCGGCACGCGCACTGCTTGCCTCGCTGGCCCATCCCGACCCGTACCCGGCCTACGCGCGGCTGCGTGCGCTGGCGCCGATCTATGTGCCGCCCGAGGGCCCGGTCGTCATCACCTCCTACCGCGCGGCCACGGCGTTGCTGCATACCCCGATCGCCGGAAAGGACAGCGACGCGCGCTTCCAGCAGCTCGGCATGCCGGACTGGCGCGAGCACCCCGGCCTGCGGATGATGTTCGGCTCGATCCTGCAGCTCGACGAGCCCGATCACGGCCGGCTGCGCGGCCTGGTGTCGAAGATCTTCACGCCCCGGCGCAGCGAGGCAATGCGGCCCAACGTGCGCGCCGTGGCTGCCCGACTCATCGATCGACTCCGCGGGCGCGAAGGCGAAACGGTGGATCTGATCGCGGACTGGGCGTTCCCGTTGCCGGTCGCGGTGATCGGTGACCTCATCGGCGTCCCGGAGGAGGATCGTCCCCCGTTCGCGGAGTGGGTCCGAGACCACGCACTGTCGCTGGAACCCGGGATCGGCCCTGCCGAGATCGCGCGGTGCGACGCAGCAGCGGTACAGCTCGGCGACTACTTCCGCGATCTCGTCGCCGCCCGGCGCCGTCAGCCCACCGACGACCTCACGTCCGCCTTGGCCGGCATCGACGAGCTCGACGACGAGGAACTGATCAGCATCCTGGTGCTGCTGTTCGCGGCCGGCTTCGAGACCACCACGCACCTGCTCGGGAACTCGGTCGTCGCGCTCACCCGCAATCCGGACGAGATCACCCGGTGGCGCGACGATCCGGGCCTGACGACCAACGCGGTTGAAGAGCTGCTGCGCTACGACTCGCCGGTTCAGCTCAACTCGCGGGTACTGCACGACGACGTGACCATCGACGGGCATCGAGTGCCCGGTGGGCGAGCGGTCTTCAACCTGCTCGGTGCTGCCAACCGCGATCCGGAGCGCTTCCCCGACCCGGACCGCCTCGATCTCGGCCGGCCCGACGTCCGGTCGATGAGCTTCGGCGGCGGCCCGCATTTCTGCCTCGGCGCCTCACTCGCGCGCATCGAGGTCGCCGTCGCGCTGCCGGCGCTGTTCGACGCTTTCGAGGTCGAGCTCGACGGTGACCCGGAACCGCGACCCGGCCTCGCCTTGCACGGTCACGCCCGGCTGCCGGTCCGGCTCAGTCACCGTCCGACGGCATAACCCTGCATGCCGCGCGGATTTGCGGCTGCGCGCAGGTGGCCTTGCGCGTCGCGCGACACCGCGCACATCCGCCCGAGCGACCACGGCCCGCTGACCACGACCTCGTGGCCGCGCCGGCGCAGCTCGCCAATCGCGTCGTCGCCGAGACGCGCCTCCACGACCAGCTGCTTCGGATACGACTCGCGCGGATAGAACGAGCTCGGGAAGTGCGTGCTGTGGAACGCCGGCGCGTCGATCGACTCTTGCAGGTTCATCCCACCGACCAGGTGATTGAGCAGGAAGCCGAGTTGCCACTGGTCCTGCTGATCACCGCCCGGCGTCCCGAACGCCATCGCCGCCGCGCCGTCGCGCAGCATCAGCGATGGCGAGAGCGTGGTACGCGGTCGACGACCGGGCACGAGCGAGTTCGGCAGTCCGTCCTGCAGCCACATCATCTGCAGGCGGGTGCCGAGCGGGAAGCCGAGCGACGGGATCACCGGCGACGAGTGCAGCCATCCCCCGCTCGGTGTCGCGGCGACGATGTTGCCGAACCGATCGGCGACGCTGACATGGCAGGTGTCGCCCTTCGACGCGCCGGTGCGCGACACGGTCGGCTCGGACGTTGTCGGGTCGTACTCGTCCGAGCTCGCTGCCCGGGCTGCGGCACCGGCCAACGCGTCGGGCAGCCGTGGCGTGCGGCCGTCCGGGCTGCCCGGTCGCAGCTCACCGTCGGCGCTGTCGCCGGCCAGCGCACGACGCTCGTCCGCGTAGGAACTCGAGAGAAGGGTGTCGAGCGGGACGTCGGCCGCATCGCCGTACCACGCCTCGCGATCGGCGAAGGCCAGCTTGGCGCACTCGATCACCGTGTGCACGAAGTCGGCAGTACCGGGCTGCAGGTCGAAACCGTCGAGCAGCGCGAGCTGTTGCAGCAGCACCGGTCCCTGCCCCCAGGCGCCGGTCTTGGCGATCGACGCGCCGCGGAACTCGAGCGTGGCGGGTTGCTCGTAGGTGGGTTGCCAGGCTGCGATGTCGTCTGCGCTGAGGACGCCCGGATTGCGGCCACCGGAGGAATCCCACAACGGAGTCCGGACGAACGCGTCGATCTCGTCGGCGACGAAGCCACGTTGCCACGACGTGAGCGCGTGGTCGATCTGCGCGACCCGATCCGACGACGCGGCCTCGGCTTCCTCCAGCAGCCGCTGCAGGGTGCTCGCCCACAGCGGGTTGCGCAGCCACTCGCCGTGGCCGAGATAGAGCTGCGCCGAGGTTGGCCACTCGTTGCGGAACAGGTCGCTGACGCGGTCGATCGTTGCCGCGATCTGCGGCAGCACCGGGATGCCGGTCAGCGCGTAGTGGATCGGCGCGTCGAACACCTGGCGCAGCGTGGCCGTCCCGTGATCGCGCAGCAGGGTGAGCCAGGCCGCCGTCGAGCCCGGCACGACCGCGGCGAGCAGTCCGGAACCAGGGATCAGGTCCATGCCCAGGCCGCGATAGTGCTCGATCGTGGCGCCGCTCGGGGCCGTCCCCTGCCCGCACAGCACGGTCGGCGGGTGCTTGGGACCGGCGAAGATGAGCGGCACGTCACCGCCCGGTCCGTTGAGGTGCGGCTCGACGACCTGCAGCGTGAAGCCGGCTGCGACGGCTGCATCGAACGCGTTGCCGCCGGCTTCGAGCAGCGCCATGCCGGCTGAGGATGCGAGCCAGTGCGTCGAGGAGACCATCCCGACGCTTCCGTGCAGTTCGGGACGAGTGGTGAACACGACCTTTGACGTTAGTCGGTGATCAAAACGTCAAGCGTGCGCGGTCCGTGCACGCCCTCGACGCGGTTGAGTTCGATGTCGCTCGTTGCACTCGGACCGCTGATCCACGTCAAGGGGCGAGTCGGATCGAGGGCAGCTATCGCGTCGGGCACGCTGGCCATGATCTGGTCGCGGCGGACGAGCACGAGGTGATAGTCAGGCACGAGGGTGAGCGCGCGGGCACCCATTCCTGCGCTCGCGTCGAGCACGATCGTGCCTGTTTCGGCGACGGCGACGGCACACGTGGTGACCACGCCGCCGACCTCGTCGAGCGTGCCGATGTCGACCGGCTCGCGGATCACCTCGACCGTGGGCAGCCACCGGTCGGGGAAGCCGTCCGGGACGATCACGCGGGCTATGCCACGGCCGGCAAGGATCGCATCGACGGTGCTGCCTCGGTGCACGGTGGCGCGGTAGTCCGCGACCCGCTCCACGAACAGGTCGAGGTCACCCGCACCGGTGCCCTGCCGGTAGTCACGCGGAACCGACACGGGCGCGGCCTTGTCGGCGAGTGCCGTCCTGATCCGTCCCAGGATCTCCTCACGCGCGGCCATCGTCGACCCACCAGTCGCGCAGGGTCTGTTTGGGCGGCACCGGTAACTCACGCGACGACGTCCATGCCGACAGCGGTGGCGGCAGCGCGCGGCTGCGGCGAAGCAGCCGGCCGATCCGGAGCAGGCGCAGCGCTCTGGTCCAGCGACGCGGCGAGCGCATCGTCCACGCGGCAGTCCGCATCGCCGCGCGCTCCGGCGTTCGTCCCTTGGCTTCGGTGACCCGCGCCACGCAGGTGCACGAGCATCGTCGGGATGTCGATCGCCACCGGGCATGCGTCGAAGCACGCGCCGCACAGCGATGACGCGAACGGCAGCGACGCGTTCTGCTTGACACCGGTGAGCTGCGGCGACAGCACCGCACCGATCGGCCCCGGATACACCGAGCCGTATGCGTGGCCGCCGGTGCGCTCGTAGACCGGGCACACGTTGAGGCACGCCGAGCAGCGGATGCAGCGCAGCGCGCTTCGCCCGCGCGGGTCGGCAAGGGTCGCAGTGCGTCCGTTGTCGAGCAGGACGAGGTGGAACTGCTGACCTTCGGTAGCGCCCGTCCACATCGACGTGTACGGGTTCATCCGCTCACCGGTGGACGACCGGGGGAGTAGCTGCAGGAAGACCTCGAGGTCGCGCCACGTCGGCACGAGCTTCTCGATACCCAGCACGGTGATCAGCGTGCGCGGCAAGGTCAGGCACATCCGGCCGTTGCCCTCGGACTCGACGACGGCGAGCGTGCCGGTTTCGGCAACTGCGAAGTTCGCGCCGCTGATCGCGACCTCGGCCGTCAAGAACTTGTGGCGCAGGTACCGGCGGGCAGCCTCGGCAAGGGCGCGCGGCTCGTCGGTGAGCGCGGGGTCGACGCCGGCCATCTCGCGCAGGAAGATCTCGCGGATCTCACTGCGGTTGCGGTGGATCGCCGGGACGAGGATGTGGCTCGGCGAGTCGTGGCCGAGCTGCACGATCAGCTCCGCGAGGTCGGTCTCGATCGCGGCGATGCCTGCAGCCTCGAGGGCCTCGTTGAGCGCGATCTCTTGGGTGGCCATCGACTTGACCTTGACGACCTCGCGCGCGCCGGTTGCCTGCACCAATCCGGTGACGATCGCGTTGGCCTCGTCCCCGTCGCGTGCCCAGTGCACCGTGCCGCCGCGGGCAGTGACCTGCTCCTCGAGCTGCACGAGGTACCGATCGAGATTGGCCAGCACGTCGTCCTTCAGCGCAGCTCCGGCTTGACGCAGCTGTTGCCAGTCGGGCACCTCGCCTACGACTGCCGCGCGCTTCGCGCGGATCGTTGCTGTGGCGTTGCCCAGGTTGTGCCGCAGCTGGGTGTCGGCAAGTGCGTCGTGTGCCGCAGCCGGAAAGGTTCGTTCGCCCCGCAGGTGTCCTGTGGTCGCCGCGCCGGGCATGCCGAGAAACGTCATGGCGTGCTCGCCAGGATCTCGGCGAGATGAACGGTTCGCGTCCCAGCCTTGAGCCGGGACAGACCGCCGCCGATGTGCATCAGGCAGGACGAGTCGCCCGCAGCGCAGACACTCGCGCCGGTGCTGAGCAGATGTCGCATCTTGTCGGCCAGCATCGCCGTCGAAACCTCGGCATTCTTCAATGCGAAGGTTCCGCCGAAGCCGCAGCAGGATTCCGCATCGGGCAGCTCGACCAGGTCGAGCCCACGCACCTCGCGCAACAACCGGTACGGCCGGTCGCCGACCTTGAGCAGACGCAGCGAATGGCAGGTCGGGTGGTAGGTCACCCGGTGCGGGAAGTACGCGCCGACATCGGTGCGGCCGAGCACGTCGACGAGGAACTCGGACAACTCGTATGTGCGCGCGGCAACCGCGCGTGCTTCCTCGGCCAGGGCAACTGTGCCGAACTGGTCTGCGAGATCGGCGTGCTGGTGTCGGATCGCGCCGACACACGACCCGGACGGCGCGACGATCGCGTCGTATCCGGCGAATGCGTCCACGTAGTTGCGCACCAACGGAAGCGCTTCGCGTGGGTAACCGGTGTTCACGTGCATCTGGCCGCAGCACGTTTGCTGCAACGGCAATTCGACATCGTGGCCGAGGCGGCGCAGCAGCCGGATCGTGGCCTTGCCGACCTCCGGAAACAGCCCGTCCACAAGGCACGTAGCGAATACGGCGACTTTCATTGGGTGACCGTTGACTCGCGCACGATCAGCTCCGGCTCGAAGACGACTTGGCGATGCTGGTGCCCGGCCGGCTCGGTGGCCTCCTCGAAGAGCAGCTCCATGGCCGCACGGCCGAGCTGCGCGCGCGGTTGCCGCACCGATGTCAGCGGCACCGCGGCGGCACCGGCGAACTCGATGTCGTCGTACCCGACGATGGCCAGCTCACCCGGTACGGCCACCCGGCGCCGCGTCATGTCCTGCAGCAATCCCAGCGCCAGCAGATCGTTCGCGCAGAACGCCGCGGTCGGTCGTCGCCGCGCCGGCGTCGCGCTGATCTGCTCGCCAGTGGCGCGGCCCGAGGCGACATCGAGCCGCGGTGTCTCGATGACGGTCAGCGCGGAGGCAGGCAGCCCGGCGGCGTGCAGTGCGGCGCGGGCACCGGCCAGCCGCTCCGACACCTGGTTGATGCTCAGCGGGCCGCCCACGAAGCAGATTCGCTTGTGACCCTGGCTGATCAGGTGGCTTACCGCGAGCTCGCCGCCGACTCTGTCGTTGACCGAAACCGAGCACTCTCGCCGCGTGGAGCCGCGGTCTACCAGGACGATCGGCACGCCCGACCTGCGGACCGCGTCGATGGCCGGCGTGTTGTCGCCGACCGGTGTGATGAGGATGCCGAACGCACGTTGCTCCTGTAGCAAGCTCAGGTAGTGCCGCTCGCGGTCGTCGTCGTCGTTGCTGTTGCAGAGGACCACGGATAGTCCGGCCTTGCCCGCGGTCGCCTCGACGCCGGCAGCGAGGTCGGTGAAGAACGGGTTGCCCACGTCCAGCACCACGAGGCCGATCGTTCGACTGCGCCCGGCCCGCAACTGTCGAGCTGCCTCGTTGCGGACGAACCCGAGTTCCTGGATCGCCTGCATCACCTTGTCCCGGGTGCGGGGAGCCACCCGGTGCGGATGGTTGAGCACGTTGGAAACGGTGCCGAGGGAGACACCGGCGCGTGCCGCGACGTCGACAACGCTCACCGACTCGCTCATCTGCGGCAGCCCCTCCCGTCCACTTGAAGCGTTTCGATGAATCTAGCCCGCGGGTGCGCCATCAGCCGGCTTCCATGCCGTGGCTCCCGCAATCGGCATCAGCTAACGAACCAGCGAACAGTTCGGTAACAGCAGTGAAACTCAGTCTTGACCTGCCAGCGTGGCCAGACTACCTTTCCCACCACAGGAAATGAAAGGTTTCATTTTCCGAATCTCGCGAAGGAGCGATCGCGCCAAATGACCGAAACGGCTCCGCGGCTGGTTCTCGAGAAGGCAGCCAAGAACTTCGGTGCGGTCACCGCGCTCGGCGACGGTTCCATCTCGCTCTTCCCCGGCGAGGCACACGCCTTGCTCGGCGAGAACGGGGCAGGCAAGTCGACGCTGGTCAAGATCCTCGGCGGCGTGTACCGGCCCGACGCGGGCGTGCTCACGATCGACGGCGCAGGGCAGGAATTCAGCGGCCCGGCCGATGCACAAGCGGCCGGCGTCTCGATCATCTATCAAGAACCTTCGCTGTTCCCCGATCTCACGGTCGCCGAGAACATCTTCATGGGGCGGCAGCCGGTACGTGGCGGGCGGCGCATCGATCGCCGCGCCATGGAGCGTGCTGCCCGCGAAATCTTTGGGCGTCTGGGCGTGCAACTCGACCCGGCTCGGCTCTCGCGTGGGCTGTCCGTGGCCGATCAGCAGATCGTCGAGATCGCGAAGGCCTTGTCCTTCAACGCGCAGGTGCTGGTGATGGACGAGCCGACCGCGGCACTGACGACGGTCGAGGTCTTGCGCCTCTTCGAAGTGATCAAGACGTTGCGCTCGCACGGCGCGGCGGTGTTGTTCATTTCGCACCGGCTCGAAGAGGTCTTCGCCTGCTGCCAGCGAGTGACAATCATGCGCGACGGCAGGTTCGTGCGCACCGCGCCGATCACCGATCTCACCATCGACGACATCATCCGGTCGATGGTCGGCCGCGATCTCGACGCGCTGTTCCCGAAGTCGCCGACGGCACCGGGCGACGTCGTCCTGGAAGTGCAAGACCTCAACAGTCACGGCCTTTTCGCCGACATCTCGTTCAACGTGCGCAAGGGCGAAATCGTCGCGCTCGCCGGCCTGGTCGGTGCCGGTCGCTCCGAAGTGGCTCGAGCCGTGTTCGGCGTCGACAAGCGAACCTCGGGAACGGTTCGGCTCAACGGGCGTGCCCTGCCGAACGGCAACGCCCGTGCCGCCATGGCAGCCGGCATGGCACTGGTTCCCGAGGACCGGCGCCAACAAGGTCTGGTGATGGACCTCGGAATCGACCAGAACGTCGCGCTCGCTTCGATGTCGCGACTGAGCCACCTCGGCCTGATCTTCCGCTCCAGCGAACGCAAGCTCGCCGCCACATGGGCCAAGCGACTGCAGTTGAAGTTCGCGCGGCTGCGGAACGCGGTTTCGACGCTCTCGGGTGGCAACCAACAGAAAGTCGTGCTGGGCAAGTGGCTTGCTCGTGCACCGCAACTGCTCATCATCGACGAGCCCACGCGCGGCATCGACGTCGGAACCAAGGCCGAGGTGCATCGGATCCTGGACGGCCTGGTGGCCGAAGGGATGGCCGTGCTGATGATCTCGTCCGAACTACCAGAGGTATTGGGCATGGCTGATCGCGTCATCGTGCTCCGCGAGGGTCGGATCAGCGCAGAGCTCACGCGCGCCGAGGCGGACGAGACCTCGATCATGCGGGCAGCGACCGGGCAGGACGCGGTGGTTGCGGCATGAGCGACGCTTGCGGAACGAGGCAGCGGTCATGACTGCAGTTGCCGAGCGGGGCTCGACGAATGCCACGATCCTGACTCTGCTGCGTGCTCGGGAGGCCGGTATCGCTTTGTTGATCGTGCTGGTGGTTCTGGTCACGGCGATCAACAACTCGAACTTCATCAGCGCGAACAGCCTGCAACAGCTGTTGAGCGGTGCAGCGCTGATCGCGTTACTCGGCGTCGGCGAGACGATGGTGATCGTCACTCGCAACGTCGACCTCTCGGTCGGATCAGTGCTCGGCCTGTCCGCCTACATCGTCGGTGACCTGTTCAAGTTCCATCACATTCCGGTCTGGTCCGGCTTCGCGGTCGGCATCCTCGTCGGCGCGATCGCCGGAGCGGTGAACGGCTTCATCGTGACCGCGTTACGCGTGCCCAGCCTCGTCGTCACGCTCGGGATGCTCTACGTCATCCGTGGCGTCGACGGCGTAATCGTCAGTGGCGACCGGATCGATCCCGAATCGATCCCGAGCGCATTCACCGCGGTTGGCTACAAGAACCTGTTCGGGATTCCATGGCTAGCGATCATCGTGGCGGTCGTCGTGATCGTCGTCGGTTACGCGATGCGCACGTTCCGGGCCAGCCGCGAGTTGTATGCGATCGGCTCCAATCCGGATGCCGCGGCCTTAGCGGGTATCCCGATCGAGCGTCGTGTCTTCACCGCTTTCATGATCAGCGGCGCGCTTGCCGGCCTCGCCGGCGCTTTGTTCCTTGCGCTGCACACCCAGATCGACAACAGCGGTGGGCTGGGATACGAGCTCAGCGTGGTGGCGGCGGTCGTCGTGGGCGGTGTCGCGATCTTCGGTGGGAGCGGCACGGTCGTCGGCGCGGCCTTGGGCGCGCTGCTGCTCAACACGATCAACCAGGCGCTCGTCGCGTCGCGGATCTCGGCGTTCTGGAACCAGGCGATCGCCGGCGCGCTACTGCTCGCGGCGATCGCATTCGATCGGTGGTTGCTTGCGAGTGACGAAGACGCTGCAGTCGGCCGAAGGGGCGCACCGTGACCTCTGAGACCGCCCTGCTCGTTCCGCCGCGCAACGGCGATGACCCGGTAGCCGACCCCGAGAAGCAGTCGCTGTGGCGCAAGGGCGCCCGGTGGGAGGTCGGCCTCGTCGTCGTGCTCGCCGGCGTGCTCGTATTCGGCGCACAGAAATCCCCGACGTTCACCGACGCGAGCACGCTGTTCTACCTCGGCATCAACACCGGCTACCTGGCGATCATCGCTTTGCCGATGACCTTCGTCGTGATGACCGGCGAGATCGACCTGTCGGTCGCCTCCATGCTCGGGCTGTCCGGGTCGATGGTGGGCTACTTGTGGCACCACGGCTGGGGCATCTGGCCTGCGTTCGGAGTGGCCCTGCTCGTCGGGCTCGTGGGCGGCGCCCTCAACGGGCTGCTGGTCGCGCGCTTCGGCCTGCCTTCGATCGCAGTGACGATCGGAACGCTGACCCTGTTCCGCGGGCTGGCCGAGGTGCTGTTGGGCTCACTCACGATCCCGACGATCGGCGATCGTGAGTTCCCGACCTGGCTGACCAACATCGGCGCCAACTCCATTCCGGGCACGCAGCTTTCATGGTCCATGCTGATCTTCATCGGGCTGGCCGTGATCTTCGGCGTCGTCCTGCACATCACGCCGCTGGGGCGCTCCATGGTCGCCATCGGGCTCCAGCCCGAGGCCGCGCAGTTCGCCGGCATCCGAGTCAACCGAATCAAGTTCTGGCTGTTCGTCTTCAGCGGCGTGCTCAGCGCCTTTGCCGGAATCCTCGTCGTGATGCAGAACGCGTCGGTCAGCTACGACGTGGGCACCGGCGGCGAGCTCACGGTCGTGGCGATCGTCCTCTTCGGCGGCGTGTCCATCTTCGGCGGACGCGGCACGATCATCGGCGTCGTCCTCTCCGTCGCCATCGTGGGCAGCCTGCAGATGGCGCTGACCCAGATCAACGTCTCGGCGGACAAGCAGAACATCGTCACCGGCGTCCTGCTGCTGATCAGCGTCATCGTCCCGAATGCCGGCGAGGCGCTTCGTCGTGCGCGAGAGCGCCTGCACCGCCGGGCGAGACCAGGCAAGTCAATCCCGATCCAGTCCATCGAAACGTCCGCACCATCCGTCCAGAGGAAGGCAACTCCATGACAGGAATCCAGACGGCGCGCCGCATCGCGACCGCGTCCGTCGCCGCGCTGCTCGTCGGTGGCGTCCTTGCCGCGTGCAGTTCGACGAGCAACAACTCGGCCAACACGCCGGCGGCCACGCAGCCGGCAGGCTCGACGCCGCCACCCGCGAGCGGAAGCGCGACTTCGGGCGGAGGCACGACGATCAAGTCCGGGCTGAAGGTGTACTTCATCCCGAAGGACACTCAGAACCCGTACGAGGTGCTTGCCGACAAGGGCGGGCAGAAAGCGCTCCAGGAACTGCACGGAACCGTGACCGTCAGCAGCGGCACGCAGGACACCGCGCAGGCGCAGCTGCCGTCGATCCAGGCGGCTATCCAGGCACATGCCGATGCGATCGTCATCGCGGCGAACGACCCGTCCGCCCTCTGCCCGACTCTTAACCGGGCCGCGCAGGCCGGCATCAAGATCGTCGCGTTCGACTCGGACATCACTTGCGGCAGCAGCCCGAACCACCTGTTCATCAACCAGGCGGACACCAAGACGATCGGCACGTCCGAGGTTGACCTGCTGGCCAGCCAGATCAACAAGACCGGCGAGATCGGCATCCTGTCTGCAGCGGCGAGCGCGACGAACCAGAACGCGTGGATCAAGTACATGAAGGAGCAACTCAAGAAGTACCCGAACATGAAGCTGGTGACGACCGTCTACGGCAACGACGACCCAGCAACCTCGCTCACCGTGCTGCAGGGCATGCTGTCGGCCTACCCGAACCTGAAGGGCATCATCTCGCCCACCACGGTCGGTATCTCGACTGCGGCCCAGTACCTGTCCACGCACCCTGACGTTGCGAAGAAGGTAGTGCTGACCGGGCTCGGTCTGCCGTCGCAGATGCGCAAGTACGTCAAGGACGGCACGGTGAAGTCGTTCGAACTGTGGAACCCGTCCAACCTGGGTTACCTCGCTGGCTACGCAGCTGCGAGCCTGGCCTCGGGCACCCCGCTGCAGGCCGGGTCGACGTTCACCTCGGGATCGTTGAAGAAGACGTACACGATGGCGCAGGGTGACGGCGAGCTGTCGGTCGTGCTCGGCCCACCGACCGTGTTCGACAAGTCGAACATCGATCAGTTCAACTTCTGATCGCACTGCCCGGTCGGTGCCATCATCGGCACCGACCGGGTACGCGACCAGAGGCGAGGACGAACCATGGCCCGCTACTGCTTCCTCCTGCAGGTACGCCCAGAACTGCTCGACGAGTACCGCGACAGGCACGCTGCAGTATGGCCTCCGATGCTGCGCGCGCTCGCTGACACCGGGTGGCGCAACTACTCGATATTCGCGCGTGCCGACGGATTGCTCGTCGGCTACGTCGAGGCCGATGACCTCGACGCGGCGCAGCAGGCGATGGCCGCGACCGAGGTCAATGCGCGCTGGCAGGCAGAGATGAGCAAGTTCTTTGTCGGCCTGGACGGCCGAGGTCCGGACGAGTCCTTTGTGCTGCTTGACCTGATCTTCAACCTTGATGACCAGCTTGCCCAGCTCACCGAACGGGAGCCGACATGACCGCAGTTGCCGCGACCGCCGGTAGCGTGCCGACCCTTGATCGAGTCACGCCTAGAAGAACGAGGGTGGGCCTCGTCGCGGGCGGCCTAGGCGCATATTGGCCGCAGTTCCCGGAGCTGCTTCCGCAGCTCGAGCGGTCGGCACGACGCGTGTCGGAGCGGATGCAGGCACTTGACTGCGACGTCGTCGATGTCGGCTTCATCTCCGACGCCGAGGACGGTGCGCGCGCAGCGGAGGCGTTGCGCGTTGCGGGGTGCGACCTGATCGTCGGATTCCTGACGACCTACATGACCGCGTCGATGCTCGCACCGGTTGCGCAGCGTAGCGGTGCTCCCGTATTGCTGATCAACCTGCAGCCGACCGAGGCAATGGATCACGCCACCTTCGACACCGGGCAATGGCTCGCCTACTGCGGTGCTTGCCCGCTGCCGGAGATGGCGAACACGTTCTTGCGCCTCGGCGTGCCGTTCCGCTCGGTGTCCGGCTATCTCGAGGATGACCGGGCGTGGGCGAAGATCGGGCGCTGGATCGGCGCCGCAGGCGTTCGTGGCGCGCTGCGGCAAGGCCGGCACGGACTGATGGGCCACCTTTACCCCGGCATGCTCGACGTCTCGACCGATCTCACCCTCGTGCCGGCAAACTTCGGCGGGCACATGGAGGTCTTGGAGTTCGACGATCTGCGCGTGCGCGTGAGCGAGGTGACCGACGCCGAGGTCGACGAGCGGATGTCGTTGGCACGCGCGGTCTTCCAACTCGACGAAAGCGTCGTTGAGGAGGACTTCCGCTGGGCGGCGAAGGTGTCGGTCGGACTCGACCGGCTCGCTGCCGACTTCAGCTTGGACAGCCTGGCCTATTACCACCGCGGCCTGGAAGGCGAGCAGCACGAACGGCTCGGCGCCGGCATGATCCTCGGCGCATCCTTACTGACGGCTCGCGGGATCCCGGCCTGCGGCGAGTACGAACTGCGCACGTCGCTTGCCATGCTCATCGTGGATCGGCTCGGCGGCGGCGGATCGTTCACCGAATTGCAGGCGCTGAACTTCAACGACGGTGTTGTCGAGATGGGCCACGACGGGCCGGCCCATCTTGCGATAAGCGACCGTCGCCCGCTGCTTCGCGGGCTCGGTGTCTACCACGGCAAACGGGGATGGGGCGTCTCGGTCGAATTCGACGTGAAGCACGGCCCCGTGACGACCTTCGGCATCGCCCAGCAACGCGACGGGGCATTCCGCTTTGTGACCTCGACCGGCACGGTGGTTCCGGGTCCCGTCCTGCAGATCGGCAACACCACGTCGCGAGTGGATTTCGGTTGCGATCCTGGCGAGTGGGTTGACGCGTGGAGCGCCACCGGCGTTTCGCACCACTGGGCATTAGGGGTCGGCGACCTGAGACCCGAACTACGTGCCACGGCAGACCTGCTCGGCATCGAGCTCGTTGACGTCGTGGCCTGAAGAACAGATACGAGGAAGTGGGTTTCGCATGGTCGACCTTGATGCCGTGAAGGCGGTTCTTCGACGGCAGCGGATCGAATTGCCTTCGTGGGCGTTCGGGAATTCGGGCACCCGGTTCAAGGTGTTCGCGCAACCCGGGGTTCCACGCGACCCGTTCGAGAAGATCGCGGATGCGGCCCAGGTAAATCGCTACACCGGCGTCGCGCCGAGTGTCGCGCTGCATATCCCGTGGGACAAGGTCGACGACTATTCCGTGCTCGCCGCGACGGCCAAGGATCAGGGCGTCGAGTTGGGCACGATCAACGCCAATGTGTTCCAGGACAACGACTTCATGCTCGGCAGCCTGACCAATCCCGATGCCGGCGTGCGGCAGAAGGCGCTCGACCATCTTCTCGAGTGTGTCGACGTGATGGATCAAACCGGTTCGCGTGATCTGAAGCTGTGGTTCTCCGACGGCACGAACTATCCGGGGCAGGACAGCATCCGAGCCAGGCAGGATCGGCTCGCCGAGGGACTCGCCGCGGTGTACGCCCGCCTGGGCGAGCACCAGCGGTTGATCCTCGAGTACAAGCTGTTCGAGCCGGCCTTCTACACGATGGACGTGCCCGATTGGGGCACCTCGTTCGCGCATTGCCTGCAACTCGGTGATCGCGCGAAGGTGTGCGTCGACACCGGTCATCACGCGCCGGGCACGAATATCGAGTTCATCGTCGCGTTCCTGCTGCGCGCAGGGAAGCTCGGTGCGTTCGACTTCAACTCCCGCTTCTACGCCGACGACGACTTGATGGTCGGCGCAGCCGACCCGTTCCAACTCTTCCGGATCCTGTTCGAGGTCAGGGTGGGCGACGGCTTTGCCGAGGACACCGACATCGCTTTCATGCTCGACCAGTGCCACAACATCGAACCGAAGATCCCAGGCCAGATCCGGTCGGTGATGAACGTGCAGGAGGCGACTGCAAAGGCGTTGCTCGTCGATCTCGAGGCACTCGATGCAGCCCAGCGATCGGGCGACGTGCTCGGTGCGAACGCTGTGTTGATGGACGCCTACAACACCGACGTCCGCCCGCTGTTGGCCGAACTCCGTGAAGAGCAGGGGCTGGCACCGGATCCGATGAGTGCGTATGCCGCGTCGGGCTATGCCGACCGGATCGTCGCCGAGCGAGTCGGTGGCCAGCAAGCTGGATGGGGAGCCTGACGGTGAGTGTCGTCGACGAACTTGTGGCCCGAGTCGAACCGACTCGGCTCGGACCCGCGCAACACCAACTACGCCGGCGGCAACACGTCGGCGAAGGGCACCGAGATCGATCCGGTGACCAACGAACCTGTCGAACTGGTTTGGGTGAAGGGTTCTGGCGGCGACCTCGGCACGCTGACCGCCACCGGGCTGGCCGTGCTGCGCCTCGATCGGGTGCGTGCGCTGACCGAGGTATACCCCGGCCTCGACCGCGAGGACGAGATGGTCGCGGCGTTCGACTATTGCCTGCACGGCAAGGGCGGAGCGGCGCCGTCGATCGACACCGCAATGCACGGATTGGTCGATCAACCCCATGTCGATCATCTGCATCCCGACTCCGGTATCGCGCTGGCCACCTCGGCCGACGGCGAGCGGCTCACCGCCGACTGTTTCGGTGATCGCGTGGTGTGGGTGCCGTGGCGCCGTCCGGGCTTCCAGCTAGGACTGGACATCGCCGCCATCGCGGCTGCCAATCCGCAGGCGATCGGATGCGTTCTCGGTGGTCACGGGATCACCGCGTGGGGCGCGACGAGCGAACAGTGCGAGGCGAACTCGCTCGAGATCATCCGCAGCGCCGAGGCGTTCATTGCCTCGCGCGGGAAGGCCGAGCCGTTCGGTGCGGTCGTGTTTGAGACCCTCCCCGAGGGCGACCGGCGAGCGCGGGCGGCGGCGCTGTTCCCGGTGCTGCGCGGACTGGCGTCGACCGACCGCGCGCAGGTGGGCCACTTCACCGACAGTGACGTCGTGCTCGAATTCGTCTCGCGCGCCGAGCATCCGCGCCTCGCTGCGCTCGGGACGTCATGCCCCGATCACTTCTTGCGCACGAAGGTGCGCCCGATGGTGCTGGACTTGCCCGCGTCCGCACCGCTCGACGACGTCATCGCGCGGCTGCACGAGTTGCACACCGCGTACCGCGACGACTACGCGGCCTACTACCGCAAGTACGCCACCGCGGACTCGCCGCCGATGCGCGGGGCCGATCCGGCGATCGTCCTCGTACCCGGTGTAGGCATGTTCAGCTTCGGCAAGGACAAACAGACAGCACGCGTGGCGGGCGAGTTCTACGTCAACGCCATCAACGTGATGCGCGGTGCGGAATCGATCTCGTCCTACGCGCCGATCGACGAGTCGGAGAAATTCCGGATCGAGTACTGGGCCCTTGAAGAGGCCAAGCTGCAACGGATGCCCGCACCGAAGCCGCTCGCTACGCGGATCGCGTTGGTGACCGGCGCCGGCTCCGGCATCGGTCGCGCAATCGCCCACCGGCTCGCGGCCGAGGGTGCCTGCGTTGTCGTTGCCGACCGCGACGAAGCCGCGGCCGCCACTGTCGCCGCAGAACTCGGGACGGCAGATGTCGCAGTTGCCGTCACCGCCGACGTCACCGATGAAGACCAGGTGGCCGCAGCGCTGGCCGCCGGCGTGCTGGCCTTCGGTGGTGTCGACCTCGTCGTGAACAACGCGGGCCTGTCGATCTCCAAGCCGCTCCTCGAGACATCGGTGGCTGACTGGGACGTGCAGCACGACGTGATGGCGCGCGGCTCGTTCCTCGTCGCGCGGGAGGCGGCGCGGGTCATGCAGGCGCAGGGGATGGGGGGTGACATCGTCTACATCGCGTCGAAGAACGCGGTCTTCGCCGGTCCGAACAATGTCGCCTACGGCGCTGCCAAGGCCGACCAGGCGCACCAGGTTCGATTGCTCGCCGCCGAACTCGGCGAGCACGGCATCCGGGTCAACGGCGTGAACCCCGACGGCGTCGTCCGCGGCTCCGGCATCTTCGCCGGCGGCTGGGGCGCGCAGCGCGCGGCCGTCTACGGAGTGGCCGAGGAGGATCTGGGCGCGTTCTATGCCCGGCGAACCCTGCTCAAGCGCGAGGTGCTGCCCGAGCATGTCGCCGATGCGGTGTTCGCCTTGACCGGCGGTGACCTGTCGCAGACGACCGGCCTGCACATCCCGGTCGACGCCGGCGTGGCGGCTGCCTTCCTGCGATGAGCACGTTTGCTGCGGTTGACCTCGGCGCGTCGTCCGGCCGGGTGATGCTGGCCGAGGTCGATCGCGGCAGGGTCGACCTTCGCGAGGTGCACCGGTTCGTCAACCGGCCGGTCGTCGTGCGGGACACCTTGCACTGGGACGTCCTTGCGCTGTGGTCCGGCGTGCTGGACGGCCTGCGGATCGCCGGTCAGCAGGCCCAGGTCGCCGGCATCGGCGTCGACTCGTGGGCCATCGACTACGGGCTGCTCGATGCGGACGGACGGCTGCTGGCCAATCCGATCCACTATCGCGACGGCCGGACGGACGGCGTCGCTGCCCAGGTAGCGGCCGTGATCGCACCAGAGAAGCTGTACGGGCTGACCGGCGTTCAGGTGCTCCCGTTCAACACGATCTTCCAGCTGGTTGCGGCACGCGGATCTGCCGCGCTGGACGCAGCCGTGCACGCGCTGCTCATCCCGGACCTGTTCAACTATTGGCTCACCGGAACGCTCGGAACGGAACTGACCAACGCGTCGACGACCGGACTGCTCGACGTGTTTGAACGCAGCTGGTGCACCGAGGTGTTCACCGCGCTCGGGCTGACTGCAGATCTGTTCGCGCCACTGCACGAACCGGGCACGCGCCTCGGCGCCGTCCTCCCGTCGGTCGCCGACGCCGCCGGTATCGCGCAGGCCGACGTGTTTGCGGTGGGCTCGCACGACACTGCCTCGGCGGTCGTAGGCGTGCCCGCGCGCGACGAGCGGTTCGCGTATATCTCGTGCGGAACGTGGTCGCTCGTCGGCGTCGAGCTGGCTGCGCCGGTCACGTCCGAAGCCGCTCGCGACGCGAACTTCAGCAATGAACTCGGTGTCGACGGCACAGTCAGGTTCCTGCGCAACGTGATGGGCCTGTGGTTGCTGCAGGAATCTGTGCGCACCTGGGAGCGCGCCGGCGTGCCGGCAGACCTGCCCAAGCTGCTCGCCGCGGCCGAGCAGCTCCCAGCGCGCCGGTTCGTGGTCGACCCGGACCGTCCCGAGTTCCTGCCACCCGGCGACATGCCCCAGCGGCTGCGCGCCGAATGCCGACGTACCGGCCAGCCCGAACCACAGACGCCGGCCGAGATCGTCCGGTGCATCCTCGACAGCCTGGCCGCCGCGTACCGGCACGCCGTCGACACGGCGGCGAGCGCTCGGCGGGGTCGAGGTAGACGTCGTGCATCTGGTCGGTGGGGGAGCGCAGAACGCGCTGCTGTGCCAGCTCACCGCCGACGCCTGCGAGCGGCCCGTCGTTGCCGGGCCGGTCGAGGCGGCCGCCTACGGCAACGTGCTCGTGCAAGCGCGCGCCGCGGGCGTGGTTGCCGGCTCGCTGCACGACCTGCGTGCGCTGCTCACCGGAACGGCCACCCGCACGTACCTGCCCCGCTCCTGACCTGACGTGGTCGAGGTCCGGCCGCACTCAAACCGACGCGACGTCCTATACCCGGCGGTAGAGGAGGGCTTTCTTCACCTCGGCGATGGCTTTGGTGACCTCGATGCCACGCGGGCACGCCTCGGTGCAGTTGAACGTGGTGCGGCACCGCCATACGCCCTCGCGGTCGTTGAGGATCTCGAGCCGCTCGTCGCCGCCCTCGTCGCGGCTGTCGAAGATGAACCGGTGCGCGTTGACGATCGCCGCGGGTCCGAAGTACGACCCGTCCGTCCAATAGACCGGGCACGAGGTTGTGCAGGCCGCGCACAGGATGCATTTCGTGGTGTCGTCGTAACGCGCGCGCTCGGCCGGCGACTGGAGGTGCTCGCGCGTCGGCTGGTTGCCGTACGTCATCAGGAACGGCTTGACCGCCCGGTAGGCCTCGAAGAACGGCTCCATGTCGACGACGAGGTCCTTCTCCAGCGGCAGTCCCTTGATCGGCTCGACAGTGATCTCGTCGGGCAGGTCACGCACCAGCACCTTGCAGGCCAACCGGTTCACGCCGTTGATGCGCATCGCGTCCGAGCCGCACACCCCGTGCGCGCACGATCGGCGAAACGTCAGCGTGCCGTCTTGATAGCCCTTGATCGACATCAACAGGTTGAGCACCCGGTCGGCGGGTTGCGCCTCGACAACGAAGGTCTGCCAGTGCGGTGCCGCGTCGAGTTCGGGATTGAACCGCCGGATCTTCACCGTGACGACGCTGCGAGCGTGGGTGTCGACATCAGTACCTGCGCTCCATCGGAACGTAGCGCGTCTGGACGACTGGCTTGTATTCCAAGCTGATGGCTCCGTCCGGGGCGCGGTAGGCCATCGTGTGCCGCATGAAGTTCACGTCGTCGCGATTGGGGTAGTCCTCGCGGAAGTGACCGCCACGCGATTCGTTGCGGGCCCGCGCGCCGACCACCAACACCTCGGCGAGGTCGAGCAGGAAGCCGAGTTCGATGGCTTCGAGCAGGTCGGAGTTGTACCGCTTGCCCTTGTCGCCGATCGCCACGCTCGCGTATCGCGCCTTGAGCGCGGCGATGTCCTCCTCGGCCTGCTTGAGCGATTCATCGGTGCGGTACACCTGCGCATTGAAATCCATCGTGTTCTGCAGCTCGCGGCGGATCGTCGGCAACGCGCTCTGCGCCGGTGGATTCGAGCAGCGTGGTCACCATCGACTCGACGGTGGACGACGGGTAACCGGGAGGCCGGCGTGCGACGCCCGCGCCGCGTAGGACGCGGCGGCGATGCCGGCGCGCCGACCGAACACGTTGATGTCGAGCAGCGAATTGGTGCCCAACCGATTCGAGCCGTGGACCGATACGCACGCGACCTCGCCGGCTGCATATAGACCGGCGACGATGTCGGTGTTCGACCGGAGCACCTCGGCCGAGACAGTGGTCGGCACTCCGCCCATCGCGTAGTGCGCGGTCGGGTACACCGGGACGGGATCGGTATACGGCTCGACGCCGAGATACGTGCGCGCGAACTCGGTGATGTCCGGCAGCTTTGCGTCGATCTGCTCGCGTGACAGGTGCGTCAGATCGAGCAGGACATAATCCTTGTCGGGGCCGGCCCCGCGGCCCTCGCGCACCTCGGTGGCCATCGACCGCGCCACGATGTCACGCGGTGCGAGGTCTTTGATGGTCGGCGCGTACCGCTCCATGAACCGCTCGCCCGAGCCGTTGCGCAAGATGCCACCCTCACCACGAGCGGCTTCGGACAGCAGGATCCCCAACCCGGCAAGACCGGTCGGATGGAACTGGAAGAACTCCATGTCTTCCAGTGGCAGGCCCTTGCGCCACACGATTCCCATCCCGTCGCCGGTCAGCGTGTGCGCGTTGGACGTGGTCTTGAAGACCTTTCCGAATCCGCCGGTCGCGAGCACGACCGCTTTCGCTGCGAAGACATGAATGTCGCCGGTGGCCAACTCGTACGCGACCGCGCCCGCCGCCCGCCCGTCCGTCAGCAACAGATCGAGCACGTAGTACTCGTTGAAGAACTCGACGCCCTGCTTCACGCAGTTCTGGTAGAGCGTCTGCAGGATCATGTGGCCGGTGCGATCTGCCGCGAAGCATGAGCGGCGCACCGCTGCCTCACCGTGGTTGCGGGTGTGCCCACCGAACCGGCGCTGGTCGATCCGTCCGTCGGGTGTGCGGTTGAACGGCAGTCCCATCTTCTCCAGATCGAGGACGGCGTCGATGGCCTCCCTGCACATGATCTCGGCGGCGTCCTGGTCGACGAGGTAGTCGCCGCCCTTGACCGTGTCGAAGGTGTGCCACTCCCAGTTGTCCTCCTCGACGTTCGCCAGCGCAGCGCACATGCCGCCCTGAGCAGCGCCCGTATGCGAGCGGGTCGGGTACAGCTTGGTGAGGACGGCCGTGCGCACCCGCGATGACGACTCGAGCGCCGCGCGCATCCCGGCGCCACCGGCGCCCACGATGACGACGTCGTAGCTGTGGTGGATGACCTTCACAGGTTGGGGTCAAACGTGAAGATCACCAAGGTGCCGAGCGCGATGGTGATGGTGGTGGCGGTGTAGAGAACGCACTTCAGCGCCAGCCGCGTGCCGTCGCGGCGGGTGTAGTCGTTGATGATCGTGCGCAGCCCGTTCGTGCCGTGCAGCATGGCCAGCCAGAGCATCAGCAGATCCCAAACCTGCCAGAACGGCGAGGCCCACCGCCCGGCGACGAAGGCCCAGTTCACCCGCTGCACCCCGCCGTCGAGGATGTTCATGATGAACAGGTGGCCCGAGCACGAGCACCACGAGCACCACGCCGGAGATGCGCATGAACAACCAGGCGTAGAGCTCGGTGTTGGTGCGTCCTGAGCGCCGCCTGGGAGCCGACCGAGGTGCTTCTATGACGGGCGGGATCGATGAGTGCATCACGCGCTGCCGAACAGTGACTCGAACGAGTGCTTGAACATGAAGAATGCGCCCGGCACCATCACCACGACCCAGATCAGGACGATCGCCCAGAGCATCTGCCGTTGCAGCCGCGGACCTCTCGCCCAGAAGTCGATCGCCATGATGCGCAGCCCGTTCAGGGCGTGGAACAGGACAGCGCCGACGAGGCCGATCTCCATCAGGTTCACGAACGGGTTCTTGTACGTGTCGATGACCTTGTCGTAGGAGTCGGGCGAGACCCGGACGAGCGCGGTGTCCAGTACGTGCGCGAACAGGAAAAAGAAGGTGAGCACTCCGGTGATCCGGTGAGCGACCCACGACCACATGCCTTCGCGGCCCCGGTAAAGGGTGCCGCCCGGGCGCGCGCCCCGTTTCGGAGCCGGAATGCTCGCTGGCCTGGCCGGATCCACACGCAGATGGTATTCGCGCGATGGAATCGAGCGCCCACCGTGTGACTATTCGGACACCTGCCCGAAACCTGGCGTCCAACCACGCAACGATCGGGTGACGACCGAAGATCAACACCCCCCAGGGCCTTGCGGACCGCCCCGGTCTGGATACCGTGTCGCAGATACGCCAACGCCGGCGTGGGGATCCCGCCGGTAATCGAAGGGATGAAACATCGTGCGTGGTCTGCGTACCAGTGCCGTATTTGCCGGGGTGGCAGCCGTAGCGCTCGTCATGTCCGGATGCGGCAGCAAGAGCAATGGTGGCGGCGGCGGCGGAAGCACTCCGCCCGCCACCCAGCCGGCAGCCTCCAGCCCGCCGCCTGGCGGTGGGTCGTCGACGGTCGGGTCAAGCACGCCGGCGACGAACGCCATTACGGCCTGCATGGTGCTCGACATCGGGGGTGTCGACGACAAGTCGTTCAACCAGTCGTCCTACGCCGGCATGACGGCGGCAGCGAAGGCGAACCCGAACATCAAGATCTCCTACGTTCCGTCCAACTCTGGCAACGACTACACGCCGAACCTGAAGAACGAGACGAGCAAGGGTTGCAACACGGTCATCGCGGTCGGTGGCCTGATGACTGACAACGTCAAGGCCGTCGCCAAGGCCAACCCGAAGACGCACTACGCCGAGGTCGACTCTGGCTCGACCGGCCCGAACGTCTACGGCATCCAGTTCAACACCGCACAGGGTGGCTTCCTCGGTGGCTACCTCGCAGCCGGCATGAGCAAGACCGGCAAGGTCGCCACCTGGGGCGGTCTCGACATCCCGCCGGTGACGATCTACATGGACGGCTTCTGGGAGGGCGTGCAGTACTACAACCAGAAGAACCACAAGAACGTCCAGGTCCTCGGCTGGACCGAGAAGAACCAGAAGGGCGGCACGTTCTCGCAGTCGTTCACCGACCAGAACAAGGGCAAGCAGATCAGCCAGACCTTGATCGGTCAGGGTGCTGACGTCATCTTCCCGGTCGCCGGCGGTGCCGGTCTCGGAGCTGCCGCGGCTGCTCAGGCCTCTGGCGGCAAGGTCAGCGTCGAGTGGGTCGACACCGACGGCTGCGTATCCGTGCCGCAGTACTGCAACGTCTTCCTGACCAGCGTGACGAAGGGTCTGACGACGTCGGTGGAGACGTATTTGAACAAGGTGGCGCAGGGGACCTTCCCGACCGGCTCGTATATCGGGACCCTGAAGAACGACGGCACCGGTCTCGCGCCGTTCCACGACTTCGACTCGAAGGTGCCGGCTTCTCTCAAGAGCCAGCTCGCTCAGGTCAAGTCCGGAATCGAGAGCGGCAGCATCAAGATCACCTCGCCGAGCCAGCCGGCTGCCTGACGGCTAGCACGCCGCGTGTGCGGGTGGCACCCTATCCGGGTGCCACCCGCACCGCGTTGAGAAGGGACTGCCAGATCCCGTGAAACTCGAGCTTCGAGGTATCACCAAACGCTTCGGCTCCCTGACGGCCAACGATTCGGTCGATCTGGTCGTCGAGCCGGGCGAGATCCACGCCCTGTTGGGTGAGAACGGGGCCGGCAAGTCGACCCTGATGAACGTCCTCTACGGCCTGTACCAGCAGGACGAGGGCGAGATCCTCATCGACGACGTGCCGGTGCGGTTCAAGGGTCCCGGTGACGCGATGGCGGCCGGCATCGGAATGGTGCACCAGCACTTCATGCTGATCCCGGTGTTCACCGTGACCGAGAACGTGATGCTCGGGCACGAGCAGCACACCCTCGGGTTTCTCTCCCGCCGGCGCGCCCGGCGCGAGGTGTCGGAGGTGTCCAAGAAGTACAACCTGGACGTGCCGCCCGACGCGCTGGTCGCCCACCTCCCGGTCGGTGTGCAGCAACGCGTCGAGATCCTCAAAGCGCTCACCCGGCATGCGCAACTGCTCGTGCTCGACGAGCCCACCGCGGTGCTCACCCCGCGCGAGATCAGTGAGCTCATCACCGTCATGAAATCGCTGAGCGAGGGCGGCACATCCATCGTCTTCATCAGCCACAAGCTGAACGAGGTGCGCGAGGTTGCCGACAAGATCACCGTGATCCGCCGCGGGAAGGTCGTCGGCTCGCCGTCACCCTCCGCATCGGCAAACGAGCTGGCCGCGTTGATGGTGGGACGCCCGGTCGAACTCGTCGTGGACAAGAAGCCCGCCGAGCCCAAGGACGTCGTGCTCGAGGTGGAGAACCTGAGGATCGTCGACGACTCAGGCGTCGTCCTTGTCGATGACGTCTCGTTCTCCGTGCGTGGTGGCGAGATCTACGCCATCGCCGGAGTGCAGGGCAACGGGCAGACCGAAGTGACCGAGGCCCTCATCGGGCTGACTCAGCCAACAAGCGGCCAGATCAGGATCGCCGGCCAGACGGTGACCGAGCTGACGACCGACGAAGTACTCGACATCGGGGTGGGCTACGTCCCGGAGGACAGGTTGCACGACGGGCTCGTCGGGTCCTTCTCGGTCGCGCAGAACCTCATCCTCGATACCTACGACAAGTCGCCGTTCGCCTCGCGGGGCAGCCTCAACCTCGGCGAGATCGAGCGCAACGCCAACCAGCGCGTTGAGGAATTCGACGTTCGCCCCCCGGCCGTCGCGGCGGCGGCCGGCACGCTGTCCGGCGGAAACCAGCAGAAGGTGGTGCTGGCGCGCGAGCTGTCGCGTCCGCTCAAGCTGCTGATCGTGGCCCAGCCGACGCGCGGGCTGGACGTGGGCTCGATGGAGTTCGTCCACCGCCGGATCGTGCGCGAGCGCGACGAGGGGACGGCCGTGGTGATGGTGTCGACCGAACTCGACGAGGTGCTCGGACTCGCCGACCGGATCGCCGTGATGTACCGCGGGAAGATTGCCGGCGAGGTTCCGGCCGGGACTTCGGCCGAACAGGTCGGCATGCTGATGGCCGGCGCCAGCGCCGAGCAGGTTCAGGCTGAAGCGGGGGGTGCAGCGTGACCCAGCTTGCGAGGTCATCAATAGGCACAGCACTTGTCAGGCGACCGACGAAGGAGGTCGCATGACAGTCACGATCGACAAGAACGACCGGCCCTCCGAGCCCGAACCCAACGAGTCGGAGGAACTGCCCACGCGCCGTCCCAACCTCGGCCGCCGGCTGCTCAATGCCTACCTGTACGGCCAGACCTGGGTCGTCACGCTGCTTGCGTTCGTCTGCGCGCTGATCTTCGGTGCGTTCCTCATCGCGATCTCGGACGCTCCGACACGCGCCGCGTCGCACTACTTCTTCCAGCACCCGGGCGACACGTTCAGTGCCGCGTGGAAGTCGATCTCGGCGGGCTACTCGGCGCTGTTCCGCGGTGCGGTGTTCAACAGCAACTCGCTGTACTCGAACGGCGGCATACCGATCTTCGGGCCGATCTCGGACACCCTGGTCAACGCCGCGCCGCTCATCCTCGGCGGCCTGGCAGTCGGCGTCGCCTTCCGCGCCGGCCTGTTCAACATCGGCGTCCAGGGCCAGCTGATCATGGGCGCGATCAGCGCCGGGTACGTCGGCTTCGCCTGGCACCTCCCGGTCGGCATCCACGTGCTCGTCGCGTTGATCGCGGGCGTGATCGGCGGGGCCGTCTGGGGCGGCGTCGTGGGCTTCCTGAAAGCCAAGACCGGCACCCACGAAGTGATCACGACGATCATGCTGAACTACGTCGCCTATTACTTCCTCGGCTACCTGCTCGGCACGAGCGGCTTCCAGAAACCGAACTCGAACGAAGCCACATCCAGCAACATCGACACGTCGGCCCGCCTGCCGCACCTGTTCGACGACCTGCACTCGGGGATCATCCTGGCGATCCTCGCGACGATCGCCTGCTGGTGGCTGCTCTCGCGTTCCACGCTGGGCTTCACGCTCAAGGCCGTCGGCGCGAATGCGTTCGCGGCGCGGACGGCCGGCATGAAGATCGAGCGCAGCTACATCACCGTGATGGTGATTTCCGGTGCGCTCGCCGGGCTGGTCGGCTGCTCGCAGGTACTCGGCACCCGGCACGTGGTGACGCAGGATGTCGACGCCGGCTTCGGTTTCGATGCCATCACCGTCGCCCTGTTGGGTCGCGGCACGCCGGTCGGCACCGTGCTGGCCGGTCTGCTCTTCGGCGCATTCCGCGCCGGCGGTCTCGTGATGGGCACCGACACCACGACACCGTCGGACGTCGTATCAGTCATGGAGCCGGTGATGGTGCTGTTCATCGCGGCACCGGCATTGGTGCGGGCGATCTTCCGGCTCAAGGGACGAGGCGGCGGTAGCGGCGTCGGCCAGCTTGCGAAGGGGTGGAACGGCTGATGGCCATCACCCAAGACGATGAGCTGGTGGTCAGCCAGAACGTCGTCGAGGTACCCGTCAGCCCTCGCAAACGGCTGCTTCGTGGCCTCGGGCTGACCCTCACCGGTCTGGTCATCTTCCTGGCGTGGGGACTGGGCGCCAAGAACGGCGAGACGGCGTTCCAGATCTCAACGCCGTTCGACAAGTACCAAGTGCCGACCGTGCGATTCCCCGGCGGCGGCGCGGCCATGATCATGGGCGGCATCGTCATCGCCCTGGGCATCGGTCAGCTGGCCGTCGGGTACCGCCGACGAGCATGGCGTTGGGCGATGGGCGTCAGCGTGCTGTTCTTCGTCCTCGCATTTCTGTGCTGGATGGGCACCGGCGATCCGGCCAACGCGCTGAGCCTCACCACGATGGCCACCCAGACGGTCATCTCAGCGATGCCGCTGATCCTGGGGGCGCTCGCCGGAATCGTGTGCGAGCGCGCGGGTGTCATCAACGTCGCGATCGAGGGCCAGATGTTGCTCGGCGCGTTCGCCGGCGCGATGTTCGCGTCGTCGGCGCACAACCTCGGCATCGGTGTGATCGCGGCGATGCTCGGCGGAGCGGTCATCGCTGTTCTGCTCGCGGTGTTCGCGATCCGCTACCTGGTCAACCAAGTGGTACTCGGTGTCGTGCTCAACGCCTTCGCGCTCGGCCTGACCAATCTCGGCTACCACTCGATCATGCAGACCGACACGAACAGCTTCAACGCCGGTCTCACGCTGTCGCCGATCAAGATCCCGGTACTCGGTGATATCCCGATCCTCGGCCAGGCGTTCTTCAACGTGAACATCATCGTCTACATCACCTACGGCCTGGTGGTGGCCGTCGATGTGGCCCTGTTCCGCACCCGGTGGGGCCTGCGCACCCGCGCGGTGGGCGAGCATCCCAAGGCCGCGGACACGGTCGGCATCAAGGTCCGCGGCACCCGCTACCGCAACGTTCTCATCGGTGGCCTGATCGCCGGGCTGGCCGGTGCCACGCTCACCATCGGCGGGTCGGGGCCGTTCAACAGCAACATCTCGTCCGGCAAGGGCTTCATCGCCCTGGCCGCGGTGATCTTCGGCCGGTGGAGCCCGCGTGGCGCGCTAGCCGCCGCGCTGCTGTTCGGGTTCACCGATGAGCTGCAATCCCTGGTCACCGTGGTGACTCCGCCGGTGGCGATCCCGTCGGCGTTCCTCAGCATGGCGCCGTACGTCGTGACGGTCATTGCTGTGGCCGGCTTCGTGGGCCGCGTCCAAGCGCCGGCCGCCGACGGCCAGCCCTACGAGAAGGAGTGATCGGTCATGGCGATTGACTGGCCGGGGTTGCGCCGAGCCGCGCTCGAGGCGATGGGCCAGGCCTACGCGCCGTACTCGCAGTTCCCTGTCGGGGCGGCCGCGCTCGTCGACGACGGCCGGGTGATCGTCGGTTGCAACGTCGAGAACGCGTCCTACGGCGTGGGTCTGTGCGCGGAGTGCGGTCTGGTGTCGGCGCTGCACGCGACCGGTGGCGGCGCGCTGGTCGCGTTCGTATGCGTCGACTTCCGCGGCGACCTGCTGATGCCCTGCGGACGGTGCCGGCAACTGCTCTGGGAACACGGCGGACCCGACCTGCTCGTCGACACCGTCGAGGGCCCGAAGGCGATGACCGAGGTGCTGCCGCTCGCATTCGGCCGTGAGAACCTTGGCTGAAGGCTTTTCTGCTGTCGAGGTCATCACCGTCAAGCGCGACGGCGGCGTGCTGTCCGACGCGCAGATCGACTGGGTGATCGACGCCTACACCCGCGGCGTCGTCGCCGAGGAGCAGATGGCGGCACTCGCCATGGCTGTCCTGTTACGGGGTCTCAACTCCGCCGAACTTGCGCGCTGGACGGCGGCGATGATCGCGTCGGGGGAACGGCTCGACCTGTCCGCCGTGGATCGGCCGACAACCGACAAGCACTCCACCGGTGGTGTGGGCGACAAGATCACGCTGCCGCTCGCTCCGCTGGTCGCGGCCTGTGGCGCGGCCGTCCCGCAGCTGTCCGGACGCGGGCTCGGTCATACCGGCGGGACGCTGGACAAGCTCGAGTCCATTCCGGGCTGGCGCGCGGCGGTGTCCACCGCCGACTTCGTCCGCCAGCTCAACGACGTCGGGGCGGTCGTCTGCGCCGCCGGCGACGAACTCGCACCCGCCGATCGCAAGCTCTACGCGCTGCGCGATGTCACCGGCACCGTCGAGTCGATCCCGTTGATCGCCAGCTCGATCATGAGCAAGAAGATTGCCGAGGGGTCGCACGCTCTCGTCCTCGACGTCAAGGTCGGCAGCGGCGCGTTCATGAAGAACGTCGAGTCGGCTCGCGAGCTCGCGTCGACCATGGTCGAGCTCGGCACTGCGCACGGGGTACGAACTGTCGCGCTGCTCACCGGCATGGACGTTCCGCTCGGCCGCACTGCGGGCAATGCGCTCGAGGTCGCCGAGTCGGTCGAGGTGTTGGCCGGCGGCGGTCCGGCGGACGTCATCGAGCTGACCCTCGCGCTGGCCCGCGAGATGCTCGGTTCAGCAGGGATCGACATCGATCCCGCTGACGCGCTGCGCGACGGCCGCGCGATGGACGTATGGCGCCGGATGATCGCGGCGCAGGGTGGTGACCCGTCGGCCGCCTTGCCGACCGCGAAGGAAAAGCATGTCGTCGCCGCCGATTCGTCCGGGGTGCTCACCAAGCTGGACGCGCTGGCCGTCGGCACCGCTGCCTGGCGGCTCGGCGCCGGGCGGGCGCGCAAGGAGGACGCTGTCTCCTTCGGCGCCGGCGTGGTCATGCTCGCCAAGCCGGGCGACGAGGTGCAGGCGGGCCAGCCGCTGCTCGAACTGCACGCCGACGATTCGTCGCGCTTCGAGCGGGCGATCGCTGCCCTCGACGGAGGTGTCGAGATCGGCGAGGGCTACACCGCCCCACCGCTGGTCATCGACCGAATCGGATAACCCGGCCGGCGCCTCGTGCCGTGCCGCTACGGTGAGCGGCATGCCGACCGCCCTCGACCACGACTCGATCCGCCGCGCTCCCAAAGTGCTGCTGCACGACCATCTCGATGGCGGCGTCCGCCCGGCGACAGTGCTCGATATCGCCCGCGAGATCGGGTATGACGGGCTGCCTGCGACCGATGAGACCGCCCTGTCGCACTGGTTCCGCGACGCGTCGGACTCGGGTTCCCTCGAGCGCTATCTCGAGACGTTCGCGCACACCGTTGCGGTGATGCAGACGGCCGAGGGGTTGTTCCGTGTCGCGCGCGAGGCGGCCGAGGATCTCGGTGCTGACGGTGTCGTCTACGCCGAGGTGCGTTGGGCGCCCGAACAGCACACCGAGCAGGGGCTGAGCCTGGAACAGGTCGCCGACGCGGTGCTCGCCGGATTCCGGGCGGGTGAGGCGAACGCGGCGCAGGCCGGGCATTCGATCCGGGTCGGCGCGATCGCGACGGCCATGCGGCACGCCGCGCGCTCGCGAGAGATCGCCGAACTCGCCGTTGCCTACCGCGACCGGGGCATCGTCGGGTTCGACATCGCCGGTGCCGAGGCCGGGTTCCCGCCCACCCGACACCTCGACGCCTTCGAGTACCTGCGCCGCGAGAACTACCACTTCACGATTCACGCCGGCGAGGCGTTCGGGCTGCCGTCCATCTGGGAGGCGATCCAGTGGTGCGGCACCGACCGGCTCGGCCACGGCGTACGGATCGTCGACGACATCGCCCCGGACGGCGCACTCGGCCGGCTCGCGCAGTACGTGCGTGACAAGCGGATCCCGCTGGAGATGTGCCCATCGTCGAACGTCCAGACCGGCGCCGCAGCGTCGATCGCCGCACATCCGATCGGCGACCTGCGCAGGCGGAATTTCCGGGTCACCGTGAACACCGACAACCGGCTCATGAGCGGGACGTCGATGACCCGCGAGATGTCCTTGCTGGTGCAGGCCTTCGGCTACGACTGGACCGACCTCCAGTGGTTCACCATCAATGCGATGAAGAGCGCGTTCATCCCCTTCGACGATCGCCTCGATCTGATCAACCAGACGATCAAGCCGGGTTACGCCGCACTGATGAACTGATCCGAGCCGCAGGATTGCTGAGAACTCAATTCGACCGTTCGCGGCCTTGGCGATAGCGTTAAATCCGTCGAACAGCGGCATTTGGCTGCGCTGAGTCGGGGGACGGCGCTCGGCAGAGGAGACGCCATCACCGGCCGACTCTGGGCTGAACTAGGTACCTCGATGCGGCGCGTGCGAGGCGCGGCAGGCGTTTCGTTACGCGAACTCGAAACTCGCGGCGCCTGGGGTCGCAGCACGATTTCCCAGGTTGAGAACGGCAAGGCGCGGCCCAGCCGTCAGCTTGTCGAGTGGTACGACACCGAACTCGGATCCGACGGTCTGCTGCTGTCGATCTACGCCGAGGCTCGCTCGCGACAACTGCTTGCGCGGCAGGGTGTCGGGCTCGATGAGTGCGCCGACGAGGTGCACGTCATCGACATCGACCCGCCGGCGGGCCATCTCGTGAATCGCGGTGCGCGCTTGCAGGCGCGGGTCGGGCTGCGCAACGGTGGATCGCAATGCTGGCAGGGGCGCGAGCTGCACCGGATGGGCGCGTATGCGGGCACCCGGCTCATCAGTAGCGCGCCGAGCACGGTCGTGCCGGAGTGCAAACCGGGCGAGGTCGCAGACGTCATCATCGACCTGCGCGCGCCGGAGGTTCCAGGGTCGGTCGTCGCGTACTGGAGCATGGTCGACGACAAGGGCCGCGAATGCGCACAATCCGCCCCGCCGGTCGCGGTATTGCTCGTGGTCGGCTGACGAAAGGCTCTCGGCAGCGCGCGGATTGGCCCTAGCATTGCGCTGCTATGTCGTCGTCTTCTTCGCACCGCCGCGGATTGCCCGCGGCCACCCCTGAGCAGCGGCGTCAGCAGTCCCTCGTCGCGCTGGCGATCGTGCTGGCGTTCGTGGTCGCGGGGATCGTCATCGTGCTCGCCGGCCAGCACCAGCCGCCGTTCACCATCGGCAACGTCGCGCTGCCGGTGCACAGCACGTCGCCGTCAGCCAGCCGAACGAGCACGGTGTCGTCCTCGGCGCCGGGCAGTTCGTCGGCGCGGACGACTGCAAGCCGCGCGGCGCGCAGCTCGGTCGCGCGGTCGAGTTCCTCGGCCGGGATCGCCGGCATCGCAGTCACCTCGTCCGCGGCCGTCCCGCCGGGGCCGCCCCTGACTTCACCGGCGGACGGTCGGCAATCGTCGGGCAGCACCGGCCCGTTCCCGACGCAGACCAGCGGTGCGCCGCGGACATCGCCTGCACACCACCCGGTGCGCAGCACGCCCGCCAGCAGTCGAACCCCGTCGCAGACGTCCTCGGCGCCGACCAGCGCTGCGCAGAGTTCGAGTGCCGGCGCCCCCTCGTCACACAGCTCGTCGCCGAGACCGAAACCGAGGCCGAAGCCAACGCCGACCAGCCCGAGCGCAAGCTCGAGCACCGCGAGCAGCCCGCCACCGGCCGCCGCGGTCAGCATCAGCCAGGGCGGACAGGTGCCGTCATCGACCTGCTGGATCCCGACGTGCTACTACGTGGACATCTCGCTGAGCAATTTCGCCGCGGGAACGCACACCATCACCTGCAGCAATTCACGCGACGGCGCGTTCTACACATTCTCGACAACGAGCTCGGTCGTCGACGACAGATGCTTCGTTTGGCATCAAAATGTCCAGGTTTGGGTTAGTGTTGACGGCGTTCAGTCGAATACACTCGACTGGAACACCGACGACGATCATCACGATCACCACGGTCATCATCACGGTGGCCACGACCGCCATCACGGGGGTCACGGCCACTACGGCGGCGGCGACGGTCACCACCACGGCCACTACGGCGGCGGTCACGATCACCACCACGGCCACTGACCGGGGCTGAAAACGCTGTCGGTCGTCGTAACCGTTTTGCTACCGGATCGTTGGTTTGACTGTGAGCACACGCACCGACCCTCGTCAGCGGCTGACCATCGTCAACTCCTGGTTCGCGACCTTGCTGCTGTGCATCGTCCCAGCGATCGTCGTGGTACTGATTCGCAACGCCGCGCCGCCGCTTCAGTCGGCCACGGTCGGCGTGCCGGTCAGCGCCGGTCACCAGCAGGTCCAGGTGCATGACGTGGCCGCGGTGCCCGTCCAGAAGCTGCCGGTGGCGCACAAGGCTCCGGTGACGCACAAGGCTCCGGTGACGCACAAGGCTCCGGTGACGCACAAGGCTCCGGTGGCGCACAAGGCTCCGGTGGCGCACAAGGCTCCGGTGACGCACAAGGCTCCGGTGACGCACAAGGCTCCGGTGACGCACAAGGCTCCGGTGACGCACAAGGCTCCGGTGACGCACAAGGCTCCGGTGACGCACAAGGCTCCGGTGACGCACAAGGCTCCGGTGACGCACAAGGCTCCGGTGACGCACAAGGCTCCGGTGACGCACAAGGCTCCGGTGACGCACAAGGCTCCGGTGACGCACAAGGCTCCCGGTGACGCACAAGGCTCCCGTGACGCACAAGGCTCCCGTGACGCACAAGGCTCCCGTGACGCACAAGGCTCCCGTGACGCACAAGGCTCCCGTGACGCACAAGGCTCCCGTGACGCACAAGGCTCCCGTGACGACCCACAAGCAGTCGACGACGACGCACAAGCACTCGACCACGACCCACAAGCAGTCGACGACCACGCACAAGGCCCCGGTCACGCACAAGGCCCCGACCACGCATACCCAGTCGAAGACCACCCGGCCGGTCTCCAGCGGACATCCGACCTACCCGACCCACACCGGCTACAGCGGACACGGGTACGGCGACCACGGTTACGGCGCTAACCCGAGCTACGCCGGACACCCGAGCTACGGCCACTCCAGCTACTACGGCCACGGTTACAGCGGCGGTTACAGCGGTGGTTATAGCGGCGGTTACAGCGGCCACGCCGACTATTCCGGCTACGGCCACCACGGTTACGGCCACGACGGGTACGGCGAGCAGCACCCGTACTACAGCCGTCCCGAGAACCACGGCTGGTACAACCGCGACGGCAACCACAACGACGGCGACTGGCACCACTGACACCGCTCGACCTGCGCAGGGCCGAACTAGCGGTGCCTAGGTAACGAGCCCGCGCGCCTGCTTCTCCTCGAGGACCAGCAGGGCAGCAGCGTCGACCTTCTTCTTGAACGACGGGCTGTGCCTGGCCTTCGCGAGCAGGGCCGCCGTCATCGTCGCCGCCTGGCTGGCGACGACCGTCAGCACGATGTCGCCACCGGCCGCGATGAAGCGCACGGCCCGGTCACCGACCGAGTAGCCGCTGACCTGCCGGGCGCCGCCGACGTCGTCGCTGATCACCATGCCGCGGAAGCCCAGATCGCCGCGCAGCATGCCGGTCACGATCGTGTGCGAGAACGCCGCCGGAACTCCGGGGTCGATCCTGCTGTAGATCGCCGTCGACATCATCACGAACGGCACGTGCGCGCCGACGGCGGCAGCGAACGGGACAAGATACGGGTCGTGTCGGGTCGTCACGTTGTCGGTGACGCCCGACGTGGTGTCGGTGTTGCCGGTGACCCGCCCCAGCCCGGGAAAGTGCTTCACCGTCGCATCCACGCCCGCCGCGGCCAGCCCGCGCGCGAACGCGACGCCGTGCGCCTTCACCCGCGCAGGGGTGTGCCCGTACTCGCGATCAAGATCGCCGATCGGCGGATTCGGCTGCCCGTTGTTCGGGACGGTGTCCAGCACCGGGGCGAGGTCGACGTTGATCCCTGCCGCCCGCAGCTGGCCGCCCCAGATCTTGGCATCGGACTGCAGCGTCGCCGGCGCATCGTGGCCTTGGGACAAGGCGCTCGGAATGCTCGAGAAGCCGGACCCGCGCATCCGCTGCACCAGCCCGCCCTCCTGGTCGGTCGAGATGAAGAGTTTGCGGTGCCTCGGCGCGTCGCGCTGTAACTGGTTGGTGATCGCACGGGTGCCGTGCACGCCGACGGTGCTGTTGCCGTCCAAGATCACCGAGCCGACGTGGTAACGGCGGATTGCCGTGACTGTCGCGCTCGCGACACCCGAGCTCGGGCAATCGACCATCAACAGCTGCCCCACCCGCTCGGCCTCGGTCATCGCGGCGAAGGCCCGCTCGGCCGGGCTGGCAGCCGGCGGTGGCGGTGAGCTGACAGCGCTGGAGTTCGGCGACGTAGAGCTGTCCGTCCGCGTCGGTGATTGCGTGGGCACCGAGGTCGGATGCGCCCGATGGCTGTGTGTCGCCGACGCCGGCCTGGGCTTGGTTGTGGGTGTCGGTTTCGGCGTGGCTGCGGACGTGCAAGCCGACGCGATGCACGCGCTCATACACAGGGCAGCGAGCAGCATCCGACGCATTGGCCCATCCTGGCCTATGCGTGACGTATCAGGGTGCCGTCCTCAGCCCACCTTGTCAGCGAGTCCACGGGGTAGGTCACCGACCAGTCCGCGGACGAGTTCGGTGCTACGGAGCCGATCGGCTGCGGAGTGGACGAGCGTGGTGATCATCAACTCGTCGGCTCGCGTGGCTGTGAGCAGGCCGGTCAGCTCCCGTTCCACGGTCTCGGGGCTGCCGATTGCCTGGCCGTCGCGGCGCTGCTCGACGAACTCGCGCTCGAGCGGCGTCCACGGGTGGGCAGCCGCGGTCTCGGGACTGGGCAGTGGACCGGGTCGACCCTGTCGCAGGCGCAGGAAGGACAGTGCTGCGGGAAGGGCGATCCGGTCCGCCTCCGCGTCGCTCGGCGCGCAGATGACCGACACCGTCACCATCGCGTAGGGCGCGTCCAGCACCCGGCCGGGACGGAAGCTCTCGCGGTAGCGGGCCAGCGCCGGCAGTGTGTTCGCCGCACTGAAGTGGTGCGCGAACGCGAACGGCATTCCGAGCAGGCCGGCCAGCTCCGCGCTGTACAGGCTGGAGCCGAGCAGCCAGATAACCGGCTGCGAGCTCGCGTGCGGCACGGCGCTGATCCGGCCGTAGGGATGGCCGTCGGGCCACTCGCCGGCCAGGAAGCAGCCGAGCTCGCCGAGCTGGTCGGGGAAGTCGTCGGCGCTCGGGTTGGCCGCTCGGCGCAGCGCAGCCGCGGTGTACTGGTCAGTGCCTGGCGCACGCCCAAGGCCGAGGTCGATCCGGCCGGGGTGCAGCGCGGCGAGCGTGCCGAACTGCTCGGCGATGACGAGTGGAGCGTGGTTGGGCAACATCACTCCGCCCGAGCCGACTCTGATGTCGCGGGTCGCGGCGGCGATCGCGCCGATCATCACAGCCGGTGCCGAGCTGGCAATGCCCGGCATGTTGTGGTGCTCAGCGAGCCAGTACCGGGTGAAGCCCAGCTCGTCGGCACGCCGGGCGAGCTCGAGACTGGCCTGGACAGCTTCGGTGGCGTCGGCCCCCTCGCCGACCGGGACGAGGTCGAGCACGGACATCGGCACGCTCGGGATCACTGTCACCATGGGTGAACGGCGGCCGTGCACCTCGATGTTCCCAAAGGCGAGGGGCCGGGCGGGGCGGGCCGGCTTCGGAAGGTATCTTGATATCAAGAAAGTTTGGCCGGGCACGGGCGGAGGACCGCAGTGAAGATCATCTATACGCACACCGACGAGGCGCCGGCGCTGGCCACCAGGTCGTTGCTTCCGATCGTCGAGGCGTTCGCAGCGCCGGCGGGCGTCGAGGTGGAACTGCGCGACATCTCGCTGGCCGGCCGCATCCTCGGTGCGCTCGGGCTCGAGCCTGACTACCTGGCCGAGCTCGGCGACCTGGCCACCACGCCCGAGGCCAACATCATCAAGCTGCCGAACGTCAGTGCCTCGGTGCCCCAGGTGAAGGCCGCCATCGAAGAGCTACGCGCGCACGGCTACGACGTGCCCGATTACGCAGACGCCCGCGAGGCCTACGACAAGGTCAAGGGTTCCGCGGTGAATCCGGTGCTGCGTGAGGGCAACTCCGACCGTCGCGCCCCGGCGAGCGTCAAGGCCTACGCAAGGAAGCACCCGCACTCGATGGGTGCCTGGTCGGCGGACTCACGCTCGCACGTGTCCACGATGGATGACGGTGACTTCCGGTCGACCGAGACGTCAGTGACGGTCGCCGAGGCCGGCACGTTCCGCATCGAGCACGTCGACGCGGACGGTGCCGTCACCGTGCTCAAGTCCGACTCGCCGACACTGGCCGGTGAGGTGCTCGACGCGGCAGTCATGCGCAAGGCCCCGCTGGACCGCTTCCTCGCCGCGCAGGTGGCCGAGGCCAAGGAGCAGGGCGTGCTCTTCTCGGTGCACCTGAAGGCCACCATGATGAAGGTGTCCGACCCGATCATCTTCGGTCATGCGGTGCGCGCGGTCGTGGGTGACGTTTACGAGTCCTATCCGGACGCAAGCCCCAACGACGGGCTCGGATCGCTGCTCAGCACGCATCCCGAAGCAAAGGACGCCGTCGACGCCGCTATCGCTGCCGGACCGTCGATCGCGATGGTCGACTCCGATCGCGGCATCACCAACCTGCACGTGCCCAGCGACGTGATCATCGACGCGTCGATGCCGGCTGCGATCCGTGCATCGGGCCAGATGTGGAATGCCGAGGGCAAGCAGCAGGACACCAAGTACGTCATCCCCGATTCGTCCTACGCGCCGTTGTATGCCGAAACGATCGACCACTGCCGCGAGCACGGCGCGTTCGATCCCTCGACCATGGGCACCACGCCCAACGTCGGGCTGATGGCGCAAAAGGCCGAGGAGTACGGCTCGCACGACAAGACCTTCGAGATGTCGGCCGCCGGTACCGTCCGGGTCGTTGACGGTGCAGGGACGACGCTGCTCTCGCACGATGTCGAGGCAGGCGACATCTGGCGGATGTGCCAGACCAAGGACGCCGCCATCCAGAACTGGGTCGAGCTTGCCGTCGACCGTGCGCGAGCCAGCGGCATGCCGACGGTGTTCTGGCTGGACGAGACGCGCGGCCACGATGCCGAGGTGCTCAAGAAGGTTCGTCCCGCGCTCGAGAAGCTGGACACGGACGGGCTGCAGATCGAGATCATGGATGTGGCTGCGGCGACGCGGTTCACGCTCGACCGCGCACGCAAGGGCGAGGACACCATCTCGGTCACCGGCAACGTGCTGCGCGACTACCTCACCGACCTGTTCCCGATCCTCGAGCTCGGCACGAGCGCGAAGATGCTCTCGATCGTCCCGCTGATGAACGGCGGCGGCCTGTTCGAGACCGGTGCCGGTGGGTCGGCGCCCAAGCACGTGCAGCAGTTCGTCAAGGAGAACCACCTGCGCTGGGACTCGCTCGGTGAGTTCCTTGCGATCGCGCCGTCGCTCGAAATGCTCGCCGAGAAAACCGACAACGCCAAGGCGAAGGTGCTCGCGACCACGCTCGACAGCGCAACCGGCCGGTTCCTCGAGGAGAACAAGTCACCCTCGCGCCGCGCCGGTGAACTCGACAACCGGGGCAGCCACTTCTACCTCGCGCTGTACTGGGCAGAGGCACTCGCGGCGCAGTCCGACGACGCCGATCTCGCGGCGACCTTCCGGCCGCTGGCCGAAGCGCTCGCGCGCGACGAGGACAAGATCGTCGCAGAGCTCAACGCGGTGCAGGGCGCACCGGTGGACATCGGCGGGTACTACCAGCCCGATGCAGAAAAGGTGTCGGCGGCGATGCGTCCGAGCTCGACGCTGAACGACGCGCTCACGCTCATCTGAAAGTCCGTACGGCGGAGGTCACGCCCAGTCGAAGGTGCGCGTGACCGCTTTCTTCCAGTCGGCGTAGAGCTCCTCGCGCTGCTCGGCTGGCATGGCCGGCTGCCACCGCTTGTCCGCTGCCCAGTTGGCGCGGATCTCGTCGGTGGACGACCAGAAGCCGACCGCGAGCCCCGCGGCATAGGCCGCTCCCAGCGCGGTGGTCTCGGCGATCACGGGACGGACGACGGGCACGTCGAGCACATCGGCCTGGAACTGCATCAGCAGCTCGTTCACCACCATGCCGCCGTCGACCTTCAGCTCAGTGAGGTCGACGCCCGAGTCGGCGTTCATCGCCTCGACCACCTCGCGGGTCTGGAACGCGGTCGCCTCCAACGCGGCACGCGCTAGGTGGCCCCGGTCGACGAAGCGGGTCAGCCCGACGATCGCGCCGCGCGCGTCCGGGCGCCAGTACGGCGCGAACAGGCCCGAGAACGCGGGGACGAAGTACGCACCGCCGTTGTCGTCGACCGAACGGGCGAGCGCCTCGATCTCGGACGCGTCGCTGATCAGCCTGAGGTTGTCGCGCAACCACTGCACGAGCGAGCCGGTGACGGCGATCGATCCCTCCAGCGCGTACACCGGGGCCTGCTCGCCGAGCTGGTAGCAGACCGTCGTGAGCAGGCCGTTGGCGCTGAGCACCTTCTCCGTCCCGGTGTTGAGCAGCAGGAAGTTGCCGGTGCCGTAGGTGTTCTTGGCCTCGCCGACCGCCAGGCAGGCCTGACCGAACGTCGCGGCTTGCTGGTCGCCGAGAATGCCGGCGATCGGCACGCCAGGGAGCGCGCCCTGTTCGCGCGCCTTGGCGTAGACCTCCGAGGACGACCGGATCTCGGGCAGCATCGCGGTCGGCACACCCATCTCGTCGGCGATCTCGGGGATCCATTCGCGGGTATCGAGATCCATCAACAGCGTGCGGCTCGCGTTCGTCACATCGGTGATATGGATGCCGCCGTTCGTGCCGCCGGAGAGGTTCCACAGCAGCCAGCTGTCGATCGTGCCGAAGGCGAGTTCGCCGTTCTCGGCCCGCCGCCGCGCACCGTCGACGTTGTCGAGGATCCAGCGCACCTTGGGGCCGGCGAAGTAGGTGGCCAGCGGCAGTCCGGTGCGCTCGCGGTAGCGGTCGGTGTCGTTGCCGCGGCCGCCCAGTTCGTCGCAGATCGCCTGGGTTCGGGTGTCCTGCCAAACGATCGCCGGCGCGATCGGCTCGCCCGTTGAGCGATCCCACACCACCGTGGTCTCACGCTGGTTGGTGATACCGATCGCGGCCACATCGCTGACCTGCAGATCCGCGCGCGCGAGGGCACCGCTGACGACGCGGCGCGTGTTCGTCCAGATCTCCGCTGCGTCGTGCTCGACCCAACCGCGCTTGGGCAGGATCTGGCGGTGCTCGACCTGCTCGCTCGCGACGATGCGCGCATCGTGATCGAACAGGATGCAGCGGGTGGAGGTTGTCCCTTGATCGATTGCGGCCACGACGGATGCCTCGCTCATTGCAGTAGCGTCGCATCCGTGCTCGACGCCGCGTATCGCCAGGCCGCCTGGGACCGCCTGGGCGACGGCGCGTTCGACGTCGTCGTCATCGGCGGCGGCGTCACCGGCGCCGGGGCAGCCCTCGATGCGGCCACCCGCGGGCTGTCGGTGGCGATGGTCGAGGCCCGCGACTTCGCGTCCGGCACGTCAAGCCGTTCGTCGAAGCTGTTCCACGGCGGGCTGCGCTACCTCGAGCAGTTGGAATTCGGGCTGGTGCGAGAGGCGCTGCGCGAGCGCGAATTGATGGTCACCGTGTTGGCGCCGCATCTCGTGCAGCCCGTGCCGTTCTTGTACCCGCTCAAGCACCGCGCCTGGGAACGCCCTTACGTTGCCGCCGGACTCGCGTTGTACGACACGATGGCCGGGCGCAGCAGCCTCCCGCCCCAGAAACACCTCTCCCGCCGCGCGGCGCTGCGGGTGTTCCCCGGCCTTCGCGCCGATGCCCTCGTCGGGGCGGTGCGTTACTTCGACGCACAGGCCGACGATGCGCGCCACACGCTCACCGTCGCCCGCACCGCGGCGCACTACGGAGCCGTTGTGCGGTCGTCAACGCAGGTGACGGGGTTCGTGCGCGAGTCCGACCGCGTTGTCGGCGTGCAGGTGCGCGATGCTGACGACGGTCGCGAGGCCACCGTCAAGGCGGGTGTGGTGGTCAACTGCACGGGCGTATGGACCGACGAGCTACAGGCGCTGTCCGGAGCGCGCGGGCGGTTCCGCGTGCGGGCCTCGAAGGGCGTGCACATCGTCGTGTCCCGCGACCGGATTCCTGGCGACGCCGGGTTGATCCTGCGCACCGAGACGTCGGTCTTGCTGGTCATCCCGTGGAAGAACCACTGGCTCATCGGCACCACCGACACCGACTGGAACCTGGATCTGGCCCATCCCGCCGCGACCCGCAGCGACATCGACTACCTGCTCGAGCGGGTCAACACCGTTCTGGTCGAACCGCTCACCGATGCCGACATCGAAGGCGTCTACGCGGGACTTCGTCCTTTGCTCGCAGGGGAATCCGAGGAAACCTCGGCATTGTCGCGCGAGCACGCAGTGGCGCGAGTCGTGCCGGGGTTGATCTCGATCGCCGGCGGCAAGTACACGACGTACCGGGTGATGGCCGCCGATGCGATCGACAAGGCGAGCGAGGATCTGCCGCGCCGGATCGCGCCGTCGTGCACCGACCGAGTCCCGCTCCTTGGCGCCGACGGGTACTACGCGTTGCGCAATCAGGTTGATTCGCTCGCAACCGAATATGGCCTGCACCCGCATCGGATCCGGTCGGTGCTCGGCCGGTACGGCTCGCTGCTGCGCGAAGTGCTCGATCCCGGTCGAAGCGCGGCGGCGTTACTCGAGCCGGTGCCTGCCGCGCCGGACTATCTGCTCGCCGAGATCCGCTACGCCGTGACCCACGAGGGCGCACTGCACCTCGAGGACGTGCTGACGCGACGGACCCGGATCTCCATCGAATACGCGCATCGTGGGGTCGATTGCGCTGATGTCGTCGCCGATGTGATGGCGGAGGTGCTGGGTTGGGATCGGCGCCACTCGCGACACCGAAGTGACCTCCTACGTCACCCGGGTCGCGGCCGAGCGCGAGTCGCAGATCCGCGACGACGACGCTGCTGCCGACGCGGTCCGTACTGCGGCGCCGGAGGCCCGGGCCTTCCTCGCGGCTAGTCGTCGAGCTGGAAGCAGCCCCTGACCTCGTCGATGATGTCGCGCCAGTCGTCGCGGTCGATGGACGAACCGTCGAGCACCGTCGCGTCGACGTTCAGGTCGCAGAACGCGATCAGTTCGTGCAGCAACTCAGCGCCGCGGGCCGATGGCTTGCGCAGGTCGTAGTTCGCGTCGAGGCCCGGAGTGAAGACGTTGTCGTCGTCGACGTCGGCCAGGGCTGACCACCATTCCAGCTGGACGAGTTCGTGCTCCTTGGCGATCCGGCAGTAGTTGGCCAGGTCGGTGACCTCGGTGAACACCGCGACCGAGTCCTCGGTGCCGATGAACGCGGCGGTGGGCTCGTCCTCGGTGTCGCGCGGGATGAACCCGCGCACGGTGAAGTACGTGACGTCGTCGAAGCGGATCGAGATGGGCTCGGCGTCGACGCGATCCCATACCGTCTCCGCGCCGAGGTCGCTCGCGGAGAAGTCGCCCTGCCAGGACAGCCACCGGTCGACATAGCCGATGGCGCGCTCCCACGAATCGGCGATGATGTCGCCGAGCTCGTTCCAGGCCCGCCGGCCCTCCTTGCCGTGGTAGCTGACGTCGTCGTCGACCAGCTCTGAGTACGCCGGCGTCCCCTCCACCAGCCGACGCAGCGCACCGTCGTCGCAGCAATCGGCGATTCGGCCGACCATGTCCACCACGTTGGCCAAAGCTGACACATGAACCGGATCCGGCTCGCCGGAGGCCCAGTCGTACACCTGGTCCAGGTCGTACGCATCCTCGCCGCCGGGCCGCAGGTCATCGGGAGTCAGCTTCTGGACGTAGCCCCAGGCGGGGTGGTCGGAGAGGTCGTTCTCCTCGCCCGAGGCGATGAAATCGGCCAACTGGCGCGGGCCGGGGTAGAGCAGGATCTTCGACCCGTCGCCCAGGAAGCCCTGCCACTCCTCGCCGTCCTCGTCCTCCCACGGCGGGGCGTAGAGCGTCAACCCGATCCGTCCGTTGAGCGCGAGCGTGATGGGGACGATCGTGGCGTCACCGGAAGGAGTCGTCATAGGCCGAAACCTACCGGCTCGCCCCGTTGCGCCGCCCGACCGCCCGCCGCCCCGCCGCCCAAGTCGCGCGTCGCGCCGTCGTCGGGGGGTGCGTGCGGAATCGATAGAGGATTGCCCGCATCCTTGCGGGTGGATGTCGATTGCCCGCGCCCCGCGGGGCAAACGGAACGTCGGCGACGAGATTTGTCCGCGGGCGAGACTCGCCCGCGTGCACGCGGGCGATCGCGTCTATCGATTTCAAACGGACCCCTGACCGGCGTTGCCGCGAGTCGCGAACGGCCGATTTCCGGGCCCCCGGCGATATCCACAGAACAGTTGCGCGGCGATCCGAGCACGGCCACGGCGCAGCACATGGATCAGGGTGGCGCCATGCACCCTGGCAACCTGCTGCGCGCGTTGCGGCGTGCACGCCGGCTCAGCCAGCGCGAACTGGCCGACGAGGCGGGCCTGCCGCGATCGACGATCGACCGGATCGAGTCCGGCAGGACGCAGCGCGCCCAGCCTGTGGGTCATCGAGCGGATCGTCGAGTCGGTTGCGTATACAGCTTGGTCGTCGCCGACTATCACGGCCGGCTGCTGATGCTCGACGATGCGAGCGGCCGCTCTGCGCGACCGCGGATGGCGGCACTATCCGGCGCATCTCAATTCCGACCGATCCGCAACATGGACGACCCGATGGTGGGGCTGGCACCGGATCGCCTTCAACGACGAGGACCCGAACAAGCCCGACTGGGCCTATCGACCCGCCGACGATGCACCCGGTGTCGACTGACGATCCTATGGGACGGACGCGACGTGACAGCCGCGTTCAGACGCCGATCGGGTGCCAGACCGTCTTGGTCTCCACGAACGCTCCGAGCCGGCTGATGCCAGGATCGTCGGCCCACTTGGTCGATCGGGGGATGAAGACTCGCTTCACGTTGTCCGCCGCGGCGACCTGCAGCGCCGCGCGTGCGGATGCGTCGACACCGGTGAGGTCAAGGGCGTTCACGTCGCGGTGCGAGGCCAGCCAGGGGGACAGTTCGGCCACCCGTCCAGTGAGCAGGTTGAGCACGCCGCCGGGCAGGTCCGAGGTGGCGAGCACCTCGGCCAGCGAGACGGCCGGCAGCGGCCGCTCCTCGGACGCGACCACGACCACCGCGTTGCCGGTCGTGAGCGCCGGAGCGATCACCGACACCAGGCCGAGCAGCGACGACTCTTGCGGCGCGACGATGCCGACGACACCGGTCGGCTCCGGGAGCGAGAAGTTGAAGTACGGGCCGGCGACCGGGTTGGTGCCGCCGGCGACCTGCGCGTACTTGTCCGCCCAGCCCGCGTAGTACACCCACCGGTCGATCGCCTCGTCGACCAGCGTCAGTGCCGATTTCGCCGAGCCGCCCTCGACCGAGGAGACCTCCGCGGCGAACTGCTCGCGACGTCCCTCGAGCATCTCGGCGATGCGATAGAGGATCTGGCCGCGGTTGTACGCCGTCGCCGCCGCCCAGCCGGGAAATGCCTTGCGGGCCGCGACCACGGCGTCGCGCAGATCCTTGCGCGAGGCCTGCGCGGCGTGCGCGAGCAACTCGCCCTTGCTCGAGGACACCGGGTACGACCGCCCTGACTCGGAACGCGGGAACGCGCCACCGATGTAGAGCTTGTACGTCTTGCGCACCGCGACACGGTCAGACATCGAGGTAGGCCTCCAGCCCGTGCCGGCCGCCTTCGCGGCCGAAGCCCGACTCCTTGTAACCACCGAACGGCGAGGACGGGTCGAAGCGGTTGAACGTGTTCGCCCAGACGACACCGGCCCGCAGCCGGTTGGCCATCGACAGGATCCGCGAGCCCTTCTCGGTCCACACCCCGGCGGACAGCCCGTACGGCGTGTTGTTGGCCTTCTCGATCGCCTCGTCGGGCGTACGGAAAGTCAGTACTGACAGCACGGGCCCGAAGATCTCTTCGCGGGCGATGCGGTTTGCCTGCGAGACTCCCGTGAACACCGTCGGCGCGAACCAGTAGCCGCGATCGGGCAGCTCGCACGGCGGCGACCACCGGGTTGCGCCCTCGGCCTCGCCGGAATCGGAGAGCTCCCGGATGCGAGCGAGCTGCGCGGCGGAGTTGATCGCCCCGACGTCGGTGTTCTTGTCGAGCGGATCGCCGACGCGCAACGTGCTCAGCCGGCGCTTGAGCGAATCGATCAACTCCTCGGCGATCGACTCCTGCACCAGCAGCCGCGAGCCGGCGCAGCACACCTGTCCCTGGTTGAAGAAGATCCCGTTCACGATGCCTTCGACCGCCTGGTCGAGCGGCGCGTCGTCGAAGACGATGTTCGCCGCCTTGCCGCCGAGCTCGAGCGAGAGCCGCTTGGCGGTGCCGGCGAGCGTCCGCTGGATGATCTTGCCGACGTCGGTCGATCCGGTGAACGCGATCTTGTCGACTCCGTCGTGCTCGACGATCGCCTGCCCGATGGCCGGCCCGCCGGCGAGGACGTTCACCACGCCTTGTGGCAGGTCCGCCTCGGCGATGATCTCGGCCAGCACGAGCGCCGTCAGCGGGGTCGTCTCGGCCGGCTTGAGCACGACGGTGTTGCCGCACGCGAGCGCAGGCGCGATCTTCCAGGCTGCCATCAGCAACGGGAAGTTCCACGGGATGATCTGCCCGGCGACGCCGATCGGGTCGTGGTGTCGGACCGAATCCGGCGTAGCCCAACTTGTCGGCCCAGCCGGCGTAGTAGAAGAAGTGCGCGGCCGCGGTCGGGATGTCGACGTCGCGCGATTCGCGGATCGGCTTGCCGTTGTCCAGCGATTCGAGCACCGCCAGCTCGCGGCCGCGCTCCTGGATCGCGCGAGCGATCCGGAACAGGTACTTGCCGCGGTCCTTGCCGGGCAGTGCCGCCCACGGCTCGGCGGCGCGGCGGGCCGCCTTGATCGCGTCGTCGACGTCGGACGGACCGGCCTCGGCCACCTCGGCCAGCGGCGCCTCGTCGGCCGGATTGATCGTCTTGACCGCCTCGCCGGACCCGTCGCGGAACGCGCCGTCGACGAAGATCTGGTAGCTCGGCTTGAGCCGCGCGATGTCGCGTGATTCGGGTGCGGGTGCGTAGTCGAAGCTCGCCACGAGTCAGTCCACCGTCACGTAGTCGGGGCCGTCGTAGGCGCCGGTCGCCATCTTGTGCCGCTGCTGCAGCAGGTCGTTGAGCAGGCTGGACGCGCCGAACCGGAACAGGTGCGGATCGAGCCACTGCTCGCCGGCAACCTCGTTGACCATCACCAGGTAGCGCACGGCCTCCTTGGACGTGCGGATACCGCCGGCGAGTTTCACGCCGCGCACGTCGCCGGACAGATCAGCGAAGTCGCGCACCGCCTGCAACATGACCAGCGCGACCGGCGGGGTGGCCGCCGGAGTCACCTTGCCGGTCGACGTCTTGATGAAATCGCCGCCGGCGAGCAGCGCGAGCCAGGACGCGCGCCGCGCGTTGTCGAGCGTCGCGAGCTCACCGGTCTCGAGGATCACCTTCAGGTGCGCGGTGCCGCAGGCGGCCTTGGTGGCGACGATCTCGTCGAATACCTGCAGGTAGTGCCCGGCGAGGAACGCGCCGCGGTCGATCACCATGTCGATCTCGGTCGCGCCCGCGGCCACCGCGTCGCGCACATCGTGCAGCTTGGTCTCGAGCGACGCGCGTCCGGACGGGAACGCCGTTGCCACGCTCGCGATCTGCACCGACGATCCGCGCAGCGCGCTGACGGCGGTGGCGACGAGGTCGGGGTACACGCAGACGGCGGCGACCGAGGGCACCGAGGCGTCGCTCGGATCGGGACGCATCGCCTTGGCGCACAGTGACCGCACCTTGCCCGGTGTATCGGCACCTTCCAGCGTGGTGAGGTCGACCATCGCGATCGCGGTGTCGATCGCCCACGCCTTCGCAGTGGTCTTGATGCTGCGGGTCGCCAGGCCGGCGGCGCGCCCTTCAGCGCCCACCTGGTCGACGCCCGGCAGCCCGTGCAGGAAGCGTCGCAGGGACGAGTCGTCCCTCGTGACGTCGTTCAACGTTGAACGATCGGAGGTTACGGTCACGCACCCATGGTAGGAGCAAGGCAATAGGGTCAGGTTGTGCAGACCACCGTCGTCGATCACCCCATCGTGCAGGCGCGACTCACCGTCATGCGCGATGAAGCCAGCAGCAACGCCGAGTTCCGCGCGGCGCTGCGCGAGCTCGCGACCCTGCTCGTCTACGAGGCCACGCGCGATCTGGAGCGCGCCGAGGTGCCGATCGTCACTCCGGTCGCACCGACCACCGGGACGGCGATCGCCAACCCGCCGTTGCTGGTCCCGGTGCTGCGTGCCGGCCTCGGCATGGCCGAGGCGGCGTTCAACCTGCTGCCCGAGTCGCAGATGGGTTTCGTCGGCATCGCGCGCGACGAGCAGACCCACGAACCGCACCCGTACATGGCCTCGCTGCCGGAATCGCTGGCCGGGCGCCCGGTGATAGTGCTCGACCCGATGCTGGCCACCGGCGGTTCGCTGCTGCACTGCCTGCAGTTGCTCTCGGCGCGCGGTGCCGAGGACCTCACCGTGATCTGCGCGCTCGCCGCGCCCGATGGCGTCGCCGCCCTCGGCGCCAGCGGCTTGCCGGTGCGGCTGTTCACCGCAAGCATCGACGAGCGGCTCAACGAGAACGCCTACATCGTCCCCGGCCTCGGCGACGCCGGCGATCGGCAGTTCGGGCCACGCTAGTCAGCCGCGAATCGCCTCGACGATCGAGAAGATCCCGAGCGCGACCATCACGACCGCCGCGATCCGCGTGATCCATCTGATCGGCAGCACCTTGAGCAGCGTCTTGCCGCCGAGGATCGCGAGCAGGCCGACTGCCCACAGGCCGAGCACCGCGCCGATCCCGACCGAGAACGGCGCGTGATACTTCGCGGCGAGGTTCGCGGTGAGGATCTGGGTCAGGTCGCCCCATTCGGCCAGGAAGATGACGCCGAACGCCAGCGTCGCCACCCGCGCGAAGCCGGCGTTCTCGGGCACCGCCGCGACCGCCTCCTCGTCCTCCTCCTCGCGGTGCATGCCTTCGCGCCAGATGAGCACCGCGCCGAGCAGGAACAGGACGGCAACCACCACCTCGACCGGGCGGCGGGGGAGCAGCGCGAGCAGCGATCCGGCGGCCGTCGCGATGACGACGTGCACCAGGAATGCCGCGGCGACCCCGGCGAAGACCCAGCGAGCCGGGAACTTGGTGCCGAGGACGAGCCCGGCGACCGCCGTCTTGTCAGGCAGCTCGGCGACGAAGACGAGCCCGAAGACAGTTGCGATGACACCGAGATCGAGCACGTGGAACGAGGCTACGGCCTCGTCAGGTCATGGCTGGAACCGGCTTCTCCTGCCGCTCGCCGGTGGACAGCCGCTGACCGCGCGCCTCCTTGCCGATCGCGGCAAGCACCGCGACCGCGATGAACACGCAGACCATCGTCGACCCGATCGCGAACGTGTAGCTGTGACTCGCGGCCAGCCGCTCCTGGATCGGCAGGTTGAACGCGGCCAGGCAGTTGCCCAGCTGGTAGGTCACGCCCGGGTAGAAGCCGCGGATCTCGGCCGGCGAGAGCTCGTTGAGGTGGGCCGGAATGACACCCCAGGCGCCCTGCACCACGAACTGCATCATGAACGAGCCGAGACAGATCAGTCCGATCGTCGTCGACGCGGCGAACAGCGGCAGCAGGGGCAGCCCGAGCACCGCGCACACGATCACGATGACGCGGCGGCCATAGCGCTCCGACAGCGTGCCCATGATCGTCCCGCCCAGGATCGCGCCGACGTTGTAGAGGATCGCGATGTACAGCGCGGTGTTCGGGGCGAAGTGCAGGCCGTCCTTCAGGAAGGTCGGGTAGATGTCCTGGGTGCCGTGGCTCATCCAGTTGAACGCCGTCATCAGGGCGATCAGGTAGATGAAGCGGCGCAGCACGGCCGGCTGGGACAGGATCTCGCGCAGCGTCGTCTTCGAGCGGACGACGTTCTCGCGGGTCTGCTCCCAGACCTCGGACTCCTTGACGCGCGCCCGCAGGAACAGCGACAGCGCGGCCGGCACGATGCTGAACGCGAACAGCCCGCGCCAGCCCCACGTCGTCGTGTTGCTGATGATCAGGTAGGCGACGGCGGCGAGCATGTAGCCGACCGCGTAGCCCTGCTGAACGATCCCGGACACCATGCCGCGGCGTTTCGGCGGCACTGCTTCCATCGCGAGTGATGCGCCCAGGCCCCACTCGCCGCCCATGCCGATGCCGTAGAGCAGGCGCAGGACGAGCAGCACGGTGAAGTTCGGGGCGAATGCGCAGGCGAAACCGACGATCGAGTAGAAGCAGACGTCGATGATCAGCACCTTCTTGCGCCCGACCTTGTCCGCCCACACGCCGAAGATCGCCGCGCCGACCGGGCGCATGATCAGGGTGACCGTGGTCAGGAACGCCATCCGGGTCAGCGAGACGCCGAACTCGGTGGCGATGTCGGCGTAGACCAGCACGACCAGGAAGTAGTCGAAGGCGTCCATCGTCCAGCCGAGGAACGCGGCCATGACCGCGCGCCGCGCCTCAGGGGTGATCCGCTCGTCGTCCCGCCCGGTCGCTGCAGCCTGCGTCATGAGCCCGAACCTCCTGTTTGGCTGTTTGCCCATATACCCAGAAATCACCCATTTCAGTCGCCGAACAACTTCAAAGCTGATCTACAGCGCGCTTCTGCAACCTTGCGCGCCCCTCGTGCGTCAATACGGGTGAGAGCACGTATTGGAGAGGCCGGAGGCGCCGCGTGAAGCTGCGACGGTGCCTTCGCGCGGGTTCTGTACCCGTGGCAGTGGCCGCCCTGCTGGTGGCGCTGGTGGCAGGGTGTGCCTCCGACCCGCCGGCAACCGCACCTCGAGCGGTGCCGACCAGCCCGGCGACCGCCACTCCGACATCGGCCGCTCCGAGCGCTGCTGCGATCACGGCCACCCATGTGTTCGCGGCCTTCGACTCGAGCGGTGCGCCCTCAGCGGGGGTTGGGGCGCACCGCTCGGGCACCTGTTTCGCCTCGTCGATCACGGTTGCCGCGCGCGGTGCCTACCGCTGCTTTGCCGGCAACCGGCTGCTCGACCCGTGCTTCGTGGTGCCCGGGTCGGCGAAGCACACCGTCGCGTGCTTCGCCGACCCATGGAGCCGCGCGGTGCTGTTGCGCCTGACCGCGAAGCTGCCCAAGCCTGGTGCGCCACTGAAGATCTCGTCACCGTGGGCCATCGAGCTTTCCGGTGGCGAGCGTTGCGTCGTCACCACCGGAACCGCGCACATCGTGCACAGCGTGCCGATGCGCTACCAGTGCGCGTCGGCAGAGACCGCGGGCCTGCTGAGCACGTCCGGCAAGTTGCTGAAAGCACAGGTCCGCAGCTCTGCCGGCGCGTTGCGGCAGGTGCCGGTGCTGGCCTCCTGGACCGCGTGACGGGCTCGCGAGCTGACCGGCACCGAGCGGCACGATTCTCGCTCAGTACGCGATGTGGCAGCCTTTATCGGCGTGACCTCGGGTGGCGATCTCGACCCGGTCCGGGCCGACCCCCGTGCCGGCGGCAAGGTCGACGTCCCCGGTCTCTACCGCCTGCACTGGCGGTACCTGGTGCGCTTGGCCGTGCTGCTCGTCGACGACCTCGCCAGCGCCGAGGACGTCGTTCAGGACGCCTTCGTCGCGCTGCACCGCAAGGCCGACGGCCTGCGTGATCCGGACGCCGCGCTGGCCTATCTGCGCACGTCGGTCCTGAACCTGTCGCGCTCAGTCATCCGGCGCCGCCAGGTCGCGCGAAAGCACCTCAAGGTGGCCGAGCCGGAGGCCGGTCCGGGCGCCGATCACGACGCGTTGCTGCGCGACGAGCATCGGGCCGTGCTCGCCGCCGTCCGCGCGCTCCCGACGCGGCAGAGCGAGGTGCTCGTGCTGCGCTACTGGGCGGGGCTGTCCGAGCGCGAGATCGCCGACACGCTCGGCATCTCGACCGGTTCGGTGAAGTCGTCTGCCAGCCGCGGGATGGCCACCTTGCAGCGCATGCTCGAACGCCGCGAACTAGAGCCCCAGCGCCCCGGCCATCTCCGACTTCAAGTCGGCCAGCCGCGCGCCGGCGATCAGCGCCGACCCGGTCGGCTCGACGACCTCCAGATAGGCCTTCAGCTTCGGCTCGGTTCCGGACGGCCGCACCACGACCCGTCCCCCGTCGAACGAGAGCCGCACGACGTCGGCGTCAGGCAGCAGGTCGGTCGACCTGCACCGGCTGGCCGAGCAGCGCCGTCGGGGGTGCCGCGCGCAGCCGCCGCATCGCCGCCGCGATCTCGGTCAGGTCCGAGACGCGCATCGACAGCTGATCGGTGGCATACCGGCCGAACTCGGCGGCGAGCTCGTCAAGGCGTCCGAGCAGCGACGAGCCGGCCGCGCGCAGCGACGCGGCCAGCTCGGCGACGAGCAGCGCAGCGCTGATCCCGTCCTTGTCGCGCACCAACGACGGTGCGACGGCGTAGCCGAGCGCCTCCTCGTAGCCGTAGACGAGGTCCGGTGCCGCGCGCGAGATCCACTTGAACCCGGTGAGCGTCTCGGCATAGCCGACACCGCGGCGCGGCGGCCAGCGCTGCCGAGCAACGACGAAGACACGATCGTGGTCGCGTAGGTGCCGCGGATGCCCTTACGCATCAGGGCGTCGGCCAGCAGCACGCCGACCTCGTCGCCGCGCAGCATCCGCCACGAACCCGAGGGGAGCGGCACCGCGACCGCGCAGCGATCGGCGTCCGGATCGTTGGCGATCACGAGATCGGCGCGGACCGACGCGGCGAGGTCGAAGGACAGGTCGAGCGCACCGGGCTCTTCGGGGTTGGGGAACGCCACGGTCGGGAAGTCCGGGTCGGGACGTTCCTGCTGGGGCACCGCGACCATCGGCGCGAACCCGGCGGCGGCCAGTACCCGTTGCGCGATCTGCGCGCCGACACCGTGCATCGCGGTGTAGACGATCGACAGCGTCGCGCGGGCCGGGTTCGACAAGTGCCGCGACCGAGGCACGTAGTCAGCGACGATCGAGTCGTCGAGCTCGGTGACACCCTGCGCGTGAGCGGGATCGCGCGGCGTCGATCCGACGGCGCGGATGGCCGCCTCGATCTCGCTGTCGGCCGGCGGCACGATCTGCGCGCCGTCGGCGGCGTAGACCTTGTAGCCGTTGTCCTGCGGGCGGGTTGTGCGACGCGGTGACCATCACGCCTGCCGCGGCGGCCGAAGCGCTGCACGGCGAACGCGGTGATCGGGGTCGGCAGCGGCGCCGGCATCAATCGCGCGTCGAAGCCGGCGGCCGCGAAGATCTCGGCGGAATCCCGCGCGAAATCCGTCGAGCCGTGCCGCGCGTCGAAGCCGACGACGACCGGGCGGCCGGCCGAACCCTGGTCGGTCAGCCAGGCCGCGAGCCCGGCCGCCGCGCGGCGCACGACCGTGCGGTTCATGCCGTTCGGGCCGGCGCGCAACGGGCCGCGCAGGCCGGCCGTGCCGAACGTCAACGGCCCGCTGAACCGGTCGGCCAACTCCGCCTCGTCGCCGGCGTCGACAGGGCCTGCAACTGCGCGGCGGCGGCCGGATCGACATCGTCGGCGATCCACGCCGCGATCTCCTGCGCGCGCTCACCATCGCGACCGCACCTCGTCGATCCCGAAACCCGCGGAGGTGAAGCCGCCGCCGACGAACGCGTCGGACGGATACGGCTGCGCGTCGGGCAGCGTCGTCGGCGTAGGCCTCGGCATCGTCGGCCGGGAAGTACCCGAGCGCGATGCCCGGCCGCGAGTGACCAGCTGCGCCGGGTGTTCGCGGAGATGCCCCACACGATCGAGTAGGCGAGGTCGTCGGACGCAGGCACGCGTCGACCAGCCGCGCGCAGTCGGCCGGCGACAGCCAGGTCGACAGCGCGCGCAGGTCGGGCGGCCGCTCGGCGAACGTGCCGATGCGCAGGCACGCGACCTGCAGGCCGTACCGGTCGACGTAGTAGCGCCCGAGGGCCTCGCCGAACACCTTGCTGACGCCGTACAGCGTGTCCGGGCGCGGCGGCGGTGTCGGCCGCCAGCTCGCCGTCGAGCGGGGTGAAGCCGACCGCATGGTTGGACGACGCGTAGACGACCCGGCGCACGCCGTGCCGGCGCGCCGCCTCGAACACCTGGTAGGTGCCGTCGAGGTTCGCGTCGCGGATCACCGGCCACGGTGCCTCGGTCGGCTGACCGGCCAGGTGCACGATCGCGGCCGCGCCGGGCACGATCGCGTCGAGATCCGCCGGGGACGTGACGTCGCCCGCCGCTGATCCCGTCGCCGCCGTCGCGGTCGAGGCAGCGCACCGTCCAGCCGAGGTCGGGCAAGCGTCGAGCGCAGCGACGTGCCGATCCTTCCGGCCGCGCCGGTACAGAACCACGGCGTTCATGCAGATCCGCGGGATCAGTTGCTGCAGCAGTGCGCCCATCCGCGCCGCCGCGGCCTTGCCCGCCGCGAGCACCTCTTCGTGGTCGAGCGGATCGCCGAGGCCCGCCGCGAGGTTGGTGACCAGCGAGATGCCGAGCACCTCGCAGCCCTGCGGCCCGCGCGGCGATCGCTTCGAGCACGGTCGACATGCCGACCAGGTCGGCGCCGAGGATGCCGGCCATCCGCACTTCGGCGGGCGTCTCGTACTGCGGCCCGGGGAACATCGCGTAGACGCCCTCGGTGATCGACGGATCGATCTCGCGCACCAGGGCGCGCAGCCGCGGCGAGTAGACCTCGGTGAGATCGACGAAGCGCGGGCCGACCAGCGGCGTGCGCCAGGTCAGGTTGAGGTGATCGCTGAGCAGCACCGGATCGCCGACCGCCAGGCCCGGGCGCAGGCCGCCGCACGCGTTGGTGAGCACGATCGTCCGGCAGCCGGCCGCGGCGGCAACCCGCACCCCGTGCACGACCGCCTCGACGCCCTTGCCCTCGTAGAAGTGGGTGCGGCCGAGGAAGGCGAGCACCCGCATGCCGCCGACCTCGAGCGACCGGATCGTGCCGGCATGGCCCTCGACCGCCGGCGGCAGGAAGCCGGGCAGGTCGGTGACGACGATCTCGGCGTCGCGGCTCGCCGAGCACGTCGATCGCCGGCACCCAGCCCGAGCCGAGCACGATCGCGACGTCGTGGCGCTCGATGCCGGTGAGCCGCTTGAGCACCTCGGCCGCGCGCCGGGCGCATCGTCGGTGGTCTCCGGCGCCGGCCTGGACGAGCCGGGACGGGCGCTGGTCGGGTGGTTCGCTCGGAACGGTGGGGACGGTCATCGCTGGGACACTAGTAGCCGCCCGTGCGGCAGCTGTCCGCCCGCGGTCGCGGTCGCGGCGTCCGCTGCGCTCTAGCGTCCGAGTTTGCCCAGCGAGAGGAGAATTCCCGATGATCCAACCGTCGGCGCCTGCTCGTCGCACTTCGCCGCCGCCGGCGCGCTCGTGCTGAGCGGCCAGCAGGCGGCGTCGGCCGCTGCGGCCGGCACCCACGACCACGACCGTCTCGGTCGACAGCGCGCCAGATCACCGCGATCGTCGGCTGGCAGGGGCCGCTGCCGCGCCGACCGGAACGGTCAAGTTCTGCGTGGACGGCAAAACGGTCGGCACGAAGACCGCTGCCATGCCGGCGCAGCCGACCGACATGACCGTCACGGTCCGCGCTGAAGTACCACGTGCGACCGGGCAAGACGCGGATCATCAAGGCGGTCTACAGCGGCGACATGGCGTATGCGGCCGTCGAGCGACGATCGCGCGGCGCGACCCGACGATGACCAAGACGATCAAGAGCAATCGCCCAAGACGAAGTACGGCTGGTACCGCACGTCGGTGCGCGTCGTGTTCCACTGCACGCCGCACGGCTCGCGGACCAAGTGCCCGTCGCCGCTGCGGTTCCGGCACAGCGGCCGCGACCAGCGCGGCAGCGCCACCACCACCGCCGCGAACGGCGGCTCGGCCACCGTCCACGTCAGGCACATCAACATCGACAAGCAGCAGCCGACGCTGACGGTGACGAGGTCGGGCGGCACGCTGCACTGCCACGCCGACCGACCGGCTGTCGGGCGTCGCGTCGTGCACGATCCACCGCTCGAACGGGCACTACCGAGCGGTCGCCACCGACAAGGCCGGCAACCGCACGGGTGGTCAGCGGCCGGATCTGACGTCGGCCTCCGCGCCGGCACGGCAGGCACTGGCCGACCTGCGGCAGGATCTCGAGCCGCTCGATCGGCAGCCGCGCCCCGCAGTCGGTGCAGGCGCCGTACGTGCCGGAGTCGATGCGGTACAGCGCGGCGAGCACGTCGTGCAGCGCGGCGCGGGCTCCGGCCGCGAGCACCTCGGTCACCTCGCTGGTGTTGTCGCGGATCGATCGCGCGCAGCTCTTCGAGCTGCTCGAGGCGAAAACGGCGCTGCTCCTCGAGCTGGTCGCGGAAAGTGGCCAGTTGGACAGGCGTCGGCGCGTCGAAGGCGGCCGGCGTCGGGGTCGAGCTCATCAAGGACTCCTGAAGACGAAGGGGACGGTGGGCTGGCGTCACGCCAGCGCCGGCGGCCCTCTCGTCCGGACGGAGTCGACGGCGACGATCGCGACGCGACCCGACGCGTCGGGCGGCCCGCCGCGAAGCGCACGTCGTGGTCGCGGCGAGCGGCTGCCGAAGTCGGCGACCACGTGCTGCTCGGTGCGCAGGCGGTGCCGTGGCCGTCGGCGACTGTCGAGATCGCGGCGACGTGCGGCACCCGGTGGTGATGCCCGCTGCGCGTGCAGCGTCGCACCGGAGAGCACGCCGACCGCGCAGAGCAGGCCCGCGAGACGCAGAGCGGGCGCGTCGACCGGCGCAGACCGCGCCGTCCAGTGCGACCCGCGCGGCGTCCATATGGGCAGAACGGCCGGTCATGGGGTCAGGTTCCACGCCTATCCTGTGGATCATGACGGTGCTGAATGTGATTGCGATCGAGCGGCACCGGGCCGCCGGTGAGGCGGCGCTGACCGCGCAGGGCTGGATGTCGGAGCACTGGCTCGCGGCCTACGGCGTGCTGGCGTTCCGGTAGAACGGTGTGGGTGCCGACGAACTCAGCAATCTGACTGGTGGCGCGAGGCCGTCGTCTACCAGGTCTACATCCGCAGCTTCGCCGACGGGAACGGCGACGGCATCGGCGACATCGCCGGGCTGCGCTCGCGGCTGCGCTACCTGGCCGACCTCGGCGTCGACGCGATCTGGATCAACCCCTGGTACCCGTCGCCGATGGCCGACGCCGGCTACGACGTGTCCGACTACCGCGACGGTCGAGCCGGTGTTCGGCACCGCTCGCCGAGGCCGAGGCGCTGCTCGCCGAGGCGCACGAGCTCGGGCTGCGCGTGCTGCTCGACATCGTGCCCGAACCACTCCTCCGACCAGCACGCGTGGTTCCAGGCGGCGCTGGCGCCGCGGCCCGGATCGCCCGAGCGGGCGCGGTACATCTTCCGCGGACGGGCGCGGCGACGCAGCCGCCCAACGACTGGGGGAGCCGCTTCGGCGGCCCGGCCTGGACGCGCGTCGCCGACGGGCAGTGGTACCTGCACCTGTTCGCGCCCGAGCAGCCGGACTTCGACTGGACCAACCCCGAGGTGCGGGCCGACTTCGAGCAGACCCTGCGGTTCTGGTTCGACCGCGGCGTCGACGGGTTCCGCATCGACGTCGCGCACGGCCTGGTCAAGGCGACGGGCTGCCCGACTGTCGGCGAGGCCGACTGGGTGCTCGGCGGCGACGCAGCCGCGCCGGCCACCCGCACTGGGACGTCGACGCCGTGCACGACATCTACCGCGGCTGGCGCGCGATCGCCGACTCCTACGACCGCCGCGAGTGTTCGTCGCCGAGGCCTGGGTCGACCGACCCCGGAGCGGCTGGTCCGCTACCTGCGCACCGACGAGCTGCACACCGCGTTCAACTTCGACTTCCTCACCGCCCCGTGGCGGGCCGACGCCATGCGCGCCGACGATCGACGCCACGCTGGCCTCGCACGGCGCGGTCGGCGCGCCGCCGACCTGGGTGCTGTCCAACCACGACGTGTTGCGCGAGGTGTCGCGGTACGCGCGCCCGCAGGACGTCCGCGCCGCTGCGCGCCCTCGACGACGCCGCCGGCCTGCCGGTCGACCTCGAGCGCGGGCAGCGCGCGGGCCCGCGCGGCGGCGCTGCTGATGCTGGCCCTGCCGGGCGGCGCGTACATCTACCAGGGCGGCGAGCTCGGCCTGCCCGAGGTCGAGGACCTGCCCGACGACGCGCTGCAGGATCCGGTCTTCGCGCAGACCGGCGGCGAACGGCGCGGCCGCGACGGCTGCCGGGTGCCGATCCCGTGGTCGGGGACCGAGCCGCCGTACGGCTTCAGCCCGGACGGCGCGACGCGCCGCCGTGGCTGCCGCAGCCGGCCGCGTGGGCCGCGTTCACCGCCGCGGCGCAGCAGGACGACCCGGACTCGATGCTGTCGCTGTACCGGGCCGCGCTGCGCATCCGGCGCGAGCAGGCCGCGCTCGGCGACGGCACGCTGCGCTGGCTGGACACCCCCGATGGCGTGCTCGGCTTCGTCCGCGACCCCGGCTTCGGCGCGCTCGTCAACTTCTCCGAGCGCGGCCGGCGCGTGCTGCTCCGAGCGCGCCGCGGCGCGGCGTCCCGGCCCGTGCTGGTTCGACGCAGCGCCGATCGGCCGCCGACCGGACGGCTGTCCCTGCCGCACTACCGCCGTCCCGCTGTGTTTGGTATCGGGTGACCAGATTCGAGGCCGGCTTTTGGTCACCCGATACCAATACGGAGCGAGACGTGCGGACGGCGATGCCGGAGAACGGCGTGATGAGATCGGCCACCTGAACGGGGCGTGAACCGGCGCAGCGCCATACGATCCGAGGCATGTCAGCGTCGACCGACCCGCTCGAGCTCGCCGCCGAGTTCCCCGCCGCGAGCGAGGACGAGTGGCGCGCGCTGGTCGCCGGCGTGCTGCGCAAGGCCGGGTCGGCGAAGGCGTCGACCCGATCGAGGCGCTGTCGACACCGCACGTACGACGGCATGCGCATCCTGCCGCTCTACGACGGCCCCGGCGAGCGGCAGATCCCGGTCAGCGCCCCGAGCCGCGTGGGACGTCCGCGCGCCGCACCGCGACCCCGATCCCGCGCAGCACCCGCGCCGCGGCGCTGGCCGACCTCGAGAGCGGCGCGACCTCGCTCTGGCTGACCCTCGGCGCGGCGGGCTGCCCGTCGCCGATCTGGCCGCGGCGCTCGAGGGCGTCTACGTCGATCTCGCGCCGATCGCTCTCGACGCCGGTGCGCGAGACGCGCGCGGCCGCGGCCGCGTTCCTCGCCCTGGTGCGCGACCGCGAACTCGCCGCCGACGAGCATCGCCGGGACGCTCGGCGCCGACCCGATCGGCCTGCGTGCGCGCACCGGTGCCGACGGCCGACCTGGCGGTGCTCGGCGAGCTTGCCGGCCGACGCCCGTCCCTACCCGCAACCTGCGCGTGGCAACCGTCGACGCGACGATCTACCACGACGCCGGCGCGAGCGACGCCGACGAGCTGGCCGTGGCAACCGCAGTTGGCGTCGCGTACCTGCGCGCCCTCACCGACGCTGGGCTGTCGATCGACGAGGCGTTCGCAGCGGTCGAGTTCCGGTTCGCCGTCACCGCGGACCAGTTCCTGTCGATCGCCAAGCTGCGTGCCGCGCGGCAGATCTGGGCGCGAGTCGCCGAACTGTCCGGCGCGCGCGACCGCGGCCAGCACCAGCACGCGGTGACGTCGCGCGCGATGATGACCCATCGCGATCCGTGGGTGAACATGCTGCGCACGACGATCGCGTGCTTCGCCGCCGCGGTCGGCGGTGCCGATGCGATCACGGTGCTGCCCTTCGACGCGGCGATCGGGCTGCCTGACGACTTCGCGCGGCGGATCGCCCGCAACACCCACGCGATCCTGCACGACGAATCGAGCCTGGGCCGGGTCGTCGACGCCGCCGGCGGGTCCGGCTACGTCGAGACGATCACCGCGCAGCTGGCCGAGAAGGCGTGGGCCGAATTCACCGCGCATCGAGCGCGCGGGCGGCGCGCTGGCCGCGCTGGACTCGGGACGGATCGACGACGCTGATCGCCGCCAGCCGCGACCAGCGCGACGGCGACATCGCGCACCGCCGGTTCGCGATCACCGGCGTGACCGAGTTCGCGTTGCCGGACGAAGCGCCGCTGCCGCGCCGTGCGGCACCGCCCGGCGCCGTCGGCGGGCCGCTGCCGCCGATCCGCTACGCCGAGCAGTTCGAGGCGCTGCGCGATCGCGCCGACGCCGCCGACCCTCGTCCCACCGTGTTCCTCGCCGCGCTGGGACCGTTCGGCGCGCACAGCGCGCGCGTCGGCTTCGCGACGAACCTGTTCAACGCGGGCGGGCTGCGTGTCGCCGTCGGGCCGCCCGAGGACTTCGCCGACAGCGGCGCGCGGGTGGCATGCCTGTGCTCGTCGGACAAGGTCTACGCCGCCGAAGCAGCCGACGCGGCCGCCGCGCTGCGCGCCGCCGGTGCGACCCACGTCTGGCTGGCCGGCAAGGCGGCACCCGAAGGGGTCGACGGCCACATCTTCGCCGGCTGCGACGCGCTGGCCGTCCTGCGCACGACGCTGGAGCAGACGCTGGAGGCCGCGACGTGATCCCCGACTTCAGCTTGGCCTCGCTGCAGGGCGACACGCCGCAAAACTCCCTGCAGCGGGGCCAAGACATGCCGAGCTGGGAGACGCCCGAGGGCATCGCCGTCCCGCCGCTGTACACCGCCGCGGATCTCGACGGCGTGGACTTCCTGCACACCTACCCCGGCATCGCGCCGTTCCTGCGCGGGCCGTACCCGACGATGTACGTCAACCAGCCGTGGACGATCCGGCAGTACGCCGGGTTCTCGACCGCGACCGAGTCGAACGCCTTCTACCGCCGCAACCTGGCGATGGGGCAGAAGGGCCTGTCGATCGCGTTCGACCTGCCCACCCACCGCGGCTACGACAGCGACAACCCGCGCGTCGTCGGTGACGTCGGCATGGCCGGCGTGGCGATCGACTCGATCTACGACATGCGGCAGCTCTTCGACGGCATCCCGCTGGACAAGATGAGCGTGTCGATGACGATGAACGGCGCGGTGCTGCCCGTCCTCGCGCTGTATGTCGTCGCTGCCGAGGAGCAAGGGCGTCAAGCCCGAGCAGCTCACCGGGACGATCCAGAACGACATCCTCAAAGAGTTCATGGTTCGCAACACCTACATCTACCCGCCGCAGCCGTCGATGCGGATCATCAGCGACATCTTCGAGTTCACCTCGCAGCGGATGCCGAAGTTCAACTCGATCTCGATCTCGGGCTACCACATCCAAGAGGCCGGGGCGACGGCCGATCTCGAGCTTGCCTACACGCTCGCCGACGGCGTCGAGTACATCCGCGCCGGCCTCGCCGCCGGGCTGGACATCGACCGGTTCGCGCCGCGGCTGTCGTTCTTCTGGGCGATCGGGATGAACTTCTTCATGGAGGTCGCCAAGCTGCGCGCCGCGCGCCTGCTCTGGGCGAAGCTGGTCAAGCAGTTCGAGCCGAAGAGCGAGAAGTCGCTGTCGCTGCGCACCCACTCGCAGACCTCGGGCTGGTCGCTCACCGCGCAGGACGTGTTCAACAACGCGATCCGCACCTGCGTCGAGGCGATGGCCGCCACGCAGGGACACACCCAGTCGCTGCACACGAACGCGCTGGACGAGGCGCTCGCACTGCCGACCGACTTCTCGGCCCGCATCGCCCGCAACACCCAGCTGGTGCTGCAGCAGGAGTCCGGGACGACCCGGGTGATCGATCCGTGGGGCGGCTCGTACTACGTCGAGAAGCTCACCTACGACCTGGCCCGCCGCGCCTGGCAGCACATCAGCGAGGTCGAGCAGACCGGCGGGATGGCCAAGGCGATCGACGAAGGCCTGCCGAAGCTGCGGATCGAGGAGGCAGCGGCACGTACCCAGGCGCGCATCGACTCGGGTCGTCAGCCGGTGATCGGCGTGAACAAGTACCGGCTCGCCGAAGAGGACATGATCGACGTCCTGAAGGTCGACAACGCCGGCGTGCGCGCCGGGCAGGCCGAGAAGCTGCAGCGGCTGCGCGCCGAGCGCGACGGGACGGCGGTCGAGGCCGCGCTGACGGCGTTGACGAACGCAGCCGGCTCGGACGGCAACCTGCTCGAGCTGGCGATCGACGCGGCGCGCGCGATGGCCACGGTCGGGGAGATCTCCGACGCGCTCGAGGCGGTATACGGTCGGCACTCGGCGACGATCCGGACCATCTCCGGCGTGTACCGCGAGGAGGCCGGCGCAGTGGACCTGATCGAGCAGGCGCGGGCGGCCACCGCGGCGTTCGAGGAGGAGCAGGGCCGCCGTCCTCGAATCCTGATGGCGAAGATGGGCCAGGACGGCCACGACCGCGGGCAGAAGGTGCTCTCGACGGCGTTCGCCGACCTCGGCTTCGACGTCGACGTCGGCGCGCTGTTCCAGACTCCTGCCGAGGTGGCGCGCCAGGCCGTCGAGGCCGACGTGCACATCGTCGGGGTGAACTCGTTGGCGGCGGGGCACCTCACCCTCGTCCCGGAGCTGCGTGACGAGCTGGCCAGAGCAGGGCCGTCCCGACATCATGATCGTGGTCGGCGGGGTGATCCCGGTGCAGGACTTCGACGAGCTGCGCGCGGCCGGGGCGGCGGCGATCTTCCCGCCCGGCACCGTGATCGCCGAGTCGGCCCTGGAGATGCTGCGCGCACTCACCGAGCAGCTGTCCCGTTCCAGCTGATGGCCGTCGTGTGAGCTGCGGACGGCGTGCGCGCCGGGAACCGCGCGGCCATCGCCCGCGCGATCACGCTGGTCGAGTCGCGCCGAGCCGATCATCGCGAGCGCGCGCAAGAGCTGCTCGTCGAGCTGCTGCCGCACACCGGCAACGCGCAGCGGGTCGGCATCACCGGCGTGCCCGGCGTCGGCAAGTCCACGTTCATCGACCAGCTCGGCGTGAACCTGATCGCCGACGGGCACAAGATCGCCGTCCTCGCCGTCGACCCGTCCTCGGGCAAGACCGGCGGCAGCATCCTCGGCGACAAGACCCGCATGACGCGGCTGGCCAACGACGACCACGCGTTCATCCGGCCGTCCCCGAGTGCCGGCACGCTGGGCGGCGTTGCGAAGGCAACCCGCGAGACCATGCTGGTGATGGAAGCCGCCGGCTACGACGTGGTGCTCGTCGAGACGGTCGGCGTCGGGCAGTCGGAATACGTCGTCGCCGACATGGTCGACACGTTCGTGTTCCTCACGCTGGCGCGCACCGGCGATCAGCTGCAGGGCATGAAGCGCGGCATCCTCGAACTGGCCGACGTGATCGGCGTGAACAAGTCCGACGGCGCGCACACCAACGACTCGCAGAAGGCCGCGAGCGAACTGTCCGGTGCGCTGCGCCTGCTGCGCGGAACCGAGGACGACTGGCAGCCGCCGGTCATCCCGTGCAGCGCCCAGGAGAACCACAATCTCGACCGGGTGTGGAAGCACGTGCAACGCCATCGTGCGTGGCTGCAGGACCACGACGAGTTCGAGGCCAAGCGGCGCCGGCAACTCGTCGAGTGGACCCGCGCGATGGTGCGTGACCGGTTGCTGTCGCGGCTGGACGAGCCGGCCACCCGCACCGCGGTCAAGCGTGCTGAGGCGGCAGTGCTCGACGGCACGATGACCCCCGACCAAGCTGCCACCGAGATCGTGCGGACCGTACTCGGCTAGGCGAGCGTGTGTCCGCCGTTGACCGCGATCCGTTCGCCGGTGATGAAGCCGGCCGCAGCCGAGGCCAGGAAGGTAACGAGCGCGGCGACGTCGGCCGGCGAGCCGAGCCGGCCCAGCGGCACGTCGGCGAGATAGGCCGCGCGCACCGCGTCCGGTGTATCGGCATGCCGCTCCACCGGGATCCAGCCCGGCGCGATGAGGTTCACCGTGACGCCGGAGGGCCCGAGCTCGCGTGCCCACGTCCGGGTCAGCCGCGAGCTGCGCGCCTTTGGCCGCGGAGTACGCCGACCAGCCGGGCTCAGCACGCTCGGACAGGTCCGAGCCGATCATGATCACCCGCCCGCCCCCGGCTCGCTTCATCGCCGGCAGGACGGCTTGGACGAGCAATGTCGGGCTCTTCACGAAGAACTCCAGGTGATGGAGCAGGTCGGCCCAGGTCAACTCCTCGACACCGATCTCGGGCTGTGGCCCGGTCGCGTTCACGACCAGCGCACCGACCGCGCCGAGCGTCGCTTCGACCTCGGTCACCAGCCGGGTGACCTCGGCTTCGTCGGTCACGTCGCCGGGGACGAAGGCTGCGACCCCACCGGACGAGCGGATCTCGTCGACCACCACCGGTGCGCCGGTCGAGGCCGCCAGGTCGTTCACCGCGACCGCCCACCCGCCGCTGGCAAGGTGTTGTGCGATCGCGGCACCCAGCCCGCGTCCTGCCCCGGTCACCAGCGCTACCGCCACAGGGACCGACTCTAAACATCCGTAGGCTGGAGTCGTGCGTACGGATCTTCGTCTGCGGTGAACGAAGACCTCCGAACCTCCGACGCTCCCGATCAGGCCATCGCACCTGAGCAGGCCCGATCGCTGCGCGGATTGCTGCGCCGGCACGCACTCGACACCCGGCCGTTGTCGATCGCACCGTTCCGCCGGCTGCTGATCGGGCAGAGCACCGCATTCGTCGGCTCGATGCTCACCCAGGTCGCGGTGCCGGTGCAGGTCTACGCGCTGACCCACTCGTCGCTCTACGTCGGTCTCGTCGGGCTGGCCGGGCTGCTGCCCATCGTCGCCTTCGGTCTCTACGGCGGGGCGATCGCCGACGTGGTCGACCGGCGCACCCTCTACTTCTGGTCGTCGGTCGCGACGTGGGCGGTGACGCTCGCGCTGCTCGCGCAGACCGTGCTCGACCTCGGCAACGTCTGGCTGATCCTCGGCCTGGTCGTCGTGCAGTCCGGCGCGTTCGCGATCGCATCCTCGGCACGCGGCGCGATCATCCCGCGCATCGTCGACCTCGAACTCGTCCCCGCGGCGAACACGCTCAACTTCACCGTGGGCAATGCCGGCCAGGTGATCGGCCCGTTGATCGGCGGCGTGCTCGTCGGCCTGCACCACGGTTTCGAGTACGCCTACGGCACCGACGCGATCCTGTTCACCGCTGCGCTGTACACGGCGCTGCGGTTACCGGCGATACCGCCTACCGAGGGACACAGCGGCACGCTCGGCTTGCGATCGGTCGTGGACGGGCTGGCGTTCATCGCCACCCGTCCCGTGCTCATCATGTCCTTCTTGGTCGACATCGCCGCGATGGTGCTCGCCATGCCGCGTGCGCTGTTTCCTGCCGTCGCGGATCAGCGCTTTCACGGCAACGTCGGCCCGCTGTACGCGGCGATCGCGATCGGCTCGGTGGTCGCCGGGCTGTCCAGCGGCTGGATCGGCCGGGTGCACCGGCAGGGCCGGGCGCTGGTCGTGGCCGTCGTCCTGTGGGGCGGTGCGGTTGCGCTGTCCGGCTTCGCGCACCAGTTGTGGCTGGTCGTGCTGCTGCTCGCCCTCGCCGGCGCGGCCGACCTCGTCAGCGCGGTGTACCGGCAGACGATGCTGCAGACCTACGCGCCGGATGAGATGCGCGGCCGTATGCAAGGAGTGTTCATCGCCGTCGTCGCCGGCGGACCACGCCTCGGCGATGTCCGCGCCGGCGGCATGGCTGCGGCGACCGGCGTGACCTTCTCGTGGGTCGGCGGCGGAATCGCGTGCATGGTCGTCGTCATCGTTGCGGGCGTGCTGGTGCGTCCGTTCTGGCGCTACGACGCGCGCGAAGCCGCGCATGAGGTGAAGGGCTAACTTCTTCACATGACGCTGACCGGGCAGCAGTTCGACATCGCCGCAGGCGAGCATGAGGCGACCGTCGTCGAGGTTGGCGCCAGCTTGCGCCGATACTCCTATGGCGGCGTCGACGTGACCGCGCCGTTCGACCCCGACCAGTTGCCGCCGCGCTGCGCGGGCGCCGTTCTCGTGCCGTGGCCGAACCGGCTGCGCAAGGGCCAGTACCGCTTCGACGGCGTCGACTACCAGCTGCGCGCTGACCGAACCCGACCTCGGCAACGCCATCCACGGCCTCGCCCGCTGGACGAGGTGGACGCCCGTGCTGCACGAGCCGACGCGGGTGACCCTCGCGCTCGACATCGTGCCGCAGAAGGGCTATCCGTTCGAGGTGCGTGTCGAGGTCACCTATGCAGTTCATGCCGAGCTCGGCCTGTCCGTGTCGGTGTCGGCGACCAACCACGGCAAGCAGCGGGCGCCGTTCGGCGCGGGCTTCCATCCCTACCTGTCCACGCACGGCGCCTCGCTCGCCGACACCACCGTGCAACTGCCGGCTCGCGAGCGACTCGTGCTCGACGAGGCACAGGTGCCGGTGGGAACCCAATCGGTCGCGCGCACACCGCACGACTTTCGCCGCGGCCGCCGGCTCAAGCAGGTGCGCATGGACGACGGGTTCACTGCGCTGAACGTGCCGAACGGCCGCGGCTTCGCCGAGGTGCGCGCGAAGAAGGCCGGTGCCCGGCTGTGGTTCGACCAGACCTTCCGCTACCTGCAGGTCTTCACCCCGGACGATCTGACCGGCGGAGTTCCTGCCGTCGCGATCGAGCCGATGACGTGCGCGGCCGACGCGTTCAACTCGACCCAGGGCCTGATCGTGCTCGATCCGGACGGGATGTGGGCCGGGTCGTGGGGCATCCAGCCACTCTGATCGCAGTTGCGCGGCGCGACGGAGCAGCCCATGCTCACGCCATGGCGACGGCTAAGGGTCTCGAACGGAAGCGACGCCCGGACCTGCAGTTCTGGTCGATGATCATCGTCTGGTTCGTCGTCATGTCCGGCATCATGTTCGGCCTGCAACTCTGGTCGGGCGAGTCGGTCGGACCGAGCCTGGCGTTCGCCGCCTCCATTGCCCTGTTCAGTGTTGTCTACTACGTGGGGTACCGCGCGGGCCGGCGCGACTACGAAACTCCGCACCCGACGACGTTTGTCCCGCCACCGAAACAGCGCTGACAGCGCTCAGGCGCGGGCTTGCCGGTAGCGCTCCAGGGCGACCTTGCGCTCGGCCGCGTGATCGACGATCCGGTCGGGATAGCCGGCCGGTTTGGTTTCGAGGCGCCATGGCTCGTGCACCGAGGCGCCGTCGACCGTCCGCAGCTCGGGCACCCAGCGGCGCACGTAGTCGCCGTCCGGATCGAACTTCTTGGCCTGCGTGGTCGGATTGAAGACGCGGAAGAACGGGGCGGCATCGGTGCCGGTTCCGGCGGTCCACTGCCAGCCGTGCTGGTTCGACGCCAGGTCGGCATCGATGAGATGCCGCATGAAATGCCGCGCGCCGTGCTGCCACTCGATGTGCAGGTCCTTGACGAGGAACGAGGCCACGATCATGCGTACCCGGTTGTGCATCCAGCCTTGTGCGAGCAGCTGGCGCATGCCGGCGTCGACGAGCGGATACCCGGTCCGTCCGGCGCGCCAGGCGTCGAATGCGGCACTGTCCGCGCGCGCGTAGGTCATCGTCGCGAGCTCGGGCTGGAAGTACTCGCGCGCGCTGGCCGGCCAGTGGTGCAGCACCGCGGCGTAGAACTCGCGCCATGCGAGCTCCTTACGGAACGTCTCGTCCTCGCTGCCCAAGTCGGCGAGCATCGTCCGCGGGTGGATGGAACCCCACTTGAGGTACACCGACATCCGTGACGTGCGGTCGAGGTCGGGACGGTCGCGGTCGGCCGGGTAGGACGCGAGCGCAGCGGACCGGTACGCGTGCCACGCAGCGCGGGCGGCGGCCTCGCCGGCCTCGGGCAGTTCGATGCCGGCCGGCAGCGGCGGATCGTTCGGGATGTCGATTCCGTCGATCTCGCCGTGCCACTCGACGCGTCCGCTGATCGTGGCCGCCGGCGCCCGCCAGCCGTGGTCGAGCCAGGCCCGGTAGAACGGCGTGAACACCTTGAACGGCGTGCCGTCGCCCTTGCGCACCCGATGCGGGGCGACGGCGTACGGCGAGCCGGTGCGCACCAATGCAACGTCGCCGAGCGCATCGGCCACCGCCTCGTCGCGCGTGGCACCGTACGGGCCGAAGTCGGCGCTCACGTGCACCGATGACGCATTGATCTCGTGCGCCACGCGGGGCACTGCGCGCACAGGATCGCCGCGACGCACGATCAACTGCCCGCCGTGCTCGCGCGAGGTCGGCGTCGAGTGTGCGCAGGGTGCGGTAGAGGAACGCGATCCGTGGTGCACCGGCAGGTTTCAGCAAAGCCGGGTCGAGCACGAACAGCGCGAGGACGGGCCCGTCCTTGGCTGCTTCGCTCAGCGCCGGCTGGTCATGCAGGCGAAGATCGCGCCGCAACCACAGCACCGACGCCATATCACCACCCTGCCCCGTGCATCCCGAACGGTAACCAGGCAGGCTAGGTACATGAACAGTGAATCGGACGATCTGTACGTAGGCGGATTCGGCGGCAACGACCAGATCGATCCGTCGGAGTCCTTGACCGGCGACAACACCGAGGATCCGCTGGATGCCGGGTACTCGCCGCCCGAGCGGGCCTCGCACAGCTGGCGCGGCGACACCGCCGACGAGGCGCGTGAGGGCGAGTCGCTCGACCAGCACCTTGCCGAGGAAGAGCCAGAGGTCTGGGACGACGACTCCACCGACGACACCGAACCCGAGCGGCGCGCGGGACGGCTGGTGGACACCGACTACGGCGGGCTCGAGGACACCGAGAAGGACGAGGTCGCATTCGACGTCGGCCGCGCCGGTTCGGCGAGCTCGGCCGAAGAGGCCGCCATGCACGTGATCGCCGACGACGACAGCGATGATGCCTGATGCAGCTGACCAAGTTCACCCATGCCTGCGTTCGTCTCGACGACGGTGACCGCAGCGTGGCGATCGATCCTGGTGTGTTCAGCGAGGTCGGCGACGCGCTCGACGGCGTGGCCGCGATCCTGATCACCCACGAGCACCCCGACCACATCGATGCAGAGAAGGTGCGGGCGGCGCTGGGCCGCGATTCGCGGCTGCGGCTGTACGCCCCTGAGTCGGTCGCTGCGACGTTGGCCGATCTCGGCGAGCAGGTCGTGGCTGTGCAGTCCGGCGCGGAATTCGAGGCGGGCGGGTTCGCTGTGCGCGCGTTCGGTGGCCAGCACGCGTTGATCCATCCGGCGATCCCGATGGTCGCGAACCTTGGTTACCTGATCGACGGTGCGGTCTATCACCCCGGCGACTCCTTCACCGTGCCGAGCGCGCCGGTGGCGACCCTGCTGCTGCCCTCGAGCGCGCCGTGGTCGAAGGCGTCCGAGGTCATCGACTTCGCCATCGCGGTTCGTGCACCTCGCGTGCACCAGATCCACGACAGCCTCGTCACCGACATCTACGCGGGCATGGTCGAGGGCCACCTCGGCCGGATCGCCGGTCCGTTCGGCGTGGTGTTCCAGCACCTGAAGCCCAAGAGACGGACGCTGTGACGCTGTGAGCGACGCGGTGCAGGCTGCGCGCGAGCTGCTGAGCCGCCACCCGATCATCGACGGTCACAACGACCTGCCGTGGGCGATGCGCGAGCTCAACCGGTACGACATCGCGTCCTACCGCCTGGATGAACGGCAGGGCCAGACGCATACCGACTTCGTCCGGACAGCGGAGGGCGGGCTCGGCGGCCAGTTCTGGTCGGTGTTCGTACCGGCCAACCTGGCCGGGACGACGGCCGTCACCGCCACCCTCGAGCAGATCGACTTCGTGCTGCATATGGTTGCCCAGTACAGCGACCAGTTGCAGCTCGCCCTTACCGCGGCCGATGTCGAACAGGCGCAGGCCAACGGCCGGCTCGCCTCGCTCATGGGAGCCGAAGGCGGCCACAGCATCGACTGCTCGCTCGCCGTGCTGCGGGTCCTGCACTCGCTCGGCGTGCGCTACATGACCCTGACGCACAACGACAACGTGCCGTGGGCCGACTCGGCGACCGACGCCGAGGTGCTCGGCGGGCTGAATGACTTCGGCCGCGATGTGGTCGCCGAGATGAACACGCTCGGCATGCTGGTCGACCTGTCGCACGTCTCGCCGGGCACGATGCGTGACGCGCTGGCGGTCACCCGCGCCCCGGCGATCTTCAGCCATTCGTCGGCCCGGGCGGTCACCGATCACGTTCGCAACGTGCCCGACGACGTGCTGCAGACGTTGGCCGGCAATGGCGGGGTCTGCATGGTCACCTTCGTACCTGCGTTCGTCTCGACGGACTGCCGCGACTGGGATCAGGCAGTCATCGCCGAGATGGAAGCGCGCGGGGAGGACCGGCGCGACTGGACGGTGCACATGGCCGCCGCCGCTGACTACGCCAAGCGACACCCGGAACCAGTCGCGACGATCGCCGACGTGGCCGATCACGTCGAGCACGTGCGTGCAGTCGCCGGCGTCGACCACGTCGGAATCGGCGGCGACTTCGACGGTTGCGAGTCGCTGCCCGAGGGCTTGTCGGACGTATCGGGCTATCCGGCACTCATCGCCGAGCTCGTCGACCGGGGCTGGTCGGAAGCCGAGCTCGCGGCCCTGACCCGCGACAACATTCTTCGGGTGCTGCGCGACGCGGAGTCGGTCGCCGTCTGAGCGCGAAGTGCGCACAACTGTGGACGGCGCTGTGGATGAACCGGTGCACAACCCGGCCCGGCTGGGGACAAGAATGCAAGATCTGGGGACAGCGACCAGCCGGAAAGAATTCATCGAAAAAAGGTTGGCAAAACCCTTGTGCAGGCCCTCCTTGACCCAGTAGAAATTGCGTTGTCGCCAGCGACGAAGGCCAGCCCGGGGGAGACCTCGGAACGGAGAATCATCAAGGAAACTTGGAGATTCGTCGGGTCGTCGGCCGGTGGTGATGGTTTGGCAGGGCTTGTTGACCGAGCGATCGGAAGACAGAGTTGTCAGACCGAGCAGGGCCCCTCCAACTCATACTTGGAGGGGCCCTGTTTCTATTTCTACCCGGTTTTTCCGACGTCTTCCCAGAACTTCGGGCGAACATTGGTGGGCTGTGGGTAACCCATCCGGTGGGACGGTTAGCGACCTGACGGGAACAATGGCGCCGTGGCGACGTGGTTCGAGCTCGGGACGGACGGGCCGACCAAGATTCTGGTCGGCCTCGACGGTTCGGAGACCTCGCTGCATGCCGGCGCCTACGCCGTCGGGATGGCGCGCCGGCAGGGCTCGCACCTGATTGCCTTGTACGTGGCCTCGCTGGGCGGGCTGGCCGCCGGAATTCCTTCGACAGCCGGCGCCCTGATCGAGACGCACGACGACATTGCCAGGGAGTTGAAGGCCCAGGTCGAGGAGGGCTGCCGGCGCTTCGGCGTACCGATGTCGTTCGTGCAGCGGCGCGGCAATCCGTATCTCGAACTCGTCCGGGTGGCGACCGAATTGCGGGTGGACGCCATCGTTGTCGGCGCATCGATGCAGTCCGGGCATCGCCTCGTCGGTTCGCTGGCCGGCCGGCTGGTGCGCGACGCGAAGTGGCCCATCACCGTCGTCCCCTAAACCCTCCCGACCCGCTCGGGTGAACCGGAACCGCAGCCTCGCCTCAAGATGATCGGCGGGAAACGCGACCACGGCGGGTACACCCTAAAGATTGGCGAAAATAAAGCCGGAAAACACCAATTGTAAAGCGAGCGTGAAGTACGATGGCGGTCACGGGAGGAGGAACTGATGTCGGCCGCCATGCACACGTTCTTGTCCGGCGTGGGTGAGTTGCCGCGCTTTGATGCGCTCCAACTCGTCGATCGGTTCGGCTCGGTCTCCATCTACTCCGCCCGAGAGTCGGGAACCGGACGCGCAGTCGCGCTGAAGGTGATCGACGAAGCCGCTCCGCTGTTCGCCCACGAGGCGCTCGAGCGCGAGGCGGGCTACCTGGCGATGCTCGGTACCCATCCGCACATCGTCACGATGTACCAGCGCACCACCCTCGCGGACGGCCGCCGGGCACTCGTATTGGAAGCCTGCCCGAGTTCGGCCGCCGAAGCGGTGCGCGAGCAACGCCTGACCGTCGCGAATGCTGTGTCGATCGCCATCAAGATCGCCGGAGCTCTCGAGACCGTCCACCGGGCCGGCCTGGTGCACTGCGCCGTGCGGCCCAGCAACGTGCTGCTCACCGAGTTCGACGAGCCGGTGCTCGCCGATTTCGGCGCTGCGGTCACGAAGTACGAGCAGTCCGTGGTCGGCGTGCACGAAACCACTGCGCACACCGCTCCCGAGCTGCTGCTCGGCGATGCGCCGAGCGCTGCGACCGACGTCTACGCCTTGACGTCGACGCTGTACGAGATGGTCGCCGGACGAGCCGCGTTCCGCGCTTACGACCGGGAGTCTCCGGCCGCGGTTAGTCTGCGCATCCTGGCCGGCGGGGTCCGTCCCATCGTCTCGCCGGACGTGCCGCTGGAGCTGTCCGACCTGCTGGTGTGGGGCATGAACGCCGAACCCGCCGAACGCCCCCCGGGCGCCGCGTGGCTGGCCGAGGAGCTCGGCCGGATCGAGCAGAAGAACGGCTGGATGCGTACCAAGATGGTGACCGGCGAGCCCAAGCCGCAGGGTCGCGCGCGCCGCCGATTCTTCTTCTAGCCGTCTTGCTGTACCTTTTCTCTCGGTTGTCTGCACGCTTGTCGTACCTCGGTTTCGAGTGGGTGAGTTGGGCAGTACCCGGGACGCACGTGGTGTGCGCCCTGACCCGCTTTGAAGGAAGAGATCGGCATGACCCAGGGAACCGTCAAGTGGTTCAACAGCGAGAAGGGGTTCGGCTTCATCACGCCGGACCAGGGCGACAAGGACGTCTTCGTCCACTACTCCGCCATCACCGGTAGCGGCTACCGCAACCTCGAAGAGAACCAGCGCGTCGAGTTCGACGTCGAAGCCGGCCCGAAGGGCCCGCAGGCGAGCAACGTCCGCGCAGTCTGACGTAGCAGCGCGAAGCAGGGCGGAACCGCAGCAGCGGTTCCGCCCTTCTTCTTCCCGCCGACGATCAGTCCGGCCGCCACGCCGAGAATGCGGCCGTCATCGCGAGCACCCACGCCGTCCCGATGACCACGGCGCCGACCACGTCGGACAGGAAGTGCACGCCGAGGGCCAGCCGCGAGAACCCGATGGCGATGACGCCGGCCGCGGCGGCGACGCACAGCCAGATCCGTCCGGTGCGGCCCAGCGGCGGGCCGAAGACCAGCACCAGGATGCCGAAGCCGACGGTCGCAGCCAGCGCGTGCCCGCTCGGGAAAGACCATCCGGCGGCCGTCGCGACCGGATGGGCGAACACCGGCCGGGGTCGCCCGACGAGGGACTTGAACATTCGGCTGAGCAATGGGCCGCCGGCGCCGGTGACGGCGACGAACGCTGCCAGCCGCCAGCGGCGCCGAAATGCCAACCAGCCGAACATCGGAACCAGCACTGCCCACCACGCAGCTGGCGTCGCGATCGTGCTGACTACCCTCATCGCGCTCGTGAATCCGGGATGCTGCAGCGCGTACTGATGCAACGAGCCGGCGACCTGCCGGTCGAGGTCGACGACGAATCCGGTTCTGTCGCCAACGAGGATGGCCAGGACGGTGAACGGCACCGCGGCCAGGCATAACGCGACGGCGCCCAGGACGGCACGGATAGGGACGTGCCGAGGCGTTTGGGTCGTGGATTGGGCCATGGCGATTCGGCTGAGGTACCCGGCGCGCAGCGGGGGTAAACGCTCGCGCTGACGGGTGCGCCGCCTTCCTCAATCGGGTTCCTCGATCGACTGAGATTAAGTTGCCCGGTCGGGTTGCAGCGTCGCGAAGACGCAATGTAAGATTTGTGTGAAGCGCAAGAGTTAGCGCTCGCAAAGGCCGTCCCGTCCTCCCGTGGTCCCCCCGATCCGCCGAGGATGGGACGGCCGGCGGCGTTTAACGGCAGTTCTCTAGGCCGGGGCGGGTGCGGCGGTCAGCCGGTGTCCGGGGTGGTCAGCTCATCGGTCGAGTTGCGCCGAACAGCCCCGACGACACGCTGCCGACCGGGGTGATGCGCACGATGTCACCGGACTCCGGTGCCTGGATGACGTTCCCGTCGCCGACATAGATCGCGACGTGGTGGATGCCGGACACCTTGCCGTTGCTGCTCCAGAACACCAGGTCGCCGGGCAGCAGCGCGGTGAGCACGGGGTGGAACGTCCCGGAGCTGTATTGCGCCTCGGCACTGTGTGCCATGGACAGGTAGGGCGCCCACGAGTAGAGCGCGAGACCTGAGCAGTCGAAGCCGGTCAGGTGGCAGTCGTGGCGGGCGGCCCCGCCGGCGCACACACCGGCGGTCGGCCCGGCGGCGTTGCCGCCTGCCCACGCGTACGGCGTGCCGAGGTACTGCACCGCGCGGTTGACCACTGTCTGACCCATCGCGGCCGTCCAGTGCGAGCTGGCCGGGGCCGGCTTGGCGTGACTCACCTGGAGCGCGATCGCCTCGTACTGCTGATTCAGCGCGCCGGCGCGAGCCGGATCCGCTGCTGACCAGCCGCCGAGGAAGGTCGACAGCGCGGCGTCGGCCTGCTTCTGGGTTGCCTTGGCCTTGCTCAGGTCGGCGCGGAGGTTCTTGAACGCCACCTGCCCGGCGGCGAGCGCGCGGTCGGCGCGGGCGCGGATGGCGTTGAGCCGTGCGGTCTCGTGGGCGACCGAGGCCAGCGCGGATTTCTCCGTCTGCGCTGCGGCGTTTCGGGCCTGGAGCGCGAGGGTCATCCGGGTGACGATGTTGGCCTGGTGATCGGCGAGCATCTGCTGCTCGGCACCGGTGCTCAGCAGCGCGCTGGGGTCCTCGGAGACGAGCAACGTTCCGATCGACGCGCCGATCGAGCCGGGCGCGCCGTCGCTCTCGTAAGCCGAGACCGCCGATGCGACCAGTTCCTGGTAAGACGTCTGGTATTCCGCGCGGGCAACCTTGAGCTGCTGGAGTGCTGCGGCCTCGGTGTCCTCGGCCTGCGCCTGGATGATGCGCTGGGCGGTGAAGCGCTGCTCGGCCGTCGACGCCGCATCGGAGAGGCGGCCTAGGTGCCTGACCTGACTCTTGATGCTGCCCTGGACCTTGGCAACCTTGCGATCCGCGGCATCCTTGGCCTGTTGGACCTGGTCGCCGGCGTTCTGGTCGACCGCGCTGGTCGGGTACGGGTTCGGTGGGGGCGCCGCGGAGCTCGCGATCGGAACGAGGGTCAGGCAGGCGCCAGCCGCCAGCATGACCAGCATCGCCGTACGGGTTCGCGTCACTTCGAGGTCACCATCACTCGTCCATAGATGTTAAGCAAGTGTAAAGGACGGTTCCTCAAAGAGTGCCCGAGTCTCGATCAAATTTAACAGCAATCACACACTGAGTCTCTGTTGCATCGCAAGAAACCCTCCAGTCCCACCGGCCGCAGGGCAGCCTTTCCCCGCTGGCGGCCGGTCGGCGGCCCACCGAAATCGGCTATCGGCGGGCAAATGCCACGTCGCTAGGTGAACTGTGTGTTACATGCTGTTAGAGCATCGACTGACCGGGTTAGGTTAGATCTTGATAGGGACGATCGAACTCCGCCGGACCCCCGCCCGGCGCGGTCGGACCCGTGGAGGCACATCGTGCACGAACTCCAAACCCCACCGGCAGTTGGCGAGGCCCAGGCCCGCGAACGGCTGCGCAGCGAGTTTCCGCAGGTACCCCCGCGCGTCATCACGTCGGTGCTCGCCGCGTACCGGCGGATCACCCCCACGGTGAGCGAGGCGGTCGAAGCCGCGCGGGCACGAATCATGGACGCCCGGGCGATCTGAGCGGCCATCAGCCTGCCGCCCCGCCGTCCTACCTCCGGCGGGGCGGCCGTTACTTGGCCGGCTGACCCGGCGGCGCTACGGTCGTGCCACTGCTCCTGGGAGGGCGTTCGGTGGTCAACCGCAGCGGGTGCGCCGCAATCCTGTGTGGCCTGCTGGTCGTCGGCTGCTCGTCCACCGTTTCCGGGTCAGGCACGGGCCGCGCGCGACCGAGCACCGCAGTGCGCAGTACGTTGCCGCCGGTCGTGACGACGGTTCCGCCATCAGCCCCGCCCAGTTCGGCGGCGCCGACCAGCCCTTCGCCCGCGTCGCTGCTGGCTCGCTTCGGCGGTCAGTGGTTCGGTCACGGCCGCGGCCTGACGTTCTCGGCGTCCGGGCGCGGCCTGATCACCTACCGGATCTACACGTTCTGCAGCGACAACCCCACGCCGCCCTGCGACGAGTTGCAGGGCAACAAAATCATCGACGGGGGACGGATCGTGCTGGCCTTGCACGACGCGTTCGCGGCCGGCAAGGCGGTGATAGCCGAGGGCACGGTCATCTCGTCGACCGATACGACCATGCACCCGGGCGACTCGGTGACGGCTCGGCTGCGTGCCTACCTGCTGACGCTCCTGGTCGGTACGGCCGGCGCGTTCTCGTTCTGCTCGCCGAACGCGCCGCCAGGCGCCTGCGGGGCGTGAGGCGCTGGGGCTTACTCCTCGTGCGCTGACTGCAACACCTTGTGCACGGCCAGCACGGCCGGCTCGCCCGGATCGACGCCGAGGTCGGCGAGGATCGGCATGAGCACCTTGCCGAACGCTTCGAACGACTCCGGCGAGTCCCAGATGTCGTAGACCATGAGTTCACCGTCCGTACCGAAACACGAGTGATGCAGCCGGTGCGCGCTGTGGTCGTCGCCGGTGGCATCGAGGCGCGCGTGGATCTCGTTGAATTGAGCCAGCGTCATGCCTTTGGGCTGGAAGTACGCGGCGATCGACATCGAGAGCCTCCTTCGAAGCGGTGCTGGATATCTGTATTCGCACCGCACGGACGCCCGGATCACCACGCGCGCATCAGCGGTCCAACCGGCGCGGCGTGCGATCGGCTGAAACAAAGCGGTGGCATCATCCGGCGATGGGCACGCGACGATTGTCGGTCGGGTGCAGCTTCACCTACGACGCCGCGGCCCACACCCCGGCGATCTTCCAGGTGCAGCCCAGCCGGCCCGCCGCGTTCACCGTCGTGTCCGAGGCGTGGTCGTCGACGCCCGAGATGCGCCTACGGCACTACACGGACATCTATGGCAATCGGTGCACCCGGGTCGTCCTGCCGCTTGGCCGATCGGTCTTTCGCTACGACGCGCTGATCGACGTGCCGGACGCTGTCGAGGACATCGACGAGTCGGCCCACGAGATGGCGCCGGACGACCTCCCCGATGACGTGCTGATCTTCACCTTGCCGAGCCGGTACTGCCTGCCCGATGTGCTGGGGGACGAGGCGTGGAGCCGGTTCGGCTCCTACCCGCCCGGGTACGGACGCGTACAGGCGATCTGCGATCACGTGAACTCGCATCTCACGTTCAGGTACGGCGGTTCGTCGGCGTGGTCGACCGCCGCCGATGTGAACAGCACCCGGCTCGGTGTGTGTCGCGACTTCACCCACTTGGCTATTTCATTCTGTCGCGCGCTGAACATCCCGGCCCGGTACGTATTTGGGTACTTACCTGATCTCGACGTTCCGGTCGATCCGGCTCCGATGGATTTCGCGGCCTGGATGGAGGTGTGGCTCGATGACCGCTGGTGGACCTTCGACCCACGCAACAACCAACCCCGAAAGGGGCGGGTGTTGATCGGGCGTGGCCGCGACGCGTCGGACGTGGCGATGGCAACCACCTTCGGCGGCCCGCATCTTGAGATCATGTCCGTCCGTGCCGAGGAGGTCGCCGCGTGATGCTCGACCGGGCATTGCTCGAGGCTCCGGAGATCGACCATCGTGCGGTCGATCTCGACGGCGCGGACCGAGTGACCTACCTGCTCGAGCAGACCTTCAGATACGTCTACCCGCAACCGGTCGAGGGCCTTCGGCAACGTCTGGTCGCGCTCCCGCCGGCGCGACACGGGAACCAGTACCTGCTCGCGCACCGGCTCGATGTAGTTGGGGCCCCGGCCCGGCGCGAGTCGCGCCACGACGCGCACGGCAACACGATCGTGCGGCTGCGTGTCGACCGCGTCGAGGACGCCGTGCAATTCCGGATCGGAGCTCTTCTCGAGCGGGTGCATAGTGACGGGCCGACGCGCCTGCCCGCGTCGGCGCTGAGCGATCCCCGGCTGTTACGTCCTACTCGACTCACCGCACCCGACGACAGACTGCGCTCGCTCGCCATCGAGCTCGCCGGACCCGCCAGCCCACTCGAGCAGGCGGACCGGATCTGCCAGGCGGTCCATTCCGCGCTCGTTTACGAGTACGGCATCACATCAGTACAGACGACCGCGGCCGAGGCGCTGGCCGGCGGGCGGGGCGTCTGCCAGGACTCGGCGCACATCATGCTCGCGATTTGCCACCTGCTGGGTCTTCCTGCCCGCTACGTCTCGGGCCACCTCATCGGGCAGGGCGGAACGCACGCGTGGGTGGAGGTCATAGCTGCGCAGGACGACCACGCGATCGCCCTGCCGTTCGATCCGTGCAACGGCGTGCCGGCGTCCGCCCGCTACCTCACCGTGGCCACCGGGCGCGACTACTCGGATGTGGCGCCCACCTCCGGCACGTACATCGGGCCGGCCGGCGGTCGCCTCACCACCGAGCGGCGGTTGGCCGTTCTCGCGGCGGCGTGACGGCTCGTCCTCACCGTGCGATGGGGACATGGCCCGCACATACGCGAACCGGCAGCGGCGGGTATTTGGAGTACCGATCGTCTGTCGCGGCGAGCGCGCAGCGCAGGTAGGTCGTGCCGCGGCGGGTAGGCCGCAGGATCGCGTGTGTGCAGTCTCCGCACAGCCCTGGATCCGCGCCGAGGCCATCGCGGTCATCGGGCACGTTGTCATTCTGCCGGTCGTACGCTGGGTCTGGTGGAGCCGCCCACGGGCACCCGATCGCAGACCGCCGCGCCGACGGTGGCTGTTGACCGGCCGCGCCTGGTGGGGCTCGACGGTATCCGCGGCCTCGCGGCATTGTTCGTAGTCGTCAACCACATCTTCCTGCGCGCGTTCCCCGGCTACCCGGTCGACCACGCGCCGTGGTGGGCCTCGGAATTCATCTACGGCCGGTTCGCGGTGGTCGTGTTCATCGTGCTGTCCGGCTTCTCGCTGGCGGTCTCGCCGGCGCGCGCGGGTTGGCGACTCGGCGGCGTCTCGAGGTTCGCGCGCCGTCGGGCCTGGCGAATCCTGCCGCCGTACTGGGCAGCGCTGGTGTTCAGCCTGCTGATGACGTGGTTCGTCGTCGCCCAGCCGGGCTGGCCGATCCCGACCGCGCAGTCGGTCGCCGTCAACGGCCTGCTGGTGCAGGACGTCTTCGCGGTGCCGAGCCCGAACCGTGCGTTCTGGTCGATCGCCATCGAGGCTCAGCTGTACGTCGTCTTCCCGCTGCTGATCCTCGCGATGCGGCGGCTCACTGCTTTCGTGATGGTCGCCTTCGTCGCGCTGCCCGTGCTCGCCCTCGGCGTCACCAGTGCGATGCACGTCCAGGGCGCGACCGACCTGGTGAACCAGTACACGCCCGATCTCGCCGTGCTCTTCGCAATCGGCGTCGCGGCCGGCGGGATCGTCAGCACCACCGAACGGCGACGGGCGTGGCCGTGGCACTGGTTCGCGCTTGCGCTCGCAGCGCCGGTGTTCGCACTGATCGCCTGGCAGGGTTCGGTCTGGACGATCGACAACTTCTTCTGGGTCGACCTGGCGCTCGGCCCCGCTATCGGTTGCCTGCTCGCAGCCGTCACCACATCGCGCCCGAGGCAACTGGTGCGCGTGCTCGATACGCGCCCGCTGCGCAGCCTCGGCTCGTTCTCCTACAGCCTCTACCTCACCCACGCACCGATCGTCATCGCCGTGTACTACGGCGTCATCTCGCATGTCGTGCCTGGCGGCGTGCCGACGTTCCTGGTCCTGTGCGCGATCGTGCTGCCGTTGACAGTGCTGTTCGCGCGGGTGTTCGCCGAAGTGTTCGAGTTGCCGTTCCAGCGCAGGCGCGGTTGGGCCGCCGTCCGGGACGCGCTGCACGTTCGCGGACATCGAGACGCACCGCCGCACTCGGGGCCGCCACAGCTGCTCTCGACTGAGGTCGTATTACCTGACTAAAGTCAGGTAATGCGATCTGGTCAGGTGCGCAGCGTGCGGCGGTTCAACCGCACGGTCACGCAGCGCGTCGGCGCTCTCAACGACAGCTACCTCTCGCGGGATCGTCCGCTCGGCCAGGCTCGTGTGCTCTGGGAGATCGGCAGCGACGGCGCCGACGTGGCCGAGCTTCGTGCCCGCCTAGAACTCGATTCGGGATATCTGAGCAGGTTGTTGCGCGCTCTCGAGGTAGAGGGCCTGGTGGTCGGACGTACGAGCCCGCATGACGGACGCGGCCGACGGGTCGAACTGACCGGCGCGGGACGCGCCGAGTGGACTGTGCTCGATGAGCGGTCCGACGAATTGGCGACATCGATACTGACGCCGCTGAGCACGATCCAGCGCGAGCGACTGATCGAAGCGATGGATGTCGTAGAGCGGTTGTTGATCGCGTCGATGGTGCAGGTCGAGGTAGTGCCGCCAGGCGATCCACGCGCTCGGTTCTGCATGCGTGCCTACGTCGATGAGCTCGCGCGCAGGTTCGACAACGGATTCGATCCGGCTATCAGCATCTCGGCAGCCGATGAGGAGCTCACCCCGCCGGCCGGCGTGTTTCTCGTCGGCACCCTGCACTCGGAGCCGGTCGCGTGCGGCGCGATCAAGTTCCATGGCAAGGATCCCGCCGAGATCAAGCGGATGTGGGTGGCGCCGTCGGTTCGCGGCCTCGGCCTGGGCCGGCGGCTGCTCACCGAGCTGGAGGCGCGCGCCCGCCGACGTCGGGTGCGCACCGTCCGGCTCGAGACGAACCGCAATCTGACGCAGGCGATCGCGATGTATCGGAGCTCGGGCTACCGCGAGGTGCCGGCGTTCAACGACGAGCGGTACGCACACCACTGGTTCGAAAAGGATCTGCTCAGGGTGCCGGCTCGGTCAACTCCCGGTAGTAATAGAGCGCAGGTTCAGGCTCGCCGGGGCTGACGCTTGTGTACCCGTAACGCTCGTAGAAGCGCCGCGCGTCGGTGTCGCCACCGTCGACGTTGATCTCGACCAATTCGGCACCGCGTTGCCGCACGACGTCTTCGACTGCGGCGAGCAGCGATGCGCCGATTCCCTGTCCGCGATATTCGGGTGCGACGTACAGCTCGTCGAGCAGCGCCACCGAACCGTCGTACCAAACATTGGGGCGCGTCGTGACGAGAGCGACTGCGGTCGGCGGGTCACCAGCAAGCAGGGCAAGCACGTCGTCGCCGGCGAGCAGCCGCTCGAGCCGACCGGCCAGCACTGCCGGTCCCGGTGTCGGCGTGGCGAACTCGCGGTTGAACGCGTCGAGAAGTTCGGCGACGACCCCGGCATCCTCGACGCCGGCAAGTCGCGGTGACGGTCGGCTTTCCACCGGTTCATGATGCCCGGCCCCACCGACGCTCGGTGGGAACCGACGTCAGGAAGTGAACAGTCCGGACTTGCTGTCGTAGGACGATGCCCCGCCATTGGACGTGGTGACGGTCAGCGTGTACCGCCTCGCGCTGATCCGGCTGTAACTGAGCGCGCGGGCCGGCCCGAGGTCGAGCGTGATCGCTCCGTCTCCGCACCGCAGGGTGGCGCGCCCGGACTGGGTCGGCGCGGATGGCGGGAGCGCGCCGGTGGTCTCGCGGCACTGGTTGACGGCACGGACTGCAACGTGCGCGACCCGGGCGGCTTGCCGCTGGTAGCGGCTCGGGAGGACGGGCGACGTGGACTCCTCGGGCAGCGCGGACGAACCAGCCGGCGCGCCTGGAAACGCAAGTTGTGACGAGGGCGTTTCCGGCTTGGACTGGGCGACGTCGAGGTAGACGAGCACGCCGATACCGAGGACGACCGCGATGTACACGAGCGCCCTGCGGGCGGACATCGAACGCCGCGGTGCCCGTGGTCGCGACACGGACGGTCGGGCGGCGGGACGCGACCCGGACGGGCGCGGATCGTGCGATGCCATGCGGGGGTAGACCCTCGCGCGTGTCTCGGGATCGAGGTTGTCGAGCGCGCTAGACAGTTCGAGTGCGCGGCGGTGATCCGATGAGCGCACCGCGCTGGTGACGTGTTCCTCGTAGACCTGGCGCAGCCGCGACGGCGGGGTGTCCGCGGGCAGCCCGAGCAGCCGGTACAGGTCGTTGGACATTGAACGGACGTTAACATCCCTATCCGCTGCGACGAAACGCTGCGCAGAATCGGGGCCGACCGGCGATATGCCGGCACGCCGAACGAGCCGAACATGAACAGTCGATGCACGTCCGGGTACCGGGCGCGACCGTGGCCGATCGCACGACGAAGATGGCGGCATGACCGGAGGTGTCTGCAGTGCCGGAGTCGTTGGCTGCTCTGATCGCTAGCCTGGACGCGATCCTGGACGACCTCGACTCCGCGGTGCTGGCGCACCGGTCCGAGATCAGATCTTGCGATCGAGGAGCCAGGAAAGGACTTGGAGCTCGTCGGGTTCGGTCCACGATTGCGGTCCGGGATCGGTGTGCGATTCGTGCGATCGGGCGATGAAGGCCTTCAATCGCGCCGGAATGGCGATACCTGGCGAAATGTGTGGTGCTCCTTCGAGCAGGAATCGTTCCCGGCCCGTCGCGTCGAGGAAGAACACCTCGTCGGAGTGTGTCACGTCGTAGGTGAGGCGATGACCGGTGAGCCAGTCACGCGGTCCCGGTGCCTTGTCCGGGACTCGTTGCCGATATACGCCCAGCCAGTCCCACACGTCGTTGATCGTTTGCGGGGGTCCGGTGATCGCCTGCCAGTCAGCAGCTGCGGGCGCGTACTGGTGCCGGTAGGCGGTCAGCCGCGGTGGCGTGTCGCGACGCGGATCCACGGTGATGCTGAGGAACGCGACGCGTTTGCCGAGACCGGCCGCGGTGACTCGGCGGGCGGCCGCTGCGACGTTAGCCGTGTCGAGCGGGCACGTTCCCTGGCAGAGCGTGAGCATGTCCGAGATGACGACGACTCGGCCGCGGAGTGCGGACAGGGTGACCGGCCGTCCCGCGGAGTCGATCAGTCGGGCGTCGGCGATCGTGCTCGGCACGGCGCGATCAAGTAGCTGACCGACCGACGAGCTTGGTGCGGGGTTTGCGGCGGCCGTCGGGCTGCTGGCGCAGGCGCTGGCCGCGAGCATCACGCACAGCACCGCGCTCACAGGAACCAGTCGGTGGATCAGCATGCGTTGCCCGTATCGCCGGAGTCCGCGCGGGAGTACCGTGCCCGCCCGTGGGTGCGTTTGTCACCGTGCTCCGAGCGTGGACGTTCGATCCGCTTCTCGGCGCGGGAATCATCATTGCGGCAGTGGCCTATGGCTGGGCGGCGCGCCGTGTCTCGCAGCGCACCCCGAATCGGCCGTGGCCGCGTCGATACACGGTTAGTTTCATGTCCGCGCTGGCCCTCGCATGGATTGTCCTGCTCGGCCCGTTCGGGGTGTACGACGACACGTTCTTCTGGGCGCACATGGTGCAGCACCTGACGTTGATGATGCTCGTGGCTCCACTGTTGCTGCTGGGTGCGCCGGTGCTGTTGATCCTTCGCGTGAGTAGCCGGCACGCTCGACGGAAGTGGATTCTGCCCGCGCTGCGCAGCCGCGCTCTGTACGCGCTCACCAACCCGATCGTGGGTTGGCTGGTCTTCGCAGGCACGCTCGTCGGAACGCATTTCTCGCCGTTCTACGGATATTGCATCACCCATCCATGGGCGCACGAACTGATCGAGCACCCAGTCTATTTGCTCGCTGGTCTGATCTTCTATTACCCGCTGCTCCCCGGAAATCCAGGACCTCGGCGGCTGTCGCCTGGGCTTCGCACCGCGTCGTTGTTCAGCATGATGTTCCCCGAGACGATGACCGGGTTCTTCATCTACGCGACCGGATACGTGATGTTCCCGTACTACCTGCACGTCCACCGCCCGTTCGGGCCGTCGCCGCTGCGTGACCAGCAGTGGGGTGGCGCGCTCATGTGGAGCGGAAGCATGCTCGTCGACGCGCTGTGGGTGACAATCGCGGCATGCGACTGGCTGCGCAGCGAGCGGGAGTTGGCCCGGCGGATCGACATACAGACCATGCGAGACATGCCGTTGAGCACGGGACGAGCCGGGTGAGCCCCAGCGAGCTGCGCCCACCTGTCCAATGGTGGTCGCGAACGTCTTTGCGACTGCACGTCACCCTCGTGGCCGGACTCACGTTGTGCGGCATCGCGAGTTGGATTGAGTGGCGACGCGCGCTCGAGGGTCACCAGCTCGCTTGGGCCTATGCATTCGAGTGGCCGTTGTTCGCCGTGCTCGGCACGTGGATCTGGTGGCGCCTCGTGCACGACGACCCCCCTGGACGGCGGCCGGCCGCGACGCGCACGCAACCCCGCCCGAGCCGGGACATCGATGCCGACGACGTCGGCTTGATCGCGTGGCAGGACTACCTCGAACGCCTGCACGCCGAAGATCCGCCTGGCGGGCCGCCCCGGCACGGCTAGCGGATGAACTGCTGGATCAACGCATCGGCGGCCACCGCGGCGAACAAGCCGGACAGGTACGTGATCGACCAGTGGAACAATCGCATCGACGACACCGGCTGGCCGAGATGGGCCTGGGAGCGCAGGCGGTGCGCCTCGCGCAAGAACACGGCACCGAGTGCGACAGCCGCGACTGGGTACAACGGCGTGGTGGACGCAATCGGCCACAGCGTGAGCGAAACCGCCACCATCGCCCATGAATACAAGACGATTCGGTCCGCGACCACTGTCGCGGTCGTCACCACCGGCAGCATCGGCACGCCGGCGCGCGCGTAGTCGTCGCGGAACCGCATCGCGAGCGCCCAGAAATGCGGCGGGGTCCAGAGGAAGACGACCAGGAAGAGCACGACCGGCGCCCATCCGATCGAGTCGCGCACTGCTGCCCAACCGATCAGCACGGGCATGCAGCCGGCCGCGCCGCCCCACACGATGTTCGACGAGGTCCGTCGCTTCAGGACTGCGGTGTAAATGCCGACATAGAAGGCGATCGCCGCCACAGCGAGCGCTGCGGAGAGCGGATTGGTCGTGGCCCAGAACAGGCCCGCCGCGCCGGCGCCCAGAATGATCCCGAACACCAGCGCATGTGCTGGCGGCACTACTCCGCGATGGATCGGACGGTTGCTCGTGCGGGCCATCATCGCGTCGATGTCGCGATCGAGAAAGCAGTTCAGGACGTTCGCCGAGCCCGCTGCGAGCGCTCCGCCTACCAACGTGGCGGTGACAAGTCCGAGCGAGGGCAGGCCACGCGCGGCAAGCATCATGGTCGGCACCGTGGTGACCAGCAACAGCTCGATGATCCGCGGTTTCGTCAGCGCTACGTAGTCGGCGACCGTGCGCGTCAGCGCATCGCGATGCGGGTGTGCACGAGCGATGCCCGTCGCGGTCGCCATTCGGTCCGTCCCCCTAGGCCGAGATCCACGCTCGGTCACAACGGATTGTGGACCCGTTGTCAACTGCCCGCGATGATCCGGTCGATCATGTGTTGGAGCACGGTCTTGCGTGCTACGCCGACGATCCGCCCTGCCATCAGCCCGTTCCGGTCGATCACGAGCGTGCTCGGGATACCCGTCGAGGGAAGCAGCCTGAGCTGCGCGAGGATGGTTCCGTTCGGGTCGGCCAGGTGCGGGTACGTCGCCTGCGTCGTCTTGACGAACGCTCGCGCGCGCGCCGGATTGTCCTGCTCGTCGATGCCGATGAAGCGCACGCCCCGGCTCGCCAGGGTGTGCGACAGTGTTTTCAGAGTGTGTGCTTCGGTGCGGCATTCGACGCACCACGCGGCCCATACGTTGACGACGATCGTCGCTTTGCCGAGCACGCTCGTGAGCGCGAACGGTCGACCGGTGAGCGTGCGACCGCGCAGCGGCGGGACGTGTTGCCGGGCGCTCGAGGGAAAGATCGTCGCGCCGACCGTGTTCGGGCCGCTCGAGGCAGAGTTCGATGCCGCTCCCGTGGCCGACGGACTCGATGACGAGCAGGCGGTGAGAAGCAGCGTGGCCGCGACCCATCCCGCGACCACACGGTGAACCGCTCGTGCCACCCGCAGCACGCTACGCCGGAGGGGACGGCGTGGCGCAACGCACTCGCCCTAGCCCGATTTGGGCGAAACGCGAAGAAAACGAGCCCAGTCTGTGGGACGGATGTTCGACACGACAGGGTTAGCCTTGACAGCAGAATGTGGTGCAGGCCACCCTCATCGCTGGCATTCCCGTGGATCTTCCTACGGGACGAGAGGGCATGGATGTCCACGCGACAGACCTTGGTTGGGCTGGCCATAGCCGTTGGCGGCGGCGCGGTCGGTGTCGTACTCGTCGGTGCTATTCTGCACCGTTCGGGCCCGAACTCGACGCCGCTCAGCGCAACGGTGCACGGCACCGTTCAGACCGCCGCCGGCGTCGTCGATCATGCCTACCTGAACCTGGCCACCTACCCGGACAGCATGGCCGGAGAGCATGGATCTGACGGCGGCGCACACCCGGATTGGGTGAGCTTCGGGCCGTCCACGAACCTGCACGTGCCGGCACATTCTCTGGTGACCGTCACCATCCGCCAGTACGACGGCGGCGAGCAGATCACCAACCCTTTTTCGCCAGAGTCCACGGCACGATCGGCGGCACGGAGCAGGTCAACGGCAAGACCGTCACCGGCACGAACCCCGACACGATCGGCCACACGTTCACGATTCACGCTGCCCCAACCGACCAGGATCCGCTGTTTGTCAGCGCCCCGCTGCCGGCGCTGCCCGACGATGCACCGGTCGTCGAAGGGCACCGATTATCCCAAGCCGAACGTCGTGACGTTCTCGTTCATGACGAAGGGCAAGGGCCACTACGTCTGGAATTGCGAATTCCCCTGTGGTGACGGCTATTACGCGAAATTCGGCGGCCCGATGTCAACACGTGGATACATGTCAGGGACGTTGACGGTCGGATGAGCGGCACGATGAGCAACCCGCACAAGGGTCGGCCACTCACCCCCCACGGATTCTCCAGCGATCGTGTCCGCGCGTGGTCGCGGCGTCCGGAGACACGTCACGTTGTGCTGCTGTGGATCGCGCTCACCGTGGCGCTGATCTTCTTCGCGTTCGTGCCGGCCCGGATCATGGGCACGCCTGCGTCGCCCACGAAGCGTGCGGTCGAGGACACGATGACGGTGTTCAGCCTTGCCGCCGCACCGGTGGCCGCGCTTGTCTGGGCTGTCGCGATCTACAGCCTGTTCAAGTGGCGGCGCAAGGGCGCCAGCGGCCCGTCCGACGAAGACGGTCCGCCGATGCGAGGCAGCCGGAGTCCGGCCACTGTGGTCTGGCTCATCGTCTCGAGCCTGCTCTGCGTCTTCATGCTGATCTGGGGGCTTGCCGAGATCCAGAAGGTGACCGCGTCAGCGTCGGCTCCTGACCCGTTCGTCGTCAAAGTGACCGGGCAGCAGTGGGTGTGGACCTTCAGCTATCCGCAAGAAGGCAACATCGAGTCCGACCAGCTCTACCTGCCCGTCAACCGGCCGGTCGAGTTCTACGTGACCAGCGAAGACGTCATCCACTCGTTCTGGGTCGTTCAACTCGGCATCAAGATCGACGCCAACCCGGGAGAAACGACGAAAACGAGCGTCTTCCCGGATCGGATCGGCACTTATGACGTCCGATGCGCCGAGCTGTGCGGCCTGTTGCACGCCGACATGGAGACCTACGCACACGTCGTGAGTACGGCCGACCTCAATCAATGGGTAACCGCGAACGGCGGCCACGCGTCATGACACCGAAGGCGGTGAGCGCATGAGTGAAGCGATCGTCCAACACGGCGCCGTCGCGCCGCCGCACGGTGGCGGCGCGATGCGGCGCCTCAACCTCGGTACCGCGGTTCTCGGTGGCATCGTCGGCGCGTTGATCGCTTGGTACCTCTCGCATCACTTCCTGCAGACCGACGAGCCGGTCACCTCCGATCAGGTCACCACGATCACGATGGTCGGATGGGCCTTGGGGTTCATGATCGGCATCGGTGCGCTGCGCGGGCCGTGGCGATGGATGCTCGGCCACGATCAGTCACACGAAGACGAGACGTTCTACGCCGGCAAGGACCAAGGCATCGGTCGGTACTTCCGGTTCACGACCGACCACAAGGTGGTCGGCATCCAGTACCTCGTGGTCACGATGGTGCTCTTCGGCATCGGCGGCACGCTCGCCATGATGATCCGCACCGACCTGATCACCCCGGACTCGCGCTTCCTCGGCCCCCAGACCTACAACGCCGTCGTCGGCCTGCACGGGCTGTCGATGATCCTCGCGACGATCATCATGGTGACTGGCCCGTTCGGCAACTTCATCGTGCCGATCATGATCGGTGCCCGCGACATGGCGTTCCCCCGGCTCAACGCGCTGAGCCTTTGGCTGCTCGTGGCGATGTTGCCGGTCCTCTTGTCGGCTGCGTTGCTCGGTGGAATTCCGACCGGCTGGTCGGGCTACGCACCGCTGTCCGACCAGGCGCCGCCCGGAATGGACGCCTACCTCGTGGCGATCATCATCTTCGCCATGTCCTCCGCGATCGCCGGGGCAAATATCACGACGACCATTCTCACCATGCGTGCACGGGGCATGACGTGGAACCGCACACCGATCTTCGTGTGGGGTGTGCTCGCGAGCGTCGGGCTGGCAATCCCAGCCTTCCCGATGTTCATGGCGTCGATGGTGTTGCTCGGCGGTGACCGCACCGTCGGCGCCAACTTCTATGTCGCCAAGGGCGGCGGCAGCCCGTGGCTCTATGCGAACCTCTTCTGGCTGATGGGCCATCCCGAGGTGTACGTCATCGTCATCCCTGCCGTCGCGGCATTGATGGAAATCACGCCGGTATTTGCTCGAAAACCGCTGTTCAGCTACACGGGCGCGGTGCTCGCGATCGTCGGCATCGTCGGGCTCAGCATGATGGTGTGGGCTCACCACATGTACGCCTCAGGATGGGCACCGGACCTGAACGGGCCGTTCATGCTGACGACCGAAATGATCTCGGTGCCGACCGGGGTGTTGTTCCTGGTCGTGATCGGCACGATCTGGCGCGGCCGAATATGGACAGCGCTGCCGATGATGTCCGTCTACGCGATGCTGTGGAACTTCATCATCGGTGGCATCACCGGCATCTACCTTTCCGACGTGCCGGCCGACTACGACCTGCACGGGTCGATGTTCGTCACCGCGCACTTCCACTACACGCTGATGGGTGCTGGGCTCACCGGCGCGATCGGCGCGTTGGCGTACTGGTTCCCCAAGATGACCGGGCGGATGCTGCACCGTCGCGCGGGGCTGATTTCCTTCTGGCTGGTGCAGATCGGGTTCAACGTCACGTTCATCGGCATGTTCGCTGTCGGCCTCGCCGGTCAGCCGCGGCGCGTCGAGCATTACGACAGCACGTTCGCGGTCGGGAACTTCGTGTCGTCGATCGGCGCCTACACGATCGGCACGGGCATGCTGATCCTGCTTTGGGCGGTCGTCAGTTCATGGCGGCGCGGCGTGATCGCGCCCGCGAACCCGTGGGGCGGCAAGACGCTGGAATGGACTGTTCCAAACCCGATTCCGCTCGAGAACTTCGAGGTCCTGCCCGTGGTCATCGCCGACCCGTACGGGTACGGCGAGGGCGACCCGAGCTTCATACACACCCAGCAAGAACGCGAGGCCGTGGTGGGGGCCGGCGCCAATCAGTCCGGCGCGACGTTGACCAGCGCTAAAGACGGAGATCCACAATGACCTCGGTCACGACCAGCAAGCCCGACCTGCACATCGAAGATCCCGACCTCATCGGCAGACGCTGGCGCACCGGAACACTTCTGTTCATCCTCGCCGATGCCGCGTTCGTCGCCGCGCTCATCTTTTCCTACCTCTACCTTCGCGGCCTCAACACCGAGCACGCGTGGCTCGCGCCCAAGCAGCAGCTCGCCCAGATCTGGTTCAGCTGGGTCATCGCCGGCGTCCTGGCGGTCAGCGCCCTGGTGTTCCACCTCGGCTATCGCGGCGTCCTGGCCGGTAGCGAGGCCCGCCTCGTCGCCGGCTCGGCGTTCGCGCTCGCCATCGTCCTGGTCGCAGGCGTTCTGCAGTTCATCCAGCTCGCTAACTTCCCGTTCGGGGTGTCGGACAGCGCGTACTCGTCGGCGATGTACTTCATCGCAGGGGCGAACCTCTTCCACATCCTGCTCACCGCCTTCCTGGGCCTAGCGATGTGGAATCGCAGCCGCCGCCACATTTACAGCGAGAACAGCAATTGGCAGGTGCATGTAGTGGGCCTGTGGTGGACCTGGATCGCGCTCGCCGCCGTCGTGGTGAGCATCGCGACGTCTTTCATTACCAGCCCGAATCACCACTGAGGCGTCATCAGTCGCTGCCGGCTGCTTGGCCGAGCGAGCCTACCCATGCAGGTAGCGGGATGCGGGTGAACCTCGTTCCTCCATCGGTCACCCGCCAAAGAGCGGGGGTTGTGCCGCCGGTGGTCGCGAATCCGTTGCCGTGACCTGTCGGCGCTAGATCGGTCAGTGCTGCGGGCGCAGCTGCCCGATCGGCCCAGTGGGCGCCGCTGTCGGAGGAGACAAGAAGTCGGTCGCCCGTTCCGGCCACCCATAGGTCAGTCCCGCTGCAGCCGTACACCGGATCACCCGCGATGTGCACCGGTGCGCCTGTCACCCACCGCTGGGCGTCCGAGGTTCGCAAGATGCGCATCGTGTCGCCGCGGTCGACGACGGGCAGCAGCCAGGTCGCGCCCGAACCGCACGGCGCGATCGCCGCAATTGAGTCGCCGGACGTTCCGGGTACTCCCGACCAGTGCGCTCCGCCGTCAACGGTCACGAATGCCTTCGCGCCGGCGGTCGAACCGTGCCCGGCGAGCCAGCCGGTGCGGCCGGCCCATGTGATGCTGTCCAGTGTCAGGTCGTTGGCGCCGGCGAGGGTGCGCGCACTCGTGATTGCCGTCCAACCCTGTGACGTGCGGCGTTCCAGCGTGCCGCCATTCGCAGTGATCACGGCCGTGATGGCGCCCGAGTCAACGGCCACGGCGTCGCGGGCACCGGACACACCGCCGGGGAGTTCGTCGGAGCTCCAGCGCCAGTTTGCCGCAGAGTGCAACAGCGGCGACCGCACCAGACGATCATGCGCTCCTACCGCGACTATCCGTCGCTGGGGCGTTGCCGACAACGTCAGGCCGCCACCGGTCTCTACCCCGACCGGCGTGCGGTTGATGACATGAGCAAAGCCGTCCTGCGTCGACAGCAACACCCACGCCGTCCCGGACCGCCACACGAGCACGCCGTCTGTGGCACTACTCATCTCGAGGTACGGCGCCTGTGCGGACTCCGGCGGCCCGTTCTCGGTGGTCGGCGATGACGCGCATGCCGCAGCGGACAGCGCAACGGCGCACGCGAGTAGTACGCGGTGGAACTGGGTCACTGCACGAGTGTCCGGATCTGCTGCTCCACCTGTTCGGCATAGGTCTGCGTCAGCTGTGCTCCCGCACCGTCGTCGATGTAGGCGGCCTCGCGACCGTCCGGCGTAATGAAGAAGATCCCGTCCGAGTGCTCAACCATCCCGACCGTCGGGACGTCAACCGCGATGCCGTAGCGAGCCAGCACGTCTTGCGTCACCCCCGCGGATCCGCACAGGAAGTGCCAGTTGGGTAGTCGACCGAGACCGTGCGATTCGGTGAACGCCGCGACATCGGCAACGTGGGTGAAGACGGGGTTCGAGTCGAGCGCCACGAACTCCACGTTGCGCGAAAGCGAGCCGAGTCGGCGGTCGGCGGTGGCGAGTTGGTTGGCGACGAGCGGACACTCACTGTCACACACCGGGTCCAGGAACGTCAGCACCACGACCTTGCCGCGCAACTGCGCGCTCGAGATCGTTCGTCCGTCCTGATCGGTGAGGGCGAATGTCGGCGCCAGCCGGTGCGGCACGGGGCGCAGCCCGCCGTTGCTGTCAGCAGCGATCGCCGAATTGTCGGCGGCCCCGACGAGCGTGGTTGCGAGCACGCCCGGGACGACCAGGGTGAGCGCGACCGTGAAGACGCCGACGACCGAACGCAGGGCTGGTGGCGCCGCGATTATCCGCGCGTCGCGCGCCGGCACCGTGCTCGTGCGCCAGTACGGCAGCGCGGTCGCCAGGAACAGCCCCAGCGGCAGCGCAGTGTTCGGATCGGTTGCCGTCCCGCCGAGCACGCCGAAGTCCTGCGCGAGCCACCAGGTCGCTGCGCACAGCACGATGGCGGCGGTGATCGCCCGGGTGCCGCCGTCGATCGCGAGCCAGACCGCGACCGCGCCGACGACTACGACCACCACGAGGTTCAGCACCAGCGGGTGCTCACCGGCAAGCCTCGCCAGCGAGCGCATCGGCGCGTTCAACCACGATGGCTGAGGCATGGCCGCCCCGTCGACGAACGGGCCGGCGAGCCCGGTCGCGTTCCACATGCCTTCACTCGGGATCGCCTCGAGGAGGGCGCCGATCAACAGCCAGGCGGCACCGGTGCGACGCACGATCGTCGAGGCGCGCCCGTCGTCCCACCACGACCACGGCATCAGCAGCGCGGCCGCGGCGAGGGCGTACACCAGAGCGGAGCCGGGCGCGCCGCTCAGCCACGATGCCCCCGCGGCGAACAGGCCGCCAACGCCCTCGCCGAGCACCCAGATCGCGA
>CAWCFH010000002.1:0-56112 GCA_963794885.1 uncultured Actinomycetota bacterium
CGGTGTGGACCGCCTGGCCGCCGAATCCCGCGCCCCACTCGGGTCGGTGCGGGTGGTCCCAGAGCGCGCGGACCAGCTAGAAGTGCTCGCCCCTGTCCTCGGACCGGAACAACGCGCTGGGCTGGCTGCCGGCCCAGACCACATCCGGTCTCAGTGCGGGACGGGACGAGCGCCCACGCGCGGACGAACGACGGCATCGGTGTCCGCCGGGAACGCGATCGCACCCTCGTCGGGTTCGGCCCACGTTCGGCCGAGATCATCGCTGTGCAGCACTGCCGGACCCCAGTGCGAGCTGTCGGCCGAGCCGAGCAGCCGGGCCGGCTCCCCGCGGGTGTCGATCCCGACGGCGTAGATCGCCGTTCATCGGGAAGTGCAGATCGGCGAAGCTGCCAGGTGACCCGATCCGAACTGCGGGCAAGCACGAGGCCTTTGGCGGTGCCGATGGCGAGCAGTACGTCTGTCATGGCTGCTCAGCCTCGCACGACCCTCCGACAAACGCCAGAGGCAGCGATTTGGCCGACGCGGCAGTTTCTGACGACGCGTGCCGAGGGCATTGCCACTCGGGCCCGTCGGTCCACGCTGAACGGGCACGGTTAAGGTGGGCGCGCGTCAGCACCGTGGGGGGGCGATCGTGGCCGAGAGCGTGACGTCTCAACGTCGCGGGTCGGCTGCCCGTGCTGCTTGCTCGGCGGCGCTGGTCGCGCTGAGCGTCGGCAGTGTACGCGAAGCTGCATGACCCGGCGCTGCGGCCGCTGTTCCTCGTCGGCTTCTCCGGGGATGCTGCAGATGAAGACGTGGCTGGCCACGCGGTGCTTGCCCTCGTCCTGGTGCAAGTGATCAGCGCACTGTGGATGTGGGGACGGCTGCCGGGCGTGCACAGCACACCGCACTGGGTGTCCTGGTCGCATCGCTGGAGCGGCACGATCGCGTTCATCGTCTCACTGCCGGTCGCGCTGCACTGCATCTGGGCCCTCGGCTTCGAGACGACGAGTACCCGGGTGCTGGTGCACAGCGTGGCCGGTTGTGCGTTCTACGGCGGCTACGCCGCCAAGATGCTGGGCCTGCGGCTGCGCGACACACCGCGCTGGTTGATTCCCGTTCTCGGCGCAACCGTGTTCACGTTGTTCATCCTGGTGTGGCTCACCTCCGCGCTGTGGTTCTTCAGCCGCTCTGGACTCCCGCTCACCTAGGGAGGCGCGATGGCTGATCTGGTCTCTCGACGCTCCGCGCTGCGGGGTGCGTCGGCGGTGGTCGTCGGCGGCGTCGCCGGGTTCGCGCTCGCGCGCAACAGCGCGGCGGCGAAGGCGAAGGCGGGCACGACCGCAGCCAACGCCTACGGTGCGGGTCCGGGCGGCGGCCAACTGCTCGCGGCCGTCGCGGCTATCCCGCAGGGCGGCGGGAAGATCGTGCAGAACCCGCCGGTCGTGCTCATCCGGTCAGGTGCGCAGGTGCACGCCTTCTCCGCGATCTGCACGCACCAGGGCTGCACCGTGGCGACGGTGGCCAACGGGACGATCGACTGCCCGTGCCACGGCAGCAAGTTCGACGCCGCCACCGGCAAGGTCGTCGCCGGGCCGGCACCGAGCCCGCTTCCGAAAATCGCCGTGACCGTCCGCAACGGAGAGGTCTACAAATCATGACCGACAGAGCCAGGCCAGCGTTACGAAGCGCACCCACCGTGCTGTGGCTGCTGGCCGTCGGCTTCGCGCTGGGCGTCCTGATTGCCCTGAGCTGAAGCCGGGCGACGGACGGCCCGGACCTCCGCAGAAGTCCGGGCCGTCCGATCGTGCCGCGTTAGTAGCAGCGGCGGCTCAGTAGCGGTAGTGCTCCGGCTTGTACGGGCCGGCCACGTCGACGCCGATGTACTCGGCCTGCTACTTGCTCAGCGTGGTCAGCTTGGCGCCGACCGCGTCGAGGTGCAGCCGGGCGACCTTCTCGTCCAGGTGCTTCGGCAGCGTGGTGACCGTCGGCTTGCCGTCGACGATGTAGTCGTCGGGGTTCTTGTGGATCTCGATCTGCGCGATCGTCTGGTTGGCGAACGACGCCGACATCACGAAGCTCGGGTGCCCGGTGGCGTTGCCGAGGTTCAGCAGCCGGCCCTCGGACAGCACGATGATCGAGTGGCCGTCGGCGAAGGTCCACTCGTGCACCTGCGGCTTGACCTCGACCTTGTGCACGCCCGGGGTCTTGGCCAGCCCGGCCATGTCGATCTCGTTGTCGAAGTGGCCGATGTTGCCGACGATCGCCTGGTGCTTCATCGCGGCCATGTGGTCGGCCATGATGATGTCCTTGTTGCCGGTGCGGGTGACGAAGATGTCGGCCTTGCTCGACGACGTCCTCGAGGGTGACGACCTCGATGCCGTCCATGGCCGCCTGCAGCGCGCAGATCGGGTCGATCTCGGTGACGACGACGCGGGCGCCCTGGCCGCGCAGTGACTCGACGCAGCCCTTGCCGACGTCGCCGTAGCCGCAGACGACGGCGAGCTTGCCGCCGATCATGACGTCGGTGCCGCGGTTGATGCCGTCGATGAGCGAGTGGCGGCAGCCGTACTTGTTGTCGAACTTGCTCTTGGTGACCGAGTCGTTGACGTTGATCGCCGGGAACAGCAGCGTGCCGGCGCGCTCGAACTCGTACAGGCGGTGCACGCCGGTGGTGGTCTCCTCGGTGACGCCGATGATCGCCGCGCCCATGCGGGTGTAGCTGCCGGGGTGCTCGGCGATCGAGCGACGCAGCAGGTCGAGGATGACCGTGTACTCCTCGGAGTCGGTGTCCTCGGCCTGCGGGACGACGCCGCCGGTCTCGTACTCGGTGCCCATGTGGATCAGCAGCGTGGCGTCGCCGCCGTCGTCGACGATCGAGTCCGGGCCGGTGCCGTCGGGCCAGGTGAGCATCTGCTCGGTGCACCACCAGTACTCCTCCAGCGATCTCGCCCTTCCACGCGAAGACCGGCACGCCCTGCGGGTTGTCCGGGGTGCCGTTCGGGCCGACGACGATCGCGGCCGCGGCGTGGTCCTGGGTGGAGAAGATGTTGCAGCTGACCCAGCGCACGTCCGCGCCGAGCGCGGTGAGCGTCTCGATGAGGACGGCGGTCTGCACGGTCATGTGCAGCGAGCCGGCGACCTTCTTGCCCTTCAGCGGCTGCGAGGGGCCGAACTCGCGGCGCAGCGCCATCAGGCCGGGCATCTCGTGCTCGGCGAGCTGGATCTCCTTGCGGCCGAACGCGGCCAGGGACAGGTCGGCGACCTTGAAGTCGGCGACGCTGCCGGCCGAGTCGGGGGTGAGGGTGATGCTCACGTGCTCTCCTAGAGTCTCGATGAACAGAGTTGGTCGGTTGGCTGGGGTTGTGACTCGGGGTGTCGAGTGTGGCGAGCCGGCGGTAGATGCCGGCCCCGGGCGGGGCCGCACTGCGGTGGATCGGTCCGAACCAGTCGTCGACGGCCCGGGCCACTGCTGGGTCGGTGCGCATGCGCAGTTCGAAGGCGATGTCGGTGATGCCGAGCTCGTGCTCGTCGATCAGCTCGCGCAGTTTCTGCAGCCGGTCGATCTGGCGCGGCCCGTAGTGCCGGTGGCCGCCCGTCGTGCGCAGTGCGGCGACGAGGCCGGCCTGCTCGAGATAGCGCAGCATCCGCTGCGACCATCCGGTCGCCTCGGCTGCCTGCTGGATCGACAGTGACTGCATCACCGCGAAACTTACCACGACTGTGTCAGATTTGGGTTTCGCGGCCACCGGGAACCCATCGCCGGGGGTCAGCACGTCTACCGAGCATGACCCTCCCGCCGCGCCGACTCGTGTTGATCGGCTCCGCCGTGGTGTACCGTCGCGCTCCTGGCCGGGTGCGCATCGTCGGCACCCGCGCCGGCGCCATCCGGACCGCCCATCGCGGCCGCGTTGCGCATTGCTGGCCAGATCGGCGCGGCGCAGCAGCTGGTCGCCAAGCACGTGCCGGCCGCCGCGGCGGCGAGCCCGAGCGATGTGCAGCGCACGGCACTGGCCGATCAGGCCCTCGCTGTCGATCTGTTGCAGCGCGTGCAATCGGACGTCGGGCGCGAACGTCTCTGTCTCACCGATGAGCCTGGCCCTCGCGCTCACCATGCTGCAGAACGGGGCCGGCGGCAAGACGCTCGCGGGCATCCGGGCCGCGATGCACACCGGAACGCTCGACGGCGCCTCGCTGGACGCAGGCTGGGCCGCTCTGGTCAACGACTGGAAGGCGGCGCCGCGAGCAGCGGGTTCGCGCTCCAGTCGGCCAACAGCCTGTGGCTCTCACCGAGCTTGCCCACCAAGGCCGGCTTCATGGCGGCGCTGGCGAGCTACTTCGACACCGGGGTGTGGCGGGTCGACTTCACCAAGTCGAGCGCGGCGGATGCGATCAACCAGTGGACGTCGCAGCAGACCCACGGCCGGATCACCAAGCTGTTCGATCAGCTCGACCCGTCCACGCATGGCCGTGCTGGCGAACGCTGTGTACTTCAAGGCCGCGTGGGCGCAGCCATTCGACGGGCGCGCGACGCACCCCGGACGTTCACGTCGGCTGACGGCTCGACGTCGACCGCGTCGTTCATGTCCCAGACCGCGACCATGCAGACCGCAACGGGAAGCGACTATCAGGCCGTCCAGCTGCCCTACAAGGGCGGTCGATTCGCGGCCCTCGCCATCATGCCGACCAGGTTTCGCTCGATCAGTACGTGCGCGGCCTCGATGCGAAAACGCTGGGCGACGTCGCCGCCGCGTTGCACACCGACAGCGTCGCAACTGCAGATGCCGAAGTTCACCACGACGTCGACGCTCGACCTCAACGACCCGCTCAAGGCCATGGGCATGGGCGATGCGTTCACCGACCGCGCCGACTTCTCGGCGCTGAGCTCGACCCCGTTGCAGGTGACCCAGGTCGTGCAGCGGGTGTATCTTGAAGGTCGCCGAGAAGGGCACCGAGGCGGCCGCGGCAACCGGCATCGCCATGGGCCGAGACCGCCGTTCGGGCCACCGGATCGGTCATCACCCTCGACCATCCGTTCCTGTTCCTCATCCGGGACACGAAGACCGGCGCGATCCTGTTCGCCTCCGAGGTACAGCACCCCACCGCCTGACGGCCTGACCCGACCGCCCCGCTCCTGTTTGGGGACGGCGGTCAGCCGATCGATGCCACGAACGCCACCCCGTCGGTGCGGACCGCGACCGCCTCGCCGGCGGCGACGAACGCCGCGTGTCCCCGCGCGATCGCAAGTTCCGCCGACCCAGGCAGTGCCCTCCGCGCACAGCACGATGCGCGGGCCCTCGCCGTCACCTCGACCGCGTCCGTCGACGGGCCACAGCGCGGAAGTCCGGAACCGGCACCTGGAAGACGCCGTCGCGTTCGCGGCCACCGCGGGTCGGCCAGCTCGCTGAAGTCGGTGATCTTCAGCAGCTCGGCGACGTCGATGTGTTTCGGCGTCAGCCCGCAGCGCAGCACGTTGTCGCTGTTGGCCATGATCTCGACGCCCGTGCCGCGCAGGTAGCAGTGCACGTTGCCCGGCCGCCAGATAGATCGCCTCGCCCGGCTGCAAGCGCACGTAGTTGAGCAGCAGCGTCAGCACGACGCCGATGTCGCCCGGGAAGTCGTGCGCGGCGATCGACGCCGCGCGCAGCGGCGCCGTGCTCGGTGGCTCGCGCGCGCGACCGCATCGGCCAGCGCGACGGGCTCGCCGTGCTGCAGCAGCGCGGTGAACGCGGCGCGCAAGCCGTCGCGCTGCCGCAGGGCGTCGGCGAGAAACGCCAGCTCAGGGAAGCCAGTTCGTCCAACACGGCCAGCGTCTCGGCGACCGGACGGAAGCCGCACAGCGCCTCGAACGGAGTCAGCGCGCAGAGCAGCTCCGGCTTGTGGTTCGGCGTCGGTGTAGTTGCGGATCGTGACGGCTGCGTCGGCTTCCTCGGCGTCGTATCCGGCGCGCGCCTGCGCGCGGTTCGGGTGCACCTGGATCGACAGCGCCTTGTCGGCAGCGAGCATCTTCAGCAGGAACGGCAGCCGCGGGCCGAACGCTCGACGACGGCTGCGCCGAGCAGCGCCTTCGGGTCGGCGGCGATGAGCCGGTCGAGCGTCGTCCCGAGCGCCGGCGACGGATCGCCGGCGTGCTCGCCGAACCAGAGTTCGGCGCCGGCCGGCCGTCCGGCTCGACGCCGAGCAGCTGCTGGATCGCCGTGTGCGATCCCCACGCGTAGCCGGCGGACCACGCCCTCGATCGGGAAGACTCGGTCAACCGTCGCGGTCCAGGTCCGGCTCGAGGTAGATGACCCGCGCGGACGGGACGGCGGCGCGCACCCGCGCCTCGGCGGCGTCGATCGCCGGCGGCGACCTCGGCGAGCGTCGCGCCGCGCGGCATCGCGATCTTCGCGCCGACCAGCAGTTCCTCCGGGCCCGAGGTGCATCGTGCGCAGATGGATCACCCGCTCGACGCCGGCGCCGGCGAGCGCCGCCTCGATCGCGCGCACCTGGACCGGCGCCGCCGACTCGCCGAGCAGCAGGCTCTTGGTCTCGATCACGAGGATGACCGCGACGGTGATGAGCAGCGCGCCGATGGCGCAGGTGCCGATGCCGTCCCAGATCGGGTCGTCGGTCAGCGATCGACAGCCCGACGCCGAGCAGCGCGAACACCAGGCCGGTGAGCGCGGCGACGTCCTCGAGCAGGACGGCCGGCAGTTCCGGCACCTTCGCGTGCCGGATGAACCCGAACCAGCTGTCGTCGCCCTTGTGGTGGCGCGACTCGTTGATCGCGGTGCGCAGCGAGAACCACTCCAGGCCGATCGCGACCAGCAGCACGATGATCGCGACGATCGCGGATCTCGAGATGGTGCGGGTGCCGGATCTTCTCGACGCCCTCGTACAGCGCGAACAGGCCGCCGAGCGAGAACAGCATCAGCGCGACGAGGAAGCGCGTAGACGTAGCGGTCGCGGCCGTACCCGAACGGGTGCTCGGTGTCGGCGCGCCGCTTGCGACGACTGCGCGCCGAGCAGCAGCAGGCCCTGGTTGCCCGAGTCGACGACCGAGTGCACCCCCTCGGCGAGCATCGACGACGACCCGGTGATCGCGAACGCGACGAACTTGATCACCGCGATGCCGAGGTTCGCGCCGAGCGCCGCGATGATCGCCTTCTTGCCGCCCCCGGTGCTCATCAGTGGCCCAGCTCGGCCGGCCGCGGCGCACCGGGGTCGAGGCCGAGGCCGAAGGCGAGGTAGGCGGCGGTGAACTCGCCGAACGCGGCGGCGGCGGCGAACCGCGCCAGCGGCGGGCCGTCGGGCACGTCGACGCTGGAGGCCCGGATGCCGAGCTCCTCGGCGAGCCGCACGCAGCGCCGCCGCGGCGCGGCGCGCGGCGACCTCGTCGAGCTGGATCTGTGCACCGGAGCGCTCGCCCAGCGAGGCGTCGCTCGGGCATCGCCGTCGTCACCGATGACGAGCAGGCGTGCGCGCGGCGGGCCGTCGTCCTCGATGCGATCGCGGAAGAAGTCGTCCGGGTCGACGGCCGGCGCCGGCCCCGCGCAGCAGCGCACCCGGCGCGTCCGACGCCGTCGGGCAGGCTGACCGCGACCGCTGGGACGCCCGCGGCGAGTTGCAGCGCGTCCGCCGTCGCGCGGGCCGCCACGCTGGCGAGCGCGCCCGCGCCGACGATCAGCGGACGGGCCTCGGCGAACTCGACCGCCAGCGCCTTCGCCGGGTTGGTGAACAGCTCGCCGGTCGGCCGGCACTGCCTCGGCGGTCTCGTCCAGGGCATCGGCGACCTGCTCGAGCAGCGCCGGCCGGGACCGACTGCACGCCGAGCGCGTCGAGTGCCTGCAGCAGCGGCGTGAGCACCGCCCAGCGCGATGCGTGCGGGTGCAGGTCGGGCGGCAGCTCGTGCAGCGGTGCGCGCCCGGCCGCGGAGGCGACCGGCGAGTCGGCCGGCGCGACGACGGCCATCGCCATGCCGCGCCGCTCGCCCTGCGCGGCAAGCTCGGCCAGGCGCGGATGCCGGCCGTCGACCGACGCCGATCGAGCAGCGCGTCGGCCGGTCCGGCCCACGCGCGGCAGCTCGACACCGTGCCAGGCGAGCGCCGGCGTGCGCCTCGCAGCTGAGCCGGGTGACCAGGCGCAGCGCGGCGACGGCGGCGCGTCGGTGGCGACGAGCAGCGCGCGCGGCAGCTCCCCGCGCAGCCGCTCGACGCCGAACTCGTCGCGCAGCTCGATCGCCCGGCGCACCTGCGCTCCCGCGGTGGCGAGGTTCCACAGCAGCCGGTGTCTCGTCGCGCGCAGCAGCAGGTCGCGTCGTCCACGAGCAGGCTTCGTCGAACATCGCGCTCAACCCCCGGCCGGGTTGCCGAGCCCGTTCGGTCCCGGCGTGGCCTCGTCGAGCAGCAGGACCGGGATGCCGTCCTCGATGCGGAAGCCCGAGGCGCAGTACGTGCAGACCAGCGCCGTCCGCGTCTCCTCGCGCAACGGCGCGTGGTCGTCGCTCGGGCAGGCGAGCAGCTCCAGCAGCTGCGGATCGAGCGCCATGTCGCTCCCCTTCGTCAGCCGCGGATGACGGCGAGGACGGCATCGCGCAGCTCGACCATCGTCCGGCTCGGCTCGCCTCGACGTTCAGCCGCAGCAGCGGCTCGGTGTTGGACGCCCGGACGTTGAACCAACTGCCGTCCGGCGAGCGTCACCGTCAGCCCGTCCAGCTCGTCGATCTCGGCGCCGTCGCCGAACGTCGGCCGTATCGCGGCCATGCGCGCGGCCTGGTCGTCGACCGTCGAGTTGATCTCACCCGGACGCCGCATAGCGCTGGTACGGCGCGACGAGCTCGGCCAGCGAGCCCGTCCGGCCGCCGAGCGCGGCGAGCACATGCAGCGCGGCGAGCATGCCGGTGTCGGCGAACCAGAAGTCGCGAAAGTAGTAGTGCGCCGAGTGCTCGCCGCCGAAGACCGCGCCGGTGCGCGCCATCTCGGCCTTGATCAGTCGAGTGGCCGACCGGGTGCGCACCGGCACGCCCGCCGTGTTCGCGGATCACCTCCGGGACGGCGCGCGAGGTGATCAGGTTGTGGATGACGGTGCGCCCCGGGGAGCGGCGCAGCTCGCGCTCCGCGACCAGGCAGGTGATCGCGCTCGGCGACACGGCCGCACCGGCGGCGTCGACGACGAAGCACCGGTCGGCGTCGCCGTCGAAGGCGAGGCCCGAGGTCGGCGCCGTCGCTCGACGACCGCGTCGCTGCAGGTCGACCAGGTTGGCCGGCTCGAGTGGGTTGGCCTCGTGGTTCGGGAACGAGCCGTCCAGCTCGAAGTACAGCGGGACGATCGTCAGCGGCAGGGCAGGCAGGACGGTGTCGCCCAGCACGGCCGGCACGGTGTAGCCGGCCATGCCGTTGCCGGCGTCGACGACGACCTTGAGCGGGCGGATGCCGGTCAGGTCGACGAGCGAGCGCAGGTACGCGGCGTACTCGGTGAGCAGGTCGGCCTCTCGACGGTGCCCGGCGCCTGCGACCGGCGGCAGGCCGCCGTCGAGATACGCCTCGGCCGCGGCGCGGATCTCGGCGAGCCCGGTGTCCTGCGCGATCGCGACGCGCACCGGCGCGGCAGAACTTGATCCCGTTGTAGCGCGCCGGGTTGTGGCTGGCGGTGAACATCGCGCCGGGCAGGCCCAGCGAGCCGGAGGCGAAGTACAGCATGTCGGTCGAGCCGAGCCCGGTCTCGATGACCGACGCGCCGCGGTGCAGCGCGCCCTCGGCGAACGCGCGCGCCAGGCCGGGTCCGGTCTCGCGCATGTCGTGCGCGGTGACGAGCGCGGCGGCGCCGAGGACGTCCACGAACGCGGCGCCCAGGGCCCGCGCGATCGATTCGTCCAGCTGGTCGGGAACGATCCCGCGGACGTCGTAGGCCTTGACGACGCCGGACAGATCCATCGGCCGGCAGCGCTAGTTGGGGGGTGCGGTCTACGAGACCGGAGCTGCGGCACGACGCGCAGGTGACCGCGCCGGCCGGTGGCTGCGTCGATCTCCGGCTGCGACCGGGTGCTCGACGCGCGCCGGCCTCGCGGACGGCATCGGCGAGCGCCTCCAGGTCGTCGGCGTGCGGGATCGGGGACGGGAACTCGCCGACGTGGCGCAGCACCTCCCAGCCGCGCGGGACGGTCAGCCGCACCGCGTGCTCCTCGCACAGGTCGTAGGAGTGCGGCTCGACGTAGCTGGCCAGCGGGCCGACGACCGCGGTCAGGTCGGCGTAGGCGTAGGTCAGCGTCGCGACGGCCGAGCCGCCGCAGCCGGTGCGGGTGCACCGCCGCAGAACTCTCACAGTTGTGGACACTAGCGCCCGGCCGCCGTTCCCGGGCTTTTGCGGTCGAGCGACCGGCGCTCGTGTCGCGCCGCCGGCGCCGTACGCTCGACCCGTGCGCATCGAGCCTCGGCGGCCCGGGCGGTCTACCGCGCCGGGCGCGGCCCGCACACCGCGACCGGCGCGGGCGCGGGCATGCGCGGCGAGCTGGCCCCGCCGTCGTGCCGCGCAGCGTGAGCCGCGGCGAGCAGTTCGACGAACTGGTGCTGGACGCGATCGAGGAGCTCGAGCAGGACGGTCGGTGGCGGCCGAGCTCGGCCGGCGTCGAGTTCGCCGTCGAGGACGTGCCGCCGCTGGCCGGCGGGCCGGGTGTCGAGTTCGATCCCGAGGTCGTCGTCGACCGGGGCGTCCGCTCGGCCGGCTGCTGCGCGCCGGCATTCGCCGGCGACCCCGCGCCGACGATCGTCGTCTACCGGCGGCCGGTCGAGGCCCGCGCCCGGCCACGGCGACGACCGCGCCGACCTGGTCTTCCTGGTCGTCGCCGAACTCGTCGCCGAGTTCCTCGGCCGCGACGTCGACGAGATCGACCCGCCGTCGGTCAATCCGAGCCGAGCGGTGACGGCGTGCCCGATCCGGGGCGGACTAGTCGCTCGCACCAAGCTGGCTTCGCCGCGTGGCGCAGGGCTGCTTCGCGCGAGCGCTCATCGCGTCGGTGGTCGCGTCCGATCACTCACGTTTACCGACCAGCCGGCCACTGGCGGATCGCGCGGCTGCGGTGCCGCGGATTGCCGGCTGCCCGCTGTTCCCGGCGAACAACCTGGCGGCGCGACATCGCAGGCCAACCGGTCAGCCCGCACTCCGCGGCCTGGGTGCGCAGCGTCGGGCGCAGCACGCACCTGCACCCGGACTTCGGCTCGAATCCGTCCTACGGCATCCCGTACGAGACGGTGCCCAAGGACCAGAAGCGGTGCCGATCAGGTTCACCGCCTACGGCGACCAGAGCGACCCCGGCCCGTACCCGATCCCGCCGACGGCCCGGATCGAGGCCGGCGGGGACCGGCACGTGCTGGTCGCCTCGCGCGAACTGCCACCTGTACGAGCTGTACGCCGCGCGGCGCTCCGGGCGCGGGCTGGAAGGCGAAGTCCGGCGCGGTGTTCAACCTGCGCTCGAACCAGCTGCGGCCCGACGGGCTGGACCTCGGCCGACGCCGCCGGCCTGCCGATCCTGCCCGGCCTGGTGCGGCCGGACGAGATCACGGCCGGCGCACATCGACCACGCGCTGCGCTTCACCGTGAGCACACGCAGCGCGGCTGCATCCATCCGGCGACCCACCAGGCCGGCGACGACGTCGTCGCCGAACGTGCCGCCGATGGGCGCCCGGTTCCGGCTGAAGGCTGGCTTCTCGCTCAAGCGGCTTCACCGGCGCCGCGCGGATCGTGCTGGAGTGCCTGAAGAAGTACGGCATGTTCGTCGCCGACAACGGCATCAACTGGTTCATCACCGGGGCGACGTGCGCCGGCTGGAACGACGACAACCTCAACCAGCTCAAGCCGGTGCCCGGGTCAGCGTTCGAGGTCGTCGCGTCCGGACGGATCCGGCACTGAATCGAGCGGCGCTGCTCAGACTGCGCGGCGCTTGAGCCGGCGCCGCTCGCGCTCGGACAGCCCGCCCCAGATGCCGAAGCGCTCGTCGTGCTCGAGGGCGTACTCGAGGCACTCGCCCTTGACCTCGCAGCCGACGCAGATCTTCTTCGCCTCGCGGGTGGAGCCGCCCTTCTCCGGGAAGAACGCCTCGGGATCCGTCTGCGCGCACAGGGCGCGCTCCTGCCAGCCTGACTCTTCCGGCAGTCCGAACAACTGGTTCAGATCGGCCTCGGCAAGATTGCTCGACAGATCCGTCATGGCGCCCTCCAGGAGGCTAGAGACGGGGCGTGCCCGTAACGACACTGAGGAAATTACACGCGTGTCGTTCCAGGAAGTCAACCGGGAGTCTGCTACAAATTCGCCCGGCATTCCCTGCAACCAGGACGAATCGCCCGCGAACCGCTGTTTCCCGTCGCTCGCGGCTGTCGCCAGGGCGTCGACGACCGCGCTGACGGCGGGGCGACCCAGGGTCGAGGCGCGCGCCACCGCGGTCAGCCGGCGCCCGAGCGCGGGCTCGCGCAGGGTGCGGACCTCGACCGCCGCGGCACCGGTCGCGACCGAGAGCCGGGGCAGCACCGCGATCCCGTGCCCGGCCGCGACCGCGCGGGCCAGCACGAGCATGTCGTCGCTGGTCCAGCGCACCCGCGGCTCGAACCCGGCGGCCCGGCAGGCCGACCGCACGGCCTGCCCGCAGGCGGCGTCCTCCGGTGGCATCACCCAGTCGCGCGTCGGCCAGCTCGGCCAGCGGCGGGCTGCGCGCGGCCCGCTCCAGCCGCGCGGGACGGTGAGGACGAGCGGCTCGGCGCACAGCTCGCGGGCGACGCACGAAATCGGGCAGCGCGAGCGGCACGTAGTCGTACTCGTCGACCACCGCGATGTCGACGTCGCCGGCGAGCAGCAGGGCGAGGGCGCGCGACGGCTCGGCGACGGCCACCTCGAGGGCGATGCCGGGGTGCGTGCCGGCCAGCGCGCCGACCGCCGCAGACACGAACGTCAGGGCGGCGCTGGCCACCGCGGCCACGCGCACCGGCCCGCTGGGCGTGCCGGCCAGCCGGTCCAGGTCGGCGCGGGCGGCGGAGAGCACGTCGAGCACTTCACCGGCCCGCGCCGCCAGGGCGTGCCCGGCACCGGTCAGCGACACGCCGCGCGGCGACCGATCGACCAGCGCGGTGCCCGCCTCGCGCTCGAGCACGGCGAGCTGCTGCGACACCGCGGACGGGGTCAGCCCGAGCTCGCGGGCCGCGCCGGCGATCGTGCCGCGCAGCGCCACCTCGCGCAGCAGCCGCAGCCGACCGACGTCCAGAGCCCCGCTAGCCATAAGTACAACTTACGGCATATACTGGTTAGTCGTAAGCATCATTCAAGGAGCAGACATGCCGACCAGCGCCATCCCGACCCCGGACGACCTCAAGAGCGAGACCAGCGCCATCCTGGCCCGGCTCGGCGTGACCGACCTGTCCGACGACGGCGCGCTGATCGCGCGCTCCCCGATCACCGGCGGCGAGCTGGCGCGGGTCCCGGCCCACAGCACCGACGACGTCCGCGCCATCGTCGACGCCGCGCACGAGGCGTTCCAGACCTGGCGCACCGTGCCGGCGCCCGTCCGCGGCCAGCTGGTCCGCGAGCTCGGCGAGCTGCTGCGCGAGCACAAGGCCGATCTCGGCGCGCTGGTGTCGATCGAGGCCGGCAAGATCCGTTCCGAGGGCCTCGGCGAGGTTCAGGAAATGATCGACATCTGCGATCTGGCCGTCGGGCTGTCGCGCCAGCTGTTCGGGCTCACCATCGCCTCCGAGCGGCCGGGCCACCGGATGATGGAACAGTGGCACCCGCTCGGGGTGGTCGGCGTCATCAGCGCGTTCAACTTCCCGGTCGCGGTGTGGTCGTGGAACACCGCGCTCGCGCTGGTCTGCGGCGACCCGGTCGTGTGGAAGCCGTCGGAGAAGACCCTGCTCACCGCGCTGGCCTGCCAGGCGCTGCTGTCCGAAGCGGCCCGCCGGGTGGGCGCGCCCGAGGGCGTGTCGCGGCTGGTGCTCGGCGGCGCCGAGATCGGCGAGGCGCTCGTCGACGACCCGCGGGTCGCCCTGATCAGCGCGACCGGATCCACCCGGATGGGCCGCGCCGTCGCACCGCGGGTGGCCGGCCGGTTCGGCCGGCTGCTGCTCGAGCTGGGCGGCAACAACGCCGCGATCGTCACCCCGAGCGCCGACCTCGACCTGACCGTGCGCGGCATCGTCTTCTCCGCCGCCGGCACCGCCGGGCAGCGCTGCACCTCGCTGCGCCGGGTGATCGTGCACTCGTCGATCGCCGACGAGCTCGTCGACCGGATCCGCGCCGCGTACGAGACGCTGCCGATCGGCTCGCCGCTGGCCGACGGCACGCTGGTCGGCCCGCTCATCGACGCAGCGTCCTACGAGGGCTACGTGAGCGCGCTGGAGAAGGCCCAGGCCAACGGCGGCGAGCTGATCGCCGGCGGATCACGCGTGCTGGCCGACGAGGCCGGCGATGCCTACTACGTGCAGCCCGCGCTCGTGCGGATGCCCACGCAGAGCGAGATCGTGCGGGCCGAGACGTTCGCTCCGATCCTGTACGTCATGACCTACGACGACTTCGACGACGCTCTCGCCATGCACAACGAGGTGCCGCAGGGGCTGTCGTCGTCGATCTTCACCATGAACGTGCGCGAGGCCGAGCGGTTCACCGCTCCTGACGGATCCGACTGCGGCATCGCCAACGTCAACATCGGCCCGTCCGGCGCCGAGATCGGCGGCGCGTTCGGCGGCGAGAAGGAGACCGGCGGCGGGCGCGAGTCCGGCTCGGACGCCTGGAGGGCCTACATGCGCCGCGCCACCAACACGGTCAACTACTCGACCGAGCTGCCGCTCGCCCAGGGCGTCCAGTTCGGCTGAGCCGGCACGCCGTCTGAGAGAGTCCTGGCACCGAAACCTGTTCTCTTCGCTTGCTCCGGTTGGATTCGGGGAACGCCTGGAGCAGCGAATCGTCGGTCGGGAGTTGGTATGCCAGCAGTTCGCGCGCGCTTCGCGCGGTCGCGGCGCGAGCGGTGCTCGCCGCTGCAGTTGCGTTCGCCACCGCCACCGCCGTTGCCTGCACCACGACCGGTGGCGGCCAGTCGATGCGTTGTGCCGCCGAGGCTGGCCAAAGCGCCGCCCAGCCCGACCCGTCCCAACATCGTGTTCGTGCTGACCGACGACCTGTCCACGAATCTGCTGCGCTACATGCCGCACGTGGAGCAGCTCGCGCGAGCGAGGCATGACGTTCACGAACTACGCGGTCAGCGACTCGCTGTGCTGTCCGTCGCGCGCGTCGATCTTCACCGGCAACTACCCGCACACGACCGGCATCTACGTCAACAGCGGCTCGACCGGCGGGTTCCTCGAGTTCCAGAAGCGCGACGAGGACAAGCAAACCTTCGCGATTCCGCTCGCCGCTCGCGGGTACCGCACCGCGTTCATGGGCAAGTACCTGAACGAGTACAGCGCGACCTATCCCTCGAACCGCCGCGCTCGGCGACTGGACGCCACCGCAGGCGACCTACGTCCCGCCAGGTTGGGAACAGTGGGACGGCGTCGGCAACGGCTACACGCAGTACGACTACCTGCTCAATCACGACCATCACATCGAACGGCACGGGCACCGGCCGCAGGACTACCTGAACACGGTGCTGCAGCACTACGGCACGACCTTCATCGACAGTTCCGCGGCACAGCACAAGCCGTTCTTTCTCGAGGTCGCCAGCTTCTCCCCGCACACCCCGGACACCCCCGCGCCGCAGGACGTCGGCTCGTTCCCCGGGCTGACCGCACCGCGGATCCCTCGTTCGACAGGGTCCCGGTCGACGCGCCGAGATGGCTGGCTGGACCGCGCACCGTTCGACCAGGCCGGTATCGACTTCATCAATGACCGGTTCCGCCAGCGGGTCCAGTCCGTCCAGTCGGTCGATCGGATGGTCGGCGCGCTGGAGGAGAAGCTCGCGAGCACCGGCCAGCTCGCCAACACCGTGTTCGTGTTCAGCTCCGACAACGGCTACCACGACGGCGAGCACGGCCTGTATCCCGGCAAGCTCACCGCGTTCGACACCGACATCAACGTTCCGCTGATCGTGTCCGGGCCAGGCATCGCCCCCGGGTCCACCAACAAGGACCTCGTCCAGAACGTCGACCTGGCCCCGACGTTCGAGGAGCTGGCCGGCGCCACGCCGCCGCCGACGGTCGAGGGCAAGAGCATCGTGCCGCTGCTACACGGCAAGCACGTGCCCTGGCGCACGCTGCAACTCGTCGAGCACGAAGGACCCGACGTGGCCCCGACGACCCGGACGTGCAGACGGTTCCGCGCGGGCAACCCGCCCACCTACCAGGCAATCCGGTCGGCCACCTTCACCTACGTCCACTACGTCGAACGGCGACACCGAGTACTACAACCGCACCATCGACCCGTACGAGAACGACAACCTCGCGCCGATCCTGTCCGCGTTCGCGCCTGGCGCAGCTGCAGAGCTGGCTCACCGCGTTGCACGAGTGCAAGGGCGGCGCGCAATGCTGGCAGGCAGGACTGCCGACCGGGGTCTGATCGCGGCGGCTAGCTGCCGATCTTGCGGAAGTCCCAGCTCACGATCTTGGCCGGGGTGAGCTTCAGCCAGGCGTGCCGGCCGTCGTGGAATACGTCCGAACCGTCGAAGTACTTGGCGAAGAACGCCTGTTCGAGCTCGTCCAGCTCGGCGTGCGGTTCGCCGGTCCGCGGGACGTCGCCGACCAGCTCGACGCTGCCGCTGAGCTCGACGCCGCGCAGTTCGAGGAAGTCGTGGCCGGTGTCGATCACCGCGCTGATGCGCGGGTCGCGCTGCAGGTCCGCCCAGCGCTGGCTGCGCGTGATCGAGTAGAGCCAGAGGCAGCCGTCGTGCCACAGGAACCACAGCGGGCTGGCATGCGGGCCGTCCGGGCTGACGTGTCGCGACGCGGCAGGTGCGCTCGGCCGCCAGGAACTCGTCGACCTCGTCGGGGTCATCGCGATCTTGCGGCCGCGCTTCTGTTCCTGGGGACGTCGGTCACGCTACGTGCTTACCAGTAGCCGGCCCCGGACGCAGCGCGACCCCGGGGCGGTACTGCACCCCGGGGTCGTCGCCAGCGTTCGATCAGTGCTTGAACGCGTCCTTGACCTTCTCGCCGGCGTCCTTCAGGTCGGACTTGGCCTGGTCCTTCTTGCCTTCTGCCTCGGTGTCCCGGTCGCCGGTCACCTTGCCGACCGCTTCCTTGGCCTTGCCACCGACGTCTTCGATCGTGTTCTTGGCCTTGTCGGTACCACTCATGGGTATCGCGTCCTTTCCTCGATCTTGATCGGTCACCGAGGAGGTACCCGCACTGCCGACCTGCGTAAACACGATTGCACCCGGCGCACCGCGTCACGCGCGACGCGCTCGCGGCGATCAGGCCTGCCGGGTGATGGTGACCTCGACCTCGAGTTCGGTGGTCACCGGCGTGCCGGCGACGATGCCCTTGATCGGCGGGACGTCGCGGTAGTCGCGGCCGGCGCCGACGTGCACGTGGCGCTCGACGACATCGGCGCAGGTTGGTCGGGTCGTAGTCGCTCCACTCCCCCAGCCACCACTGCACCCATGCGTGGCTCTCGGCCGGCACCGACACCCCGAGCTCCGGCGCGGACGACGGGTGCAGGTAGCCGGACACGTAGCGGGCCGGCATGCCGATGTGCGCAGCGCCCCGACGACGCAGGTGGGCGTAGTCCTGGCACACCCCGCTGCGGCCTCCCAGGCCTCGCGCGGCCAGCGTGTGCACGCCGGTGGAGCCGGGCAGGTAGGTCATCGTGTCGTGCACCTCGGCGGCGATCGCGCGCACGGCGTCGGCCGGCGGCTGCGTCGGCGGCAACCGACTCGGCGAGCTCGGCCAGCTCGGCCGGCGGCGCGGTGAGCGCGGACACCGCGAGGTACTCGCCGAACTGGTCGGCCACCCGCGCGTCGCGGATCTCGGCCCAGCTCATCGCGTCGGCGAGCCGGTGCCGCCGGGAGCCGTCGACCTCGACGACGCTGGTCACGTCGACGACCAGCTCGCGGTGCGGCGGGTGCGCCTCGAACGACGCGCACCTGGGTGCCCCAGTAGTCGTCGTAGCGGTACTGCCAGCTGGACTGGTCGACACGCAGCACCGACTCGAGCGGGATCTGCCACGGCGCGGCGGCCGGGGTCTGCCGGACCTCGTTGAACGAGGCGGTCACCGGCTGGTCGTAGGCGTAGGTCGAGGTGTGGTGGATGCGGTACGCGTCATTTCGGCGGTTCATGACGCCTTCCAGGCGGTGACGACGCCGCGCGGGAAATACCGGCGGGCGATGGCGTCGCCGGCGACCGAGCAGGCGCTCTGCACCCGCTCCATGACGTGGTAAACGTCCTCGAACAGCTCCGCGGTCGGCGCGAACTCGCAGCTCGGAACGGATCATGCCGAGCACCCGGTGCGCCTCGCTGGCCCGTCCCCGTTCGGTCGCACCGTGCTGCGCGGCGAGGTCGTCGAGGCATTGCTCGGCGTTGACCAGCGCACTCATCACCGAACGCGGGAACAGCGGGTCGAGCAGCAGGAACTCGACGGAGCGGCGGTCGTCGACCATGCCTTGCGCGCTGCGCAGGAAGGCCTGGTAGGCGCCGCAACTCTGCAGCAGGGTCACCCAGGACGGTCCGGCGTCGCCGGCCAACGCGCGTGCAGCGACCAGGCGGGCGGTCATGTCGGCCCGCTCGATCGATCGACCGAGCAGCAGGAAGTGGTAGGCCTCGTCGCGCGAGAGGGTCGCGTCGGCCGTCCCGTTGAACGCGGCCGACCGCTCGCGCACCCAGGTCAGAAAGGCGTGCGGGTGAGCACGGCGACCCGGACGGGACGCGTCGAGGAAGGTGACGTTGATGCTCTCCCACAGCTCGGTCGACACCACCTCGCGGCTGCGGCGCGCGTTCTCGCGTGCCGCGGCCAGTGCGCCGAGCACCGCGCCGGGCGAGGATCGGTCCCAGGCCAGCGCCTCCAGCATTCCGGTGGCGTTGGTGTGTTCGTCCTCGACGTGCTCGTGGCCCATCGCCGACATGAGCGACGAGCAGACGATGTCCTCCGGCGTCCACGGGTCGTCGAGCAGCAGGCCGAGGTGCACGTCGAGGATGCGGCTGGTGTCCTCGGCACGCTCGACGTAGCGCCCGATCCAGTACAGCGATTCGGCCAGGCGGCTCAGCACGGCTCGTCCCCCGCCTGTTGCTGTTGCTGTTGCTGCTGCTGCTGGATCTCCATGTCGATCGCGGCGTCGGGCAGCGGCAGCGCGGCATGGGCCACCCGCTCGCTGGCCGGTCGCGGCGGCGCCGGTGCGCGCCGCTCGCCGGCGAGCACCCAGGTGTCCTTGGAGCCGCCGCCCTGGCTCGAGTTGACGACCAGCGAGCCCTCGACAAGCGCGACGCGGGTCAGGCCGCCGGGCAGCACCCAGACGTCGTTGCCGTCGTGCACGGCGAACGGGCGCAGGTCGACGTGGCGCGGCGCGATCCTGTCGCCGACGAGGGTCGGCACGGTCGACAGCTGCACGACCGGCTGCGCGATCCAGCCGCGCGGATCGGCGATCAGCCGGGCGCGCAGCGCGTCGAGCTCGGCGTGGTTGGCCTGCGGGCCGATGACCAGACCCTTGCCGCCGGCGCCGTCGACCGGCTTGACGACCAGTTCGTCCAGGCGGTCGAGAACCTCCTCGAGCGCGCCGCTGTCTTCGAGCCGCCAGGTGTCGACGTTGCCGAGCACCGGCTCCTCGGACAGGTAGTAGCGGATCAGGTCCGGCAGGTAGGTGTAGATCAACTTGTCGTCGGCGACACCGTTGCCGACCGCGTTCGCGATCGTCACGTTGCCGGCACGTGCCGCGGTCAGCAGTCCGGGACAGCCGAGCGCCGAGTCGGCACGGAACTGCACCGGATCGAGGTACTCGTCGTCGACCCGGCGGTAGATGACATCGACCCGGCGCTCGCCGGACGTGTCGCGCATCCGCACCACGCCGCCGGCGCAGACCAGGTCGCGTCCCTCGACGAGTTCGACGCCCATCGCCCGCGCCAGCCAGGCGTGCTCGAAGTACGCGCTGTTGTAGACGCCGGGGGTGAGCACGACGACGACCGGATCGGTGACCCCGCTCGGAGCAGCCGCCCGCAGCGCGCCGAGCAGCCGTTGCGGGTAGTGCGAGACGGGGCGCAGCCGCACCTTGCCCAGCACGTCGGTCCACTGCTGGCGCATCGCGCTGCGGTTGGCGAGCACGTAACTGACTCCGGACGGCACGCGCACGTTGTCCTCGAGCACCCGGAAGTCGCCCTGCTCGTCGCGGATCAGGTCGATGCCGCTGACATGGACGCGCACCCCGTTGGGCGGCTCGATGCCGTATGCCTCGCGGTGGAAGTGCTTGGACGACGTGATCACCTTGTTCGGCAGCACGCCGTCGGCGACCGCCTGGCAGTGCCCGCTGTACACGTCGGCGAGGAACGCCTCGAGCGCCTTGACCCGCTGCCGCACGCCGCGGTCGATCTTCTGCCAGCTCGCGTCGTCGATCACCCGCGGCACGATGTCGAGCGGGAACGGCCGCTCCTCGCCGCCGACGTCGAAGGTGACGCCCTGGTTGAGGTACGCGCGGGCCAGCGAGTCGACACCGGCGCGCAACTCCTGCGTGCCGCTGCGCTGGATCGACTCGTACAGCGCCTGGTACGAGGCGCGCGGCAACCCGTCCGCGGCGATCATCTCGTCCCACGCCGCGCCCAGTGTGTAGTCGGAGAACAGGTCGGCCATCCTCGCGATCGTATGGCGGGTGGGTTACAGGAATGTGTGACGGCACTATGTCACGGCGGTCGCTACCCACCTACCCGGGAGGCGGCAAGCGCGATCCGCTCGTCCGGCTGGACGGCGGCCAAGCGGAACCAGCCCGTCGACGACGGTCCGTAGAACTCGCCCGGCGAGCAGACGATGCCGGCCCGGATGGCCAGATCGCGGGCGGCTTGCCCACGCATCGCCGTCTGGGGCAGCCACCCAGAGGTAGAAGGCGCCGTCCGGAAGTTCGGCCGCATAGCCCAGCGCGTGCAGCAGGTCGCGCAGCGTGGTGAGCCGGCGCAGGTACCGCTCGCGCTGCACCTCGACGTGCGCGTCGTCGCCGAGCGCGACGACGGCCGCAGCCTGCACCGGCCCGGCCGGCATCAGTCCGGCGTGCTTGCGCACCTCGCGCAGGTAGTGCACGAGGTCGGCATCGCCGGCGTAGAACCCGATCCGCGCGCCGGCGAAGTTGTCGCGCTTGGACAGCGAGTGCACGGCGAGAACACCTTCGGTGCCCTCGCGCAGGATGGTGGTCGGCCCGCCCGTCCAGGTGAACTCGGCGTAGCACTCGTCGGAGAGCACCGGGATGTTGCGCGCGCGGCCCCACGCGGCTGCCGCGGGCAGGTCGTGCAGCTCGCCGGTCGGGTTGTTGGGCGAATTCACCCACACGCAGAGCGCGCGTGCGGCGTCGGCGTCGGCGATGTCGTCCAGTCGCTGGTAGGACACGGGACGGCAGCCGGCGAGGGTCGCCCCCATCTCGTAGGTGGGGTAGCTGATCGCCGGGTAGAGCACGGTGTCGCGGGACGGATCGCGCAGCTTGAGGTACTGCGGTGTGGATGCGACGAACTCCTTCGTCCCGACTACTGCGGCCAGCTCGGTGGCGGGGTCGACGGTGGCGCCGAGCCGGCGGCTGATCCACTCGGCGGCGGCGGCGCGCAGGGCGGGGGTGCCGATGCTCGGCGGGTAGCCGCGCATGGTGTCGCCGACGCCGAACGCCTCGACCACGGCCGCGGGTGGCGGATCGCACGGCGTGCCGATCGACAGATCGACCGCGCCGCCGTCATGGGCGTTGGCCAGCGCGGTGATCTCGTCCAGCCGGTCATACGGGTACGGCGGCGGTTGGAACCCGGTCATTCTTGGCCTCTCTGCAGGGTCTTGTGCGGCGTGTCGCCCTGCTGCGGGGCCAAGCGCTGATCCAGCAGTTGGGCGAGGTGGACGCTGTGGACGCCGCCGAGTTGCTCGAGCTGGGTGCGGCAGGAGAACCCGTCGGCGAGGATCACCGCGTCGTGCGGCGCGGTACGGACGGCGGGCAGCAGCGCCGTCTCGGCAACCGCAACCGACACCTCGTAGTGGCCGCGCTCGACCCCGAAGTTGCCGGCCAGCCCGCAACATCCGCCGACCGCGGTGACCTCGGCGCCGGCGTCGCGCAGCAGCTTCTCGTCCGGCGTCCAGCCCATGACCGCGTGCTGATGGCAGTGCGGCTGCGCCACCGCAGTCACGTCGTGCAGCGGCGGGGCCGTCCAGCCCGGCGTGGCGGCGAGCAGCTCGGCCAGCGTGCGGGTCGCGGCAGCGACCTTGGCCGCGCGCGGATCGTCGGGCAGCAGCTCGACCAGGTCGCTGCGCAGCACGGCGGTGCACGACGGCTCGAGCCCGACGATCGGGATGCCTTGCTGGACAGCGCCGTCGAGCGCGTCGAGGGTCTTGCGCAGCCGCCGCCGCGCGCCGTCCAACTGGCCGGTCGAGATCCAGGTGAGGCCGCAGCACACCGGCTTGCCCGGGATCTGCACGCGGTAGCCGGCCGCCTCGAGCACGCGCACCGCCGCCTGCCCGATCTCGGGGCTGAAGTGGTCGGTGAACGTGTCGACCCACAGCAGCACCGGGGTTCCGGTACTCGTCACCCGCTTGCCGAACCACGACCGGAACGTGCGCGTCGCGAACTGCGGCAGCGGACGGCGCGCGTCGATACCGCCCACCCGCTTCACCGCCGCGGCCAGATTCGGCCGGCCCAGCGCCGCATTGGCCAGCCCCGGCGCGCGCGAAGCGACCCGGGCGACCCGCGGCAACCAGCCCAAGCTGTAGTGCGAGGGCGGCCGCAACCGCCGCTTGTACTTCTGGTGCAGCACCTCAGCCTTGTAGGTCGCCATGTCGACGCCGGCCGGGCAGTCTGACGAGCAGCCCTTGCACGACAGGCACAGGTCGAGTGCTTCATGCACTTCCTTGGCCTTGGGGCCACGCACCAGCGTCCCGTTCGCCATTTCCTGCAGCACGCGCGCGCGGCCGCGGGTCGAGTCCTTCTCGTCGCGCGTCGCGAGGTAGGACGGGCACATGACACCGCCTGCCGCGGTCGTGTCAGCACGGCATTTGCCCACCCCAACGCACCGGTGCACGGCGGTGGAGAGATCACCGCCGTCGTGCGGGTAGGCGAACGCGAGTCCCTTGCGAAGCGGACGGGCCGCAGGCACCCGCAGGTCGCGATCGACCGGCTGGGGTTCGACGAGCACGCCGGGGTTGAGCAGGTTGTCCGGGTCGAAGGCGTGCTTGACCGCGGCGAACGCCTTGATCGCCTTTGGCGAGTACATGTAGGGCAGCAGGGCGCCGCGGGCGCGTCCGTCGCCGTGCTCGCCGGACAGCGATCCGCCGTGCCGGCCGACAAGGGTCGCGGCCGCGACCACGAAATGCCGGAACCGTTTCGGGTCGTCGGTGAACGGGAAGTCGATGCGCACGTGCACGCAACCGTCACCGAAGTGCCCGTAGACCAACCCGTCGAGGCGGTGCTGGCGCATCAGCGCATCGAAGTCACGCAGGTAGGCGGGCAGGTTCTCGGGTGGGACGGCGGCGTCCTCCCAGCCCGGCCACGCCGGAGCACCCGACGGTGTGCGGCCGCCGAGGCCGGCGCCGTCCTCGCGGATGCGCCACAGCGCGCGTGCCGGCGCGCCGGTGACGACCATCGAATCGAGGCAGCCGGCGTCGGCGATCAGCTTCTCGGCGTTGGCGATCGCGTCGGCCTCAGTCGCTCCGGATGTCTCGACGAACAGCCAGCCACCGCCGTCCGGGAGCTCGGGCACCGCACCCGCTCCGCGGCGCGTGCGCACGACCTGGACGAGGCGGGCGTCCATCCCCTCCAGCGCGACCGGTTCGTGCGGCAGCAGCGCGGGCACCGCCTCCGCGGCCGTCGGCATGTCCGGGTAGCCGAGCACGGCGAGCGCGACAGCGGCCGGCGACTCGACCAGCCGGACCGTGGCGTCGGTGAGCACTGCCAGCGTGCCCTCCGTGCCGACCATGAACTTCGCGAGATCGGCGCCGTGCTCGGGCAGCAGGTGCTCGAGCGAATAGCCCGACACCTGGCGGCGGAACCGGCCGAACTCGGTGCGGATCAGCGCGCGGTTCTCGTCCACGATCCGCTGCAGCTCGGCGCCGATCGGGCCGGCCGCGCCAAGCCCGTCCCGCCCGAAGCCGCGGGCAGCGAACCGCTCGCCGCGCAGGGTGATCACGTCGAGCGCGACGACGTTGTCGGCGGTGCGTCCGTAGCGCAGCGCGCGCGAACCGCACGCGTTGTTCCCGATCGAGCCGCCGATGGTGGCGCGCGCGTGGGTGGACGGATCGGGGCCGAAGCGCAACCCGTGCGCACCCGCTGCCGCGGTGATGTCGTCGAGGATCGCGCCGGGCTGGACGAGCGCGGTGCGGGCCTCCGGATCGACCGCGAGCACCCGGTTCATGTGCCGGGAGAAGTCGAGCACGATGCCCGGCCCGACGGCATTGCCGGCTGTCGACGTCCCCGCCCCGCGCGCAGTGACCGGTGCGCGGCAGTTGCGGGCCACGGCTAGAGCTGCGGCGACGTCGTCACGGTCGTGCGGGAACACGACCAGTTTCGGGACGACGCGGTAGTTGGACGCGTCGGACGAGTACTCGGCGCGGCGGCGCGGCGAGTCGTCGACCTGCCCGAGACCGGCGGCGCGCAGCGCGCTCGCCAGCTCACGCGCGTCGCTCACCGGATCATTCTCCCGTACCGGTGCGGCGCGACTGCGGTCCGCCGGGTGTCCTCCGCGCGGGGAACCTGCTGACTACAGCCGGCCGGCGTCGATGATGCGGCGCAGGAACTGCCGCGTGCGCGGTTCGCGCGGATCGCCGAACAGTTGTGCGGGCGGGCCGTGCTCGACGATCCGGCCGGCATCGAGGAAGCAGACCTCGTCGGCGACGTCGCGCGCGAAGGACATCTCGTGGGTGGCAAGCAACATCGTCATACCGTCGTCGCGCAGTTCGCGGATGAGGTCGAGCACCTCGCCGACCAGCTCCGGGTCGAGCGCGCTGGTCACCTCGTCGAACAGCATCAGCTTCGGCTTGTTCACCAATGCGCGCGCGATCGCCACCCGCTGCTGCTGACCGCCGGACAGTTCATCGGGCTTGGCATTGGCCCGATCACGCAGGCCGACCCGGTCGAGCATCGCCAACGCGTCGGACTCCGCCTGTTCGCGACCCACGTTGTGCACCCGGCGCGGTGCCAGCGTGACGTTGTCGATGACGCGCAGGTGCGGGAACAGGTTGAACGACTGGAAGACGATGCCGATCTTCGCGCGCACTGCGTTCGCATCGACGCGCGGATCGGTGATGTCCTGCCCGTCGAACTCGATGACGCCGTCATCGACCACCTCGAGCAGGTCGATGCAGCGCAGCAACGTCGACTTCCCCGAACCGGACGCTCCGATCAGCGCGATGCACGAGTGCTCAGCGGCCGTCAGGTCGAGATCGTCGAGCACCACGGTGTCGCCGAAAGCCTTGCGCAGCCCGCGAACGGTGAGCATCGGCGATGCCGACTTGGTCAGCTCGATCACCTGATCATCCCGCCGCCGATCCAGCCCTTGCGGCGCGAATACCAGTCGGTGAAGCGGGTCGCCGGCACGGTTAGTGCCAGGAAGATCAGCCCGGCGAACATGTAGTGCACGAACTTGTAAGTCCTGCGACATTGGTTCTCCGCGACAGCGACCATCTCGATCACACCGAGCGATCGACGACCAGCGAGGTGTCCTTCTGCAGGCTGACGAAGTCGTTGAGCAGCGGCGGCAGCACCCGGCGCACCGCCTGCGGGAACACGACGTGGCGCGTCGTCTGCCAGGTGGTCAGGCCGAGCGATCGCGCGGCCGCGCGCTGCGAGTAGTGCACCGACTCGATCCCGGCCCGGAACACCTCGGCCACGTAAGCCGAATAGGTCAGCACGAGCGCGATGATGCACAGCACGAACGGGCTGGTCCGGTGCGCCAACCAGTCGCAGAGCGGGGATGCCGAAGCCGACGATGTAGCAGCACGACCAGCAACGGCAGCCCGCGGAACACATCGACGTAGAACGCCGTGATGAACCGGATCGGGAAGAAGGCCGGGCCCTGCAACGTGCGCAGTACGGCGATGACCGCCCCGAGGACGAGGATGAACACCTCGCTGATCAGCATGATCTGCACGTTGAGCCACAGTGCGCGCAGCAGGTCGGGCACGCCGTCCCAGCCCGACGCGGAGATCGAAGAAGTTGTCGCGCAGGCGGGTCCAGCCGGTGCTGTTGCCGACGACGAGCACGACGGCGACAACCACGACCGCCGTGCACGGCGAGCCCGATCAGCACTGATCGACGGGTACGCCTGCGGCGGTAAGCGTCACGACTGCGTTGCAGCTCCGACGGCTGCCAGCTGCGTCGCAGGCATTGCCTTACTTCAGCTCGGGCGCACCGGCGCTCGCGGTGAGCCATCTTCTGCTGCAGTTTCTTCAGCGTGCCGTCGGCGCGCAGCGCGTTGACGGCCTGCGTGACGCAAGGCGTCAGCGAGCTGCCCTTGTCGAGGACGAGGCCGAACTGCTCGGGATGGCCCGTCACCGGGAAGCTGACCGATGATCTTGGAGTGCGGTACCTGCGCAGCGGTGATGTAGAGGCCGGTCGGCAGGTCGACGACGAGGCCGTCGATCGTGCCGTTCTTCAGCGCCTGCACTGCCAGGCCGTTCGTCGGGTACTCAGCCAGGAGTCGACGACGGTTTGATGACGTTGTTGATCGCGTCGAAGCTCGTCGTGCCCTTCTGCGCCCCGAGCTTCGCGCCTTTGAGGCCGGCGACGGTCGTTGCGTTCGCGTACTTGTTGCCGTCGAGCGCGACAACGGCCTGCGCCACGTCGTAGTACCCGCTCGAGAAGTCGATCGACCTTGTGCCCGCTTGGCGGTGATCGAGACTTCGTTGATGTCGAAGTCGAAGTTCTTCGGCGTCGGCGCGACGGCGCTGTTAAACGGCGCCTTCACCCAGCTGACTTGGCTCGAGCTGTAGCCGAGCTGCTTGGCCACCGCGTAGGCGACGGCAGATTCGAAGCCCTTGCCGTTGCTCGGGTCGTTGGACTTGAACCACGGCTCGTAGGCAGGGGAGTCGGTCGCGACGGTGAGCTTGCCGCTCGAGTGTGTCTGCAGCGTCTGCGGGGTGCACTTCGACGCCGCAGCCGTGCCCGAGCTGAGTCCGGCCGGACGTCCCCGCGCCGGGCGGGACCGTCGCCGGTCCAGGCTCACTTTTCGCCGCACAACCTGCGGCAAGCAGTAACGCGGCGGCGAGCAGACCGAAGCGGATGGCGACACGTGGCATGGCAGGCCCCTAACCCGTCTGAGGCGCGAATCCTATCTGTGCGCTACGACGCGAAGCAGGATGGCGGCGGCGTGCCGTCAAGAGCGAGCGCCACGGCGGCGCGCGCCGCGACCGGCCCCACCAGGTTGCCCGTGCCGTTGTAGCCGCCGAGCGCGACGACGCCGTCGTCGACCGCGGTGCACAGCGCGCGACCATCGCGGGTAAAGCCGACGGATGCCGCCCAGCGGTGCGTAACGGACACCGGCGCGCCGGCGAAGCGCGCGGCGATGTGCTGCACGTACTGCTGCACCGGCTCGGACGGCTCGGCATCGGTCGTCCACTCGTCGGCTTCGAAGCGGTCACGCCCGCCGCCGACGAACAACCGCCCGTCTGCCGACTGCTGCGCGTAGTCGTAACCCCATCGGCCGTGCACCGGGCAATGCAGCCGTCCGGGCGACACGGGCTCCGTCGCGAGCATCTGCAGGCGTGCGGTGCGCACCCGATCGGCGAGCTGGGGCAAAACGAGATCCAGCCGGCCGTCGACGGCGACGATCACGACGCGTGCGGTGATGGTGCCCCGCTCGGTGGTCACCTGTTCCGAGTCGACGTTGAGCACGCGGGTGCGCTCGTGCAGGGACGCGCGGCGGCTGAGCATGCCGGCCAGCGCGATCGCGCGGTGCGCCGGATTGATCGCCGCGTCGTCGGGAAGGAACAGCCCGCGGCCCAGCGAGCCGTCATAGCGCTCCACGGCGATGCCGTGCCGCACGAGGGCCGCTTCGTGCCGGTCGCAGTCCTGCAGTTCGAGACCATGATCGGCGGCCTCTTCGGACGTGTCGGGATCGCCCGGCAGTCCGGCGAGCCGGATCGAGCCGACCCGCTGCACGACCTCGGGGACGAGCGCGGCGAGGTGATCGAGTTCGCGCAGCGTGGCGCGATAGAGCCACACTGCAGGCTCCTCGCCCCACTCGTCGATCGCCGCGTGCAGATACGCGTCGGGTCCACCGACCAGAGACCCGCCATTGCGCCCGGCCGCGCCGGCAGCGACCCGTCCGGCATCGACGCCGACGACCGACAGCCCACGATCGAGCAGCGATTCGACCGCAGCCAGCCCGGATCCACCGAGCCCGACGACGCACGCATCGGTGGCGACGTCACCGTCGAGCTGGGGCAGCCCCGTCCAGGCCGCGACGGCTGCGGCCTCGTCCCAACCGACGCTCACCTAGGGAAGCGCCATTTGCGACTTGCCTAGGACGGCCACTCCCCCGTCAGACACGTGATAGCGCGACTTGTCGAGCTCGAGATCGACCCCGATGTGCGCGCCCTCGGGCACGACCACGTCCTTGTCGAGGATGGCGCGGCGCACGACTGCGCCGCGCCCGATCTGCACGCCTTCCATCAGCACCGATCCCTCGACGTACGCGCCGGCATGCAGGCGCACGTTGGGTGCGATCACGCTGTGCCGCACCGTTGCACCGGAGATGATCGTGCCGGCGGCAACGATCGATTCTTGCGCGATGCCACCCTCGACGAACTTCGCCGGTGGCAGGTGATGATGCTGGGTGAAGATCGGCCACTGCTGGTTGTACAGGTTGAAGATCGGGTGCACTGCGACCAAGTCCATGTGCGCGTCGTAGTACGCGTCGATCGTCCCGACATCGCGCCAGTACCCGCGGTCGCGCTCCTCTGCGCCGGGCACGTCGTTGTCCTTGAAGTCGTACACGTAGGCCATGTCCTGCTTGACCATCATCGGCATGATGCTGCCGCCCATGTCGTGCACTGAGTCCTCGTTCTCGGAGTCCTCGCGCAACACGTCGAGCAGGGCCTGCGTGGTGAACACGTAATTACCCATCGATGCGTAGGCCTCGTCGGGCGAGTCCGGCAGCGGCGGCGGATCGGACGGCTTCTCGAGGAAACCGTTGACCTTGCCGTCGGATGCCGCGTCGATCACGCCGAACTCAGTGGCCTCCATGCGCGGTACGCGAAGCCCGGCGACGGTCGCACCCGCACCGGTGTCGATGTGTTGCGCGACCATCTGCCGAGGATCCATGCGGTACACGTGGTCGGCGCCGAACACGACGATGTAGTCGGGCTTGTCGTCGTAGATCAGGTTGGACGACTGCAGGATCGCGTCTGCGCTGCCGGTGTACCACCGCGGGCCGAGGCGCTGCTGCGCCGGCACCGGGGTGATGTAGTCGCCGACGACCGTCGACATCCGCCAGGTCTGGGTGATGTGCCGGTCCAGCGAGTGGGACTTGTACTGGGTCAGCACGCAGATGCGCAGGTAGCCCGCGTTCACGAGATTCGAGAGCACGAAGTCGATGAGCCGGTAGTTGCCACCGAACGGGACGGCCGGCTTGGCACGGTCGGCTGTCAACGGCCAAAGCCGCTTGCCTTCACCGCCCGCAAGGACGATGCCGAGTACCCGCGGCTCCCTGGCCATGACCCAACCCTAGCCCGAGCATCCGGCTAAGGTCACAAACATGCGGGTAGCCGTCCTAACTCGTGAATATCCGCCCGAGGTGTACGGCGGTGCCGGCGTGCACGTGGAGTTCCTCGTGCGCGAGTTGCGCCGGATCGTCGACGTGGACGTCCACGCGTTCGGGTCGCCACGCGACGAACCGGGCGTCCGCGCCTACCGCCCGCCGGCGGAGCTGGCCGAGGCCAACGCCGCCTTGCGGACCCTCGGTGTTGATCTCGAGATGGCTGCGGCACTCGGCGACGCCGACGTCCTGCACTCACACACGTGGTACGCGAACATGGCCGGCGTCTGGGGTTCGGCGCTCTACGGCAAGCCGCACGTCATCAGCGCGCACTCGCTCGAACCGGCCCGCCCGTGGAAGGCCGAGCAGCTCGGCGGCGGCTACAAGATCTCGTCGTGGGCCGAGCGCCAGGCGGTCGAGACGGCGAGCGCGATCGTGGCGGTGTCGTACGGCATGCGCGCCGACGTGCTGGACGCCTACCCCTTCGTCGACCCCGCGCGGGTGCACGTGATCCACAACGGCATCGACACCGACCTGTACTCGCCGGCCACCTCCGACGCCGCGCTCGATCGCTACGGGATCGACCGCGACCGCCCGTCGGTGATCTTCGTCGGACGGATCACGCGGCAAAAAGGTCTGAGCCACCTGCTCAACGCCGCCGCGGCGTTCGATCCGGACATCCAGCTGATCCTGTGCGCCGGCGCGCCGGACACCACCGACATCGCCACCGAGACCGAGGCGACCGTCGCTCGCCTCTCGCAGACCCGTACCGGCGTGGTGTGGATCCGCGACATGCTGCCGCGCGCGGAGGTAAGCGAATTGCTGACACACGCCACGGTCTTCGTCTGCCCGTCGGTGTACGAGCCGCTGGGCATCGTGAATCTCGAGGCGATGGCGTGCGAGACGGCCGTGGTGGCCTCCGCGATCGGCGGCATCCCGGAGGTGGTCGCCGACGGTCTGACCGGCACGCTCGTCCCCTACCTTGCCGTGGCCGCCGAGGAGTTCGAGGCAGGGCTGGCCGAAGCCGTGAACGCGCTGTGCCGCGATCCCGCGCGCGCCGAAGCGATGGGGCGGGCCGGCCGCGAGCGGGCGGTGCACGAGTTCGGCTGGAGCGCGATCGCGCACCGTACTGTGGAGCTGTACGAATCGCTGCTCTGAGGAGATCCGTCCGATGACCGAGGTCGAGCGTTCCGCGCCACCGGGGCGCGTGCGGCAGACCCGGCAGGCGTCGGCCATCGAGGACGTATTGCGCGAGGCCGACGGCTTCCGCACCGCGCAGGAGTTGCATGACGAGCTGCGCCATCGCGGCGACCGGGTCGGGCTGACCACGGTGTACCGGCACCTCAGCCTGCTGGTCGAGCATCACCTGGCCGATGTCGTGAATCGCGGCGACGGCGAGTCGCAATACCGGCTGTGCGGCACCGCTTCATCACCGGTCGACGGGCACCATCACCACATCGTGTGCCGCCTGTGCGGCCGCAGCGTCGAGGTCGCCGGCCCGGAGGTGGAGGCCTGGGCCGAGCGGGTCGCTGCGGCGGCCGGCTACACGCAGATCAGCCACACCGTCGAGCTGTTCGGCCTGTGCTCGCAACACTCACGCTGAGTCACCGGCCGCGCTCGCCCAGGTATCCGGCCGGCCGAGGGAGCGCACCGTTCGGCTCGCCAACAGCGGGACCACCGTCACCGCGATAAGCACGGCGCCGAGGACGAGGGTGCCGCCGCCGAGCGCAGCAAGTGCCACGCCGGCAAGCACCGGGCCCAGCGGTGCCAGGCCGCTGGACATGAACCCGGCGGCCGAGTTGACCCGGCCCTGCAGCTCGTCCGGTACGACCGAGACCATGTATGCCGAGATGCCGGCGTTGTTCGCGGGAATCAAGAACGTGCTGGCGGCGAGCAACGCACCGGTCGCGACCACGTTGGTCGTCCACGCGAGCGGCACCACGAGCACGGCGTTGGCCAGGGTCAGGCAGATCGCGGTCAGCCCCGTCGGCGCGCGCGAGATGATCGCCGGCGCGGCGAGCGCGCCGACGAGCCCGGCTGCTGCAGCGACGGTCTCGACCAGCCCGATCGCAGCCGGGCGGGTGCCGGCCTGGATCAGCCGGAGGGTGATCGCGACGAAGACGAACCCCCCGGTGAGGTTGAAGAGCCCGCCCCAGATCATCATGGCGCGCACGCCGACGTGGGCCCAGACGAATCGCAACCCCTCGCCGATGTCGGCGGTGATCGATCGTCGCTCGCGGCTGGGCGCCGGCAGCGGCGTGCGCAGCCGGGTGACGGCGAAGGCCTCGGCCGCGTAGCTGACCGCGTCGACGATGAAGGGCAGCCCGCGGGCGAGCGAGTAGAGCGCGCCGCCGGCCGGCGGTCCGACCAGGTGGACCGCGCGGGTACGCGCCTGCAGGCGCGTGTAGGCGAGCGGCAGCTGGTTGGTGGGGACGAGCGTGCGCACCGTTGCAGAGGTCGCCGGCGCGGCAAAGGCGTCGGCTGCTCCGCTGAGGAATCCGGCGGCGACCAGGTGCGCCAGGGTGAGGTGCCCGGCGAGCACCGCGACCGCCAGGCTGCCGTAGACGGCGGCCGCGGCGAGGTTGGTCGCGAGCAGCACCCGGCTGCGGGCGACGCGGTCGACCAGGGCACCTGCGGGCAGCCGCAGCACGACCTCGCCGAGCACCAGCGCGGCTGTCGCGAGGCCGGCCTGCACGGTCGAGTGGGTGATGGCGTACCCGACGAGCGGGAACACGAGCTGGCTCATCGACGTGCCCAGCTCGGACACCGCGCCGCCGACCCACAAGATCACGAAGTCGCGGTTGCGCGACAGGGGTGCGTCGACCGTCCCGTCCTTGGTGATCATCGCCAACGATTCAAGCATCGTTGGCCGACAGTCAGGCAGAGCCGGCGAAAAGCGCGGTCTGGCTGTCCGGCTGCACTTCGGTGAAGCCGGCGTCGTGGACGACCGGGGCACCGGCCCGCAGCGCGGCACCCCATTGCCGGTCGGAGGCAGTGCGGACCGCGAGCGCGAAGTCGGCCCGCCGCCAGCGTTCGCGACTGCGTCGCGGCAGCGACCGCCAGCCGAGCTGCGCGGCATGGCCGGCCTGGGCCATCGCCTTGCCGGCGCTCATCTCGACGTGCGGCGACAGCAGGATCAGCGCGATGCCCGGCACTGCGGGCGGCGGTGGCGCCGGATCGTCGAGGTTCGTGCCGCCGACCTGCAACCGCGACAGCTCCGGCGGCCAGCCGTCGACCGGGATCGGCGGGTACACGCGCACCTCTGCGCCGCCCTGGGTGACGGTGATGCCCGGCAGTTGCTCGGCGCGGCGCCACTCCGCGCCCCGCGCTCGGCGGACCACCTTGCGGATGCGGCTGCCGTCCCAGGCGCGGATCGCGGGCTGCCAGTCCGGCTCGTCCGCGGTGAGCATGGTGAGCACCGCCCGGGCGGCCGCCTCCAGCGCGTCGGTGCGGGCGGGCGGCCCGTCCCGCTCGATCCTGACGACGAGCGGCAGTACCAGCTCTCGGTGAGTGGTCAGTTTCGGCGGCAGTGGTCACTTACGACTGACCACTGACTGCGCGAACTGACCACTGACCGTCATCAGAGCGCACGCACCCAGCGGGCGAGCAGGCGGGCGCCGAAGCCGGTCGCGCCCTTGCTGATCATCCCGTCGTCCTTGGTCGCCCGGGCCGGCCCGGCGATGTCGAGATGGGCCCACGGCAGCCCGCCGGTGAAGTGCTGCAGGAACAGCGCCGCCGTGATCGCGCCCGGACTGCCCGGCGCGTTGTTCGCGTCGGCAATGTCGGAATCGAGCGCCGACTCGTAGTCGGCGCACAGCGGCATCCGCCACAGCGGCTCACCGGCGCCCTGGCCAGCACTGATCAGCTGGGCGGCGAGGTCATCGGACGTCGCGAACAAGCCGCCGGTGTGCAGCCCGAGCGCGATCTTCATCGCGCCGGTCAGCGTGGCGACATCGACCAGGACGGACGGCCGCAGCCGCGCTGCCGCGTAGGCCAGCGCGTCGGCCAGCACGATCCGTCCCTCCGCGTCGGTGTTCGTGATCTCCGACGGTCCGGCCGCCGACGTGGCGCAGCACATCGCCGGGGCGGTAGGACGACGCACCGAAGGAGTTCTCGGCAGTGGGGACGAGCGCGGTGACCCGAACGGGCGTGTTCGACGCCGCGATCAGCCGCAGCGCCGCGAGCACGGCCGCACCGCCGGACATGTCGGTCTTCATCGTCTTCATGCCGTCGCCGGGCTTGATGTTGAGCCCGCCGGTGTCGAAGGTGATGCCCTTGCCGACGAGCACCACGTGCGGCACGGCGCGCAGCACCGCGCGGGCCGCCAGGTCGCGTGGATCAGGCACGGCGGAGCGGCCGAACCGGCGCCCACCGCGAGCACGCCGCCGAAGTCGTGCTCGGTGAGCCAGTCGACGTCGCGCACCGCGACGTCGACGCCGAGCGCGCCGAGCTCGGCGGCGGCCTGCCGGCCCAGCCAGGCCGGGGTCTTCACCGACGACGGGCGTGTTGGCCAGATCGCGCGCCCAGGCGGTCGCCGCCGCCGCCCGCAGCCCGGCCTCGACCGCCGCGCCGTCGGCCACATCGGCCAGCTCGACCGTCCGCTTCGGCGGCGTCGGCCTGGTGGACAGCGTGTAGCGGTAGCCGCCCAGAGCGAGCCCTTCGACGAATGCCGCCGAGCCGCTCGCCCGACAGCCCCGGCCGCGACAGCACGGTGCGCCCGGGACCCAGATCGCGGGCCAGCTTGCCGGCCGCCTTGCGCAGGGCCGTCGCCGAGCGCGGTCTCGGTCACCGGCTCGGCCGTCACCCGGGCTCCGCCAGCCGCACCTCGATCATCGGCCCACCCTCGCATCGGCACCCCACGAAATGGCAAAAGGCGCGAAGTCGCCGGGACCCCGCAGGCTCGCTCCGGGCAGCAGAGGGTTCCTGCACCGATGATTCGCTGCGCAAGCGTCGCTCATCCGAGCGATCCTGCCATCTCTGTCTCTGACCTCCAGGCATGCCTCGGCCCCGGACCGCTGGTCCGGGGCCGAGGCGAATAACCGGCTAGGCGCCGACCGACTTCAGGGCATCGCCCAGGGCGCTGGCCTCGTCAGGCGTCATCTCGACGACGAGGCGTCCGCCGCCTTCAAGGGGAACGCGCATCACGATCCCGCGCCCCTCTTTGGTGACCTCGAGCGGGCCATCGCCCGTCCGCGGCTTCATGGCCGCCATGCGTACCTCCTAGAGGTGAGCCGAACGCTCACAATGCGTCGCTGCTAGGAAACATTCTTCCTGATCGGGCCGCACACCTCCAACGCCGGGTAGCGGTAACGTCCTTCGGCGTGACGGACGAGCTGCTGATCGAGCGTGCCGACGGCGTGGCAACGGTGACCTTGAACCGCCCGGACAGCATGAATTCGCTGTCGATCGCTCTCAAGGAGGCGTTGGGCACCGAACTCGACGCGATCGCCCGCGACGAGTCGGTGCGCGCCGTCGTGCTCACCGGCAACGGCCGCGGCTTCTGCGTCGGGCAGGACCTGCGCGAGCACGTCAGCGCGCTCGAGTCCGGCGACCCCGCGCCGCTGAGCACGGTGACCCAGCACTACAACCCGATCATCACCACGCTGGCCACGATGCCCAAGCCGGTGATCGCGGCAGTCAACGGCATGGCGGCCGGCGCCGGCGCCGGGCTCGCGTTCGCATGCGACTTCCGGCTGATGTCGAGCAAGGCCGGGTTCCTGATCGCCTTCGCCAACGTCGGGCTGTCGCTCGACAGCGGCGTCTCGTGGACCCTGCCGCGTCTGGTCGGCGCGGCCCGCGCCACGGCGCTGTGCCTGCTGGCCGAGCCGATCGCCGCGGACGCAGCCCTCGAGATGGGCCTGGTCAACGGCGTGTTCGAGCCGGACCACCTCATGCCCGCCGCCCGCGAGCTCGCGGCCAGGCTCGCAGCCGGCCCGACGGCGGCCTATGCCGCCATTCGCGAGTCGCTGGCCTTCGCCGCCTCGGCGACGCTGCCCGAGGCGCTGGCCAAGGAGGCCGAGCTGCAGACCGCGATGGGAGCCACCGCCGACCACCGCAACGCCACCGCCGCGTTCGTCGCCAAGCAGAAGCCGACCTTCACCGGCCGCTGACCGCTTGGCCGCGTAGCAGGGCGACACGCCGCGCGCGGCCCTGCAGCGCGGCCAAGAGCGGTCAGGACGAAGCGCGCCAGCAGGTGGCGACGTGGTCGTCGACCATCCCGGTGGCCTGCATGAGGGCGTAGGCGGTGGTCGGGCCGACGAAGCGGAAGCCGCGCTTCTTCAGCTCCTTGGCCATCGCGACGGCTTCGGGTGCGGTCGACCGCACGTCGGCCAGTGTCTGCGGACGGACGTGGTCGGCCGGCGCGAACGACCACAGCAGCTCGTCCAGCCCTTCGGGGACGCTGCCGCGGATCGCTTGCGCGTTGCGGATCGTTGCCTCGATCTTGGCGCGGTTGCGGACGATGCCGGCATCGGCGAGCAGCCGCTCCACATCGCGCTCGTCGAAGGCCGCCACCGCGTCGACGCGAAGTCGGCGAACGCCGAGCGGAACGCCGGGCCGCTTGCGCAAGATGATCAGCCACGACAGCCCGGACTGGAACGCCTCCAGGGACAGCCGCTCGAACAGCGCCCGCTCGCCGTGCAGCGGACGGCCCCACTCCTCGTCGTGGTAGGCGACGTAGTCGGGCGTCGAATTGGCCCAGCTCACAGCGCGGACGGTCAGTCGTCATCCGCTTCCTTGGTCAGGTCGACCGGCTCTGCACCCTCCGACGCGACCTCCTGCTCGGCCGCGAAGTGGTACGGGCTGCGCAGCTCGCGCAGCCGATCGATCTCCGCGTCGCGCGCACGCAGCTCCTCGGCCAACCGGTCGAGCAACAGGTCGGTCTCGGCGAAGCGGTACCCGCGCAGTGCCACGGGCAGCCGGACCGCGGCCACGTCGTCCTGCGTCGAGCCGCTTGCCGGACGGCAGGTCCCAGAGCGGCTCGTCACGGATCGGCGGTGCGATCTGCTCGCCGGCCGGCAACAGGTAGGCCGCGAGCAGGAACAGCGCACCGGCAAGCAGCAGTGCCAGCAGCCCGTACAGCGCCAGCGTCAGCATGTGTCGATCGTGTCATGGCCGGGCTCGAATCCGCCGCTCGGTGTGGTGGACTGGCCGCCGTGAGTGAATCGTGACTGACCAGGTTCTCATCGAACGCCGCGGCGACATCGCCATCCTGCGGCTGAACCGTCCGGACAAACGCAACGCATTGGACTCCGCCACCCTCGCCCTGCTCAACGACCGGTTCGCCGAGCTCGCGGCCGACGAGACGCTACGCGTACTCGTGTTCTCGACCACCGACACCGGCCGCGCTGTGCGCCGGAGCCGACGTCGGCGAGCAGCTCGACGAGGCCGGCGGGGTCGCCCGGATGGCCGCGTTCACCCGGATGTACACGTGGCTGGACGAGTTCCCGGTACCGATCATCGCGGTGGCCGTGGGCAACTGCGTCGGCGCGGGCGCCGAGATCGTCGCCGGAGCCGACCTGCGCGTGGGCGGCAACAACCTCAAGCTGGCGTGGGCCGGCGCCCGGCTCGGCGTCCCGGTCGGGCCGGCCCGGCTGGCTCCGCTGATCGGCGTCGCCCGCGCGAAGGATCTCGTGCTCACCGGCCGCACGCTGAGCATGGTCGAGGCCGTCGTCCTCGGCCTGCTGCAGCGCACCGCCGATGCCGACGATGCCGAGTCCATCGCGATGGACCTCGCCGAGCAGGTCGCCGCGCAGCATCCCGGCGGCGTGCGCGTGCTCAAGCAGATGTTCCGCGATCTGGACGGCACGGCGCAGCGCGTCGCGTACGAGAACGAGCACCTGATGCGGTTCCAGCAACACGGCGCCGGAATCCCGCGCAACCGCTAGAGGCGCAGCGCGGCGAAGACCTCGTCGACGGTGCGCGTCCGGATCAGCACGTCGAGCGCGGCGCGGCGCACGAAGCCCTGCGTCGATCAGCGCGTCCAGCCACGTCCAGAGCGGGTCGAACAGCCCGTCCGGATCGAGGACGGCGACCGGCTTCGCATGCATGCCCAACGACAGCGACGTCCACATCTCGAACAGCTCCTCGAGCGTGCCGATGCCGCCCGGCAGCGCGAGGAACGCATCGGCGCGCGACTCCATGATCCGTTTCCGCTCGCGCATCGTGTCGACCACGATCAGCTCGTCTGCCTCGACATCGGCAACCTCGAAGGGCACCAGGTGCTCGGGGATCACGCCGACCGTCCATGCGCCACCGGCCCGCGCGGCCCGCGCGACGGCCCCCATCATCGAGACGCGACCACCGCCGGAGATCAGCGAGTGACCCGCCGGCTGCCAGCCGTGACCCGACCTCGGTCAGCGAGCGTCGAGGTAGCTCGGGTCGATCGACTCCGAGGACGAGCAGTAGACGCAGAGCGCCGTCATCCCCCCGAGCCGCTCAGCGCCGGGGCCGGCGACCGCGCTGCGTTCCGGATCCAGCGCGGCCACCTCGTTGCGCTCTTGCTCGGAAAGTTCCTTTTCCGACGCGACGATGTGCTGCGATGGCCTCGTCGACGTCGTCGGTCAGGTGGATGAGATCGAGATCGGCCGCGCCGATCTTGCCGCCGGGCACGGCGCTGGTGCGCAACCAGTCGATCAGCCCGCTCCAGTACGTCGATGCCGTAGAGGACGACCGGGAACCGGGTCACCTTGCGGGTCTGCACGAGGGTGAGCGCCTCGAACGTCTCATCCAGCGTGCCGAAGCCGCCGGGCATGATCACGAACGCCTGCGCGTACTTGACGAACATCGTCTTGCGGGCGAAGAAGTACCGGAAGTTGATGCCGATGTCGACCCAGTCGTTGAGCCGTCTGCTCGAAGGGCAGCTCGATGCCGAGCCCGACCGAAATGCCGCCGGCCTCGCACGCGCCGCGGTTGACGGCCTCCATCGCACCCGGGCCGCCGCCGGTGATCACCGCGTAGCCGGCGCGCGCCAGCGCGGCGCCGATCGCGATGCCTGCCTGCGTACTCGGGGTGTCCGGCTTGGTGCGCGCCGACCCGAACACCGACACGGCCGGCGGGCAGTTCGGCGAGCAGGCCGAAGCCCTCGACGAACTCGGCGGTGATCCGCTGCACCCGCCACGGGTCGGTGTGCACCCAGTCCGACTGGCCGCGCGAGTCGAGCAGCCGCTGATCGGTGGTGCCTGCGCCGATCTGGCTGCGGCGCAGCAGCACCGGCCCGCGCTGGTGCTCCGTTCTCTCAGTCACGGCCGACTCTCGTTGCGCTCGCTCACGCACTGCACGCTAGTGCAGCGCTCACACCGGCTGAAGCGGGGCGTGCGGCGGATCCGGCAGCTCGACGGCGATCGGGTCGCCCGGCGCGCACCACCCCGCCGACCTGCACGATCGCCATCACCCCGGCCAGGCGGACCAGCCCGCCGTGCGGCATCGCGCGATCAGCACGGCCTGCATCAACCCGTCGCTGATACCGGTCGAGCTGCACGCACGGGTTGCGCAGGCCGGTTACCTCGATGATCGCTGTTCGCCCGAGCCGCAGGCGAGTGCCGGTCGGCAGGTCGAGCAGCGCAATGCCGCGAGTTGTCACGTTCTCGCCGATCGCGCCTGGCTCAACGCGGAAACCCTGCTGGCACAGCTCGTCGAGCAGCTCGGCGTGCACCAGGTGCACCTGCCGCAGGTTCGGTTGCGACGGGTCGCGGCGCACCCGCGACCGGTGCTGCACGGTGACCCCGGCGTGGCTGTCGCCCTCGACGCCGAGCCCGGCGAGCAGCGTGATCTCGTCGACGACCGGCTTGCTGAACCGGTGGCGTCGCGTCGCGCGCCACTGCGGCGACGATCACCGTGCGCTCACCGAAGGAATCGCACGAGCGCGTCCTCCACGGCGCCGATGCGCGGGATCAGCACGTGCTCCTCGGGCTTGTGCGCGAGGTTCGGGTCGCCCGGGCCGAGGTTCACCGCCGGGATGCCGAGCTCGCCGAAACGCGCGACGTCGGTCCAGCCGAGCTTGGCGCGCGGCTGCGCCGCCGACCGCTGCCACGATCGACCTCGCCAGTTCACCGTCGAGGCCGGGACGGGCGCCGGGCGCCGAATCGGTCAGCGTCGACCGGGTAACCGTCGAACACCTCGCGGACGTGGGCGAACGCATCGTCCTCGGAACGGTCGGGTGCGAACCGGAAGTTCACCGTGATCTGGCAGGAGTCCGGGACGACGTTGCCGGCCACGCCGCCGCTGATGGCGACCGCGTTCAGACCCTCGCGGTAAGTCAGGCCGTCGACGTCCACCTCGCGCGCCTGGTACCCGGCGAGCCGGTCGAGTACCGGCGCTGCCGCGTGGATCGCGTTGTTGCCCAGCCACGACCGGGCGCTGTGGGCGCGCACGCCTGGCACGTCCACGGTCACCCGCAGCGTGCCCTGGCAGCCGCCCTCGATCAGCCCGTCGGTCGGCTCGAGCAGCACCGCAAGGTCGCCGGCCAGTGCTTCTGGACGCTCGCGGGCGATCCGCCCCAGCCCGTTGCGCGCCGCCTCGATCTCCTCGCAGTCGTAGCACACGAAGGTGAGGTCGACCCGTGGGTCGAGTGCTCCGCTTCCGACCAGATGCGCGACCCGCAACAGCACGGCCAGGCCCGACTTCATGTCCGTGCGTGCCGCAGCCGTACAGCAGGTCGCCCTCGACCCGCGAGGGCACGTTGTCGGCGATCGGAACGGTGTCCAGGTGTCCGGCCAGCACCAACCGCTGGCGCGCGGCCCAGATCGGTGCGCGCGAGCACCACGTTGCCGTCGCGCTCGACGGTCAGCGTCGGCGTAGGCACGCAGCGCGTCCTCGACCAGATCGGCCAGCTCCGCTTCGTCCCCCGACACCGACGCGACATCGACAAGTGCAGCCGTGAGCGCGGCGGCATCTGAGTGAAGGTCAAGCACGGTCCAAGCGTATGGCGTGGTGTTGGTTAGGGTTTCAGGGTGGACGAGCGCACCGCATGGGGCTACGGCCTGGCGACCCTGGACAAGGACGGCCGGGTGCTGGACACGTGGTACCCCGCGCCGGAGCTCGGCCCGATGCCTGCCGGTGCCAAGGCCGACCACGGCCTCACCGCGCTGGCGGGCGTGCACGGCAGTGCAGCCGCCCGCGGAGTGCGCCGGGAGGTCATGCTCTGCGAGATCGACCTGGACGCGCCGCCGGCTGCTGTCCCGGACGGCTACCTGCGCCTGCACCTGCTCTCGCACCGCCTGGTCGCGCCGCGCGGTCTCAACCTCGACGGCATCTTCAGCGTGTTGCCCAACGTGGTGTGGACCAGCGCCGGACCCTGCGCAGTCGAGAACTTCGAACGAACCAGGCTCGCCCTGCTGCGCCACGGCGCCGTGCAGGTGCTCGGCGTGGACAAGTTCCCGCGGATGGTCGACTACGTGCTGCCCGCCGGGGTGCGCATCGCGGACGCCGACCGGGTGCGGCTCGGCGCCCACCTGGCCGCCGGTACGACGGTGATGCACGAGGGGTTCGTCAACTACAACGCCGGGACGCTCGGTGCGTCGATGGTCGAGGGGCGGATCTCGGCGGGCGTGGTCGTCGGCGACGGCTCAGACGTCGGCGGTGGCGCCTCGATCATGGGCACGCTGTCCGGTGGCGGCCGCACGCAGATCACGGTCGGCAGGCGCTGCCTGATCGGCGCCAACGCCGGCATCGGCATCTCGCTCGGCGACGACTGCGTGGTCGAGGCCGGCACCTACGTGACGGCCGGCGCCAAGATCGCCCTGCCGGACGGCACGACCGTGAAGGCCGCACGAGCTGTCCGGACAGCCCGGCCTGCTCTACCTGCCGCAACAGCGTCACCGGCGCGATCGAGGCTCGCCCGCGTACCGGCACCGGTGTCGCGCTGAACGACGTACTGCACGCCAACGCCTGATCCATGGCCGCTCGCAGTTCGCGTCTGACGATCGTCTTCGTGGCGATCGTCGTCGTCGCGCTCGCGGCGTTCTTCGGAATCCGCACGTTGTGGCGTACTGCGCAGGACCACTTCACCTCGTCGCACTGCGACATCGGTCAGTATCAGCTCGACACCGACCAGGCATCGGTCGCATCGACGATGGTGGGCGCCGTGTCGCGGTACAAGCCGGCGCTGCCCGAGCGCGCGGCCGTCCTCGTCCTGGCCGCGGGGCTGCAGGAGAGCAAGCTGCAGAACCTCGCACCCAATGCAGGGCGACCGCGATTCGGTGGGCGTGCTCCAGCAGCGCCCGTCGCAGGGCTGGGGCGGCGGCGTGGCGTCGCGGCTCAACGACGTCACCGAAGCGACGACGGAGTTCCTCGCCGCGCTCGTCCGGATCAAGCATTGGCAGAAGCTGCCGCTCGCCGAAGCGGTGCAGAAAGTGCAGATCTCGGCCGACGGCAGCGCGTACGCCCAGCATGAGGACGAGGCACAGGCCCTCGCCGACGCGTTGCAGGGCCACAAGCCCGCCGCCATCTCGTGCACGTTCGCCAAGCCGACGCTGGTCGCCGCCGGCGCGAAGGTCGTCGGTCTGCTGCGCCAGCAGCTGCCCGTCAACCACGCCACCGCACACGGCAAGACCGTCCGAGTACCCGGTGCCGGGCTGGCAAACCGTCGCCTGGTTCGTCGCGAACGCCGACCGACTCGGCGTCGACTCAGTGCAGTACCACGGCAAGCGCTGGTCTCGCGAGGGCGGCTGGCAGCCGGCAAAATCGGCCGGTCGCGGCGCTGTCGTCGCGACGATGGCGACGATCTAGGTCGGCTGCTTGAGCCGGTTGAGCGGCACGCACCGATCCGGGGCGACCCAGCCGACCGGAAACACGATCGTTGCCTTCTTCAGTGCCGGCGGCCTGGGTGCGCTCCCACAGCCGGCGCACGGACCGTCTCACGCACCTGGCGCAGCCGGCGGGCGCGAGCCCGGTCACGGACGTCGATCATCGCGGCGAGCGCGATAACGGCCGCGAGCGCACAGAACAGCCCGACCACGCCGACAACGGTAGAGCCGCAGCGGCCAGAAGTCAGTGCTCCTCGGCCTGTGGGGGCAAAGCCTTTATGAAATCGGGATCGTTCTCGGTCTTGCCGACCTTCGACGCGCCGCCCGGCGAGCCGAGCTCGTCGAAGAAGTCGACGTTGGCCGCGGTGTAGTCACGCCACTTGTCCGGGAGGTCGTCCTCGTAGAAGATCGCCTCGACCGGGCAGACCGGTTCGCACGCTCCGCAGTCGACGCACTCGTCGGGGTGGATGTAGAGCATCCGCCCGCCCTCGTAGATGCAGTCGACCGGGCACTCCTCGATGCAGGCCTTGTCGATGACGTCCACGCACGGCTCGGCGATCACGTAAGTCACTGCGAGTCCTCCGGGTCGAATTCGCTCTCTGGTGCGGCCCTTAGTATGCCGGTCGTGTTGGAGCCTAGTTGGCTGGGTCGCCGGGTGACGCGTCCGCCGTGTCGAGGGTCGCAGGCCGGACGGCCGGCCATTGTTCGCCGATGTCGTCGGCGATCTGGTCGCGCTCGACGCAGATACCGCCGTCATCTCAGGCCGGCACGGCCCGATCGAGGTCGCCCTGGCCGAGGTCACGATCGCGAGGCTCGCGCCGCCCTCGACCGCAGACGAGCTTGCCCTCGAGGCGGCGGCCGCTGCCGGCTGGCGCGCCGCTGAGACTGCGCCGCTGGGCGGTTGGCTGCTGCGTGCCACCGGCGGATTCACCGGACGCGCCAACTCGGTGCTGCCACTGCGCGCACCCGGGATGCCGCTCGACGACGCCCTCGCGCAGGCGTCGGCGTGGTACCGCGAGCGCGGGCTGCCGCTGAAGCTGCTCGTGCCGACCGAGGCACGCCGACTGCTCGACGCTGAGCTTGCCGAGCGTGGCTGGCCGCGCCGACTACGACGTGCACGTGCTGGCCGCACGGCTCGACCAGGTGCGCGCCGGCGGCGTCCCGAACGTCCCGGTGACGATCGCCGACCAACCCGACGACGCCTGGTTCACGCGCTACCGCGAGGGCGCGGGGGCGAGCCCGGTGGCACGGGCGCTGCTGCTTCGCCACGACACCGTCGGGCTTTGCGTCAGTGCGCGACGGCGGCCGGGTTGTCGCCATCGGCCGGGCAACGATCGACGACGGCTGGCTCGGCGTGACCGCCGTCGAGGTCGACCCCGCGTTGCGGCGCTCGGGGCTGGCCCGCGCGGTGATGGCCGCGTTGTTCGAGTGGGGGCGTGCGCGCGAGGCGACGCCGCAGCTATCTGCAGGTCAGCGCCGACAACGCAGCGGCCGTCGCGCTTTACGAGCGCCTCGGCTACTGGGTGCACCACGACTACCGCTACCGCACCGAGCCCGCACACTGAGCCGGCGGGCGCTGGCTAGGCTAGGAGCATGCCGCAGAAGCCACCGGACAACAGCAAGTTGCTCGTCATCTCCTTCGAGGACGGCCTGCGAGCACAGGAGTTCCTGCTCGCCGCGGCCGGCATGCAGCAGCGCAACGACATCCAGGTGCATGACGCCGTCCTCATCGCACGCGACGCCGACGGAAAGTCGCACGTGCGGGAGACGACCGACATCACGCCCGGCCACGCCGGCCTCGGCGCGGGTGTGTGGGGACTGCTGCTCGGCACGCTGTTCGGCGGCCCGATCGGCGGCCTCGTGGTCGGTGCGGCGTCGGCCGGTGGCGGTGCGTTGCTGGCCAAGCTCGTCGACACCGGCGTCAAGGACGAGACGGTCGAGAAACTGCGCACGACTGTTCCGCCGGGACGCACCGCGGTTGCACTGCTCGTGAGCCACGTATCGGTGGCAGACCTGCAGCGCGAGCTCACCCGGTTCCCGAACGCCGAGCTGATCGAGACCGACCTGCCCGACGCAGCGGTGGCCGCAGTGCAGAACGCACTGCAGGAAGCCAACCGCGAGCCGTTCACCGGCTGAGCGGCGGACCTTTCCGCGCCGGCACTCGGCCGTTCGGGGTGGGCCGCTGCGGCGTCGCCTGCGCGTCTGGCCGCGCGGCGCGGCCGCTGATCATGACGATGGTTCCGAACCCGGCCGCCGCACCGAGGAGCAGCAGCCCGTAGAACGCGGTGTCCTGATGGAACTCCCCGATCACGAACAGATCGCCCTCGGGTCGGTTGTACATCGTGAGTGCGAGCATCGGAATCAGCCAGAACACCAGCGGCAGCACTGCGCCGCTGAGTCGCGCGACGGTGCGAAAGCCCCACAACGGCAAGACGATGTTGCCGACCAGCGCGGCCAGGATCATCACCGGCACGATCGCCGTGCCGATGTAGAACTGGCCGAGGAAGACCAGCTCGAGCAACGAACTCAGCAATGCGCAGCCGCACAACAGCGCGATCGCGACGCCTTCAGTTGCGCCGTCCCGCGCGCTCACTCGTCGATCTCCGATCCGTCGCTCACGACGCCGGCGAAGAGGTCGATCTCACGGCCGTCGGCGTCGCGCTCGCCGGCCGTTTCGCCTTGGACGATGCGGAAGTACTCGACGCCCAACATCTCGAGCCCGACGTTGTTGGACAGCGCGAAGAACGGCCCGTCGACGGCGATCTGCGTGGCGTGCGCGCGCATCGCGTTCTCTTTCGCCTGCGCGAAGTCGCGGCCGTCGACAGCAGTCGTCACCTCATCGTCCGGGTTGCCCATCGGCAGGTCGTCGGCCGATTCGACGCCGTCGAAGAACGTCTCGTCGCCGACGGCTCTCAGCGCGTCGATGCCACGCTGCAACACCGATTTCGGCAGTGCCGACCAGTAGATCTTCTGGATGGTCCACGGCTCGCCCTCGCCGCCGGGTTCGGCGGCGGCCTGCGCCGCGGCCATCGCAACGCGGTGGGCCATGATGTGGTCTGGGTGGCCGTAGCCACCGATCTCGTCGTAGGTGACCAGTACCTGCGGTCGAACCTCGCGGATCACCGCAACCGCCTGACCGACTGCTTCGGCGAACAGCTCGTCGTCCTTGGCGCACGCCCAGAACGCGCGCGGATCGTCGTTGCCCGCAGTGTCCATCATGCCGCTGTCGCGCCAGCGGCCGGCACCGCCGAGGTAGCGGTGGTCCTCGACGCCTAGCACCTGCATGGCAGCGGCGAGTTCGGCGATCCGGTAGCCGCCCAGCTGATCTGCGCGTTCGGCGGAGATGCCCTCGAGTTCGGGCACCAGCACCTCACCGAGCTCGCCGAGCGTGCAGGTCACCAGGGTGACGTGCGCGCCCTCGGCGGCATAACGGGCCATGACCGCGCCCGTGCCGATCGTCTCGTCGTCCGGGTGAGCATGGACGAGCAGCAGTCGTCGCGCGCTCAGCTGGACCCGCCCTCCACGACGAGCTCGCCTTCCTCGTCCACGATCACGTCCTTGCTCAACCGGGTCGGCTCGCGCGGGCCGGCGGTGGGCATGCAGGCCATCGGCTTCGATGCGAGCTCGTCGCTGGGCCGGTCGGTGGGCCACTTCGACAGGGACAGCTGTTCGGGCCGGCGGTCCTCACCGATTTCCAGAATGTCCGTGCGGGCGGCCGCGAAGTGACACGCAGCGATGTGGTTCTCGAACTTGGTCTCGAGTACCGGCTCGACGTTGACGCACCACTCGCGCTGGGTGTTGGTCAGCTCGTCGCGGAACTTCGGGCAGCGCGTGCGGAACCGGCATCCGCTCGGCGGCGACACCGGGCTGGGGACGTCGCCGGTGAGCAGGATGCGCTTGCGCTCACGTTCCTTGCGCGGATCCGGCAACGGGATCGCCGACATCAACGCCTGCGTATACGGATGCGACGGGCGGCGGAACAGCTCGTCCACATCAGCGGACTCGACGACCTTGCCGAGGTACATCACCACGATCCGGTCGGCGATGTGCCGGATGACTGACAGGTCGTGCGAGATGAACATGTACGCCAGGCCGAACTCTGACTGCAGATCCTCGAGCAGGTTGATGACGCCGGCCTGGATCGACACGTCGAGCGCGGACACCGGCTCGTCGAGCACCAGCATCTTCGGCTTGAGCGCCAACGCGCGCGCGATGCCGATGCGCTGGCGTTGGCCGCCGGAGAACTCGTGCGAGTAGCGCGCGCCGTGTTCGGGGTTCAGGCCAACTTGCGCGAGCAGGTCGCGCACCTGCGAACGTCCGCCGTGCTCACCGCGATAGATCCCGTGGATGCGCAATGGCTCGGCGACCAATTCGTTCACCGTCATGCGCGGGTCGAGCGAGGCGAACGGATCCTGGAACACGATTTGCATGTCCCGGCGTAGCGGACGCATCTGCCCGGCGGAAAGCTTGGTGAGATCCTGCCCGCGCCAGATCACCTCACCGTGGCTGGCCGGGATCAGGTTGAGGACGAGCCGTCCGGTGGTGGTCTTCCCGCACCCGGACTCGCCGACGATGCACAACGTCTCGCGCTCGTAGATGTCGAAGGAGACGTCACATACGGCGTGTACGTCGCCCACCTTGCGCCGGATGAGGCCGTTCGAGCGGATCGGGAAGTGCTTGCCGAGGCCGCGCACCGACAGCACTGGCTCGCCCGACCCCGACGGTCGCGACGCGGTGCCGCTGTTGTCGTCGGCTTTGTGCTTCCCGATATCCACCGAGGAGGTTGTCACGATGACGCCACCTCGGGATCCTTCGGGAGAATCGTCGAGTCGTCCGGATCGGTGCCGAAGATGTCCGATGCCTCGACATCGGCGACGCGGTCGCGGAAGTGACAGGCCGCGGCATGCCCGGTGCCATGTACCTCTTCGAGCGACGGCTCCTCGCGGTCGCAGATGTCCGCAGCCAGTGGGCAGCGCGGCGTGAACGGGCAACCGGGCGGCAGGTTGAGCAGCGACGGCGGCGCACCCTTGATCGGGGTCAGCCGCTCCTGCCGCTCCTCATCCATGCGCGGCAGGCTGCCGAGCAGCCCGAGCGTGTAGGGCATGCGCGGGCGGTAGAAGACGTCCTCGGTCGTCCCGGTCTCGACGAGCTTGCCCGCGTACATCACGCAGATGCGCTCGGCATGGCCGGCGATGACGCCGAGGTCGTGCGTGATCAGCACGAGCGCGGCACCGGTGGCTTCGCGCGCCGCCTCGAGCGCCTCGAGCACCTGCGCCTGCACCGTGACGTCCAACGCCGTCGTCGGCTCGTCGGCGATGATCACGTCCGGATCGTTGGTCATCGCTATCGCGATCACGACCCGCTGCCGCATCCCGCCGGACAGTTCGTGCGGATAGGCGTCGACGCGCTGCTCCGGGAACGGGATGCCGACGATTCCGAGCAACTCGATCGCGCGATCGCGCGCGGCGTCCTTGGACACGTCGTGGTGCGCCCGGACGGCCTCGGCGATCTGGTAGCCGATGCTGTAGACCGGATTGAGCGAGGTGAGCGGATCCTGGAAGATCATGGCAATCTCGTTGCCGCGAATCTTCGAGTAGTCCTTCTCGCCCAGACCCAGCAACTCGCGCCCCCGGAAGCGCACGGAACCGGTGATCCGCGCGTTCTTCGGCAGCAGGCCCATGATCGCCATCGAACTGACCGACTTGCCCGAGCCGGACTCGCCGACGATCCCCATCGCTTGGCCGGGGTAGATCTTGTAACTCACGCCGCGAACGGCATGCACGATGCCGTCGTCGGTCGGGAACGAAACCGTCAGATCGTCGACTACTAGCAGCGCATCTTCGTCGGACGGCTCAGGCTCGACGTTGATCTCGACCGTCATCGGCGCTCCCTGTTCTGCCTTGGGTCGAGTGCATCGCGTAATCCGTCGCCGATGAAGTTCACCGAGAGCGCGATGAGAATGATGAACAACCCCGGGAAGTAGAACAACCACGGCCGCGTGTCGACGGCGCCCTGAGCGGTCGTGATGAGGACGCCGAGCGAAGTGTCAGGCGAGCGGATGCCGAAGCCGACGTACGACAGCGCGGTTTCGGCCAGGATGCCTGTCGCCACCAGCAGGGTCGCGTTCACGATGAGCACCGGCGCCGTGTTCGGCAGCAGGTGCCGGAACATTATTCGGGTGTTGGACGCGCCCAAGGCGCGCGCAGCCTCGACGAACTCGCGTTCGCGCAGGGAGAGCACGACGCCGCGCACAACACGCGCCACGTAGGGTGCCGAGGTGAAGGCAAGGATCAGGCCGATCGTCCACCAGGATCCACCGAAGTTGTAGGCAAGAGCGGCCGCAATCGCCAGCCCCGGAATGGTGAGGATCAAGTCGGCAAGACGCATCAGCGCACTGTCGATGACGCCCGCGCGGTAGCCGGCGAAAACCCCCCAGATCGCCCCGCCGGCGGTTCCGACGATAGCGATGGTGAAGGCGACCTTCAGCGACTGCCCAGTCCCGCGCATGATCAGCGCGACTTCGTCACTTCCGTTGCTGTCAGTGCCGAATGGATGCCTGCGCGACGGCCCCTGACTTAGGTCATCGGTGAACCGCGTGTAGGAGAACTGCCAGAAGTGCGGTCCGACGAACGCGAAGAGCACCAGCAGCACGAACACGAAGATGCTGACGACGGCGACCCGATGCTTGAGGAACCGGCGAAATGCCATCTTCCATTGCGACCGCTCCTTGACCGCGAACTCTCGGTCGTGCCTGGGCGCTGCGGGCTTCTCGGTTGTTACCGAGGCGACCTTCGTGTCGGACGGCTCAGGCATTCCGGATCCTCGGGTCGAGAACGCCGTACAGCAGGTCGGCGATCAGGTTGAACATGATGACGATGACCGCTGCTACCAGCAGCCAGCCCAGCATCACGTTGGAGTCCGTATTCTGTGATGGCTGTCAGGAATACGTATCCCATGCCATGCCACTGGAACACCGTCTCGGTGATCACCGCCCCGCCGAGCAGGGCCGCGATGTCGAGCGAAGTCACGGTGGCCAGCGGGATCAGCGCGGTGCGCAGCGCGTGCCTGATCAGCACGGCCCGCCGGCTGAGCCCTTTGCGCGCGCGAGGCGCACATAGTCGCTGCCGAGTACCTCGAGCATCGACGCCCGGGTGAACCTGCTCCACGAGGCGTAGCCGGCCAGGCCGAGCACGATAACCGGCAGGATCGAGTGGCCCGCGATGTCCTTGAAGGTGCCCCACGCCGAGTGGTCGGTGATGACGTCAGAGCGGTCGCCAATGGTGAAGAACGTCTGCGTCCCGGTCTTGGTGTTGTACCAGATGCCCGCCTGCTTGAGCAGGATGCCGAACCAGAAGACCGGCATCGACAGGAACAGGAATCCGAACGTCGTCGTGGTGAAGTCGAGAATGGTGTACTGCCGCACCGCGCTGAGGACGCCGGTGATGACCGCCAGGATCAGCGCGATGATCACCGAGGCGGCGACCAGGCGCGCGGTGACGAGCAAGCGCCGGCATCAACTCGGTGCCGACGTTGCCCACCGTCACGTCGCGCGCGGCCGGCCCCCACTGGCCGTGAAATATCAGGTTCGTGATCCAGTGCCAGTACTGCGCCGGCCACGAGTGGTTCAGGTACAGCCGGTCGGCCGCGAGGTTGATGACTTGCTGCGACGGACGCGGGTTACGGGTCCGCAGATACTGCAGCGGATCCCCTGAGACCTTCACCAGCAGGAAGGTCAGCAGGGTCGACGCGATGAGAACCGGAATCGAGACCAGTACCCGCCGGATCACGAACACCAACATGATGTGTTGACCTCCGAGGCCCGAGTGTGCCCCCGGAAGCGGTTGCTTCCGGGGGCATTGCTCGTTCAGGCAATAGCGCTAGTTTGCAGCCTAAGCCCTGAGGTCAGCTGTGCAGACCCCACTCCTGCACGTTGTACGGCGGGCCGACGCTCGTGGCGTTGTTGCGCAGGTTCACCACGTTGGTGTCTGCGGCCAGGAACGAGGGCTTCGGGTACAGCGGCAGCACGTAGGCGTCAGCGGTGAGCTTGACGTCTGCCTGGTTCATCAGAGTCCTGAACCTTTGCCGGGTCCGTCGACTGGGCAGCCTTGTTGATCAGGCTCTCGAGCGCCGGGTCGTTGTTCTTGCCGAAGTCGGCGCCACCCTTGAGCTCCCAGATCTGCTGGGCACCGGCAACGACGTACGGCGCGCCCTGCCAGGCAAAGACCACCATGTCGAAGTCACCCGAGGACAGCTCGTGCAGGTCGGTCGACGTCTTGAGGCCCACCTGGATGCCGAGCTGGCCCAGCGTCTGCTGGACGATCTGGCACTCGGACTGGCGCACCGTGTTGCCTGCCGAATACAGGCAGTTCAGCGTCACGGCGTCCCCGGCCTTCGTCTTCAGCGATGATCCGACACCGGTGTAACCCGCTGCGGTCAGCATCTGCTTGGCCTTGTCCACGTTGCCCGAGCCTTGGCCGGTCGAGGTCACGTTGTCCTTGTAACCGGCCTGGCCGGGCAGGTACATGTGGTTGCCGAGCGGCTTGATCTCCGGGTCGAACTGGCCGACGGTTCGGGCGATGATCGACTGCCGGCTGATTGCCGTGAAGATCGCAGTCCGCAGGACCTTGTCGGCGAGGAACTTGTTCGCCTCGTTCAGGTCGAGGTGCTCCCACACGAGGCCGGTACCGGTAGCAGTCTGCACACCCTGCAACGCGTTAGCGGCCTGCACGATGTCGGAGTTGGGCTGCGGGTAGATCGCGTTGACCTCGTGGTTCTGCAGCGCCGGGACTTCCTGCGTCTGGTCGGTGATGATCTGGAAGATCACCGAGTCGAGCGACGACTTGGTCTTGCCGTACCACTTCGGGTTCGGCACCTCGGTGATCGAAGTGTCCTTCACGTACTTCGAGATGAGCATCGGGCCACCGGACCAGGTCGGCACGGTCTTGTCGAACCACGTGAAGGACGTGGCCAGGCCGGCGCCGCTCACGCCACCGTGCTGCGCGGCGATGTGCGCCGGGAGCAGCGCGCCGAACATGCCCTGCCAGTCCGCGAACGGGGTCTTCATTTCGATCGTGACGGTCTTGCCGTTGTTGGATCCCGTCATCTTCGCGATGTTGGCGTAACCCGCGGTCGTCGCCGGCCCACACTTCGGGCAGGTCGTCGGGTTGCTCGCGTCGGCCATGTACTTGAAGTCGTCGAAGGTGATCGGCGTCCCGTCGCTCCAGACAGCCTTCGGGTTGATGTTGTAGACAAGCGTCTGCTTACCGTTCTTGACCGTCTGCTTGGCGGAGGTCACCAGATCGGTGTTCAGGAATGGCTTGAGGTCCGGGGAGGCGTTGTAGACCGTCGGCAGCACGCCGTCTTCGACCTCGGCCAACTCGAACACGCCGGAGTTCGCGGTGTTGACGTTCCAGCCAGGGATCGTCTTCTCGAGGACGTAGGTGACGGTGCCGCCCTGCTTCGGCGTACCGGAGTTGCACGTGTTCGGGTCCGACGTGCAGGCCGCGAATGCACCGGTGCCCGGCTGGAACTGGGTGCCGTTGCCACCGCCCGACGTCGTGGTGCCGCTCGGTGGCGTGCTCGACGCCCCACCGGTGTTGCTGCTGCTGTTGGTTGGCGTGCTGCTTCCGCCGCTGCTCGAGCACGCGGTTAGCGCGAGCGCGAGGGCGGCGGCGCTGGCAATTAGCGCCTTACCCGTCTGGACCTTCACTTGTGAGTGACCTCCTGTGCTGCCGTCCGGGGACGATCTGTCCCGGAGCCATCTGTCGAACTCAAGTCGTTTTCAGTTAGCCGTGGCAAGGCGCTCTGCCGATCGTGACCAAGAGTTAATAAGGGCGATATTCGGGCGTGTCGCGCCTCCGGGCAAGTCCTCCGGAACGGTCAACGTCTGTCCGAATTTCACGATGTTCCCGCTCGCTGCTGCGAAACCGTAGTGCCTGCGCGGTGCTTTGCCGACATCGGCTCCGTTCCCGGTCGGTTGCATATCCGGCGAACCGGACAGCATCGGCCCACGAGTGAGAATCACGTCAGCGCCTTCAACCGGGTCAGTGCGGTCTGCAAGATCTCGGGGCGTTTGCAGAACGCGAACCGGACGAACGAGTCACCGGCGTGCGAATCGTAGAAGACGCTGCTCGGGATGGCGACGACGCCGGCGCGCGCCGGGAGCTCTCGGCAGAACTCGACGGCGTTCGTGCCGACATCGACGGTCGCGAAGTACGTCGCTTGTGGACGGATCACATCGAAGCCGAGATCGGCAAGCCCGTCGCAGAGGAGGTCGCGTTGCACCTCGAGCTGCGCCGACAGCGCATCGAGGTCACCGCCGAGCTCGCCCGCCACGGCGGGTTGGAATGGCGCGCCGTTCACGTAGGTCAGGAACTGCTTGACGGTGCGCACCGCGGTCAGCAACGGCGGCGCGGCACATACCCAGCCGATCTTCCAGCCCGTCACGCTGAACGTCTTGCCGGCGCTGGAGATCGTCACGGTTCGGTCGCGCATTCCGGGCAACGTCGCGATCGGCACGTGGCGCAGGCCATCGAAGGTGAGGTGCTCGTACACCTCGTCGGCGATGACGAGAAGGTCGTGCCGGATGGCAGCGTCCGCGATCGTCTGCAGTTCGGCACCGGTGAACACCTTGCCGGTCGGGTTGTGCGGGGTGTTGAGCAAGATCGCCTTGCATCGTGGGCCGATTGCGTCATCGAGCGCGGCCGGGTCGAAGGTCCAGCCGCCCTCGACCCGATCGAGCGTCACGGTTCGTCGCGCAGCGCCGCCGAGCGCGATGCAGGCGGTGTACGAGTCGTAGTACGGCTCGAACACCACCACCTCGTCGCCCGGTCCGGCCAGTGCAAGCAGCGCGGCGGCAATCGCCTCGGTCGCGCCGGCCGTGACCAGCACTTCGGTGTCGGGGTCGAATTCCAGGCCGTAGTAGCGGCGCTGGTGAGCCGCGATGGCACTGCGCAGTTCGGGGATGCCAGGCCCAGGCGGGTACTGGTTGTGGCCGGTGTGGATCGCGCGCGCGGCCGCATCGAGCAGGCTGGCTGGGCCGTCGGTGTCCGGAAAGCCCTGACCGAGATTGACGCTGCCGGTGCGCAGCGCCAGCGCGGACATTTCGGCGAAGATCGTCGTCCCGAATCCGCGCATGCGCTCGACGAGGGGGTCCACGCTCGGCACGCCTGCGACCCTAGCGAACCCGTTTGCATCCACCGCGGCCGCTATATGGAGTCGATCGGGCTAAATAGCAGCCGCGGCGGGTGCAAACCGGCCTGCCCGCCAATCTGTGGACGGGTCGGCTGATGTGGACGGCGGCCGACGCGTATTTCGCGATTGCGTCAGCTTCGACGCCATGCCACGCAAACCCCATCGGCGGCCGACCCGCGCCGCAGCTCGTCCGCCAGTCCCGGACGGCCCGACCAGAGCGGACGCCTTGGCCTCGGCAGGTTGGACCCGGTCCGCACAACGGCATGCCGTACGACTCGGCGATCTCGACCGACCGCACCGCAACGTCGTCAGTCGACCGCTGGACGACCGGCCGGGGACTCACGCGCGCGATCGCGCCGAGAAGGCACACCTGCTGCTCGCACAGGCATCTGCCCTGACCTGTCCACGCGCAACGATCAGCCACCTGGCTGCGGCGATCGCGCACGGCGTCCCGACGATCGGCCCGCTGAGCAAGCCCTGCTTGACGGTTCAGTCCGGGACTGCGCTGCGCGGCCTGGCGCACGTCCACTTGCACCGCGCGACGCTTCCCGAGGGTGATGTCGTGCTGCTCGACGACCTCGCCGTCACTGCACCAGCACGGACTGTCATGGATATCGCGCGGGAGCACGGCGTAGCAGCAGGTGTAGTAGCAGCTGACTACGTCCTGCACGAAGGATTGGCGAGTGGGTCCGAACTGGCCGGCGCCTTCGAGGTGTGCTCCAGCTGGCCGGGTCGCAAGGCTGCGCGCATCGTGCTCGCGTTCGCGGACGGGGCCACCGAATCGCCGTTGGAATCGCTGAGCAGGTTGCGGATCGCCGCATTCGGTCTCCCAGCCCCGCGCCCGCAAGTCGTGCTGTGCGACGAGTTCGGTCGATTCATCGGCAGGGGTGACTTCTACTGGGACGAGTTCGGCGTGGTCGGCGAATCTGACGGCGACCTCAAGTACGAAGACGGCGCCGAGGCAATCGTCGATGAGCGTCGGCGCGAGAAGGAGTTCGGCGAGACCGGCCTGATCACCGTGCGCTGGGGCTGGTCGGATCTGTACGCGTTCGACAAGGTCGCCGACCGCCTACGAGCGGCCTACGCTCGTGGATTTCGTCCAGGATCGCCCGATCGCAGGTGGACCGTGCGGCGCACACCCGGTTTGCACCCGTAGCGGCCGCTATATGCGCGTGCGAGCGCGATATAGCGACCGTATTGGGTGCAAACCAGGGCTAGGACGAGCGTTTGGCGCGGCCTCTTTGCTTTTCGCGGTCCTGCGCGAGCAGCAGCACCTTGCGCAGCCGCACGGTCGCCGGCGTCACCTCGACGCACTCGTCGTCACGGCAGAACTCCAGAGCCTGCTCGAGCGACAGCACCCGGTGCGGGATCAGCGGCACCAGCACGTCGCCGGACGACTGCCGCATGTTGGTGAGCTTCTTCTCCTTCGTCGGGTTGACGTCCATGTCGTCCTGGCGCGAGTTCTCGCCGACGATCATGCCCTCGTACACCTGGGTGCCGGGGCCGACGAACATCACGCCGCGCTCCTGCAAGTTGGCCAGCGCGAACCCCGTCGTCGCCCCGCGCCGGTCGGCGACCAGAGAACCAGTCGGACGGGTGCGGATGTCGCCGGTCCAGGGCTCGTATCCCTCGTGCACGTGGTGCAGCAGGCCCGTCCCCCGCGTCTCGGTGAGGAACTCGGTGCGGAAGCCGATCAGCCCGCGAGCGGGTACCAGGTACTCCATCCGGATCCACCCGGTGCCGTGGTCGACCATCTGCTCGAGCCGTCCCTTGCGCAGCGCCAGCAACTGGATGACCACGCCCTGGTAGTCGGTCGGGACGTCGATCGTCATCCGCTCCATCGGCTCGTGCAGCTTGCCGTTGATCGTGCGCGTGACCACCTGCGGCTTGCCGACAGTGATCTCGAAACCCTCACGGCGCATGATCTCGACCAAGATCGCCAACTGCAGCTCGCCGCGGCCCTGCACCTCCCAGGTGTCGGGCCGCTCCGTTGTCAGCACGCGGATCGACACGTTGCCAACGAGCTCAGCCTCGAGCCGGTTGATCACCTGCCGTGCGGTCAGCTTCGAGCCGGACTCCCCCGCCAACGGTGCGGTGTTGATGCCGATCGTCATCGAGATGGACGGCTCGTCGATCGTGATCACCGGCAGCGGACGCGGATCGTCGGCGTCGGCCAACGTCTCGCCGATCGTGATGCCCTCGATACCGGCGATGGCGATGATGTCGCCCGGCCCGGCCGATTCCGCGGACACCCGCTCCAACGCATGCGTCACCAACAGCTCGGTGATCTTCACCTTCTGCACCGATCCGTCGGCGCGGCACCACGCGACCTGCTGGCCCTTGCGGATCGTCCCGTTGTGCACCCGGCACAACGCGAGCCGGCCAGATACGGCGACGCGTCG
>CAWCFH010000003.1:0-153181 GCA_963794885.1 uncultured Actinomycetota bacterium
AGCTCGCCAGACTGGTGATCGGCGAGGCAAAGCGCAATGCTGCGTTCCGGAAGCTCGTCGCGGCCGCGCTCGCCGCGACTAAGGGCCCGGCGGCGGTCGCCGCGATAATCGACAAGCGCCTCGCGGGCCTCGATCGCGCCAAAGCCTTCGTCGACTGGGAAAAGGCCAAAGCTTTCACCGCCGACATTGCCGCCACTTTGGCGACCATCACCGGCGAACTGGCGGCAGCGGATCCTGACGCCGCCGTCGACCGGCTCGTGCGGTTCCCCTCGACCGCCGATCGGGTGTTCGAGCGGATCGACGATTTGAACGGCCGCCTCCAGAACGTCTATCATGCGGCCGCCGCTGCTCTCCCGGATCTTGTCTGGTGGCTCGAGCAAGCTGATAAGGCTTCGATCCCGGATCGGCTTTTCGCTCTGACTGTTTCCGACGACTACGGCTTCTTTTCTACGATCATGCCGGAACTCGTCGCGCACTTGCCGGCGCATGCCGTCGATCATTGGGACGAGCGCCTCATTGAGGCGGAGCGATCCCTCGGCCGATCAAGGACGCGGACAGGAACTGGAAAAGGCGCGCGAAGACAGACAGGATCATCCGTCTGCGCCAGGCGATCGCCGACTGCCGGCATGACGTTGACGCCTTCATCGCCCTGGAGAAGAGCCGGCCGGACGGGCATCGCGACACGATGGCAATTGCCGAGCGATTGTGCGACGCCGGTCGTCATAGCGAAGCGCTCGGATGGGTTCGCAAGCGCGGCCGGCCGGGCTTGAAGGTCATGACCTATGACGATCTCGCCGATGGCTCGAGCCCACGCGACGTACCGGATCTCGCCCGCACGCGCCTGGAAATCTGGATTTCGAGGCGATGGGTGATCGTACAACGGCGCAAGACTTGAGATGGAAAACCTTCGAGACGACGCTCGATATCGGCATGTTGCGCGATCATATCGCCCGTCTGCCCGATTTTGCCGAATTCGATGTGCTCGACAAAGCCTTCGCCCACGCGATCGCCTTTGAGCAGAAATATCGCGCCCTGGCGTTTTTTCTGAATTGGCCACGTCTCGACCTGGCGGCGAAGCTCGTCCTCGATCGGCGCGCCGAATGGGAAGGCCGCCATTACGAAGGGCTATTTGTGGCGGCAGAAACATTGGAACCCGATCATCCGCTGGCGGCCACGATTTTGTACCGCGCCCTTCTCGACGATATCCTCGACCGGGGCGCGTTCTCCCGCCTATGGCCATGCGGCCCGGTATCTGGAAAAACTCGATGCGCTCGCGGCGCATGGAGATGCTGCAAGCTCTATTCATCCGCATCACGCCTATCGCGCCGCGCTGTCGCAAAAGCACGGGCGGAAAAGTGGCTTTTGGAGCCTCGTCAAGGCGAGAAAGTGACCCAAAGCGGTCCGTTACAGCATGTTTCGGCATGGTCACGTTCATTCGTTTATTTAAAAAAAGCCCGATGCACGTAACTGCTCATCCTTACCTTCCAGATGGGATTGGGGTGCGGTGAATTGAATGAGGGCGCTTGAACGGACTGGCTTCGCGGCGGGGAATGTGATATGAAGTTGTGGAAAACGAACCCCATAGCCCCTGTCGCTTCCGAAATCAAGATTCTGAAAGAGCGTACCAATGATGTAGCCCGCCAAGGATCGGATGCGCAACGACGTCTCCCGAACCGCGCGATCGGGCGTGTGTAGGGCGCATCCTTCCCGAGCGAAGCATGCGTTCGCACCTCGTTATAATAGATGGCGTATTTCGCAAGGATTTGGCGAAGGTGATCCGCGTCGAACGCGATCAAATGATCAGTGCACTCGCGCCGGACCGACCCGATCAAGCGTTCAGCATATCCGTTCTGCCAGGGCGAGCGAAACGAGGTGGGCCGGTCCCGGATGCCCATTGCTCGTACCCGAGCCTTGAACGCGCCGCCAAATGCTCGGTCATTGCCTCGGAGCAGGTCTAGAGGGGAATAACCCTAAAAAGATGGATTGATCCTTGTTTTAACCCAGTCTTATTTTGGCGGTTAGATTTACTTTAGAAGTTTGGTGATTGCGCTCTTGGCATACGCCAGGCATTCTTCCGCTTGTTCTTTCGTCAGCTCATTTGGGTCCGACAGCAGTTCCTGTGTGCTAGACACATCAACATAAAAGCCACGCTCTTTCCATCTTGATAAGGTGCCTGCCAGCGTTTCTCGAACTAACCCGGATTGAGCCACAGTTTTACAAGCCTCGGCCATATTCTCCAGAAGTGGCGTATCTGATTTTAATCTCTCGGAAACCTTGTCCCACCCACCTTGGCTGTCGATCCATTTTTGTCCTGCGGGGGTGACGTCTTCAGTAAATACGCATCGTACCCAGGCCGATTGCATGCAGCGTGTGCTCATACGCGTCAAACGCGGCTTCTGCTATTACGAAAGATGCCACTGCGCGTTGTTTCGGCGGGTGATATCGCATTGCCCGTTGCGCTTCTGCTTTATCCCCTTTCAGCAAATTGAACTTTCCGACCTCCTCTACAGCGAGCACGGCGAGGGCTGCCGCGCGTGCATATCGTCCATGCTCGCATAGGAGCTCGGGCATCTGCCAGGAGCGACCGTGCGTTCGTCGCGATTGATGTTAACACCGTCTTGAGCGGCTCGATTTTCTATTTCTCCCGGCACACCGCAGGCGCTTAACCCGCTTTGAGGTTGTGTGCAAGCCTGGCGCTTGATGTTACGGCTTCGCCGTGTTCCCGCGCAGAGTGATGCCGAGTTCCACCGCTTTCGCGCGGACTTGCGGGGTGAGTTGGACGCCTTGCGTAGGGATATCCCGATTTTTGAACGCCTGTTGGAATTCCGCGAGTTTGTCGGGCTTGGTGCCTTTGTCGCGATGAAGGGAGCGAATTTGTCCAGCGAGCGAGCCCTTTAAAAAGTTCGTGCTGAGATGGGGGCATTTGCGGGTTTCCGATTGGTGAAACATGGGTTTTGGTTCCCGGGCGCCCCCTTCGCGAAGTCGGCGAGCGACCGGGTTAGGCGGTCGACCTTGTAAACGACAATGATCTGAACCTTGGCAGCCTTGATATTGGAATGTAGCCGCTGCAGGGCCGAACGCTCTATCGTGCCGGCCGAGAGGCCTCCGTCGTCGCACATTTCGGTGAGCGCGATCCATCCGGCGTGACGCTGGCTCGTAACGTAGGCCTCACATGCTTCGCGCTTCGCGTCGAGAGGTTGCTGCGTCGATCGAGCGCTTTGGCTTCGTGAATCCGGTGCTGACGGCCGACGATGGCGAGATTGTTGCGGGCCATGGTCGTGTTGCCGCGGCGAAGCTGCTTGGTCTCGCGAAGGTCCCCGTGCTGCGCCTCTCGCACCTTTCGGAAGTCGAGCGACGCGCCTACGTGATTGCCGACAACAAATTGGCGCAAAACGCCGGCTGGGACCGCGAGATACTCGCAATCGAGCTGCAGGGTCTTGTTGCTCTCGATTTTGACGTCGAGCTCACCGGATTTTCTTTAGCCGAGGCCGAAATCGTAATCGACGAAGCGCGCGATAGCGCAGTCGACGGCGCCGATCCGACAGCCGAGGACAAGATCCCCGCGTATGAGGGTGATAGACCGGCAGTGAGCAGACCGGGAGACCTTTAGATCCTGGGGCGCCATCGGCTTATTTGTGGTGATGCCCGCGACGCAAACGCCTATTCAACGCTGCTCGGCAACGAAAGCGGCAACCTGAGATCCACTGACCCGCCGTACAATGTTCCGATTGACGGCCATGTATGCTGCTCCTGGCGCATCCGCCACCGCGAATTTGCCATGGGTGTCGGCGAAATGGGACAGGGCCTCTTTCACGCGCTTTAACCACGGCGCTTATACAAGTAAAACCCACGAACGTGACAACGCCCGAGCAGGGCTTGGGCGGCCGCCTGGCTGCTTCTCGGACGGCACGCTTCATTGCTCCAGTCAACGGCACTGGAAGGCGATGCTGTTTTACGGTTTGGATCGCGCGAAAAGTAAGTTTTCGAGAGCCCGCAGGGCGTTTCATATTGGTGCTTTATCATGCGTTTTGAGCACGCGCCGGCGCATCGGCTGCATCGCTTGAGCGACCCGGGGTGCTCGCGGCGGGCGGCCAGGCGAGGAGTTGTTCATCTTTGCGCTTTTCGATCTTTGGTAATCTATCGTTGGTAAGGAAAAAACATGGCGCACTAAGAGGGAGGACAACACCCGATTAAGCTTTATCTGGTGGTATGGGGTTGGCTGTTTGTCCTGAGCACTTGCTCTTTTCTCGTCGATGATTTGTCACCACTGGGGCGGTGCTGCCGCTTCGCGACGTCGGCCGAAAACGCCCCCAACGTGCGCTACAACGTGATCACCGGATTCCAGAATCCCGCCGTCTCCGGCTTTTACATCTTCGCCATGATCCTGCTGTGCATGCACCTCTATCACGGCCTGTGGAGCATGTTCCAGTCGCTGGGCATCAGCCACCCGCGCTACACGCCGAAGCTGAAGAAAGGCGCGGCGATCTTCGCCATCCTGATCGCCATCGGCAACATCTCGATCCCGATCGCCGTGATGGCCGGACTATTGACTCTATAGAGGACGCCAGCATGGAACTCGAATTCGAAATCTCCCGACAGGCCCGATCGAGACGCGATGGGACCGGCATCGCTTCAATCTCAAGCTGGTGAATCCGGCGAACAAGCGCAAGTACACCATCATCGTGGTGGGCTCCGGACTGGCCGGCGGCAGCCGCCGCGGCCACTCTGGCCGAACTGGGCTACAACGTCAAGTGCTTCTGCTTCCAGGATTCGCCCCGCCGCGCGCACACCATCGCCGCGCAGGGCGGCATCAACGCCGCCAAGAACTATCACAACGATGGCGACAGCGTCTACCGCCTGTTCTACGACACCGTAAAGGGCGGCGATTTCCGCGCGCGCGAATCCAACGTCTACCGCCTGGCCGCAGATCAGCCTCAACATCATCGATCAGTGCGTGGCGCAGGGCGTGCCCTTCGCCCGCGAATACTCCGGCTATCTGGACAACCGCAGCTTCGGCGGCGCGCAGGTTTCGCGCACGTTCTACGCGCGCGGACAGACGGGGCAGCAGTTGCTGCTCGGCGCCTACCAGGCGCTGGAACGGCAGATCGGCGCGGGCCAGGTGAAGATGTTCCCGCGCACCGAGATGCTGGATCTGATCGTGATCGATGGCCGGGCCCGCGGCATCGTCACCCGCAATCTGATCACCGGCAAGATCGAGATCGCACATGGCCGATGCGGTGGTGCTGGGCACGGGCGGCTACGGCAACGTCTTTTATCTCTCCACCAACGCCAAGGGCTGCAACGCCACCGCCATCTGGCGCGCGCACAAGCGCGGCGCGTTGTTCGCCAATCCCTGCTTCACCCAGATCCACCCCACCTGCATTCCGGTCTCCGGCGAGTATCAGATCGAAGCTCACCCTGATGAGCGAATCGCTGCGCAACGATGGCCGCGTGTGGGTTCCGCTGAAGAAGGGCGACAAGCGCCCGCCCAGCCAGATTCCCGAAGCGGAGCGCGATTATTACCTGGAGCGCAAGTACCCGAGCTTCGGCAACCTGGTGCCGCGCGATGTGGCCTCGCGCAACGCCAAGGAGGTCTGCGACGAAGGCCGCGGCGTCGGCGAGACCGGCCTGGCCGTTTATCTGGATTTCCGCGATGCCATCAAGCGCCTCGGGCAAGCACGTCATCAAGGAACGCTACGGCAACCTGTTCGACATGTACGAGCGCATCACGGGCGAAGAACCCTACCAGGTGCCGATGCGCATCTACCCGGCCATCCACTACACCATGGGCGGGCTTGTGGGTGGATTACAACCTGATGTCCACCATTCCCGGCCTGTATGTGATCGGCGAGGCCAATTTCTCCGATCACGGCGCCAATCGGCTGGGCGCCAGCGCGCTGATGCAGGGCCTGGCCGACGGCTACTTCGTCCTGCCCAATACGATCGGCGATTATCTCGCCTCCAACAAGCTCGACAAGGTCGACGGCGTCGCACCCCGCCGTCCGCGACGCCGAAGCGAAGGTCGAGCGCTGATCACCAAGCAGCTGCTCGAGATCAAGGGCACCCGCTCGGTGGATTCTTCCATCGCGAACTCGGCAAGATCATGTGGGAATACTGCGGCATGGCGCGCACCGCCGGCGGCCTGAAGACGGCGCTGACGCAGATTCCCGCGCTGCGCGAGGAGTTCTGGCGCGACGTGAAGGTGCTCGGCACCGGCGAAGAGCTGAACCAGTCGCTCGAAAAGGCCGGCCGCGTGGCCGACTTCTTCGAACTGGCCGAGTTGATGTGCCTGGATGCGCTGGAGCGCAACGAATCCTGCGGCGGCCACTTCCGCGAAGAGTATCAGACGCCGGACGGCGAAGCGCCGCGCGATGACGAGCATTACTCCTATGTGGCGGCCTGGGAGTATCGCGGGCGCGGGCAGCGCGCCGGCGCTGCATAAGGAGCCGCTCACTTTCGAATACGTGCATCCCGGCGCAACGGAGCTACAAGTAATGCGAATCATTCTCCACATCTGGCGGCAGCGCAACGCCGCGCGACCAGGGCCGATGGTGCGCTACGAGGTCCCAGACGTCAACCAGCGAGATGTCGTTTCTGGAGATGCTCGACGTGTTGAACGAGGACCTGATCGTCAAAGGCGAAGACCCCGTGGCGTTCGATCACGATTGCCGCGAAGGCATCTGCGGCATGTGCGGCGCCATGGTCAACGGCGTGGCGCACGGTCCGCTGCCCGGCACCACGCTCTGCCAGCTCCACATGCGCCACTTCAAGGATGGCGACGAGCTATACCTGGAGCCCTGGCGTGCCCGCGCTTTCCCGGTGATCAAAGATCTGGTGGTGGACCGCAGTGCATTCGACCGCATGATCGCGGCCGGCGGCTTCATTTCCGCCTCCACCGGCAGCGCTCCCGATGGTAACGCGAAGGCCGAGAAGATGCTCGCGGCGACAGCGACCATGGGCAAGGATCTCGATCCGGCCAACGTCAAGGAAGGCAAGGACGCGGTTGACGCTGCGAAGAAAGCCGTGCAGTTGGCGATCGATTCGCTGACTGCGCCGAACAACGTCGGACCCCCGCAACAGCAGGGCAAACCGCCCACGCCGCCGCGGAACACCAAACCCCCGCTCAAACCCCGTCCCGGCAAGGTGCCTGCCAAGGTCTGAGTCGAGCCATCGCGGTCAGAGCGAGGCGATGAGTTCCTCGGCCGCGGTGTACGGATCGGTCTCGCCCGCGACCACGCGCGCTGCCGCCGTATCGAGTGCCGCTGACCCGTGCACCGCGGCGAAGCGTTGCCGCACCTCGCCAACTGCGATCGCCTCGATCTCGGTGGCCGCACGCGACTTCCGGTGATGCTCGAGCTCGCCGTGCCGCTGCATCCAATCGCGATGCTTCGCGATCGCGGCGATGACGTCGTCGATGCCTTCGTTGCGCGATGCCGATGTCTTCACGATCGGCGGCCGCCACGCGCCGGTGTCGCTGTGCCGACCACCGAGCGACTGCATGTAACGCAGGTCGCGGGCGACCTGGTCGGCACCGTCACGATCGGCCTTGTTCACCACGAACACGTCGGCGATCTCGATGATCCCGGCCTTGGCCGCCTGGATCCCGTCGCCCATCCCCGGCGCGAGCACGAGCAGCGTGGTGTCGGCCAAGCGAGGCGATCTCGACCTCGGCCTGCCCGACGCCGACGGTCTCGACGAGGATCACGTCGCATCGCGCCGCGTCGAGCACCCGCAGCGCTTGCGGCACGGCTGCGGACAGCCCGCCGAGCTGACCGCGCGAGGCCATCGAGCGGATGAAGACCTTGTCGTCGGTCGCGTGATCCTGCATGCGCACCCGATCGCCCAACAGCGCGCCGCCGGAGAACGGCGAGGACGGATCGACGGCCAGCACCCCGACTCGCTTGTCCTGCGCGCGCAACGCAGTGACCATCGCGGCGGTGGTGGTCGACTTGCCTACTCCGGGTGCGCCGGTCAGCCCGACCACCTGCGCGTCGCCGACGTGCGGCGAGAGCGCGGCCGCGACATCACGCAGCAACGGCGAGTCGTTCTCGACGAGCGAGATCAGCCGCGCCACCGCACGCGGATCGGATTCGCGCGTGCGGTCGACCAGCTCGGCGACGTCGGCGCTGCGCCGCGGCACGTCCCTACGACGCAGCGGGAACGTGCAGGATCAGCGCGTCACCCTGGCCGCCGCCGCCGCACAGCGCAGCCGCACCAGTACCGCCGCCGCGCCGCTTCAACTCGTAGGCGAGCGTCAGCGCCAGGCGCGCGCCGGACATCCCGATCGGGTGGCCCAGCGCAATGGCTCCGCCGTTGACGTTGACGACATCCTCGTTGACACCGAGATCCTTCATCGACTGGATGCCCACCGCTGCGAACGCCTCGTTGATCTCGATCAGATCGAGATCGGCAACAGTCAAGTTCTCCTTGCGCAGCGCGTCCTGAATCGCATTGGACGGCTGCGACTGCAGCGAGTTGTCCGGGCCGGCGACGTTGCCGTGCGCGCCGATCTCGGCGATCCACGTCAGGCCGAGCTCTTCGGCCTTCGCCCTACTCATCACGACAACCGCGGCGGCACCGTCCGAGATCTGCGATGACGAGCCGGCGGTGATCGTGCCGTCCTTGGTGAATGCGGGGCGGAGCTTGCTCAGCGACTCGGCGGTCGTGTCCGCGCGGATGCCCTCGTCCTCACGGAACTCGATCGGGTCACCCTTGCGCTGCGGAATCAGCACGGGCGTGATCTCTTCGTCGAACACGCCGTTCTTCTGCGCGACGGCGGCGCGTTGGTGTGAGCGGGCGGAGAACTCGTCCTGCTCCTGCGCGCTCGAGGCCGAGCTTCTTGTTGACGTTGTCGGTCGACTCGCCCATCGGGATGTTCTCGAAGATGTCGGTGAGGCCGTCGAAGGCCATCGCGTCGAGCACCTCGATCGAGCCGTACTTGTAGCCGCTGCGCGACTTGGGCAGCAGGTGCGGGGCGTTGGTCATCGACTCCTGGCCGCCGGCGACGATGATGTCGAACTCGCCGGCGCGGATCAGCTGGTCGGCGAGCGCGATCGCGTCCAGCCCGGACAGGCACACCTTGTTGATCGTGAGGGCAGGCACGCTCAGCGGGATCCCCGCCTTGTGCGCGGCCTGGCGTGCCGGGATCTGTCCGGCGCCGGCCTGCAGCACCTGACCCATGATCACGTACTGCACCTGGTCGGCACTGACACCGGACCGCTCGAGTGCCGCCTTGATAGCCACGCCGCCGAGGTCGGCCCCGGAGAAGTCCTTGAGCGAGCCCAGCAGGCGGCCCATCGGCGTGCGCGCTCCGTTGACGATGACCGAAACTGGCGGCCTAGCCATGGTGAAACCTCCTCGAAACGACGAATCGCTTCACTGTATCGAGGTCGGCACAGGCGTCGCGCCGGTGTGAGCAGGCGCACCTGTGGCTGACCTACAGCGTTTGCAGTTGCCACCATTGGGCATGCCCACTGATTCTTCGCTCTTCAGCAAAATCGACCACGTCGGCATTGCCGTGCCCGATCTGGACGAGGCAATCAGCTTCTACCGCGACACGTTCGGCATCGTCAGCGTGCACGAAGAGGTCAACGAGGAGCAGGGCGTGCGCGAGGCGATGCTGAGCGTCGGGGACGGCGCGACCCGGATCCAGTTGCTGGCACCGCTCTCGCCCGAAAGCACCATCGCCAAGTTCCTCGACCGCAACGGTCCGGGCGTGCAGCAGGTCGCGTACACCGTCGACGACGTCGAGGCGGTATCGGCTACGTTGCGGGAACGCGGGATGCGCCTGCTCTACGACGAGCCGCGCCGCGGCACGTCCGACTCGCGCGTGAACTTCATCCACCCCAAGGACGCCGGTGGGGTGCTGGTCGAACTCGTCCAGCCTGCAAAGTAAGTTACTTTCCAGTAACCTAGCTCGAAGACCCGACGCGACCCCCGGATCCGGAGGCCTCCCCGTGGACGACATCCGCACCGCAATACTCAGCGACAACCTCGACGCACTGGCCGAGTTGCCCGTGCCCGCGACCTATCAGGCCCAGGTCGTGCTGGCCGACGAGGTCGGGATGTTCGAGGGGATCCCTAGCAAGGACAAGGATCCGCGCAAGAGCCTGCACCTGCAGGAAGTCCCCACGCCCGAGCTCGGTCCGGGCGAGGCGATCGTCGCGGTGATGGCCAGCGCGATCAACTACAACACGGTGTGGACCTCGATCTTCGAGCCGGTGTCGACGTTCGGCTTCCTCAAGCGCTACGGCAAGTCATCCTCGCTCGCCGCCAAGCACGACCAGCCCTATCACGCGGTCGGTTCGGATCTCGCCGGTGTCGTGCTGCGCGTCGGCCCGGGCGTGACGAGGTGGCGGGCCGGCGACGAGGTCGTCGCGCACTGCCTGTCGGTCGAGCTCGAGGATCCACAGGGCCACGACGACTCGATGATGGATCCGCAGCAGCGCATCTGGGGCTTCGAGACGAACTTCGGCGGGCTCGCCCACCTGGCTCTGGTGAAGTCGAACCAGCTGATGCCCAAGCCTGCCCATCTGACCTGGGAAGAGGCCGCCGCGCCGGGCCTGGTGAACTCGACCGCGTACCGGCAGCTCGTCAGCCATCACGGCGCGGCGATGAAGCAGGGCGACACCGTGCTGATCTGGGGCGCGTCGGGCGGGCTGGGCGGCTACGCGACGCAGTACGCGCTCAACGGCGGGGCCACCCCGATCTGCGTCGTCTCGTCCGCCGAGAAGGCCGAGATCTGCCGCTCGATGGGTGCCGAGCTGATCATCGACCGGTCCGCCGAGGGTTACCAGTTCTGGCAGGACGGCGAGCAGCAGCCGTCCGAATGGAAGCGGCTGGGCAAGAAGATCCGCGACCTGACCGGCGGCGACGATCCTGACATCGTCTTCGAGCATCCGGGACGGGAGACCTTCGGCGCCAGCGTCTACGTGACCAAGCGCGGCGGCACGATCGTCACCTGCGCGTCGACGTCGGGCTACTGGCACGAGTACGACAACCGCTACTTGTGGATGACGCTCAAGCGCATCGTCGGCTCGCACTTCGCGAACTACCGCGAGTCGTGGGAGGCGAACCGGCTCATCGCCAAGGGCGCCATCCACCCGACGCTGTCGAAGGTGTACTCGCTCGAGGACACCGGGCAGGCGGCCTTCGACGTGCACCGCAACCTGCACCAGGGCAAGGTCGGCGTGCTCTGCCTCGCTCCTGAGGAGGGCCTCGGCGTCCGCGACACCGCCCTGCGGGCCAAGCACCTGGACGCGATCAACCGCTTCCGCGGTGTCTAGCCTGAGTGATCCGCCAGTTACGAGTCGGTAACCGGCTGGGCGCTCTCAGCAACGAGTGGAAGAATCGGCCGCATGGCAGCAGATCACTTCGGAGACCCAAGTTCGAGCACCGACGTCCTGCCCATGCTCACCGACGTCAACCCTGGCTTCGATTCGACGATGCGCGGGTACGACCGCGCCCAGGTGGATTCGTACCTCGCGCGCATCGACGCCGACCTGCGCGGTGCCCTCGCCGATCGCGACGCAGCCGCGTCCCGCAGCGCGGACCTCGCCGCACAACTGGCCAGCGCGCAAGCTCAGGCTGAGTCACTGCGCCGGCAACTGCGTGCCGCAACCGAGGAAGTCACCGCCGACAACGTCGATTCGCACGTCACAGCGACGCTGAAGGCCGCCCAGGCCGACGCCGCCACGCTGCGGGCCAACGCGCACGAGGAGGCCGAGCGGGTACGCAACGGCGCGGCGGACGCCGCCGCACGCACCCGCGCCGCAGCGCAGACCGAAGCCGAGCGGATCAAGGAGGAAGCCCTCCTCCGGCAGGCGCAGGCCGACGACCTGTTCCGCTCGAAGATGGCCGAGGTCGACGAGCACAAGCGCACGGTCGAAGCGGAACTCGCCGAGGCACGCGCCCAGACCGAGGCAGAAGAGCGCGCGCTGACCAAGCAGTCCGAGGACGATCGGAACCGGCTCAACGCCGAGGCCACCGCCGAGCGCGAGCGGCTCGAGGCCGAGTCGCACGCGCGTCGTGAGCAGGCCGACCAGGACTTCGAGCTGATCCTGCGCCAGCGCCGCACCGAGGAGTACGCCAAGATCGAGCGCGAGCGCAGCGAGGCGCACGCCGAGGCGGTCCGGCTGGTCGAGGCGGCGAAGGCCGAGGTCGACCGGCTGGTGGCCATCCGCGAGGACGCGCACGCCCATCTGCGGGATCTGCACACCAGGCTCGGCGACCAGATCGAGACCTCGATCGCGACCGCGCCGTCAGCCGACCCGGTCGAGGTGGCCGAACCGGCCGACGCAGCAGAGACCGCCGGCTAACGGCGCCGGCTGGGCGCGCGGTACTCGCGCGCGGCCCAGCAGGTCGTGTGCCAATGCCGGCGGTTGCCCGCGCCCAGCTCGTCGGCCGGCCAGGTCACGACGTGCGCGACACCGGGCTGGATCTCTTGATCGCAGCCCGGACACCGGTAGGTCTTGACCGCGTTGGCACCAGACACCGTGCGTACCGCGTATTCGACGCCGCGCCACTGCTCGCGGCGTTCCGCCGCCGTACTGCGCAGCGCCGGCTCGTCACCGATCCGTCGCCGATTGCGTCGACCCATCACGGCACTCAGGTGTAGTCGCGGAAGCCCTTGCCGGTCTTGCGCCCCAACCGGCCCGCGGTGACGAGGTGCTCGAGCAGCGGTGCCGGTGCGAAGCCAGGCTCGCGGAACTCGAGATACAGCTCGCGCTCGATGGCCAGCGAGACGTCGTTGCCCACCACGTCCAGCAGCTCGAACGGACCCATCGGGTAGCCGCAGCCGACCTTCATCGCCAGGTCGATGTCGTCGGCGGTCGCGTAATGCGCCTCGAGCATCTTGATCGCGTCGTTGAGGTACGGGAACAGCAACGCGTTGACGATGAATCCGGCGCGGTCGCCACAGCGCACGGGGTGCTTGCCGAGCTTGCGGGTCACGTCGAGCACGGTCGCTTCGACGTCGGCTGCGGTCGAGACCGTCGACACCACTTCGACCAGCTTCATGATCGCTGCAGGGTTGAAGAAGTGCATGCCGATGACTTCGCTCGGACGTGACGTCGCGGCCGCGCACTCGACCACGGGCAAGCTCGACGTCGTCGTCGCGAGCACGGTGCCCGGCGCGCAGATGTCGTCCAAGTTGGAGAAGAGCGCCTGCTTGACCGACAGGTCCTCGACGATGGCCTCGACGACCAGTTGCACGTCGCTGAGGTCGTCGAGGCTGGCGGTGCCCGTGATCCGCGCCAGCGCCGCATCGCGGTCGTCCTCGGTGAGCTTGCCGCGCTGCACGGCCTTCTCGAGCGAGCGGGTGATCGCCGCGACGACCTGGGCGGCCTTCTCCTTGCTCCGCGCCACGAACACCACGTCGTAGCCGGCCTTCGCGAACACCTCGACGATGCCGGTGGCCATCGTCCCCGAGCCGACGACGCCGACCGTGCTGACCGGCCGGGCGCCTTCGATCTCGGCACCCTCCTTCGGCGTCTGCACGTCGGCCACCACGTTCGGCGCGCCCGGCTCGCTGTAGGTGTAGAAGCCGCGGCCGCTCTTCCGTCCGAGCAGGCCAGCGGTGATCATCTGCTTGAAGATCGGGCTGGGCGCGTGCAGCCGATCGCGGCCCTGCTTGTACATCGTGTCGAGGATCTCGTAGGCCGTGTCGAGCCCGATCAGGTCGCACAGCGCGAGCGGACCCATCGGCAGCCCGCAGCCGAGCCGCATCGCCGCATCGATGTCCTCGCGGCTGGCGTAGCGCGACTCGTACAGCGACACGGCATGGTTGAGGTAGCCGAACAGCAGCGCGTTGGCGATGAAGCCAGCCCGGTCGCCGATCGTCACGTCGTTCTTGCCGAGCTTCTGCGCGAAGGCCTCGACGTCATCGACGACGTCCTGCTCGGTGACCACGCTGCGCACAACCTCGACGAGCTTCATCACCGGTGCCGGGTTGAAGAAGTGCATGCCGACGACCTTGCCGGGGCGGTTGGTCGAGACGGCGATCTCGGTCACCGAGAGCGACGACGTGTTCGTGGCCAGGATGGCCTCTGGCTGGCAGATCTTGTCGAGCTGGCCGAAGATCGCGCGCTTGAGGTCGAGTTGCTCGGGCACCGCCTCGACGACGAGATCGACGTCGGCAAGGTCGTCCATCGACGCGGTGAACGTGATCCGTTCGAGCAGCGCTTGCTGCTCGGCCTCGCTGAGCTTGCCGCGGGCGACCGCTCGTCCGGTCGAGCCGTCGACGTGTCCGCGGCCGCGTTCGAGGGCGGCCTCGTCGACCTCGACGGCCACCACGTCGAGCCCGTTGCGGGCGAAGACCTCTGCGATCCCGGCACCCATCGTGCCGAGCCCGACCACGCCCACCTTCTCGAACTCGCGTGCCATCCAGCTCTCCTCTGTCGAAAGTTACCGACTAGTAATATAACCCAGCCGGTCAGAACAGGCGCTGCGACGGATCGTCCACGCCGCGCAGCGCGTCGTAGTCCAGTACCACGCAGGTGATGCCGCGATCCTCGGCGAGCGTGCGGGCCTGCGGCTTGATCTCCTGGGCGGCGAACACGCCACGCACCGGCGCGAGCAGCGGATCGCGATTGAGCAGTTCCAGGTATCTGGTGAGCTGTTCCACGCCGTCGATCTCGCCGCGGCGTTTGATCTCGACCGCGACCGAGACGCCTTGGGCATCGCGCGCCATGATGTCCACCGGCCCGATCGGAGTGGGGAACTCGCGGCGCACCAGCCGGTAGCCCTCCCCCAGCGTCGCGATCTGCTCGGCCAGCAGCTTCTGCAGGTGCGCCTCGACGCCGTCCTTGACCAGGCCCGGGTCGAGACCGAGCTCGTGCGCCGTGTCGTGGTGCACTTCCTCGATCGTGACGACGAGCTGCTCACCGGCCTTGTTCGTGACGGTCCAGGTGCTGTCGCTCTCGACCAGGCTGCACGGCGGGCTCATCCAGTTCAGCGGCTTGTAGGAGCCGCCATCGGAGTGCACGAGCACCGAGCCGTCCGCTTTGACCATCAGCAAACGGGTGGCGAGCGGCAGGTGCGCGGTCAGCCGGCCGACGTAGTCGACGCTGCACCGGGCGATGACAAGACGCACGGGAGCTGACGCTACCGGCTGGGTAGGTTCGACTCATGGCTGATGTCCCCGTCATCACGCTCAACAGCGGCCGGCACATGCCGCAGCTCGGCTTCGGCGTGTTCAAGGTGCCGTTGGACGAGACGCAGCGCGCGGTGGGTGCAGCGCTCGAGGCCGGCTACCGGTCGATCGACACTGCCGCGATGTACCGCAACGAGGAGGGTGTCGGCGCGGCGATAGCTGCGTCCGGGCTACCCCGCGACCAAGTGTTCATCACGACCAAACTGAACAACGACGCGCACGGCTACGACAACGCCCTGGCCGCATTCGAACAGAGCCGCGCCAAGCTCGGCCTGGACGTCCTCGACCTGTACCTCATCCACTGGCCGATGCCTGCGCAGAACCGGTACGTCGAGACGTGGCAGGCGATGATCAAGCTGCGCGACGACGGGCTGATCCGTTCGATCGGCGTGTCCAACTTCCAGCCTGCACACCTCGATCGGCTGGTGAGCGAGACCGGTGTGACGCCGGCGGTCAACCAGATCGAGCTGCATCCGTACCTGATCCAGCAGGAGTTGCGCGACTACGACGCGGCGCGCGGGATCGCGACCGAGGCGTGGTCACCGATCGCCCGCGGCGGCGACCTGCTCAAGGACGAGACGATCACGTCGCTGGCCGAGAAGTACGGCAAGACTCCGGCGCAGATCGTGATCCGCTGGCATCTCGAGCTGGGCAACGTGGTCATCCCGAAGTCGGTGACACCGGATCGCATCCGCGAGAACTTCGACGTCTTCGACATCGACCTCGACGCCGAGGACGTCGAGGCGATCAGCGCGCTCGACCGCAACGACCGCATCGGCTCGCACCCCGACGACGTCAATCCGTAGGGTCTTCGGTTTGCACCCACCGCGGTCGCTATATCGCTCGCGGAACCGCATATAGCGACCGCGGCGGGTGCAAACCAATCTGGCTTGGAGCAGTCAGGAGCGGGCGGCCTCGATCGCGTCGACGATCTGGGCGAGCACGTCGGTGATCTCGAAGTCCTTGGGTGTGAAGACGCGGGCCACCCCCGCTGCGAGCAGTCGCTCGGCGTCACGTTCCGGGATGATCCCGCCGGCGACGACCGGCACGTCGTCGAGGCCGGCCGCACGCAGCCCGTCGACCACCTCGGGCACCACGGACATGTGCGAGCCTGAGAGCACCGAAAGGCCGACCACGTCCACGTCCTCCTCGACGGCCGCGCTGACGATCTGCGCAGGCGTGAGCCGGATCCCGGAATAGACGACCTCGAACCCGGCGTCGCGCGCCCGTACCGCGATCTGCTCGGCGCCGTTGGAATGGCCGTCCAGCCCGGGCTTGCCGACCAGGAACTTCAGTGGACGGCCCAACTCGGCGCCCAGCGCCCGCACGCGCTGCTGCACCTCGCTGAGCGTGCCCTCGTGGCCGCCGCCACTCGCACCGGCCACGCCGGTCGGCGGGCGGTACTCGCCGAACACCTCGCGCAGCACGTCGGCCCACTCCCCCACCGTGACGCCGGCGCGCGCGCAATCCAGTGAGGGCTCCATCAGGTTCGCATCGGTCTTGGCCGCATCACGCAATGCGGTCAGTGCCTCTTCGGCAGCGGCAGCATCGCGTCCGGCGCGCCAGGCAACGATCGCCGTCTTGGCCGCGGCCTCGGCCTCCGGGTTGGCGGTCATGATGCCGCCGTCCTCAGCGCCCTGCAGCGGGTTCGGCTCGGTCTCGGTGTACTTGTTGACGCCGACCACGATGTCCTCGCCCGATTCGATCCGGCGGCGGCGCAGCGCGTGCGAGGACACCAGCGCCGACTTCAGATAACCCGACTCGACAGCGGCGACCGCACCACCCATCTCGAGAATGCGGTCGATCTCCGCGCGCGCACCGGTCTTGATCTCGTCGACCTTCGCGGCCACAACGACCGAGCCCTCGAACAGGTCCTCGTACTCGAGCAGGTCCGACTCGAACGCCAGCACCTGCTGCATGCGCAGCGACCACTGCTGATCCCAGGGACGCGGCAGTCCCAGCGCCTCGTTCCACGCCGGCAGTTGGACGGCGCGGGCGCGGGCATCCCTCGACATCGTCACCGAAAGCATCTCGAGCAGGATGCGGTAGACGTTGTTCTCCGGCTGGGCCTCGGTGAGCCCGAGCGAGTTCACCTGGACGCCGTAGCGGAACCGGCGGTCCTTAGCGTTCTCGACGCCGTAGCGCTCGAGCGTGATCTCGTCCCAGAGCTGGCCGAAGGCACGCATCTTGCAGGTCTCTTCGACGAAGCGCACACCGGCGTTGACGAAGAACGAGATCCGCGCGACGACATCGCCGAACTTGTCCTGCGGCACCTGGCCGGAGTCGCGCACCGCGTCGAGCACCGCAATCGCGGTGCACAACGCGAAGGCGACCTCCTGGACGGGCGTCGCGCCGGCTTCCTGCAGGTGATAGCTGCAGACGTTGATCGGATTCCACTTCGGCACGTTCGCGACCGTGTAGGCGATCATGTCGGTGATCAGCCGCAGCGACGGCGCGGGCGGGAAGACGTACGTGCCGCGCGAGAGGTACTCCTTGATGATGTCGTTCTGCGTCGTGCCGGACAGCTTGCCGAAGTCCGCGCCGTGCTCCTCGGCGACGGCGAGGTAGAGCGCGAGCAGGTACATCGCCGGCGCGTTGATGGTCATCGACGTGTTCATCTGTTCCATCGGGATGCCGTCGAAGAGCGCGCGAACGTCACCGATGTGCGAGACGGGAACGCCGACCTTCCCGACCTCGCCGCGGGCCAGTTCAGCGTCCGGGTCGTAGCCGGTCTGCGTAGGCAGGTCGAAGGCAACCGACAGCCCGGTTTGGCCCTTGGTCAGGTTGCGCCGGTAGAGCGCGTTCGACTCCTTGGGCGAGGAATGCCCCGCATAGGTCCGCATGAGCCACGGCCTGTCCCGCTGCTCGTCCGTCGGGAACGGCATGTCGCACCTCCAGGAGGGGTTGACCCACAATATTTCCCGGACAGCTACCCGGTGGTAACAACTGTGGCGGAGTTCGCAGGTCTGGCAGGCTGTCGACCATGACGGCTGCGGAAGTCGAGACGCGCGAAAACCTGACCTGGCCGCTGTTCGGCACGGCCGCCCGAGAACTCGCAATCCAGGTCGCCGATGACGGCTTCCGCCCCGACGTGATCTTGTCGATCGCCCGGGGCGGCCTGTTCGTGGCCGGCGCACTGGGCTATGCGCTGGACGTGAAGAACCTGCACGTGACCAACGTCGAGTACTACACCGGCGTCGATCAGCGTCTCGACCTGCCGGTGATGCTGCCGCCGGTCCCGTCCGCGGTCGACCTGTCCGGCGCGAACGTCCTGATCGCCGACGACGTTGCCGACACCGGCGCGACGTTGCGGTTGGTGAAGGATTTCTGTGCCGCGCACGTGGCCGAGGTGCGCTGCGCGGTCATCTACGAGAAGTCGCCATCGACGGTCAAGTGCGAGTACGTCTGGCGGCGCACCGACCTCTGGATCAACTTCCCGTGGTCGGTCGAGCCGCCGGTGGTCGGGACGATGAATAAGGACGCATGAGCCACGCTTGCGGAGCGAGAGATCGGTCATGAGCGACGCTTGCGGAGCGAGAGATCGGCCATGAGCGACTTCGTCTTCCATTCCGAGTGGCGGGTCGCGGCCGAACCGGACGCCGTCTTCAAAGCCCTGGCCGACGTCGAGGCCTACCCGTCATGGTGGCCGCAGGTGACCAGCGCGCGCTGGCTCGATGACGGCTTCGGCGAGATGCGCTGCCGGGCCAAGCTGCCCTACGACCTGGTGTTCCGCGCCCGCTGGGTGGTCGAGGATCCCGACAAACGGGTGCTCAAGGCCGAGCTCGAGGGCGATCTGATCGGATCCAGCCAGTGGCAGATCGAAGCGGACGGGGCGGCGGGCACCATCGCGGTGTTCGACCAGGCCGTCAATGTCCGCAAGCGACTCATGCGGTTGGCGGTGACCGTGGGACGGCCGGCACTGCGGTTCAACCAGGAATCGATGATGCGCGGCGGCGAGAAGGGATTGCGCCACCTGCTCGAGGGCTGACGGTCGGGATTTCGTCCGCGGCGTCAGACAACCTAGGGTCGGAGTAATGAGCGGTCCCACCGAGTCTGTACCCGGCCCGAAGCCGGGTGTCAGCACCGCGGTGTCCGCCTGGACGCGCGGCGAGCGCACCAGCGCCTGGGCGGTGCATGGCTTCACCGCGCTCGGCATCGTCGCGTCGATGCTTGCCCTGCGCGACGTGCTCACCGGCCATCCCGACTACGCGATCCTGTGGTTGCTGTTGACGCTGCTCATCGACGGGGTGGACGGGCCGATCGCCCGCGCGTTGATGGTTTCCGAACGCGTCCCGCGCATCGACGGGTACACGCTCGACTTGATCATCGACTATGTGGCGTGCGTGATCGTGCCCGCCTGCTTCATGTACGAGTTCCGCGTCGTCCCGCAGGACAACTTCGGCATCGCCGTGCTGTGCGTGCTGGTGTTCACGTCGGCGATCTGGTTCGCACGCAAGGACATGATGACCGACGACTGCTGGTTCCGCGGCTTCCCGGCCGCCTGGAACCTGGTCGCTCCGGTGATGTTTCTGATGGAAGCCCGCACCGTCGTCGGCGCGATCATCACGCTGGTGATGTCGGCGCTGTCACTGACGAACCTGCCGTTCCCGCACATCATGCGGGCCAAGTTCCTGCAGCCGTTCACGATCGTATTCACCGTGATCTGGATCGCCGGAATGATCATCGGCACCCTCACCTTTCCTGACCACCCGTACATCGCCCGTCCGCTGCTCTACATCGGCAGCATCTACTTCCTCGTCCTCGCCGTGCTGAAGATGGTGAAGGACTCCCGCGATCGGCATGCGGTCGACCAAGGCGCATGATTGACGCGTGTCCCTTCCGGACAGCGGCTCGGCCGAGGTAGTCGCCTTCGTCGTCGTTGGCGCGCTCGCCGTCGTCATGCGCTGGGTTTTCAAGCCGTCGCGTCCGCGCCGGGCGGTGCGGCCGATGGACGCCAGCGACGCGCGCGAATTGGGCCTGTTGACGGTGATAGCAACCGTCGACCGGGCGGGCGCAGCCGCGCAACGCTCGCGGCTGGCTGACGCCGGCATCCGTGCGTCGGCCTCGCTGCGCCGGGATGGACGCTTCGACGTCCTGGTCTTCGCACAGGACGCGGACCGAGCCCGCGAGCTGCTGCGCTGACTAGTCGGCCTCGACGCGCTGCACATCCGCGCCGAGAGCCTGCAGCTGCTCCTCGAACCGCACGTACCCGCGATCGATGTGATGGATCTCGGCAACCTCGGTGACGCCTTCGGCGACCAACCCGGCGATGACCAGCCCGACGCCGGCGCGGATGTCGGTGGCCCGCACCGGTGCGCCCGACAGCCGCTCCTTGCCGCGGACGACAGCATGGTGTCCGTCGGTGCGTACATCGGCTCCCATCCGGGCGATCTCGTCGCAGAACATGAACCGTGCCTCGAACAGATTCTCGGTGATCATCGCCGTCCCGTCGGCGACCGACAGCAGCGCGATCGCCTGCGGCTGCAGGTCCGTAGCCAGCCCTGGGTACGGCAGCGTGACCACGTCGAAGCTCTTGGGACGGTCGGCGATGGCGACGCGGAACCCGTCAGCACGCACGTCGACATCCGCCCCTGCCCGCACGAGCTTGTCGAGCGCGATCTCGAGGTGGCCGGCGTTGGCGCCGCGCACCGTCACATCGCCGCGCGTCGCGACCGCGGCGATCGCCCAGGTGCCGGCGACGATGCGGTCAGCCACCGCATTGTGACTCGTCGGGTGCAGCTGCTCGACGCCGGTGATCTCGAGAGTGGACGAGCCGATGCCATCGATGCGCGCACCCATCGACACCATCATCTGGCACAGATCGACGATCTCCGGCTCGCGTGCGGCGTTGTCGATGATCGTGGTGCCCTTGGCCAGCACCGCAGCGGTCATGATGTTCTCGGTCGCGCCGACACTGGGGAAATCGAGCCAGATCGTCGTGCCGCGCAACTCGCGCGCCTCGGCGATGATGTAGCCGTGCTCGACCGAGATCTCAGCACCGAGGCGTTCGAGCCCGGCGAAATGCATGTCCAGCGGGCGCGAGCCGATCGCGTCGCCGCCGGGTAGCGCGACCTTGGCTCGTCCCGTACGCGCCAGTAGCGGGCCGAGCACGCAGATCGAGCCGCGGATCATCCGCACCAGTTCGTAGGGCGCCTCGTGCAGCGGCTGCTCAGGTACCCGGATGACCACTTCGTCGGTACGTCCGTGCACCGATTCGGTGACCTCGCAGCCGAGCCGCTCGAGCAGCTTGTGCATGATGCCGACGTCCGAGATCGCCGGCAGGTTCCCGAGCGTGGTCTCGCCCGAGGCCAGCAGGGCCGCGGCCATGAGCTTGAGGACGCTGTTCTTGGCACCGACTACCGGCACCTCGCCGACGAGCCTGGCCCCGCCGGTCACACGAAGAACTTGCACCCGCTCAGGCTATCGTCCGCCGAATCTGATCTCGGACTATCGTCCGACGGATGGCAGTTCATCTCACCCGCATCTACACCAGAACCGGCGACGACGGCACAACGGCGCTCGGGGACATGTCGCGGGTACCCAAGACCCATCCGCGGGTGGGCTCGTACGCCGATTGCGACGAGACCAACGCGGCGATCGGCGTGGCGCTCGCGCTCGGCGGGCTGCCAGAGCGGATCGCGCAGGTGCTGGGGACGATCCAGAACGACCTGTTCGATGTCGGGGCCGACCTGTGTACCCCCGTCCGCCCCGATCCGGAGTACCCGCCGCTGCGCGTCGAGGAGTCCTACGTAACGCGGCTGGAGGGCTGGTGCGACGAGTTCAATGACGACCTGCCCAAGCTGGACAGCTTCATCCTGCCCGGCGGCACCCCGGGCGCGGCGCTGCTGCACCAGGCTCGGACGCTGGCCCGCCGGGCCGAGCGCAGCGCGTGGATCCTGTACGAGGCCGATCCCGAGGGCACCAACCGGCAGGCGCTGCTGTACCTGAACCGGCTCTCCGACCTGTTGTTCATTCTCGCGCGGTGCGCGAACCCCGACGGCGACGTCAAGTGGGTGCCCGGAGGAGATCGTGGCTGATCACGCCCGTCCCCTTTCGGCCGGGGGCGGGACGTGAGCCAGCAGGTACTCGTGCTCATGGGTGTCTCCGGGTGCGGGAAGTCGACGGTTGCCGGTGTGCTGGCCGGACGCCTCGGGTGGGACTTCGGCGAAGGGGACGACCTGCACCCGCCCGCGAACGTCGCGAAGATGGCAGCCGGACACCCGCTCACCGACGACGATCGCTGGCCCTGGCTCGAGCGGGTCGCGCAGTGGATTCGCGAGCACACCGACGCCGGCCGTCCCGGAATCATCACCTGCTCGGCGCTCAAACGCAGCTACCGCGACATCCTGCGCGGCGACCATGTCGTGTTCGTCTACCTGCACGGCACACGTGAGCAGATCGCCAAACGCCTCGCGGCACGGCACGGCCACTACATGCCGCCCGAGCTGCTCGACTCGCAGTTCGCGACACTGGAAGTGCCCGGTGACGACGAGCATGCCCTCGCCATCAATATTGGGCCGCCACCGGATGTTCTGGCCGACGAAATCATGGAAAGGCTAGGACTCGAGCCACAGCTCTGAGGAGGCCATCGAATGCTGCTCGCAGCGCAGTCGTCCAGTTGGAACACTCATGACACGCGACTGATCGTCGCGGCGGTCCTAGGTATCGCACTGATCATCGTGCTGATCGCCAGATTCAAGGTGCACCCGTTCCTCGCGCTCGTCGCGGGCTCCGGGCTGACCGGTTTCGCGGCGGGCGTGGGCAGCGCGGACGTGATCTTGAACTTCGAAACCGGTGTCGGTGCCACGCTGGAGGAAGTCGGCCTGCTCATCGCGCTCGGCGCCATGCTGGGCAAGCTGCTTGCCGAATCCGGCGGTGCCGACCAGATCGTCGACACCCTGGTGTCCCGATCCGGGCCACGGATGGTGCCGTGGTCGATGGCACTGGTCGCGGTGATCGTCGGGCTGCCCATGTTCTTCGAGATCGGGCTGGTGCTGCTGCTCCCGGTGATAGTGCTGGTGGCCAAGCGCACCGAACTGCCGCTGATGCGGGTGGCCATCCCGGCGCTGGCCGGCCTGTCTGTGCTGCACGGTCTGATTCCGCCGCACCCCGGTCCGCTGATCGCGATCGCCGCACTGAAGGCGCAGTTGGGTATCACCCTTGCCTTCGGCCTGCTCGTCGCGATTCCGACCGTTGCGTTGTGCGGGCCGCTCTTCTCCGTGTTCGCCGCGCGCTGGGTGCCGGTGCAGGCGCCCGAGACGGCGGGCGGAGTCGACACCCGCACCGAGCGGGCTGCATCGGGCGAGGTGAAGCGCCCGCCGTCGTTCGGGGTGACGCTGGCAACGATCCTGTTCCCGGTCGTGCTGATGCTGCTCAAGGCGCTCGCCGACATCATCTGGAACACCGACCCGACGAATCGCGCTCGGATCATCGTCGACTTCATCGGCGAGCCGCTCGTCGCGCTGTTCCTCGCGGTCGTGCTCGCCTCGTTGACGTTCGGCTATGCGGTCGGCTTCGACAGCAAGGCAATCTCTGACCGCATTGGCGCTGCCCTGCCGCCGATCGCCGGCATCATCCTGATCGTCGGCGCAGGTGGCGGTTTCAAGCAAACCCTGATCGGCAGCGGGCTCGGCGATGCGATCGGCAAGGTGGCGCAGAACTCCGGCGTGTCAGTCCTGCTCATCGCGTACGTGCTGGCGGTGTTGCTGCGCCTCGCGACCGGGTCGGCGACGGTAGCCACGACGACGGGTGCCGGGCTCATCGCACCGATCGCGCACGGCTTGCCGTCCACGCATCTCGCGCTGCTCGCCCTGGCGGTCGGCGCCGGCTCGCTGTTCCTGTCGCACGTCAACGACGCGGGATTCTGGCTGGTCAACCAGAGCTTCAAGCTCACCGTCGGGCAGACGTTCAAGACCTGGTCGGTGATGGAGACGCTGATCTCGGTGATCGCGTTCGGCTTCATCTCCGTGCTCTGGGTAGTCACCTAGCGCTCTGGCCTGTTTGCAGGTCAGCTCGGTTTGCACCCGCCGCGGTCGCTATATGCGCTCGTCCGGCCGATATAGCGACCACGGTGGGTGCAAACCGAGCGTCAGGACATCGGTGCGGACGACTCCAGCCACGACACGAAGCCGGTGTAGGCGCTCTCGCCCAGGGCCAGGGACACGTCGGCATTGCCGTCGCGGCACTGCACGACGACGGCGGTCGACGGCAGCGACTGGTGCTCGGACTTCAGCGGCGACCGGCGGCCGAGCACCTTCACGTTGCGTCGCTCCAGCACCCGGTTCGGCCGAGTACCGACCCCGAGCGAGCGATACCAGCGCAGCTCACCGCCGGCGAAACGCGCGACCCCGTACTGCCAGCGCGCGCTCGCACCAGGCAGGATCGCGACCGGGATCGTTCCGGGTGCACGGAGCATGAACCGCTGCCGTGCCAGGACGAGCGCGCACGCCACCAGTACGGCAACAGCCGCACACACCACGATGACGTCGACGATGTGCACGGCTGCCGTTTCGCTAGGTCGTGCTCAGACCGATTCGCCGGCTGCGCGTAACCGAGCCAGGGCGCGATCCCTCGCGGCGGCGCCCTCCGGGGTGTCCGCATCGGCTTTGTCCAATGCGGCACGGGCGCGGGCGACGTCTATCTCGTCCGCGGTCTCGGCCATCTCAGCGAGCACTGACACGCCGTCCTTGCCGACGGACAGGAACCCGCCGTGCACCGCGACGCGCAGATCGTCTTCACCTTCGCGTTCGATGCGCACGATCCGTCCCGGTTCGAGCGCGCCGAGCAGCGGGGCGTGGTGCGGCAGTATGCCGAGGTCGCCCTCGACCGTGCGCGCGAAGACGCCGGTCGCCTCGCCAGACCAGATGGCCCGTTCGACCGATACCAGGTCAACCTGCATTGTTGCCATCTAAGCGCCCGTCACGCGTTCTTGAGCTCGTGCGCCTTGCGCTCGAGGTCCTCGATGCCGCCGCACATGAAGAACGCCTGCTCCGGGTAGCTGTCGAAGTCGCCCGCGCACAACCGCTTGAACGACTCGACGGTCTCCTCAACGGGGACGAACGATCCGTCGACGCCAGTGAACTGCTTGGCGACGAAGGTGTTCTGCGAGAGGAACCGCTCGATGCGGCGGGCCCGGCCGACGATGACCTTGTCCTCTTCGGACAGCTCGTCGATACCGAGGATCGCGATGATGTCCTGCAGCTCCTTGTAGCGCTGCAGGATCTGCTTGGTGCGCTGCGCGACGTCGTAGTGCTCCTGGCCGATGTACTCCGCGGCCAGGATGCGGCTGGTCGAGTCGAGCGGGTCGACCGCGGGGTAGATGCCCTTCTCCGAGATCGGCCGGCTGAGCACCGTCGTCGCGTCGAGGTGGGCGAACGTCGTGTGCGGCGCCGGGTCGGTGATGTCGTCGGCGGGCACGTAGATCGCCTGCATCGAGGTGATCGAGTGACCACGGGTCGAGGTGATGCGCTCCTGCAGCTGGCCCATCTCGTCGGCCAGGGTGGGCTGGTAACCCACCGCCGAAGGCATCCGGCCGAGCAGCGTCGACACCTCCGAACCGGCCTGGGTGAACCGGAAGATGTTGTCGATGAACAGCAGCACGTCCTGCTGCTTCACGTCACGGAAGTACTCGGCCATCGTCAGCGCCGACAGGGCGACGCGCAGGCGGGTGCCCGGCGGCTCGTCCATCTGGCCGAACACCAGGGCGGTCTTCTCGAGCACGCCCGACTCGGTCATTTCCGCGATCAGGTCGTTGCCCTCACGAGTCCGCTCGCCGACACCGGCGAACACCGATACACCACCGAACTCCTCGGCGACGCGGTAGATCATCTCCTGGATGAGCACCGTCTTGCCGACACCGGCACCGCCGAACAGGCCGATCTTTCCGCCGACCACGTACGGGGTCAGCAGGTCGATCACCTTGATGCCGGTAGCGAACATCTCGGTCTTGCTCTCGAGCTCGTCGAACGGTGGCGGCTCGCGGTGGATCGACCACCGCTCCTCGATGTTGAGCTCGCTCTCTTCGACGTCGAGCGGCTGGCCCAACGTGTTGAACACGTGGCCGAGCGTCACGTCACCTACCGGGACGGTGATCGACGAGCCGGTGTCGGTCACCTCGGCACCGCGCACGAGCCCGTCGGTCGGCTGCAGGGCAATCGTGCGCACCATGTCGTCACCGATGTGCTGCGCGACCTCCATGGTCAGCGTCTTGGACAGCTCACCCAGTTCGATCTCGACGGTCAGCGCGTTGTACAGCGCCGGGATGGCGTTGCGGCCGAACTCGACGTCGACGACCGGGCCGATCACCCGGACGACACGCCCGACCGAGGTGACGGAGTCGGGGCTGTCGGTTTCCTTCTCGAACAACGTGGTCACAGTGCTATCTCCCTCTTCGCGCAAGCGCTCCATCGGATCGCTCGCTGGCGCTCGCTACGATGCTGGCTCACTAGTCGTCGTTCCCTGCTGCGGCCAGAGCGTCGGCGCCGCCGACGATCTCGCTGATTTCCTGGGTGATCTCTGCCTGGCGGGCCTGGTTGGCCAGCCGGGTATAGGTCTTGATCAGTTCGGTGGCGTTGTCACTCGCCGACTTCATCGCCCGGCGGCGTGCTGCCGATTCCGAGGCCGCCGACGCGAGCAGCGCGGAGAAGATCCGGGCGCTGATGTAGCGCGGGAGCAGCGCCGCGATCAGCCGCTCCGGCTCCGGCTCGAATTCGTAGGAGGCCTGCCGCTCGGACTGGTCCTCCTCGTCATCGTCGGAGTCGCTCTCGGCCTTGCGTACGGAGTCCTTCACCGGCGAGACGAGTTCGACGACCGGTGTCTGCGTGACCGAGTTCTTGAACTGCGTGTAGACGACGTAGAGCTCGTCGATGCCGGGCTCGCCGTTGTGCTCGCCTTCGGACGTAGCGGCGAGCGCGAAGCCGAGCGTCTCGGTCAAGTCGCGGATGTTCGCGAACGCCGGTTGCTCCGAGAACCCCGTCCAACTCCCGGCTATCGAGATGCGCCGGAAGTTGTAGTACGCCGTGCCCTTGCGTCCGATGATGTAGCGGACGACCTCGCGGCCGTCGCCCTCGAGTTTCGCGGCAAGCTCGTTCGCGGCCTTGATCGCGTTCGCGTTGTAACCACCGGCCAGGCCGCGGTCGCTCGTGATCAGCAGGATCGCCGATCGCCTCGGGTTCTCGACGCCGGTGAGCATCGGGTTCTTGATCGAGCTGTCCTGGAGCACCGCGGCAAGCGCACGCGTCAGCTCGTCCGCGTACGGGCGTGCCGCTTTCATCCGCGCCTGGGCGCGGACGATCCGCGATGCGGCGATGAGCTCCATCGCCTTGGTGATCTTCTTCGTCGACCCGACCGACCGTATGCGGCGGCGGTAGACGCGTAGCTGGGCTCCCACAGGACTACTTGCCCGACGACTCGGACTCGGTGGGCTGGAACTGCTTCTTGAAGTCGGTCACCAACGACTCGAGCTGCTCGTTGAGCTCGTCGTCGAACTTCTTGGCGGTCGCCAGGGTGTCGTAGAGACCGTCGGCGTTGTGCGCGATGTAGTCGAGGAACTCCTGCTCGAACCGGCGGACATCGTCGACCTCGATGTCATCGAGGTGCCCACGGGTACCGGCCCAGATCGACGCGATCTCGCGACCCACCGGGAACGGCGAGGACGCCGGCTGCTTGAGCAGCTCGACGAGCCGGGCACCACGGGCGAGCTGTTGCTGGCTCGACTTGTCGAGGTCGGAGCCGAAGGCTGCGAACGCCTCAAGCTCGCGGTACTGCGCCAGGTCGACACGCAACCGGCCGGCGACGTCACGCATCGCCCGCGGCTGTGCAGCACCACCGACACGCGAGACCGAGATACCGACGTTCACCGCGGGGCGGACGCCGGCGTTGAACAGGTCGGTCTCGAGGAAGCACTGACCGTCGGTGATCGAGATGACGTTGGTCGGGATATAGGCCGACACGTCGTTGCCCTTGGTCTCGATGATCGGCAGACCGGTCATCGATCCGCCACCCAGGTCGTCGGACAGCTTCGCGCAACGCTCGAGCAGCCGGCTGTGCAGGTAGAAGACGTCGCCCGGGTAGGCCTCGCGACCCGGCGGGCGGCGCAGCAGCAGCGACACGGCGCGGTAGGCCTCGGCCTGCTTGGACAGGTCGTCGAACACGATCAGCACGTGCATGCCCTGGTACATCCAGTGCTGCCCGATCGCCGAGCCCGTGTACGGCGCGAGGTACTTGAAACCGGCCGAGTCGGACGCCGGCGCGGCGACGATCGTCGTGTATTCCATCGCGCCGGCCTCGTCGAGCACCTGGCGGGCGGCCGCGATCGTCGAGCCCTTCTGCCCGATGGCGACGTAGATGCAGCGGACCTGCTGCTTCGGGTCGCCGGTCTTCCAGTTGTCGCGCTGGTTGATGATCGCGTCGAGGCAGACGGTCGTCTTGCCGGTCTGCCGGTCACCGATGATCAGCTGGCGCTGGCCGCGCCCGATCGCGGTCATCGAGTCGATGGCCTTGATGCCGGTCAGCAGCGGCTCGCGGACCTCCTGCCGCTGCACCACCGACGGCGCCTGCAGCTCGAGGGCGCGGCGCTCCTCCGACTCGATCTCGCCTTGACCGTCAATCGGCTGGCCGAGCGGGTTCACCACCCGGGTCAGGTATCCGTCGCCCACCGGCACCGACAGGATCTCGCCGGTGCGCTTGACCTCCTGGCCTTCCTCGATGTTCGAGGCGTCACCCAGGATGACCACGCCGATGTCGCGCACGTCGAGGTTCAGCGCGATACCCAGCGTGCCGCCCTCGAACTCGAGCAGCTCGTTGGTCATCGCGCTCGGCAGGCCCTCGACCCGGGCGATGCCGTCGCCGGTCTCCGAGACGACGCCGACCTCTTCGCGCGATGCCTCGGGCGAGTAGGAGTCGACGTAGCTCTCGATCGCACTACGGATTTCGTCTGCCGAGATCGTCAGCTCTGCCATCAAAGAATCCTCTGTATCAGTGGGTCTGTACTTAGTCTGGTCGTCTGTGGTCGGAAGTCGGTCGGTACCGCGTCAGCTGGCGAACGCGCTGCGGATCTGAGCCATGCGGGACGCGATGCTGCCGTCGATGACCTCGTCACCGACACGCACCACCAAGCCACCACGGATGGACGGGTCGATCGCGTACCGCACCTCGATGCGGCGGCCGTAGAGGTCGGACAGCTGATCGGCCAGCGCGCTCTGCTGCTGATCGGTCATCGGGACGGCGCTGATGACGCGAGCCACGTACCGTTCACGCCGCACTCCGGCAGCCTCGATGAGGTCGTCGAGCGCGAGCCGGATGCTGCGCTTGCGCTGGGCGACGACCGCGTGCCGGATGAGCGCGAGCGTGAGCGGGTGCACCTTGCCGCCGACTACTTGATCGAGCAGCCCGACGCGACGCTCCGGTGTTGCGGTGACCTCGTCGAGCAACGTGGCCAGGCCCGACTCGGCATCGATGATGCGCTCGAACCGGAACAGTTCGTCTTCGACCTCGTCGATGACGCCGGCCTTCTCGGCTGCCGCGAACAGCACGTCGTCACCGCTGGCTTCCAGCGCGTCAACGAGATCCCACGCGGTTGACCAGCGTTGCGATACCGCCTCGCCCGCGACGCTCAGCGCGCTCGCGCTGACCTTGCCCTGTAACAGCTGCTCGGCGAGCCCCTTGCGGGCCTCCGCGGACGATGCGGGGTCGGCCAGCCGGCGGCGCAGCCTCGGCTGGGCGTTGAGCAGTCCGCCGATCGAGTACAGCTCGTCAGCCAGTCCGGCCAAGCCGTCGGTCGAGGAGAACCGGCCCAGGACCGACTCGACCTGGGCCCGCAGACCCGCCGACGCCTCGCGGCTCGCAGACTGCATCACGAGTTGCTACCTGCCGAAGCGCCGTTTGCCGCGTCATCGCGCGCCTGTAGCCCGGCGATGAATGCGTCGATGGTCGCGCCCACCTGATCGTCATTGGTGAGCCGCTGGTCGATGATCTTCTCGGAGAGCTCGACGGCCATCGTGCCGATCTCGGCACGCAGTTCCTGGACGATCGCGGTGCGCTGGCGCAAGAGCTGTTCCTCGCCGCGAGCGATGATCCGCTCGGATTCCTCTTGCGCGGCGGCGCGCAGTTCGTCGACGGTTCGCTGCGCCTCGGCGCGCGCGTTCTCGCGGATCCGAGCAGCCTCCACCCTGGCCTCGGTGAGGGCGTTCTTGTACGCCTCCTCGGCCTCGGCGAGCTTCGCCTTGGTCGTCTCGGCATCCTCCATCTGCTGGCGGATGATCTCCTGCCGTTCGGCGAGCGGCTTCTGGATGTACGGCAGGATGTACTTCGCGATGATCCCGAGGATGATCAGGAACGCGACGAACTCCACGATGAAGGTCGCGTTGGGCACCAGGAAGTTGTTGTCCGCCAGGACGTGCTTTGCCATCAGTGGCGCCTTACTTGCTCGACAGGACGAACACGAACAGCACGGCAAAGGCCAGGTTGATGAAGTACGCGGCCTCGACCAGGCCGACGGTCAGGAAGAACAGCGTCTGCAGCTGCCCCTGCGCCTCGGGCTGGCGCGCGACCCCCTGGATCAGCGAGCTGCCGGCGAGACCGTCACCGATGCCGGCGCCGACGGCACCGCCGCCGAGCGCCAGGCCGCCGCCGATCAGGCCACCCATGAGTTCGAAGCCCTGTGTTGGTGTGTTTGACATTTCTCCTCAATTCCCTGGACGTACTTACGAAAGTGGTGTGTCGGTGCGGACGGTGGGCAGGGTGCTGCTCAGTGCGCGCCCTCCTTGGCAGGCGCCACGGAACTGAAGTACAAGACTGTCAACAGCGAGAAGATGAACGCCTGAATGATGCCGATACCGGCGTCGAAGAGCTTCCACAAGATGTTCGGCAGCCACAGGATCGCTGCTGGCATCGCGGCGATCAGCGCGACCATGATCGTGCCGGCGAAGATGTTGCCGAAGAGTCGAAGCGCGAGCGTGATCGGCTTCATGACCTCTTCGACGATGTTGAGCGGGATGAGCGCGTACGGCTTGCGGAACAGGTGGCCGTAGTACCCGCGCAGGCCGCGCTTGCGGACGCCGACGACATGCATCGTGCCGATCACGAGGAGCGCGAGCGCGTAGGTCAGGTTCACGTCGGACGCCGGAGGCGGCGCGTACTCGGGGTGGTTTCCGGTCGGCACGATCGCGATCAGGTTCGCGATGAGGATGAACAGGAACAGCGCCTCGGCGAGGGGGACGACGAACGGTGCCGTCTTGACCCCCATCGAGCTCTCGACGCTGTCCTCGACGTTCTTGGTGATCAGTTCGAAGGCGACCTGCAACTTTGTCGGCGCCGTGGTGCTCGACTTGCGGCGGATCATGAATCCGAGCGCCAGGATGATCGCGCCTGCGATCAGCGTGCTCAGGATCGTGTCGACGTTCCAGGCCAGGCCGAACACGTGCCACTGGATGTGTTCGCCGGGGTTGATGTTGATGGCGAGCTGCTGTAAGTGCTGCGGCGCGGTCATGACTTCACCGACCCTGAGGTCGGCCGCAGGCTTCGGAACACAGGCACCGCGGCGCCGACGAGCATGATGATCTGGAACAGCGCGAGCCCGGCGAAGACGCCGAGCCCGTCCGGCCGGATGACCAATGCGATCGCGATGGCCAAGACCGTGATGCCGCCGAGGCGCATCAGCACGCCGCCGCGGAACTTCTGCTTAGTGACCGTCGCAGTGGTGGCGTACGCGATGACCGACTTCTGCAGCAGCCAGTTGTTGATCGCGCCGAGCGCCGACCCGAGCGCGAAGAACACGCCCATCAGCGGATGCCCCTGGAGCGAGGTCACCACGACGGCGATCACGCTCAGGCCGAGGCTGATGTACACCGCTCTGCGCAGGTTCGCCGCGGCGGACACCGGGGTGTATACGGCCGGTTCCACTGGTTGGTCTCTCCTCGATTCCTCGGTCACGTCTTCGGGTCTGGCTTGTTCGGGTTGGGCGTTGTATTGGGTGTATCCAGATAGGTGCGGAACTTCACGACGATGAAGCTGACGGCTCCGAGGATGCCAAGAGCCAGACCGATCATCAAAAAGATCGGGGAGGTATTTGCCAGATTGTCGACCAGCCATCCCACGCCGAGGCCGACGATGAGTATTGCGGCGGTCGTGGCGCCCATCCCGATGAGGGATGACCAACCGAGACTCTCCGGTGCCACCGAGTTTTCCGTCGGGCTAGCGAACCGTGGATGCCTGTGCTTCGGTATCACTCACGGGCGGCTCCTAGAGATCGCAACGTCCGATGGGTTCTGCCAATTGCGCCGCCCGCGCACAAGCTGTTTCCTGCGGGTTTCAGCGGCAAAGCCAACCTATCACGGCGCTTAGGCAGTGCTTAGCGCGCCCTCCGGCCGCTGCCGGCACCTGCTGTCGGTGCCGGAGTAGGCGGTAGCGGCGGCGTGTGGTCGGCCGCCCGAACCCGCCGCCGCCGGTGAGTCAGCCGCGGCACGACCAGCAGCACGATGCCGAGCAGGACGCCGCCGCTGATGATCGCGAACCACACCCATACGCCGCGGAAAACCGATACCGCGGTGCCACCGAACGCGAGCAAGGCGGTCCAGAAGTAGAGGAGCAGGACGGCGCGGCGGTGACTGTGCCCGAGCGCCAGTAGCCGGTGGTGCAGGTGCTGCTTGTCCGGCGCGAACGGCGAGCGTCGCTTGCGGACGCGCCGGATGACGGCGAGCACGAGATCGACGAACGGGATCGCGAGCACCGACAACGGGATGATGAGCGGCAGCGCCAACGGCAGCGAGACCAGCACCGAGCCGAATCCCTGCGGATCGACGTTGGTCGTCGCGGTGATCGCCGCCGCCGACAACATCAGCCCCACGAGCATCGAGCCCGAGTCACCCATGAAGATCCGGGCCGGGAAGAAGTTGTGCGGCAGGAAGCCGAAGCAGGTGCCGGCCAGCGCCGCGCTGATCACCGTCGGCGCGGCCGCGATCTCCAGGAACGAGATCTGGCCCAGGTGATAGCTGAACAGGAAGAACGCGAGCGCGCCGATCGCGGTCACGCCCGCCGCCAAGCCGTCCAACCCGTCGATGAAGTTCACTGCGTTGATGGTCAGCACGGTGAGCAGGATGGTGATCGGGATCGACAGATCCTGGCCGAGCACGACGGTGCCGCTGTCGCCCCAGGGCAGGTAGATGAAGGCGAGCTGCACCCCGCCGAGGGTGACCATGATGCCCGTCGCCAGCACTTGGCCGGCCAGCTTGGTCAGCGAATCCAGCTCGTACTTGTCGTCCAGCGCGCCGATCAGGCAGATCAGCGCGGCGGCACCCAGGATCCACGGGATCTCGGTGGCACTGTTCGTGTCGTTGCTCGTGAACGCGCTTTGCAGGGTCGGCAGCTTGCTCGCCGTGAACAGCGCAAGCCCCAGGCCGAACAGGAGTGCCACACCGCCCATCCGCGGGATCGCGACCGCGTGCACGTCGCGGTCACGGGGACGGGCGATCGCACCCCACGCGACGGCGAGCGAGCGCGCGATCGGGGTCGCGACGTAACACCCCGCCGCTGCAACGGCAGCGACGAGGAGGTACTCGAGACTCGGATGGGTGGGCACGGCCGGTCAGCCTGCGATCCCGGGCACGACCGTGCGCAGCTCGTCGAGATCGACGGCGCCGGCGCGGAGCACTCGCGGCACCTCACCGGTGACGTCAACGATCGTCGAGGCGACGCCGGTGTGCGCCGGTCCCCCGTCGAGGTACAGGGCGACGTCGTCGCCGAGCTGGTCCTGCGCGTCCGAGGCAGTCAGCGCCGGCGGCTGACCGCTGCGGTTCGCGCTCGACACCGCCATCGGGCCGGTGGCCTCGAGCAGTTCGATCGCGACCGGGTGCAGCGGCATGCGCACCGCGACCGTGCCGCGCGCGTCGCCCAGATCCCAGGTCAGCGATGGTGCCTGCTCAACGACGAGCGTCAGGCCGCCGGGCCAGAAGGCCTGGATGAGATCCCAGGTGCGGGGTGCCACGACGTTGACCAGGCCCTCGATGGTGTGCCACGAGCCGACCAGCACCGGCACAGGCATGTCGCGGCCGCGTCCCTTGGCGGCAAGCAGTTCGGCGACCGCGGTCGGGTCGAAGGCGTCTGCGCCGATTCCGTAGACCGTGTCGGTGGGCAGCACGACCAGCTGACCGGACGCGACGCAGTGCGCGGCGGAGGACAGCGCGGCGCTGCGGACCGACGGGTCGTTGCAGTCGTAGAACAGCGCCACGTCCGACATCCTGCCTCAGCTACCTATGCGGACCGAAACGCCGGGCGGTCACGAAACGCGGTCGGGAGGCCAGATCGACGTGGTCGGCAACGCCGGACCACCTGCCGTCGGCACGCACGACTTCCAGCGCGGACGAGCCCTGCGAGGCGTCATGTTCCATCACCAGCAGGCCATCGGGACGCAGCAGCTCGGCCGCTCGGGCAACGATCGTCGGGATCAGGTCGAGGCCGTCCGGCCCGGCGAAAACCGCCTCGGCCGGGTCTGCCTCGACCTCTGGGTCCACGATCGTCGCGGCCGGGACGTACGGCGGGTTGCTGACGACGACGTCGGCGGTTGCGCGCAGGCCGGCAAGCAAGGACGGGTCGCGCACGTCGGCGGCCACGACGGTGACCGCGGTGTGCTCGGCATTGCGCCGCAGGTACCGCAATGCCTCCGGGGCGCATTCGACCGCGTAGACGGTAGCGCCGGGAACCTCCTGCGCGATCGCGAGGGCGAGCGCGCCGGAGCCCGAGCACAGGTCGACGACCACGCCGGCGTGTTCGGGCAGCATCGCGTCGACGAGCAGCTCCGTTTCCGGGCGCGGCACGAACACGCCGGGCCCGACGGCCAGCTCGAGGTGCCGGAACGGGGCGGTGCCGGTCAGGTGCTGCAGCGGCACCCGAGCCGCCCGCCGCGCGATCAGGTCTTCGTAACGGGCTACAACTTCTTCGCTGGGCGCGCCGGCCAGCACCAGCCGAGACCGCGGCACGCCGAGCACGTGTGCAAGCAACAACTCGGCGTCGACGCGCGGTGTCGCGACGCCTGCGTTGGCCAACCGCGCCGTCGCCTCGCCGAGCAGGCTCATGCGCCGGCGAGCAGCGCTTCGTTGTCGGCGCGGGTCAGCGCTTCGATCACATCGTCGAGCGCGCCGTCGAGTACCTGGTCGAGGTTGTAGGCCTTGAACCCGACCCGGTGGTCACTGATCCGGTTCTCCGGGAAGTTGTAGGTGCGCACCCGCTCCGAGCGGTCGACGGTGCGCACCTGCGAGCGGCGCGCGTCGTTCGCGGTGGCATCGGCTTCGTCCTGCGCGGCCTGCAGGAGCCGGGCGCGCAGTACCCGCAATCCGGCTTCGCGGTTCTGCAGTTGGCTCTTCTCGTTCTGCATCGAGACGACGGTGCCGGTCGGGATGTGCGTGATGCGCACGGCGGAGTCAGTGGTGTTGACGCTCTGACCGCCGGGGCCTGACGAGCGGAACACATCGATGCGCAGGTCGTTGGGATCGATCTCGATCTCGACATCCTCGGCTTCGGGCAGCACCAGTACACCGGCTGCCGAGGTGTGGATTCGCCCCTGCGACTCGGTGGCAGGCACGCGCTGCACGCGGTGCACGCCACCTTCGTACTTCAGCCGTGCCCAAGGTCCGTCCTCGATCTTGCGGCTGCGGACGGCGACGGTGACCGACTTCTTGCCGCCGAGGTCAGTGGGCTCGTCATCGAGCACTTCAGTCGTCCAGCCCTGCCGCTCGGCGTAGCGCATGTACATGCGGAACAGATCGGCGGCGAACAGGGCGGACTCGTCGCCACCCTCGCCTGCCTTGATCTCGAGGATGACGTCCTTGCCGTCGTTCGGGTCCTTGGGCAGCAGCAGCTCACGCATCCGGTTCTCGAGCTCGTCGATGCGGCCGCTCATCGCGTCGGCCTCGGCAGCGAAGGACGCATCGTCGGCACCCAGCTCGCGCGCAGCATCGCGATCCTCGCGGGCAGCTTCGAGCTCGGCGGCAGCCGCAGCGATCGGCGCCAGCTCGGCGAAGCGGCGGCCCAGCTTGCGGGCCTCGGCCTGGTCGGCGTGCACCGCCGGATCGGAGAGCGCACGCTCGACCTCGGCGTACTCGGCCAGCAACCCCGGCAGCCGCCCGGTCACTTCAGCCACGTCCGCTCCTCTCGTCTGCTTGCACAACGAAGACAACGAAACGGCGCCCACCGGACCGTCCCGAGATGGGACAGCGGTGGGCGCCGTCGGAAGAGCTAGGAGTTGCGGACGCGCTTGCCGTAGCGCTTCTCGAACTTGTCGACGCGGCCGCCGACGTCCATGATCTTCTGCTTGCCCGTGTAGAACGGGTGGCAGGCCGAGCAGACCTCGGCGTGCAGCTGGCCGGACTTGGCCGTGCTGCGTGTCGTGAACGTGTTGCCGCAGGTACAGGTGACCTGAGTGGTCACGTACTCCGGGTGGATGTCGTTCTTCACTGTTGGGATCCCTTGGATAGGTGGCCGCCGGGTCGTCCGCAGGGGACGTGAACCGGAGCCGGGCGGTGTGCGGTTCCAGTGTGCCAGGTTGGCCCTCGCCAACCAAAAGCCAGCCAAAATCGCGACGAACACTGCTCTCAACACGACGCGGGCCCCGGATGTTCCCGGAGCCCGCGTTCGCGCAGTAGCTCAGCCCTTCACACCGCCGGCGGTGAGACCGCTGACGATGCGGCGCTGGAAGAGCAGCACCACGGCTACCAACGGAATGGTGACCACCAACCCGGCCGCCATCGTTTGGGTATTCGCCGGAACGTGTGGCCCGGCGGTGAAGTTGGCGATCGCCACCGTCGTGGGCTCGACGTTGATCACCCCGTTGGACAGCACGCTGGAGAGCAGGTACTCGTTCCAGGACGCCAGGAACACCAGGATCGAGACGGTGAACATGGCCGGTGCCGCGAGCGGCAGGATCACCAGGCGGAACGCCTGGCCCGGACTCGCGCCGTCGACCCGGGCCGCCTGTTCCAGCTCCCACGGCATGTCGGCGAAGAAGCTCGTCAGCGTGTAGACCGCCAACGGGAGCGAGAACGAGATCTGCGGAAGGATCAGGCCCTGGTAGGTGCCCAGCCAGCCGAAGTTGGTGAACAGCTGGAAGATCGGCGTCAGGATGGCGACGCCGGGGAACATGGACGCCGCCAGAATCGCGGCGAGCACGAACCCCTTCCCGCGGAACGCCAGCCTCGCCAGCGCGTACCCGGCAAATACGCCGATCGCCATCGCCAGCGCGGTGACGCACGTACCGATGATGAGGCTGTTCACCAGCGAACGACCGAAGTGGTTGTTCGTGGTGTTAAACGCGTAGCTGAAGTTGCTCCACGTCACGTGGGTGAACCAGAACGTGTTGTCGTAGGTGTACTGGTTGTCACGGAAGGCCTCTACGACCATCCAGTAGAACGGCAGCAAGCACCACAGGCCGATGAAGACCAGCACGCCTACGGTGCCCGCATTGCCCCACTGGAACTTGCGTCGTGCCCTCGCTGGAGTGGAGGCGGAGTGCGACGCCGATGGAGCGTCTTGCACGGCGGTAGTCATGACTACTTCGCCTCCTTAGCGGGCTTCTGCGCGCCGACGATGTTGGCGTTGAACAGCCGCACCAGCAGCAACGAGATCGCGAAGATGATGATGAACGTGATCGTCGACAGTGCCGAGGCCGAGTTCACCTTGGTTGCGAGCAACTGCTTGACGACCAGGATCGACATCGTCGTGGTGCCGTTCGCACCCTGAGTGAGGATCCAGGGCAGGTCGTACATACGCAGCGCGTCGAGTGCGCGGAAGATGACCGCAACTGCGAGCGCCGGCTTGACCAGCGGCAGCGTGATTCTGGTGAATCGCTGCCACGCCGATGCGCCGTCGATCTTCGCCGATTCGTAGAGTTCAGCAGGGATGCCCTGCAGGCCGGCCAGGATCAGCAAGGCGATGAACGGCGTGGTCTTCCAGGTATCAGCAATGATGATCGCGAACCGTGCCGGCCATTGTGCAGAGGTCCATTGATAGTGCGCGCCGAGCAAGTGGTTCAAGATTCCCTGGGGGTCGAAGATCACCCCCCACAGCTTCGACGTCACCGCGGTCGGGATGGCCCACGGGATCAGGATGACGGCGCGAACAATGGCGCGGCCCTTGAAGGCACGGTTCATCATCAGCGCGAAGCCCATGCCGATGATCGTCTCGAGCACCACCGTGACGAACGCGAAGAACAGCGTTATCTCGACCGAACTCCAGAACTGCGAGCCGAGCAGGCCGGGTGGGCAACTCTGCGTGCCGCCGCCTGCCTTCGGGCATTGTTGCAGCAGCCAGTACTTGTAGTTGGTGACGCCGTTCCACTTGTTGCCCTGGTCGAAGAACCCTTTCGAGTTCAGCCCCTGGTCGGTGAGGAACGACGAGTAGATCGCCTTGACGATCGGGTAGCCGACCACGAGGCCGAGCAACGCGATCGTCGGCGCGATCAGCATTACGGCGAGACGGCCCTCGCCGGTGCTGATCTTCTGTCGACGGCGCCGCCCCTTTTCAGGTGGCGCAGTTCCATCTATCTCTGCTTCTTCGATGGGTCCTGCAACTGTCATGGGGGCCTCCCTAGCACCTAGCAAGAGGACTGCGCCGCTTCACTAACCGTGCCACGACTGGCGAGGCCGCTCAATACCCACTTGAGCGGCCTCGCCGGCTCGTGTCAACCCACGTACTACGTCAGAGCACCGATGCCCTTACGAGGCGGCCGACTGGATCGCCTTTTGGATATCCGACAGTGCTTGTGTCGTGGACTTCTGACCCTGCAGCGCTGCATAGACGTTGGTCTCGATGGCCTCGGTGACTGCCGGGTAGAACGGCGTCACTGGCCGCGGGACTGCGGTCTGGATGCTCTTCAGCAGCGTCGGCAGGTACGGGAACTTCTTGACCAGCGTCTGATCGCTGTAGAGCGAGGTCGTCACCGGGGCAAGGGTGCCCTGGGTGAGGTCCCACTTCTGCTGCGCCGGCTCCTCCATCCACTTCACGAACGCTGCCGCGGTCGCCTGGTGCTTGGAGTAGGTGCTGACCGCCAGGCTGTGCCCACCGAGGCTCGATGCGCCGTGGCCGTTCGGGCCGGGCAGCGGCGCGATGCCGAACTTGCCGATGACCTTCGACGGCTTGGCGTTGAGGATCGCGTCTGCGTAGGGCCAGTTGCGCATGAAGACCAACTGCCCCGCCGAGAACGCGTTCAGGCTCTGCGTCTCCTGGAAGCTGATGGCCTCCTTCGGGATGTAGCCCTGCTTGAACCCGTTGACGAGGAAGTTCAGGCCTGCGGCTGCCTGCGGCGTGTTCACGTTGGGCGTCTTGCCGTCGGCCTTCACGATCTCGCCGCCGGCCGCGTTGATCGCCTCAGCGGCGTTCACGGTCAAGCCCTCGTACTTCGCGAACTGTCCGGCGTAGCAGCCCGGCTTGGATCCGGTGATCGTGTTCGACGTCTTGCCCTTGCAGTCAGCAATCAGCTGCGTCCAAGTCGTCGGTGGGGTCGGGACGATGTCCTTGCGGTAGTAGAGCAACCCGCCGTCAGAGGCGTACGGCGCCGCGTACAACGTGCCGTTGTACGTCGCGGCCTTCACCGTCGCCGGCAGCAGCGGCTTGGTGTCGATGGCGTTGCTTCCCCGTCAGCGGGACGAGCCAGCCCTTCGCGGCGAATTCCGCGGTCCACACCACGTCGACGGTGACGACGTCGTAGCCGGAGTCCTTCGACTGGAAGTGCTGCTCGAGGTCGGACAGCTGCTGATCTGCCTGGTCCGACTGCTGCTTGAGGGTGGCTTTCTCGTTCGGATGCTGCGCGTTCCACTCCGAGATGAGGTGTGGCCACACATTGCTGTTGTCCTTGCCCGTCACCACGGTGATGGGTCCGGTACCACCGCCGCCGCCACCGCTGCCGCCCGATGACGAGCACGCTACGAGCGATGAGGCGCCTACGGCGAGTACCACCGTGGCGATTGCCGCGCTTCTTACACGCATGCGCAGTCCCTTCTGAAGAACCGAAAGCCCTTACAGGTCGTGCTCAACATGTCATGTGGGCGACACCCTGGGAACGACATTCGGGCAGGAGATACCTATTTGTTATTTCGCGCGATCCGCGCCGGAAACATCCGCGTCACTCGCATCGGCGTGCCGGCACCGCCTAACGATCAGGATGCGGGACGAACGAACCCGCAAGAATCAGCGTGTATCCGGCCAGTACCACCCACAGCGCGATGCTCGCGTGCGAGAAATACTCGCGAAAATGACGGCGTTTGGGCGTTTGCGGGTGGATTGCCCTGGAAGCTGACCAGGCTCAGCGCGCTCACCGTCAGCCCGCCACCTGCCACCGACGACACCGCCGCCAGCCATCGCACCGTCCAGAACCGCGCACCCACCGGCGACACCGACAGCCCACCGAAGCCGGCGGCCATGACGAGCAGCACCCAGCCCATCCAGCCGAAGTACGCGCCCGCCGCTCCGTACGAAACGAAGGGCGAGATTCCAGCCGCGGCCACTTCATGCTGGAAGCGCACGATCGCGTCGTGGACATCGACGAACTTCGGCTCGCCGCCGATGCCGCGGAAGAAGTGAGCGAGAAATCCGGGACTGGTTCGGAACCACGGCAGCGCGGTGAGTGCGACCAGTACCAGCAGCGTGCCGACGCCGACCACCACGATGCCCGGCCGGCTCCAACCGCGAAGTGCCATCCGTGCAACGTAGCGAAGGCGAGGCCGCGAACCGCGCAACCCTATGCTCGACGCCCATGGAGCCGGATCGTGCCGCGGCGCAGCCGCTGCCACAGACCTGGCGGATCCCGAGTTGGCAGCCGGCCGCGCTGATCCTGCTCGCGACCGTGCTGCTTGCCCTTGACCTCTACGCGGGCCTGGGGCTCGGCCCGCTGATCATGACGGCTGCGATCGCAGCTGCCGCGCTCGTCGCTGCAGGTTTCGCTCTGCGCTACCTGCTCGTCGCTGACGACGAGGGGATCTGGGTGCGGCAACTTTTCGGCGAACGGCTCGTCGAGTGGCGCGACATCGCCGACATCGAAGTTGAGCACGTGCGGGGCACCACCTACACGATCCGGATCACGCGAGCCAACGGCACGTTCGTCGACGTGCCACCCTCTCTGTTGCAACCGACCTTGCCGACGAGCGTGCGAAAGGCACGCGCAGTGGTCAGTACGGTCGCGCGCCGGCTGATCGAGATCGCTGCCGAGCAACGCGGATAGGAGCCACATGTTTCGCCTACCCGATCAGTGGATCTGGGACAGCTGGATCGCCGACGACGGCGAGCAGTACCACCTGTTCTTCTTGCAGGCACCGAGTGCGTTGGGTGATGCGGGCCTGCGCCATGCGCGCGCAACCATCGGGCACGCGTCGTCGCCGGACCTGATCGAGTGGACCTATCACGGCACCGCGCTACGACCGGACGCATTCGGGATGGGACGACCTCGCGCGTGTGGACCGGCTCGGTCGCGCGCGGCGACGACGGTGTCTGGCGGATGTACTACACCGCGATCTCGACGGCCGGGCACGAGCTGCGGGATCAGAAGATCGGCATGGTCGAGTCAGACGACCTGTTCACCTGGCGGCGAGTCAGCGACAAGCCCGCCGTCGAGGTCGACCCGCGCTGGTACGCAACGTTGCCCGAGGACATCACCGCGAGCGAGACCTGGCGTGACCCGTTCGTGTACCGCGACTCTGACGGCGATTGGCGCATGCTCATCAGCGCACGGGCGAAGGACGCGCCGCGCAACGACAACGGCGTGCTCGCCGAGGCACGCAGCAGCGACATGCGCACCTGGGAGGTCGGGCCGCCGGTGTGCGAACCGCGCGCCGGTTTCGGACAGCTCGAGGTCGCGCAGATCCGAGTGATCGACGGCCAACCGGTGCTTGTGTTCACCTGCCATCCGCAGGAGCAGACCGACGAGCGCATCGCCGTGTCCGGGTCGTACTGCACGTGGTCGGTCGCCGGTGACTCGGTCACCGGGCACTGGGACATCTCGCGTGCCGAACCGTTCACGGCAGAGCCTGCCCTGTTCGCCGCGCCGCTGGTGCAACGCCGCGACGGCAGCTGGGCGCTCATCGGGTTCCGCAACCGCGAACCGGAGGGGATCCTCTCCTTCGACATCATCGATCCGGTGCCTGTGCGGATTCATGACGGCGTCCTCGTCAAGGCGGATTGACGTGGCCACGCACGGGCAGTGGTGGCGCGATGCCGTGATGTACGAGGTCTACCTGCGCAGCTTCTGCGACGGCAACGGCGACGGCATCGGTGACCTTGCCGGCGTGCGTTCGAAGTTGCCCTATCTGCGCGACCTCGGTGTCGACGGCATCTGGATAACGCCGTGGTACCCGTCACCGATGAAAGACGGCGGGTACGACGTCAGCAACTACATCGACATCGATCCGCTGTTCGGCACCCTCGACGATGCGCGGCAACTGCTCGACGAAGCGCACGAGGCCGGCCTGAAGGTGATCGTCGACTTCGTGGCCAACCACACCTCCGACGAGCATCCCTGGTTCCAGTCGGCCCTGCGCAGCGCGCGCGGCAGCGCCGAGCGCGATCGCTACCACTTCCGCGACGGAACCGGTGCGCACGGCGATCGTCCGCCCAACGACTGGATCAGCGCGTTCGGCGGGCCGGCGTGGACGCGCATCACCGAGCCGGACGGCTCGCCCGGCCAGTGGTACCTGCACCTGTTCGCGCCGGCACAGCCGGATCTGAACTGGGACAACCCAGCGGTTCGCGCGGAGTTCGAGCAGATCCTGCGGTTCTGGTTCGACTTCGGGCTCGACGGCCTGCGCGTGGATGCCGCGTCCGGGCTCGCGAAGGATCCAGCGTTGCCGGACTTCGGCTTCGTCGCCGAGGACATCTTCCGTCCGGTCGCGTGGACCGGCAGTCCGTTGTGGGACGTCGACGGCGTGCACGACATCTTCCGCGCGTGGCGCGCGATAGCCGACGGCTACGACGGTGACCGGATGTTCGTCGGCGAGGTCGTGGTCAACGGTGCCGAACGGCTGGCGCGTTACATGCGTCCCGACGAGTTGCACACGACGTTCAACCTCGACTTCCTGAAGTGCGAGCTCGATGCAGCGCAACTGCGCGCAACTATCGACGCGACGCTGGCCGCGTTCGCCGCAGAGGGTGCTCCCGCGACCTGGACGCTGTCGAACCACGACGAGACGCGGCATCCGACTCGCTACGGTCGCGAGTTCACCGGCGTGCCGATGCCGCCGCCGTGGCCGTTCCCGCCGAGTGATCTATCGCTCGGACTTCGACGCGCCCGCGCGATGACGCTGTTCATGCTCGCCCTGCCCGGATCGGTGTTCCTGTACCAGGGCGAGGAACTGGGGCTTGCCGAGGTGGAGGATCTCGCCGACGAATTCATCGCCGACCCGGTGTGGCAGAGCTCCGGGCACACGATCCGCGGGCGCGACGGATGCCGGGTGCCACTGCCCTGGTCCGGCGCCGAGCCGCCGTTCGGATTCTCGACCGGGCGGCCGTGGTTGCCGCAACCGGCCGAATGGGCAGCGCTGACCGCAGAGGTCCAACAGGGGCAGGACGGCTCGATGCTGAGCTTCTACCGCGAAGCGCTGGCGATCCGCCGCTCGATCGCGGGAGGCACGCTCAGTTGGCTCGACGCGCCTGCGCAGACGCTGGCCTTCGATCGTGGCTCGATGCGGTGCGTGGTCAACCTGTCCGCGCAGGTGCACCCGCTGTCCGGACAAGTGTTGATCGCGAGCGACGACGTCACTGACGGGTTACCGCCCGATGCTGCAGCGTGGCTGGCGCCGTAGCTGCGCTCAGCCCCGGCCGTCCCACTCGTGTTCGAGCGCCCAGCGCGCACCGATCGTCCAGGCCTGCACTCGATTGGCGGCGGGAATGCGTTGCAGCGCACCGTCGGTCGCAACGGCGTAGAGCTCGGGGTACCCGCCGAGCTGGTCGATCGCAGCGAGCACACCGTGGCGCAGCGCCTCGGCCTCGTCAACGCGGCCAGCGGCACGCAGCCCACCCCAGCCGAGCCAGCTGTCGAAGGGCCAGATCGAGCCGCGGTGATAGCGGTCGGGGCCGAACACCGGCGAGTCGACGACAGCGTGCGCAGGCCGTACCCGGTGAGGATGTCGGGGCTGCACAGCCGATCGGCGGCACCATCGATCGCGTCGGGCTCGATCGCGTTCGCCCACAGCAACCAGCCGAGCTGTGAACCGGCGCCGATGACGGGGCCGTCGGCGTCGACCATGACGACGTCGGGCAGGAACGCTTCGGTCACCTGCGCGCGCATACGGTCGTGCCGCACACGCCACTCGTCATCGCCGGTGAGTTGCGCGAGCGCGCGTAGCGCGGCGACCGTGACGGCCTGCGTGTCGGCGTCGGCCAGCGGCGGGCGCGGGCTTGACCCGTCGGGACGCACGGTGCCGCCACCGTTGCCGTCCTTGACCGGGTCGATGGCATCGCGCCAGCCCTGATGGCTCAGTCCGCCGCGGCTGCCTTGCCGGTAACGGATCATCCCGTTGCCGGCGTCGAGCTCGCTGCGCAACCAACCGGCGGCGGCTCGCCAGTGCGCGTCCAACTCGGTGACGAGATCCGGCTGAGCGCACGCCGCAAGCAGTACCAGGAACCACGACGTCGCGTCGGCTGTCGCGTAGTAGCGGAACTCCCCCGGTGGCCAGCCGGCGAAGCTGTCCGGTGGTGCGCTGCGGAACTCGTGGCCGATCTTGCCGGGCGCTTCGAGGGTTGCCGGATCATCGTGCACGCCCTGCAGCGCAGCCAGGCCGCGCAACGTCGCACGCGCGACGTCCGGCCGCGCCGGCAACACCTGCAACGACGTGATCAGTGAGTCGCGGCCGAACAGCGCGTGGAATCGGCCGGGGTCGTCAGGCGTGACCGGCAGCGACGACGCGTACGGCCAACCCTCGTCCGAGAGCAGCTGATCGAGGTCAGGTACCTCGGTCACTCGCCTGGCGTGGTCTTCGCGATCTGCATCAGGAACTCGATGTTCGTGCGCGTCTTGCGCAACCGATCGAGCAGCAGGTTGATCGCCTGCTGCGACTCGAGCTCGTGCAGCACGCGCCGCAGCTTGATCGTGACCGCGAGCTCGTCGGGCGAGAGCAGGATCTCTTCCTTACGAGTGGACGACTGGTCGACGTCCACCGCCGGGAAGATGCGCTTGTCGGCGATCTTGCGGTCGAGCTTGAGCTCGGCGTTGCCGGTGCCCTTGAACTCCTCGAAGATCACCGTGTCGCCGGCCGAACCCGTCTCGACCAACGCCGTCGCGAGGATCGTCAGCGAGCCGCCGTTCTCGATGTTGCGCGCCGCGCCGAGGAAACGCTTCGGCGGGTAGAGCGCGGTCGAGTCGACACCACCGGAGAGGATGCGGCCACTGGCCGGTGCCGCAAGGTTGTACGCGCGGCCCAGCCGGGTGATCGAGTCGAGCAGCACGACCACGTCGTGGCCCATCTCGACCAGGCGCTTGGCCCGCTCGATCGACAGCTCAGCGACGGTGGTGTGGTCAACCGGCTTGCGGTCGAAGGTCGAGGCGATGACCTCGCCCTTCACCGAACGCTGCATGTCGGTGACTTCTTCAGGGCGCTCGTCGACCAGGACGACCATCAGGTGGCACTCGGGATTGTTCGTGGCGATGGCGTTGGCGATCGCCTGCAGCACCATCGTCTTGCCCGCCTTGGGCGGCGAGACGATCAGCGCGCGCTGGCCCTTGCCGATGGGCATGACCAGGTCGATGACGCGGGTGGTGAGGATGTGCGGCTCGGTCTCGAGGCGCAGCCGCTCCTGCGGGTAGAGCGGCGTGAGCTTGGTGAACTCGACCCGGTTGCGCGACTCGTCCGGGTTCTTGCCGTTCACCGAATCGAGGCGCACCAGCGGGTTGTACTTCTCGCGGCGTTCACCGTCGCGCGGCTGCCGGATCGCGCCGGTGACCGCGTCACCGCGGCGCAGGTTGAACTTGCGCACGTAGGAGTTGGCGACGTAGACGTCGTCGGGGCTCGCGTAGTAGCCCTCGGTACGGACGAACCAGGTGTTCTTGTCCTCGATCGCGTCGAGGATGCCGGCCACCGGGACCAGCACGTCGTCGTCGGAGACCGTCGGCTCGACGTCGTTCTGGGCGCCACCGGTACGGGTGTCGGGGCCGGTCCGCTCGCGGTTACGTCCGCGCCGGTCGCGGTAGCGGCGGCCGCGGCGACTGCGGCTGTCGTAGTCGTCGTCGTTCTGGCCGCCACCCTGGTTCTGATTGTTGGCCTGGTTGTTCTGGCTCGTTTGGTTGTTCTGACTGTTCTGGTTGCTTTGCTGACGATCTTGCTGCGAGCGATCTTGCTGGCGGTTGTCCTGCTGACGGTCCTGCTGGCGGTTGTCGCGCGAGCGCTGGCCGTCTTGCGAGCCGCCGGTCTGGCGCTCGTCGGTGCCCTGCTGGCTGCTACCGGAGTCGGCGGACTGGTCGGTGGCCGCACTGGTGGTATCGGCGGTGGCCTCGGCGCTACGGGGCCGGCGGGCCGGGCGCTGGCGGCTGGTGCCGTTCGCGGTCTGCGTCGGGGCCTCGGCCGCGGCGTCGGACGTCGGCGCGGCAACGTTCTTCGCCGCGCGGGACTCGGCGGTCTTCTGCGGCGCTCTTGTCGGCTTTCGGCCGCCGAGCCGCCAGCCTGAGCGGCCTTGATGGCCGCGACCAGGTCGCTCTTCTTGAGCTTGGTCGTGCTGATGCCCATGCCACTGGCGAGCTGCTGCAATTCAGGCAGCAGCATCGTGCTCAGGGAGGCGCGCTTGGCGCGAGCTCCATCGGCGGGGGCGGCAGCTCCATTCGCCGAAGGCGGCAGGAGCCTGCTCTTGGATGTCTGTCACGGTGGTGTCGGATCCTTCCGAAGTGGCCCGTCGGGTGCGGAGCACGCAGACGAGCCGGTACTAAGGCGGGCCTGCTTGTTGGCTCGCCCCGATTCCCCTGGATGTGACGTCAGGGGAAGGCTTGATAGCGCAGTTCGGTCCCGGGGTCGGGATGCGCGTGGAGCGCGTCTTCCGAGTGGGGGATGGTGCCAGCCGATGCTTTGCTAGCTGGTCGTCGGCGCCTGAACTGCTGGTGTGAGCCTAGACGCTCTACACATGGGCAGCAACAGTAACCCGCCCGGAGGTATTCCCGCGAAGGTCACAGTTCGGCCTCCGCGTCCGCGCGTGGCGGCACGACGACGTGCGCGCCTACTGGGTCGACGGAGACCTGCTCGCAGCGCCAATCCTCGGGCGTCAATGCCCGAATTCGTTGCACCTCAACCTCATCTCTAGCCAGTACCAGGACCGTCGGCCCAGCACCGGAAACAACCGCTGCCGACCCGACGGCACGAAGATCGCCCACGAGCTGCGCAGTCAACGGCGAGGCAGCGGCCCGGTAGGGCTGGTGCAGCCGATCCTCTGTCGCCGCGAGCAACGCATCGGGCGTGGCGACCGTGCCGCCGAGGACGGCGATCAGCAGCGCGCTGCGGGCTGCTGCGAACGCCGCGTCGGCATGCGGCACGACGGCCGGCAACAGTCCTCGGGCCGCCGCGGTGGACGACTCGAAGGGCGGCACCAGCACCACCGGACGAAGTGCGGCTCTGACGTCGGTGCGCACCGCCCGGGCGGTGCCGTGATCGGTCCAGGCGATGGTGAGGCCGCCGATAGACGCAGGCGGCGATGTTGTCGGGGTGCCCCTCGATCTCGGCGGCGAGCGCGAACGCCGCATCGGTCGGCAATCGCTCGTCGCCGCCCACTGTCAGCGCGCGTGCCAGCAGCACACCGGCGACGATCGCCGCTGCCGACGAGCCGAGCCCGCGCCCGTGCGGGATCCGGTTCGCGCACGACAGTTCGAGTCCGGGTGGCTGGCCACCGAGGCGATCGAAGGTGGCCCGCATGGCGCGCACGACGAGGTGCGTCTCGTCGCGTGCGAGAGCCTCGCCCTCGCCGGCGACGTCGATCTGCAGGCCGGCGTCGACCACCCGGGCGATCACGTCGTCGTGCCATGACAGCGCGAGGCCGAACGCGTCGTAACCCGGGCCCGAGGTTGGCGCTCGTGGCCGGCGTCGCGCACGTGCACCGGACCGCCGCGGAACGCCGGCTTCATGCCAGTCCGAGGCTCACGGCAGCGGTGTGGCCGTCGACCGGAACGGTGATCGGCTTGGGCGCGCCGGTGATCGCCCACTCCGGATCCTTCAGCCCGTTGCCGGTCACCGTGCACACCACCAGCGAGCCGGCCGGCAGCCGTCCGTCCGCTGCGGTCATCAGCAGGCCGGCGACGCTGGCCGCCGACGCGGGTTCGACGAAGACGGCCTCGCTGCGCGCGACGAGGCGGTACGCCTCGAGGATCTGCTTGTCGGTGACCGCGTCGATGAGCCCGCCGGAATCGTCGCGGGCCTGCTCGGCGAACGTCCACGACGCCGGGTTGCCGATGCGGATGGCGGTGGCGATCGTCATCGGCGCCAGCACCGGCGCGCCGTTGACGATCGGCGCGGCGCCGGCGGCCTGGAAGCCGAACATGCGCGGGGTTGCGGCGACGACGTCGTCGGCGGCGTACTCGCGATATCCCTTCCAGTACGCGGTGATGTTGCCGGCGTTGCCGACCGGGAATGCAGTGCACGTCCGGCGCGCGGCCGAGCACGTCGCAGATCTCGAACGCGGCCGTCTTCTGCCCTTCGATGCGGTACGGGTTCACCGAGTTGACCAGCGCGACCGGGTAGTCGACCGCGAGCTTGCGGGCCAGTTCGAGGCAGTCGTCGAAGTTGCCGTCGACCTGCAGCAGCTTCGCGCCGTGGACGAGCGCCTGCGCCATCTTGCCGAGCGCGATCTTGCCCTGCGGCACGAGCACGGCGCACGTCATGCCGGCGCGCACGGCGTAGGCGGCCGCGCTCGCCGAGGTGTTGCCGGTGGACGCGCAGATGACCGCCTTCGCGCCCTCTTCGGCCGCCTTGGAGATCGCGACCGTCATGCCGCGGTCCTTGAACGATCCGGTCGGGTTGGCGCCCTCGACCTTCAGGTACACCTCGCACCCGGTGCGTGCGGAAAGCACGCGCGCGGGGATGAGCGGCGTGCCGCCTTCGCACAGCGTGATGTTCGGAGTGTCCGCCGTGACGGGCAGGCGATCCCGGTAGACCTCGATCAGGCCGGGCCACGGCAGTTGTCGCGGACATCAGTCGGCCGACATTCCCTCGACGCGCATGACACTGGCTGACCGGATGAAATCCATCGAGCGGCAGGCGGTGCACCGTCTGGGCGAGTGCGTCATCGGTGGCCGAGTGCGTGACGAGCACGAGCGTGGCCGCGTCGCCGCGTCCCTCCTGGCGCACGGTCTGGATGCTGACGCCCTGCTCGGCGAACGCGCCCGCCACTGACGCGAGCACGCCCGGCTGGTCGGCGACGTCGAGCGCGACGTGATAGCGCGTCGACACCTCGCCCATCGGCAGGATCGGCAGTTCCGCGTAGGAGCTCTCCCCCGCGCCGCGGCCACCGTTGACCCGGTTGCGCGCGACGGCGACCAGATCGCCGAGCACTGCACTTGCAGTCGGCGCCCCGCCCGCGCCGCGTCCGTAGAACATCAGCGAGCCGGCCGCTTCGGCCTCGACGAACACGGCGTTGAACGCGTCGCCGACGCCGGCCAGCGGATGCGTGCGCGGGATCATCGCCGGGTGCACGCGCACCGCGATCGACTCGGTGCCGCCTGGCGTGCGTGCGTTCGCAGATCGCGAGCAGCTTGATCGTGCAGTCCATCGCGCGTCGCACTGGCCATGTCGGCAGCACTGACCTCGCTGATGCCCTCACGGTGCACGTCCGAGGTAGTGACGCGGGTGTGGAACGACAGGCCGGCGAGGATTGCCGCCTTGGCCGCGGCGTCGTATCCGTCGACGTCAGCGGTCGGGATCGGCCTCGGCGTAGCCGAGCGCGGTCGCTTCGGCCAGCGCTTCGTCGAAGCCGGCGCCGGTCGCGTCCATCCGGGACAGGATGAAGTTGGTCGTGCCGTTGACGATGCCCATCACGCGGGTGATCCGGTCGCCGGCGAGCGATTCGCGCAGCGGGCGCAGCAGCGGGATCGCGCCCGCGACGGCCGCTTCGTAGTACAGGTCGACGCCCGCCTTCGCGGCCGCGTCGTGCAGCGTCGCGCCGTCCTCGGCGAGCAGCGCCTTGTTCGCGCTGACGACGCTCTTGCCGCCGGCGAGCGCGGCGAGCAGCAGGCTGCGCACCGGCTCGATCCCGCCGACCACCTCGACGACGAGGTCGACGTCGTCGCGGGTGACCAGCGCGTCGGCATCGGTGGTGACGAGGTCGGCGGGCAGGTCGGGGTGCTTGGCCGGGCGGCGCACCGCGATGCCGACGAGTTCGAGCGGCGCGCCCACCCGCGCCGCCAGATCGTCGGCCTGCTCGCTGCAGCAGCCGCACGACCTGGGTGCCGACCGTGCCGCAGCCCGAGCAGCGCGACCCGCAATGGCGTCGCTCACGTCGTTACTCCGACGTCGAGGCGGAGCAGGTCGTCCTCGGTCTCGCGGCGCACGATGACGGTCGCGACGCCGTCGCGAACGGCGACCACCGGCGGTCGCGGAACGAAGTTGTAGTTGCTGGCCATGCTGCGGCAGTACGCGCCGGTCGCCGCGACAGCGATCAGGTCGCCGGGGGTGACGTCGGCCGGGCAACCACGCGTCGCGCACGACGATGTCGCCGCTCTCGCAGTGCTTGCCGACGACGCGGGCCAGCACCGGCGTGGCCGTCGACTCGCGGTTCGCGATCGCGCAGGTGTAGTCGGCGTCGTACAGCGCGGTGCGGATGTTGTCGCTCATCCCGCCGTCGACCGAGACGTAGGTGCGCACCGCGCCGCCGTCGAGCGAGACCTGCTTCACCGTGCCGACCTCGTACACGGTGACCGCGCTCGGGCCGACGATCGCCCGTCCCGGTTCGAGGGAAAGCCGCGGCCGGCGCAGCCCGGACGCGGCGCATTCACGCTCGACGATCGCAGCGAGCCGGTCGACGGTCTGCTTCGGTGTCTCGGGATCGTCGCCGGTGACGTAGGCGATGCCCAAGCCCGCCGCCGAGGTTGATCTCGTCGAGCTCGATGCCGTGCGTGTCGCGGATCGTCGCGGCCAGCCCGACGACCCGGTGCGCAGCGACCTCGAAGCCGGCCGTCTCGAAGATCTGCGAGCCGATGTGCGAGTGCAGGCCGGCCAGGTGCAGCGACGGTGCGGCGAGCACGGCGGCAACCGCGCGCTCGGCCACCCCGTCGCGAAGCGAGAAGCCGAACTTCTGATCCTCGTGCGCGGTCGCGATGTACTCGTGCGTGTGCGCTTCGACGCCGACCGTCACCCGGACGAGGACGGCGCTGGCGAACGCCGGCGTCCGCTGCGATCTGGGCAAGCCGTTCGATCTCGTCGAACGAGTCGACGATGATGTGCCCGACGCCGGCCTCGACCGCGCGCGACGAGTTCGGCGTGCGACTTGTTGTTGCCGTGCAAGGCGATCCGCTCGGCCGGGAAGCCCGCCGCGAGCGCGACAGCGAGTTCACCGCCGGTGCAGACGTCGAGGCCGAGGCCTTCTTCGGCGATCCAGCGGGCGACCGTCGTGCACAGGAATGCCTTGCCTGCGTAGTAGATGTCGCTGTCGGCGAACGACGCTGCGGTAGGCGCGCGCTCGTCCGCGCATGTCGTCCTCGTCGAGCAGCAGCGCCGGCGTGCCGTGCTCGGCGACGAGGTCGGTGACCGCACGCCCGCCGATGCTGATCACGCCGTCGATCCGTTCGGCCGACGCCGGCCAGATCGCCGGGTCGAGCGCGTTGACGTCGGCCGGCACGGCCGACGGGTGGCCTTCGTGCTGCCCGTCGGCGTGCCGCGGGCCTGCCGGGTGTGCTGAGCGCGACATGCCTACATCCGCTCCGGTGCGGTCACGCCGAGCAGTTCGAGCCCGTTCGCGAGCACGACGCGGGTCGCCTCGTTGACCCACGCGCGGGTGCGGTTGACGTCGGTGATCTCGTCGTCGCCCGGTCGGGATGATGCGGCACTCGTCGTACCAGCGGTGATAGGCGCTCGCGAGATCCTCGAGGTAGCGCGCGACCCGGTGCGGCGCGCGCAGCTCGGCCGCGCGTCGCGACCACCCGCGGGAACTCGCCGAGCGCGGTCAGCAGGCTGGCCTCGTACGGGCTGGTCAGCAGTTCGGGGCGGAACACGTCGAGCCCGATGCCGACGTCGGCGGCGTTGCGCGCGACGTTGTTGGTGCGGGCGTGCGCGTACTGCACGTAGTACACCGGGTTGTCGTTCGACCGGCGGGTGATCTCGGCGATGTCCAGCGTCAGCGGGGTGTCTGCCGACCAGCGCGCGAGCGAGTAGCGGCCGGCGTCGACACCGACGAGGTCGACGAAGTCGTCGAGGGTGACGATCGTGCCGGCCCGCTTGGACAGCCGCAGCTCCTCGCCGTCGCGCACCAGCTTGACCAGCTGGCCGATGAGCACGTCGAGCGTCTCGGTCCGGGTCGTCGCCGGCGCAGGCGGCGATCGTGCGCAGCCGCCCGACGTAACCGTGGTGATCGGCGCCGAGCATGTAGACGCACCGGGTCGAAGCCGCGTCCGCGCTTGTCGAGGTAGTACGCGGCGTCGGCGGCGAAGTAGGTCTTCTCGCCGTTGCTGCGAACGAGCACGCGATCCTTGTCGTCACCGAAGTCGGACGTACGCAGCCACACGGCGCCGTCCTGGTCGTAGACGTGGCCCTGCTCGCGCAACCGTTCCAGCGCTGCGTCGACCTCGCCCTTGGCGTGCATCTCGCGCTCGGAGAACCAGACGTCGAACTCGACGCGGAACCGGCGCAGGCTCTGCTGGATCGCCTCGAGCATCTGTGCGTAGCCGGCCTCGGTGAACGCGGCGACGGCCTCGTCGCCGGTCAGCTCGAGCAGTCCGGGGTCGGCGTCGACGAGCTGCTTGGCGACCGTCGTCGACGTAGTCGCCGTGGTAGCCGTCCTCGGCGACCGGCCTGGCCGTGCGCGGCGGCGAGCAGCGACGCGCCGAACTTCTGCAGCTGCGAGCCGAAGTCGTTGATGTAGTGCTCTGCGGCGACCTCGGCGCCGGCGGCCTCGAGCAGGCGGTGCAGGCTGTCGCCGAGCGCGGCCCAGCGGGTGTGCCCGAGGTGCACCGGACCGGTCGGGTTGGCCGACACGAACTCCAGGTTGATCCGCTGGCCGGCCAGGGTGTCGCTGCGCCCGTAGCTGCCGCCGGCGGTGACGATGTCCTTGGCGACCGCGCCGAGCGTCGCCGGTGGCGAGGGTGATGTTGAGGAAGCCTGGGCCGGCGACGTCGACCCGGTCGATGCCGCGTCGCGTCTCGCGCAGCCGTGCGGCGATCGCCTCGGCGACCTCGCGCGGCGGGCTTACCGGCCGGTTTGGCCAGCCGCATCGCGATATTGGTGGCGTAGTCGCCGTGGTCGGGGTTCTTCGGGCCGTTCGATGACCGCCTCGGTCGGCACCGTCCCGGCGAAGTCGCCGGCCTCGAGGCACGCGGCAACGGCCGCGAGCACGGCGGCGGACAGATCAGCGGGAGTCACCGGTCAATCGTAGTGGTGGGGTCGCGTGCCCGAAATCCGGCGACGCTGCTCCGAGGCGGATCACAGCCGCGGCACCTAGACTGGCCGGGTTGGATGGGTCCGGTCGACGGTCCGGTCCTCGTCCGTCCGATGCCTCGCCGGTCCGTCCGGCATGTGTCCGCCAGGAGATTGCAGCCCGATGGCCCAGCGCAAGCCCCGGCCCACCGCGTCGAAGAAGCCTGGCGCCGCGCCCGGCGCGACAAAGGCCGCCCGCGAAGGCCGCCGCCCGGGACGCCCGCCGGCGCGCAAGCCCGGCAAGTCGATCGTCAACCAGCGGCAGACGCCCTGGGGCCTGATCATCACGACCGCCGTGCTCGTGCTGTTCGCGGCCGGCGATCGTCGTCTACGCGGTGACCCGGCACAGCGGATCGACCAGCGGCGGCATGAAGGCCAACGCTGCGACACAAGCCGTACGTACGTGCCTGAGATCGCGGCCGCCAAGGCGATCCACGGCGTGATCTACAAGGCCGAGCCCAACCACCAGCACGTCGCTCGGCGTGGTCAAGTACGACACCAGCCCGCCCGATCGGCGGCAACCACAGCCCGTACTGGGCCAACTGCACCGGGACGGTCTACACCCATCAGATCGCCAACGAGAACGCCGTGCACATGCTCGAGCACGGCGCGGTCTGGATCACCTACAACCCGAAGACCGCGACGGCGGCCGACATCACGAAGCTCAAGTCGCTGGTCAACGGCGTCGACCGGATGGCGCTGTCGCCGTACGCCGGCCTGAAGACGCCGATCTCGCTGCAGTCGTGGGACTACCAGCTGTTCGTCAACAGGCGACGCGATCCGCGGGTGTCAGAAGTTCGTCGACGCGCTGCGCTTCAACCCGAAGACGACCCCGGAGCCGGGCGCCAGCTGCTCGGATCCCTCGTTCAACGCAGCGCAGAGCACGCCCGGCCACCCGTTCGAGGGCTGAGCTGCGTGACGCGACACGCCACGATCGAGCCCGACCTCGAGGGCGCCGGCAGCCCGCGCCGGCGCCGGCATCGCGACGGTGCTGCGTCGCGATCATCGGCGTCGCGGTGCTGGTCGCTCGCGGTCGGCGGCGGTGTCCTGTGGGGGTCGAGCGGTGACAACGGCGCCGGTCGATGCCGAGCGCCGTCCTCGGTCGATGCCGGCTTCGCGCGTGACATGTCCACGCATCACCAGCAGGCGATCACCATGGCCGGCTACGCGCGCGACAACTCCGACGAACCGTCGCGGTGAAGACGGTCGCGTTCGACATCGAGACGTCACAGTCGGTCGCAGATGGGCGAGATGGACGGCTGGCTGCAGCAGTGGGACGTGTCGCGCAACACCAACACGCCGATGGCGCTGGATGGCCGGTCACGCTCACGCCGTCGGGCCGCAACGGGCTGATGCCCGGCATGGCGACGCCGGCGCAGATGAACAAGTTGCAGGCGCTCGCACGGCCATGCGCTGGACATCCTGTTCCTGCAGCTGATGATCCATCACCACCAGGGTGGCGTCGAGATGGCGCAGTACGCGGCGCAGCACGCCACCGAGCCGTACGTGCGCACCATCGCCCAGAAGATGTACGACAACCAGACCGACGAGATCGTGCAGATGGAGCAGCTGCTCCGCAGCTCGGCGGGGCGCCGTTGCCGCCGCCGGACTGGAGTCCGACGCCGGCTGCGCTAGGCTTTGCGGGTTTGCCGCCCCCGTAGCTCAGGGGATAGAGCACCGCCCTCCGGAGGCGGTGGCGCAGGTTCGAATCCTGCCGGGGGCACACCGCCGGAGGGCCCGTATTTGCTGGGCTGCAGGCACTTGGCAAGATCACGAAAAACCCCAGATGTTGATCTTGCCACCATTTTGCGAACAGAACGGCCTGTCACGGGCCGTCCGCGGGCGGCCTGAAACGGCCTCTTTTGGGGCCGGAAAGCACGGCATGTTCGATTCCGCAGCAGGGGCGGGATCCGGACAAACCTCCTGCCGCGACCAGACCCGGGACCACGAGCTCTGACCTCGGACGCTCCAGATCCGTCTGATCTGCGCGCAGGCGGCACGAGCGAAAGTATCGGCGACGTGCGCTGGGCGCGTGTTACGTAGCCAGATCCTTCACGTGGGCGATCTCGGAGCGGTGACTACGCCGAGGGGGCGCCGGTCGGCGTTGACGACAACGGCGATCGCGTCGTGCACCACGACCGGGCCGGCGAATGCGCTGAAGGGACTGTCCCGCGTGATGAGAAGGGCGGCCGATGACGGAGGCGCCGCGCCAGGTCGCGCAGTCGAACATCGGCCGTGTCGGTGCTCGCAACTTGGTCGAGGTCGGCCCGGCGATCGCGCCGGTGACCTGGCCCTGCAGATCGACGAGCGGAAACGCGGGCTGGTTTGCGTCGCCAACCGGCACTACGCGCGCGCGATACTGATCGATCGTCCACCAGTCAGGAGCGCGGTGGGCGCTAGGCCATGACTCGCCGCGCGACGGGCGCCGACCGTCCCCAACTCGGGGAACAGACCACGCGCGCGGTCCTGCCGTACAGCAGGTAGCAGCCGAACAGGACGAAAACCACGCCGATGGGCGAACGCTCGACCAGATCGAGGGCGCCCAAGCCCAGCATCAGGTACGCCTGTACGGGGCGCGCCGGCACGCGGCGCGCTCGGGGGTGCTGCTCGGCTTGGTCAGATCGATTTTGCCATCGAGCCATGCCTATCTGTGGGGTGCGGCCTACGTCCATGGTGCCCGCGCTGCCGGGATAACCGTCGTCCCATACCGGACTCGCTGGCGGGCGAGCGGTTGCCTGGCGAGTGGCCGCGCAGAGACGCGTCGGGCCTCGTATGAACACCTAAACCTGGACGTTGGGCGCGCACGATCCTTCGATAAGTGCGTCTTTTTCCGCCATACGCTGATCGCGTAGGTCGGCTCGGCCCGGCATGCCGTCGTCGAAGCAAGAAATTCAATAGATCGCGCGCCCTGCGGGCGCATCGGGCGGATGTGCACGCGGGTTGCCGTCCGGCGACGCCGAGACCATCACTTCGAGAGAGTGCGTGCGCTCCCATCAAACTTGGAGTACCCATGGCATTGGGGGACGTGTTTGCGATCGTCGTTGCGCCCGTCCTGATCGCTGCAGCCACCGGTTACATGGCCAAGTCCAACCATCAAGAGGACATGAAGATCGGCATCGGCCTGTCCTGATTGGCGCCTTTTTTGGTGTCTGGGCCACGGAGCTGTCCACTACAACCGGCGTTCCCATAGATATCGAACTCAAGCTTTGTCGAATTCATCGGTGTGATCTTTTTGCGGCCGCCGCTGCAGTCATCGTAGGCGTCATGCTCGTGTGGGGAGCGGTCACCGAGACACAGGGAGACAAGCGTCGGAAGGATTGAGAAGCACGACGGTCGAAGGCTCCGATCATCGTGCTGGTTTGGTTTGGACCGCACGCCGAGTATCCCGAGGGTGACCTCTACAGCACTGAAACGCGCACTCGAATCGTTGCGCCGCGTGAGGGTTAAGCCGAGCGGCAGGTTACCTATGTCACGGCACACATTCCCAGGTCTAGGCGGTCGATGCACCGGACGTATACCGGGTTTTTCGGCCGTCTTGCGGCATATCGCGACGACCGGAACAGATCGGCGGTCGTGCATACTCGTCGATCTCGCATGGGACGCGGGCAACCGTCGGCGCCTGCCTTGCGGTCAAGCGTCCGTAGGTGGTGAATTGCTCGATCTTCTAGCGGATCTCGGTGAGAACCGTCCGGGCCCCATTCGGCAACGGTCGGTCTGGTTGATCGTGATAACTACTCGGCGGTCGATTTGATCGCTGAGGCAGCGACGGAAACCGGGTGGGTCCAGATCCGATAGCCAGCTGCAAGGCGGCCTACGTGCTGGCTGCCAGGATCTGGATCGCGTCAACTGCGGCGGCGATGGCGTCGCGCACAGCCTGGTCTCGTCGCTCTCGCATGTCAGCAGAGTCGAGGTGTTCGCCGGCGAGCCGGTTGCCGGCCACGGCCAGCACGCTGCCCACTCGGCCGGTGACGGCGCCGCCGACGACGAGGACGGTGGCCGTCTCCATCTCCGAGCACAGCACCAGTCGCCGGTAGGTTTCGTGGCGGGCAAGCAGCTCGGCTGCGATCGGCATGCGGTCGGGCTCGTGCTGGGCGTAGTAGCTGTCGGTGGTGTGGACCACGCCGACGTGGTGTGCGAAGGCGCGGGTGGTCGCTGCCGCGCGCAAGGCCGCGGACGACATCGAGGGTGGCGACGGCCGGATATTCGACCGGTGCGTATTGCCGGGAGGTTCCCTCGTCACGGACGGCCCCGGTTGCGATGACCAGATCACCGATGTGCGCGTCGGGGTGCATCGCGCCGCAGGTGCCGATCCGAATGAATGTCTTGGCACCGAGCTGGACGAGTTCCTCGATCGGCGATCGCGGTGCTGGGGCCGCCGATTCCGGTAGAGGTCACCGATACTGCGTTCCGGCTAGGGAACCGGTGTAGGTGGTGTACTCGCGCGAACTCGCCACGTGTCGGGCATCGTGCAGGTGCTCGGCGATCGCCTTGACCCGGCCCGGGTCACCCGGCAGTAGGACGTACTCGCCGATGTCGCCGGCATCGCAGCCGATGTGCACCCGCGGGCCAGGCCGTCGCGAGACCGCGCTGGTGTATTTCGCGTCGAGTTCCATGATCAGTGCTCGGACAGCGCGCGGGCGATGTCGCCGCCGACGGCGACGTTGTTTCGATACACCGCGACGTTGACGTCGAGGCTGCGGCCGTTGGTGGCCTGCTGGATGTAGTCGAGCAGGAACGGTGTGGTGTCGTTACCGGCGATACCCGCCGACTCCGCCGCACGCCAGGCGCGCTCGAGAACCGAGCGGTGCTCCTCGTCGGACAACTGCTCGCCGGCCGGCACCGGATTGGCCACGACGATGGCCCCGACGATGCCGAAGGCGTCCCGGGCACGCACGAGATCGGCGGCCTCAGTGGGACCGTCGACCGAGTACTCCACCTCGTATCCCGAGTGCGCGATGTAGAAGCCGGGGTAGGCCGTCGTCTTGTAGCCGACGACGGTCAGCGACAGGGTCTCCATCCGTTCCAGGCTGGCGCCGATGTCCAGGATCGACTTCACCCCGGCGGACACGACCAAAATCGGGGTGCGCGCCAACACCGTCAAGTCGGCGGACTCGTCGAACGTGGTGGACGCGCCGACATGCACACCGCCCAGGCCGCCGGTCGAAAACACCTGCACGCCGGCGGCGTTGGCCAGGTACGCGGTCGCCGCGACCGTCGTGCCGCCGGACAAGCCCTTGGCCCGGGCGACCGGCAGGTCACGAACGCTGATCTTGCTGACCGATCGCTCGTTGTGACAGCCGTTCGATCTGCTCGGCGCTGAGTCCGACGACCGCGTCGCCATCGACCAACCCGATCGTCGCCGGGACCACGCCGGCGTCGCGTCAACTGACGTTCCGCGGCGAGCGCGACCTCGAGATTGCGCGGACGTGGCAGCCCGTGCGTGAAGATCGTCGACTCCAATGCCACGACCGGCCGTCCGCCGGCGACGGCGGCACGGACGTCATCGGACACCACGAGCGGCGAGGACGTGCTGCGGACCAAGGCTCCTCCTATCGATGTGCTGATCGTTCAGGACGTCGGCGCCAGGTCCACCGAACGGCGGAACTTCGCGCGCAGGTGGGGTCCGGCGATGACCGGTGCGTACTTGGGCTGTTCTCCCGGCGCCAGGCAGGTCGGAAGGCAGGACACGCGGGCGTCCCAGTTGGCGTTGTGGAAGAACGGCATGCTGAAGCGACGCTTGAACCCGGCGTCGTGGTCGGCCGGTGGATCGGTGACACGGTGCACCGTCGAGCGCCAGCGGTCATTGGTCCAGCCGGCCATCAGGTCGCCCGATGTTGACGACGAATGCGTCCGGGGATCGACTCGACGCCGACCCATTCGCCCGTGCGGGTGGTGACCTCGAGGCCGCCGACCGTGTCCTGGCGCAGCAGGGTCAGCGGTGCCGTAGTCGGTGTGCGCGCCGGCGCGCAAGCTGGCCCGGTGCCGGCGGTGTCGCTGCGCGCCGGGTAGCAGATCCCGCGCAGTCCGCACGCGGCGTGGTCGACGTAGGGCTCGAAGTAGGTCTCCGGCAGCGACAGCGCCAGCGCGAACAGACCCATGAACCGGTTGGCCAGCGCCTGCATGGCGCGGTGGTAGGCGGTCCAGCTGGCCTGCAGTTCGGGCAGCGCTGGCCGGCCACAGGTTCGGCGACCAGACCACCCACTCGTCCTCGTCGGTGATCTCGTGCGGCGGCGGGTCGACCGGCCCGGTGTTGAGAGACCTCTTTGAGATCGGGTGGCGCGTCCGCCCCGAGGGTGCGGCCGAGCGCTTCGCCGGCGAGCGGGCTGTATCCGTGCGGGTAGCTCGCCGATGGTGAGCGCACGCGCCATGCGTTCCTCGATGGGCAGGTCGAAGAAGTGCGCGCATCGCCGTCCCAGGCACGATCGCCTCGCGTCGCTCGACACCGTGGCCGACGACTTGGAAGAAGCCGACCTCGCTGCAGACCTCGTCGAGGCTCGCGGGCGACGGCGGCCGGATCGTCGCTGCAGGTCGAGGAGGGAACGTAGGACACTGGGACCTCCTCTATGCGGCGGTGACATGGCCTGCGCCTCGGCCCGACGATGTCGGCGACGCGGTGACCGGACGGCCGGACCGCGAGCCGCAGGTCGCGACCCCATCGGGCGCAGCGGCGACGAGGAAGCAGGTGCTGGAGCCGGCCGAGGCGCCAGGTCGATCCCGCGTTTCGCGGAAGCTGAACTGTCGCCGCGGGCGTCAGCAGCCAGTTTGTTCGCCTCGTAGGCGATGCCGCGGCTGCCCACGGGCAGGATCTCGTGCACGGCGTCGAGCGGCTCGCGCTGCGTGCACGTCGCGCAGGTCGGCGATGTCCGCGTCGCCCTCGGCGTAGGGCACGAGCAGGCCGTCCTTCGGCAGGCCGACGCAGACCATCGACGTCGCCGAGGCGGGCGCCGCCGAGGCGCAGGACGCCTGGCCGGTGCCCGCCCGAGCACGGTGACCCCGACCGCGGTCTGCTGCGTCGGGCACGTTGGTCTCGTCGCTGCCGGTGAGAGTGACGTCAGCGTCGACCTCGTCGATCGCTGCGGCGATGCCGGCGAGGACCTGCTGGCCGTACTCGTCGCGCGGGCCGCCCAAGCGCGTTGGTGAGGACGAACGGGGTGGCCCCGGCGGCGAGCACTTCCATCAGCGCGACTTTGGCCGCGCTGTACCCGGTCTCGGTGCGGCGGCTGGCTGCAGCGCGTCGTGCGGGTCGCTGGCCGATGCCGGCGTTCGAGTCGCAGGCGAGCACGTAGGCGTTGTCGCCGTCGATCCAGTACAGGACGTCGCGGAACCGCTACAGCGCACGGCAGGCCGTTCGGCACGTCACGGTCGACACCTCGCGGAGCACGCTCACTTGATCGCCCCCTGCAGCAGGCCACGGAAGAACGACCGCTGCGTGATGAGGTAGATCATGACGGCCGGCAACGCGACGATGATCGCCGCGGCCGACAACGACGGGACGTCGGTGAGGTGTTGGCCCTGGAAGCTGGCCAGGCCGAGCGACACGGTCTGGATGTGGCCGTCGCCGGCGAGGATCAGCGGCACCAGGTACTCGTTCCACGACGACAGGAACGTGAGCATCATCAGCGTCGCGATCACCGGGCGAGCGATGGGCAGCAGGATCTGCACCAGGACCCGGAACGAGCCGGCGCCGTCCAGGCGTGCCGGATTCGATCAGCGAGCGTCGGGCATCGAGGTGAAGAACGCGTGCATCCAGAACACGCCGAACGGCAGGTACAGCCCGGACTCGGCAAGGATGAGCCCCAAGTAGGAGTCCAGCAGGTGGGCGTTCTGGAACTCGATGTAGATCGGTACGACGAGAACGACGTAGGGCACGACCATGCCGGAGAGAAGCACGTAGAACAGCAGCCGCGACCCCGGGAAAGCGCATCGTGCGCGCAGGCGTAGCCGGCGGCGGTCGACGCGCAGGTCACGATCGCGACGACGGCGACAGAGATGACGTGCGCTGGACCGGAACGCCTTGCCGAACTGGCCCGTGTCTCCAGGCGCTGGAGAAGGTGTGCCAGTTCCAGTGGTGCGGCCAGCGTGATGCCGGACACCGAGGCGCCAGGCTTCTGGAATGCGGTGAGCACCACGATCGACCAGCGGCGCCAAGGTGCCGACGGCGATCAGGCGTCAGCAGCCGTAGCGGGTCACCGTCTCCGACGGCCGTGGCCGGCTCATGCGCGCTCCGACAGTCTGGAGAAGCCGTAGGCGATGGCCATCATCAGGATGCCGAGCAGGATCGCCAGTGCCGACGCGTCGCCGACCGCGCTGACGATGAACGCCCGGCTGTAGATGAGCGTGGAGGCCACCTGGGTCTGATTGCCAGGACCGCCTTGCGTGGTGACCCACACCAGGGAGAAGTTGTTCAGTGACACCGCGAAGGTGAGCACCAGCGCCACCACGATCGACGTTGCGCAGGCCCGGCACGGTGACGGTGAAGAATTCGCGGACCACGCCGGCGCCGTCGACGTTCGCGGCGTCGTAGAGATCCGGTATCGATCGACTGCGCGCCGGCAAGGAACAGGACCATGCACAGACCGGACAGCATCCAGGTGCCGATCGCGCCTTCGGTTGGGAGGGCCCAGGTGAAGTCACCCAGCCACACCTTCGTCCACCGGCCCAGGCCGACGGCCCGCAGCAGCGCGTTGAACGGACCGTCCTGGTTCAGGATCCACCGCCACGACACCCCGACCACCACGACGGAAAGCACCTGCGGCAAGAACAGGATGGTCCGCCAGATCCCGGTACCCCGCAACGGGTGGCGAGCGATGATGCCGGTGAGCACGAGACCGATCGCGACGGGATGAGCGAGTAGAAGAAGACCAGGACGATCGAGTGGATCAGCGCCTGGCGCACGGCCGGGTCGTGGAAGGCTTGGGCGTAGTTGTGCAGCCCGACCCACTTGCCGGCGGAGACGCCGTTCCAGTCGAACAGGGAGATCCAGGCCCCGTAGCTCACCGGCGCCAGGATGACCAGAATGTAGATCGCCCAGCGCCGGCAGCAGGTAGGTGTAGCCCACCCAATCCTGCCGCCGGCGCCGGCCTGGTCCTGTCGCGGCCGGGAGCGGCCGCGGCACGGGGCATAGGACTTGCGCTCGTGTTGAACTGTGTCCATTCGCCCTGAATCTTGTTCGTGAAGGCCGCGGGCGACTCCTTGCCTGCAGCGAGTGACTGAAGGTCTCCGGAGAGCTGGGTGCTGTACTGCGGGTTGGCCCAGTCGATGAACGGTGTCGTGCCTGCGCCACCTGTTCCCTCAGCTGTGGTCAGTGCAGTCACGATAGCCGCGGTCGGCGATCCCGGCCTTGGTGAGTGAGCGTCGAAATCTGTGCGCCCGGCAGTCCCCAGCCCTGCTGGTACATGTAGTCGGTCTGCTCCTGGCTGAGGAAGTAGTTCAGGAACGCTGCCGCGACGTCCTTGTGCTTGGAGTTCGCGGGGATGACCAGCGGTGTGGTGGGTCCGCCGCCGACCGGGGAGTTCGCCGACATGGACGGGAACGGGAACCAGCCGCCGCTGGACTTCAGCGAGCCCTCGACGCCTCCGCTCATCCACGAACCCTCGACGTAGTACATCGCCTTGCCTGCGAGGAAGGCCGCTGCCGCGTCGTTGTCGCAGGTGCCGACCGCACCAGGTTCGAAGTAGCCGTCCTTGGTCCAATCCTGGATGGTCTGGGAGGCCTTGAGGTTCTGCTGGGCTGCCGAAGGTGCCCGAGGCACCGTAGATCCAGTTGTTCACCTGGTCGGCCGAGGTGGCGAACGAGTCCCACAACGCCATCTCGGTGTGGATGTAGGTGCTGCTCTCCTCGATGGGCGTCACACCGTGGGACTTGGCCGCCGCCAGGGTGTTGACGAAGTCGGTGTAGGTGGTCGGCGGCAGCGCTGAAGCCGGCTTTCTGCAGCAGGGCCTTGTTGTAGAAGACGCCGATGATCGAGTTCTGCTCCGGCACGCCGTAGAGATCGCCCGTGCCCCACACGTAGTGGTTGCTGGGGTCCATCCGGAAGACGTTCAGCGCCGCATCGCTGCCGACCCGCTGCGCCCAGCCGTAGGCCTTCGCGTAGGAATCGAGCGGCAGCAGTTTGCTCGGCCGAGATCGCGCTGTAGAAGCCCTGCCCGTAGCCGGAAGTTTCCAGCATCATCACGTCCGGTGGGTTCGGCGAGTCGAGCTTGAGGTTCACCGACTGCAGGTAGCTGTTGTAGTCGGTGGTCTCCCGGTTGACCGTGACGTTCGGGTACTTGGCCTCGAAGTTCTTCACGACCTGTCCGAACACCGCGCCCCGAGCCGGTGGTTCCCCAGCCGTCAGTGACGGTGATGCTCACCTTCTGCGAGGTGTCGAAGGTTGTCGACACCGGGCCGGCGCGGTGGTGGTCGGCGGTTTGCTGGTCGACCCGGGCGAGCAGGCCGCCAGGGTGAGGATGGCCGCGATAGCAGCGGCGCTCACCCCGATCGACGCTGTGCCCCGGCGGCGTGCGAGCCGTCCGGCCCGACGTGCTGCGATCACTTGCTGTGCCATTTCGGTACCCCCTCGGCGGGTGGTTGGCGGTGCGGTTGGCGGTGGGTTGGCGGTGTGGGGTAGCGGGCCTGGCTAGCGGGATGGATCAGGGACGGGTGCATGGCCGACGTCGAGACGGCTGTGATGAGCGAGCTGTCGGGTGCAACACGCCCTCGTCGGTGAGATAGGCGGTGACGAGTTCGGCGGGGACGCGTTCGAAGAACTGGTTGCGGACGGTGATGCGATCCGTGCGCCACAGTTCCCAGTCCTCGGCCAGCTCGTAGGCCGGGCGCTGCTCCATGCCCACGTCGTCCGGGCTCGCCTGGGTAGAGCTTCGACAGCTCGGTGACCACGTAGTACGGCGTACCGGTGTGCCGGCAGGACAGCGCCAGCGGCAGCGAGCCGATCTTGTTGGCGAACGATCCGTCGCGAACAGCGCGTCCGCCCCGACCAGCACGAGATCGGCATCGGCGGCGGCCAGCGCCATCGACGCGTCGCTGTAGGCGACGAAGGAGACCGGTGCGTCCTTGCAGCGCCTCGACGATCCGAAGTGACTCGCGATACGGGCGCGATTCGGTGAACATGTAAGTGAGGTCGGCTGCGGCGACTCGGCCGCGCGGCGTCAGGAACTGCAGCAGCGATCCGCTGTAGGAGTGGAACAGCACCTTCGCCCCCGGATTTGACGTAGGTATCGGCGTGCTGGGCGACCTTCGCGATCGACGTCTCGGACTCGCGCGATGAACTCGCGCATCGCCTCGACGACGGCGGCCGGAGCCCGGTGCGGGCCAACGTCGCTTCGGCGAGCGCGCGTCACGGCCGCATGCTGGTCATCGACGGCTTGGTCGTCGACGAGCCATTGCGCAGTGCCGCGCATAAGCCCTCCAACTCGGCGCCGCTCGCGGTGCTCGCCTCGCAGCGTGAGTGCGATGACCTCGGCCGCCGCCCGCCCGTACGCGCTCCCGCCGGGGACCGTGTTCTCGGCGATCGAGGTGCGCAACTCGGTGAGGCGATCCATGCCATGCCTTTCGACGACGGGGCAGGGTGAGAGGTGTCCATGTCCAGGGAGAACCGAGCGGAGTCGTACAGGCCGCGCGACCAGTCGATCGCCGTGCCGTCCGGGGTGTAGGTGACCGAGGTGAGGGCGAGCAGCGGGGTGCCGAACGGCATCGCGAGCAGATCCGCCTCCCACTCCAGCAGTTTGTGGACGCTGACCTGCCCGGCAGCGCGGCCGCTGCTCGACGCCGTTCTTCCGCAGTGCGCCGTACAGCGACCCGCCCCGATCGAAGATCTCGTCGTTGACCAGATCGCCCATGAATGCCTCGCCCACCCAGGACTCGAGCAGGATCGACGGCGCGTCGCGAACGGTGACCACACGCAGCAGGTGGAAGGCGCTGGATTGCGGCTCCAGGTTCAGCCGCTTCGCTGCCTCGGCGGGCGGGATCGCGATCGACTGGTCGACCACGTCGACCTCGAATGTCACGCCGGCGCGGCGCAGGCTGTCGGTGGAACTGCTCATCAGCCGAAGCTCGTACTGCACCGGCCGCTCGGCGACGAACGTGCCGCGTCCCTGCGTGCGGGTGAGGTAGCCGGCCAGTTCGAACTGCTTCAGCGCGGCGCGCACCGGGGCGAGACTCGCGCCGGTGGCCTCGGCCAGGGCCCGCTCCGGCGGCAACTGGTCGCCAGGACGCAACGTGCCATCCTCGACGTCCTTGACGATCGCCCGCAGGATCTGGTCCTGCAGCGAAATCCGCGAACCTCGCACGATCTTGTGCACGGCCCCTCCTCCAGATTGAAACGGACCATATAAGATTATGTTCAATCTGTCCAGGACCGTTGCCGCCTCGTTGATGACCACGTGCTCGGGCAGGCGCGTTGGCCTCTGCAGGCGATGAGCACGACTCCGAGCGCGCTGGCCTTGCCCCTGCCCATCGATGTCGATCTATGCCGCCGAGTCAACAGTGGTCGGGGCATGGACGATGCCAGTTCATGCGTTCGCGGCGTCAGCTCAAGTTCGTGCGCCCGAGAGGGACCCCCCCCCCCCCCCGCTATGCCTGCCGTTGGCTAGACCGTGAAAGCAGCTGCGTGAGCAAGAGCGGCATGCCTACGGCATCCCCATCAACCGCCCGCCGCTAAGGACCTACGTCATCCGCTCACGCCGCGGTCATGCGGGCCCTGCGTGATGAATCCGTTGCGAGCGGGCCGATCTAGATCAAACGACCGGATCGGGCCGATGACAGTGCCATTGTCAACACGTGTGCTCGACGGGCGCGCGTGATTCGCGCGTAACCCGCTCGCGCCGCCGCGCCCAGAAGCTTCGTTACCACCGACAGTGCCGGGGTTACTGCCGCGTCCGGCTGCGCTGCCCACCAGTTACGTCCGCTTTGCGCGATCTTGAGGGTTAGCAGAGCGGAAAGATCATGCGGTCATGTAAGGGTGTCCCGGGCAAACCTGCACGCAATGAAGGTCGCGTCTCGCGAGCCGTCACAAGCGCGGCAGTGTCTTGGAGCCGGGAAGGGTAAGCATGAATCGCGGACCGACGCGCCGAATGGCACATTCGATCGGCAACTCGCGTCGCCGGTCGGAAAGGTTCAACGGTCTAGTAGTGCGCATACTTCTAGTGTTGCTGTTACTCTGCGCAGCCGTCGCCGTGCCGGTCGTGCGCGCGCCCTCGGCGCACGCGTCGACAGCCGGTTCGGCGATCGTGGCAGCCGCACGAGGACAAGCCGGCTACAAGGCAACCCCGGAGGGAAGCAACTGCAACAAGTTCAGCGCCTACTGGGGCAGCGGAGTCAACGACTGCGGCAACAGTAACCGCGACGCTGCCTGGTGCGCCGATTTCGCAGCATGGGCTTGGGCTCAGGCTGGCATAACGGGCCTGTACGGCAACGGCATCAACGCCATGGCTTCCAGCTTCCGCACCTGGGGTCAATCAACGGGACGGTGGCATCCGCTAGGAGATGGATACGCCCCTCAACCAGGCGACGTAGCCGAGTACTCCGACCACCATGTCGGCATCTACACCGGCGGCCCAGCGAACTCCCCGACCGTCATTAGCGGCAACTGGTGGTACCCGGACAGGGCCACGGGTCAGGTTCACGAACAAGCCGACGTCACTGACAACGGCGCCCGGGCCCCACTTTCGGGGTACGTAGGCGCACCGGACAGCGGGAGCGGCGGCGGCCCTCCCCCGCCCGACACGGACAGTGACGGAACACCAGACTCGGCTGACCGCTGTCCTAACATCCCGGGGCCGCCCAATAGCGCGGGATGCCCGAGCCGGCCCACGGGAATCCTCGAGCGCTCCGACGACACGATTGACGTCTTCGCGCGCGCATCGAACAACCACCTCACGCACCGGTGGCTGACCCCGAATGGTTGGCAACCTGCTGGCGCGTGGGAAGACCTCGCAGGAAGTCTCGGTTCGGCCCCGGTCGCATTGCAACGCACAGGCGGGATCATCGACGTTTTCGCTCGCGGCACGAACAATCACCTCATCCACCGCTGGCTTGTCATCGGCAGCGGCTGGCAACCGACGGGCGGATGGGAAGACCTCGGCGGCAAACTCGGCTCCACACCTGCCTTACTCCAGCGTGCCGACGGCACGATCGATGTGTTCGCTCGCGGCGCGAACGGCCATCTGATTCACCGATGGTTGACCGGCAGCGGCTGGCAGCCAGCATCGGGATGGGAGGACCTCGGAGGAAGTTTGGCCTCCGCACCCAGCGTCGAACAACGAAGCGAAGGAATCATCGACGTATTCGCTCGCGGCACGGACGGTCATCTGACGCATCGGTGGCTGGTCATCGGCAGCGGTTGGCAACCAGCGAACGAATGGGAGGATCTCGGCGGAAGCCTCGGTTCCGCTCCGGTTGTGGTGCAGAGAGCCGGAGGCATATTGGATGTGTTCGCACGCAGCTCGGGCGCGACCCTCACACACCGTTGGCTAACTGATGGCGGCTGGCAGCCAGCATCGGGATGGGAGGACCTCGGAGGAACACTGCACTCAACACCGTCGGTTACTCAACGAGCAGACGGAACACTGGACGTGTTCGCGCAGGGCTCCGGCGGTCACCTCACGCACCGTTGGCTCGTAGGCAATGGCTGGCAACCTGCGAACGGATGGGAAGACCTCAGCGGGAGCTTGCGAGGATCGCCAGTGTCCGTTCAACGGCACGGCGGCATCCTCGACGTCTTCTCCCAATCCGGCGGTAGCACACTGACGCACCGTTGGCTCGTCGGCAACGGCTGGCAACCTGCGAACGGATGGGAAGACCTCAGCGGGACACTGGCAACGCCAAGCCTCGGTCCACAAGCCGCCGCCCCGAACATGCGAATCACCGGCCGCCCCCAAACCATAACGACCTCCCGCACCGCAACATTCACCTTCAGCAACACGAGCAGGGTGGACGCTGCGCCATCAGAGACATGCGCACTCGATCGGGCGCGGTTCAAACCCTGTCGCTCCGACGCCACATATAGGTCGATGAACCTCGGCCGACACACGTTCCGTGTGCGCGCGGCGGACTATCTCGGACGCACATCGCCAACAGCGACGTTCACATGGACGATCAAAACCTGACTATCGCGAGGAGAATCCGCAGCAACCGGACCGAGCTCGTCAGGCAAGGGCGACTCACACGAGCTCTGGCCGGGGCCCGCTGCACCCATCGGTCACAGCGGGTTAGCCAGCCTGGTCTACAGCTCGGCTTACGGTGATCTCCAACTCGACCGGGATCAACGAGACAGGCGCACATCGGCCTCCACAACCGTTACGCCCATGGGAGTAGTCGCTGTCGCGTGCTTCGTCGCGCAACCGAACACCGCGGGACCACGCCGCACATAACGACGCCGGATCCCCGTGGTGCGCCGTGCGCATACTCGGCATCTGGCGCGCGTGAGGCGGGCTATCCCTCGGGCACCACAAGCCTGTCTGCCGGTCTTCACCGTCAAGTTCGTTCGCGAGCCGTGTCCGAAGCGGCGGCGGACCGCGCTGCATTGGGGGCAACGACGGTGTTCAGCACACGCCAGGGCATGCCTGACGGGGCGTCAAGGGCGCGACGGCGGCGATGGCGGCGATGGGCTGACGCAGAGATCGTCGAGTTACTGAGTCACTCCGACTGCTGCCCACTCACCCAGCGCGATTCGGCGCGATCACCGCGTGAACTCGGCTGTTCTTGTTAGGCACTGCCGAGGAGCGGTTCGACCTTGTTCGCCCTTTGACGGCGTAGAGCCAACTCGGTGCAGATGCGATGTGTACCCGCCGTCCGGCCCATGGCGCAGCCGTCGCGTATAGGCCAGCAAATATGGGAGGTTGCGCGCCCGGCAGGACTCGAACCTGCAACCTCTTGATCCGTAGTCAAGTGCTCTATCCGTTGAGCTACGGGCGCTTACGCGGTGCTGTTGGCACCGACCGATCAGTTTACCGGGTGCACGCACCACAGCTAACCGGCAGTCAGCGGAGGCTCCGGGATTCGAACCCGGGATGGGCTTGTGACCCAAACCGCATTAGCAGTGCGGCGCCATAGACCAGACTAGGCGAAGCCTCCAGCGGTCACTGATCGCGCAGCCACCGACGGCCGAAAGCCTACAAGGTGCCCGCCCGGCGATTCAAAACCGCATTACGCGCGTCCCAGCCAACGCTTGAGCCGGTGCGGACGGACGAGGAACGCCTCCGCCTCGAGCGCAGCGACCGCGATCCGCGGCAGGTCGCGCGCCGACGGGTAGGAGATGAAACGCGGCTCCCAGTACGGGCGGAACTTCACGTTGAACCGGTAGAGCGACTCGATCTGCCACCAGCGCGAGGCGAAGATCAGCAGCGCCCGCCACATGCGCAGCACCGGGCCCGCACCGATGCGCTCACCACGCTCGATCGCGTCGCGAAAGACCGCGAAGTTGAGCGACACGCGGCGCACGCCGAGCTCAGGGCAGGCCGCCATCAGCGAGCTGATCATGTACTCGTTCAGCCCGTTGTCCGACGACCGGTCGCGGCGCATCAGGTCGAGCGAGAGACCCTCCGTCCCCCACGGCACGAAATGCAACAGGCCATGCAGCGAACCGTCCGCGAGGTGCGCAGTCGCGACCACGCAGCCGGTGTCGCCCGGATCGCCCAACCGCGACAGCGCCATCGAGAAGCCGCGCTCGACCGCGTCGCCGCGCCACGCTGCGGCCGCCTTCACCAGCTCGTCGAGCTCGGCCGGCGCAACGTCGCACACCCGCCGGACGCGCACGGTGTAGCCGGCGCGCGCGACTCGCGTGCACGCCTGGCGCACGCCGCGCATCGCCCGTCCCTCGAGGGTGAATTCCGCGACGTCCACGATCGCCTCGTCACCGAGCGCGAGCGCTGCCAGATCGCACTCGCGCTTGTAGACCGTCGCGCCGAGCTCGCTGCACCCCATCACTGCCGGAGTCCAGCCGTATTCCTCGACGAGCGCGCGGTAGACCGCGATCGCGCCGGGCCATGCCTCCGGGTCACCGATCGGGTCGCCGCTGGCCAGCGCGACACCGTGCACGACGCGATAGGTCACCGCCGACTTTCCCGACTGCGACCACACCACCGACTTGTCGCGGCGCAACGCGAAATAGCCCAGCGAGTCACGGTCGCCATGCTTGAGCAGAAGATCGCGCAGCCGCCGCTCGTCGTCGTCCGACAGGCGAGCGATCGGTTCGTCCGGACGCAACACGAGCAGCACGACAACGACCAGCGTCACCAGCCCGAATGCGAACAGCGTGCCGTAGAAGATGTCGGTGTAGCGATCGCCGAGCAACGTGATGTCGCCGGACGCGCCGACCATGGCGAGCACGACCTGGCGCAACCGGACCCAGAACGAAGGGTCACCGACAACGTGATGCGGGTAGGCGTAGAGCAGCAGCAGCCCGTAGACAATCGCGACCGCAACGAACGCGGCGAAGACCCGCAGGGCTGCCCATCGACTTCGCGGGTCGGCCTTGGCCTTGAACTGCGAACGGGCGGCAACCAGCAGGACGAGCAGGACGAGCGTGATCCCCGCTTCGAGCGGGCGTGGCTCATCACGGAACACGTGCGCCGCGGTCATCACGAACGTGATCACCACAGCGGCGAGCCACTCGCGCCGCTTGCGCTTGCGCAGGCCGGCAGCGATGCGAAGCAGCAGCAGTCCGGACACCGCGGCAACTGCGGTAGCGGCCGCGGACGCCGGCACCGGGATGATCCGGGTCAACGTGTGGACGCGCAGCCGTTCGTTCGGGAAGAACGCGTCAGTGAGAGTCAGGACGCCGAGCAGCCAGGCGATCCAGGTGACGATGCGCGGCGCTCGGGCGAGGTAGCCGGCGCGCAGCCGTGCCCAGCGACCGTCGGCACGAGTGCGGGTCGGGGTGGACACAGGAAATCATCGTGCCGCACCCAGCCAGATCGGCAGGCAACGCTCTCAGCGCGGGGCGATGAGCGGCAACAGCACCTGCTCGATGATGTCGGTGATCACCCGCGCGGTGACCGGTTCGCGCTGCAGGATGATGCGGTGCGTGAGCACCGCGGGCAGGACGTCGGCGACGAGCGCGGTGTCGGCCCCGGGGCGTACCTCACCGCGCTCGACCCCGCGCCGGAGCAGGCTCAGCAGGAACTCGCGCCGGGGTGCCTGAAAGCGATCGTCGATGGCGCGGGCGAGCTCGGGATCGCTCACTGCCTCGCACTTGATGGCGCGCATCACATCGCCGGCCGGGCTGGAGATCACCTGCGTGATCGCGTTGGCCACACCGCGCAGCGCGTCGGCGGTGGTCATGGTGTCGGGGAGCTCGGGCTGAAAGCCGCATTCCTGCGGTGTCGGCAGGTAGAGGCAGACGGCGTCCAGCATGAGTTCGCCGCGCGTCGGCCAGCGCCGGTAGATGCTGGCCTTGCCGGTGCGCGCGCGAGCCGCCACCCCTTCGACGCTGAACGCGCCGTAGCCGACCTCGGACAGCTCGGCATACGCGGCCTCGAGGATGGCGTCCTCGAGCGCGGCGCCACGCTTTCGCTGCGGGACGGGCGTCACCGTCGTCATCGTGTTGTCGTACCCCTCGTCGATACTTTCGCCAATAACGAAATTCTCTAAAAGACGGTTGCGTTCTCTATCGTCCTAGCTCTATGTTACCGGATAGGGAACGCACTCGTACTCTATGAGTTGCGTCAAGAGTTCGTCCGAACGGAGATCCTCGTGGCTGACACGAAGGCCGAACAGGCAGTCGCCCGCGCTGAGAGCGTGGGTGCACGACGCCTGGCCCACCCCGCCCTGATCCTGCTGGTGATCGCGGGCGCGCAGATGATGGTCGTCCTCGACGGCACCATCGTGAACATCGCACTGCCCTCGATGGGCCGCTACTTCGGCAAGAGCCAGACGGACATGACGTGGGCGCTGAACGCGTACGCGCTCGCCTTCGGCGGCCTGCTGCTGCTCGGCGGTCGAATGGGTGACGTGCTCGGGCGCCGGCGGATGTTCATCGTCGGCCTGTCGTTGTTCACCCTCGGCAGCTTCCTGGCCGGTATCGCACCGAACTTCGGCCTGCTGCTCGCCGGACGGGCGGTGCAGGGCGTCGGCGGCGCGATCGCATCACCTACCGCGCTGTCGCTGATCACGACCGAATTCGAGGAAGGCGAGGCGCGGACGAAGGCGATCGCGGTGTACGCCGCGGTGTCCGGTGCCGGCGCGGCGCTCGGCCTGCTGCTCGGCGGCGTGCTGACGAACTACCTCAGCTGGCGCTGGGTGCTGTTCGTCAACGTCCCGATCGGCATCGTCCTGATCACCGGCGCGTTCATGTACCTGCACCAGTCCGAGCGGCTCAAGGGCAAGTTCGACTTCGTCGGCGCCGGGCTGTCGGTCGCCGGCCTCGTTGCGACTGTCTACGGCTTCATCCACGTCGCGCATTCGGGCTGGGGCAACACGCAGACCTTCGCCGTATTCGCCGCAGCGGTCGTGCTGCTGGTCGGGTTCGTGCTCTACGAGGCCAAGGTGGCCACGGCGCCGATGATGCCGATGCGGATCTTCGAGGAGCGCAACAGGGCCGGCACGTACCTGATCATGCTGGTCGTCGGTGCCGCCATGTTCGGCATGTTCTACTTCATCACCTTCTTCGTCCAGGGTGTTCGCGAGTACGGCCCGCTCAAGACCGGCTTCGCATTCCTGCCGGTCGCGTTCGTGATCGGGGTGGTATCGCAGATCAACGCCAGGCTGCTGCCGAGATTCGGGCCGAAGCCACTGATGATCACCGGCACCACGCTGCTCACGCTCGCGCTGTTCTGGTTCTCGACCGTGGACAAGGACTCGAGCTATGCGGGCAAGTTGCTGCCCGGCATGTTCGTGCTGGCAGTCGCGATGGGCTTCCTGTTCGTGCCGCTGACGGTCACCGCCGTGTCGAACGTGGCGAACACCGACGCCGGGCTGGCCTCCGCGTTGCTCAACGTCGGCCAGCAGGTCGGCGGCGCGCTCGGCCTGTCGGTGATGACCACCGTGTTCGGTACGGCCGCGAAGAACTGGAGTGCCGACCACATCCACGGGCTGCTGGCGCAGGTGCCGAACAAAGCCGACATCGGCGCCGTCGGCCAGTTCCTGCAGCAGCACGGGCAGAACGCGGAGCCCAAGGACATCCAGGCCTTTGTCCAGGCGCATCCGAGCACCGGTTCGTTCTTCACGCATGGCGGCCCGTTCAACGAGTTCGTCCGCTCGCTGCTGGCGCACGCGTCAGGCGAGGGCTTCCTGATGGGGGCCGGGTTCGGCGTCGTGGCGATCATCTCGGCCGTCGTGTTGATCAACGTGAAGAAGACCGATCTGCCCACCGACACGCCCGAGGCCGTCGCGGTGGCCTGACGCTTTCCCTCCGGAGGGGCCGCCCCGATGCGTCGGGCCGGCCCCTCGCCACGCCCGGACCTTCGCGGCTGGCCCGCATGACGAGACGGTTCCCACGCTGAGTGGCGCGTTCAGGTGGTGAGTGGCGCGATATTTCGCGCCACTCATGGGCAGACGCGCCACTCACCTGGGCTGAGCGCCGGCACCACACACCCGGCAGCAGCCGAGCTGTGGACAACGGTCGCGTTTGAGCCGATCTATGTGGACGAACGGCCGGCAGCCGGAGCCGCGGGCACGCTGCGTCGATGACTCAGTTCGTCCGGCTAGGCCACGGGCTGCGCCGCCCTGCCGAGCAGCTCGCAACTCTCGCTGATCGGTGCGCCGCATATATCGATGTGCTGCCGCCCGGCTCGGTCGTCGGCGGCCTCGCCGCCGGCCGGCTGCTCGGGTTCTGGCTTCCGCAGGAAACGCCGGCCGAGCGGATCGAACTGATTCTGACCAGGCCCGAGACCAAGGCGCGCGAGCTCGCGCGTTGCCGTCGGTCAGAGATCCGACCGCGGCGCCGCGAGCTCAGCCGCGACGAAGTCATCGTCACCGATCGATTCCAAATCACCTCGGCAGCGCGCACCTGGGTCGACCTCGCCGAGATCCTCAGCATCGAGGACCTTGTCGCGGCCGGCGATTCGGCACTGCGCGGCATGCTGACCAAGGACGAACTCGCCGATGCGATCTCGCGTGCTCGGCACCGACGAGGAGTTCTTCGCGCGCGCGAAGCATTGACCTTGCTCGACGCGCGATCGCGATCGCGCCCGGAGAGCCACCTGCGTTGCGGACTCGTCCGCGCCGGACTGCCGTGGCCCGAGGTGAACGCTTCGATCTTCACCGACGACGGCGAGTGGCTCGCCGAACCAGACCTCGTCTACCGACGTGCCCGACTGGCACTCGAGTACAACGGCAAGGACCACGCGGACGTCGATCGGATGCGCAACGACATCAGCCGCGAGATCGACGTCGACACCAACGAATGGAAGATGGTCGTCTTCGGCCCGAGCCAGGTGTTCGGCCACCCGTATCGCATCCCCCCGTACGTCCGGGGCATGCTCGACCGTCGCGATCCGGGCTGGTGGCGTCGGGCCGGTTGAGTGGCGCGTTCAGGTGGTGAGTGGCGCGAAATATCGCGCCACTCATGGGCAGATCGCGCCACTCATCGGGACGAGCGTCAGCACGGGCGGACGAGCGTCAGCACGGGCGGACGCACCAAGCCGGCCAGACGCTCAGCACTCGATGACGTTCACGGCCAGGCCGCCGCGCGCCGTCTCCTTGTACTTGATCTTCATGTCGGCGCCGGTCTCGCGCATCGTCTTGATCACCTTGTCGAGGCTGACGATGTGCTGGCCGTCGCCGCGCAGGGCGATCCGGGCCGCGTTGATCGCCTTCACCGCACCCATCGCATTCCGCTCGATGCACGGCACCTGGACGAGCCCGCCGACCGGGTCACAGGTCAGGCCGAGGTTGTGCTCCATCCCGATCTCCGCGGCGTTCTCGACCTGATCCGGTGTGCCGCCGAGCACCTCGCACAGCGCACCGGCCGCCATCGAGCAGGCCGAGCCGACCTCGCCCTGGCAGCCCACCTCGGCTCCGGAGATCGACGCGTTCTCCTTGTACAGCACGCCGATCGCGCCGGCCGCCAGCAGGAAGCGCACCACTCCGTCATCGGAAGCACCTGGCGCAAAGCGCACGTAGTAGTGCAGCACCGCCGGCAGGATCCCCGCCGCGCCATTCGTCGGCGCCGTCACCACCCGCCCACCCGCAGCGTTCTCCTCGTTCACGGCGAGCGCGAACAGGTTCACCCAGTCCATGACGCGCAGCGGGTCGGTCGAGTACGTCTCGGAGCACAGCCGCTCGAACAGCTCGGGCGCCCGGCGCCGCACCTTCAGCCCGCCCGGCAGCGTGCCCTCGTGCCGGCACCCGTTCGTCACGCATTCCTGCATGACCGACCAGAGGTGCAGCAGCCCTTCGCGGATCTCGGCCTCGGAGCGCCATGCCGTCTCGTTGGCGAGCATCACCCCGCTCACCGGCAGCCCGGACTCGTGGCACTGCTTCAGCAACTCGTCGCCGGACAGGAACGGGTACATCTGCACCGTGTCGTCCTCTTTGATGCGGTCGGCACCGGCCGCCGCCTCGTCCACGACGAACCCGCCACCGACCGAGTAGTACGTGCGCTCGCGCACGCACTCGTCGGTTGCCGAGTAGGCGAAGAACTTCATCCCGTTCGGGTGGTACGGCAGGCTGGAGCGCCGGTGCAACACGAGATCGTCATCGTCGAGGGCGACCTCGTGCGTCCCGAGCAGCGCGATCCGGCCGGACGAGCGCACCGCGGCCACCCGCTCGAGCATCGACGCGGTGTCGACGGTTTCCGGCAGCTCACCCTGCAGTCCGAGGATCACCGCGCGATCGCTGCCGTGGCCGTGCCCGGTGGCGCCGAGCGAGCCGAACAACTCGGCGCGCACTCGCGTCACCGACCCGAGCAACCCGTCGGCGTCGAGCCCGGCGGCGAAGGTGCGCGCGGCCCGCATCGGGCCGACCGTGTGCGACGAGGACGGCCCGATGCCGATCGAGAACAGGTCGAACACGCTGATAGCCATAACGTCACGCTAACCTCGGGCCGGTGATCCGTCCCGCCCTCCCGCAAGACGTCCCCGCGATCCTGGCCCTGATCCGCGAGCTCGCCGTGTACGAGCGTGAGCCGCTCGAGACCGTCGAGGCCACCGAAGACGCCCTCCACGAAGCGCTGTTCGGCGCCGACCCAGCGGTCTGGGCGCACGTTGCCGAGCACGACGGGGAGGTTGTCGGCACCGCGATCTGGTACGTGACCTTCTCGACGTGGACGGGCCGCCACGGCATGCATCTCGAGGATTTCGTGGTCAGCGACAAGGCCCGCGGCACCGGGCTCGGCGTAGCGCTGTTCGACGAGTTGCGCCGGATCTGCGTCGAGCGCGGCTACCCGCGCTTCGAATGGCGGGTGCTCGACTGGAACGTCGACGCCGAGCGGTTCTACGAACGGCGCGGTGCCCGGCGCATCCCGGAATGGATCAGCTGGCGGCTGAATCCATAAGCGCCCTCAGACGACGGTGAGCGTGACCTCGATGTTGCCGCGCGTCGCGCGCGAGTACGGGCAGAACTGGTGCGCCAGCTCGGCGAGCTCCTGCACCTTGTCGCGATCCAGGCCGGGGACCTCGATACGCAGCTCCACCGCGAGCGCCACGCCCCCCTCGATCGAGCCGAGCGAGACGGCCGCGGTCACGGTCGAGTCGGACGTGTCGATGTCCTGCGTCGCGGCCCGGTTGGCCAGCGCGCCCTGGAAGCAGGCGGCATAGCCCGCGGCGAACAGGGTTTCCGGGTTGGCCTTGGGGTTGGCCTGCGAGCCCGGCTTGCCGAGATCGAGGTCGATCACGCCGTCCTCGCTGTGGACGTGCCCGGCGCGCCCACCCTTGGCCGAGGCGGTGGATGTGTACATGACGGAGGTCAGCTTGTCGGTCATCGGGCTCCTCAAAGACGAATTCGGTTCCAAACCGTGCAACCGACGGTACGAGGCCGTCCATTCCGCCGCCTCGGTAGGGTCGCCATCCGTGAGCCTGGTCCGTTCCCCCGTTCGTGCCGGCACCGTCATCGGTACCGCGCAGCTCACGCCGCGGATGCGCCGGATCACCGTGCGCTGCGCCGATGTGTGGGACGAGCCGATCCGTCCCGCGCAGGACATCGAGCTGCTGCTGCGCGAGCCGTCCGGACGCCGGGTGAAGCGGCGCTACACGATCCGCCAGGCCCGCGCCGAGCAGGCCGAGCTCGATCTGGACGTGTTGTTGCACGGCGACGGCGCGGGCTCCACCTGGGGTACGCACGCGGCGCCCGGCGACGAGATCGAGTTCCAGGGCCCGCGCGGCAAGCTCGAGCTGCGCGCCGCGCCGTGGCACCTGCTGTGCGGCGACGAGTCGGCGCTGCCCGCGATCGCGGCCATCACCGAGGCGCTTCCCGACGGCGAGCGTGCCGTTGCGCTCATCGAGGTGCAGGACGCCGCCGACGAGCTGCCGGTCGCCGCCGACGTGCACTGGGTGCATCGCGGGACGCATCCGCCCGGCACCGCGGACCTGCTGCTGCCCGCCGCTGCCGAGCTGGACCTGCCCTTCGCCGTGGCGCACGGCTACCTGATGGGTGAGACCCGCTCGATGGTCGCGTTGCGCGCGCTGTTCGAGGGACGGGGCCTGCCGCACGAAGCGATCTTCCTGAAGGGCTACTGGAACATCGGCCGCCCCGACCGGATTGCGGGACGGACCCCGGCACCGGGCTAGGCGGCGAGGCAGTCGCGCGCGTCGATGTCTTGGATGCCGCTCTCAGCGTCGACGAGCAGGCCGGCCCCGTTGAGCGTGACGGCGCCGAGCGGCACCGTCCACCGCTGTTTGATCTCACCGCTGTACGCGTCGACGCAGTACAGCGAGTGACCGCCGGGATCGCCGCGTACCAGCAGCCGGTTCTGGAACGCGCCGACGATCATCGGCGTGCTGCCCACCTGCGCGATGATCGGGCTCGGCCCGCGCACCCTGAGCTTCGGCGGGTCGACCAGCAACAGTGTCGGGCCGGAAGCCGAAGTCCCGGCCAGCCACAGCGCTCCCTCCGGGTAGGCCATCGACGACACGTCCGAGATCGGCAGCCGCACCGCCGCAACTGGCCCGTACTGGCTCACCGCGATGAGCCGGGCCGGCGAGCTATCGACGACCACGAGCAAGCGGTGCAGCGTGCGGTCGGCCGCAATCGCCCCGAGCGGGCGCCGGGTGTGCGGCATGAACCGCGGCGTGCTCGACCTGGCCACCGCCGTGTACAGGCCGTGGTCGGTCGTGAACCACAACCGCCCGTCCATCGCGACCGCACCGTTGATCGGATACGGCGATACCGGTGCGGACAGCGCGTCGAGATGGTCCAGGTCGTAGGCGCCGATCGCGTTGCCGCCGATGTCGACAACCCACAGCAGGCGACGGCCCAGGTCGACCACCAGCGTCCCTTGACCGATCGGGGCCGAGAGCCCGAGCGGGGTGGGACGCACGACCGCAGCACCGCCGTCACGTCCGGCCATCCCGATCAGGGTCGGGGTCAGCGAGTAGACCCGGTTGCCGACTGCCAGCACGTCCACCGAGGCCGAACCGAAGGCCACCGACACCGGCAGGGCAAGCGTCGACCGGCGGTCGGCCGGCGACGCCGACGCGTTGTTGGCCGGCGCTGATCGCGGGATCGGCTTGTCGCCGTTGCCGACGACGACCGCCACGACGATGGCAGTGACGACCGCGGCCACGCCGAGCCCGCGAACGGCGAGGCGTCTGCCGTCACCGGCCGACCCGCGCCGGTCGTCGGCGGCGTTCTCGTCGCCGTCGGGCAGGAATTCCACGTCAGCCATACCGTCACCCCGAGCAGGCCGACAGCGCCAGCGGAACCGCGCCGCCGGTGGTGGCCACGAGCGCCCGCGCCCCGCCGGATGCGACCGCACCGTTGATCATCCACGCCTGCAGCTGCTCGCCGGTGACCGCGTCGATGCAGCGCAGCTGCTCGTCGACCTGATCGCGCACCCAGATCACGACCACCCCGTCGGCCACGATGTCCACCCCGTGCGTGGCGAAGACGGGGTCGAGCGAACTCTCGGTGGTGGGCTGCAGCGTGCGCGGATCCAGCCGGCTGAGCACCCACCGGTCGCCGACGTAGCCCGCGATCCACACCGATCCCTCGGCGACACCCATGGTGGGTTTGCTCAGCGCGACGACGGCGGGCCGCCCGACGACCGGGCGTCCCCGGGCGGTCAGCAGGATGGGCCAGACCTGCGTGTTCGGGCCATAGGCGAACATCAGCAGGCGATGACGAGCGGGGTCCGCGACAACCCCGCCGAGGATCGTCGACACATTCCTGACGACACCCAGCGCCGGATCCGATCCGAGGTCGAGCAGCCGCCCACCACTGGTCAGGTACAGCCGGCCGTCCAGCGCTGCAGCGCCGGAGATCACCGGTATCGAGTCCCATTCGCGCATCAGCCGGAGCCGGACGACGTCGTACTCCAGCACCCGTCCGCGCGAACTGCCCTCCGACACGACCCACAGCACGCCGGCCGGTACGTCGAGCACCAGCTTGGCGGTGTTTGCGATCCCCAGCGGCCGTCCGGGGATGCGGACCGTCTGCTGCGTGCGGTGCCGGACGATCGTCACCAGCCCGCGTGGCTGTAACACCCACGACGTCTCGCCGGCGATCGCGACGTCGAGGGTCGGGCCGGCGTTGATCGCGGGTTCCACCGCGCTGTCGGCGCCCAGCCCGACCGGGGACGCGTGCACGGGGAGGGACGGGAACAGCGTGGGCGACGCAGTGGGCGCGGCCAACTGGTTGTGCGACGCGGCGTTGTTCCGCGTGATCGTGAAAACAGCGAGCGCGACGATCGCGACGCCGGCCAGGATGACTAGTCGCGGCAGGGGGCGGCGGCCACCGGCATCGAGCAGCTCCTCCGGCTCGGCTTCGCCGGGCTGGTCGGGCAGGTACTCGAAACCCGGCATCCGCGAGCTACACGATCGGCTCAGGCAGGTACTCGCCGGCAGTGGGATCGGTCGCGAGCAGCCGCTCCACCTGCTCGATCACCGCCGCCACCTGGGCTCGTGCCGCGCCGGTGAACGTCAGCGGCTCGGCGAGCAGTCCGTCCAGTTCGGTCGCGGACAGGCCGAGGCGCGAGTCGGCGGCGAGCCGTTCGAAGAGGTCGTTGCGGTCCGTCCCCTTCTCGCGCATCTCCAGCGCGACGGCGACGGCGTTCTCCTTGATGGCCTCGTGGGCCTGCTCGCGGCCGACACCGGCACGCACGGCAGCCATCAGCACCTTGGTGGTCGCCAGGAAGGGCAGGTAGCGGTCGAGCTCGCGCTCGATGACCGCCGGGAAGGCGCCGAAGTCGTCGAGCACGGTGAGGGTGGTCTCGAGCAGGCCGTCCAGGGTGAAGAACGCATCGGGCAGCGCGACGCGACGAACTACCGAGCACGACACGTCGCCCTCGTTCCACTGATCGCCGGCGAGCTCGCCGACCATCGACGCGTAGCCGCGCAGCACGACCATGAAGCCGTTGATCCGCTCCGCCGAGCGGGTGTTCATCTTGTGCGGCATCGCGCTGGAGCCGACCTGGCCGGGCCGGAAGCCCTCGGTCACGAGTTCGTTGCCGGCCATCAGCCGGATCGTCGTGGCCAGCGACGACGGCGCGGCGGCAACCTGCACGAGCGCGGACAGCACGTCGAAGTCGAGCGAGCGCGGGTACACCTGGCCGACGCTCGAGAGCACCCGCTGGAAGCCGAGATGCGACGCGACGATCGACTCGAGCCGGGCCAGCTTCGCCTCGTCACCGTCGAGCAGATCGAGCATGTCCTGCCCGGTTCCGACCGGGCCCTTGATCCCGCGCAGCGGGTACCGCCCGAGCAGGTCGTCCAGCCGGGCGAGGCCGATCAGCAGTTCGTCGGCGACGCTGGCGAACCGCTTGCCGAGCGTTGTCGCCTGCGCGGCGACGTTGTGGGTGCGGCCGGCGACGACCAGCGCGTCGTACTCGGCGGCGCGCCGGGCCAGCCGGGCAAGCACGGCCAGCGCCTTGTGCCGGATCAGCTCGAGCGACTGGCGCACCTGCAGTTGCTCGACGTTCTCGGTGAGATCGCGGCTGGTCATGCCCTTGTGGATCTGCTCGTGTCCGGCCAGCGCGGCGAACTCGTCGATGCGGGCCTTCACGTCGTGCCTGGTGACGCGCTCGCGCTCGTCGATCGCGTCGAGGTGCACGGCCTCGACGCCTTGATCGACCACGCGCTGGTAGGCCTCGATGGCACCGTCAGGCACCGCGATGCCCAGCTCGGCCTGCGCGCGCAGCACGGCCAGCCACAGCTGCCGCTCGGCGACGATCTTGTGCGCGGGCGACCACACCGTGGCCATCGCGCTCGACGCGTAGCGCGCTGCGAGCACGTCAGGAATCACCGGCTTCGCCACTCCGCCATTGTCCCAGACAGCAGGTCAGGCCGACTCCAACCGCGGATCGCGGGCGAGCAGCCGCAGGTTCGACAGCGTGGGCGGCACGGTCTCGGGTGCGAGGTACTGCAGCAACACGACGAATCCGGAAGACACGCGGTGCAATACCAGCGAGCCGACACCGGGTGGCGGATCGACGATCTCGCGCGCGCCATCGCCGGCGCGGCGCACGCTGATCAGCACGCTCACCGACCCGGCCGAGGCGTCGATGTCGCGTTGCACGAGCAGGCTGCCGCCGGTCAGCGTGTTGATCGCGAAGTAGCTGTGCACCCGGATCGCCGACGCCGTGGGCAGGTACTGCCGCACGACGGCATTCAGCTCGGTCGGAACGTCGTCCCGGGTCGCGCAGTCGGGCACGCCGCGACAGGCAGCCACCACCCGCGCGGGTGCCGGGGCGACGGTGGGCACGTGCTGGATCGGCCTGGCGACCGGACGATCCGCGCTCGGCCGGGTGGCGACCCAGACCGCGCCGACCCCCACCGCCGCGACCGCGACCAGCGCCCACCGCCACCGACGGCGCGGCGGCGGCGTGAGGTCGTCCGTCCGCTCCGGAACGTCGTCACTCGGCAGGAACTCGATGGTCATAACACGGTGTTGAGGCTCAGGAAGTCGGCCAGCCGCTGCAGGCGCACCAGCGGCGACCAGGCGCCGGGGAACCCGATCGCGGTGATGCGCACCTTCACCCCGGCCGACTCCACCTCGATCTGACCGAGCACGACCTTGCGCTGGCGCAGCCCGCCGCCGGTCACGGTGAACTGCGGTGCGTAGGGGGCATTGCGATCGCTGATCCCGACCTGCACGTCGTAGTGGCCGGTCGTCCCGGTGATCAACTCCGACACGACGCGACGAGAGGTTGCCGTGCCGGCGATGCACCGCGTGGCCAGCATGTTCTCGATGGTGATGCCGTGCAGGAACCGGTGCATTGTGCTGGTGACGCCGCTGTCGACCGGCGCGCCGAGCTCGCAGGTGCGCCCCGACTGCACGGGCATCCGGACGCCCGGGTGTTGCTGGAGGATGGCGGCCGGGTCGGCCGCCTTCGCCGGTGCCGGTGGGGACGGGCGGGTGGCCACCCAGACCGCGACCGCGGTGACCGCAGCGACGGCGGCGGCGACGCGCGCGGTCCAGGTCAGCCGGCCGGCGCTCCGGCGCACCGGCGGCGGCGCGTCGGGCGGTTCGTCCTCGAAAACGAACTCGACCCCGTCCACTCCCTAGACGGTAATCGACCCGGCGACCGCGCGCAGGGCTATGTCGCTGCGCTGCTGGCCGCCGGGCAGGTCGACGCCGGCCGCGAGCCGGTAGGCGTTGTCGCGGGCCTCGGCCAGCGTCGCGCCGACGCCGGTGATCGACGAGCACCCGGCCGCCGCTGGAGACCACGCGCCGTCGTCGCGGCGGCGGGTGCCGGCATGGATGACGCCGTCCTGGTCGCTGCCGGTGATGACGTCGCCGGTGCGGGGCGCGTCGGGGTAGCCGGCCGCGGCGCGGACGACGGTGACCGCGCTCGCGTCGCGCCAGGCCAGCCTCGGCGGCTCGCCGCCGGTGGCCGCCCAGCGCAGCACGCCGGCCAGCGGCGTGTCGAGCAGGGCCAGCACGACCTGGGTCTCGGGGTCGCCGAAGCGGGCGTTGAACTCGACGACGCGCGGGCCGCGGCTGGTCACGGCCAGCCCGATGTAGAGCAGCCCGGCGAACGGCGTGCCGCGCCGGCGCATCTCGTCGATCGTGGGTTGTGCGACGGTGGCGACGATGTCGTCGGTGAAGCCGGCCGGCAGCCACGGCAGCGGGGCGTAGGCGCCCATCCCGCCGGTGTTCGGGCCGGTGTCGCCGTCGCCGATGCGCTTGAAGTCCTGGGCCGGGACGAGCGGGACGACCGAGACGCCGTCGGTGAGGCAGAACAGCGACACCTCCGGGCCGTCCAGGTACTCCTCGATGACCACCCGCTCGCAGGCCGCGGCGTGCGCCAGCGCGTGGCCGCGGTCTCGAGTCACGACGACGCCCTTGCCGGCGGCGAGCCCGTCGTCCTTGACGACGTAGGGCGGCCCGAACTCGTCGAGCGCGGCCGCGGCCTGCTCGGCGGTGGTGCAGACGCGGGCGCGCGGCGGTCGGCGACGCCGGCCGCGGCCATGACGTCCTTGGCGAACGCCTTGCTGCCCTCGAGCTGCGCGGCGGCCGCGGACGGGCCGAAGCAGGCGATGCCCGCGGCGCGCACCGCGTCGGCGACGCCCGGCGACCAGCGGCGCCTCCGGCCCGATGACGACGAGGTCGGCGCCGGTCTCGCGCGCCAGCGCGGCCACGGCCGCGCCGATCGACCGTGTCGACGCCGCGCTGCTCGGCGACCGCGGCCGTGCCGGCGTTGCCCGGCGCGCAGATCAGGTGCGTGACGGCCGGATCGGCGGCCAGCGCCAGGCACAGCGCGTGCTCGCGCGCGCCGGAGCCGAGGACGAGGACGCGCACCCGGGCAGCCTAACGACGCCCGTCGCCGTGCGCGGCAGTCAGGACGTGGCGACCACGGTGAGCCCGGCCAGGGTGGGGACGAGCACGTACTTGCCGTACAGCGCCGGTGTCGCGAACCGGCTGGTCGCGCCGACGTCCACCTGCTCCAGCCGCACCCCGGTCTTCGGGTCGAGGGCGTGCAGCACGCCGGCGTCCTGGTCGAGCGCCCACACCCGTCCGCCGCCGACCACCGGCGAACCGGTGATCGAGCTGACGCGGCGTGCCACAGCACGTGCATCGTGCCCGGCGTCGTCGATGCGCACCGCCCGCACGCCGTCGGTGCACGGCACGTACACGACGTCGCCGACGACCGCGGTGCCGCCGAAGGACACGCAGACGTCGCGCTGGCTCACCTCGCCGCCGATCCCGCCGAGGTGGTCCTGGCGCAGCACGTACGCAGTGCCGGACTTGCCGGCGCTGAACACCCACGGCCCGACCAGCGCCGGCCCCTGCGAGCCGAGGTCGAGGTCGGCGTCGTTGTCGGTCGGCCAGGTCGTCGGCGAGAACGAGTCGAGCAGCTTGGCGTCGGGTGCCGATCTTCAGCACCGAGTCGCTGTAGTCGTAGGGGTCACCGACGCCGGACTCGCCGTTGCCGACCGCGACGTAGAGGTTGCCGCTGGCGTCGACGGACGGGCCCGGGCGGCGTCCAGATGCCGGCCTCGCGGGTGGTCGGCACGGTGTAGGCGATCGGGTCGCCGGTGCCGTCGAGCGGCACGCCGACGACCCGGCCCTTGTAGCCGCCGCAGTCGCCGGCCAGCCCGCCGAACGGGCACCCACACCCGTCCGCCGGCGACGGTGAGCGCGCCGCGCTCCTGCATCGCCGTGGTCTCGACGCCGGGCAGGTCGATGCTGCGGTGCCACTCGATCGTCGCCGGTGTGCAGGTCGAGCGCGACGAGCTCGTGCCGCGGCGGGCCGCCGTAGCTCGGGCGAGACGTAGACCAGTCGCCGTCGGACACGACCGGCGTGCCGGTGATGCCGAGCGGGTCGATGTTGCCGCACGGCCGCTCCGCCGCCGGCGACGGGGCGCCGAGGATGCCGCTTCCACAGCTGGTGGAACGCGGCGTCGAACGCGTACACGGTGTTGTTCTCGGTCGCGACGACGACGATGCCGCCCGACGACGATCGGCGACGCGTACACGGCGCCGTCGAGCTTGAGCGACGCGGCGACGACTTCGGCGTGCCCGGCACTGCGGGCATGTCGCGTCGAGACCCCGGCCCGGTCGAGCGTGCCGTGATACATCGGCCAGTCGGCGGGCTGCGCGGGCCGGACGTCGTGGCCGGCGCTCGATGCGGCGCGGCCGGCGTCGACGGCGCTGGGCGGTCGACGGCGTGGCCGGCGCCGGCGGCGGCGTGCTGGCCGTCGGCGCCACCGCCGCTGCTCGTGCAGCCGGCCAGCGCCGCCGCGGCAGCAGCACGGCGAGCGCGACGCGACGCATCAGAAGTGTGACCACCGTCAGCCCGGTCAGCGTGCCGACCAGGATCCGCCGGCCGGACAGCGCCGGCGTCGCGAACCGGCTGACCGGCCCGACCGACACCGTGGCGTGCGGCACGCCGGTGGCACGGGCCGAGCGCGTGCAGCACGCCGCCGCCGGTGTCGAGCGCCCACACCTGGCCGCCGCCGATCACCGGCGAGCCGGTGATGCGACGAGTCGGCGTGCCAGAGCACGTGCATGCCGCCCTGCGAGCCGATCCGTGACCGCACGGACGCCGTCGGTGCACGGCACGTAGACGACCGATGCCGCGCACGGCCGTGCCGCCGAACGACGACTGGCACAGCGCGCGCTTGGACACCTGCGCCGCCGATGCCGCCGAGGTGGTCTTCGGCGCAGCACGTACGCGGTGCCCGACTTGCCCGGCGATGAAGACCCACTTGCCGACCAGCGCCGGCCCCTGCGAGCCGAGGTCGAGGTCGGCGTCGTTGTCGGTGGCGCCACGTGGTCGGCGAGAACGAGCCGATGCGCTTGCCGTTGCCGTTCGAGCTTGAGCACCGAGTCGCTGTAGTCGTACGGGTCGCCGACGCCCGACTGCGCCGTTGCCGACCGACGACGAAGAGGTTGCCGCCGGAGTCGACCGACGGGCCCGGCGGCGTCCAGATGCCGGCCTCGCGGGTGGTGGGCACGGTGAACACGCGCGGGCTGCCCGTGCCGCGAGGCGCGGAACCCGACGACGCGGCCCTTGTAGGCGCCGCAGTCGCCGGCGAGCCCGCCGAACGGCGTCCAGATCCGCCCGTCCGCGATAGGCGAGGGCGCCGCGCTCCTGCATCGCCGCCGGGTCGACGCCGGGCAGGTCGAGGCTGCGGAGCACTGCACGTGGCCGTTGCCGATGTGCAGGCGCGAACAGTCGTGTGTCGGGCGGGTTGCCGCTCAGCTCGGCGGCGACGTAGAGCAGGTGCGTCTGCGGGCGGTAGACCGGCGTGCCGGTGATGCCGAGCGGGTCGATGTTGCCGCACGGCCGCTCGGACTGCGGCGACGGGGTGCCCGAGATGGCGCTGCCAGACGAGGTGGTTCGCTCGCGTCGAAGGCGTACACGGTGTCGTTCTCGGTCGGCGACGATCGTCATGCCCGTTGACGACGAGCGGCGACGCGTAGACCTGCGCCGTCCAGCGGGATCTGCTTGGCGACGTGCAGGCCGCCGCTGGAACGGCGGCATGTGCCGTGTCGAGCCCGGTCCGCGCAGCCGTTGCCGTGGTACTGCACCCAGTCGGTGTAGCGTGGCCGCTGCGGCGGCGGCGCGGCGCGCGTGGTCGGCGCCGGCGGGCGGCGCGGCGAACGCGACGAGGCTGGCGCTGGCGAGCAGCAGGACGGCGGGGATCGACGCGGCGGGATCGGCATCGGCCCAGTCTGCAACGTTTCGCGTCGGATGTCAGTCGAGCAGGTCGCGCACCACGACGGTCTCGTCGCGGCCCGGGCCGACGCCGATCACCGAGATCGGCGCGTTGATCATCTGCTTCGAGCGCGGCCACGTAGTCGCGGGCGTTGCGCGGCAGATCGTCGAGCGTGCGGGCCTTGGAGATGTCCTCCGTCCAGCCCGGGAAGGTCTCGTAGATCGGGACGGCGCGGGCGAACTCGGCCTGGTTGGTCGGCACCTCGTCGATCCGCTCGCCGTCGACCTCGTACGCCGACGCACACCGGCACCTCGTCCAGGCCGGTGAGCACGTCGAGCTTGGTGAGGACGAAGTCGGTGACGCCGTTGATGCGCGCGGCGTAGCGGGCGATCGGCGCGTCGAACCAGCCGCAGCGGCGGGGACGGCCGGTCGTCGTGCCGAACTCGGCGCCGGCGTCGCGCAGCATGCTCGCCCTTCTCGTCGAGCAGCTCGGTCGGGAACGGCCCCTCGCCGACGCGGGTCGTGTACGCCTTGACCACCGCGATCACCCGGCTGATCCGGGTCGGCGGGATGCCGCTGCCGGTGCACGCGCCGCCCGCGGTCGCGTTCGGACGAGGTGACGAACGGGTAGGTGCCGTGGTCGACGTCGAGCAGGGTCGCCTGGCCGGCTTCGAGCACGACGGTCTTGCCGTCGCGCGAGCATCTGGTCGAGCAGCAGCGCGGTGTCGGTGACCATCGGCCGCAGCCGCTCGGCGTAGCCGCGCAGCTCGTCGACGACCGCGTCGACGTCGAAGCCCTTGCGGTTGTAGATCTTGACCAGCGATCTGGTTCTTCAGGTTCAGCGCGCCGGTCGACCTTGGCGCGCAGCACGTCCTCGTCGAAGAGGTCCTGCACGCGGATGCCGATGCGCGACATCTTGTCGGCGTAGGTCGGGCCGATGCCGCGTCCGGTCGTCCCGATCTTGGCGTTGCCGAGGAAGCGTTCGGTGACCTTGTCGAGCGTGCGGTTGTACGGCGCGATGACGTGCGCCGAGCCGCTCACGACGAGCTTCGAGGTGTCGACGCCGCGGGCGTCCAGGGCGTCGATCTCCTCGAACAGCACGCCGAGGTCGACCACCACGCCGTTGCCGATGATCGGCGTGCAGCCGGGCGTGAGGATGCCCGACGGCAGCAGGTGCAGCGCGTACTTCTCGCCGTCGATGACGATGGTGTGCCCGGCGTTGTTGCCGCCGTTGAACTTGACCACGGCGTCGACGCGGCTGCCGAGCAGGTCGGTCGCCTTGCCCTTGCCTTCGTCGCCCCACTGGGCGCCGACCAGAACGATCGCGGGCATCGTCACCTTCATCCGTTCCGGGTGCGCGATCTGGCCCCGTGCAGGCTAGCGCGGCCATAGTGTGGCGCATGACGACCCCGACCAAGATCCTGCTCGACGAGTCCGAGCAGCCCACCCGCTGGTACAACCTGCTGCACGACCTGCCGACGCCGCCCGCCGCCGGTGCTGCATCCGGGCACGCTGCAGCCGGTCGGGCCGGACGATCTGGCGCCGCTGTTCCCGATGGACCTGATCATGCAAGAGGTCAGCACCGAGCAGTACATCGACATCCCGGGCGCGGTGCTCGACGTGTACCGGCTCTGGCGCCCGTCGCCGCTCTACCGCGCGCACCGGCTCGAGAAGGCGCTCGATACGCCGGCGCACATCTACTACAAGTACGAGGGCGTCTCGCCGGCCGGCTCGCACAAGCCGAACACCGCGGTGCCGCAGGCGTACTACAACGCGCAGGCCGGCATCCGGCGGCTGACCACCGAGACCGGCGCCGGCCAGTGGGGCACCGCGCTGGCGTTCGCGTGCGCGCAGTTCGGCCTCGACTGCGAGGTCTGGCAGGTGCGGGCGTCCTACGACCAGAAGCCGTACCGCCGGATCATGATGGAGGTCTTCGGCGGCGTGGTGCACCCGTCGCCGTCGACTCTGACCGAAGCCGGGCGGCGCGATCCTCGCCGAGCACCCCGACTCGACCGGCTCGCTCGGCATCGCGATCTCCGAGGCGGTCGAGATCGCCGCGCAGAACGCCGACACCAACTACGCGCTCGGCTCGGTGCTCAACCACGTGCTGCTGCACCAGACCGTCATCGGCGAGGAAGCGCTTGCTGCAGCTGGCGAAAGTCGGCGAGACGCCCGACCTGATCGTCGGCTGCACCGGCGGCGGGTCGAACTTCGGCGGGCTGATGTTCCCGTTCCTGCGCGAGAAGCTGGCCGGACGGATGTCGCCCGAGATCCGCGCCGTCGAGCCGGCGGCGTGCCCGTCGCTGACCCGCGGCACGTACGCCTACGACTTCGGCGACACCGCGGGCATGACGCCGCTGATGAAGATGCACACGCTCGGCCACGACTTCATCCCCGACCCGATCCACGCCGGCGGGCTGCGCTATCACGGCATGAGCCCGCTGATCAGCCATCTCTACGAGGAGGGCGCTGATCGAGGCGATCGCCAAGACCCAGCACGAGTGCTTCGCGGCCGGCGTGCAGTTCGCGCGCACCGAAGGCATCGTCCCGGCGCCCGAGCCGACGCACGCGATCGCCGCCGCGATCGAGGAAGCCTTGCGCTGCAAGGAGTCCGGCGAGTCGAAGGTCATCCTCACCGCGCTGTGCGGGCACGGCCACCTCGACCTGCCGGCCTACGACGCCTACCTGTCCGGCGCGATGCAGGACAACGCGCTCGACGACGCCGCGCTCGCGTCCGCCCTGGCGTCGCTGCCCTCGGTGCCGGCCTGACACCGGCTTTGGTTCCGTCCGTCCCGTTGAGTGGCGCGTTACGTGGTGGAGTGGCGCGATATTTCGCGCCACTCATGAGTCAACCGCGCCACTCACCGGCAAGGGTCGGGTGACGCCGCGGCCGGCGGTCACGGTCGAGGGACGGTCGCTCGACCGCGAGTCGCTCTACGCGCGCAGCCGGCGCGGTTGCCGATCGCGTGCACGGCGCGGGCGTGGTCGCTGATCGAGGCGACCGCGTCGCTCGAGACGGTCGTCGCGGTGCTCGGCTGCCTGCTCGCCGGCGTGCACCGCGCTGCCCGTGCCGCCCGATTCCGGCCCGCGCGAGCGGGCGCACCTGCTCAGCGACTCGGGCGCAAGCTGGTGCCCGCCGGTGGACGTCAGCGCCCGCTCGTCCGCGCTCCTGGACGATGCCGGCTGACGGCGCGGCGTTGCTGATGTACACCTCGGGGACGACCGGCCCGCCGAAGGGCGCCGTGCTGTCACATCGCGCGATCAACGCCTGCCTGGACGGGCTGTTCGACGCGTGGCGCTGGACCGCCGACGACGTGCTCGCCCACGGCCTGCCGCTGTTCCACGTGCACGGCCTGGTGCTCGGCGTGCTCGGCGCGCTGCGCGCGGGCAGCCCGCTGGTGCATACCGGCCGTCCCACCCCGGCGGCGTATGCCGCGGCCGGCGCGACGCTGTATTTCGGCGTCCCGACCGTGTGGGGACGGATCGCTGCCGACCCGTCGTGCGCGCGGGCGCTGCAGTCAGCGCGGCTGCTGGTCTCGGGCAGCGCGGCGCTGCCGCCGGCGGTGTTCGCCGCGCTGTCGGCGCACGCCGGGCAGGGGCCGGTCGAGCGCTACGGCATGACCGAAACGCTGATCACGCTCGCCGCCCGCGCGGACGGCGAGCGCCGGCCGGCTGGGTCGGTGGGCCGATCGCCGGCGTCGAGGCACGCGTCCTTGCCGAGGTCGGCGAGATCGGCGATCTCGAGGTGCGTGGAGCGACGCTGTTCGACGGCTACCTCGGCCGTCCCTATGACGGCGGCTGGTTCGCGACCGGCGACTCAGCCGTCGTCGATGACAGAGGCGACCACCGCATCATCGGACGCACCAAGGATGACCTGATCAAGACCGGCGGCTACCGGGTCGGCGCCGGCGAGATCGAGGCGGTGCTGCTCGACCACCCCAGCGTGGCGGAGGCCGCGGTGATCGGCGTACCCGATGCTGATCTCGGCCAGCGGATCGTCGCCTACGTCGTCGGCACCCGGATCAAGCCGCAAGTGCTGATCGACCACGTGGCGAGCGAGCTGTCGGTGCACAAGCGGCCGCGCGAGGTGCGGGTGGTCGAGCGCCTGCCGCGCAACGCGCTGGGCAAGGTGCTCAAGTCGCAGCTAGGTAGCTGACAGATATCTGACCGCATCGGGGTCGCTGTCGGCGAGGAACTGCGCGCAGCGGGCGGCTTCGTCCTGCTCGCCGATCGCGCCGGCCGCCTGGCCGAGGGCGTGCAGCGCGCGCAGGAAGCCCTGGTTCGGGCGCGTGCGACCAGGGCACCGGTCCGGAGCCCTTCCAGCCGGCCCGTCGCAGCGCGTCGAGCCCACGGTGGTAGCCGGTGCGCGCGTAGGCATAGGCCTCGACGGGACGTCCCGCGGCCAGGGCGGCCTCGGCCAGTGCGGCCCAGGCGGCCGATGAGGTGGGGTGCGCGGCGGCCACTTCGGTCGGGTCGTCACCGCGCGCGAGCAGCTCGGTGGCGGGATCGACGGGCAGCCGGGTCGGCGGGGTGAGCAGGTTTGGGTGGGTCACCCCGCGATTGTGCTCCGGTCAGTGCGAGGCGAGCTGCTTGGTGTCGGCCAGCCGGGTCACGCCTGAGACGTACAGGTCGATGCCGAAGCCGTAGTAGTCGTCCTGGTCGTCGCAGTCGAGCAGGACGTCGGCCGCCTCGCGCAGCCGGGGGTACCGGTCGGCGGGCAGGGCGGCCAGCGCGGCCCGCTTGTGCGCCAGCAGCTCGTCGCGCTCCTGCTCGGTGCCGGCGAAGGCGCGGCCGGGCTCGTCGACGACGAGCATGATCGCGGTGCGCATCGCGTGCGTGCCCACGCTCGCCGCCTCGCGGACGGAGAAGCCCGCGTTACGCAGCAGGTCGATCACCGCTTCGGCCATCTGGCGGCCCGGTTCACTGACGAGCACGCGCGGGAACGCGAGCTGCACGGCGCCCGGATGCGCGCGCAGCGCGGCCACCAGCCGTTCGACGAGGGTGCGCAGCTGCTCCGACCAGGGCAGCTCGGCGTCGACGGTTGGCACGACGTCGGCGAACAGCGCGTCGCCCATGGCCTCGAGCAGCTCGTCCTTGTTCTGCACGTGCCAGTACAGCGCCATCGGCGTGACGCCGAACTCCTTGCTGATCCGGCGGATGGTGATCGCGTCGAGGCCCTCGGTGTCGGCGATGTCGAGCGCCCGCTCGACGATCGCCGTCCGGCTGAGATCCGATTTCGTAATCACCTTGACAACTATACACCGTACAGGGTTTCCTATACAACGTAAATGTACAGCGTATAGGAGAGAGTTGAAATGGACGCAGCCCGACGCATGTGGGTGCTGGTGACGGTGTCGCTGGCAACCTTCATGACCTACCTCGACAACAACATCGTCAACGTCGCGATGCCGGCGATCCAGCGCGACCTGCACCTGTCCACCTCGGGGCTGGAGTGGGTGGTCAGCGGGTACATCCTGGTGTTCGCCAGCCTGCTGCTGGCCGGTGGACGCCTCGGCGACATCTACGGCCGACGCCGGCTCTTCCTGATCGGGCTCGGGGTGTTCACCGCAGCGTCGCTGGCCGCCGGGCTGTCGGGCAACGCCGAGGTGCTGATCGCCGCCCGCGCCGTCCAGGGCCTCGGTGCCGCGCTGGTCACGCCCACCACGCTGGCCATCATCTCGGCCACCTTCGTCTCCACCCGCGACCGCACGATGGCCGTGGGCATCTGGTCGGCCATCGGCGCGCTGGCCCTGGCCGTCGGGCCGCTGTTCGGCGGGCTGATCAGCCAGCACCTCGCCTGGGGCTGGATCTTCTTCATCAACGTCCCGGCCGGTGTCGCCACGATGGCGCTCGCTTTCTGGATGATCCCCGATGACGCCGCCGGACGGGTGCGCCGGCGCATCGACCTCCCTGGCGTCGCCACGTCCGCGATCGCGCTCTTCGCGCTGACCTACGCGCTGATCGAAGGCCACGACAAGGGCTGGACCTCGCTGGTCATCCTCGGCTCGTTCGCGCTCGCCGCTGCCGCGGCCATCGCGTTCGCCGCCGTCGAGTCGCGCAGTGCCGAGCCGATGGTGGACGTCTCGCTGTTCACCGAGCGGGTCTTCTCCGGCGGCATCATCGCGGTCGTCATGTGGGGCTTCGGGCTGTTCGGCATCTACTTCTTCACCTCGCTGTACCTGCAGGACGTGCTGGGCTTCTCACCGACCGAGGCGGGCGCGGCATTCGTCCCGATGGCACTGCTGATGGCCGTCGGTGCGGTGGTGGCCGAGAAGGTGGCGGCTCGGGTGGGTCCGTACCGGTCGGTCGGCGCCGCGATGGCGCTGATGGCGATCGGCATCGCCTCGGTGAGCCTGCTCGGGCGGGACGCTTCGTTCATCGACCTCATGCCCAGCTTCGCCCTGATCGGCATCGGCGGCGGGCTGTCCGTGCCGCTCACCGCGATGGTGCTCGGCGCGATGCCGGTCGAGCAGGCCGGCGTGGCGTCCGGGATCTTCAACGCCGCCCGCGAGGTGGCCGGGCTGCTCGGCATCACCGTCATCGGCGCGATCCTCACCGCCCGGCAGAGCGCGGCGATCCGCGGCGGCAGCGCCCCGCTGGACGGCTTCCTGTCCGGCTACCGCGCCGGCTTGCTGGTGGCGGCGGTGCTCGTCGCGGCCGGCGGGGTGGCCGCGTTCGTGGCGCTGCGCGGCACGTCGCAGCGCGAGCTCGACGCCGCCGAGCTGGCGCTGGCCGGCTGACCGCTGAGGTGAGTGGCGCGTTCTGTTGGTGAGTGGCGCGAAATTTCGCGCCACTCACCGGCGTATCGCGCCACTCATCGGGGAGGACGGGACGGGCCGGTCAGGCGGACGCGGACGTCCCGGCCGACAGCAGGTCGTCGCAGGCGTGCTGCACCCGCGCGGCCATCCCGGCCTCGGCGAGCTTGAGGTACGAGCGCGGGTCGTAGGCCTTCTTGTTGCCGACCTCGCCGTCGATCTTCAGCACGCCGTCGTAGTTGGTGAACATGTGCGCGGCGAGCGGGCGGGTGAACGCGTACTGCGTGTCGGTGTCGATGTTCATCTTCACCACGCCGTAGCCGACCGCCTCGCGGATCTCCTCGAGCGACGACCCGGACCCGCCGTGGAACACCAGGTCGAACGGGCCGTCCTTACCGACCTTCTTGGCCACCTCGTCCTGGAGCTGCTTGAGGATCTCGGGGCGCAGCTTCACGTTGCCCGGCTTGTACACGCCGTGCACGTTGCCGAAGGTCGCGGCGAGCAGGTAGCGGCCGTTCTCGCCGGTCCCGAGCACCTCGGCGGTGCGCACCGCGTCGCCCGGCGCGGTGTAGAGCTTCTCGTTCATCTCGCCGACGACGCCGTCCTCCTCGCCACCGACCACCCCGATCTCGACCTCGAGGATGATGTGCGCCGCGGCCGCCCTCTCGAGCAGTTCCGCCGCGATCTGCAGGTTCTCCTCGAGCTCGACCGCCGAGCCGTCCCACATGTGCGACTGGAACAGCGGTGCCTTGCCGGCGTCGACGCGCTCCTGGGAGATGGCGAGCAGCGGGCGGACGTAGCTGTCGAGCTTGTCCTTCGGGCAGTGGTCGGTGTGCAGCGCGATCTGCACCGGGTACTTCGCCGCGACCACGTGCGCGTACTCGGCGAGGGCGACCGCACCGGTCACCATCTCCTTCACCGCCGTCCCGGACGCGAACTCGGCGCCGCCGGTCGAGACCTGGATGATCCCGTCGCTGCCGGCGTCGGCGAACCCGCGCAGCGCCGCGTTGATCGTTTCCGACGAGGTCACGTTGATCGCCGGGTACGCGAATCCGCCCGCCTTCGCGCGATCGAGCATGTCGGCGTAACTCTCGGGGGTGGCGATGGGCATTCGGGACTCCTCGAGCGTGGCCGGCGTTACCGGCCCCGAGTATCCCGCATCGAAATGCCGAGCTCGTGGTCGCCTCAGAACTCCTCGCCGGCGTGCGGCACAACGTTTCCTTCGGCCACCATCTCGGTCTGGCCCGGCAGTCGAGAGCCGAACCATGCCGCGCCAGTCGCGAAGATCGACTCCAGCGCCGGCTTGAGCTTGTCGTGCCATTCGTCCAGCCGGACGATCTTGCCGTCCTGATACGCGGTCGGTTTGCCGAGAATCTGTGTCGGCAACTGGGCGTAGCTCGGGAAGCGCGCCATGATCGAATCGATTGTCAGCGCGCTGTTCTCGTCTTCCTTGCCGTCCAACACTGCTTGGATCGCATTCTTCGAGTCCTGCGCCGTCTGCGCGGAAATCTCGACACCGGTACCAGCATCACCATGCGTGATCATGTTGCTGTCCCCGTAGATCTTGAAATGCGTCTTGCCGTCGTCGTTGCTCACCGTCATGCCATTGAGGCAGAAGTAGTTGTGCAGGTCGCCGGACCCCGACTGGATCAGCGAGGTATTCATGAACTCGCCGTAGGCCGCGTAAGTGGCTGTCTTCGTGGGGCTGTAATCGGTGTCGTCCAGATCCGCCTTTGTCTGCGATGTGCCGGGCGATTCGTTCAGTGCGTAGTAGTTCTCCTTCGGTCCCCACAGGTACGACATCTTCGTGCGGCCCTTGGGGAACACCATCGGGAGTTTGACGAGCTCGTCGATCAACGGCTTGGTGGCCCCGGGCAGTTTCATCAACTCGGAATCAGTCAGCTCCTTCTTGGCCGGGTCGTCAACCACCTCATGGCGCCAGGCGGCCAGTAATCGATCGACGGCTGGATCGACCTTGGGCGCGGTAAGGCCGACTGTCTTCATCGCTTGATCCGGCGTCATGTCGTCGGTGATCGCCTGCGGACCGGACGGCTGGCCGTCCTTCGGTTTGCTGTACAAATCTCGACCCGCGAGACCCGGTTGCTGCTGCTCACCCATCTGGCCGAGCCGCGCCATACCCTCCTTGTTCGGGCCGAAGACCTTGAAGTTCTTCGCGATGAAGTCGACGTACCACTGCATCACCAGGGTCTTGTTGATCAGGTGTCCCGCTGCGAACGAATCCTGCAGGTAGTGGTCGCCGAAGCCATTGGTCAACCACGCGTCGTTCTCTTTCGCGGCGGCCTTCTCTGACTCGCCGGATTGCCGCAGCGCATATGCCTCTCGCGCGTGTGCCCGTGCTTGCTGGTGGTACTGCTTCCACGTGTACCAACTCTGCGGCGCGAAGTGGCAGGCGTTGCGAGCGATCGCGCCCCACGTGCCGCCGACGCCCCGGTCCTGCGTCCCTTTGTCCTTCGCGACGGCGTCATCGACACCGCCCATATCCGCGATCCGGGATTTGACACCGGCTCCGCCACGAAGATCGCCCGCGAACTCCTGCTCGGTCATTCCCGGCGAATCCTCGCTCGAATATCCCGCCGTCGGATCCAATGCAAGGTCAACGTTTTGCTCGTACCAGGACTCTTTCCGGTAGTAGCGGTGGAATTCCGGTCCGTCCGGCCCCGGCGTCGACGATTCGATGAAGTCACTCGACACGAGCTGGGTGAACCGGGTCCCTAGGTAGTCGTAGTACTCAGCCCGAATGGTCTGCAGCGCGCCGAACACGGTGTCGTTGTTGATCGCACGTAGATCGTCGAGGCTGCCGAAGTAGTCGGCCAGCGTGTTCAGCTCTCCGTACGTCACGAGCACTCCACCACGCCCCGCTTCGGGAGGTTCCGCACCCGTCGTCCGGTTGTCGATCTCCACGACCGGCGTGCCGAAGATCTTCTCGGCCGCGTCCTTGTCCTTCGGGCCACCACCCTTTTGCCAGTCCCGCACCCGAGCTCGCTCCTGAAGCAGGACATGGATGGCGTGTCGGATTGTCGAGGGATCCGTCTTGTCCGCCGTCGCCAGGTCCATCTTCTCGAGCAGGCCCTCCGCGTCCGGGATGCTCTTGAGATCCTTGGGGCCGATGCTCCCGAGCGACAGGTGCTCGGGCGAGGTGTGCCGACAGATGACCGCAGCACCGACCTGTCGATGGACGTCGGCATTGACAGCCTCCGCGTCAGGCTCGGCTGCGACGGCTCGCTTGCGCATCGCCGCCACAACCCGACTCGCCTCGCGATCGGCACTCGCCTCGGCCGGATCGTCCGCACGCCCGATCGTGGGCGAGCCAGTAGCGCTCGAACCGGCTCCTGTTCGATGCTGGACGACGTGCGCGAGTTCATGCGCCAGGACGTGCTGGCCACCTGAGGTCTGCGGTCGGCACTTGCCTGCGGCGAAGTACACGTCCTCACCGAAGGCAAATGCGTCTGCCTGGACGGAGCGGGCGATCCGATTCGCCTCGGCATCGTCGTGCACCCGCACGTTGGCGAAGTCCGTCGCGAATTGATCGCCCATCGCCGAGCCGACTTCACCGGGTAGCTGCCGGCCCGCCCCGCGCCTTCGCCGCAGCGCAGCGACTGCCGAACCAGGAAGTTCCGTTCCACCCAAGGCGTCGCGGTCGACGGCGGAGCGGCGCAGGGTTGGCGGCGGGTCGGTTGGGGGCAGCGCCAAGCCTGGAACGGGCAACGGAGCGCCGGGTGTCGAGGCGCCGGCGCCGAGGCGACCGTTGCTTGTTGGGCCTCGGCCACAGGCTCGGCTACCTGCGGCTCGCTCTGCGGCACGATTTCGGTCACGGGCCCCCCTCCCCGTCAGCCGGTCACGTTGTCGCCTGCGACCGGCTTGCGGGGGAAGATACGCGTTCGAGCGTAGTTCCGGAAAGGGGTAGAACCGCGCGGTCTCCGCAAGTCGTCCGGTTTCGTACGCGCTCGGCGAAACTCGCTGTCGCCGGCACGCCACCCATGATCGACTGATCGCCATGGACGTTCTCGTTATCGGTGGCTCGGTGTTTCTCGGACGGGCGGTGGTGAGCGAGGCGCTGAAACAGGGCGCTGACGTCACCGTCTTCAACCGGGGCAAGTCGGGGACGACGCCCGATGGCGCGCATCAGCTCATCGGCGACCGCACGGTCGACGCCGACCTCGAACAGCTGCGCGGCCGCCACTTCGACGTCGTCGTCGACACCTGCGGCTACGTACCGGCCGATGTCGCGCGCAGCGCGAACGTGCTTGCCGAATCGGCCGATCACTACGCGTTCGTGTCGAGCATCAACGCCTATCCCGGCTGGCCCGAAGACCCTGACTACACCGCGCGCGGTCCGCACGACGGCAATCCGGACGCCACCCGCGACGACGTCCCCGAAGACCTCGACCCGAGCGCGGCGTACGGCTGGCTCAAGGTCGGCTGCGAGCTCGCCGTCGCCCGCGCGTTCGGCGCAAAGCGGTGCGCGCTGCTGCGGGGCGGGTCGATCGTCGGCCCCGACGATCGGCAGGTCGGCAGGTTGCCGTGGTGGATCGACCGGGTGTCGCGCGGCGGCGAGGTGCTCGTTCCGGGCGCGCCCGACGACTACGTCGCGCTCATCGATTCGCGCGACCTGGCCCGGTTCGCGCTGACCGGTGCAGCTGGGACGTTCGAGACGCCCGGCCCGAGCACCCGCGACACCCGCGCCGACCTGATGGCCGCGTGTCAGGCGGCCACCGGCGCAGACGCGACGTTCACCTACGTCGACGACGACTGGCTCGGCGCGCAGGAGGTCGAGGCGTGGACCGAGATCCCGCTGTGGGTGCCGAAAGCCGAAGCGCCCAGCGTGTTCGCCCACCACAGCGAGGACGCCGAGGCGGCCGGCCTCACGTGGCGCCCGCTCGCTGACACGGTCGCCGACACCTGGGCGTGGCAGCAGAGTGTCGACGGCGGCTGGCAGCCGTCCAAACCGACTCCGGGGCTGGCTCCGGACCGCGAGCGCGAACTGCTGGCCGGCCTGGCACGCCCGTTAAGCACGGACGCTGAGAACGATGTGGGAGCGCCCATATCGGCTTCATAGACTCGTCCGATGCATATTCTGGCCAACCCGATCTCGCCGGACCATCTGCTCAGCAGCTTCGGCCTCATCGGCTTGGCCATAATCCTGTTTGCCGAGTGCGGCCTGCTCGTCGGCTTCTTCCTGCCCGGCGACACGCTGTTGCTCTCCGCCGGCATCGCGCTCGCGGTGGGGACGATCCACACCTCGCTGGCCGCGTACCTGATCGTGGCGCCGATCGCTGCCATCGCCGGCAACATCGTCGGCTACGGCATCGGCTACCGAGCTGGGCCGGTCGTGTTCGACCGACCCAACTCGCGGCTGTTCCGTCCCGAGTACGTGAGCAGATCCGAGGCGTTCTTCACCCGGTTCGGCTGGGCGACGATCCTCCTCGCCCGGTTCGTGCCGATCGTCCGCACCGTCGCCACCGTGATGGCCGGCGTGGGCAGGATGCGCTTCACGACCTACCTTGTCGCGACCGTCGTCGGCGGCATCGTGTGGACCGACGGGGTGCTGCTACTCGGCCACGCACTCGGCCACATCGACTTCGTCCGATCACACAAGGGCTGGATCGACTACGCGGTAGTCGTCGTGGTGCTGCTCTCGCTCGTCCCAGCCGCTTTCCACTTCTTCACCAGCCGTCGCCGCAGCCGCGCCGGCGACAACGGGTGACCGGCGGATCAGCAACCAGCCAGCCGCAACTCCGGCCGCGGCGACCGCGGCCGACAGCCACAGCGCGTGGTGCATGCCGGTGACGTACTCGTGCGCACCGTGTTGTCCGAGGATCGCGCCGGTAGGCACAAGAGCACCGAGGACGGCCACGCCGAGCGCGATGCCGGTCTGGCGCGCCGCGTCGTTGATGCCGGCCGACAGCGCCTCCTGACCGGCGGGGCTCTCGCGCAGCACCAGCCCGCTCATGACCGGGTTGAACAGCCCGCAGCCGATCATGCTCACGACCTGCGCCGGAAGAAGCACCAGCCAGGACGAGTGCTCGTCGGCGATCACGCCCACAGCCAGGCCCACGGCAACGAGCGCCAGGCCGAAGGTCAGCAGGATCTTCGGGTCGATCCGCGTCACGAGGGAGGCGGTCGCACCCGCGACGAGGAAGCTGACCGTCGTCGCCGGCATCCACGAAGCACCCGCCTCGATCGGGGTGAGGTGCAGCACCTGCTGCAGGTAGAACGTCAGGTACACGAAGATCGAGAACAGCGACGCTGAGATCGCGAACGCGGTCAGCTGGATCCCGGTGAACGAGCGGTCGCGGAACATCGCCAGCGGCAGCATCGGCTCGGCGACGTGCGCCTCGGCGACCACGAAGGCGATGACCAGCAGCGAACGCGCCGCCGAACTCGGCCAGCGTGCTCGTCGCGGTCCATCCGGTGACGTTGCCGCGCAGCAGGGCCAGCACGAGCAGGAACAGGGCCCCGCCGGAGAACAGCTGGCCGAGCCAGTCGGGACGGCGCGGGTGCGGGTCACGCGACTCGATGAGGGCCAGCGCGCCGAGGAAGCAGGCGACGCCGATCGGCAGGTTCAGCAGGAACACCGAGCGCCAGCCGAACCAGCTCGTCATCGCGCCGCCGATCAGCGGGCCGACCGCGAACGAAGCACCGATCGTGGCGCCGTAGACGGCCAGTGCCTTCGCCCGCTTCGTCCACTCGGGGTAGGCGGTGGCGAGCAGCGCGAGCGAGGTGCTGAACATGGCGGCGGCACCGATGCCCTGGACGGCACGGGCGACATCCAGTTCGAGGATCGTCGTTGACGCGGCGCACACCGCGGAGCTGATCGTGAAGACGACCAGGCCGGCGATGAAGATGCGGCGCCGGCCGAACCGGTCGGCGATCGAGCCGGCGGTCAGTACGACCGCGGCGAGGGCGAGGGTGTAGGCGTCGATGATCCACTCGACGCCGTCGATGCGTGCGTGCAGGTCGACAGCGACTCGCGGGAGCGCACTGTTGATGACTGCGATGTCGAGCATCAGCATCGCGGTGGCGATGCACACGGTGAGCAGCGTCCGCGACGGGCGGGCGTGATGGTTCGGCATTGTCCTGGACTCCTGATCTCGGGTTGTTGCCGAGAAGAGTCGCGGGCCGGACTTTCAGACCGCTTGGAAGCGGCTTGGAGCGCTGCTCACCGAGCTACTTACAGAACCTGTGCAGGCTTTGCGGCGGGTCGAGGTGCATGCCGAAGAACGTCAGGTTGCACTTGTGTTGGTTGATCTTGTGCTCGATGGACGAGCGCTGCTGCCAGACGAAAACCGCAAGCAGCACAACCACGACGAAGATGATGATCCGCCCGACGATGGCAGTGATGAGCAGGCTGAGCAGGATGCCGATCACGACCAGCGCGATGATGACACCGACGCCGATCTTGGTGATATTGCCGGCGTCCAGAGCCTCGTTCATGCCGTCTCCTCGGGGCCACTCGCTCCGCTCGGGCCCGTCGTCGACGCCATCACGCCTACCGGCGTGCGACTCGCTCTGACTCGCTCCGCAAGCGTCGCTCATGCCGTCTCCTCGGGGCCACTCGCTCCGCTCGGGCCCGTCGTCGACGCCATCACGCCTACCGGCGTGCGACTCCTTTGACTCGCTCCGCAAGCGTCGCTCATGGCGCGAACGATAGCCTCAATTCGTGGATGTCCCTCCTGATCTCCCCCGCGGCGGTTTACGTGTCGTCGCACTCGGCGGCATCAAGGAGATCGGACGGAACATGACCATGTTCGAGTTCGATGGCCGGTTGCTGATCGTCGACTGCGGCATGCTGCTGGGCAAGACGAACTCCCCCGGCGTAGACGTCACGCTGCCGGACTGGTCGTACTACGGCGATCGGCTCGGTCAGGTCGATGCCGTCGTCCTGACCCACGGCCACGAGGACCACATCGGCGCGCTCCCCTATCTGCTGCGCGAGCGGGCCGACATCCCGATCTACGGATCGCGGCTCACCCTCGCGCTGGTCGCCGCCAAGCTCGACCAGCACCGCGTGCACAACCCCGACCTGCGGCAGGTGCGTGAGGGCGAGCTCACCGATGTCGGGCCGTGGGGGCTGGAGTTCTTCGCGGTCAACCACTCCATCCCGGACGCGCTGGCCGTGGCGATCCGCGCCGGGCAGCAGACCGTCCTGCACACCGGCGACTTCAAGATGGATCAGACCCCGCTGGACGGGCGGATCACCGACCTCAACGGCTTCGCCCGGCTCGGCGACGAAGGTGTCGACCTGCTGCTCGCCGACTCGACCAACGCCGAGGTGGGCGGGTTCATCCCGTCCGAGCGCGATGTCGGCCTGGTCGTCGCCGACGTCATCGCCAAGGCGCAGGGACGGATCATCGTGGCCTGCTTCGCCTCGCACGTGCACCGCGTGCAGCAGGTCATGGACGCTGCCGTCGCAGCCGGGCGGCATGTCGCGCTGGTCGGGCGGTCGATGGTGCGCAACATGGGCATCGCCCGCGATCTCGGGCTGCTGCACGTGCCCGACAACCTGCTCGTCGACCTCAACGTCGCCGAGGAACTGCCGTCGCGGCGCGTCCTGCTGATCTCGACCGGATCGCAGGGTGAGCCGCTGTCGGCGCTCTCGCGCATGGCCAACCGCGATCACCAGACCGTGCGCATCTCCTCCGACGACACGATCCTGCTCGCCTCGTCGCTGATCCCGGGCAACGAGACGTCGGTCGGGCAGGTCATCAACGGGCTGACCCGCCTCGGCGCGACCGTGGTGGAGAAGTCGACCGCGCTCGTGCACGTGTCGGGGCACGCGCCGGCCGGCGAGCTGCGGTTCCTGCTCAACGCGGTCCGTCCGCGCAACCACATGCCGGTGCACGGCGAGTGGCGGCACCTGCGCGCGCACGCCGCGATCGCGCGGTCGACCGGCATCCCGGACGAGCGGATCATGCTGGCCGAGGACGGCACGGTGGTCGATCTCATCGACGGGCTGGCGAACATCAGCGGCAAGATCCCGGTCGGGTACGTGTACGTCGACGGGCTCGAGGTCGGCGACATCGGCGACGCGACCCTCAAGGACCGCCGCATCCTCGGCGAGGAGGGCTTCCTGTCGATCCTGGTCGCGGTCGATCTCGAGGCCGGCAAGGTGGTGTTCGGGCCGGAGATCACGGCGCGTGGCTTCAGCGACGACGACGCGGCCCTCGACCCGATCCGCGCCGAGCTGATCGAGGTGGTCGAGAAGGCGCTGGCCGACGGCAGCCGCGACACCGACGCGTTGCAGCACCTCGTGCGGCGCACGGTGGGCCGCTGGGTCGACCGCGAGTACCGCCGCCGTCCGATGCTCGTCCCGATGGTCGTCGAGCTCTAGCCCGGTTCACGGTTTGCACCCGTAGCGGTCGCTATATCGGCGCGGACGGGCCATATAGCGACCTCGGCGGGTGCAAACCGAGCTTTGCCCCGGGTATGCACGCTGGCAGCGAGTTGCTGCGTGCGCCGGAGCGGCAAAGTGGGCAAGATCGGGTGATGGCGGTCGACCCGAGCGTGGCGCAGTTCAATCCGAAGCTCATCGAGGCATTCCGGGCCTCGAACGGGCACGGCGAGCTCGGTCCGGTGCACTTCGACCGGCTGGTGCTGCTCACCACGACCGGGCGCCGGTCGGGCAACGAGCACACCGTCCCGCTGGGCGTGGCCCGCGACGACGACGGCAACCTGATCCTGTTCGGCTCGAACATGGGCTCGCCTACCGAACCGGACTGGGTCGCGAACATCCGCGCCAACCCGAGCGTGCACCTCGAACTGACCGATCAGAGCTTCGACGCGAACGCGGTCGTGCTCACCGGCGAGGCCCGCGGCGCGGCGTACCAGCGCTGGCTCGACTACGCGCCGCACACCGCCGGCCACCAAGATGAGGCCGGACGTGAGATCCCGATGATTCTGATCTCGCCACCGCCGTCCGAATAGGCACAATGGACGCCGTGACCACGAGTACAGCCCCGCTGCGGCCTGGCGCCATCTCCGCGCGCCTCGACGTTCCGTCGAACATCGCCCGCCCGCACTACATCGACGCCAAGCCCGGCACGCCTGCCGACTACGACGACCCGATGGTCAAGGACGCCGACACGATCGCCCGGATGCGCGTGGCCGGACGGATCGCCGCCGACGCCATGGTCGAGGTCGGCAAGCATGTCGCGCCCGGCGTCACCACCGACGAACTCGACCGCATCGGCCACGAGTTCATGATCGCCCGCGGCGCGTACCCGTCCACCCTCGGTTACAAGGGCTACCGCAAGTCGCTGTGCACCAGCGTCAACGAGGTCATCTGTCACGGCATCCCGGACGACCGGCCGCTGCACGACGGCGACATCGTCAAGGTCGACATCACCGCGTTCAAGGACGGCGTGCACGGCGACAACTGCGCCAGCTTCTACGCCGGCGAGCCCCGCCCGGAAGTGCGCGATCTCGGCGAGCGCACCCGCGAGGCGATGCTGCGTGGCATCAACGCCATCCGCCCCGGCCGTCCGGTCAGCGTGATCGGACGGGTCATCGAGTCCTACGCCAAGCGCTTCGGCTACGGCGTGGTGCGCGACTACACCGGGCACGGCGTCGGTCCGTCCTTCCACACCCGGCCGACGATCCTGCACTACGACGAGCCGCGCGCGACCACGATCATGGAACCGGGCATGACGTTCACCGTCGAGCCGATGCTCACCCTGGGCGGCTACGACTGGTACGCCTGGGACGACGACTGGACGATCCTCACCCGCGACGGCTCATGGGTCGCGCAGTGGGAGCACACGATCGCGGTGACCGACGACGGCGCCGAGATCCTCACCCTGCCGAGCAGTTAGCCGCCAGCCGGTCGGCCACCCGCAGCGCGAGCGCGAGCAGCGTGTGGGTCGGGTTGGCGTGCCCGCCGGTCGGGAACACCGAACTGCCCGCAACGTAGAGGTTGTCGACCGAGTGCACCCGGCAGTCGGTGTCGACAACGCCGTCGCGCGGATCGGCTGACATCCGGGTGGTGCCGATATGGTGCGGGCCGCCGATGATCCGCGATCGCCAGTCCGGCGCGATCGGGCTGAGCTCGCCCCAGCCGTTGGCCTCCACACTCGTGCGGAACAGCTCGAGTACCCGCTCCGCGTTGGCGGCCTCGGCCTCGTCCATCGTCCACTGCAGGTGTGCCATCGGCTGTCCGAACTCGTCGCGGCGCGGGCCCAGCACCACCCGGTTCTCGCGGCGCGGTGGTTGCTCGCCGCGGTAGACGATCAGTTGGGACGGACCGCTGCGGCCGTGCGGCACGTCCTGCGTGGTGAAGCCACGGAACCACCGTGGCATCCAGCCGGCGATCCGTTCCAGTGACGCGAAGCGCTGCGCCCGCTCGACGGCAATGCGCAGCCGGTAGTCGCGTCGCACGAACGGGGGGTCGCCGATGTACCAGGTCGGTCCGACCGCGAGCGAGGCGTTGAGCAGTTGGGCGGCCTTCTGCACCTCGGGACGGGGGACGAACGAGCTCGAGAGCTTCGGCCACGTCGTCGTGTCGTAGCTCGACCAGCCGGCAAGCTCGCCGGACGGGCACGAGCTCGGCAACCGGAGCGTGGATGTGCTCCATGAAGTACCGGCCCACCACGTCGTGCTCGTTGCCCACGTCGGCGGCGAGCAGTTGCCGGGCGTTCTCGATGCCGCCGGCCGCGAGGACGAAGTAACGGGCCGCGATCGTGCGCTGCTGGCCGGCGAAGTTGCGGGTCTCGACCGCCCGCAGCGTGTTGCCGTCTGCCGAGCGGGTCAGCCCGACCACGCTGGTGTTGAGCAGCACGACCACCTCGGCGCAGTCGCGCAGCCGCTCGGCGTAGTGCGCGCCGAAGTTCAGCTTCGGGCTCAATCCGTAGTGGGCCAGCTCGAACTCGGCGCTCTCCGGGCCAGCGCGATGCGCCGCCGGCGGCAGCTCGAGCACGGTCGCTGCTTGTTCGAAATAAGGCTCGAGGTCGGTCCAGTCGATCGGCCAGCCACTGCCGTCCACCCAGGGGCGTTCGACGAAGTCGATCGGGTCGAGCGGACGGGAGATGCCGCCCCACCGGCTGCCGCTGCCGCCGAACACCCGCACCCGCACGTTCTGCAGCTCCCAGTACGGCGAGCCGGACGGCCGGTCGACCAGCATCCGCTGGTTGCGCATCGTGGGACGAAGCCCCCCGGCTTCAAGGACTCCGACCTGCAGACCACGCTCGGCCAGCCGGGCCGCGATGCTCAATCCGGCCGGTCCGGCACCGACGACGCAGACGTCGAAGGCCCGGGGAACCGCCCCGGACTCGCCGCGCCCGTCGATGATCACAATCAAGCCTCGCATGCCTTGGGCGCGCCGCCCAGTTGATCTCGAACCGACAAAGCCGAAACTCAGGGACATACCGGGGTGCCGCGCTGCGAAATGTGACCTCGGGGCTTCCACTGTGTCGAACGTGGTGCTAAATTCGTGTTAGCGGGGACGCCTACCGTCTTCGAGGACCCCCCGCCATGTCGAAGCGAGTTCTGATCAGTTTTGCCCTCGCCGCACTCGCCATTTTCTCCGGCTTCAACCTCGCCCACCCCGTTCGACACGCATCGCTGACGTCGATAGCGTCGAGGAATGTCGCCGATCAAGCCTGGGCGCTGTCCAACCCGGCCTACCGGCTGCACGTGACCCAGCAGGACGACCCGCAGCCCTCCCCGACCCCGTCGACGCCGTCGCCATCGGTTCCGGTGGACGGTTCGACCGACAGCACGAGTCAGAGCGCAGCGCCCACCGACCTGCCGGTGAGCAGCGGCGTTCCGTCCGGAGACCCGTCCGGCCTGCCCTCAGGCACCGCGGTGGCCTCCGCCTCGCCCAGCTCCAGCGACACGCCGCCACCCACCGACACTCCTTCCCCCACCGACACCCCGTCGCCGACCGACACCCCGTCGCCGACCGACTCAAGCGACCCGAACGACGGCACCATCACCGCCGACTACCCGATGCCGACCGGCGACCTCCCGGACTGGCGGATGGTGTACTCCGACGACTTCACCGGCGACCGGCTCAACACCGACAGCGCCTGGTCGGTCTACAACAACGGCCCCGTGCCGTCGAACCCGGACACCGCGTACTGGTCGCCCAGCCACGTCTCGGTGCAGAACAGCATGCTCACCATCAACGGCTCGCAGGACAGTGCCGTGTCACCGGACGGGCGGATCGTCACCGCCGGCCTGGGGCTGTGGAAGCTGCCGCCGCAGACGTACGGCAAGTGGGAGATGCTCGTGCGCATCGACCAGTGCCCGCAGGTCAAGTACGCCTGGTTGCTGTGGCCCTACGACGGTCAGTGGCCCGGCCACGGCGAGATCGACTTCGCCGAGGACGAGGGCGGCATGCGCGAGAGCACGGTGGCCTCGGTGCTCTACCAGGGTCAGAACGGTGCGGCGGCGACCCTGCCGCAGAACCGCCTCTCGCCGTCGCGGCCGATGTCTGACTGGCACCTCGTCGGCGTCGAGTGGACCCCGGGTTCGGTGAAGTACACCCTCGACGGTCACGTCTGGGGCACGGTGGCCTCCAACGAGGTCCCGTCCAACCCGATGACCTTCGTCGTGCAGACCGAGAGCAAGGTGTTCCCGTCCGCGGTCCCGAACGACTTCACCTCGTGCAACGCGCAGCTCGGCTGGGTCGTGCAGTACGGGATGAAGTAAGCGCCGTCACTGGTCCGTCGGCTCGGACGAGCGGCCCAGCCGCAGCCCTTGCCGGATCGCCGCCAGGTCGCCCCGATTGAGCCCGATGAACGCGCTCGGCTTGGCATGCGCGCGCCGCCAGGCGAAGTACAGGTTCGACAGCGCGAACACGCTGTTGCCGGCGAAGGTCGCCCAAGCCGCACCGACCGCACCGGAGCTCGGGACGAAGATGACCAGCACGACCGCGTTCACGATCGCGCCGAGCACGAGGCTCACGCTGCGCAGCTGCGGATGGCCGCGCGCGACCAGCAGCGCACCGGCCACCGATCCCGGCACGAGCACGACGATGGCGGCGACCAGGATCCAGACAAGCGACACCGATGACCGGAACGCCGAGCCGAACAGCAACGGCACTAAGAACGGCGCGGTCGCCGACATCAGCAGACCGATCAGGACCGTCGCCGCCGTCGCCAGCCGCGAGGTGCTGTACGCGCGCGAGTTGTCGTTGGACGCCGCGTCGGCCGCGAACGTCACGTCATGCACGGCGTTGACGACGATGAGCAGGATCTCGGCCACGTTCACCGCGACGACGTACAGGCCGAGCTGGGTGAGGTCGGACAGCGGCGCGACCACCACCTGATCGAGCCGGAGCAGCAGGATGCCGCCGATCGACCCGAACCACACCCGCCGGCCGTAGCCGTAGATGTCGCGCACGGTCGCGTTGATCTCCCGAGCAGACGCCGGGACGGCTGGACGGTTGCGCCGCGCGACGAACGCGTACGCGGCGCCGCCGAGCAGCACCGGCGCCGCGATCGAGAGCATCGCCTCGGTCGAGGTGAGCTTGCCGAACACGAGGCAGCCGACGAGGATCGCCGCGCGAGACAGACCCGACACCACCTGCTCGGCCGAGACGAGGCGGAACTTGTGCAGGCCGGCGGTGATGCCGCGGTAGACGATGACGACGAGGCCGGGCGCCAGGAACAACGTCGCCGCCCACATCAGGTGTTGCGTCGTGGGGTCGTGATCGGAAAGCACTCCGGACAGCGCGAAGATGCCCGCCATGAGCAACACCGCGAACAGCACCGTCGTGCGCACGATCCGGCGGGTCACCCGCGCGTCTATCGCGTTGTCCTTGGCGACGCGGTAGATCATCGCTTCGGGCAGGCCGAGCGTGCCTACCGACAACCCGAACATCAGCGGTGCGGTCGCAGCCGCAACCACACCGCGGCCGGCCACGCCGAGGCTCTGCGCCAGGATCGGACCGGACAGCGCGCCAACGAGCGGGGTGAGCGCATTGCCGAGCACAACGAGCCCGATCGACTTCGCGACGCGAGAGCCCGTGGTGACGCGGGCATCCGCTTTGCCGGGCGGCATCAGCTGCGTCGCAGCCATTCGCCCGCGCGGACGCGCGCGAGCACCGTGTCGTTGCGCACGAAGAGCACGTGTTGCTCAGGGTCCTGGTAGAGCGCGCTGCGAATGTTGTCCAGCTCGGACGACCGGGCCTGGCCGTACTCGCGGGCATAGGCCACCGAGGCGGGCGAGTAGAAGACGTACTCGACCAGCTTCTGCCCCGGCAGCAGAAGCCCGATGTGCGTCAGATACCGGTAGGTCGCGCGGAACGACGTGTGCAGATACGCCTGCGCAGCAACGACGTTGGGCAGTCGTGGAATCTCTGCCGCCGGCTTCAGATACGAGGAGTTCGGCTGCTTCACCGGCAGGTTGGTCGGCAGGTCACCAGGGCCCATCTGGATCACGGCAAAGATCGTGTCAGGGTGGCGCCTGGCCACCCGGGTCACGTACTTGTAGACCGATGCATCCGCGGTGCGGGCGACGTTGGACGCGTCGAGCCCTGCGCTCGAGACCAGGTAGCAGCCGGTCAGTGCCACCAGCACGACGGCGAGCAACACGCTGGTGAACCAGCGGCCGTGCGCGAGGCGCCGGTAGACCGGCAGGCCGAGGATGATCAGCCACGGCACGGCGAACAGCGAAGCTCGGAAGATCCCTTCGTTGCCGTACGGCGTAATGAGGATCAGCGAGAACGCGAACAATGCCGCCGACCCGAGGCCGAGCGTCGTCCGGTTGCGCACCAGTCGGATCCCGCCCAGCACCGCCAGCAGGCCCACGATGAGCAGGGTCAACAGCAGCGCGATCGACGATTGCGCCACGATCGGCAGCCGCGAGACACCTGGTGCGGACAGGGTCTGCGGGGTGGTGAAGTTCGAGGCGTTGCCGAGCTGATTCGGCGAGAGGAAGTCGGAGATGATGTCGAAGTGGATCAGCGCCCACAGCACGATGGGCACGGTCACCGCGGCAGCGAGGATGACCCCGCGACGGAACGGTCCGATCGCGCCCCAGAGCACCATGACGCCGACGGCTCCCGCCACGGCGAACGGGGTGAACTGGTGGCTCCAGCCGATCGTGGTGGCGATGATGAGCGCGTACCAGAGCTGCCACCACGCGAGCCGGAAGCCGGGATGCCGGCGCGAGGGCAGCACGGCATCGTCCGCGCTTTCGGCCGGGCGCGGGTTCGACAGGCACACCGCGAACAGGCACAGCGCCAGGATGTAGCCCATCGACTGCGGTGAGAAGTAGTCCTGCTGCAGCACGTTGGCCAGGCACGCGACGGTGCCCACGAGGTAGCCGGTCAGCCGGTCGTAGCCGACGATCCGGCACAGCGCGACCACGATGGCGAAGGAGGTCAGCGCCATCAGCAGCGGCCAGTAGGTCTCCAGCCGGAGCCGGTCGGACGAGTCGCCGACACCGTCCAACGCTGCGGCGACCCCGCTGAAGAAGCCGTTCCAGTCGGCGTAGATGCCTGCGATGCCCTGGACCTTGCCGTGGGCGATGATGAACGAAACGATGTCCATGTGCTTCTGCGCCGCGGGCGAACGCGGCACTGAGTACACGAGGATCGGCACGGCGAATACCGCAGTCACCAGCTGCAGGCCGGCGAACAGCACGCCGGCGGCCACGCGGCGCCATGCGTAGTAGGCGATCGCGATGATCATTACCCCGAGCGACAGGTACCAGGCCGTGCCGATCTTGGTGAGGTAGCCGCCGATCGGCACGATGAAGCCGATCCGCGTGTGGCGTGCCTGGTAGAGGCTGTAGCCGAACGCGGCCACGCAACACAGGCCGACCAGTTCGGGCAGGCCGGCGCGCACGTCGGGGTTGGCCGCGGCCACTGCTCGGCGCAGCACCGTGCCCACCGAACCGTTGCGGACACCGGGGACGAGCACGCGGGCATGCAGCACCAGGCTCGCCGCGATCAGCAGCACGACCAGGATCGTCGGATGCCAGAACTCGGCCTCCACCATCGCCAGCCCGCCCAGCACCCAGGCCGAGAAGCCGATGCCGACCGCGCCGGCGGCGCCGAGCTCGACGCCGTCCTTGCGTCCGATGACGGCGGCCGCCGAGCCGACCCCGTAGATCAGTGCGGCGAAGCCGAGCGGCACGGCGACTGCCGGCGGCGCGACGAGCGCGGCCAGCCCGAACGCGACGAACGACAGCACGCCCAGCAGCGAGCCGGCCACCCGCCGGGTGTCCGGTTGGGCGGCGGCGACCGAGGTCGGGACGAGCACGCGGGACAGCGCAAGCATCATGACCTCGCCCGCACCGCGCGCGCCTGCCGCCGCGACTTCAGGTAGTAGTACGGGCTGAGCAGCATGCCGAGCAGTTCGACGAGCATCAACCCGCGCGGCGCGTCGACCTCAGCGGCGTCCGCCGGCTTGGCGGTCTCGCTGCGAACGGTGTGCGCCAGCTGCTTGAAGCCGCTGCCGATTCGACGGATGACGAGCCGGCGGGTGTCGGGACGGGACAGGTGGGCCAGCACGAAAGCACCAAGGCCGACGCCCCACGAGAACATCTGCCGGCGCAGCTCTGCCGCGGTGGCGCGGTGGTGGTGCCACACGATCGCGCGCGGGGTGTAGCTGAGGGCGTAGCCACACAACAGCACCCGGACGAACGCGTCGAGATCCTCACCGCCACCGGTCGGCGTGCCCGCGCCGAGCGCGACGTCGAAGCCGCCGATGTCCTCGAGCGCCTTGCGGCGGAAGGCGAAGTTGGCGCCGGTGCCGAACTTGCCCGGTGTGTAGGGGAACAGCGCGCCGAGGTGATGGCTGGCCAGGCTGTTGGTGTGCGCGCTCAGTTGCGACGACCAGTTGCTTGCCCGCGCGTCGAAGTAACGCTCGAGCGCGGTCGGGATGTCGGCGGTACACACCATCCCGGTGACGCAGCCGACGTTGTCGTCGGCAGCAAACGCCTGCACGATCTCGCGCAGCCAGTGCGGGTCGACGGACACGTCGTCGTCGGTGTAGGCAGCGATCTCGCCGTGCATCGCGGCGAGCCCGCGGTTGCGAGCGTGCGACAGGCCGGGCGTCGGCTCGACGACGTACCTGGCCCGCTCGAACTCGGCGACGATGGCGCGGGTGCGACCGTCGACCGGCGCGTTGTCTACGACGACGATCTCGAACCTCGGATAGTCGAGCGAAACGAGCCGCGCCAGGCATGACCGGATCTCGTCCGGACGGTTACGAGTGCACACGATGACCGATGCGAACGGCCATTCGTCGTCAGCGCCGAGCGGCACATCGTGGACGCGCTCGTGCTCGAGCGACGCGCCGAGTTGCGCGCGCACCTGGCGATCGACCTCGGTCGCGTCGAGGTCGCCGGGCGGCAACGCGAACTCGACGTATCCGAGCGGGTCGCCGTCGCGGATGACCAGCGCACGCACCGAACTGTGCTGCGCCGTGCGCGGCACGACCGACTCGATGACTCGCTGCGGCAGGGTGTACTGCACGCACCACGTGCCGCTCACCTTTCGCTCACCGCTTCGGCGAAGTCGCGCAGCGTGACGCCGTGCTCGGCCCAGTACTCGACGTTCGGGACGTTGGGCGCCGGGTGCATCAGGCCGAGCAGCGAGTCGGCGCGAAAGCCGGTGTGCACGCCGATCGCTTCGCCGGCACGCAGCCCGCGGTACAGCAACCTCGACGGGATCGGAACTGTTCGCACCGCACGCGTCGACTCGGTGTTGTGCAGGCTGCGAATGATCTCGGTGAAGGGGACGGGCCGTGGATTGGCCACGCCGAGCACACGATGCTCGATCGGTAGTTGCTTGGCCGCCGCGAGCACGCACTGCGCCATGTCGTCGGCGTGCACCGTGAATTGATGCGAGTCGGGTTTGAGCACCGGCACGACCGGCAGCTTCGCGACCCGCTGCAACGACCCGATCATGCCGCCCCCCGCGGCACCGTGCACGAGGCCGAGCCGCAACGACGTGCCGCCACGCGCGGTGACCAGTTCCTCGCACGCCAGCTTCGTCCGTCCGTACAACTGGGACGTGCCGGCGTAGGCGGACATCGACGAGATGAGCACGACGTTCGGTACGTCGGCAGCGGCGGCAAGCAGCTTCTCGGTACCACCGATGTTGGTGCGCTCGATCGAACTCGCGTCACGGGCACGCAGGTCGTAGGCGCAGTGCACCACCGCGGAAAGGTTTGCCGGCAACGCTCGCGCCGGACCGTCAGCAAGGCTGTACGGGATGAACTCGTAACGAGCGTCGCGCGGCCCGGAACGCTGCAGCGGGTAGACCCGCCAGCCGGCCGCACTGAACACGTGCGCCAGCACGCTGCCGACGTAGCCGTTGGCTCCGGTGATCGCGACCGAGCGCTGCTCAGGCATCGCGGGCCGCCGTGGCGATGCGGTGCGCGTTGGCCATCACGCTGAGGGTGAACGTGGTCGACGGGATCGACGGCAGCACCGAGCCGTCGATCAGGTGGATGTTGCGCCAGCCGCCGATCCGGCCGAGCAGATCGGATTGCGCGCCATGCGCGAACGTACCGCCGAAGTGATAGCTCTTGCCCGGACCCGAGCGGCGCACCATCGGCAGCACCGGGTGCAGATCGAGCTTCGGCCCCAGCGCGGCCAGCCGGCGCAGCACCGAGCGCAGCATCGGCGGGCGGTCGTCGGAGTCCGTGCGGATCGCGATCTCGGGCAGCGCACCTTCGCGGCGCGCGAGCAATTCGACGCGCAGCGGCGGCGACTCCCACGACGGCAGGTAGCCCAGTCCAGCGGTCACCCGGCCGAGCACCGCGCCCTGCAGGCGCTGCGGCACGAACCTGGGCAGCGCGTCGTCGATGGCCGGGTTGTACGGGTAGCAGTGGATCTGCGACGTCGTGTACGCCTCGTCGTCGAACTTGAGCAGGATGTTGAACTGGTTCAGCGTGAACGCGCTTTCCTGCCGGGGGTCACCGGTGTTGCGCCGCGACACGAACGGGACGAGGAACTGCATCGACTCTTTCAGCTCGAGCTGGCGCGGGGGCGCGGCCAGCGAGTTCAGTGCGATGCGCGTGCTGCCGAGGCCACCGGCGGCGACGAACACGCGGTCGGCGTCGATGGCTACGGCCCGGCCGGTGCCCAGCTCGAGACCGCGCACGCGCGGCGCTCCGCCCGGCGCTTCACCGACGTCGGTCACCATGATCCGGTCGAGGTATTTGACCCGTCCGCTGCTGACGAACCGCTCCACGGTCTGGCGCGCCGAGTAGATCAGCGAGTACGGGCAGCCGGTCATGCACAACCCGCAGCGCACGCAGTCGTTGGCGGCGAACGCGAGCCGAGCCGCGCCGACGACGGCGCCCTTGGCGCGGATGGCGGTGCGGTGCCGCCGGTAGCGGTCGAGCACGGCAGCGCTGCGGCGGGCCAGCGGCGGCAGCGGCGCGCTGGCCGCGATGAGCGGGAAGTCCGCGGCGTAGTCGTCGTCATCGGCGGCGAGCGGTACTTCCCCGAGCACGGCCCGGTAGTGCGGCTCGATGTCGGCCCACCCGAACGGCCAGCGCGCGAACGTCGACCGGGAGAACGGCATGACCTGCGCGCCCCACACCGTCGAGAAGCCGCCGAGCGCCCCCGACACCGCCGCTGAGTTGCCCGTCGCGGGCGCGTGCAGGCCGCGCTGCTGGCCGCGGTCTGCGAACGGGTAGTCGGAGCCGTAGCTGCGCTTCTCCGGCAGGGCCGCGTCGGCCAGCTTGGCCGGCTGCGCGGTGATGCGCGCCAGGTCGGCCGCGCTCCATTCGGCAGGCTGCTCGGCGCTCATCCGCCCGACCGCGGCAGCCGCATCGGCGTCGAGTTGCTCGCCGATGTCGACGACCGTGATCTGCTGCGAGATGTCGGCTTCGCAGCGCGAGGATCGCGGCGGCGGCAGCGGGGCCCGATCCGACGATGACGCTATGCATCGCGGGGCAGCCCGGTGGTGAGCTCGGGCCGGTGCCGGCCGAGCGCCAGTTCCGCGCGTCCGACCAGGTGCCCGGCCGCCGCGAGGGCCAGGCCGATCACGGCCACCACCGCTTGCACCAAGCGTCCAGTCCGTCCGGTCCACACACTGAACAGCGCTGGGACGAGCGCAAACAGCACGCCGAGCCCGAAGCGCAGCTCGGCGCCGAGGTTCCCGGCCGCGCCCATGTCGGCGAAGGCACCGACCTTGCTGCGGTTGACGTAGAAGCAGCGTCGCCAGAAGTACTGCCAGGTGAGCCGCTGCGGTGCGACGTAGTGGTGCACCTCGGCGCGCGGCTCGTAGAGCACCGCGGCCGTGCCGTACGTGTGCGCGATGCGATGCGAGAGATCCATGTCGTCGTGGTCGTCGGCGTGGAAGCCGCCCTCGGCCAGGATCGCCTCGCGCCGCACGCTCATGTTCGCGCCGATGAGGTGCCGCACGGGTGCGAGCTGGTCGGGCAGGGCCCGGTAGTGGCAGCCGAAGACCCAGTCGTAGTCGGCCGGGAACCAGCCCGGCCGCGGGGCCCCGTAGTTCGCGCGCGGTGCGCCCCCCACCGCGACCGCGGCGGGGTCGGCGTACACGGCGAGCAGCCGCTCCAGCCAGTCCGGGGCGGCTGCCGCGTCGTCGTCGAGGAAGGCCACGATGTCGGCACGGCAGTGCAGCAGGGCGGTGTTGCGGGCCGATCCGAGCCGTCCGGCGAACTTGTTCTGCACGATGACGACGTTCGCCAGCTCGCCCCACTCGGCCACGCACTGCTCGAAGAGCCCGGGGTTGTGGTCAACGCAGATGATCAGCTGCTCGGCGGGGTGGGTCTGCGCCAGCGCCGACCGCACCGAGTCCACGAGGAGCTCCCAGCGGTCGGCCGTGTAGGTGCAGATGACGACATCGGCGGTGAGGCCGGCCACGTCGGTCGTGGTCACCTGGCCTCCGGAGGTCTCGACGCTGCTCATGTACCGCGCTTGTTCGTGATCCAGCGCAACAACTTCATTGAACCGTGTACGTGGGCAGCCAGGAACTCGCTGTCAGGGAAGGTGACCCCTACCGCGTAGAGCACGCCGTTCGGGACCGCCGGCAATCGGGCGAGGTGCCGCTTGATCGGATGCCCGTCGGCGCCGCCGTTGAGCAGCGCGAGTACTCGGCGCGGGTGGTCGATGTCGGCGGCCAGCCACGACTCGGGCACGTCGAAGGGACGGACGTCGTCGGGCAGGCTGGTGACGACGGCGCCGACCCAGCCGGCCAACCCGGCGGACTCGGCCCGCGCGGCCATCTCGGCGACGTCGATGACCCGGCCCAGTTCGACGATGTCGCGCCACACGATGAGGCTGCGGCCGGGCTCGCTGCGGTCGCTGACGATGTGCAGGCACGAGATCAGGAAGTTGTCGACGGCGTCGAGCACCGGCAGGTCGACGCCGTGGTAGGTGCCCGGCTTTGCCCGGCCGATGAGGTCCTCGATCGGCAGGGCGAGGCCCCACAGCCACGGCGGTACGTGATGGTGCAGGTCGACGCGGCCGAGGTCGCCGTGCTCGAGGTTGACGGCCTCGCGGCATTGCCGGATGAAGTAGTCACGCTGCTCCCGGCGGGTCAGATCGGCCTGCCAGCCGGCCCGCTCGAGCAGCGTTCGGGCGCGGGCGAAGTCGCGTTCGGGCAGCAGCAGGTCGATGTCGCCGAACGGGCGCAGCCGTGGGTGCGGGTAGTGCGCCGCGATGCCGGGCCCTTTGGACACCGCGAACCGGATGCCGTTGTCGGTAAGGATGCGGGTGACCTGGTCGGCCTCGCGCACGAGCGCGTCGATGCGCAGCTCGCCCATCGCGACATGGGTCGGCAGGAACTCGCGCATCGGCTCGGGGACGGGCAGGTCGTGGCCGCGCAGGTAGTCGAGCAGCAGCGGTCCGAGCCGGGCGCCGATGATGTCGTCGAACTCGTCCTGGCACAGTTCCGGCAGGTCCGCGGCCGCCCGGTAGGGCGCGAAGAGCACCGTCGACGTCCAGGGCTGCAGGCGCGGGAGCAACGCGACGAGCGCAGCGCGGGCGCGCTGCTGCGCGTTAGCCATCGCCGACCACCCTCCACCCGTCGTCACTGTGAGCGAGCGCCGGGAGCCGGGCATCGCTGTCATGCGGTCCAACGTTAGGTGATACCCATGTGAGGTGGCGCCCCTACCGGGCGGCCTGCAGCCGTTCGATCTCGACGTGGGTCTCGATCGCGGCCGGCTCCGCGCCGTCGAGCCAGGCATGGGCCGGCTCGAGCCCGATGCCGCGGAACGGCACGCCGATGACGATGTCTGGCGCCGCGCCGTGCCGGGCCAGCCAGGCCTGGGCGACCACAGCGCGCTCGAGACAGTTCGGCGAGAGCCGGGTCAGGAAGGCCCAGACCCCGCGATCGGCTCCAGGGCCCAGCTTCGGCGCCCACGGCCGTCCGATCTGGGTGCCGACCCGACGGAGTCGGTGCCGCACGAGCAGCGTCGTGAGCGCGGCCCACAACGCTGCTGCGAGGACATCCGGCCGTGCCCGCCACATGCAGCTTTCGCCTCTCCGTCGCCGAGGCAACCTGTGATCAGAAAGCTAGTCCAGCAGTTGTTCGGCGGCCACCGCTGCGGTCCAGACCGGGATCGCCCGGCGCTGGCGGCGCGCCGGTCGGTGGCTGACCAGCCGCTCGCTGCGCATGAGTTCGCGGGCCCGGCGACGCTCGGTACCGAGGGTCTTGAGCACCCGCAACCCGTCGGAGACGGCGTTGAGGTTGCTCAGGCCGTAGATGCGGGGCTTCTCGTAGCTCGGCACCTCGGTGATGTTGAGGCCGGCCGCGGCCACCCGGCAGTTGAGCACCGTCTCGATCTCGAACCCGTCGCCCCACACCATGCTCGGCGGCTCGTAGGCCTCGACCTCGGTCGAGGGCAGGTCGAGGTGGTGCAGGACGTCGCGCCAGAACGCGTTGAAGCCGTAGCACAGGTCGGTGAACCGGGTGCGCATCATCGAGTTGGCGAGTGCGTTGAGGCCGAAGTTGCCCATCTTGCGGAACCGGGTGATGTCGGCGCTGCCACCGCCGTCGCAGAACCGGCTGCCCTTGGCGAAGTCGGCGCCGGAGGTGAGCACCTCGACGAACCGCGGGATTTCCAGCGGATCGGCCGATCCGTCCGCGTCGAACATGACCAAGATGTCGCCGGTTGCCTGCTCGAAGCCGCAGGCCAGGGCGTTGCCCTTGCCCCGGCGGGTCTGGTTGACGATCTTGATGCCGGGCACGAGACGCTCGGCGACCGCAACGGTGTCGTCGGTCGACTCGCCGTCGACGAGCACGACCTCATCCACCTTCGGCAGCTTCGGCAGGATCACCTCGAGGTTGCGCGCCTCGTTCATCGCCGGGATGACTACCGAGACGGTCGGGTTTTCCGGCCGGTTGTGCAGTAGTGCGGTCACGAGCGTTCCCAACTGGTAGCGCCGATGCGGCTACACGGAGGCGCCGCACCCGGCTTCTTAGTGACAAACTCGCAGACGGCTACCCGGAGATATCGTCTCGCATTTGCCAATTACCGTTATCTAAAACCATATCCAAATTGCACATAGTCTCAAACCGAGAACGACACGCGGAACATATCTCTGATGTTTGTTATTTCGGTGTGAAATTGCGCGTAATATTCGCGCTAATAATCTTCCAAGAGTTGAAATGTCGGGTAGGGCTAAGGTGGTATCGCCCTATTCGGACTCGGGAGTGGACGTGCCAGAGGATGCAGCGAGCAAGGTGAGCGCCGTCACGCTGTCCTTGCGTGCCGACGACCTCAAATGGACCGAGACCGACCGAGGCGTCACGGTGCTGGACCTGCGCACCGCGCGCTACCTGCAGCTGAATCGCTCCGGCGCGGTGCTGTGGACGCGGCTCAGTGTCGGTGCAACGGTCGAGGAACTCGTCGACGCGTTGTGTGACCGCTTCGGCATCGACGCCAAGCGCGCACGTGCTGACGTCGAACGACTTCGTCGCGACGCTGCGCAAGCGTCGCTTCCTCGCGGGGTAACCGAGCCGCGCTCAGCCGGGCAGCGCGTCGAGCAGCGTGGTCATCGCGCTGTCGATGTGACCCCAGTCACGCGGGCGCGCGAACGTCACCATCGGCTTGGCGATGATCGGCAACCACGCCGCGGTGCTCGCCTCTTCGATGACGATGCCGCGCGCATCAACCAACTGCGTAAGGCGATCCGGTGCTGGCACCTCCGTGACGCGCACGTCGGAATCGCTCCACTTGAGCACGATCCAGCCATGAAACGGCAGCTCTGCGGCAACCGCACCGAGTTCTACCCGCCATCGCGCGCGGGTGCCGACGACGCCAAGATCACGTCCGATCGCAAAGTGCTGCGCAGCATGCGCGCGCAGGTCGAGAATGCGCGGCCCGGCCAGCGCGGTATCGCCGTCGAGAACGAGCAAGTCGTCGGCGAAGATCACGACATCGTGCTGCACGAGCCATGCCAGTGCAGTGCTCTTGCCGCTCTCCCGATCACCGAGCACAGCCCACACGCCGCCGTCGCGTACGAAGCTGCCCGCGTGGAACGTGCGCCGGCCGTGCCATGCATTCGCAACGAGCGCGGTGATCGCCAGGTGCGGGTGCAGCAACGCTTCGGCAGACGGTGCGGCCGACAGGGTCAGTTCGGTGCGCGCTGCCGCTCGGTCGATGCGGGCGATGCCACCACCCTGCAGCAGTGCGATTGCCGAACTATCGTCCATATAGTCGCTAACACCGACGTAACGCACGGGATTCTCGACACGCCAGGCGACGTCCCATTCCGGCCATGTGTCAGGCGCCACAATGAGGCGATTTTCGGCGCCATATGAAGTGAGCGTTAAGCCATAGGCCCCAAGTGACTGACACGTTAATGCAATGGCCAAAATTTACACGCTCTCGCTTTTTCAAACGTCCGAAGTGTGTTTATGGTGAAAGTAGCGATCACGAACCCGCGTGGTTGGACCTTTGGAGAGGAGGGTTCCAGTGGAGACGTACGACGCGCAGCAGTATGACGCACCCGCGATCGAAGATCTCGGATCGGTCGCCGAGCTTACTCAGGGTCACTCCCAGGATCAGGGTCATCACCACCCTGGCTGGAAGTGCAGCTGACAGCCATCGACATCGGGGGCGGTAGCGACGATAACGTCGCTACCGCCCCTGCTGCATGCAGGGGCTCCAGCGGGGGGTGCGGAGGACGCAGGTGACCGAGTCGGCGGAGCGCTCGCTCTACGACGAGCTGGAGAAGCCGACCGTCGATCGTCGGATCCGGATGCTGCCCCGGCTGCTCGGCGACGCCGTGCGCATCGTCTACCGGTCCGGCGGCGCGACGTTCAAGTTCGCCCTCGTCCTGCAGGTTCTTGCCAGCGCGTCCGTGCTCGTCCAGCTGCTTGTCGTCCGCTCGTTGCTGACCCGGCTCATCACCGACGGCTCGCACGTGCAGGTGAGCGACATCGTGCCCGAGCTCGTCGTGCTGGTCGTCTGCCTGGGCATCACCGCGGCCTCGGCGGTTGCCCGCAACGCCCTGCAGGAACTGCTGGCCGACCTGGTCAGCCGGGCCACGTTGCACCGGGTGCTGGCGCGCGCCGGCGAGGTCGACCTGCTCGAGTACGAGACCTCGCAGCTGCACGACCGGCTGCAGCGGGCGCTGTTCAACGGCACGTTCCGTCCGCTGCAGATGACTGGCGGGCTGCTCGCCGTGCTGTCCGGCGTCGGCGGCTCGGTCGGCATCGGCATCGCGCTGTTCGCCATCTCGCCGATCTTCTTCGCTCTGGCGATCGCGGCATCGGTGCCGGTGTGGCTGATCGGCGTGGTGTCCAGCCGGGTCATGTACCGCTTCGCCTATGCCCAGACCCGCCGCGATCGGGAGCGGCTCTACCTGCAGGATCTGCAGAGCGAGCGGCGCGAGGCCAAGGAGGTGCGCGCCTACGACCTGAGCCCGTACCTGCTGCAGCTGTGGCGGGCCAACTACGACCAGCGCATCACCGAGCTGCGCTCGGTCGTGCGGCGCCGGATCCGCAGCGGCACGCTGGCCTCGCTGCTGTCGGCGGTGCTGCTGGCGGGCGCGATCGCGGTGCTGGTCGAGCTCGTCCGGACCGGCCGCATGTCGCTGGGCGCGGCCGGGGCGGCGCTGGGCGGGTTGATCGTGCTGGGCGGGCAGCTGCAGACCCTCGGCAGCGGCATCGGCGCGGTGTACGAGAGCTCGCTGTTCGTGCAGGACTACACCCAGTTCGTCGCGGCTCCGGCACCTGCTGCGGGGTCCAGCTTCGCCGGCACCGGCCCCGCCGGAAAGCCGTTGCAGGTGGTGCGCGCCCGCGGTGTCGACTTCCGCTACCCGGCCGGGGTTGGCCCGGCGCTGCGGGGCGTGGATGTCGAGGTGGCGGCCGGCGAGATCGTCGCGCTCGTCGGCGAGAACGGCTCGGGCAAGTCGACGTTGACCAAGCTGCTCGCCGGGCTCTATCCGCCGCAGTCGGGGTCGCTGACCTGGAACGGGGTCGACTACGCCGACCTCGACATCGACACGGTGCGCGACCAGATCGCGGTGCTGTTCCAGGACTACATCCATTTCGACCTGACGCTGGCTGCCAACGTGCACTTCGGCCGGTGGCGGCGCCCGCCGGACGAGCGCACCCTGGCGATCGCTGCCGGGGCGGCCGGCGCCGGCTCGATCGTGGCGGGGTTGCCGGATGGTTGGGCGACCCGGATGGGCCCGCAGTACCAGGGCGGCCGGGAGCTGTCCGGTGGGCAGTGGCAGCGGCTGGCGATCGCCCGGGCGCTGTTCCGCGACGCCCCGCTGGTGATCCTGGACGAGCCGACGGCCGCGCTCGACCCGCGCGCCGAGGCGGCGCTGTTCGGCGACGTGCGCACGCTGTTCGCCGGACGCGCGGTGGTGCTGGTGTCGCACCGGTTCGGCAGCGTGCGCTCGGCCGACCGGATCTACGTGCTGCACGAGGGTCAGGTGGTCGAGGTCGGCACGCACGACGAGCTGGTCGCGGGCGGTGGCCGCTATGCGGAGATGTTCCGCCTGCAGCGCGCCGCACTGCTCGGCGACTAGCGGTTCGCCCGTGTCGTCCTGCCCGCCTCGATGAGTGGCGCGTTATGGCGTTGAGTGGCGCGAAATATCGCGCCACTCACCAGCGGACTGCGCCACTCATCCCGAGAGCCGGGCCTTGGCCGCTGCCGACACGCCGTCTCGGCGAGTATCAGCGAATATGCGGCTGACGCTAGATACCCCGATACACTCCTAGGGTGGATCCGGTACGCAATCCGTACGCGCCTGGAGCGGGCCAGCGTCCGCCCGAGCTGGCCGGCCGCGACAGCGAGCTGCAGACCTTCGACGTGGTGCTCGAGCGGGTGGCCCGGTCGCGTCCGGAACGCTCGATCGTGCTGCTCGGCCTGCGCGGGGTCGGCAAGACGGTGCTGCTCAACGCCATGCGCAGCGCGGCAGTGCGCCGGGGTTGGGGCACCGGCAAGCTCGAGGCCCGTCCGGGGCAGCCGCTGCGCCGGCCGCTGGCCGCCGCGCTGCACCTGGCCGTGCGCGAGCTGGCCCACCCGCGCGACCACGCGGTGTCGCAGGTGCTCGGCGTGGTGAAGGCCTTCGCGCAGCGCGAGGAGCGCACGTCCCGTCCCACTGGTTCGAAAACCCGCTGGCAGCCGGGCATCGACGTCCCGGCCGCGATCGGACGGGCCGACTCGGGCGACACCGAGATCGACCTGGTCGAGCTGTTCACCGACGTCGCGGGGCTCGCGGCCGACACCGGGCACGGGATCGCGATCTTCATCGACGAGATGCAGGACCTCGGCCCGGACGACGTGTCGGCGCTGTGCGCGGCCTGCCACGAGCTGTCCCAGCAGGGGCTGCCGCTCGTCGTCGTCGGCGCCGGGCTGCCGCACGTGCCCGCCGTGCTGTCCGCCGCCAAGTCGTACTCCGAGCGGCTGTTCCGGTACGCCCGCATCGACCGGCTCGAGCGTGCCGCCGCCGACATCGCGCTGCAGGTGCCCGCCCGCGACGAGGGCGCGGCGTTCGACGACGACGCGCTCGCCGCGATGTACGACGCGACCGGCGGCTACCCCTACTTCGTGCAGGCCTACGGCAAGGTCGCGTGGGACATCGCGCCGCGCTCGCCGATCAGCGCGGGCGATGTCGCGATGGCGGCGCCGGTGGCCGAGAGCGAGCTCGCGGTCGGGTTCTTCGGCTCGCGCTACGAGCGGGCGACACCGGCCGAACGCGAATACCTGCGCGCGATGGCCGACGTCGCGCTCACCGAGCAGCCGGACGAGCCGGTGCTCACCGCAGCCGTCGCCGAAGCGCTCGACCGCTCGCCGCAGTCGGTGTCACCGGCGCGCGATGCGCTGCTGAAGAAGGGCCTGATCTACTCCGGGCAGCGCGGCCGGATCGCGTTCACCGTTCCGCACTTCGGCCGCTACCTACGCCAGATCGAGGCGTGAGCGGCGCTTGTCGAGCGAACCATCGGATGCCCGTCCCGACGGGCACGGAGCGCACCGGCGGCCTCGTGCCCGGCGCAGCCGGAGGTGGCAGGTGCTGATCACGCTCGGTGTGCTCGGATTGCTCGCCGCGGTGATCGGCTTCGGCGCGTACTACTGGCGCCCCGGCTCGGTCGTCACGCTCGCGATCGCCGCGATGTCGCCGTACCTGATGCTCGGCGCGTTCATCGCGGCGGTGCTGTTCGCGATCGCGCGCGGGCGCAGTGGCTGGATCGGTCTTGGCGTGTCGTTGGCACTGGTCGCGTGGACGATCGCGGTGCAGGCGCCGGCCTTCGTCGGCGCGACGGTTCCGGCCGGACGCGACGTGGTGGTGCTGACCGCGAACCTGCGGCTCGGGACGGCCTCGCCGAGCGCCCTCGTCGACACCGTCCGCGAGCACAACGTCGACATCCTCATGCTCGAGGAACTCACCCCGGACGAAACCGCCGCCCTGCGTGCCGCCGGGCTGGACAAGCTGCTGCCCTACGGTCGGGTCGCGGCGCGGTACAACGCATCGGGCACCGGGCTGCTGAGCCGGTACCCGATCTCGGACGACAGGGTGCGCAGCGACTTCCCGTTCGCGCTGGTGACCGCACGCGTGGCCATCCCGGGCTTCTCGGCACAGCCGACACTGATCGCGCTGCACATGTTCGGTCCGTACCCGGGAGCGCAGACACCGACCTGGGTGCACGACATCGAGCACCTGCGCTCGGTGCTGCAGGAACCGCCGGCCGACGCGCCGGTGATCGTCGGCGGCGACTTCAACGCGACGACCTCGGTGGCGCAGTTCCGCGCGCTGCTGACCGGCGGCTACGCCGACGCGGCCGAGCAGGCCGGGGCCGGGCTGACGCCCACCTACCCGGCGAACAAGCTGATCCCGCTGATCGCGATCGACCACGTGCTGACGCGCGGCGCGGTGGCGCACACCGCCGACTCGGTGACACTGCCCGGGTCCGACCACCGCGGCCTGCTCGTGACGGTGCGGCTGCCCTCGTCCTAGAACGTGGCGTGCTGGCGGATCCAGGCATGCATCGCGATCCCGGCGGCGACGCCGGCATTGATCGAGCGGGTCGAGCCGTACTGCGCGATCGAGCAGACGACGCTGGCGACCGCGCGCGCCTCGTCGGAGAGGCCGGAGCCTTCCTGCCCGAACAGCAGCAGGCTGCGCTGCGGCAACTGCGCCGTCTCGAGCGGCACCGCGCCGGGCAGGTTGTCGATCGCGATCACCGTGTAGCCGGCTTCGGCGGCATACGCCGCCAGCGCGACGGCGTCCGGCACGTGCCGGATGTGCTGGTACCGGTCGGTGACCATCGCGCCGCGGCGGTTCCACCGGCGCCGGCCGACGATGACGACCTCGCCGGCCAGGAACGCATTCGCGGTGCGCACGACCGTCCCGATGTTCAGGTCGTGCCGCCAGTTCTCGATGGCCACGGCGAACTCGTGCCGGTGCGTGTCGAGGTCGGCGACGATCGCCTCGACCGTCCAGTACCGGTACTTGTCGACCACGTTGCGCCGGTCGCCGTCGCGCAGCAGGTCCGGATCAAGCCGCGGGTCGTCCGGCCAGGGTTGCGGGTGCGGCCCGACCCCGATGCCGTCCGTTGAGTGGTCAGTTTCGGTCATCAGTGGCCACTTGCGACTGACCACGGACGGCCGTAACTGACCACTGACCGGCCTACGCGAGGCCGAGGTCGGCGAGCGAATAGACGGCGCGGCACTCGAAGCCGGCGGCCCGGATCGCGGCCACCCCGCCGCGGTCGGCGATCAGCGCGACACCGACCACCTCGGCGCCGGCCTCCTGCGCGGCGCGCGCGGCGGTCAGCGGCGAGTCGCCGGTCGTCGACACGTCGTCGACGATCAGCACCCGCCGGCCCTCGATCGACGGACCCTCGATGCGCTGCTGCATGCCGTGCGCCTTCTCGGCCTTGCGGACGAGGAACGCGTCGACCGCGCCGGCCGAGGCGTGCATTACCGCGCACGCCACCGGATCCGCACCCAGGGTCAGTCCCCCGACCGCGTCGTAGGACCAGTCGGAGGTCAGCTCGAGCAGCGCCTGCCCGACCAGCGGTCCGGCCGTCGCGTGCAGGCTGATCCGGCGCAGGTCGATGTAGTAGTCGGCCTCCTTGCCGGACGACAGCGTCACCCGGCCGTGCACCACAGCGAGGTCCTTGATCAGATCGAGAAGGTCAGTCACGTCAGCAGCTCTAGAAGGCCCGCCGCGCCATGATGCGCCGCAGCAAGGGACGAGGGAGCAGCCGCACCGCCGTGACCAGCGTGCGGTACTGCCGGCTCGGCACGCTCACCGGCTTGCCGTCGAAGGCGTCGGCCAGGCCCTCGCGCACCACGTCGGACGCGTCGAGCCACATCCGTTCCGGCACGTGCGACATGTCGGCGTGGGCGCGCTCGTGGAACTCGGTGCGGGTGAACCCGGGGCAGATCGCCGTGACCGTGACGCCGGTGCCGCGCAGCTGCACCGACAGCGCCTCGCTGAACATCGTCACCCAGGCCTTGCCGGCCGAGTACGTCGCGTTCGATCCGCGTGGCACGAAGCCCGCCACCGACGAGACGTTGATGATGCGCCCCGTGCCCCGTCCGGTCATGGCCCGCACCGCCGAGTGCGTGAGCCGCAGCACGGCGCGCACGTTCAGGTCGAGCTGGCGCTCCTCGGCGTCGAGCGCGCCGGTGCCGAACACCTGGTACATCCCGAACCCGGCGTTGTTGACCAGGATGTCGACCGGGTGCTGCGAGTCGGCGATCCGGCCGGCCACCGCCGCGCAGCCGTCATCGGTGATCAGGTCGGCAGGCAGCACCTCGACGCTGACGCCGAACTCGTCGGTGATCGCCTTCTGCGTCGACTCGAGCCGGGCGGTGTCGCGCGCGACGATCACCAGGTCGTGCCCGCTGGCAGCCAGCTGGCGCGCGAACTCCGCACCGAGGCCGGCGGTTGCCCCGGTGATCAGAGCGGTCGGCACCTGGCTCAGTCCGTCGTGCGGCGCGACTTGCTCGCTTTGGCCCGCGACCGGGCCAGCTCAGCGCCCTTGGCGATGGCGTCGGAGTCGGAGCGAACCTTGGCCTTCGACTTCGGCGCGGCGGCCGGACGATCCGGGGCGGCCGTCCGTGCCGGGGCCGGCGTGCTTGCTTCCGCGCCGCGCGGGCGCTTCGGTCCGAACAGCGAGCCGAGGCCGGGACGCGGCTGGCCGCGCAACTCCTCGGGGGTGTTCGCCTCGCGGCAAGCCCGGAAGTAGAGCTGCGACGGCTTCGGGGCGAAGACCAGCACGACTGCCGCGATCGCGGCGATACCGACCGTGACGCCGGCAATCTGCGATCCGGTCGGCAGCCCGGTGGCCGGTTTGACCTGGAACGGCAACCCGGTGAACACGAAGATGATGAGCATCGCCCACCGTGAGGCACTGGCGCTTCGGGTGCGGCGCAGCGCCCACGCGAGCAGCAGCAGCGCGACGGCGAGGATGATCCCCATGAGAATCGAGCCCGAGCGCAGCGTGTGCACGGCCGAGACGGGGTCGAAGTTCTTGACCGGCTTCTTCTCGTTCGCCTTGGTCACGTAGGCGGTCAGGATGGCCGTGTTGCCCAGCAGCAGCAGCGCCTGCACGATGCCGGCTGCCGCCATCAGCGCGATCGCGGCGGTTGCGTAGTCGATCGTCCGGGGCGGTTTGACGTTCTCCACCGGCGGACGGACCGGACGGGCGCGTACTGGCCGCGCGGGACGCACATTCTTGGTCATCGACACCCGACCGGTCGGCTTCGTCTTGGCTGCCGCGGCGGTGTCGGCGGTCGTGTCTCTCACTGGCGCAGTGTACGTGCACATCCGGTTCGGTTCAGCGCGATGGCTTACCCGATGACATATTGTCGGCAGGCACGCGCACTGCAAGCGGAGAGGCCGCAGATGACCGTCCCGCCCTACGAAGATCGCAACGGCGATCAGGACGAGTCCGGGCCGGAGCAGCCCCTCGACTTCGACCCGTACCGTTTCGGCCGGCCCGAACAGCCCGTCCCGCCGGAGTACGCCCCGCCCGGCTACGTGCCGCCGCCACAGCCGGCGCAGCCCCCGCCGCCCACCGCGCAGTACCCGTCGGCCTATCCCTCGCCGTACCCGCCGCAGCCCTACGGCCCGCCGCCGCCCAATCCGTACTCGTACCCGCCGCCACCGCCGGGGTACGCCTACGGCGCACCGAAGACCGGCAACACCAAGGCGACGGTCGCGCTCGTGCTCGGCATCCTCTCGATCGTGTTCTGCTGGACGTCGATCCTCGATCTCGTCCTGATCGTGCCGGCGATCGTGGTGGGGGCGCTGGCCCGCAGCGATGCCAAGCGATTCCCCGAGCGGGGTGGCGGCGGCACGGCGACCGCCGGCCTGGTGTGCGGGCTGGTCGGGATTTTGCTGGCCGCCTCGCTCAGCGTGTTCCTGTACGTCCGGATCAAGCCGTGCATCGACAACTACCAGATCAACTCGCCCGGCTACAGCCAGTGCGTGCGCGACCGGCTGTAGGACGCAGCGGATGGGCGAACCGATCGATCCCTACGGCGGGCAGCCGTACCACCCGCACCAGCAGTACCAGCCATATCAGGGCTACCCGGGCTACCACGGCTATCCGGGTTATCCGGGCTATCCGGTTCCCGCAGCAGCCGGTGGCTCCGCAACGATCCGGGACGGCGGTGGCCGCGGCGGTGCTTGGCTTCGTGGGTGCCGGCCTGCTGATCCTCGCCGCGCTCCTGCTGTTCAGCAGCGCGCACGTCGCGGCTGATCTGATCTCGACCGACACCACGGCGCTGTCGACCGAGCTCAACATCGACGGTTTCGTGAACCTGACCGCGGCCGCGCTGCTCATCCCCGGCGGCGTGCTGATGCTGGGCGGCAAGGTGCTCGGCCAGACGCTGACCGCGATCGGCTCGGTGATCGTCGTGGTGGCCACGGTGTACTGGGTCATCCGCGCGCAGGGTGCATATAGCGGAACGCTCGTCTTCGGCGTGCTCTTCGCCGCGCTCGCCGTGATCGGCGCATCCTTGGCCTACGCGCCGTCGTCTCGCGCGTGGATCGCGTACATGACGACGGCGAATGCACAGCTGCGTAAGCCGCCGCAGTATTTCCACTGAACAGCCGCCCGCTGTGCGATGCTGTCGCCCTCAGCCAGTGGGGAGGGCCCGTGACGAACTGGGATGAGCCGCACGCCGGCGACCAGAACTACCCGGCGATGCCGCCCGCTCAGGGCCAGTACGGGCAACTGCCGCAGCCGCAGTACCCCCAGAACCAGCCGCAGAACTATCCGCAACAGCCGTATCCGTACCAGCAGTACCCGCAGCAGCAGTATCCGCAGGCGTATCAGCCCTACCAGGGTGCGCCGTACGGCTACCCGCAGCCGCAGACGAACCCGATGGGTGTCGCCGGGTTCGTCTGCGGGCTGATCGGCCTGGTGCTGTTCTGGTTCCCGTTCGTCGGATTGGTCCTCGCCGTGCTCGGCATCGCGCTCGGTGGCTCCGGGATATCGGCCGGCAAGCGCGACGGGGCGTCCACCGGCCTGGCTGTCGCCGGCCTGGTGCTCGGCATCATCGCGCTGATCCCGGGGCTGTTCTGGCTGCTCTTCGCGTTGAGCATCTAGCTACGCCGCCGACACCTGCAGTCCGGACCGGTCCTCGAGCGCGTCGACGACCACCGTCTGCCCGTCCCGGATGTCGCCTGCGAGCAGGGACCTTGCCAGCGTGTCGCCGATCGACGTCTGCACCAGTCGCCGCAGCGGCCGCGCCCCGTAGAGCGGGTCGTATCCGTTGAGCGCGAGCCACTCGCGCGCGGCGTCGGTGACCTGCAGGCTCAGCCGGCGAGCGGCCAACCGGTTGCCCAGCGCGCCGATCTGGATGTCGACGATCTGGGTGAGGTCTTCGGTCGAGAGCGTGTCGAAGACGACGATGTCGTCGAGCCGGTTGAGGAACTCGGGCTTGAAGTGATCGCGCACGGCGGCCAGAACGGTGTCGCGCTTGAGCTCGTCGGTGAGCACGTCGCCCACCAGCGCGGCCGAGCCGAGGTTGGACGTGAGCACGAGGATCGTGTTGCGGAAGTCGACCGTGCGTCCCTGACCATCGGTGAGGCGGCCGTCGTCGAGCACGGCGAGCAGCAGGTCGAACACGTCCGGATGCGCCTTCTCGACCTCGTCGAAGAGCACGACCGAGTACGGCCGGCGGCGCACCGCTTCGGTGAGCTGGCCACCCTCGTCGTAGCCGACGTAGCCGGGCGGGGCACCGACCAGGCGGGCCACCGAGTGCTTCTCGGAGTACTCGCTCATGTCGATTCGCACCATCGCGCGCTCGTCGTCGAACAGGAACGCGGCAAGCGCCTTGGCGAGCTCGGTCTTGCCGACACCGGTCGGTCCGAGGAACAGGAACGAACCGGTCGGACGGTTCGGGTCGCTGATGCCGGCCCTTGCGCGTCGCACGGCGTCACTGACCGCGCGCACCGCAGCCTTCTGGCCGATGACACGCGAGCCGAGGCCCTCTTCCATGCGCAGCAGCTTGGCGGTCTCGCCCTCCAGCAATCGTCCGGCTGGGATGCCCGTCCAGGCGGCCACCACGTCGGCGATGTCGTCGTCGGTGACCTCCTCCTTGACCATGACGTCCTCGGCGTCGATGCTCGACTCCGCCTCGCTGGCCGCGGCGAGCTCCTTCTCCAGCGACGGCAGGTCGCCGTACTGCAGCCGTGATGCGGTCTCGAGGTCGCCGTCGCGCTGGGCACGCTCGATCTGGCCGTGCACCTCGTCGATGCGCTCCTTGAGCTCGCCGACGCGGTTCAGCCCTGACTTCTCGCGTTCCCAGCGGGCGTTGAGGGCGTCGAGCTTCTCGTTGAGATCGGCGAGCTCCGCGCGCAGGCGTGCGAGCCGTTCCTTGGACGCGTCGTCGGTCTCCTTGGCCAGCGCCATCTCTTCCATCTTGGCGCGGTCGACGGCGCGCTGCAGCTCGTCGATCTCGACCGGACGGGAGTCGATCTCCATGCGCAGCCGGCTGGCCGCCTCGTCCACGAGGTCGATCGCCTTGTCGGGCAGGAACCGGCTGGTGATGTAGCGGTCGGACAGCGTCGCGGCCGCGACCAATGCGCCGTCGTTGATGCGCACCTTGTGGTGCGCCTCGTAGCGACCCTTCAACCCGCGCAGGATGCCGACGGTGTCCTCGACGGACGGTTCGCCGACGAGCACCTGCTGGAAGCGGCGCTCGAAGGCCGGATCCTTCTCGATGTGCTCGCGGTACTCGTCCAAGGTGGTGGCGCCGACCATGCGGAGTTCGCCGCGGGCCAGCATCGGCTTGAGCATGTTGCCGGCGTCCATCGCGCCGTCGCCGACCGAGCCGGCGCCGACCACGGTGTGCAGCTCGTCGATGAACGTGACGACCTGGCCGCCGGCGTCCTTGATCTCGGTGAGGACGGCCTTGAGCCGCTCCTCGAACTCGCCGCGGTACTTCGCGCCGGCGATCATCGCGCCCAGGTCGAGGGCGACGAGTCGCTTGCCGCGCAGGCTTTCCGGCACGTCACCGGCGACGATGCGCTGGGCCAGGCCCTCGACGACGGCGGTCTTGCCGACGCCGGGCTCGCCGATGAGCACCGGGTTGTTCTTGGTGCGACGGGACAGCACCTGCACGACGCGGCGGATCTCGGCGTCGCGGCCGATGACGGGGTCGATCTTGCCGTCGCGCGCGGCCGCGGTGAGGTCGTTGCCGTACTTCTCCAGCGCCTGGAACGTCCCCTCCGGGTCGGCGGTGGTGACGCGGCGCGAGCCGCGGACGGTCTCCATCGCCTCGCCCAGCGCGGCCGGAGTGGCGCCGTGCTGCTTGAGCGCGTCGGCGACGTTGCTCTGGCTCTGGGCCAGTGCGAGCAGCAGGATCTCGGTGCTGATGAACTCGTCGGACCGGTCACGTGCCTCGCGCTCGGCGGCGTTGAGCACGGCGAGCATGCCGCGGCTCAGGGTCGGCGCGGCCACGCTGTTGCCGCTGGCGCTGGGCAGCGCGTCGACCAGGCGCTGGGCCTCGGCGCGGAAGGCGACCGGGTCGACGCCGACTGCCTGCAGCAGCGGACGGGTCAGGCCCTCGGTGTCGTCAAGCAGCGCGACGGCAAGGTGCGCCGGTTCGACGGCCGGATTGCCGCGCTCGGCGGCGTTCTTCACGGCCGCGGACAACGCCTGCTCGCTGCGGGTGGTTCGGTCCATGCGGTCACTATCTCCTGTCTAGAGGTTCTGAGGACACAACGAACCACAAGTTGAGTCTGTTCCGCTCAAGTTGAGTTGTTTGCGCTAGGTGAGGGCGATCGTGGCGTGCGCGGCGTCGGCGAGCACGGGATCGTGCGTCGCGCACACCACCGCCGCCCCGGCCGCCGCCGCACCGACCAGCGCCGCGGTCACCAGCTCGGCGTGCACCTCGTCCTGCTGCGAGGTCGGCTCGTCGAGCACCACCAGCGGCCGCTGCACCACCAGCGACCGCGCGATGGCCACCCGCTGCCGCTCCCCGCCGGACAGCAGCCGCACCGGCCGCCGCGACACCGGCTCGAGTCCCAGCGCCGCGACCACCGCTTCGACGGCGGGACGGTCCGGATCCAGGCCGCGGGCCGCCCTGGCCAGCGCCAGGTTCTCCCAGGTGTCCAGCGGTTCGGCCAGCGCGCCGGACTGCGTGCTCACCCCCACCACCGCGCGCCGCACATCGGCCCGCGCCGCGCGACCGAGGCCGGCCAGCGCGCGCCCGCCGAGGGTCACCGTGCCGGTGTCGGGATCGGCCAGGCCGAGCAACAACCGCAGCAGCGTCGACTTGCCCGCGCCCGACCGTCCCCGCACCACGGTCAGCTGCCCGGCAGCGATCGACGCGGCGAAGCCGTCGAAGACCACCCGCTCGCCGTACGAGACGCCGATGTCAGCAAGCTCCGCGAGCGGTCCGGACGGCACGTCCAGCGGCGGCGGCAGTTCCAGCGCGACGGGCGGCGGCGGCGCGACCGCGTCGCCGGCCACCCCGAGCACCACCTCGTCGCCGTCGGAACGGATCCGCGCCCGGTCGGCCAGCCCGATCCGTCGCCGCAGCGCCTCGGGCAGCCGCACCCAGCCGCGGTCGTCGACGACGAGCTCCTCGTCCTGCGGCGCATCCGGGCTCCACTGCTCCGAGAGCCGCCCGTCGCGGATCCGCACCACCCGGTTGGCGATCCGCGCCGCGCGCTGGTCGTGCGTCACCAGCAGCAACGTCGCGTCGGCGCGCTTCGCCGCGGCGGCGAGCAGGTCGTAGACCGCGTCGGACGAGTCGATGTCGAGCTCACCGGTCGGCTCGTCGGCGAGCAGGACGGTCGGTCCGTGCGCAACCGCCGCACACACCGCCACCCGCTGCGCCTCACCCGCCGACAAGGTGGACGGGCGGCGGGCGGCCAAGGCGGAAAGCCCTAGCGCACCGAGGGATTCCTCGGCCAGCGCCCGTGCCACCGCCCGCGGTCGCCCGGCCAGCCGGAGCTGCAGCGCGACGTTGTCGAGCACGTCCAGCTCAGGGCGCAGCGACCGCCCGGAGTGCTGGTCGACCAGGCCCAGCACGTCGCGGCGCAGCCCGGCCATCCGCGCCGCGCTCGCCCCGACCAGCTCCGTCCCGGCCACCGACACCGACCCCGACGACGCCGCGACCTCGCCCGTGAGCACGCGCAGCAGTGTCGTCTTGCCCGAGCCGTTCGGGCCGTGCACGACCAGCCGCTCGCCCGGCGCCACATGCAGCGACATCCCGCGCAATGCAGCAACGGTCGCGCCGCCCGGCACGGTGTACAGGCAGAACAGGTCCGCAACATCGATCATCGAAGATCCGCCTCGGCAGCCACCGGGTAGCGCTCGCGCAGCGACCGCGCGGCCACCAGCCAGCCCAGCGCGATGCCCGCGCCGACCCCGACCAGCAGCGCCAGCGGCGTCCACACCGAACCCAGCGTCACCGACAGCGGCGGCGTCGGTGTCGTGCCCGCCGCGTCGACGGCCACCAGGGTCGTCCCCACCCGGGCGAGCACCAAGCCGGCAACGACGCCGACCGGAATCGCCACGAGCGCGACCACGAGCAACCGCACGACCAGCATCCGCCGCAGCGTGCGCGGCCGGGTTCCGTCGGCCTCCCACGCATACAGCTCGCCGGCGCCGTCACGCCGCTCGCCGATCACCAGCAGGATCAGCGCGACCGCAGCGATCGCCAGGGCGAGCAACGCGACCACGATCAACAGGGTGCGCGCACCGACACTCACCGGGTCGGACGACAGGTCGTGCTCGACCGCGGCCCGGCTCGTCACAGCCAGACCAGGGAACGAGCCGGACGATCCGGTGAGCCAGTACTCCAGTGCATTGCGCCCGGGCTGCCCACGATCGAGCGCTCGGGACAGCGCGACGCGATCGGCGACGAAGAACGTGCCGCCCATCGTCGGCATCCGCGGCAGCACCGCGACGACCTGCAGGCTGATTCGCGACGTGCCATCCAGCGTCACCTGCAGCACGCCGCCGTGCGCAAGCTTCGCGGTGGACGGATCGACCGCGACGGGCAGCGTCGTCGGGCCACCCGGCACCGCGATCAGCGGTTCACCGGTGACGTCGTATTGCAGCTGCAGCTTGCCGTCGCTCGCCGTGGTCGTGCCGCGTGCGGAGACGAACGACGACCAGTCGGACGCGAGCTGCTGACCGTTGGCGCTGATCGCGCCCAGGGTCAGGGTGCCTTTCACGGTCGGCTGGTCGGTGCGTCCCTCGCCGATCGCATGCTGCTCGCGATCGCTGTAGTCGCTGTTCTCGCTGATGCCGACCGCGATCACGTGCAGCGGGCCGGTTATCGACGGCACGCGGCCGGTGAGCACGCCCGTCCCGCGACTCAGCGCCACGGCCACCTCGCGCGCGGCCGGGGTGCTCAGCCAGATCGTCACGTCGGTGCGCTTGTCCAGTCCCGTCGCGGGGATCGTCAACGTCGCGCCGGACGGAACCTCCGGGACCGGCGGCGACCGTCGTCGGCCGCAGCATTGCTGCGAGGGACGCAGCCGATATGGACGATCCGGTCGTGCGCGACCAGCGATTGATCAACGGCAGCGCACCAGCGTCGACACCGAGCACGGGCACCGATTCGACGACGCCCGGCAGCTCGGTGACCGCCGCGGAAACACGCAACACCGCGTAGGCGCCCGGCCGGCCGGCCACGCCGTCGCCCGGCGACGTGCCGTCCGGCCCGGTCGTCACCGTGGTGTCGAGCGGCACCTGGAACGCGGCCTGGTCGGCGGCGCCGGCGAGCAGGGTCGCGCGGTACGCACCGGCGAAGACCACCGACGCGATCGCCGCGGTGAGGAATGCGACGGTGGCAGCGGGACGGAGCGGGCGGCGGATGAGCCCGAGCAGGCCGATCCGCCCGGCCACCGACCGTGCCGGCAGCAGCCGCGCGACGAGCTGCGACAGCGGTGCCCACAACCGCGCCGCGATCAACCCGCTGATCACGGCAACCAGCACGGGCAGCGTGATCACCAGCGGATCGCCGCCGTTGGACAGGTCGCTCGTCCCGCGATCGGCCGCAAGTACCGCGGCACCAAGACTGAACAGCGCGACGAGATCGAGCACCCGCCACAGCGCCCGCGCGCGGGCATCGGGCCACAGCAGTACCGCGGTCACGACGATCGCGGCCGCCGCGGTGAGCACCACGACGGCGAGCCGCGAGTCGGTGAGCGCATGCCCGATCGTCGAGCCGCCGGCGACGCCCGCGACCGCCGCCGATCCGAGCACTCCGCCGGCGATCGCGCCGCCGAGGACGGCAAGAACTGCCTGTCCCGCGACGACCGCCGCGATCTGCCCGGCGACCGCGCCGCGACGGCGCAATGCGCTGACCAGCAAGGCGATCTCGCGGCGTAGCCCGCACGCGGCGACCACGGCGAAGCCGAGCAGCAGTGCGGCTGCAAGCCCGCCGAGCAGCTGGAAGCGGCGCGTCGAGGTCTGCGCGCGATCGTCGGCGGCCAAGAGCGCGTCACCCGGACGGGTGAACACCGAGTTGCCGACAACGGCACGATCAAGCTTGTCGTCGACATCGCTGCTCAGCGCGATCCACTTCGGCACGCCCATGTCGACGACCCGGCTCGTGTCGATGTCGGCAGTCCACGAGTAGAACCGGCTGAACAGTTCGAGCTTCTTCAGGTGCGACATGGCGATCGCGCCGTCGCCGACAAGCAACGGAGTGGTCCCGGTGTCGAGCTGCCCCGAGATCAGCCGCGGATCGGTACGCCGCGCGGTGCCGACCACGTAGGCGCCGAGCGACGCGGCGGCCTTGGCGAGCTTCGGATTCGGCTTGCCGAGCAGCACGACTTCGCAGTGCGTCGGAGTGCAGGTGCTCGGCATCCGTCCGCTGGTGATCGTGACCGCGGTGCGCAACGAGTCTGCGGCGGCGAGGAAGAACGACTGACCCTCGACGGTGAGTTGGCGAAAGGCCATCTGCCGGCGCACCGGCTTGTCGCCGAGCCGGGCGAGCTGACTGCGGATCACCTCGTCGGTGTGCGGCGAGGTCGCGTGCGGGTTGCTGCCTTCGACGCTGACGAACAGTGCGCGTGCGGTCGGATCAAGCTTGCCGATTGCACGGGTGATCGAATCGGCGCGAACCTGGCTGGCCAATCCGGCTGAGGTGATCGGTACGGCGACGACGAGGGCGATTCCCGCAGCGAGCAGCGCCCAACGCCCGCGGTGGTGCCGCAGCTGCGCCAACGCCAGCGACCACAGGATGCCCACTCGCACTCACTAACCGGTCATCGTCGATTTGTGGTTAGCATGGTCGCATGCGGAAGGGTCGGTGACCAACCACCTCGTCGAGGGACACCCGCTGCCGGACCACGTAGCGGGGCACCTCGCGCTGGAACTGTGCAACACAAAGGCATTGTGGGGCCTGCCGAGCGAGCGGGAGTACTTCACGTCGTTTCTCGTCGCCGTGTTGTGGGCCCGCGAGCACGAGGTGATCGATGCGGACGAGGCACGCCTGCTCCGTGCCGAGCCGATCGCGAGCCAGCGGGCCGCGCTGCGGCAGTTGCGTGCGTTGCGCTTTGCGCTGTTCCATTCGGTCACGCGCGGCGACGATTTGGCTGCGGTGCACGCTTTCGTCGCTCGAGCCGTTGGACGGTCGTCCTACCGGCGCGACGGGCACTTGCAGGCGCCCTACTCGACGGCGGTGATCACCGATCGGTGCGCGCTTGCGGCGCATCGGCTGCTCGAGGACTACGGTCCGGACGCCGTCGGGCTGTGCGCCAGCGATGCGTGCGGTTGGGTATTCCTGGATCCGTCGCATCGCCGTCGCTGGTGCACGATGGCCGTGTGCGGCAACCGCGCCAAAGCTCGCCGTTTCGCGTCAGCTCACGGACGGAGGCCGTAACCGTTCGGCAGGCCGAGCAACTTCATCAGCGTGCTGTTGACCTTCCCGCCGCCGGTCAATCCCGGGAAGTTATGGGCGCTTCCCGCGAACGTGACGCTCTGGCAACCGGTCGGGTCGACGCGCACTTGGCGCGTCAGCGAGCCGGCATGGAAGGTCAGCGTGTCGGACCCTCCGGTATCCATCGGGCAGCTGAACATGCCGCTCATGCCCACGGGCAATCCGTCGATCACCTTCGCCAACTTGCGGGCGTCCTTCGCCCCGAGCGTGCGTTGCACCGTCGCGGCACGGCCCGGGCGGTGACACGACAACATCGACTGACGACACGCTGGTTGGGACGTTCTCGGCATCGGTGCGTTGCGCCAGCCAGAGCGCTTGGGCGTCGACGCGGATGCCGACCTGGTCGCCGAGCTGCACTGCCTCGACATCGAGCTCGAGATTGGCGTAGATGGTGGGCTTCGACCAGTTGGGGCCGGTCGCGGCGAAGGTCAGTCCCTCCACGGAACGTTCGTTCGGCCCGCTCGCGCCTCCGGAGCCGGATTTCGTCAGGCCGTCCGGCAAGTGGGTAGCGAAGTAGTGCAGTGCTGCGCCGACGGTGCCGTTGCCGATCCACCACCCCGCGCGGTCGACCAGGTTGCCCGAGCTCTGCGACATCGGGTGCCGGAGCTCCTTGGCGGGCGGTTGGCTGACCTCGTGGGTGTTCGGCACGACGGGAGCGGCGGCGAGCAGTCGCTGCACGGCGGCCACGGTCTGGTCGCGCGGCGAGCCACCGGCTGCCGTGGTCGGGTTGCGTCGGCGGCTTGCCCGTCCCGACGCCGTTCTCGTCGGTTGCTGGGCGGGTGACCACTACCGCGATGACGGCGACCGCGACGACAGCCGCGGCCGCGAGGGCGGGCGCGGCGATAGCGCACTACGCGGCGGCGGCGCGGACGGGCACTGCGGATCTCGGCACCGTCGAGCTCGCGTGGCGGTTGCGGCACCGCGTCGTCCAAGCAGCCGTGCGAGCCGCTCGTCAACATCGTTCATGGCTTGGTCTCCTCGGCGAACAGGTCGAGCAATCCGGGATCGGCACGCAACGCGGTGATGGCGCGCGACGAGTAGCTCTTCACCGTCGCCGACCGAGCAATGCAATGCGGCGGCCGTCTGCGGCTCGGTGAGGTCGGCCAGATACCGCAGCGCGATCACCGCGCGTTGGCGCGGTGGCAGGCGCCTGATCGCGGCTGAGCACTCCGTCGCGTACCGCCAGGGCATCGGTTCCGTCTTGTGCCGCCGGCTCGGGCAGGTCGGCGGTGGCGATCTCACCGGTCCATTTGCGGCGGCGGCCGCGCAGGAACGAAGTGGTCAGGATCCGGTGCACATAGGCGAGGCGTTGCTGATCGTCGGGCAGTCTCGACCACTTCGGCCAGAGCCGCTCGAGGGCGATCTGCACCAGATCCTCAGCGGCCGGCCAGTCACCGACGAGCAGCCAGGCGGTCCGCAGCAGGCGAGCGTTGCTGGAGCGCACGAAGCGGTCGAAATCCTCCTCGGCTCCCATCAACCAACCCTTCCGTCGCCTCACACCTTTCAAGTACTTGGACGGGGCGAAAGGTTGCCAAGGTTCCGTTACGGGTCTTCGCTGGCGGGCACCTCGACGAGGCCTCTGCTGCGCAGTTCGAACGCCTTGCCGCACTGCGGGCACACCAGGCGCAGCGGCCGTCCCGGCGCACGCGAGGGCTGCGGATCGGCCTTGAGGTGCGTCGCATCGTCAGGACAGTCGAGGTAGTTCACTTCGGCAGCCTATGCCGAGATGTCGATCAACCGGCGAGATCGACCCCGAAGTCGAACTCAGGAAGGTGGTGTGCGGTGTTCCGCCTGGGTCTTCGTTGCGCATCCAGCCAGGCAGGCGGAATCCATTCGGGCACGCCGTCAGTCATGTGGACGGCCCATCCGCGCCGCTCGAACTCGCGATGGTGGAACTCGCAGACCAGGCACATCTCGTCGACGTCGGTACGGCCGCCGCGCCACCAGGGGATGACGTGATGCACCTCGCACCAGGCAGGTGGCCGGGTGCAGCCGGGGAAGCTGCAGCCGCCGTCGCGCAACGCGAGCGCGCGGCGCTGCGCCGAAGAGGCGAGCCGACGGCTGCGGCCGTAGCAGAGCACGCCACCAGACGCGTTGAGCACCGTCGGTATGACGTCGGCCTCGCTGGCCAGGCTTAGCAGCTCGGCGATGGGGAGCGGGTCGTCGTTACCGGTCTGCCCGACGCCGGTCTCGGTCCTCAGCTGCTCGGCATCGATTCGGACCAGGACCGTGACCGGCGCGCCGCCGCAGTCGGGCAGCGTGCCTGAGCGGATCAGCCGTCGCCCCGCCTCGAGGAACGCGTCGTGGCGGCGCTGCGTCGGGGTGCGGTCGTCGCGCTCGTCCCCTTCGGGCTGCGGCGCGGACAGCGCGTCGATGATCGGACGCCACACAGCGCATGCCGACGCGGTCAACAGTCCGCTCAACTCGCCAGAGCCGTCGCCGTTGATGCGGAGGTTCCATGCGCGGCGCAGCGCAGCGCAGCGTTCACGAGGTTCGTTGCCGTCCGGGTCGAGGTATGCGAGCAGCCGCTCGGCCACCTGCGCCAGCTGCTGCGCGTGCAGGTGACGTGCGGACTCGACGAGCGTGAGCTCGGCGCGCTCGAGTTCAGCAAGACCCAGGTGGGGCGGCAGTTTGTGCAGGTATCTCGTGATCGCTCGAACGTGTGCCTGCGTCAGCTCACCCTTGCGTTGCGCCGCGGCGATATGGCTGAACAGCGGTGCGAGCGGCTCGCCCGATCCCTCGCGCCGCGGCCCGAGGTCGCGTGCCAACATCGTGCGCGACTTGGCCTCGGCCGGCGTGACACGCAGATGCTCGACCATCAGGTCAACCGTGGAGCTACGCCCGTAGTCACCGGCTACGTCGCGCTGCTCGACCTCGGCGAGCACGACCGGATCTCCCGATTCCAGCCGGCGGCGTTCAACTTCGTACTCGAGCATGAACTCGGCCAAGTCAATGCTGCTGAGCGCTGGCAGATCGGCCGCCAATACCGCGTCGACGCCCGCGCGCAGCAGCGCGATCGCCTGCCTTGCATCGACCCTCGCCATACCCAAAATGCTAGAACATACGTACGACAATATTGGAGCAGTGCGCGAGGCATTCCCCGGTCGTTGACTCGATGGTTTGCTTCCGATCATTGACTTGATGATCTGCAGGGAGGACTGTTTTCGTCGATCGCAGCTGTGTGCTTTTGGGGGGAAGACATGGCTCAAGACGCAACGACGCCTACTCGCCGATTCGTGCGCTACATCTGGAATCAGGTTCGCTGGTTCTTCCGTCGCACGTCGGCACGCCGGGTCGATCTCTCGCCGCGCGCCGCTTCGTGGTTGGTCGTTGCGGCGCTGGCGAGCCTCGGCGCCGGGGTCGGTCTCTACCAGTTCGCGCCCAAGGTCAACATCATCGCCGTCGAGTTGGGCGGTGCGAAGCAGCCGTTCCCACTCCCTACCAATACCGGGCGTGCATTGCTGTGGGACGCCGCGCTCATCGCCGGTTACGGCGCGTTCCTCGTGATCGGCGTGATACTCGCCGATGCAGTGTTCTGGACTCCGCAAGCGCGCGCTCTCGCTCGGTTGGCCCCGGTGCTGGCTACGGCCACGGTGCTTGCCGACATCGGGGAGAACGCGTGCATCTGGACGGCCATCCACTACAAGGATCCGTCGCCGTGGCTGAACATGGCGACGTCGGCATCGGTGCTCAAGTTCTGCTGCGTCCTGCCGGCGGCCGTAGTCGCCACTGCCGGAGTCGTGCTTTCCCTCGGAAGGCTCGTGCTGAATCGGATCCGTCCACGAGCCGACGAGGTACGGGCCGAACCGCCCGCGCCGCTCGAGGACGATGCCGCCTGCACCCTGCGCGGATCCGAGGGCGTCGACCGCACTCGTTGGCGAAGGGCGTTCCGGGTTCCTGATCTGGACGACGAGCTGCGCGCGCGAATCAAGGACGGCAAACCCACCGTCGGCATCTGCCTATCGGGCGGCGGTGTGCGCTCAGCATCCGTTGCCCTGGGAGCAGTGCAGACTTTGCGCGACCAATTGCTTCGGGCTCGCTACCTGGTTTCGGTGTCTGGTGGTGGCTACACCGCAGGCGCTCTGCAGCTTGCCCTTACACCTCAGGATCCCGACGCCACCGAGTCAATCGTCGGTGCTATTGAACGTGATCCGGCGACTGCCCTGATGCCCGGCAGCGTTGAGGAGGACCGAATCAGACGGCACGCGAACTACCTCGCCGACAGCCCGCAGCAGCTGTTGATCGCGTTGGGCGTGGTTGCGCGCGTCGTGTTGGTCTCGTTGGCCCTGGTATTCAGCACGGCGGTCGTGGCCGGTGTGATCGCCGGCCGGGCATACATGGCCACACCGATCGTCCCATGGGATCCGGCGCATCATCTTCATCCAGGACTGGCCGGCATTCATTTCCCAGGTATTCGTACCGGCACGTGGTACCTGCTCATCGCCCTTGCGGCTGGAGCATTCTTGATCTATCTGCTCAGCCTCCTCGTCGCAGTCTTTCCCCGGCGGTACCAGAAGGACTCGTTGGGCTCGCGGTTTGCCCGCGGCTGCGACAGATGGTCGACGGCGCTGACGAGACTGTTCGTGCTGGTTACCGCGATCACCGTCGCCGTGCCTGCGATCATTTTCGGCGCGGCCTACCTGCTCTCGCACTTCGGAACGACGAAGACCGCGCTCGGTAGCTCGATCGGTACGGTCCTGCTGACCTACGCCGCGACACTCGGTGCGCTCGGGCGGCGCGGACAGGTGGTGAAGACGACGAAGGGGTTGTTCTCGCGGAAGAGCGGTGTCGGTCGCGCAGTGCCGTCCGGCGCGCTGCGACTGCTGCTTGCGATCGTCACTCTTGCGGTACTCGCGGGCGCATGGCTGCTGCTCTACGGCGGATTCGCCGCAGTTGCTGACGAACATGACACGGTGTGGGTCGCGAGCATCGTCCTCGTCGTGCTTGTCGTGCTCGGCCTCGTGCTTGACCAGACCGAACTCAGCTTGCACCCGTTCTATCGCGAGCGGCTGGCCGGAGCGTTCGATGCTCGCCGGATCAAACGACCCGACGGGTATCTCGCAGCACAGGGTTATGGGTTCGCCGAACTCACGAAGCTCTCGACCTACGGACGCAGACCGGAGGGTTTCCCAGAGGTGATCTTCGCTGCGGCCGCAAATCTCACCGGCGAGCAGCGCGCCCCGCTCTCGGCGGCGTCGTTCACGATGACCAGCGAGTGGCTCGGCGGCCCGGATGTCGGCTATATGCGGACGGACGAGATCGAGCGCGCGGTACGCGGCCAGATGGAACGCGACCTGACCGTCGAAGCTGCCGTCGCGGTTTCAGGTGCCGCGGTCGCCTCGGCGATGGGGCGCGCCTCGAGGTGGTACGGCACGCTACTCGCATTGTCCGGCGTCCGGCTTGGAACGTGGCTGCCCAACCCACGCTTCGTGGCCGAGTGGTCGGACGCCGGGTCGGACGTCTGGTATCGACCGCGCATCCCGAGCGTGCGCCGGCTCACCTACCTGGTACGCGAGATTCTCGGCATCCATCAATCCAATGATCGGCTGTTGCAGATCACCGACGGTGGTCACTACGAGAATTTGGGACTGGTCGAGCTTCTCAGGCGACGTTGTACCGAGATCTACTGCATCGACGCCAGCGGTGACACCCCACCGACCGCGGGCACGCTTGCCGACGCGATTGCACTTGCCAAGGCGGAGCTGGGTGTGGAGATCGAGTTTCAGAACGACGTGTGGGAACTTGTGCCGGGCAGCGCGAGCAAGCTAAAACCTGAGGACGCGCTCTCAGACCTCAACGGTCGGCTGTCCGAAAGTGCCGTGGTCGTGGCCAAGATCGTCTATCCGGCCGAAAGCCTCCCGCCCGAACTCGGCACGCACCCGCTCACAGGTTGGCTGGTGGTGGCAAAAGCGCTGCTGACCCGCGACATGGACTACGACCTGCTCTCCTACGCCACGCGCAACGCGGCGTTCCCGCACGACTCCACCGGCGACCAGTTCTTCGACGACGACAAGTTCTGCGCGTACGCCCAGCTCGGCCGCGAGCTCGGCAAGCTCGCCGCCGAAGCCATGCCAACAGTGCGGTCCGATGGCACGTTCCGCCAGTCAGAACGCACCGTGCCACCAAAAATCCCGACCGTGGCCGAGTCGCTCCGTCTCGGAGTCACACGAAAGGTGCTTGAGTGGTGGTCCAAGCATCCGCGCCCAAGCCGCACTAAACGCTAGGCCCGCGCGCGCTCCAGCACCGCATCGGCAGAGTCGGCGTCGCCATCCAGCCCAGCGATGTCGAGCGCACGTCGGGCGACCTCCGATCCGGTGTCAGGCGGAATCACCAGCAATTCGAGGCGCTTTCGACCGGACCCGTCCAGCAGCGCGATCGTGTCGTCTGCCTGCTTGCGATATCCCGACAGCGTGATTCGCCTGCCGGCGATGGTGATGCGGCGCTGCGATTCGTCCCAGGCGTGCAACCGGTAGACGACTCGGTAGGTCTCGAAGCCGCCGCGGGAAAGCGCGATCAACAGCGCAGGAAGCTCGGTGGCGAGGTCGAGCGAACGCGGCCACCAGCCGCCGTCGAGGTAGGGATTTGCCTGGACGGACGGGTCGACTCTGCGCAACTCGTAACGGCTGGCCTCGTCGGTCTTTGTCGGCGTGGCAGTCGCGGCTTCGTCGTCGCTCATCAGCGGGGCGCAAGCAGTGTTGGCAGGGTGGGATAGGCCATGAGGGCCCCGATCCGGCCGGTGACGGCCAGTCATAGATCACCGGGAATGAGACGGCATCTACGGCCGAGCTACGAAATACTCCCAGTGACACCAAGGATACACCCGAAGGAATTGTTCATGATCAACTATCCGGCGGGTGGTACTTGTTGATGTAGAGCTGTTGCAGCATGGTCCAGGTGTTGCTGGTGAACCAGTAGAGCAGCACGCCGAGGGGGAAGAACACCCCGGAGAACAGCACCGAGATCGGGATGAACACCTTCATCAGCCGCTGCACGGTGGCCGCGGTGCCGGTGGGCACGGTGGTGGTGCGTGACATCACCAGCCGCTGGGTGAAGAACGTCGCCGCGGCGCTGATGATCACCAACACGATGGTGACGACGCGGGTGCTGGTGATGTCACCACCGAGCACGTGCACGATCTTGTCGGTGTTGTCGCGCAGCGAACCGGCCAGCGGCGCACCGAACAACCGCGCCTTGGCCGCATCGCAGGTCTGGGCCGGGTTGAACGTGTACAGCTTGAGCAGCCCATTGCCGGCCTGGGCCTGGTATCACAGACCGAGGCCGAGTTGGACAGATGCCGCAACACATGGAACAACGAGATGAAGATCGGGATCTGCAAGAACATCGGCAGACAACCCGCCAACGGGTTGAACCCCTGCTCCTGCTGCAGCTTCATCATCTGCCGCTGCATCTCGGCCTTGTCGTCCTTGTACTTCTTGCGCAACTCAGCGATCTTGGGCTGGATCTCCTGCATATGCCGCTGGTAATGCACCTGCTTGACGAACAACCGGAACAGCAACAACCGCGCCGTGACCACCAAGAAGATGATCGACAACGTCCAGTTCAACCCACCGGCCGGATCCAACCCCAACACGTTGAACAACGAGTGCCAACGCAACAACACCCACGAAACCGCGGCATACAAATAGTCGAGAGACATCATCAACTCCACAAAGGAGGACGAGAAGAGAGGGGAACGAGAACGAACTACTCACCAAGCGCGCTGAAGCCGAGCGATCAGCGCTGTCCGGGTGCTCTCGGGCGGGTGTGCCCTGCGGCGTCGGGATCGCACTGGCGCGAGCCCACGGTCGACTCGGCGCGGCGCGACCGCATCACGAACGCGGGCGCGGGCGCAGGCGCTGCATTCCGGCTCGTGAGCAGCACAAAGGCGAGCGCGACAACAAGAATGGCCGCAACGACGAGCGGCATTTGACTCGGTGCAGGTGAACCGGCGAGCAGCACGAAGCTGAGCGCTATCGCCCATGCCGCGTAGGCCCGCATCCGCATGCTGTCGAACCTACCCAGTCCGCGAGGCCCTGGCGACAGCAATCACTTGGTAGGGACGTTCGACGGCACGGGCAGGGCCGCGCGCCGCCAGGTACGCCCAGCGTCATTCGTCCGATAGACAAAGAACGCTCGCCCACCGTGCCGCGGCACCGAGCCGGCCATCCACGCGGTCTTCGGCCCAATCACGCTCAGCGCATCCATGTCGATCTGTCGATCTTGGCTGCTCGTCAGCACGTGCCGCCAGGTGCGCCCACCGTCGCGGGTTCGTTCCACCGTCCCGCCGTAGCCGTTGTAGCCGAAGGCCCACGCGACGTTGCTACTCACGGCATGCAGCGCACCGTCACCGGTGAGGGTGGTGCGCACCGGCCGGGCCTTCGGAGTCATCCGAACCCACGATCGACCAAGATCATTCGAGCGGTAGATGAGCAACGGTGCGCATTCGTCGCACGGCGTCTGCGGCCGGGTCCGGCACGACAGCCACAGCGTCTTGCCGCCCAACGACAAGTCCGAGCCGAAGCCCGCGCACGGCATCGGCTTGACCCGCCATGCACGGCCACCAGTCGTGGTCGTGAACAGCCGCAGGTGCCCGTGCCGATCGGCAACCTCGTCGGCGCCGGTCGAGCCGATTCAGACGGAACAGCGCTACCGAATCTCCGGTGGTCGCCGGTTGCCGGTGCAAGGCAACGAGCGGTCCGCCCGGTCGCGCGCTCCGGTAGATCGTGCTCGCGCAGTTGGACTGCGTGCAGGGCTGCCCGGCTATCCAGGCCGACGTCCCCGCGAACGCGACCGCGTCGACGAACGCAGGAGCGTGTGGTTGCGCTCGCCACTGCCGCCCACCGTCGGTCGTGTAGAAGAGCCCGTTCGGAAACGCGAAGCCGTACTTCGCCGAGGCGAACGCGAAGTCGAATTGGCTTCGTGCGGCTGCCGCCTTGCTGGTGGCGCGGGTCGGGGTCCAGGTGCGGCCGCCGTCGGCGGTGCGTTCGAACCACGACTGCTGCCGTTGGCTGTTGCCGGCGAACCCGCCGACGCTGACCAGCCCACCCGCGCGACCGACGAAGGCGATCCCGCCGGCCGTGTACTTGCCGTCCAAGACGTTCGAGTGATGCCTCATCGCGACCAGCGAGGTGCGCGCAGGAGGGGTGAGCGGCCGCAGGTGTCCGGCGCACCCCGTCGCGAGCGCACCCACCACAACAGCAACCAGGAGACGTTGCCCCGCGTGCGCACGCCGGCGCGCGAAATTCACATGCCTATCCGGGGCAAGGCTGACCGACGGCACCCGCATACCTGCTTGACGTCGCACGGGCCGTCCCCGTTGCAGCTACAGCGGAACTAACTCGCTGATCTTCCACACGCCGTTGACCAGGACCGCGCCGACCTGGATCTGCGCAGCCACCGCGCTCGTCTTGCCGTCCGAGGCCCGCGTCGACGATTGGTCGAGGAACACCAGCAGCTGTGCCTTCGTCCCGACCAGCGAGGTCACTCCGGACGCGACCACCTTCGACACCAGCGTCAACTTCTGCGTGCCGGCTTTCGCCTGCAGCGCGTTGAACAGCACGTTGTACTGCTGCAGCGCCGCTCCTACCAGCGACTGCTGGGCCGCGGTCTTGGTCGGGTCGGGATTCGAGTAGTTGTAGCTCAGCACCCGTTCCAGCGCGGTGTCGACCTGTCCGACCACCTGTGCGGTCGTCTTCGAGTGCACCACTGCCACGTTCAAGTTCGCCTGGGACGAACCGCTCGGAGCCAACACGAGCAGCACCACACCGACCGCCAGCAGGACGACCGCCCCTGCCCCCAGCGCGACGAGCCGCCTCACGGAATGGTCACCCCAACCTGTCCGATCGAGCTGACCTTCCACACCGAGTTCACCCGCGTCAGCTCGGCGCGCAACCGTTCGCGCTTCACGACCGCCGTGCCACCGTCCGGCGTCACCGTGATCTCGACGCTCGCGATCACGGTCGCGCTGCCGTCCTTCGTGTCCAGCGAGACGACCGCGGCGTCGAGCACCTTGGCGGTGGTCACCGACTTCGCCGAGACGATGTGCTGCTTCTCGGCCGCGGTGACGTTGGTCAGCGAGTCGTGCAGCGTGCCGGTCGACGCTGACGCCCAGCGCTTCAGCCCGGCGTCGACAGCGTGATAGTCGAGCGTGTTGAGCACGACGATGTCCTGCCGCGCCGACAGCAGCAGGTTGTCGCGCGCTGCCGCCGCGCTCGAATCGGTGGACGAACCGCTGGTCAGGTACACGACAAGGGCGACCACGGCGAACGCGAGGCACGCGACGAGAACGCCGGCCGCGACCAGCAGCGGGATCCGCGACACAGCCGCATCCGCTTCGGCCGCCGCCGCGGGCGTCGGCTGCTTCTCGAGCACAACCGGCGGTCCGCCGTCCGCGGTCTGCTCGGACGTCGCCAGCTGGGCGTACTCCTCGGCCAGCCGCCGCGCCTTCTCGGCCTTGCGGCGGGCCTTCTCAGCCTTCTTCGCCGCCTTGGCCGCCTGCAGCGCGGCCACCTCCGCCGGGGTCAGCTCGGGCGGGCTCGCCTCCGCCGGGGCCAGCTCAGGCTCAGCCGGGCTCGGCTCAGGGGCAGGCGCGTCAGCCGGATCCTCGCCCTGCACCTGCACCCCCGTCGTCGTCACGAGCCCATCAACTGCGCGAGCGAATCGACCGACACCGTCGAGTCACCGGCGTAGCTCGACAGCCACGGCTGGATGGTTCCAGTATCGGAGGGTACGTGCTGAGAGCCGCGCACGTCCGAACCGGACGATGCCGTGCAGCCCGCGGAGGTGTTCAGCGGCTGGCCCGGACCGGTGTTCAGCCCGCTGCGGCGCGCCGTTCCCAGGTAGCCCTGCGTGCACGGCAGCGGGTTGAAGAACGTCACGGTCAGGCCGACGTTCGCTCCGTTCGGCCCGACCACGCGCGAGCCGATGTCCACCGCGCGCGGCACCTGGATGAGCAGTTCCTGCACCCCGCGCACGTTGGCCTGGAACACCTGCGCGGTACTGGTCAGATTGCTGATCGTGACGCCGAGCGGCGTCCCGATCTCGCGGATGAGCGACGCAGTCGCGCGCGCGGCCGGTGGGGTCTCGCGCAGCAGCGCGCGGATGTCGGAGTCGGACGAGGCGAGCTGCTGTGACAGCAGCCGCAGGTTCGAGCTGAACGACAGGATGCTCGACGACGCCCGCCGCTGCGTCTTCAGCACCTGCTTCGAGGTGTTGATCAGCACCGAGGTCTGCGGGAAGTTCGACAGCGCAGCAGTGATGAACGACTTGCTGGTGTCGATCAGCGTGCGGATGTTGTCGGCCGAGCCGCCGAACGCAGTGCCCAACTGGTCGACCACGATCTGCTCGGAGCCGATCGGGATCGACTTCAGCAGCCCGTCGACGCTGGTGAGCAGGTCATTCGCGCTGGGCGGAATCGCGGAGTCGGCCAGCGAGATCTGCGACCCGTTGACCAGGTACGGGCCGGTGTCGGTGCGCGGACGGAGATCGACGAACTGCTCGCCGATCACCGACCGGTCGGTGACCACCGCCTGCACGTTCGACGGGATCTTCTCCGCAGACGTGTTGAGCTGCAACGAGGCGTCGACGCCGGTCGCGGTCAGGGTCACGTCACCGACCCGCCCGACCGGCACGCCGCGGTAGTCGACCTCTGCGTTCGGGAAGATGCCGCCGGCGCTGGGCAGCGCGACGTGCACGGTGTAGGTGCCGACACCGAACAGGCGAAGCAGGCCGACGTAGCGAACCGCGATGTAGCTGATCGCAAGCAGGCCGATAGCGATGAAGATCAAGACCTGGGTTTTGACGCGACGGGTGATCATCAGTTACCGCCTGCCTTCGGCAGCAGGGCCGGCGTGTTGGCGGCGGGCGGGACGACGGTGCCGCCCGGGGTGTTCAGGTTCTGCACGATGAACGAGTTGAGGTAGTCGCCCCTGATCGCATTGAGCACCGAATCGGGGAACGGGTAGGTCAGCAGGATCTGCAACGACTTCGGCAGAGCCGATCCGGCCGCGGTCAGTTGCCGCAACACCGGTGTGAGCGACTGGAGGTCGGCGACGAAGGCGCGCTGGCTCGCCTGCACCGTGTGCACCGTCGTCGTCGAGAGCCGGTTCAGCGAGTCGATCAGGCGCACCAGCTGGTGGCGCTGGCTGGCCAGCACCCTCAGCCCGGCCGGCAACCCCTTCAGTGCAGCCGTGATGTCTTGATGGTTCGCATCGAGCGTCTGGGCCAGCTTGTTCACCTGGTCCAGCGCCGCGATGATCTCGTCGCGATGCGAGTTCAGCTTCGTGATCACGACGTTCGCGTTCTCGAGCAACGCCCGCACATCGAGGCCGTTGTTCGTGCCGACGGCCTTGTGCAGCTCGACGACGATGTCGTGCAACTGCGCCACTCCACCGCCGTTGAGCAGCAACGACAGCGCGCCGAAGACCTGCTCGATGTCGATCCCCTGCGACGTCGAGCTGAGCGGGATCGTCGCGCCGTTGGCCAACGTTCCGCTCGGGTTGGCCGGCTTGGTCAGCTCGACGTACTTCTCACCGAGCAGGCTCGTCTGCTGAATGCTTGCCGTCGTATTCGCCGGCAGCTGAACCGATCCGTTGATCACGAGCTTGACGATCGCGATCTTGCCGCCGTCACCGAGCGAGATGCCGTCGACCTGGCCGACCGACACGTCGTCGACCTTCACCGACGACTGCCGGACGAGATCGAGCACATCACGGAACTGCGCGGTGACCGTGTACGGATGCGAGCCCAGGTCGGCGCCGCCGGGCAGGTTCACGTCGTAGACACCGTTGCCGGTGCACCCCGTCGCGACGACCGCGCACACCAGCGCGGCACCGAGCCATCCGGCGCGCATCAGTGCCCCCCGGTGGCGGTGTTGGGCAGCAACAACGGTTGTCCGGAACTACCTGTCGGCCAGATCGAGAGCTCGTTCAGGTCAGCCCGTCCGTCCAGCGTGTTGTGCTGCGGGTCGTAGGCGTTGATCAGGTTGTCGACCGCGAGCGGTGCCGTGCGCAGCGCCTCGGCCAGCGAGTCGCGCTCGGCGCTGAGCGCCTGCGTGATCACCGCGAGCTTCTTCACGTTGGACGAGATGAGCGCCCGGTTCGAGTCGATGAAATTCTTGACGGTCGCGAGCGCACCACTCAGGTCGTGCAGCGCGGCGGCGAACGACTGCCGGTCGTTCGCGAGCACCTGGCTCACCGCGGACAGCGACGTGTTCAAGCCGCGCACGCTGCGGTCGTTGCGTGCCAGCGTCGTGGTGAACTTCGACAGGTTGTCGACGGTCTTGAACAGGTTGCCCTTGTTGCCCGACAGTGTCGTCGACAGCTGAGCGAGCCGGCTCAGCGTCTGCTTCATTGCCGCGCCGTTGCCGCGCAGGTTCGCCGCACCGACGTTGAGCAGGTCGGCGAGGTCGCCGGTCTTGTTCGCACCGTTGGGCCCCAGCGCCTGCGTGAGCTTGACGATTCCGGTGTTCAGCTCGTCGATCTCGACCGAGGTGGCCGTGCGCGAGAGCGGAATCGTCGCGCCGTCGGCCAGCTTCGGCCCGGAGTCGTAGACGCCGGTCAGTTGCACGTACCGGTCGCTCACCAGGCTCGGTGCGATCACAACGGCATGTGTGTCGGCGCGCACCGACACCCCGCTGTCGAGATGCATGGCTGACCTTGACCTCGGTGCCCTCCGGCGTCACGCCGTCGACCGCACCGACCGGCACGCCGAGGATGCGCACGTCCGAACCCGGGTAGATGCCCACCGCCTCGGTGAACATCGCGGCCAGCTTCGTCTGCCCGGCGCGTGCGCTGAAGTACCACCACAGCCCGCCGGTTGCCGCCAGCAACAGCAGCGCGATGATCACGACGAGCGCGATCGATCGCCGCGTGCGCGGTATCACTGAATGCGTCATGCGATCACCCACCGTTCCCGGTCGGTGCCTGCGGCGCGCAGTTGCGTTGCGCGGTGGCGTTCAGCTGCGGGAGGCCGCGCCGCGTGAACAACCCGCAGATGTAGACATCGAGCCAGCGACCGTTGCCTACCGCGTTGTTGAGCAGGTTGTAGTACGGCCCGATCAGGCGCAGCGCGTTGTCGAGGTTGCTCTGGTTCTGCTCGAGGATCGTCGTCACCCGGTCGAGCTGGGTCAGTGCCGGGCCGAGCGTCGCGTTGTTGTCGTTGACAAGTCCGGTCAGCTGCTGGCTCAACGCTTGGGTGCCGTTGAACAGCGTGGTGATCGCGTCACTGCGGCTCTGCAGTTCGTGCAGCAGGATGTTGCCGTCTCTGAGCAGCGCAGCGATCTGCGGATTGTCGTTGGCCAGCACATCGGTGATCTTGCGCGTGTTGCGCACCAGCAGCGCCAGTTCGTCGTCGCGCGACGCAACCGTCTTCGAAAGCGCCGACAACCCCTCGAGGCTGGCCCGCACCGAAGCCGGCGTGTTGCGGAACGCGTCGGCCAGCGTGCGGAAGCTCTGGCCCAACTGCGCCGAGTTGATCTGCCCGAGGTTCGAGCCGAGACCTTCGAGTGCCGTCGTCACGTCGTAGGGGCTCGACGTCCGGCTGAGCGGGATCGCCTCGGACGGATTCTGCGAGGCGGTGCCCAGCGGGTCGACGGCAAGGTACTTCTGCCCGAGCAGCGTCTTGATCTTGATCGCCGCGGTGCTCTGGTTGCCGACCCACGTGCCCGACACGTCGAAGTCGACGCGCACGTGCGTGCCTTCCAGCGAGATCCCCGAGACGTTGCCGACATTGACACCGGCGACGAGCACGTCGTCACCGGAACGTAAGCCCGGCCGCCTCGGTGAAGTCGGCGTGGTAGCCGGTCGAGCTGTCGACGAAGGGCAGGTGCTTCCAGTAGAACGCGCCGAGCGCGATCAGGACGCCGTGATCATGCCGCCGATGGCGATCGTCACGGGGTTCCGCTCGTTGAACGACTTCATCATCAGCGGCACCTGGATTCGACACGGCCTGGGCACCGACGCCGCCGTGATAGCCGGACGGCACCGGGATCCGCCCGCTGATCGAGCACAAGTAGCTGTTACCCATGACCCGTAGGACGCGGTTCGTCCCACCGCATTGAGCTTGTGGGCAGGTTGGTCAGGAACTTCTCCACGTCGCCGCTGTTGTTCGCGAGGTTCGCCGACAGCGCACCGAGCGAGTCGATGGACGTCTTAGGCTGGGACGGGCCGTACTGCAGCAACCCGGACACCGTCGTCGTCAGGTTCGCCAGGTTCGACACACCGACTCGAGCGCCGCGGTCCTGCGCGAGACCGGACACGACTTGAAGCGAGATGATGATCGACGACAACCCGTCGCGCCGCGCGTTGACGGTCTTCAGCACGCTTGTTCAGGTTGTCGATGACCTGTCCGATCAGCTGGTCGCGGTCGGCCAGCGACAGGTGAGCGACGCGGTACGGGTCACCAGATCGCTGGACTGTCGTCTCCTTCGCCCTGGAAGATCTGGATGATCTCGTAGGACAGCTCGTTGATGTCCTTGGGCTGAGTGCCGTGAACAGCGGCTGGAAGCCGTTGAACAGCAGGGTCAGATCCAGCGCCGGCGTGGTGCGTGAGACCGATCGTCCTGCTGCTCGGCCACGGCACCTCGGGCGAACCGGCACCCTGGTCGAGCTCGATGTAGCGCTGCCCGACGAGGTTGCGGAACCGGATCGTGGCGGTGACGGTCGACGCCAGATGACGCTCGGAGCTGATGTCGAAGTTCACCTCGGCGTCGCGGCGGTTGGTCACGTGGATTCGCTGACCTGAACCGATCCGCACACCGGCCATGCGGACGTCGTCGCCGATCTACAGCGGCGGTGGCTCGGTGAAGATCGCGCAGTAGTGCGTGCTCTCGCCGCTGACTGCCGTGTTCGAGATCGTCGACAGCAAGCACGCCGGTCGCCAGCACCGTGACGATGATGAAGATCAGGCTCTTGATGATCGGTCCGGTTAGCGGCTTCATCGCACGCTCACCGTCGTTCCGCGCAACGCCGGTCCGAGCAGCAGGCTGCCCCACCGCGGGAACTGCTGCGGTGTGGTGTTCGAGCTGCCGGCCATCAACTCGGCGATGACCTCGTTCTCTGCGGCGAGTTCTGCGTGCCGATGCCGTCGCCCTGCGCGAGGTTGGCCTGCAGCGCGGTGCTGCTGTCACGCGCGGTGGACACCTGCGGCAGCTCGGGCCGCCGGTTGCCTAATAGCTCGGGTTGTCCTGCCCGGCGAGGTAGGGCGCCCGGGCGGGAACCACCTGAAGATCGCA
>CAWCFH010000004.1:0-223315 GCA_963794885.1 uncultured Actinomycetota bacterium
CATCGCGACCGCCGCAGCGCTGGTTCTCGCCGGCAGCGCGCCGGCGTTCGGAGTCTTCCTCGCCGTGTCACTGCTCGTCGGCGTGACCTCGGTCGTCGCGCAGATCGTCGTCCCGCTCGCGGCGCACCTGGCACCGCCGGCCGAGCGCGGCAAGTTCGTCGGGCAGGTGATGAGCGGGCTGCTGCTCGGCATCCTGCTCGCCCGCACCGTGTCGAGCCTGGTCGCCGACTGGCTCGGCTGGCGCGCCATCTACTTCATCTCGGCCGGGCTCACGGTCGTGCTCGCGCTCGTGCTGCGCCGGATGCTCCCGGTGCACGAGCCGGACCACGCGGCGAGCTACCCCCAGCTGCTCAAGTCGATCGGCGCGCTGATCCGCGAGGAGCCGGTGTTGCGCTGGCGCGCGCTGTGCCAGGCCAGCATGTTCGGTGCGTTCACCGCGTTCTGGACGGCGATCGGGTACGAGCTGATCGACGAGCACGGGCTGAGCCAGGCCGGCGTCGGGTTGTTCGCGCTCGTCGGCGCGGCCGGTGCCGCAGCCGCGCCGCTGGGCGGGCGGCTGGCCGATCGCGGCCACGGTCGATCGGGCAGCGGGCTGATGATCGCGCTCGGCGCCGTGGCCATGCTGCTTGCCGGGCTCGGCCGGAGCAGCTTGGTGTTGCTCGCGGTCGCAGGGGTCCTGCTCGATCTCGCGGTGCAGTGCCATCAGGTGATGAGCCAGCAGGAGATCTACTCGTTGCGCGAAGACGCCCGCGCTCGAATCAACACCGTCTACATGACGACGGTCTTCGTCGGCGGGGCGATCTCGTCGGCGGTGGCCGGCATGCTGCACGACGCCTACGGATGGACGGGCGTGTGCTGGTTCGGCGCGGCACTGCCGCTGGCCGGGCTGGCGATCTGGGTGGCCCGGCTGCGGCCCTCGCTCCGGCCGCTAGCCGAGGTGGCGGCGTAACAGGGACAGATCCGCCTCGCTGAGCCGATCGCCCGGACGTCTTGGCCTGGTGCCAGTGCGGGTAGCGCAGCGGTTCGCGCGCTCACGTCGTCGAGCTGGTCGAGCTCGTCCGCGCTGAGCTCGAGCTCGGCCGCTGCCGAGGTTGTCGCTGAGCTGCTCCTCCGTCCGCGCACCGACGATCACCGAGGTCACCCCCGGCTTGGCCGATCAGGTAGGCGAGCGCCACCTGCGCCGCCGACACCCCGTGCGCCTCGCCGATCGCGACCAGCTTCTCGATCGTGTCGTAGAGCTTGTCCTCGTCGTGCACCGGCGGCTCGTCCCAGTCGCCCAGGTGCCGGCTGCCGGCCGGCGCGTCGACTCCGCGGCGGTACTTGCCCGACAGCAGGCCGCCGGCGATCGGGCTCCACACCAGGATGCCGAGCCCCTGGTCGAGCGAGACGCGGCACGAGTTCGTGCTCCGCGTCGCGCGCCTGCAGCGAGTAGTAGATCTGCTGGCTGACGAACCGCTCGTAGTCGTGCCGCTCGGAGACGCCGAGCGCCTTCATCAGCTGCCAGCCCGCGTAGTTGGACGCGCCGATGTAGCGGACCTTGCCCGACTGCACCAACGCGTCGAGCGCGCTGAGCGTCTCGTCGAGCGGGGTGTGACCGTCCCACTCGTGTACCTGGTACAGGTCGATGTAGTCGGTGCCGAGCCGGCGCAGGCTCGCCTCGGCACCGCGGATGATGTGGTGCCGCGACAGGCCGGCGTCGTTCGGCCCGTCGCCCATCGGCATGCGCACCTTGGTCGCGACCAGCCACGTCGTCGCGATCGCTGCCGAGCGCCTTGCCGACGATCTCCTCGGACGAGCCCGTTCGAGTAGACGTCGGCGGTGTCGATCAGGTTGACGCCGGCCTCGCGCGCCAGCGCGATCTGGCGGCGGGCGCCGTCGACGTCGATCTTGCCGACCGCCTCCGCGAAGCCGGTGCCGCCGAAGCCCATCGTGCCGAGGGTGATCGTCGAGACCCGAAGGCCCGACCTGCCAAGCTGTCGATACTCCATGTACCTACCCTACGAACCTGTCAGAGGAGCGAGCAACATGGTTGCCGTGACCGACCTCCGCAGTGCAGCGCAAGAGCACCTGACCCGGCTGGCCGGTGCGGCTGCCGTGCTGCGCGACGACCAGTGGACCGCGATCGAGGCGCTGGTCGCGCAACGGCGCAAGGTCGTGGTCATCCAGCGGACGGGCTGGGGGAAGTCGGCGGTGTACTGGATCGCGGCCGGCCTGCGCCGCGCCGAGGGGGCCGGGCCCGCGCTCGTGATCTCGCCGTTGCTCGCGCTGATGCGCGATCAGGTCGCCGCGGCGACGCGGTCAGGGCTGAATGCGGTGACGCTGAACAGCGCAAACATCGACGACTGGTCAGCGATCGAGGCGCAGATCGCGGCCGACGAGGTCGACGTGCTGCTCATCTCGCCGGAGCGGTTGAACTCGGCCGGCTTCCGGTCGCGGGTGCTGCCGAACCTCGCGCCGCGCATCGGCCTGCTCGTGGTCGACGAGGCGCATTGCGTGTCCGACTGGGGTTCGGATTTCCGTCCCGACTACCGCCGCATCCGCGACGTCCTCGCCGGACTCCCGCCGGCAACACCGGTGCTCGCAACGACCGCCACCGCGAACGACCGGGTCAGCGACGACGTTGCGGCGCAGCTCGGAACTCGACACCCTCACCCTGCGCGGATCACTCGATCGGGAAAGCCTTGCCCTGTCCGTCGTCCAGATGCCCGACCTGCCCTCGGCGTATGCGTGGATCGCTCGACGCGCTCGGCTCGGCGCTGCACGGTTCCGGGTTGATCTACACCCTCACGGTCGCCGAGACTACGAGGCTGGCCTCGTTCCTCGCCGATCGCGGCCACGATGTCGCCGCGTACTCCTCGGCGACACCGACCGATGAGCGTGCGCTGATCGAGAAGCGGTTGCTCGCGCACGAACTGCAGGCGGTGGTCGCCACGTCATCGCTGGGCATGGGGCTCGACCATCCGACGCTCGGCTTCGTCGTCAACCTCGGCGCGCCACCGTCACCGATCGCGTACTACCAGCAGGTCGGCCGAGCCGGCCGCGCCCTCGACACGGCCGCCGCGGTGCTGTTGCCGACCGGCGCCGACACGAAGATCTGGGCGTTCTTCGACTCGACCGCGTTCCCGGCGGAGGACCGGGTGCGTCGAGTCCTCGAACTGCTTGCTGACGGCCCGCTCTCGCTGCCGCGGCTCGAAGCCGATTCGGGGCTGCGCCGCACCAGGCTCGAGACCTTGCTGAAGGTGCTCGATGTCGACGGCGCGGTCGAGCGGGTCGACGGCGGCTGGGTTGCCACCGGTCAGCCCTGGGTCTACGACGCCGAGCGCTACGCGGCAATCGCCGCGGCGCGCAAACGCGAGCAGGCCGCGATGCTGCGCTACGAGCAGTCGTCGTCATGTTTGATGCGGCAGTTGCGTGCCCAGTTGGACGATCCGTCCGAGGTCGACTGCGGCCGGTGCGCGGCATGCACCGGTCGGTTGCCGCTCGATACCCCGTCGCCCGACACGGTGCGTGCGGCTCTCGTGCACCTTCGTTCCCAGACGGTCGAGCTCGACCCGCGCAAGATGTGGCCCTCCGGTGCGCCGCGCCGCGGCAAGATCGCCGAGTCGGCACGCGCCGAGGCAGGTCGCGCGCTCGCCCTGGCTGAAGACCCGGCCTGGCTCGATGCGGTTTCGGTCGCGCTCGGTGCCGATCGGCCTGTGTCGGCCGAAGTGTTCGACGGCCTCGTCGGCGTGCTGAGCAAGTGGGGTTGGCCGGCTGGGCGCCCGACATGGGTCACCTGGGTGCCGTCGCGCACGCGTCCGACGCTGCTCGCCGACCTGGCAACACGGCTGGCCGAGCTCGGGCGGATGACGGTTGCCACACCGCTTCGCGCTGACGGGCCCGGGTTCCAGCGTGACGCCGAGACGAGTGTCGAGTCGGCGCGTGGCGCGTTGCACCGGTTGTCGGTCGACGGCGAGGTTCCGGCCGGTCCGGTGCTGCTGCTCGACGACGTCACGCGCAGCGGCTTCACGTTGACGGTCGCCGCCGCGTTGCTGCGCGAAGGCGGTGCCGGCCCGGTGTACCCCCTCGTCCTGCACAAGACGTTCTGACCCCACGTTCTACGCTGGAGATCTCTGGTGATCTCGGACGATTGGGTGGGGCATGTCGTTCGTGCAGCGGCTGGACCGGTACCAGCAGAGCCACCGCCGCGCCGGCGTACCGATCGCGGTCGTCTACAAGTTCTTCGATGACCAGGGCAACTACCTCGCCGCGATCATCACGTACTACGCGATTGTTTCGCTGTTCCCGCTACTGCTGCTGCTGTCGACGATCCTGAACTTCGCGCTCGAGAGCAGCCCGTCACTGCAACAGGACGTGCTGAACTCGGCGCTGGGCCAATTCCCGGTCGTCGGCGCAGAACTGACCGACCCGCGCGGGGTCAGCGGCAGCGGGGTCGCGCTGGCGATCGGCATTCTCGGCACGCTGTACGGCGGGCTGGGCGTTGCGCAGGCCGGGCAGAACGCGATGAACGTCATCTGGCGGGTGCCGCGCAACGAGCGGCCCAACCCGGTGCGCAGCCGCGGACGCAGCCTGCTGCTGCTCCTCGTCGTGGGGCTGTCCCTGATCGGCACGACCGCGTTGTCTGCGCTCGGCAGCAGCGCGGAAAGTTTCGGGGCGAGCGTAGGCATCGGCATCAAGATCGTTCTGGTAATCGTCTCGATGGCCGTGAACGCAGTGGTGTTCACCGTCGGCTTCCGGGTGGCCACCGCGCGCGACATCTCGTGGCGTTGCACGATCCGGGGCGCGGTTGCGGCAGCGGTCGCCTGGCAGGTGCTGCAGCTGTTCGGCACGTCCTACATCGGCGGCGTGGTCAAGCACGCGTCGGCGCTGAACTCGGTCTTTGCGCTCGTCCTCGGCCTGATCGCCTGGATATACGTCGAGGCGCTCATAGTCGTGCTCGCAGTCGAGTACAACGCCGTGCGCGAACTGCGGCTCTACCCGCGGGCGTTGATGACGCCGTTCACCGACAACGTGAAGCTGACCGACGCCGACGAGGCGTCCTACACCGAGCAGGCGAAATCGCAGCGGGCCAAGGGATTCCAGGACATCGACGTGTCCTTCGACCCACCCTCATCGAAGCCGTAGGGCCCGCGCCCGGCGGCTAACGACGGTCCGGTGTCGTATCGATGTGCAGGTACGAGTAGTTGCCGTGGTAGCCATCGGATGCGAGGGCGGAGCACCCCTTGCGCAGGTTCTCGCAATCGACGCGTGTGCCGTTGGCGCGGTGGATGTCGAGCCGCGACCGGTAGTAGAACGAGAAGGCATTGCCGTCGCCGTTCGGGTCGATCTTGGCCTCGGTCTTGTCGTGCAGCCACCGCGTGGTGAGCAACCGGCGATCGGCAGACCGCTCGTGCTTGAGGTACTTGTCGAACCACGCGGTGGTGTACCAGTCGGACAGATCGGCGCCGCGCAGCGAGGCCCCGAACGCTGCGTTCGGGATGTAGGAGAAGTCAAGGTGCGAACCGCCCCGAATGATGATCTCGCCGGTGTCGACGCCGGCTTTCGTGTAGGCGAGGGACGCCGTTGATTTGGCCATCGGGTCCGGCTCGGAGGTGTTCGGCGTCGGCGGGAGTCCGTAATCGGCCGAGATGCCCAGGCCGGGCCGGCGGATCGGCACGGTCGTGCGCGCCTTCGGGTTCGCGGGGCAGCCGGCCTCGCCGAGCGCGCCGCCCTGCTGGCCCGGAATGGAGCCGGCGTCCGGCCCGGGACCACCGAGGTTGTCCCATGCGACGACAGCCTTGACGCGCTTGTCCCACTGCGCAATGTACGAGACGCCTGCAGCGCCGTACGAGTGCCCGGCCAACCCGATCTCGGACCGGTTGATCATCTTCCAGTACGGGTTGTACGCGGCGTCGAATCCGGCCGCCACGCGCGACTTCTGCTTCGCGGCGTGGCTCGTCCCGGTCGTGCAGCTGGGGACCGGACGGTACTTGTGCTGCGGCGTCGAGAGGAAGAAGTTCAGCGCATCCTCCGTGCCGTCGTAGAAGGGACGGCCGTCCGATTGCGCAGGAACCCCCTCCTGCGCGTCGGGTCCCTCGCCGAACATGTCGCTCTGCCCTTGGCCCTGCGGGTCGAAGGTGAGCACGACGTAGCCGGCCTTGGCCAACGTCTGGGCGGCGAACCAGTAGAGCTCCTCGTCGGCCTGCACGGAACCGTCGGTGATCACGATGCCGGGCCGCTTGGCAGGGCCGGCCTTTGTCGCCCATACGTGGCCGGACAGCGTCGCGCCGTCGCGTGCGGTGAAGAGCACCGGCTTGACGATGCCGTAGTGCTTCGGGCCCCAGTTGTAGAGGCGGACGTCTCCCGCGCAGCCGTTCTGCAGCGACCAGCACAGGTTGTTGGTGAAGAACCGTCCTGGATCGTTCGCCTGCATTGCCAGCGCTGCCGCAGCATTCTGCGTGCCGACCTGCGCGAGCAGCTGCTGGTAGGCCGGGGTGTCGTATTCAGCCTGCCGCTGTTGGGTGATCGAGAAGTTCTGCGCCTCGACGCTCGGGTCGAAGGAGGCGGCAAGCGCCGGTGCCGCTATCGCGACGCCGGTGACCAGTGCCGTGACCGCGGCGAGCATGCGCATGTGCGAGACGTCCCTTCGCTGGCTGAACATCGATCGTCAGCCAGGAAGGGGAGTCGCGCAAATCGGCCTATTTCAGGTAGCGGTCGAACCAGTCCACGATCGCGTCGAAGCGAGCCACCCGGTGGCTGGGCAGCCCCGACCGGGACAGCTCATGACCTTCGCCGGGGAAGAGCAGCATCTCGACTTCGGCATCGCGGCGGCGCAGCGCCACGTAGAGCCGTTGCGCCTGCTCGATCGGGCAGCGCCAGTCGTGCTCGGAGTGGATGATCAGCAGCGGGGTGTCGATCTTGTCGGCGTTGGACAGCGGGCTCTGCACGTCCTGCTGGATCCGGTCATGCCCGTACAGCGCGTCGGCGAATCCCCAGCCGATGTCGCTGGAGCCCTCGAAGCTGTCGATGGCGTTGACGGCACGCTCGCTCACTGCCGCGCGGAACCGGTCGGTGTGACCGACCAGCCAGCTCGTCATGAACCCGCCGTGCGACCCGCCGAGTACACCGACCCGCTTCTCGTCCAGCTCGGGGCGGACCAGCGCTTCGTCCAGCAGGGCCAGCAGGTCGATGCTGGATCGTTCGCCGACATCGCCGATGATGTACTGCCCGTGGGCAGCGCCGTACCCGGACGAGCCGCGCGGGTTGCCGTACACGACTGCATAGCCGGCATTGGCGTACACCTGCGCCTCGTCGAAGACCGACCAGGTGTACTGCGCGAACGGTCCGCCGTGGATCATCAGCAGGACGGGGTGCGGTCCCGCGCCGTCCGGCGTGACGAGGAAGCCGTGCAGCGGGTGACCATCCGGCGCCGCCCCGGTGAGCTCGATGATCGGCCGAACGGTGGCGTGCTCGCGCAGTCCCGCGCCGAAGTCGGTGAGCTTGCGCAGGTCGGCGCCATGCCAGCACGCCGAGCTCGCCGAAGCTCGTCTCGTCCTGATAGGTGACGACCATCGTGTCGCCGGCGGTGTCGACGCCGGTGATCACGCGCCGCCCAGCCGAGATCGCGGTCGGTGTCGAGCCGTCGAACGGGACGGCGAGTAGATCGACGGCACCACGATTCTCGTAGCGGACGATGGCGCGATCACCATCGATGACGATGCTCGCTTCGACGAGGTTGTACTCCTCGGCGTCGGTGAGCCGGTGCGGACGGCCGCCGTCGGCGGCATCGACTGCGTACAGACCTTCCTGCTGCGCGATCCACTCGCCGCCGTCCGGGCCGTGGTCGGCGCCGGTCATCACGATGGTCGCGCCGTCCGGAGTGAACATCGGCTGCGACATCGCCAGGGACGTGTCGGTGACCTTGCGCAGGTCAGCGCCGTCGGGACGGACGAGGTACACGTCGTTGCGGAAGGTGCGCTGGCCGGGGTCTTCGCGTGCCGAGACGAAGGCGAGCCACGATCCGTCCGGGCTCCAGGAGACCTGTCCGCTGTCGAACTCGCCGTCGGTCACCTGGCGCGGTTCGGCACCGTCGATGTCGACGACGAAGACCTGCTCGCGCTTGTCGACGAGGAACCCGAGCCCGTCGAGGCGGTACTGCAGCCCGGTGACGCGGCGCGGCGGTTCCTTGTCCGGGGTGATCTTCTCGTCCTGGCCGTAGCGGTCTGCTTCGGGAACGCGTGCGCTGAACGCGATCCGTGTCGAGTCGGGCGACCAGATCGGGGCTCCGGCGCCGCCGGGCAGGTCGGTCACCGGGTGCGCGTCGCCGCCGTCGGTGGGCAGCAGGTGCAGCTGCGGTTTGCCTTTGGGTTCGGCGCGCAGGAAGGCGAGCCACTTGCCGTCGGGGGAGTACCGCGGCGCGGTGTCGTGGTCGCCGTGCGTGAGTTTTCGTGGCGGGCTCGTGCCGTCGAGCGGCACCGACCAGAGCTGGCCGCGGTACTCGTTCTCATCGAGGTCAGGGGCCGAGGCGGCGACCACCGCGGTGCGGGCGTCGGGCGCGACGGTGGGCGAGCTGAGGCTGACGAGGTGCGCAATGTCGGTAGGTCTCACGCATTCACCCTAGGTTGACAGGTATGGCGGTTGCAGACGACCTCGTGGCGCGCGTCGAAGCGCTGATCGTCGGCACCGATCGCCGGGTGCTGATCGGGATCGTCGGGGCGCCCGGATCCGGCAAGAGCACGCTCGCCGAGATGCTGGTGGGCCGGCTGGGCGGGTTCCCGCGCGCCGCGCATGTGCCGATGGACGGCTTCCATCTGGCCAAGGCCGAACTGGTCCGGCTCGGCCGGGCCGATCGGATGGGCGCGCCGGACACCTTCGACGTCGATGGCTATGCCGTGCTGCTGCACCGGATCCGGCGCGGCCAGACGGTGTGGGCGCCGAACTTCGAGCGCACCCTCGAGCAACCGCTGGCCCAGGCGATCCCGGTCGTGGCCGAAACGCGCGTCGTGGTCAGCGAGGGCAATTACCTGCTGCTACCCGATGCCGAGTGGCGGGTGGTGCGCGCCCAGTTCGACGAGGTGTGGTTCTGCCACCTGAATGCCGCCGAGCGGCTTCGTCGCCTGATCGCCCGCCATGTCGAGCACGGCAAGTCGCGCGCGCAGGCCCGCGAATGGGCGCTGGGCTCGGACGAGCGGAATGCCCAGCTCGTTGCTGACTGCCAGGACGCCGCCGATCTCGTCGTGCACATGGACGCGCTCAACGTGAGTTAAGAGCAAGTAGGCGCCACCGGCTCCCTCGCGAAGGCCTCGCCGCCCACACGAGGGAGCCGGTGGCAAACAGGCGATCAGTGCGCGGGGCGCTTCGCCTGGGCGGTCCCCGCTGCAACCGCGGCGGTGGATGGCACCCCCACTGACGCAGGAGCGGGGACCGGATTGGGGTTCGTCGCGCGCACGAGGCCAGGCCGCTGCCTGCCCGCACGTTGTGCGCGCTCGTTGGCGATGCCGGTGCGCAGCTCGCGCCACACCTCAGCACGCAGCGAGGGCAGCACGCGCGCGTCGTAGCCGGCGCGGTCGGCGGCGAAGCGCTGGAAGCGTTCGTGCAGATCGCGGCGGGTCGCGGTGCTCATCTTCGGGGCGCTGAACAGGTGCATCCAGCGTTCCGGGTGGCTGCCGTCGACGAGGTGGATGCCGTCATAGAGGCGGTGCCCGTCGGTGAGCTCGGGCGCCCCGGGGCCCCAGACGATCAGTACCGGCACGACCACGGCCACGTCGCGAAGGTGCTCGGCACGCAGGAACAGCCGTACCTTGTGCGCGGCACGCTCTGCGCTGGCGAGGTCGCGGCGCAACCGATCGTCGGAGGCGCTGGTGGCGTGGTAGCGCGTCTCGACGGCGAGCACGGCGGCCGGCGTGACCACGACATGGTCGACATCGTCACGTTCGAAGGGCAGGTTGTCGGTCACCGACCAGCCGCGCACCTTGCGCAGCGGGGCCAGGCTCCAGCGTTCGGCAGCGGCAGGGTCGGTGGCGGGATTGTCCTGAGCTACCAGGCTGACCACGACCAGCATCGCCAGCACGCCCAGCACGAGTCCGGTGTAGCCCTGCTGGAGGGCGATGGCGGGTACGGCGGCGATGACGGCGACGGCTATCGCGGCGAGAACGAGGTAGGTGCGCCAGCGGCGTGCGGCGCCGCGCGCGGCGTTGATGCAGGCAACTCGGCCGGTCCGTGCTTTCGGCATGGGGCGTCCCCTCCTCGGCCCCCGCCGCTGAACAAGCGAACAATATCCACTTCACTTTGTTTTCACAAGCGGAGCCGTCCGGGAATCGGCGACCCCGACCGATAGAAATAGGCATGACCCAGATCGAGTCGCAATCGGGCACCAGTTGGCTGAGCAACGAGGAGTTGGACGCCGCGCGCGAACGGCTGCCGATCCTGTACGTGGACATCGTCCCCGTGCGGGTCGACGAGACCGGCACGGTCACCTCGGTCGGGCTGCTGCTGCGGGTGACCGGTCATGGGCAGATCACCCGGGCCCTCGTCTCGGGACGGGTGCTCTACCACGAACGGGTGCGCTCAGCCCTGCTGCGCCATATCGAGAAAGACCTCGGCCCGCTCGCGCTGCCCCGGCTGCCGGCCTCGCCGCAGCCGTTCACGATCGCCGAGTACTTCCCGACCCCCGGCGTCACCGCGTTCCACGACCCGCGCCAGCACGCCGTCTCGCTGGCCTTCGTCGTCCCGGTCGACGGCGACTGCGCACCGCAGCAGGACGCGCTGGAACTCACCTGGTTCCGCCCGGCCGAGGCGGTCGATCCCGCTCTGCTCGCCGAGATGGCCGGCGGCCAGGGCACGTTGCTGCGCCAAGCCCTCGCTTACGTCGGCTGCTGACCCAAACCACTGTCAGAGCCGCGGATCGACCGGTTCGGACTCCAGCGCGAGCACGGCGAACACGCACTCGTGCACCCGCCACAGCGGCTCGCCGCGAGCCACCCGGTCGAGCGCCTCGAGGCCCAGCACGTACTCGCGCAGGGCGAGCGAACGCTTGTGGCCGAGCGTGCGCTGGCGGAGCCGTTCGAGGTTGGCGGGCTCGGTGTAATCGGGGCCGTAGATGATGCGCAGGTACTCGCGACCGCGCACCTTCAAGCCCGGCTGCACGAGCCCTCTGCGACCGCGCGTGAGGTTGCCCGCCGGCTTGACCACCATGCCCTCGCCGCCCGAGCCGGTGAGCTCGGACCACCAGGCCACCGCACCTGCGACCGCTCCTGGATCGGAAGTGTCGACCTCGCGGCGACGGGTAGACAGCACCAGCGCTGGATCGGCGATCGCCAGCCGGTCGGCCAGCGCCAGGTGCCAGGCGTGCGGGCGTTCGGCGAAGGTTGCGCCCTGCGCGGCGAGGATCTGAAACGGTGCCAGGCGCACGCCGTCGAGCCCGGCGACGTCCCAGCAATACCGCCGGTACGCCGCAGTGAAGGCGTCGATGTTGGCCGACCTCGCCTGGGTGCGTTCGAGCAGCGCGCCGACGTCGCGCCCCGCTTCGACGGCCGTCGACAGGACGGACACGGCTGCCGGCAGTGCCGACCGCGCGGCCGCGCCAACTGCCGCGTACTGGTCGCGGATCAGCGCACCGGCCTTCGCGCTCCACGGCAGCAGTTCCGCGTCGAGCAGCAACCACGATGTGTCGAGTTCGTCGAACAGCCCGGCGGCTTCGGTAGCCGCACCGACGCGTGACAAGAACTCGTCGGTGAGTGCCGGGTCGAAGAAGGCGCGCCCGGTACGCGTCCACACCGCTCCGAGCGCCTCGTCCGAGACGGAAAAGCGCGATCGCGCCGCCTCGCGCGAACGGCAGACGAGGACGACCGCGCGCGAGCCCATGTGTTTCTCTTCGCACACGACCGAGTCGACGCCCTCGTTGCGATAGGCGTCGAACGCCTCGTCCGGATGTTCGAGCACGTCGGGCCGCGAGGAGGTGGCCACCGGGCTCATCGTCGGCGGCAGGTAAAGCAGCCAGCGCGGATCGATCGCGAACCGGCTCATCACCTCCAGCGCGGCGGCGGCGTTCTCCTCGCGCACACCGATCCGGTTCATGTACGCCGTCTCGATCACTCGCTTGCCGGTCACGTCGCCGATGTCGAGCACTTCGGACTCGCGCTGCACCGGTGCGTGGTGAACAGCGGCTTGGCCGGTTCGTAATAGACCGAAGCCGCCGGGACGGAAACGACCTCGCGCTCGGGATAGCGCAGCGCGGTGAGCTTGCCGCCGAACACGCAACCGGTGTCGAGGCACAGCGTGTTGTTGATCCACTCGACGTCGGGCACTGGCGTGTGCCCGTAGAGCACCATCGCGTGCCCGCGGTATTCCTGCGCCCACGGGTACCGGACGGGCAGGCCGTACTCGTCGGTCTCACCGGTGGTCTGTCCATAGAGGCAGAACTCGCGCACCCGTCCGGACGCCCGTCCCTGGTAGCGCTCGATGAGCCCGGCGTGCGACACGACGAGCTGCCCGCCGTCGAGCACGTAGTGGCTGATCAATCCGTCGATGAATCGCTGTACCGCGGCACGGAACTCGTCGCTCTCGGCACCGAGTTGCGCAAGCGACTCGGCCAGCCCATGCGTTGTCTGGACGTTGCGCCCACGAAGCGCGCGCAACAGCTTCGCCTCGTGATTGCCTGACACGCACAGCGCGTTCCCCGCGGCGACCATGCCCATCACCAGCCGCAGTACGCCAGGCGTGTCCGGGCCGCGATCGACCAGGTCGCCGACGAAGATCGCACGGCGCGCAGGATGGTGTGCGTCGATCGCTCGCCCGTCGGCATCGTGCGCGATCGTGTAGCCGAGCTCGGTGAGCAGTGCCTCGAGCTCGGCGCGGCAGCCGTGGATGTCACCGATCACGTCGAACGGCCCGGTCTCGTCGCGCTTGTCGTTGTAGAGCCGGGTACGTGTGATCGTGACGTCGTCGAAGTCACTGAGCACGTGCACGGCGCGGAAGCCCTCGCGCTGCAACGACTTCAGGCTTCGCCGAAGCTGATCGCGTTGCCGGCGGATCACGTCCGCGCCGAAGTTGCGATCGGGACGGGCCGCGTTGCGTGCGATGCACACCGACTCGGGTACATCGAGCACGATCGCGACCGGCAACACGTCATGCTCGCGGGCGATCGCAACCAGCGGCTTGCGCGCGTCGGCCTGCACGTTCGTCGCGTCGACGACAGTGAGCCGTCCGGAAGCCAGCCGCTTGCCGGTGATGAAGTTGAGCACGTCGAACGCATCGCGAGTCGACGATTGGTCGTTCTCGTCGTCGGCGACGAGGCCACGGCAGAAGTCGGACGAGATGACCTCGGTCGCAATGAAGTGCTCGCGGGCGAAGGTGGATTTTCCCGAACCGCTGACGCCCACGAGCACGACGAGGCTCAGCTCTGGAATGTCGAGGTTCACGGCGCCTCCTTGATGAAGGTCGCCAGTTGCGTCGGCGGTCCGACGTCGGGATCGTCCGTCCCGATCGGGACGAAGTGCACCGCGTACCCGTACGTGCCGGCTACCCGGTTCGCCCAGCCGTGGAACTCCTCGCGCGTCCACTCGAAGCGGTGATCACGATGCCGGAACGAGCCGACGGCGAGGGATTCGAAGCGCACGTTGTGCTCGGCGTTGGGTGTGGTGACGAGGACGGATGCGGGCGCGGCGAAGCCGAACACGGTGCGCTCGAGCGCGCCGAGCCGTGGCGGGTCGACGTGCTCGATGACTTCCATCAGCACGGCAGCGTCGAGACCGGCGAGCCGGTCGTCGCGATAGGTCAGCGCTGATTGGAACAGCTCGATCCGGTCGGGCTGGTGTTGCGTCTTGCGTTGGAGCCGTGCCGCGGCGCGGTTGAGGCTGTGCATCGACACGTCGACCCCGACGATGCGGGTGAATTGCGTTTCGCCGAACAGCACGTCGAGCAAGCTGCCTTCACCGCAGCCGAAGTCGCCGACCGAGCGTGCGCCGGTGGACTTGAGCGCGGCGAGCACTGCCTCGCGGCGCTGCACCGCCAGTGGGACGAGCGGCTGCTCGTCGGGGTTCTCGACCTCATCCGGTTCGGTGTCGTCGACCTCAGCTAGCCGTGCGAGCGCCGCGCGGGTGAACTCGCGCCGGTGCCGCAGGTAGCGCTCGGTGATCAGAGTGCGTGCCGGGTGGCTGCCGAGCCAATCACCGCCGGCCCGAATCAGCTTGTCGACCTCGTCGCTGCTGACCCAGTAGTGCTTCGCGTCATCGAGCACAGGGAGCAGCACGTAGAGGTGATTGAGTGCATCGGCCAGGCGCACGTCGCCACGCAGGTGCAGGTCGACGTAGCGCGAATCGCCCCACTGGGGAATCTCCGGGTCGAGTGGGATCGGTTTTGCGTCGACGTCCCAACCGAGCGGTTCGAACAGGGCGCGGGCCAGCGCGGCACCGCCGCGGCACGGCACTGCCGGCACGTGCAGTTGCAGCGCGATGGGTCCGGCTGCGAGATCGGGGCGCGCGTTGCACCGGCCGGTGAGTGCGGTGCGGAACACGTCCTTGATCGCCATGGCGAGCATGCTCGAAGCAGCGTAGGGACGATCGTTGACGTACTGGCCGAGCGCGAACGAGTCGGCGGCCTGCCGCCCGCGCACCAGCGCGATCGGATCCACCTCGAGCAGCAGGGCCGCGGTGCACCGCTCGTCGGACACTTCGGGGTAGAAGACGTGCGCCGTCCCCACCGATTCGGGAAACGACTGGACGCGCTCGGGGTGCTTGTGCAGCAGGTAGCCGAGATCGCCGGCCGGCGCCGTGGTCGTCGTGATGGTTAGGAGCACGAGGGGTGATTCTTGTCGGTCCCGCTGTCAGTGGTCACTTCGATATGTCAGTCGTCAGTGACAACTGACCGCTGACCGCCCGAACTGACCACTGTCAGCAGGGTGTGGACGGTGGCCGCGATCTCGGCGCGGGCCGGCGCGAGGTACTTGCGCGGATCGACCATCGCGTCGTCGGCCAGCGCAGCGCGCACCGCCCGGGTCATCGCCACGTTGAGCGCCGTGCCGATGTTGACCTTCGTGATGCCGGCGCGGATCGCCGCAATCAGTTCGTCGTCGGGCACGCCGGACGACCCGTGCAGCACGAGCGGCACCGGCACCGCTGCCTGCAGCCGCGCCACGAGGTCGGCATCGAGTGCGGCTGTACGCGTCGTCATCGCGTGCGAGCTGCCGACCGCGACGGCCAGCGCATCGACTCCGGTCGTCGCGACGAACTCGCGTGCTTCGTCCGGGTCGGTGCGCACCCCGGCCGCGTGGGCGCTCTGCGGCTGGCTGGCCTTGCCTCCGACGTAGCCCAGCTCGGCCTCGAGCCACAGGCCGTTCGCATGCGCCCATTCGGCTGCCGCGCGGGTGCGGGCAACGTTGTCGGCGTAGGGCAGCGCGCCGGCGTCGTACATGGCCGAGGAGAACCCCGCGTCAGCGGCACGCCGCAGCAACGTGTCGTCCTCGACGTGGTCGAGATGCAATGCCAATGGGACGCCCGACGCGGCCGCAACCGCCGCAGTTGCCCGAGCGATCGGCTCGATCCGTCCACCATGGAACGCGACGGCATTCTGGCTGATCTGCAGGATCGCCCCGACCCCGGCCGCCTCGGCACCCGCCGCGATGCCTTCGGCGTGCTCCAGCGTGATCACGTTGAACGCCGCTACGCCGGCCCCGTTCTCGGCAGCGGCGCTGACGAGTTCGGCGGTGGTCACGAGAGTCACGTCAGCTCTCCTCGACTGTCAGGGTGTCGGCCAGCGCGAGCGCCTGGTCGCGGGTGGCCAGCCGGCCGGTGCCGCCCCAGCCGCCGACTGCGAACGTGCCGCTGGCCACGCCTCGTGCGAGCGACTCTGCCGGCGCGGCACCGTCCAGTAGCCCGGCGAGGAAGCCCGCGTCGAAGTTGTCGCCGGCGCCGGTGGTGTCGACAGGTTCGACCGGGTCGATCGACACCCGCCAGCTGCCCTCGGCGGACACCAGCGCGGCACCCTCCGCGCCGAGCTTCACCGCAACCGACGGCCCCATCCGGTGCAGCGCGCGAGCCGGCTCAGTCGCGGAATCACCGGTGGCCGCCGCGATCCGGTCGCACTCCGCGGCGTTGGGCAGGAAGACATCGACGTTCGGCAGCAGCGCAAGCACATCCGTCCACTGCTCGCGCGGGTCCCAGCCCGGGTCGATCGAGGTGGTCGCGCCACGCTCGCGGACGGACGTGAACAGCGCACCGAGATCGGGCTGCAGCGCGGTCTGCAGGAAGAACGAACTGACGTGGACGTGCCGGGCGGCGTCGACGAGGGACGGCTCGACGTCGGCCGTGCGCAACTCGCTCATGGTGCCCGGATAGGTGAGCAAGGCCCGGTCACCGCCGGTTCGGGTCAGCACGATCGTCATGCCCGTCGCGCTGCCGCTGCGCCGCACCACGCCTGAGACGTCGACGCCCTGCGCAGCGAGCAGGTCGACCGTCATCGACCCGACGGCGTCGTCACCGACCACCCCGCACAGCGCGACCCGCAGGCCCTGCGCCGCGGCTGCCGACGCCGTGATCGCTCCAGAACTGCCCAGCGTGATCGTCGCGCGCTCGACGAGTTGCTCGACCTGACCGAAGCGCACCTCGCCGTCGCAGGCGACCACGACGTCCGGATTGAGCTCGGCGAGCACCAGCAGGTCGTAACCGAGTGCCACGCACCGCTCCTCGTCATGCCAGATCCGTCCGAAGTCGAATCCGCACGATATCGCGCGGGCCGTGCCGTCCAGTTCTGTTCGAGTTCGTCAACCACCGCGGAGCCGGTTTGACGCTGTGCCCATCACGCCGGAATCCGATCCGGCAGACATCAGGGAGCTAGACATGAACGCAGCAATGACCTCGAACATGGCCACCGACCTCGCCGAGTTCGACCGAGGGATCGACTACTCGGGGATGAAACTGGCCTCGCTCGACGCGCCGGCGCGCAATGGCGCGAAGTTCATCATGCGGTACTCGGCCGGGGCTGCCTCGGCACCGACGCACCCGAGCCACGCGAGCGTCGCGTGGAAATTGTGCGGCGTCGACGAGCTCAACCAGATCCTGGCCGCCGGTTACGACTTCCTCGCCAACTCCGAGTGGACGACCGGACGCATCACCGAGGGCGGCGCAGCCGGCGAGGAGGACGGCATCGCCGACCGGCAGTTCTGGTCGCAGCGCGGCCTGGCCCGCGGCGCGAGCATCTACGTGTCCTGGGACGAGGCGCAGCCGGCGACGGACAAGCACGGCAAGGTCGCCGAGTACCTGCTCGCCTACGAGGACGCTCTCGACGGCAAGTACCACGCCGATCTGTACGCCGGCGACGTCGCGATCTCAGCGATGCTCGACCGCGGTGTGATCCGCTACGGCTGGCGGGCGATGTCGGACGCATGGTCGGGCAACGGCGGCTTCTACCAGCCGGGCACGAACTGGAAGACCGTCGCGCAGCAGGTCGCGCAGGTGTCCGAGGCGCACCTCTGGCAGAACGGCAACGCCTGGTTCGACGGCGGCGCCGACGAGGACGTGATCCTCAGGCTGCCGGTCGGCTCGCACCTCGAGGCACTGGGCGGCAAGCTGCCCAAGCAGCCGAAGGGCACGCGTCCCGTCGGACACGACGCCGTGGCAAAGGGCGTCTACACCGTGGTCGCCGGCGACACGATGTTCTCCATCGCGCAGCGCAACGGGCTCTCGCTCGCGCAGCTCGAGCAGAAGAACCCGAACGCCGGACACCCAGCGGGCAACTTCGCGATGATCAAGCCGGGCGATCTGCTCAACGTCTAGCCCTGTCAGAGGACACGGTCGTCCTTCAGCCGCGGTGTGACGATGTGCAACGCCTCGGCGGCAACCCCGAAGTCGGCCGGGAGGTTGCTCGATATCTCCCCGTCGAGGGCGACGTCGACGGGGTGCTCGACATGCACCTGCAGTTCCTTCGTCCGCATCGCGCGCACCCCCGGCCCCTCGCGGCGGCGTCCGATCGCGGTCACCAGCGTGCCGAGCACCATCCGGGCCACCGAACCCTCCTCGATCGCGATCACGACGAGGCTGCGGTCGTCCATCCGCGCCACCGGGACGCGCAGATCCAGTGCGCCACCGAACACGGGTGCATTGATGATCGACAGCTGCACTAGGCGGAGTTTCTCGGTCTTGCCGTCGTAGGTCAGCTCGCAGTCGAACGGCTCGTGCTGGCGCACGGCTTGCACGCCTGCGACGGCGTAGGTGAACCGGCCGAAACGCCGGCGCAGCGACGACTTGGTGGCGAGTTCGGCGAAGTGCACGTTGAAGCCGACGGTCGCGGCGTGCACGAAGTTGCGTGCGGGCTCGCCGGGCATGTGCACCTGGCCGGCGTCGATCGCGCGGACGACCCCGGTCGCGATGTCCTTCGCGGCCTGGACCGGATCGGGAGAGATGCCCAGCGAGCGGGCGACATCGTTGGACGTGCCCAGCGGCAGGATGGCGAGCGGCGCGCCAGTCCCCGCCAGCTCGTCCGCAGCAGCGCCGACCGTGCCGTCGCCGCCGGCCGCGATGACGAGGGGACGCTGATCGCTCGGCAGCGCGACGACTTCGGCGAGGCGACCCTTGTCCTCGATCTGCAGCTCGTCGATGATGTCGATGCCGCTCTCCTTGAGCGCGGCCTTCGCCTCTTCGAGCGAATCCGCCGAGCCAGCACTGGGGCTGGACAGCAGCACGGCCCGTTTCGGGATCTTGGTGTCCTGCGCAGGTGGCAGCTGGATGCCCGGGTCGTCGCGCAGCAGCCGTCCGGCGATCATCCCGGACGCGATGCCGATGCCGGCACCGGCGAGAACGTCGCCGGGAAAGTGCACGCCGGTGTGCACCCGCGAGTACGCGACGAGCGCGGCGGCGGCACCGACCGGCGCACCAGCCGCCGGCCATTCCCGCGCAACGCCGGTGGCGAATGCGAACGCCGATGCCGAGTGACCGGACGGGAACGAGAACGAGCGCGGCATGGCGATCAGGCTGGGACGTATGCCGAGCAGTTCCGCCGCCGGCCGCTGACGGCGCCAGCACATACTTCATCGGCCCGTTCACGACAGCCGAGCTGATCCCGATACCGAGCAGCCCGCGGATCGCAGCGCGCCGGCCACGGCTGCCGCCGGCGCTGCCGAGGACCGCCGCAACCGCGAGCCACAACCGCGAGCGGTTCGCGAGCTGGCTCGCTGTGCGCAGCACGCGATCATTCGTGGGGGTGCGCGATTTGAGCGCCTGTCGGAGCAACCACCCATCGAGCGCACCGAGGCGGCGCCGGGCGCGCGCGAGCGGGTCCATTCACCCGAGCCTAGGGGGTGCTTCTCCCCGTCCGCGTCGGTTCGACCGCTCGCAACCGGTCACCAGCGGGGAAAGCCGCGCCGGATCAGTCGCCCGGCCCGGTGACCGCGGAGGTGGAACCGGGTCAGGGCGAGTTCTCCTCGAGGTACTCCTCCGCATCCACCGTCGACGTCGAGATGCCCTCGCCGTGCGGGTGGCTCGCGTAGAACTGCACCCACAGCTCGCCGAGCCGGGTGCGCAGTTCCCAGCTGGCGTGCTTGCGGAAGTCCGGCAGGCCCTCGTCCTCCTCCTCGCCGAGGTGCTCGGTGTTCTCGGCCCGGGCCCGTCCGACCGCGTCGAACCATTCGGACGACCCGACCTCGTGCTTGCCGGCGTCGGCGACGGCGAGCCGGATCTTGTTGTGGTCGCGTACCGCGTCCTCGGTTTCGTCCTCCGCCTCGTCCGTCGCGCCGCGGCGCAGCAACGCGGGATAGAAGATCGTCTCTTCGGCTTGTGCATGCGTGTCGAGGCGGACGGCGAGCGGTTCCCAGATCGAGGCGAGCTCGGCGTTGTCGGACGCGTCGTCGAGCCGGGCGAATTGCCGGCGGAACCACTCGTGGTCGTCCATGATCAGGGACGTGATGTCGAGCCGGGGGTCGCTCATGGTCCCACCCTAGATACGGTCGTCAGCGTGACCGAAGCACTGGAGCCGGTAGACGAGTCGTGGTCGACCGCGCTGGCCATCGTCGCTCATCCGGACGATCTGGAGTACGGCACCGCTGCTGCCGTCGCGCGCTGGACCGCGCAGGGCAAGCGGGTGAGCTACCTGCTGGCCACCAGCGGCGAGGCCGGCATCGACGCGCTAGACCCTGAGCAGGTCGGACCGCTGCGCGAGGCCGAGGAACGTGCCGGCGCTGCGATCGTCGGCGTCGACGTCGTCGAGTTCATGGGCTACCCGGACGGCGTGCTCGAGTACGGCCTGCCGCTGCGCCGCGACATCGCCCGCGCGGTACGCAGGCATCGTCCCGACGTGGTGATCACCGGCAACTACGACGACCGCTGGGGCGCCGGCATGCTCAACCAGGCCGACCACATCGCGCTCGGCAGGGCGGTGGTCGACGGTGTGCGCGACGGAGCCAACCGCTGGGTGTTCCGCGAACTGCTCGACGAGGGCCTGGAGCCGTGGCGCACGAAGCACGTGCTGGTGGCCTCCAGCGCGCACGCCGAGCACGGTGTCGACACGACTGATCACTTCGCGCAGGGCGTGGCCTCGCTCGAGGCGCACGCCGAGTACCTGCGCGGGCTCGGCGAGCACGCGATGGCCGATCCGGGCGAGTTCCTGGAGTCGTTCGCGCGGCAGGTCGGTGCCCGCATGGGCGTGAAGTTCGCAGTCGCCTTCGAGGTGATCAACTTCTGAGCTCAGGCAGGTGGCACACGAGCATCGCCGTGTCATCCTCCGCGCTCGCGTGATTGCGCGCGAGCAGTTCGACGGCAACCGCAGCCGGATCGTCGATCGGCGCGGCGAGCGACATTGCCGTGCGCCGCAGATGGGTGAGTCCGGCGTCGATCGTCGCGTCGCGTGTCTCCACCAGGCCGTCGGTATAGAGCACGAGGGTCGTCCCGGCCGCGACGATCCGTTCGTGCTGCGTGCGCTCCTGTCTGATGTCGGTGCCGAGCAGCGTGCCGTGCAGTTCGTTGAGCATCTCCACCGTGCCGTCCGGCGACAGCAGCAACGGCGGCATGTGGCCGGCGTTGCTCCAGACGAGCCGCCAACGTTCGGTCCGGAAGGGGCGTCACCGTCATCAGCAGGGCGGTGGCGGTGCCCGCGATCCCGAGCGCGCCCATGTTCGCGTCGACCGACTCGAGCACCTGCTGCGGCGGCGCGTCGGTCGACACGACGATCCCGCGCAACAGGTTGCGCAACGCCGACATCGTCGTACCGGCCTGCAGGTCGTGGCCGGCCACATCGCCGATCACGAGCACGGTTGAGTCGGCGTTCGTGCGGCTGCTGAACAGGTCGTACCAGTCGCCGCCCACGTCGAACCGGTTACGTGCCGGCAGGTAGCGCACCGCGGCCCGCACCAGGAGGTGTTTCGGCAGCCTGGGCAGCAGCGCCTGCTGCAACCGGGTGGAGATGTCGGACTGCGCGCGGTACAGCCGGGCGTTGTCGATCGCTGCCGCGGCGCGATGCGCGATGTCGGTCGCGACCAGTGAGTCGATCTCGTCGAAGGGAGGGCTGCCGGCGAGCCGGACGAGGCCCAGCGCGCCGACGACCCGTCCGCGCGCGATCATCGGGACGGCGAGCGCGTCGGACGCCCCGACTGCGGCCAGCATCGACCGCGACTGCGGGCTGAGCACGTCTACGTCGTCGAACCTGTCCGGCCGGATGTGGACCGCCTCGGTTGAGTTCAGCGTCCGGTAGGTCGCCGAATCAGCCTCGAATGGTGCGGCGATGTCCGCGCGGGTCAGCAGCGCATCGATGTCGACGTTGAAGCCGGATGCGACGGCCCGTCCGACCCGCTCGACGGCCGACCGCTCGGAGATCATGTCGGTGACGGCGATGTCGGCCAGCCGACCGACGACCAGTCGAGCCAGCCGCTCGAGCACCTCGCGCTCGTCCAACGTCGACGAGAGTGCCTGGGCGATCCCGCTGATCCATTCCAGGTCGGCAACGCTCTGCCTCGCCTGCGCGAGCTCGGCGCGCCCCTGGTCGCGCTCGGCCGCGTCGGCAACGGCCTGGGCGCGCTGCACAGTCGTGTCGCCGAAGACGAGCACCGCGCCGACGACCGATCCGCTCTGCGGGTCGCGCAGCGGGGTGGTCGCCCACCACACCGGGACGCGCGTGCCGTCGGCCCGGTGGAAGGTGTCCTCATCGACGTGTACCGGCCGGCCGCTGCGCGCCGACTGTTCCAGCTCGCACTCATCGTCCGCGTGGTCACGGTTCAACGCCTCGTGCGCGCGCCGACCGACCAGATCGGCCTCGTGGCAGCGCAGAATCGTGGTCGCGGCGGAATTGGCCGACAGGATCTGCCCGGTGGCGTCGATCGACATGATCCCGACACCGGCTGCCGCCACCAGGTCCAGCCTCGTCACCTCAGATCCGGCGGGACCTCGGTCGAGGTCCATTGGGAATGCCCTCCTTCGTGCGTCCCTTGGCTCGGGCCAGGCCAGCAGACTATGGCAATTGTTGCATTGATTTCAACGCAGTGGACGGAGCAGCTGCACCGACCCGAGCACGGCGAAACCGGCGCGGTGGAATGCGCGCAGGCTGGCTGCGTTGCCCGGCGCGACTGCGGCAACGACCGCCTCGCCGCGCGGGATCGCGGCCAGCGCAGCGCGGATCATCGCGGCGCCTTCACCGCGCCCGCGCTCGGCGGCGTCGACCTCGACGCTCAGCTCGTACAGTCCGGCGATGCCGCGCGAGATCGTGACGAGCGTGCGGCTGCTGTTGTCGGGACGGCCGAGCACGCGGACGTCGTCGCGGACTCCCAGCGCGAACGCTGTGCGGGGGTGCTCGGCGAGATCGGGACGCTCAACCAAGGGCGCCCCGCCGCCAGTAGCTCGACACGCGGTCAGCGCGTCGAGGCTGTCGATCCACCCAGCCTCCCCGGCGAGATCGAGCAGGACGCGCGGGTGGTGTGCGCCGCCGACACCGTCGACGCCGAGCGCGGCGAGCCGCTCGTCACTGACGTCGTCGGCCACCGCGAGAACGGCGTGCCCGGTGAACGCGAACACCGCCTCGACACCGTCGCGCCACGGCGCGACGCGATGCCAGCCGCCGTCCGGTGGCGGGAACCGGCCGTCGATCGCGCCGTCGAGAAGCGTGGCGAGGGGATGCACGAGCGCGACCCTATGCGAAAGTGTCCTTTCCAGTCTTGGCCGAGCTTGGCGACACCTCACCGTCTCGGTCGGGCACGTGTCGTTGCTGGATTGGCCGTCGCGGCTGCTGACGCCGTTCTTGATTGGATAGGTGAGAACGGATGTGAGGAGCGACGTTGACTACAGCGGTTGACCGATACTGGGAGCGATTCCAGCCGTCACGCGGGCTGGCGACTGCGCGCGCGTGGGCTCGCTCGGATGCCGAGCAGATCAGCCTTAATGGCGATTGGCGGTTTCGCTACAGCGCGTGCGAGCAGAACGGCACCGACTTCGTGGCAGCGGAGTATGACGATTCGGCGTGGGATCAGCTGCCCGTGCCCTCGCTCTGGCAGCTGCACGGGTACGGCCACCCGATCTATACCAACGTCCGCTATCCGTTTCCGATCGACCCACCACGCGTCCCTCGGGAGAACCCGACCGGCGACTACCGCATCAGCTTCGAGCTGCCTGCGTCCTGGGGGTCCGACCGGGTCGTGATCCGCTTCGACGGCGTGGATTCGTGCGCGCGGATCTGGCTCAACGGGCAGGAACTCGGCATCACGTCGGGCAGCAGACTCGCCGCGGAATTCGATGTGTCGGCGCTCATCCGCCGCGCTGAACCCAACGTGCTCGCCGTCCGCGTGCACCAATGGTCGTCGGGCAGCTATCTCGAGGATCAGGACATGTGGTGGCTCTCGGGGATCTTCCGCGATGTCACCCTCCTGCGACGCCCACCGGGCGGCATCGACGACTTCTTCGTGCACGCCGGCTATGACGCGCGCAGCGGTCGAGGCGAATTGCGTGTCGACGCCGAGGAGGGCGTCTCGGTGCGCATCGAGGAACTCGGCCTGGAGTGCGTCGCGGGAGAAACCGTTCAGATCGACAGCGTCGAACCGTGGTCGGCCGAGGTACCGCGTCTTTACACGGCCGTGATCGGCACGCCGGCCGAGTCGGTGAGCGTGCAGATCGGGTTCCGCACCGTCGAGATCGTCGATGGCGTGCTGACGGTGAACGGGCGGCGTGTGCTGTTCCGCGGGGTGAACCGCCACGAGTTCGATCCCGACTCGGGCCGCACCGTCAGTGCCGAGACGATGCTGGCCGACGTCGTGCTGATGAAGCGTCACAACATCAACGCGGTACGCACCAGCCATTACCCGCCGCATCCGAGGTTCCTCGAACTGTGCGACGAGTACGGGCTCTATGTCATCGACGAATGCGATCTCGAGACGCACGGGTTCTTTGCCGACGAGCCTGCCCCATTGACCGCCGACGGCTCGCCGATCATCGCGGACAACCCGGCCGAGGATCCGCGGTGGCGCGATGAACTGCTGTTGCGGATGCAGCGCACGGTGGAGCGGGACAAGAACCATCCGAGCGTGATCATGTGGTCGCTGGGAAACGAAAGCGGTTCGGGGCAGAACCTCGGCGTCATGGCGGACTGGGCGCGGACACGCGATCCGTCCCGCCCGCTGCACTACGAGCGAGACTGGACCTGCCGCTATGTCGACGTGTACAGCAGGATGTATGCCTCACATGCCGAGGTCGACGAGATCGGCCGAGGCGTCGAGGCGCCGTTGTCGGATCCGGAGTTGGACGCGCGCCGCCGAGCGATGCCATTCATCTTGTGCGAGTACGCACACGCGATGGGCAACGGGCCGGGCGGGCTCGCCGAGTACCAGAAGTTGTTCGAGACCTACCCCAGATGCCAGGGCGGCTTCATCTGGGAATGGATCGACCATGGGCTGCGCACGCATGACGCGCACGGCGAGTTCTACGGATACGGCGGCGACTTCGGCGAGGAGCTGCACGACGGGAACTTCGTCGCGGACGGCCTGCTGTTTCCAGACCGCACACCGTCGCCGGGCTTGATCGAACTCAAACAGGTTTTCGCGCCCGTGCGCATCGCTTCCTCCGACGGCGGTCTCGTCGTCGAGAACCACTATCAAGTGCACGACCTCTCGCAGCTGCGGTTCGAGTGGACGCACGCCGTCGAAGGCGACATCGTCGAGCGGGGCACCCTGGCGATCCCCTCGATCGCGCCCGGCGCTTCAGCGACACTGCCGCTGCCGAAGCTGTCGGCGGTTGCGACCGAGTCGTGGCTCACCGTCGCCGCCGTTCTCGACGCCGACGCGACATGGGCGCCGGCCGGACATGAGATCGGGTTCGGTCAGATCGCAGTCAGCGATCCGGTGCCCGTCGAGCTGGTTGCCTCGGTGCGACCGTTTGCTGGTGACACCGAAGTGCGGCTCGGCACTGGTGTCTTCGACGCCGACACGGGTGCGCTCGTCAAGGTCGGCGACGTCGAGGTCGACGGCCCGCGACTGGACGTGTGGCGTGCACCGATCGACAACGAGCGCGCATTCGCCCGCGATCCGCTGGAAGTCGAGTGGCGCGAGTTCGGCCTTGACCGCATGCACCACCGCGTCGACAGCGTCGAGGTAGGTGACGGCCTGGTAGTGCGTACCCGCGTCGCGCCGGCCGCCACGCGGCTCGGGTTCGATGTCGTCTATCGGTGGACGGCACACGGCGAGGTGTTGCGCCTTGCCGTCGAGGTGACCCCGGATGGTGACTGGCCGTTTCCGCTGCCGCGCGTCGGATTGCGTATGCGCGCACCCGCCGAGCTCAGCGCTGTCGACTGGTACGGATTGGGTCCGGGGGAGTGCTACGCCGACAGCAGGCGGGCCGCTCGTGTCGGGCGCTTCGGTATGAGCATCGACCAGCTGCAGACTGCGTACGTGTTCCCGCAAGAGAACGGCAATCGAGCCGGCGTGCGCTGGATGCAGGTCACCGACCGAACCGGCTCGGGGCTGCGCATCGAGGGTGAGCCGACCGTCGATGTGACGGTGCGCCGTTGGCCGAGCGAGGCGCTCGACGTCGCGCGACACCCGAACGCGCTCGAGCCGACCGATCGGGTGTGGATCAACATCGACAAGGCGCAGCAAGGCCTGGGATCGGCATCATGCGGCCCCGGCGTGCTGGCTCAGTACCGCCTGCGTGCCGAGCCAACCACGTTCGCGCTGCGGCTCAACGCAATCTGACGCGCCAACCTGGTCACGTGGTCTTGAGCAGCATGCCGGCGCCGTGCGTGCTGGCCCCGGCCGCATAGCAGGTCGTGGCAGACGGGCACGAGACGCTGGTCAACGACCCCACACCCGCGGGCAGCCGTTGGCTGGTCCAGTGCGAGCCGCCATCGGAGGTGTGTACCGCCACGGCAGCTGTTTGTGAGGGGGTGAGGCCGACTGCGTCGCATTTTTGCGCCGAGGCGCACGCGATGCCGTTGAGCTGCCCCGCGCTTGCCGGCACCTTCTGGATTGCCCACTTGGCGCCGGCATTGCGCGTGACGATCAGGACTCCTGCACCACCGAACACGCCGCCAGCAGCCTCGCACACCGTGCTTGTCGGGCACGTGATCGCCAGAAGGAAGCTTTGCGCGCTCAGCGCTGCTGGCAGCGGTTCGATCTTCCATTTCTTGCCGTCCCCGGTTGCCACGATGACCGGCCCGCCGCCGGAGGAATCGCCGACCGCCGTGCAATGGGTCGTCGACCCGCACGCCACGTCGGTGAGCCGCCCGACGCCGCTCGGCAGCGCCTGCTGAGTCCATGTTCGGGCTGCATTGACCGTCTTGAGCAACACGGCACTTTCTTCGTTGCTGGCGAACCCGACCGCCACGCACACGGTGGCCGACGGGCAACTGACACCCGACAGCACGAATGCGGCGGGGATCGACTTGGTGGCCCACGTCGCTCCGCCGTCTGTCGAATGTGCCACGGCACCAATCCCGGATACCGGTCCGGTATCTATGCCACCGACGGCCACGCATTGCTTCGAACTCGTGCAGGCGATGTCGGTGTACGCACCGTCGACCTCGGGCACCGTCTTGAGCTGCACCTTCCACTTCGAACCCGAGTCTGATGTGCCGACGAATACTCCGGCCGGATGGCTACCGACTGCCTCGCACTGCGCGGTCGAAACGCACGAGATGCCGGCGAGCTCGCCGAGCCCCTGCGGTAGCGGTCGCTGAGCCCAGGTCTGGCCTCCGTTCACGGTTCCCAACAGGAAGCCGAAGACGTAGAACGAGATCTGTTCGGCCTGGGTATGCCCGCCGATCAGGCAGTCCTTGGCTCCACGGCAGACGATGGTGTCGAGCGTGTCGCTCGCAGCGTTCGCCTTGGAGAAACCGTCGGTGACCGCCGGTGTCGACTGGACCTTCCAGGTCGCCCCAGAGTCGGTGGTGCGCCAGATTGCCGACGTGGGCGTATTCGCTCTTACTGCCTCGCAGATGGCCGCAGTGCCGCACGACATGCTCTGCACGCCGAAGCTCTTCGGCAGGGTGGTCGAGTGCCACGTCGCGCCGCGGTTCGAGGTGCGCCAGATCTCGTTGGTGGCCGACCCAGCGGCCAAGCACGATGCCGCCGCGCTACAGGCGATCTGGTCGGCTTGGCTGCTGTTCGCCGGCAACGAGTGGCTTTGCCAGCTCGTCCCGCCGTTGATCGTGGACAGCAGCGACCCACCGCCGAGCGCACCGCATGCCTTGCTCGATGCGCACGATATCCAGACCAGCGGAAAGGTGGTCGTCTTCTTGGCCTGCCAGGTGCTGCCGGCATTCGTGGTGCTGAGGATGGCACCGGAATTCGGGTCGGAGCCGGTGGCAGCCAAGCACACGGTCACCGTCAGGCACGCGATCGACGGCGCGAGAAATGACGAGTCCGACTCGGCGAATGCGGCTGGCAGCGCGATGACCTTCCAGTGCAGTCCTCGGTCGGACGTCCGGGCAAGCTCCGGATGCTGAGTCGTGCTGTCCTCTCCCAAGATGAGACATGTCGTGGCGGAGGGACAGGCGAGCGCGTCGAGAACAAGCGCATTGGAATCAGCCGACGTGATCGAGAAGTTCGTTGGCAGCGGCAGCACCTGCCACGAAGTGCCGCCGTTCTGCGTGCTGGCCAGAGCTGCTCCCCGCACCTGTCCCGTGGGCAGCATCAGCACGAAGCACCCTGACGTGGTGGGGCAGGCGGAGTCGACGGCTCCTTCGGTCGCGAGTGGGAACACCTTGCTCGTGCCCCACGGCGGCTTCGCGGCGAGCGGCGCCGCGTGCGCACGGGGCGAGATGGCCACGCAGATCGCCGCGACGACGAACAGCGTTGCGAGCAGGGCCGACCGTGTCGTTAAGCGAGCCTGCATTGGGTCCCCCGGGGCCATGGGCGCAGCGACGAGTCTTGTGGTCCGAGCCCTAGGCCTTCCTCATGCGCGCGATCCTGCCAGCCTTCCGATGCTGCGAACATCACGAATTGACCGTCGTTTGGGCGGACGAGCCATGCGCAAGCGGCATAGATCGGATAGTTCGGGAGGGTGCGTCACGTGCTGTCGCGCCGTCATCACTGGCTCAGCATCACTCGTGACGCGGCCGGTCGAGAGCATCCGCCGGCCCGCATCGATCAGGAGGTACGCGATTCGATGTAGCCGCGTGCGATCGCGTGCAGGTTGTGCCGGTCGAGGATCGGGCCATGTCCCGGGAAGGCGCGCTCGATCGGCATGTCGAGCACGCGTCGCATCGTGCTTACGTAGTTGGTCACGTTCGACCCGATACAGGCGTCTATCAGACCGCCCTCGTAGATCACGTCGCCGGTGAACAGCTGGCCGGCTGCCGAGTCGAACAGTGCGATGGATCCTGGCGTGTGCCCCGGCAGGTGAAGAACGGACAGGGCTCGATCGCCGAGGTCGACGACGTGACCCTCACCGACATCGATAGCGCCGGCGGCCGCATTCAACGCGTAGGCCGCCGGGTCATAACCGGCGTCAGGCACCGCCTTCAGGAGGATCTCGGGAAGCTCGTGATCGGCGGGCACCGCGTCGCGTAGGCCTAGGATCTCGAGCAGCGGTCGCGCGGCGAGAGTCACCCGTTCCGGTCGGCGCACGTAGCCCGCCTCGGCGGCGTGCACGCGGCAGTCGTCGAACTCGTGGGCCCCGCCCATGTGGTCGAGGTGCGCATGGGTGAGGACGAGCACCGGGTCGTGGTCGAACAGTGCGGGTAGCGCCGCGCGCAGCGAGACGACGCCGAGCCCCGAGTCGACTACGAGGTCACGGTCGCGACCCCGTACGTGCCAGATGTTCGCTGACAGCAAGCCGTGCACGTTCGGCTCTTCGATCAGGGTGATCCCCTCGCCGACCTCCGTGATCCGAAACCACTCCGAAGGCTCCACGACCTGCATCGGAGAAGTGTTCATCTGTCGAATATGCCAGTGTCAACACGGTCGGCGGAGTTGTCCGCGTCGCTGCTCATTGCGATCCGTCCGATGCATGATCACCTGGCGAGAAACGGCAGTGGCCACGAAGACCTCGCGGTCTCCGTGGCCACTCCCTCCACCGTGCTAGGGCTTGAGGCGGCGCAACGGTCCGCGCGTGTCGGCGAACTGCTTCGTGCTCAGCGCCTGCGGCCCCGCGTTGTGCTCACCGTTGAACGGCGTCACGGTGTTCGCGCAGCCTGCGGCGGCAGCATCGGTTGCCGAGTTGAACCACACGCCGACGTGGTACATGTGCACGGGCGCGAAGGCCGGGTTGGTGTTCGCGTCCGGGATCGGCGAGGTGTGCACGACAGGCGCCGGGCCGGATCCCGGTGCGACCGCGAAGGTCTCGACGCTGAACCGCCCGACGTAGGACTGGTGCGCGTTGCCGTGCTTGTCGGTCTCGAGATCGCCCTGGTACCAGGCGATGCCGAACGGCGCGTTCGGCAACTGGGTGATGAACGTGTCGAAGTCGGTGTGCTTCGGCAAGCCGTGCGCGTCGATCGTCAACGTCTCGACTGCGCCACTGCTCGTGATGTGCACCCGCGCACCGGCGTTCGGCAGGCAGCCCGCGGCCTCCGACCCGGCTGACCTGACGAGCGAGAAGGTCGTCTCGTCGTGCGACGCCTTGGCCGAGCTGGTCGCCGCGACTGCGCTCGCACCACCCATGGCCACTGCAGCGAGCCCGATGAGTGCGCCGGCCTTCGTGTTCGAGAGCTTCATTACTACCTCCGGAAAGTTATGGGGGGGCGCCGACCAACTCGACGCTTGCAATGGGTACGGGGGTACCGGCGAGATCGGTTCTCACCAGAGTTCAAAGAACCGAATTCGCTGTCGGCCACGTACTAAGGGCGCAGATGTTGGCACTGCACTGGAGATGCCGAGGCGGGTAACGTGACGACGGTGGTGATGGGCGACGCCCAGATGGCCGCGGAGTTCGCCACCGGCGACCCGGATGCGGTGCGCGCTGTCTACGACACCTACGGTCGGCTGGTCTTCTCTGTCGCGTTCAGAGTGCTCGGCGATCGAGGGCTGGCCGAGGACGCAACGCAGCAGACCTTCCTTCAAGCGTGGCGCTCGTCGGAACGCTTCGATGCGACACGTGCATTCGGACCGTGGCTGGCGACCATCGCCCGACGGGTGGCCATCGACGTTCACCGGCAGTCACAACGACATCGAAACCAGAGCAACATCGAAGATGCCGAGACCCTGCTGGCCACCCCGCCACCGTCGGCCGAGCAGATCTACGACGTGTGGGAGGTTCGCCGCGCAGTCGAGTCGCTGCCCGAGGACGAGCAGCAATTGGTCCGCATGCAGCACTTCGGCGGCCTGACGCAAAGCGAGATCGCTGCACGTCTTGATATTCCGGTGGGAACGGTCAAGTCACGCACCCATCGAGCCCACCGTCGTCTGCTGGGCCTGCTCGGACACCTGCGCGATGATGTTGATTCGAATGACCGACCGGAACTCGGACAGAGAGGAGCTGAATCCCATGACTGACGACGAGCGCATCGCCTACGTCGCGGGGGACGACGCGGCTTCTCTCGACGCCGCCGAACGGGCCGAGCTCGACGGCCTGCGCAGCCTGCTCGCCGATCCGGCGTTGTGGGCCGAACCCGATCCGAGCCTGCAGCAGCGCGTTGTCGACGGCATCACCGCGGCGGCTCTCGCCGCGCCCGAATCCGCGCCCCCTCCGGCCGCCCCCGTAACGGACCTCACCCAGCGCCGTTCGAAGCGGGTCCGGTATGTGATCTTGGCTGCCGCGGCCGCCGTTCTGCTCGCGGTCGGAATCGGCGTCGCCGTCAACCTCGGCGGATCGGGCAGTCAGCCGGAACAATTCGCGGCCGCGCTCACCGCCACACCGCTGGCACCGGGAGCCAAGGGGAATGCGACCCTCACCAAGACCCCGGGCGGCTGGCGGATCCAGATCAACGCGACCGGCTTGCCCCGCCGCGACAGCGGTGCGTACTACGAGGCGTGGTTGAAGAACGCGGCCGGCGTCCTCGTCCCGATCGGCACGTTCAACCAGCCCGAGAACGTCACGCTCTGGTCCGGCGTGCCCCCCGACGCGTTCCCCACCTTGACCGTGACCCGACAGCGTGTCGGCGGCGGCGAGGACTCGTCGGGGCAGGTCGTGCTGGTGGGTGCCACCAAGCGCGTCCACTAGCCGAACGCGCGTCCTTGATACTTAGTGGGTGATCGCTCCCCGGCACGTCGAAGCCAACCTCGTGTTCGAGGTTCACCAACCGTTACAGGCGATGCTGCAGGTGGCGGTGGACGGAGCGTTGCCTGATCAACTCGACGAGTCGCTGACCGTCACGTGCGAGGGCCAGGCGATCGACGTCGAGGAAGTTCCGACTCCGGAGGGTCGGGTGCACCTGATGCATCCGCCGGCGGGACGGGTCGAGGTCGCATATCGCGCCAGCGTGCGCGGCGCCATCATCGCGACACCGGTCACCAAGGCTGACTCGATCCGGTACTTGCGACCCAGCAGGTACGCCGAGTCGGATCGGCTCGCGCCGACCGCGCAGGCCGAATTCGCCGGCATCAGCGGCGGGGCAGAGTTGCTTGCCGCAGTCTCGTCCTGGGTCGGCTCGCGGCTCGACTACGTTCCGGGAAGCAGCGGTCCGACCGACGGCGCCGTCGACACCTTGCTGTCCAGGCAAGGCGTGTGCCGCGACTACGTGCACCTCGTGGTCGCCCTGCTCCGCGCTCTGGACGTCCCGGCACGGCTCGCCGCCGTCTACGCGCCGGGGCTGGACCCGATGGATTTCCACGCCGTCGCCGAGGCGGCGATCGACGGCGACTGGCGCGTCGTCGATGCGACCCTGCTCGCTCCGCGCGAGAGTCTCCTACGCATCGCCAGCGGACGTGATGCGGCTGACACTGCCTTTCTCTCGTTGTACGGCGGTGCAGCCGATCTGCTCGAGAGCCGGGTCAGCGCGGTGATCGACGGACCGCTTCCGAGCGATGATGTGATGCAAATGATCAGCATCGGCTGAGGTTGTCCGGCGATCACGTGTAGGCTGATGGTGAGCGGCGATCTTGCCGCGCCTCTCGCGGATGAGTAATTCCGCGTGGCTGCACGACATTGGTTTCTCCTAGCGGACAGGCCGTTCTCTCAGCGGCCTGCCTAGCTTTAGGAACTATTCGTGTCTGTACAAACTGCTCATCATTCGCCGCGCCCGAGTGGCCGTCGTCGCCGTCCGTCGAACGGATCCCGACCGACACCGGCGCCAGCACGGGTTCGGCCCACCGGCGGCCGCACCGACAGTGATCTCGCCGCGGCGATGCAACGCCCGCTGCCCGACATCGCCGACTTCGGCGCGCTCGGTCTGCCACCGGGCATCGTCAAGGCGCTCGCCGATGCCGGAATCACCAGGCCCAGCCCTATCCAGGCCCGCACCGTTCCGGACGCGCTTGCCGGGCGGGACATTCTCGGCCGCGCACAGACCGGCTCGGGCAAGACGCTCGCCTTCGGCCTGCCGCTCGTCGTTCGGCTCAGCACCGGCGCCCATGCCAAGACCCCACGCGGTCTGGTGCTCGTGCCGACCCGTGAGCTTGCCGATCAGGTCGCTACCGCGATCGAGCCCGCGGCACGCGTGGCCGGCCTACGCGTACTCGTGATCGTGGGCGGTGCGTCCATGTCGCGACAGATTGCAGAACTCCGACGCGGTGTCGACATCATCGTGGCCACCCCGGGCCGCCTGCTCGACCTGCTCAATCGCCGTGACACCAACCTGCGTGAGATCAGCGTGGCCGTCATCGACGAGGCCGATCACATGGCCGATCTCGGATTCCTTCCCGCGGTGAGCCAGATCCTCGATGCCACGCCGAGCAATCGGCAGTGCATGTTGTTCTCGGCGACGTTGGACGGCGATGTCGACAAGCTCGCCTCTCGTTACCTGCAGCGCCCCGCGTTCCATGCCGTTGACAACGCGAACGCTCCCGACATGCTGCATCGGGTGTTCCGATTGGCGCGTCAGGACAAGCTCGCCGTAGCGGCCGAGATCGCGGTGCGCCCCGCGCGAACGCTGTTCTTCGTCCGCACCAAGCACGGCGCCGACCGATTGGCTCGCCAGCTGCGCGCCCGCGGAGTCGACGCCGGCGCGATTCACGGCAACCTCAATCAGAATCAGCGTCGCCGTGCGCTGGATGCCTTCGCATCCGGTCAGGCGCGCGTGCTGATCGCCACCGATGTCGCCGCGCGCGGAATCCACGTCGACGACGTCGACCTCGTCGTCCACTTCGATCCGCCGAAGGATCACAAGGACTACCTGCACCGCTCGGGCCGGACCGCGCGCGCCGGAGCGTCCGGCACGGTGCTCAGTCTTGTCGAGCCCGAGCAGGTGGCCGATCTCGCGCGACTGCACCGCACGGCAGACGTCAAGGCACAGATCAGCTCGGTCGGATCGGGTCATCCGGACGTGCGCGCCCTTGCCGCGTCCGGCGAGGCGATCGACGTTCCGGTATCACGACCGGTTGCACCGCGTGCGGGGAACCGGCCGGGCGGCTCGTCACGACGACGCCCGGCCCGCTCCTCAGCTCGGCGCTGATCAGCTCCAGTTCTTCAGCGCGTCGTGGATGTAAGGCCGCATCGCCGCCAGGTACTCGTTGCTGCGAGCGGTGTTGATCGCGTCTGCCTCGGCCTGCGAATTGATCGTGGTGCCGTCGACGTACTCACCGAAGATGAAGAATCGACGGTGGATCTTGCCGGACGTGTTCTTGTACGGCACGCCGGTCAGCGACAGGCCGTCCCACGACACCGTGTAGGGCAGCGAGCCGCCGTACTGGTAGCTGCCGCCCTTGGCCAGCCACCTCATCGCGTTGCAGAACTTGGTGGCCGTCGCGCTGCTCTTGCCGAGACTGCTCGCGACGGACTGCACGACCGGGCAGATCGATGACTGGAAGCCGCTGTAGTTCGCATCGTTGAGCATCCGCGACTTGAACTCGGCCTTCCACTTCGCGTTCGAGGTGATCGTGCCGTTCTGGTATGCCTCGTAGACCTTGCCGAGGTCGGTCAGTGTCGTGCGGTTGTGTGTCGCCGGCGTCGGGCAGCCGATGTTGTGGTTGATCGCGGTCGAGGTGAGTCCCAGAGACGTTCCGTAACTCAGGATCGAGGCCTTCGTGTACTTCTCGAGGATGCCGCGGGTCATCCGGTTGTCGGAGTTCCACATCATCTGCTGGTCGGCGTTCTTCAGGTTGGTCGTCGACGGTCGACGGGAAGTTGTCCGGGCAGATGCCTTGGTTGTTGGGGTGCGCCGGGTCGTAGTGATAGGTGATCGAGTCGCCGTCGTGCGAGTTGCCCAACGACTCCTGATGGATCGAGTACGCGTGATAGAGCACCTTGAGCGCGCTCGCCGGTTCGTACTGGGTGTTCTCTTCCAGCCCGGCGGTCTCCGGGTGCCCGACCTGCTTGAGATAGAAGCCGAACGCACCCGAGTCGATCGTCGGAGCGATGATGTCGTACAGCTTCTCTGCGGTCGCGTTCGTGTTCTGCGTCTCGACTACCGAGTAGTACTTCGTACCGCTGATGACGTACGACGTCGCAGTGATGATCCGCTCGCCTTGCTGTCCGGCCCGCGCGACCGCGGCGGACGGACTTTGTGCCACGTACCAGTACCAGCGGGTGGTTGTGTCGCTGTACATGACGACGTTGTACGTGCCGTCGTCGTTCCTGCTCAGATCGACCAGCCTGGCCTTGTTCGTGGACAGCTGCGAACTGATCGTCGAGACGCTTTCGTGGACGTACCACCACCAGCCGCTCGCGTTGGTGCCGGTGTTGTCGACCATGATGGCGACGTAGGTGGTGGTGCTGCCCGGATACGGCGTCACCTGGATCATCCGGGCATGGTTGTTCGTGAGGTCGGTCGACAGTTGAGTCGTGGTCCCCACGTACCACCACCAGGCCTTGGCGTTTGCACCGGTGTTGCTCACCATGACGACGGCGTAGCGAACTCCGTTGGAAGTGTTGTACGCCTGCGCCGATATCAGGCGGGCATTGTTGGTCGAGAGCAGCGAGCTCACCTGTGCCTGTGTCTCGCCGACGTACCACCACCAACCGCTGGCATACGGGCCGCTGTTCGACACCATCACTGCCGTGAAGGTCGGAATGCTCGGATCGTCGACCTTGAGGTCGGTCAGCCGGGCGTGGTTCGTATTCAGCAAGCTGCTCAGCGTCGTGACGGTGGCGCCGGTGTAGGTCCACCAGCCGACCGGTGCCGTCATCTGCCGGTCGTCAGCCGGCCCGGTCGACGCGGATGCCGAGCCCGCGCCCACCACCACGCCGACGGCGAGTTGCACGACCAGTGCTGTGGCCATGACAAGTGCCTTGATCCGTTTGTTCATAAGCCCTCCCGCTGCTCGTTCGGCCGTCAGCCCGACGTGATCATCGAGCCATGCCCACCGAAGATTGAGAACTCATATCAAGCGCAGGAGGCGGCTGGGCCGGTTCTGATACGAGCCTGGCACGGGTTGTCCGAGTGCGGGGTGCGGTATCGGGCAGACCGCCCAAAACCCGCTTTCGCGTCAGGCTGCGAACACGCCCTGATGCGTCCTGAGCGGTGCCGGTCGGCCGATGTGATAGCCCTGGGCGTAGTCAACGCCGAGCTCACGCAACTTGTCTTGGGTGGCTTGATCTTCGACGAACTCGGCGACGGTGTGTTTGCCCAGCTCGCGTGCGATGTGCACAAGTGAGCGAACGAGGACCTGATCGGCGCGATCGGTCAACAGATCGCGGATGAACGTGCCGTCGATCTTCAGGTAGTCGAACGGCAGATGCTTGAGGTAGTAGAAGGAACCGTAGCCGGCGCCGAAATCGTCGAGGGCGAACTCGCAGCCGAGAGTTTCGAGATGGTCGGCGAAGGCCCGTGCGCGATCAATGTCGGTGATTGCCGCGGTCTCGGTGACCTCGATGGTCAGCCCGCCGCGGCGGGGCAGCTTCGCCAGTTCGCGCTGGATGAGGGCAAGCATCGTCGGCTCACCCATCGAGGTTCCGGAAAGGTTGACCGAGAGGTGGATGTTCTTGCCTGCCTGTTGTTGCTCGGCAAGCATCCGGCAGGCCTCGACGATGACCCACTGGTCGACCTGGCCGATCAGCCCGGAGCGCTCGGCGGCGGGGAGGAATTCGCCTGGCATGACCAGAACGCCGTCGTGCCCGATCATGCGTAGCAACACCTCGTAGCGATCGACCGTTCCGGTGTGCAGATTCAAGATCGGCTGTGCCTGCAGGACGAAGTGGTCGTTCTCGAGCGCGTCCTGGATCCGATCCACCCACGCATGCCGGCCGCGAAGGTCGGCTTGCCTGAGGTCGCCGGTGGAATACAGGGCAAGCCGGTCGCGACCGCTGTCCTTTGCTTGATACATCGCGACGTCGGCTTCGACGAGCAGGTCGGACGCAGTCTGCGGCTCGTTCGGGATGAGGAAGGCCATCCCGGCGCTGGCCGTGACACGGACGGCTCGTCCGTGCTGCACGACGATCGCCTCCGCCCGCAGGGCTTCCAGCAACCGGAGGATCACGAGTTGTGCTTCGTCGGCGCCGATGTTCGGTAGGACGGCCGCGAATTCATCACCGCCGACTCGTCCGATGAAATCGGTCGGCCGGAGTTGCGAACGAAAGAGTTCCGCGACCTGGGTGAGGACGTCGTCGCCGACCGCGTGGCCGCGGCTGTCGTTGATGTACTTGAAGCCGTCGAGATCGAGGGCCACCACGGCGCAACGGCGGCCGGCCACGACGCATTCAGCGATGAGCCGTTCCACCTCTTCCTTCGCGTGACGACGGTTTGGCAATGTGGTGAGCGAGTCGTGGGTGGCCAGGTACTCGAGGTCGCCGCGCGAGCGACTCAACGCTTCGCGCGCTCCGTCGAGCGCGCGTGCCGCCCGGCTGATCTCGTCCTGCATGTGGTTGAAGGCTGCCGCCATGGCACCGACCTCGTCGCGGCTCGTCACGACGACTGGCTTCATCTCTTGTGTCGCGCGGGCCTGATCGAGGTCTCCGCGACCAAGGGCCTCCATCGCGTGGGTGAGCTCGGTGAGCGTGCCGAGTGACAGTTCATCTGCGGCCTCGGCGACTTGAGTCACGGAGTGAGCGATCATGCCCGGCAGTACCAGCCCGACACCGATGGAGACCAGCGCGACGGCGACGAAGATGTCCTCCAACAGGGCCACCCGAGCCGGGCTGCCGTGCCCGCTCGAGGTCACGGCGAGCAGATAGCCGGCACCGTCAAGGATCATCACCGCGAGCATCGCGCCGGTGAGTTTGACGTGCAGGCTGCGCGTCCTTCCCTTCCGGCGCTCGTGGCGCAGGTCGGTGAAGCGTCGCCACAGGTAGAAAAGTGATCCGGAGTAGGCGAGGGCCAAGCCGGACAGCACGACCGGCATGCCGAACTGCCGGAATCCCAAGATCGTCGCGATCAGCCACGCGACCGCAGCGCTCACGCCGAGCATGATCGTGCCCCGCGGCGCCCGCCACAGCCGTTCTTGATCTGGCGCATCACGCCGCAGCAGCCACACCGCGATGCTGGGTAGCGCGATGCTGATCAGGTAGGTGAAGTTCGCTGCGGCGATCATCCAGAGCGGATCGCCGACCAGCAGGAACGCCGTTGCCATGACGGCTGTCAGCACGATGGCAATGTGCGGAGCGTCGTAGCGGTTGCGGCGGCCGATCAGGTGCGGCAGCAATCCGTCCTCGGACAGCTGCGAGAGGGTGCGCGAAGCGCCGGCCAGTGGCTGGAGTGTGCCGTGGAACATGTTCAGCACCAGGAACCAGATCGCTGCGCTCTTGGCGAGCCCACCGAACAGCGGCACAAAGGTCGGACCGAGCAGGTGCGCGAGGCCGGCACCACTCGCCGCGCCCAGACCTGAGCTGCCGAAGACGCCCAACCAGGTGGCGGGCAGCACCAGGAAGAACAGCCCGGCCATCAGTGCGCTCGCGAGCATCGCCCGTGGCAGCGACTTTGCGGGGTCGCGCATCTCGCCGACGTGACAGGTGGCGGCCTCGAAGGCCGGGGCAGCGAAGCCGATGAGATACAACCCGGCCATGGCACTGGACACCCCGCCGAAGACACCGTGGAACGGTGAGAGCAGGTGCCACGATGTCGCTCGGGAGGCGTTCACGTCACCGTGGATGTACGGCAGCACAGCGCTGAGCAGCGCCAGCGATGCGGCGCCGGCCGCGATGTACTTCACGACCCAGGACACCCTGGCGATCCCGGACAAGTTGAGTATCGCGAATGCGACGACGATCGCGACCGCCATCGCCGTGACGGGCACCCCTGGCAGGTACCAGTCGTGCAGCGCCTGCGCGGACAGCAATGCGGTCAACCCGCAGGTGGGCACCCACCCCCACCAGTAACAGACGCCGGTCAGGTTCGCGAGCACTGGGTTGTAGCGGCGAAAGGCTTCGGCACATGTTGCGGCAATGCCGCCGACTCGATCGGGCCACATGAGCGTCAGTTCGGTCCAGCCCGGGGCGGCCGCCCAGGACAAGAGCAGGCCGATTGCCAGCAGCCAGATCGCAGCGCTGCCCTGAGTCGCGATCAGGCCAGTCAGGAGGAACAGGCTCTGGTTGCTTCCGCCCATGGCCAAGGCGGCCGCGCCAGTCCAGCCGATCGTTCTCGGGTGCTGGTTCCCGACCACCGGGGGTGCGGGCGGTTCGGTTCGTTTTGGGGTCGGCGCGACGGGTGGTACCGGTCTTGCGGTGCGGGCCTTCGAGCTGACCGAAATGCTCACCTGAGAACTCTGCCGATCCTTGAGACGCTTCCCGCGCGGCTGAGCAGGAAGTCCCCAACGTCAACTGATCAGGCCTTAACAAAGATATTACATTGGACTCCAACCGTCAATCAGGAACGCAGCCGCGACACGGAGGCTGAATCTCACCTCGGTCGCACAGGATGATCCATACGGTGATCAACTGACGGTTTCGTCAAATCTGTCTCGAGGAGGGAACCCCCATGAAGGCTCGCATCATTGCTGTCTCGGTTTCGATCGCGGTGGCCGCAGGCGCCGGTGTGCTGGCGATGAATCCGGCCGACGCCAACCCGTCCCAGGCCGTTACTCACACGATCAAGTTGAAGCTCACTCAGACGGGCAATCTCAACTACAACAAGACCACAAGTGCCGGAACCGACAAGGCGAAGATCGCGGGCAAGGCCGCCGGCTTCGACCTCACGCACTTCAAGGGGACGACCGGCGACGTGGCGTTGGCCCTCAAGGGCGGTCTGTTGCTGGCGCATCTCAAGTTCAACGTCTCCACCGGCGAAGTCACCGGTTCGCTGACCGGCGGTACCGGCACCTACGAAGGCGCCAAGGGCACGGTGTCGGCGAAGAGCACCAACCAAACAGGGACGAAGACCGACGTCACGATCAAGTGGCATAAGTAGCGGTAGCCGGATCCCCGGGTTGTGCGGAGCGTGCCATCGCGCTCCGCACAACGCGGTACTGCTACGCGTGCTCGGCTGCGCCGAGATTCGCTAACTCGTCTGCACGCTCGTTGCCCGGGTCTCCGCTGTGGCCCTTCACCCATCGCCAATTGATCCGGTGTGGCCGTCTCGCCTCGTCCAATGCCTGCCAAAGGTCGACGTTCTTCACCGGCTTCCTGTCCATCGTCTTCCAGCCGCGCATCTTCCAGTTCTGGATCCACTCGGTAATGCCCCTGCGGACGTACTGGCTGTCGGTGAACAGCTCGACTTCGCTGGGGCCTTTCAACGCGCCGAGCGCCTCGATGACCGCGGTCAGTTCCATCCGGTTGTTCGTGGTGCTCGGCGAGCCGCCGTGCAGCTCCTTGCGGTGCGATCCGCTCGTCAGCACCGCGCCCCAGCCGCCGGGGCCGTCCGGATTCCGCTTGCACGCCCCATCGGTGTAGATCTCCACACGCGGCAGCGGACCGGCAGGCGTCACGTCGGATCGGGTCTCGGCGAACAGGTCGGTCACAGTCCGGACGATAACTCGACCGCGCCCAACCGGCCGCGCGGAGAACGGCGCGTCGTGCTGCGCTCCTGCACAGCGAAAACAGGGTGGACGCACAGCCCGGAAGCCAACAATGAGGGCACGACTTCAACCAGGAGGCTCATCATGGCCGCACTCACCGGGCGTTTTCCGGCATTCCCCAGCCCGCCACGGCTCGACGCGGCGTACACCGCGTGGAACACCGTCACCGGATATGACGACTACGCCGCCGCCCAACGGGCGGTCGACCGGTTGTCCGACGACGGCTTCCCGGTCGAGCACCTCGACATCATCGGCTCTGACCTGCGCCTCGTCGAGCGCGTCACCGGCCGGCTCACCAAGGGCCGCGCAGCCGCGGCGGGGGCCGCGAGCGGGGCGTGGTTCGGCCTGCTCATCGGATTGCTGCTGGGCATGTTCACGACCGGCTCGTTGCTCGGTCTGCTCGTGGTGGGCGCAGTCATCGGTACCGCGTGGGGCGCGCTGTTCGGGTTCCTGGGACATGCGGCGACACGAGGCACCCGGGACTTTGCCTCGGCCCGCACGCTGGTCGCCATGCGGTATGACCTCGTGGCACGCGACGGCTACGTCGACGCTGCCCGAAGCGGTCTGCACCACGCAGGCCTGCTCAGCGCCGTAGCCTGACGACACGCATGGCAAAGGCTCCGCCGCCGAAACGACGGCCTCGGGACGGGTCGGCACGGGAGCGAACTATCGCCTTCCGTGCCGCGCAACGACGCGCGCAACGACGTCGGCGGATCCTGATCTGGGCGGCTGCGGCAGTTGTTGCGGCTGCGGCTGCTGTCGCGATCACCGTCGTCGTGAGCAGCGGGTCGTCGCAGCCAGCACCGAAAGCCTCCGACGTCGCCGCCCAGGTGCTCTCCGGCCCGATGGGCCCAGAAGGCATCGCCTTGGAAGAAGGTCGACTGCTCGCACCGGCGACTACGGCGGTGAGCGGCCAGACGGTCGACGGCGTGCAGTGCAACACCGATGAACAGGTCGCCTATCACATCCACACGCACCTCACCGTCTACGTCGACGGAACGCTGCGACCCATCCCTGCCGGCATCGGAATAGTTGCGCCGGTTGCCCAGCAGACCGCTAACGGCGGGTTTGACAGCGCCAGCCGCTGCTACTACTGGCTGCACGTGCATGCTCAGGACGGCATCATCCACGTCGAGTCGCCGACGACGGCCAACTACACCCTCGGCCAGTTCTTCGCGATCTGGCAGCAACCGCTAACACCTGACCGGGTCGGCCCGGCGACCGGGAAACTCGCCGTGTTCGTCAACGGCGTTCGTTATGCCGGAAACCCGGCCGAACATCGCGCTGCGCTCGCACGAGGACATCCAGATCGACGTCGGCTCACCGACTGTCGCCGCCAAGCGAGTCGACTGGTCCAAGTCGCAGCTCTAGCTTCTGCGCGCAGGCCAGAACCGCTCGCTGACCCGAGTGCTTTGCCGGCGGTAGCAGATGTGCTACCCCGGTGGCCACATGCCGTGGCGCAGATACTTGGCCGCAACGAGCGCGACCAGTACGAGGAATACGACCGACCCGATCGATACCAACGCGGTCGCCAGTAAGGGCAGATCCAACCACCCGATGATCAACGCCGCGACTAGTACCAGTCCCGTAGCGATGATCGTGCGGGCAGAGATGATCACAAGGCCTCCTGCCACGACGATACGCGTGCCGGCGCTGGTCGTGACACCTGCTGGCGGGTCGCAAGTAAGGTGACGGACGTGGGCTTCTACGCCGACCGAGTGGCCCCGCGCATCATCAATACGGTGTGCGGTGCGAAGCCATTGCGCGGGCTGCGTGCTCGTGTCTGCGAAGGCCTCGCCGGTGAAGTGATCGAGGTCGGCTTCGGCTCAGGACTCAACATCGCCTACTACCCGAACACGGTGGCGCGGGTCGCTGCGGTCGAACCTTCAGACGTCGCCTGGAAACTCGCAGCCAAGCGACTCGCCGCCAGTCCGGTCTTGGTGGAGCGTGCCGGTCTCGACGGTGCGGCGTTGCCGTTCGAGGACGACAGTTTCGATGCGGGCCTGACCACGTGGACGATGTGCACGATCCCCGACGTGAACACTGCACTTCTCGAATTGCGGCGCGTTCTCAAGCCGGGCGCCCCGCTGCACTTCCTGGAGCACGGGCTGGCGCCCGACCCGAAGGTGCAGCGGTGGCAGCGGCGGATGGATCCGATCGAGCGACGCGTTGCTGCGGGTTGCACCTTCAGCCGGCCCATCCTCGAACTGCTGACCGGCGCGGGGTTCTCAATCAGCGAGGTCGACGTCTTCTACGAGAAGGGTGCGCCCAAGTTCGCCAGCGCCTTCTCCCTCGGCGTCGCGCGCGCCGCCTAGATCACGTCGCAGCGGTACCAGTGACGGTGCCGGTGGCATCAGTGAGGTAGTGGCCCTTCGACAGGTCGAGCAGCACGAGGACGTTGCCGAACGGATCCGCGGTCACAGCCAGACGGCCTACCGGGATGTCGCACGGCTGGGTGACGATTCGCCCACCAGCGCAGCGGATCGCCTCAGCAGCCTCGTCGGCCGAGGCCACGAGCCACCCAGGGGCGTAATTCTGACCCGTCGTCAGCACCAATTCGGTATCAGCCTCGGGCAGGGCCACGGCTGCCTGACCGACCTCGTTGTTGCGCCACAGCAGCCGATGACCGAGCGCGTCCCGATAGAAGGCGAGCCCGCTATCGAGATCAGGCACCGGCACGGTGATGCAATCAACCGCCCGTAGCAATGGAGTTCGCTGCGGGGTCGTGGGTTCGGGTCGCGCGGATGTCACGGTTTCGAGTGTTCCCCGACCCACCGACATCACGGTTGCCCGCCGCGTCGCGGGTGTGCGATCGTTGCCGTCATCGTGCTTTATCGGCAGGAGGTGAGACCCGTGTACGCAATATCCGCAGTGGGTGCTCTCCTGCAGTGCACGACCGCGCGACTGTAGTCGCGACCGGGAGCGCCCGCCAAGCATTTCGCGAGAGGCGACTCCCATGAACAAAGCACCTTCCACCGCGCACGTCACGTCGACGACGGCCTCCGACCGGCCGAGGTCCGACCGGGATCAGCCGCAGGTCGACGCCACGAGGCGGATTCCCGCGGCGGGCGAGCGCGCGCTAGTTCTTGGCGGCGGCGGATCGACCGGAAACGCGTGGGACATCGGCGTCGTCGCCGGCCTGTTCGATGCGGGACTGGACGTGACCGGCGCCGATCTGATCATCGGCACGTCGGCGGGATCGACCGCAGCTGCGCAGATCACCAGCGCGACCCCGACGGAACTGCTTGCCGCCATCCTCGCCGCTGCGTCACCGCCCGTGACCGGACCGGGGGGACGCGATCGTGGTCGTGCATCGATCGGGCCGGTGGCCAACCATCTGGAGCGAATGAGCGCGATCATCGCCGCCGCCGAGGACGCCGCCGACATGCGTCGGAGACTGGGTGCCGCGGCACTCGAGATGGATGCGGCGTCGGACGGCTCCTGGCAGACGCGATGGCGTGCCGCCGTCGCCGCGCGGCTGCCGAGCCAGCACTGGCCGGACCGGACGGTGCTCATCACGGCAGTCGACGCCCACACCGGTGAACCGGTCGTGTTCGACCGTCACAGCGGTGTCGACCTGGTCGATGCCGTCGCAGCAAGCTGCAGTAACGGCTTCGGTGTGCCGCCCTACAGCATCGGCAGCAGCCGATACCTCGATGGCGGCTACCGGTCCAACGCCGAGAATGCCGACCTGGCAAGCGGATACCGACGGGTGCTCGTGCTGTCGCCGTTCGGCGGCAGATCACTGCAGCCGCGGAACTGGGGCATGCATCTTGCAACTCAGCTTGACGAACTCCGTGCGCGCGGCAGCACAGTCGAAACCATCTTCCCGGCCCCCGACTCCGAGCACCTGTTCGGCGCCAACGCAATGGATCTCTCGCTGCGCCCGGACGCCGCGCGCGCCGGCTACGACCAAGGCAGAGCCCGTGCCGAACAGCTCGCCGAGTTCTGGCGCTGAGACCTTGGCATTGGCCAGCATCGGCATGATTCGAAGTCGACCTTCCAGCAGTTAGGCACTCTCCGTGACGAATTGCTCGCGCGCTGATCAGCTCTGGCGCTAGCCTGCGCGCCACCTGCTCACTCAGCGATCAACATCGAAATGGGAGGACCGCCATGAAACTCCGCTTTCCTCGACCTCGCTATGCAGACGTCGCCGCGACGCTCGCATTGGTTTTCGCGCTCGGGGGCACGGCCTACGCCGTCACCTCGCTTCCGCGAAACTCGGTCGACACCCAGTCGATCCAGAACGGCGCCGTGACCAACCCGAAGATCGCGGCTAACACGATACGAAGCAACCGCATCAAGGACGGCACCGTGACGGGTGCAGACGTCGCCGACGGCAGCATCGGGAACGCCGATCTCGGCACGGACAGCGTCCAAGCTGTCCAGATCGCCGACAACACCATCGACGGCGGCGAGATCATCGACAACTCGCTCACCGGCACCGACATCGCCGCCGGTGCGATCGGCAACTCCGAACTCGCCGCCAACAGCGTCACCGGCGCCAAGGTGGCCCCCAATTCCATCGGGCTCGCCGACCTCGTCGGCGCCAACGTGAGCGGCGCGATCAGTTTCAGCCTCGGCGCGAACAGTTGCGCGACGCTCAACTTCGGGGTCAGCGGCGCAGCAGTGGGCGAGGCGGTGATCATGAGCTACACCGGCGCCGTGGCGATGCCGCCGGGTGTGATGTTCGGCCCGTTCCGTGTCGTCGCGGCAAACAACATCACCGCGCGAGCGTGCAACGTGACGAGCAGCTCGGTCAGCGTGAGCAGCCTCGGGGTCCGCTTCGTGACCTTCGGCTGATCTTGTAGTACGCGGCAGATCAATGATTTCGACGTACGTTGTCGAAATCGCCGGAGCCCATTCGATGATGGAGTAGGAACTGGGCCGAAGGCACCCGGGCAGACAGTGAAGGGACTCGGCGACGATGACGGAGACCACGGCACGCGGCCGAACTAGACCGTTGCGATTCGGTGTCGTCGTCCCGATCACCGCTGACCTGCGCGACTGGCGAGATCGGGTCCACCGAATCGCCGACAGTGGCTACTCGACGATCCTGATGCCCGACGTCCCGCAATGGCAGCCGGCCCCCGGCCCAGCGCTCGCCATCGCCGCGACCTTGACCGACCTGCGAGTGGGCACGTGGGTGTATGCCTCGCCGGTTCGTCCGGCGTGGAGCACCGCGTGGGAAGCGCACTCGCTGTCGGTGCTCACCGGTGGACGCTTCGAGATGGGCATCGGAGCGGGGCGGCCTGGGATAGAAGACCAACTCCGTGAACTCGGACTGCCCGTCGTCCTACCGAGCGAACGTTTGGCCCAGATTCGTGAGGTCGTCATAGCCCTGCGCGATCTTGACGGCCCTGACCTGCACACGCCCGTGGTGATGGCCGTGCGCGGCGCGAAGGCCCAGGCGCTTGCAGCAGACTTCGCAGACACCGTCACTTTCGCAATGGGACCGGCTGAGCCTCGAGGCGTGACGGTGGACCTGGCACGCGGCTTCCGCGCAGAGCGCGACATCGAACTCGCCCTCCACGTGCCGGTCATCGGCGACGTTGTCGCTCCGTTCATGACGCCACCGGACACCGACCCCGCTGCGCTTCGAGCTGCGGACTCGCTCGCCATACTTCCGAGCGATTCATCAGCCGCCGCCGACGAAGTCCAGCGACGACGCGAGGAGAGCGGATTCTCCTACTTCGTCATCGGCGCCAACTCCGCCGACACATTTGCGCCGGTCGTAGCTCAGCTGGCCGGACTCTAGGCGACCAGCCACGCTGCCCGCGCGCGACGATCCGTCCTCTGGACGCTATTCCTCGAAGATGTTCGCAGCCAACGTCGACAAGATGCGCATCGTGGCGCGTTGCTCGTCGGAAAGACAGTGCTCGCCGTCCCATGCTGCGAACACCGTGCCGACAATCTCTGCACGTCGAATGAGCGGAGCGCAATACAGCGCTTGCGCCTTATCGCCTACCGGGTACTCGATCACACTCGGAAACGTGTCAAGAATTTCCGCGCGCGTGCACAGTGCGTAGGTTGCAGCGTTCAGTACAGCCGCGCCGCCGGGAAACTTGCGATCAAGGGGAAGGCTCTGCCACATGTATGAGTCGTTGGACGGCGCCCGCGGAACGAGTGCCGCGATCCGCAAAGTGCGCTTCACCCGGTCGACCGCGCTCACTCCCGCTGCGGATGCGTTGAGGTAGCTCCGGGTGAGCGCGGCAATGACCTCGACGGAGTCGTCGTTCGCCAGGGCCACCTCATCAGCTACCCGGCCGAGGAAGGCAAGCGAGGACAGCGGCTGAAGGCTCTGTTCGGCCGGTGCCGGGTCGGTCGCAGTGTGCAGCCGATGCGCGGGCTGATCGGTCCCGTGCGGTGGCACAGAATGCGATCCGTTCACGTGCACACTCCAGGCTGCGCTGCGCGCGTGGACTAGCTCCGCACGCGGTACGTCGGTGTTCATGATGCCCGACCGGGCCAGTCACCGGGCGTCGGCACGAAAACGGCGCGACTGAACCTCACTGGCGTGCGGCGCGCCCGTTATGGATCAGCTAGACAACTAGATTTCTAGCGGGGCGGCGTAGGCGACGAGCGAGGGGTCGCTGCGCCATGGCTCCCCTGGGGTATCCACGTAAAGCTCGATGGTGGTGCCGTCCGGATCGGTCATGATCAGAGCCTGGCTGACGCGAAAATCCAGAGTCGCGTCCAGGTGGGCTCCGCCGTTCTCGAGCTCTGCCTTGACCCGGACCAGCTCGTCGAGGGAGTCGCCCACTTTGAAGCCTAGGTGGTGGAGCGGGCCAGAGGTTCCTGCTGAGGCATCCTCGACGAGGGCCAGCTCGTGGTGGGAGTTCCCCGTAGACAGGAAGACCCACTGCTGTCCCTCGAATTCCTCGACGCGACTTCGTGCAGGTTCAGCAGGTCGCGGTAGAAGGCTCGTGCCCGGTCGAGGTCTGCGGTCCGCAAGACCGCGTGTCCAAGGGTGGAGATCCTGATCGCCATGGTGTGCCCCAGACCTTTCTTCGACGGGTGACTTGGTTGCGTTGCTCAGTTGCCTTGGACGGCGCGACGCTGCGTGTCGCAGTCGCGACGAGACACGTAGCGCTATCTCTCTCGAGTTCACCCACCGAGAGGAAGAGCCGATGAGCGAGATCCTGACCGAAACGCCGACCACCGATCAGGACGCGGTCGGGGCGGCGATGAGCCATCTGCTGTCCGACCTCGCGAGTACCGCGAGCACTGCGCTCGTCGCGATCGGCCTGCGGACCGGACTCTGGGAGGCGCTCGCGTCCGGCGAGGGGAGTGTCGACGACATCGCACAGCGGGCCGGCGTGGCCGTCCCGTACGCCCGGGACTGGTTGCGGTCACTGACCGCCGCTGGGTACCTCACATTCGACCCGTCGACGGGCCGGTTCGGGCTGGACGACGGCTTTGCCGCGGTGCTGGCCGGGCCGGTGCGGGGACTCGCTGCGGGCAGCTGCACGCAGCTCGCCGTGTGGTGGGGCTTGCTGGATCGGTACGTCGAGGTGTTCGCTTCGGGCGCGGGAATCTCCTGGGCCGATCTGCCGCCGGCCCACGCGGAGGCCATGGATTCGATCAGCCGCGCGGTCGTCGTCCCTGCGCTGGTCAGCCAGTGGCTTTCCGCGATCGACGGGTTGTCAGATGTCCTCCGGGCCGGTGGCCGCGTCGCCGACGTCGGCTGCGGCTACGGTGCGGTCGCCATCGCGATCGCCGAGGAGTTCCCCGCAGTGCATTGCACGGGGATCGACCTCGACGACGCGTCGATCTCCCGTGCCCGCGCCGCCGCCGCAAACGTCGGCGTCGCCGAGCGCGTGGCCTTCGATGTGGCCGCGGCCAGCGAGATGACCGGCGGGCCGTACGACCTGATCGTCTTCGCGGACACTCTGCACGACCTCGGCCGCCCCGATGCGGCACTGGCCAGGGCTCGCGAGCTCGTCGCCGATGACGGTGTGGTGCTCCTGGTCGAACATGCCGGCTCGGACCAGCTCGAGGAGAACCTGAACCCGGTGGGCCAATTCTTCTATGCCTGTTCGGCGCTCGTCTGCACCCCGAACGCGTTGTCCGATCGACCAGACGGGCTCCCCCTCGGATCGTTGCCAGGGGAGCGGCAGCTCGTTCGGCTCGCCGAGGCCGCCGGGTTCAGCCGGATCAACCACCTCGGCGTGGAAGCCCCCATGCACGTCCTGCTCGAACTCCGCCGCTGAGCAAGGTTTGGGCCACAATCGTCGGATGAAAACCACGTCGCCGCTGGTCGGTCGTGAGCACGCGTGCGCGTTGCTACGTACCGCCGTCGTCGATGCGAGCCGAGGTCATGGGTCGCTGACGTTGGTCGCGGGCGACCCTGGAATCGGAAAAACCGCGCTGGTCTCCCACATTGCCGATGAACGGCCCGCGGTGCTCGCCCGGACCGTGTGGGGGCGAGCTCTCGACGGCCTCGGGTCGCCGGGGTATTGGCCTTGGACCCAGGTCTTTCGGCAGCTCGGCATCCTCGCGCCCGGCCAGCATCTGGGCGACGCCGCCGATGACCGGTTCCGGCTCTTCGAGCAGGTCGCGAGCGCGCTCGAGGAGGTGAGCCGCGACGGTGGGCTGCTCGTGGTGCTCGACGACCTGCAGTGGGCAGACGCCGACTCGCTCGCGCTGCTCGAGCTGGTGGGCCGCTCCCTCACCGACCGCCGAATCGCCGTCATCGGCACCTACCGGGACACCGAGGCCGGCGACGGTCTCAAACGGTTGGCACGCGCGGCAGAAGTGCTGACGTTGCACGGGCTGTCCGAGTCACTCACGGCCCAGCTGATGCGCGAGCTCGGCCAACACAATGTCACCCCCGACCAGGTGTCGCGCATCCATCAGCGGACGGGTGGCAACCCGTTCTTCGTTCGAGAGCTGACCCGTCTCAGCCAGCTGCGTGGCCAGTCGGGTCAACCGGAGGGGACCGTCGAACTTGTCGAGTCCGTGCGAGACGTCATCGAGCGCCGCCTCGCGCGGCTGTCCCAGCCCTGTGCCCGGCTTCTGGTCACCGCCGCGCTCGACGGCACCGCAGTCCGGCCCTGGGTCCTGCACAAGGTGGTCGACGACGAAGTCGATGTGTCGGCCCTACTGGACGAAGCCTCGCAGGCGCGCATCCTGAAATCAGATGCCGGCGCGCTCCGATTCGCTCACGACCTGTTCCGCGAAGTCGTCGTTGCCGGCCTTCCTCCGCCGAGACGACGCGAGGCTCACCTGCTCCTGGCGCGCGCACTCGAGTCGGGTCGGCGAGAAGGACGGCCGGTCCACGCTGCCGAGCTGGCGGCACAGTTCGCCGCTGCGGCGGCTCCGGACGACCGAGCGACCGAGAAGGACGCACTTCGCTATGCACGCGAGGCCGCCGACGAGTCCACGCGGAGGCTGGCCTTCGACGATGCGGCCACCCATCTCGCACGGGCCTTGACCGCGTTGGACACCACCGGCCCCAGCCCGGACACCCGGTTGCAATTGCTCCTCGAAGTCGCGGGCGCTCAGCACGCGGCCGGCCGGTCGACCGAGGCTGCGGGCACGTACCGCGAGGCGTGGACGCTGGCCGGGGCCGTCGCCGACCCGATCGGCCAGGCACGCGCGGCGCTGGGCTTGCACGCCGTCGGGATCAAGACCGGCCCGTCGGGCGACCGCGACGCCCAGGCAGCGATCCTGGAGTCCGCTGCCGCCGCGGTTGCAAGCCTCGACCCTGCGCTGCACTGCGACCTGATTTCCGCACTGGCCCGCACCCTGTACCACTCGATGGAGTCGGGCCGGATGGACCGGGCCCGCGACATCGCCGCCGAGAACCTCAAGGCGGCCCGAGCACTGGGCAGTGCGGACGTCCTGATCCGAGCACTGCGTGCCCGACACGACGTCGAGTGGTCTCCGGGCACTGCCGCGGAGCGGCTCGCTGTGCTGGACGAGCTCGCACAACTGGTCCGTCCCGACGATCTCGAGCTCCGGCTGCTCCGAGCGCAAGCACTGCTGGAGCTCGGTGACCCGAGTGGCGTCGCGCTGGTGAACGAGGTCAGCAACGACGCCGAGCTCACCGGGCGTCCCGCGGCGCGGTGGCTGGCTGCGTCCCGCCGTGCCGCCTCGGCGCTGCTTTCCGGACGGCTGGACGAGGCGGCCACGCAGATCGAGCGGGCCGAGGCGATCGCCCTCCGGTTGGGCGACGATGACGCCCGGTGGGTCACCGACATCCAGCGCTGGGAGCTCGCCCGGTTCGCCCGCGGGCGCGCTGGTTTCGTGCGGCACCGTCCCGACGGCGAGCCGAAGGTCGAGCGCTGGCCGCCCTGGCAGTCACTGATCCTGGCCGATGCTGGCGAGTGTGACGATGCGGCCAAGGCCCTCGGGGGGTTTCGCGCTGCAGAGGCATACGGTCCTGGGGTCAACGCGGGATACGACCTGTGGTTTCCCGCCATCGCCGCGGAAGCCATTGCGCGTTCGGGCACCGATCGGGTTCGCGCCGAGATGTACGACCTGCTTGCGCCGTACGCCGGGACTCAGGTGGGGTGCGGCGCGTGGGTGGCTTACTGCGGGCCGGTCGACGGGTACCTTGCCGACCTGGCGCTCGCCCGCGGTGACTCGACTGCCGGAGCCGCGCACCTTCGCGCTGCCGAAGCCCAATGCCAGCGCCTGGGCGCCACCTGCTGGATGGCATGGCTGAGTGAGACCGCTGCCCGGCATGCCGTTGCCGTCCCGCTCGAGGGGAACTCGCTGACGAGGAACGGACCGGTCTGGACAGTCACTTTCGGCGGCGCCGAGGCCCTCGTGCCGGCGAATAAGGGAATGCTGGACATCGCAATCCTGCTGGCGCGCCCGCACCAGTCGATCTCAGCGGCCGAGCTCGCTGGCACGCTCCACCCCGACCGTGGCGAACCCGTCCTGGACCGTCGCGCCCTGGCTGCCTACCGTGCCCGCATCGACCAGCTGACCGACGACATCGACGACGCCGACCACGACCTCGAGCGGGCCAACAAAGCGCGCATGGAACGCGAAGCGCTCCTGGATGAGCTCAGACGCGCGACGGGACACCACGGCCGGGCGCGCCGGCTCGGTGACGACTCGGAGCGTGTGCGGAAGACGGTCCGGGCGCGCGTGCATCGTGCACTCGTGGTCGTGGCCGAACACCACCCGCAACTGGCCGACCACCTGCGCGACACGATTGAAACCGGTGGCTGGTGCACGTACCGACCGGCAGAACCCGTCACCTGGAAGGTCACCATCTAACCAAGATTCGTACTCAGCGGTTCGAGCCCGCGGAGATCGATCTCCGGCTCGCGCATCAGCGATAGCTGTTCTCGAGTCCTTACCGACGAATGTGGATGATTGTCTTGCCGGTGTGTCGCTCGGTAGGGCGGCCACGACGTCGTCGAGGGTTGCGATGTTGCCGATGTTCGTCCGCAGTCGTCCGTCCCGCACCCGCCCGACGATCTCACCCAGTTGCCCGCGATCGGCCTCGACAACGAAGTCGAGCGCCCGGCCGTCCGTGGGTCGCGCCTCGGGCGGCCCGACGACCGAGACCAGTGTTCCGCCGGCGCGGATCAAGCCTGCCGACTGCTTCTGGATCTCGCCGCCGATGACATCGAAGACCAGATCGACGCCACCGACATCTTCCAGGGTGTCGTCGTCGAGGTCGACGAACTCCTGCGCGCCGAAGTCGAGGGTCTTGTGACGGTCGGCCGCGCGCCCGGTGCCGATGACGTAGGCACCGGCCTCGCGGGCAAGCTGGGTCACCATCGTCCCGACGGCGCCGGCCGCACCGTGCACGAGGACGCTCTGCCCCGCCTGTAGTCGGCCGTGTTGGAACAGTCCTTGCCACGCGGTCAGGCCCGAGATCGGCAGACTTGCGCCGACGGTGAAGTCGACGTCGCCGGGCAGCGGCGCGAGGTTACGCGCCTCGATCGCTACCTGCTCCGCCAGTGTGCCGTCGCGGTGCCAGTCCGCCAGGCCGAACACCCGCTGGCCGACTGACAGCCCCGTCGTGCCGTAGCCGAGCGCCGTGACCACTCCGGCGAGCTCGTGGCCGGGGATTGATGGTGTTCGGTCACGGCCGGCGCGATCGGTCCAGGTCGAGGGCCACTCCATCTCAGTCGGGACGAACCCCGATGCATGAATCTCCACGATGACATCGTTGATAGCTGCCGTCGGCTCGGGCCTTTCGACCAACGTCATTCCGGCTGTTCCCGCAGCCTGGTCCGACACCACGATCGCTTTCATCTCGGACACCCCTCTGTGTCGGCCCGCGCCCGCGGGTTTCTCCTAGTCGCGGTAGTTACGTTACGTAGGATGTATGTAACTGTACTGGTAACGGCAAGGTGCTGTAACGGAACTGGATAGGCTGGCACCCAAACATTCCGCCTTGGAGGTGGAGCATGGCCCAAATGCGGGCGACGCATGGCGCAATCCGATGCCGCCCGTTCGCGTGCCGGCGGCCGACCACGCGACCCCGCGCTCGACGAAGCGATCATCCTGGCCACCCGCGCGCGCCTCGTCCAGGACGGCTACTCGCGCATGACGGTCGGCGACATCGCGGCCGACGCCGGGGTCAGCCGCCCGACGCTGTACCGGCGGTGGAGCACCAAGTTCGAGCTGGTCGCCGACGCGCTGGACTACGGCTTCCGCAAGCAGCGCGACATGCTACGCCGTCGACCTGACCGCACTCGAGCCGCGCGAGGCGCTCCGCGAGGCCGTCCGCCGGCTGGATCCCGCGTACTTCAACCCGGACGCCATGGTGCTCATGGGCAACTTCGCCGGCGAGGCGATCCGCACCCCGGAACTACTCGGGATCCTGCGCGACGCACGCAGTTGAGCCACGCGTCGCGCTCATCGAGAACGTGCTGTCGCAGCTCCAGGAGCGCGGCGCGGTCGCGCGACGGCATCGACAAGCACACCATCGCGATCATGTGCTTCGGCAGCTACTTCGCCGCGTTCTACCGAGGCAACAGCAAGAGGAAGATCCCCGAGGCGGTGGTGGCCGTGCTGTGGCCGGCGATCGCCACAAGAGCGCGGACCCGACGGCCAACGCGGCACGCGCATTAATCTGAGCCACGGTCACACCCGTCGCACCGTGCGCCTGGAACCGTCGCCATCGGCGGACTCTGGCCGGCTGCCACAGATGCGCACAGGAGTTTGTATCGGTGCCTATTCACCTTCCAGAGCGGCTAGCGTCCGCGGCGGACCTTCCGCGCAGCCCGTCGTTCTCTGCGCTGCCGATTGGAGTCTCGTTGGTGCTCGACCGCGCGCGATCCGCGGATCTCTCCGGGAACTTTGTAGCTGTAGCCCGCGCGGACCGCACGGCGATCTGTGTCTATCAAGATGTTCACCAACGCGAACATGAGGATGCCGCCGCTGACAGCGACGCCGGTAAACAGCCGAGTGCCGAATGGACTGGGCAGTAGCGCCATGAGCAAGACGAACACGGGAACGACGAGCATGGCCCAGCGGGCAAAATGACGCAGGATCCAGGTCCGGCAGGTCACATCGTGCAAGACCCATGTCCGGTGCCGGGCCGGCAATGAACCGCCGTAGCAGTACCACAAGAACCGCGCCGCACCTGGCCGGCTTAGCGGGAGGTCGGTCTGGTTGCCTGCCTCAGAACCAGTAATCGTGGACTCAGTCATAGGCACCGACCAGGCAACTGTCGCAGCGCCTGCACTCGGGAGAAGTCATCGCCGTCGACGATCACTATTCGCCGTCCGATCAAATGCCCTGTCCTTCGGTTTGACTGCAGGAGCCGTGCGGTAGTCGTAGCCTCTCCTCTTGCTGGCATCAGCTGCGCTCTACACCATCTGATGATATTGTCAGGTGCTACTTATGTTAGAAGATGAGTCTTCGGTCCGGTAGCTCGGCGCCTAGTCGGTCTGATCACAATCACCGTTACTGCGCAGGACGTGGGAGTTCGTGTGACGACGCCGCTGTATCAACTGAAGGCCGAGTTCTTCAAGACACTCGGACATCCGGCCCGGATCAGGATTCTGGAGCTCTTGGCGCAAGGTGACATGTCGGTAACCGAGCTGCAGGCGAAGGTCGGGTTGGAAGGCTCGCACATGTCCCAGCAGCTCGGCGTGCTGCGCCGCGCGGGTGTCGTGACCGCGCGCAAGCACGGCAACTCGGTGATCTATTCGATGGCCTCGCCGGACACTGCCGAGCTGATGGCGGTGGCACGCAAGGTGCTGACCGGCTTGCTCAACGACCAGATGGGCCTGCTCAAGGACCTGAGAGCGAACGCCCGCACCGCCGCACGCACGGCGGGCTGACATTCGCACGGCGCGCCAGCGTGCAGCGGCTGACTCCCACCGAAATGGCCGTCGCCGCTACCTGACTCCGATCCGGGTGTGTTAGCGGCGCTTCCGGGTTCCCCGACGCCAAGCCGATCTGTTCGGCAAGGGCGTGGCCATCTAGCCGTGTCACTAAGCAGGGCCGGACATCTCCAGCTACGACCAGCGCGGCCAGCATGGTGGTTACGGCAAGACTCGTTCTGCGGACATGGTCGATCGCCTTGCATCGCGCGCCTATGGAGGTAGGAGCGCGGATTCCGTCCAGGTACGCGTTCAGACCATCATTGGCCAGTGCGCAGACGGCTCGATCTGCATAACGACCGACGTCTTTGCGAGACGATGGGCAGCCGAGCGATTTGCGCGGCCAGACGCGCCAGAGCTGGCGCTGGTAGCGATGCCTCGGGGGGTCCGAGGCTGTCGGTGCTAGCGGCGCACTCGGCCGAGGATGAACACAACCAGTGCGATGATTACCAGGACGATGAGGATGGTCCACAACACATCGAGCACTGTGCCGAAACCCGGTGGTCTCTACGCACGCCGGGCGATCGGGGCTTTCCGCCGACGAGGTGCGAGAGTTAGCCTCGCGGCTGACGGCCGGTGTGGCGCCGTGGCGCGATCAGGCCGCTGTGCTGGCGTCAGTGTGCGGCTGGGGTCGACGCCTCGCTGGCTCTGCCACATGTATGAGTCGTTGGATGGCGCCCGCGGAACGAGTGCCGCGATCCGCAAAGTGCGCTTCACCCGGTCGACCGCGCTCACTCCCGCTGCGGATGCGTTGAGGTAGGCTCCGGGTGAGCGCGGCAATGACCTCGACGGAGTCGTCGTTCGCCAGGGCCACCTCATCAGCTACCCGGCCGAGGAAGGCAAGCGAGGACAGCGGCTGAAGGCTCTGTTCGGCCGGTGCCGGGTCGGTCGCAGTGTGCAGCCGATGGGCGCGCTGATCGGTCCCGTGCGGTGGCACAGAATGCGATCCGTTCACGTGCACACTCCCAGGCTGCGCTGCGCGCGTGGACTAGCTCCGAACGCGGTACGTCGGTGTTCATGATGCCCGACCGGGCCAGTCACCGGGCGTCGGCACGAAAACGGATCGACTGAACCTCACTGGCGTGCAGCGCGAACGAGGATCATGATCAACAGCGAGTTACGGCTGCATGTGGTCGTAACTCGCTGTTGATCAATGCAGATCCTGGCAAGCGGGTCTGGGCGGACTCGACGTCGCCCTCTTCCCAGCGGGTCAAGCAGCGGCGATGCCCTCCGCGCCGGTTGCGTCCCCAACGGTCAGCGACCCGACGGACGTGAGAGTCCTGTCGGTGCCGATGCGGTAGCCGTCGAGGTTTCCGGCAGCGCCGGTCCGGACGAAGAGGAATTTGCCGTAGTGGCCGGTGACGACGGTGCCGTCGAGGTCAAGGTGGAATGGGTCCCCCGGTCGTGGAAACGTCATGGGATGAAGCGGTGGATGGCTTCGTTGGCGTGGTCCTGAAAGGACGGGTTGGACAGATCGGGCAAGAAGTCCGCTTGGTTGACCAACGGACCGGTGAGCGTGTTGGCCGCGCTGGCGTAGAACTGGCCGCTGGACAGCGTCGAGTCGGTGACGCCGTCTACGAGCCGCTTCGCTCCCACGTCGAGTTTGTGGGCGAGACCTAGGGCGGGCATGACGTACTTGGCGGCTACCCGCATCGGTAGGGGAAGGCCGCTGGGGGCTTGGGTGCCGGTGGTGTTCCCGGGGCTCACGGTGATGAAGCGGCGGTCGGGGTGTTGGCGGGCTAGGTACGCCATCCAGAGGGCCCCGATGTACTTGGCCTGGCCGAAGGCGAGGTTGAAGTCAGCCTTTCTGCCGGCGAAGTAGGTGCCGTCGATGACGGTGGCGAGTTCGTCGGCTGAGGTTGAGACGAAGGATGGCCCTTTCATCCGCAACTTCGGAACTCCGCGAACTGCTTCACTTCCGGCGAAGACCGCAACCTCGCCAAGCCGCCCCTCGGCCAGGAGCGTCTCGAGGAAGACAACGTGGCCAAGGACGTTGGTCGCGAACACGGTGGTGACCCCGTCAGCGGTCAAGTCCATCGTGTTCGGGCCGATGACGCCGGCGTTCATGACCAGCGCGTCGACTGATCCATTGATGCTCGCTAGGCCTGCGCGGACCGAACTCAGATCGGCGACATCCATGACGACGATGTCGAAGATGCGTCGGCCGGTCGTGGCCTCGAGCTCGGCCTTTGCTGTCGTCGCCCGATCTCGGCTGCGGCACGCCAGGTAGATCCGCGCCATGTCGGGACGTGCGGCCAGTTGTCGGGCCACGTCCTTACCGATCCCGGCGTTGGCTCCCGTGATCAGCGCCGTCTTTCCTGGGAGGGCGCTCATCCGGATTCCCTCTTGCCGTCTGCGGGAGAAGGGAGCCCGTCGAGCAGGCTGAAGCGGGCGTCCATCGCGACGCCTCGGGCATCGATCAGCTGCTGATATTCCGGCGAGTTGTACCACTTGAGGGCCGACTCATGGTCGGGAAACCGCATGAGTGCTCCTGAGGTGAGCGAGCCATCGCCGTGCAGGAGTTCCCATTTACTGTTTGCGAGAGCCTCGGCTCCGTACTCTTTTGCTGTCCTTCCAGCGGTGGCCGCGTATTTCTCCCGATAGATATCCGGGTCCTTGACGGCGAATTCGACGATCAGGTATGCGCTCATGTGAAAACTCCTCAGTTGTGAGTTGCGATCTGTGTCTGGGCCTCGACGCTTAGACGTCGCCGCCGACCGGCGTTAGGTCGCTACACGGCCTCCATCGACGGCAAGGGTGGCGCCGTGGATGAAGCTGGCGTCTTCGCCTGCGAGGAAGGCGATTGCCGCAGCAAGTTCCTCGGGCTCGGTTACGCGACCTGCTGGTGCTAGTGCTGCGAGGTGGTTCACCATCTCGTTCGGGACTGTTTCCATCATGCGGGTGCGTGTCGGGCCAGGGGCTACCGCGTTGACCCGGACACCATGCCGGGCCGTATTCGGCGGCCGACGCTTTCGTCAAGAGTTCGGAAGCTGCTCGGCGCGAGCCGTACAGAGCCATGCCTGCCTGTCCGAAGCTGGCGACCATCGTGGAGATGTTGACGATCGAACCCCATCCGCGTTCGGCCATGGCCGGTGCCAGTGACGCGACGAGGAAGAACGGGATCTTCACGTTGACGGCGAACGTCTCGTCGAAGTCCGCTTCGGTGGCTGCGTTGCTTGGTCCCATCACGGCGACGCCAGCGTTGTTGACCAGGATGTCGACATGACCGTCGCCAGCCTCGGTGGCCCACTCGACCAGCTCCCGGGCCGATTCGAGGTCGGCCAATGTGGTGAGCTTGAACGCCGCGCTGCCGCCGCTGCCCTCGATCTCGGCGACCACCTCTTTGGCTCGTGCTTCATTGCGCGACCACCAGTACGCAAGCACCACGCGCTGCCAGAGCGAGGGCGGTTGCTCGGCCGATGCCGCTGGTCGAGCCGGTGATGAGTGCGGTCCGGTCTTTGAGATCAGCCATTCGTTGCTTGTCCTTCGTAGCGAAACTGGGTTGTGCAACTCACTGTCACATAGCCGGACTGGGCTGTCAAACTCAGAATCTTGCTAGGATCGGTGGATGGGTAATGAGATGAGTGACCGGCCGAAGCTCACCGCCAAGGGAGCGCGCACCCGGGCACGCATAGTGGAGGAGGCCGCGGCCCTGATCCATGAGCGCGGGGTCGCGGGCACCACCTTGGAAGACGTCAAGGCGGCGGCGGACGTCAGCGGCTCGCAGCTGTATCACTACTTTCCCGACAAGGACGAACTCGTGCAGGCGGTCATCGACTACCACGCCGACGCCATCGTCAGTCGCAATCGGCAGGCTCTCGGCAGCGCAGACGGAGTCGAGGCTTGGCGGAAGATGGTGATAGCTGCGGCAAGGCGCACCCGAGCAAAAGGCGGCTGCCAACTTGGCTCGCTCGTTGGTCAACTTGCCGAAAGCGACCCCGAGGCCCGAGCGCTCATCGCGTCCGGGTTCGATCACTGGGCAGCCGCCATCAGCGAGGGACTGCGATCCCTTCACGCCGAGGGGAAACTCACGCCTGGCATCGACCCGGACGACCTCGCCACTACCCTGCTCGCCACACTCGAAGGAGGCCTTCTACTCGCCCAGGCGCAACGCAGTACCCGCCCGTTCGAAACCGCGATCAATACCCTCCTGGCCCTGGCCACCCAGACTTGAGCTCCACTCAGCCAACACTTCAAGCCCGGCGAGTAGCCAGAGGACTGCCGATGGCATCGTCCGCGATGCAGGCCCACAGCCTCAACGACGTGGCGATACGCCGGAGATTCGCCTTCACGCAGGTCTGAATACAACTTCAACACGCTCGATCTCGACCGGATCTTCCGTGACGTGTGCGCGCTAGAGCCGTCGATAGGCGCCGGCGGTCAGCGCGACACCGCCGCGCATATGGGGTCGCTAGGACACTGATCCGAACGCACGCTCATAGCCGATGAGCGGATGTCAGGTGCGATGACCTCGCGCGGACCAGGAGCCGCGCCTTCGTAGCGCCAGCGGTGAAATCTGCTCGCCGAACGCGGCGGCCACCATCCGCCGAAGTTTGCGCCGGTCTCGCCTTTCCATGAGCACGGGATCGCGACCCTCTGCAACGATCACCGCATCGGTGAATGCGTCGACTGTCGCAGGCGGAGCGGCGATGATCCGATTCCTGTCATCGGACTCGAGGCAATACCCGTAGACGACGCAGAGATCGTCGAGCAGCTTCATGACCTCCACGATCCGATGGTCGCATGGCCGAATGCGATGGCACAGTTTGCCGCGTCAGAGTGCACTCACGTGCCGATGACCGGTCGGTCGCAGCAAGGTCAAGAGACCGTTTCCCCGGCGGCTGCGAGCGCCCCAGGAACCAAGTCAGCACCCCAACAATCGTGTCTGACGTGCTGCCACGCAATCGGTGGCTCGACCCCCCAATGGGTGCGCAGGAGCGTTGCGAACTCTTGAGCTGCGGCATCGAAAGACTCGGATGCACGGGTGCTGGGCAGGGCACCGCAAGCCAGTTCCTCGGTGGTTCCCACGGTGGTGCGCCACTCCCTCTTCGTGCGGTAAAGGAGCACATAGTTGACCGCACTACTCATAGTGTGATCCTCACAGATGAGACGGGCGGCGAACGCACTGACCTGGCGCGCGTAGTGCGCGATCCGGGTTCGACCGGACATGCCGATGTCAGCGCCTTGGCTGCATCTGGACGGTGACTCGCGGGTTGATCTCTCGGCGCGGCAGCTGGGACCATCACTGGCACAGCTGTGGAGGTGCGATGGCCGGTCCCCAAACAGTGCTAGACGCGTTAGTCAACGCACTGAACGCCCACGATTTAGATGCGGTCTTTGCGTTGGCCCCGGATAATGAGCGCTTTCGCGAGTCTCACCGCCGGATGTTGATGGCGTTTCCCGATGTGCATCTCGACGCTGAGTGGACCATTTGTGATGCGCACAAGGGCGTCGCGTGGGCACACATAACCGGAACCCACCGCGGCGAGTGGCGCGGCATCGGACCTACAGGGCGCCCCATCGACGTCCGCGGGATGATCGCACTCGAGGTTGATCCAGAGGGTCGCGTTACCGACTTCTGGCTGGTCAACGACTGGCTTGGCATCGCCACCCAACTCGGCGCGGCACTCTCCCCTCCGCAGGGTTGACATCAATCCGACTAGCTCCTGCTCATGCGGCTCTACCGGCTGCCGTGAGACGCACGCTCTTGCCGAATGGCGGATGTTCGCGGCCGCCTCTACGCACGCATCGTGATCATGCACAAATAGGTGCCCTAGCAGACACCTGTGCATGATCACCGCTCGAGGACACCGAAGAAGCCGCCGACACTCGAGTGTTCAGGTGAACACTCGAGCGCGAGCCAACACGAGCTCATAGCCGCGCTGCGGGCTACGCCCGCTCATGGCTGCAGTCATGGTGCATTCGCCCGCGCGAGATCCGTCGGTAGGCGCGCAACTATGCCGGGCCGCCGCGCGTTGGTTGACCGCGCATCCCAACATGTACGTACTCGGCCACCGCTCGGAAGGTTCAGATCTGCCGCGCTACGCGCACGGTCGAGTCGCCATGATCGACTGGCTGGGCGGTCGTCTGCCGTTGAGAGCGCGTGTTTGCGAGGTGCCAGGATCGACACAACATCGCGATACTTTCGACATGTGGTGGAACCGAAGTCGGCGCCGGCAGACTAGGGAAATGTTGGCCGAGCCCCCACCCACCCCGCGACCTCGGATGTCTGAAGCCGAGGCCGTTGAGCGCTACGAGCGGTTGGTCGCGAACCTGACACGTTCGGAGGCTTTGATGCGAGATCACAATCGCGATAAATGGGCTCAATGGATGGCAGAGTCACGCCGTCAGATTGAGGCGCATGACACAAATGGGTTGGAGCACCTGCTCGGGGCGTTCGGCGGGATGGGTAGCTTCAACGACGTCGTGTTTCATCCGATGAACGGCGATGACTTCGGCGTGGAGGAGATTGATCGGCTCAACCGGGAGAACGCGGCGCTGAGCGACGCGATCTACGCGGACGCGAAAGCGCTCGTGCACGATTTGCATACCGACTAACGACCACTTATGCCGCTGTAGCGCGCGGACTTGTTGAATTGCGGATGTCGCCAGAAGCAGGACTACTCGTACATCTTGCCGCTTGGACCGCACCGTTGATCGGCCTCCCACATGCATTCCTCGATAGCAAGCGCACGAACCGTCGTTACCGGGCATTCCTGTGTTGATGGCTGGTCGCGCATATGGCTCGATAGGCGCGTCTCGTGGCTCGGACGTCGCCTACGACATCAGCGCCCGAACTGCGAGCGGGTCTTCGCTGCACCGGAAAGTCCGCCGATTCGTTGTCAAGCCGCCGGACGACGGCATACCCTGACCGTTCGGACGACCGGGACCTGGCGATGGGCCCGCGTGGCGCGTCGGTCCGAGCCGGGGTCGCTGAGGAGTAGTCGAGTGTCGCAGCACGCGCAGCTGAAGACGTCGAGGTCGAGCTCGTCCGGCGACGAGTCTGTGGCGGTCGAGTCCGAGGAGGCCGGGCGCATTGACTCGACCCCGGCTCTGCCGGGCCTGGCGGTCGCCCAGCGGACGGCGGCCGCCGGCAATGACGTGCTCGGAGGCACGTCCGCCGTCCCCGAGGTAGCCGACGCCCTCCACCGTCGCCGAGGGCAGGGCCGACCGCTGGATCCCGACGTCGCCTCGCGCTTCGGTGAGCAACTCGGAGCCGACCTCTCGAACGTCCGGGTGCACGCCGACGGCGAGGCCGATCAGTTGGCCCGCTCGGTGCAGTCGACCGCATTCACCCACGGCACCGACATCTACTTCACCCAGGGCGCATACGCGCCCGGTCAGAGCAGCGGCGACCACCTGCTGGCGCACGAACTGGCCCACGTCGTGCAGCAGCACGACGGTCCGTCGGTCGCGGCGTCGGCCGGTCCGACGATCGGGAAGGCCGACGACCCGGCCGAAGCTGCAGCTGACGCCACCGCCGATCGGGTGTTGGGCGCGATGCGTCGCCAGACCGACCGCTCGGCCACCTAGCCCGCGGTTCGCCGGGCGCCGGTGGCCGGCGTCGACACGCACGTCCATCGCTGGTTCTGGTCGAAGAAGAAAAAGAAGGACCCGACCGCGCCGACGCCAACGCCGACGACGACCTCGAACAAGACGTCAACGAAGACACCTAAGACATCAACTAAGACATCAACTAAGACACCGAAAAAGACGTCGAAGAAAAAGTCGAAGAAGCCATCGACGCCGAAAGTGACAGCAACCGCGACAGCGACTACGACAGCGACTACGACAGCGACTACGACAGCGACGACGACGCCGAGCACCGAGCCGACCACGACGCCGAGCACCGAGCCGACCACGGAGCCGACCACGACGTCGACTACAGAGCCGACTACGACGTCGACTACAGAGCCGACTACGACGTCGACTACAGAGCCGACTACCGAGCCGACTACAGAGCCGACCACAGAGCCGACCACAGAGCCGACCACAGAGCCGACTACGACGCCGACCACAGAGCCGACCACAGAGCCGACCACGGAGCCCGAGGTGCTGGCCGGCTCGACCGTCGGCGTCGCCGTCGAAGGCGCCGAGGCCGTCAAGGCGGCCAAGGACACGTTCGAGGAGATCATCGGCACCAGTGGGGCGCCCTCGGGCAAGGAGCAGTCCGCGGAACGACTGGCCGAGCTGAAGAAGACGATCAAGGACCTCACGGCCGAGGAGAAAAAGTCGATCTGGAACGACACCGCCCTGATGACCAAGACGAGTACCTATCTCGGCCCATCGGACTACATGGCCTTCATGGCCGCGGTCGGCATGGCCAAGAGCGGCGGCTCGGTGACCCACAAGTCGGGCGCCGAGGTCGACGCGATAATCAAGCAATACCTGGGCGGCATCGCCCACCTCAAGGACTTCATCGAGACGGCGATCAAGGCCGGCAAGCAGGCCGAGGGGCACATCGCCGTGCTCGACACGACCAACTGGGACCGCATCTACCAGGCCGAGTTCCCGAAGGAAGCGGTCGGGAGTGAAGACGAGAAGAGCACCAACGCATTCACCTCGACCAAACACAAGGACGAACCCATCGTCCTGAACATCAACCGCGGCAACGGCGGCACCGGCATCCACGAGGGCATGCACCGCTACCAGAAGGACGAGTTCCTCAATGCGTGGGGCTCGCAATTCAACGAGGGCCTGACCGAATACTTCACCCGCCGGATCACCGACGATCCGGCAGTGGCGATCGCCCGCAAGAACTACGACGCCAACCTCGGCTTCATCAAGGTGCTGATGCCGATCCTTGGTTCTGACACCGTCACCCAGGAGACCGTGATGGCCCAGGCATTCTTCAGTGGCCAGGTCGACGGCATCAAGAATCTGTACATCGACTGGCGCAAGAAGAACAAGAGCGAGACAGTCAAGACGGCCACGGCCGAGTGGAACGCCCTGGTGAAGGACACCAGGGAGAGGAAATGGAACGAAGCGAAGGCCCGGTGCGTGTAATGGGTGCCCTCGATCGAGCCGCCGCGCTGCTCGGACTGGCTTCCGCTGCGGCCGAGCCGGCGCTGACGGCCCAACCGGCCGAGCCGGCGCCGACGGCGGAAGCCGTCGGCGCGTCCGCCGCGGTCGCCTACCGATGGCCGGACGGGGTCGTCGCGACGGTCTACGAGTTCGAGTCGAACGACGCGGCCGTGCGCTACGGCGCGGGGCGCGAGGCCGACGATCCGTCGGTGTCGACGACTACGAATGGTGGCCTGCTGCTCGTCGCCTCGGGCGAAGCCGAGCATGTCCGAGCGCTCGGATCGGACTTCGCGGGACGCGAATGAAGGAATCGCGAGAGCAAGCCGGCGAAACGGTTGTCGGCGCCCCTGATTGTCTTGTCGGCGACCTCGATCGTGTTGTCTGCATGGTCTGCATCCCGGTAAGCCAGTGGGCTTGACGATTAGCGAGCACGCCACCGAGCTGATACGCGACCGATTGACCCGCCATCGCCCAAGCTGTGCGGATCTCCACTTCGCCGGTCGGTGCAACCAACGTGCGACACCATCGTCGCTGCGTCGATCAGAACGACCTGGAGATCCACCGGCGTGTGGGTGACGCTCACAGCACTTGAAATCAGGCGTTCCAACGCGTCGGTTCAAGATCATGAGCTGCGATGACCACTACACCGTTGGTTAAGTGCTTACTGCAGGCACAAATAGGAGGAGATTAAGGCCTCCCTCGGTGGCCTCAAGGGGCACATCGAGTCCGGCCGGTCAACGGTGCACGGCGGCTGACGAAGATCTGCACACAGGGCTATCGGCGGCGTTGCTCTTCCAGACATTGGCGAAGGCGGCGCAGGTCGGCGCGGATACTGCGTCGCACTACAGGCGCCATGAACGGGGTCGCCCATCCGAAGAAGCGGCCCGGCGTTCCTACTGCATGGATGGCAACCAGGGTGCCCTCGGCGGCGTCGTCAAGTTCGTAACGAACGGTCATCGGAAATGGACGCTCGACCTCGAGCTGGACCATTCGCTGTGGTTCGCATGCCGACACTTGGTATCCGTAGGTGAAGGTGCGGCCCAGGAAGCGGGCCGTGCGCTGCACCGTTGCTCCGGTGACGAGCGGGCCACTCTGCGCCGGCTCGCTTGCCGTGATGCCGCCCGTCCACGCCAGGTCGTGAGCGGGGTCGAACATGAAGGTTGCGACCTCTGTGCGAGGCCGAGCAATGACGATCGTGGGTCGCACGTCAACAGCCATGTCTGTTCCGAGTCCCTCCGTGTGCCGTCGTCACTGCGCGGCGCCGGCGAAGTACGGATCGGTAGTGCCGTTGGTGGCGTAGCTCGAGAGCCGGTCGAGGATCAACGCCCACGTTTGCGCGGTGTATCCGAGATCAGTCTCCGGGTAGCCCTCGTCGAAGCCGTAGTGCCGGAACACGACCGAGGTGCCAGACGCGGCTCGGGCGGCCGGCCCGAGTGACCACTCCCAAGTCGAGCCCACCCAGAACGGAAAGCCCGATGCAACCTGCATCCGAACCAGCTTGCCCGGTTCGGTTGTTACCCCGGCGATCAGATCGATGGGCGCCTCTGGGAAGCCGAACCGGGCCTGATCGGCGTCCACGTCGCAGTCGGCGGTCCAGAAACCGCGCTGCCCCCGGGAGGTCGAAAGTATCTCGAACAGATGCGCGGGGTCTGCGCTGATGTCTGTCGCGAGGGTGATCGATCGGTCCACGGCGTGCTCCAGGTTTCGATCCTGCTATTTTAGAAGTATCTAAAATATGCTGAAGGGGCGCAACCCGCTCCCGGAGCGGACCTGCCGGAGACTGTGAAGGATGCGAGCACATGGACGCTCTGCGAGTCATCGCGGCGCCGCGACGCCAGCAGATCCTCCAGCTGATCTGGGATCGCGAGCTGTCCGCAGGTGACATCGCGGCCGAATTCGACGTGACGTGGTCAGCGATCAGCCAGCACCTCACCATCCTGCGGACGGCCGGCCTGCTCGACGAACGCCGCGACGGCACCAGCCGGATGTATCGCGCCAACCGCTCCGCCCTCGGACCGCTGCGGGCGGCGATCGAGGCGCATTGGCGCGGCAGCCTGCGCGAACTGAAGGCGGCAGCTGAAGCCGAACAGCGGGCCAAGGACAACGCATGACCGCGAGCGAAGTGTTGGAAGTGACCATGTATGTCGCTGCCAACCCCGAAACCGTGTTCGCGTTCTTCACTGATCCGGACCGTTACAGCTCCTGGATGGGCACCGAAGCGACTCTTGAACCAGTGCCCGGTGGCACCTATCGCGTGTTCATGCGCGACGGCGTCGAGACGAGCGGAAGGTTCGAAGAGGTCGACCCGCCACGACGACTGGTGTTCACCTGGGGTTGGACCCGCGACGCGGCTGTGCCGCCGGGGTCGACGCGCGTGGAGGTCACCCTCGTGCCCGAGGACGGGGGAACCCGCGTCCTACTCCGCCACCACGGTCTTCCCTCGGACGAGCAGCGCACCCATCATGGCGCCGGTTGGCAGATGTACCTAGACCGGTTGGCACAACGTGTCGCCGGCGAGGACCCTGGGCCGGACCCGAACGCGTGACCGTCCTCGCGTGCCACCACTAACCACCAGTTACTTGTAACGCTGCACGCCCCACGACGCACTGCATGGACGAGGGTCTCGATGGTCGTGGTGAAGGAGCAGTGATGGCCGCACAGTGGCACCGGGTCGACGACACCGACGTTCCCGACGACGGAAGGGTGCGCAGTGTCGACGTCGGCGGAAGGTCGGTAGCGCTCGCACGCTGTGGGACTCGGCTGGGAGCGCTGGAGAACCACTGCCCCCATCAAGGTGGTCCGCTCGGCGAGGGGTCCATCGAGAAGGGGCTGCTGCGCTGCCCCTGGCATGGCTACGACTATGACCCGATCACCGGGCAACCCCCAGGCGGATTCAGCGATGCGGTGCCGAGCTATCCGGTCGAGGAACGGGCCGACGGCGTGTATGTCGAACTACCCGAAATCGCGCCGCCGAGCCGCACCGTAGGCGACGTGCTCGTCGAAACCCTCGTTGCGTTCGGGATCACCCATGTGTTCGGCATGGTGGGTCACTCGAATCTCGGTTTCGCCGATGCCCTTCGTAAAGCAGAGGAGCGCGGCGAGATCGTGTACGTCGGTATCCGGCACGAGGGCGCGGCGGCCTTTGCGGCAAGTGCTTACGGCAAGCTCACCGGTCGTCCCGCGGCCTGCTTCGCGATCGCTGGGCCAGGGTCAACGAACCTGCTCACCGGACTGTACGACGCGAAGCTGGACAGTTCTCCAGTCATAGCGATCTCCGGACAAGTGCCTTCAGCGGTACGCGGGCGAGGCGCGTTCCAGGATCTCGATCTGTCGACGGTGTTCAGCGACGTCGCGGTATCCACCCAGGTCGTGCTCGCTGGCAGCGATCACGCCGAGCTTGCCGCACTGGCGGTCAAGCGAGCTATCGACGGTCGCGGCGTGGCGCACCTGGTGCTGCCCGACGAGGTACAGGTGCTGCCCTCGGAGCAGCCGGCGGCCGCGCCGGCCGGCCGGTTCACGGCGCGCCGCATCCTGCCTGACGAGGATGCATTGACTCGTGCTGCGGATTTGGTGCGCGACGCTCGCCGGCCCGTCATCGTGGTCGGGCACGGTGCCCGCGCGGCGCGGAGCGAGGTACAGCGCCTCGCCGAGCGTCTCGGCGCACCGGTTGTGACGACGTTCAAGGCGAAAGGTCTGATCCCGGACACGCATCCGCTAGGTGCAGGCGTGCTGGGCCGCAGCGGGACGCCGGTGGCGAGCTGGCTGATGAACGAGTCGGATCTGCTGCTCGTGGTCGGCGCCTCGTTCTCCAACCACACCGGGATCGCGACCTACAAGCCGATCGTGCAAATCGACGACGCGCACGCAGCGATCGGCAGGTTCAACGCAGTCACCGAGCATCTGCTCGGCGATGCGGCCCTCACCGTGTCCGCGCTGGATGCGCGCATCACCGATCCGAAGGCCGCGGACCAGAGCGACGACGTCGCGCAACGGTGGGCGATCTGGCGTGCGGAGAAGGTGCGGCGGGTGGCCGACGACCGTGGCGCAGGGGTGTCGGCTGCCGCAGTGTTCGACGCGCTCGCCCGTCATCTTCCCGAAGACGCCGTGATCACCGTGGATGTCGGCAACCACGCCTACTCGCTCGGTCGGTACCTCGAATCCGCCGGTCAGCCGGTGCTCATGTCGGGCTACCTCGGCTCGATCGGCTTCGGGTATCCGGCGGCCCTCGGCGCCTGGGCGGCCGCGCCTCATCGGCCGATCCTCGCCGTCACGGGCGACGGCGGATTCGGCCAGTACAGCGCCGAGATCCTCACTGCGGTCAAGTACGGCATCCCGATCAAGCATCTGCTGCTCGACAACGGGTCGCTCGGCAAGATCAGCAAGGAGCAGCTCGCTGCGGGCTTGCCGGTCTGGCACACCTCGCTGCACAACCCCGACTGGGCCGCATACGCCGAACTGTGCGGTGCCACCGGAATCCGGATCGAACGACGCACCGAACTCGACGACGCATTCGTGCGGCTGTTCGCCTGCGACGGACCGGCCCTGCTGTGCGTTCGCCAGGACGCCCAACTTGTCTGATCGCGACTCGACGAAAGGCAACGATCAATGACCGCACCAACGTATGACGACCTGCGCGCGTTGTTCATCAACTGCACGCTGAAACCCTCTCCGCAGGTGAGCAATACCCAGGGCTTGGTCGACGCGAGCGCGAACATCATGCGCGCGCACGGCATCCACGTGGACGAGATCCGCGCGGTCGACCATGACATCGCCACTGGTGTCTGGCCGGACATGCGCGAGCACGGTGCCGCTACCGACGACTGGCCGGACATCTTCGAGACCGTCCTCGCCGCAGACATCCTGGTATTGGCCGGCCCGATCTGGCTCGGTGACAACAGCTCGGTGATGAAGAAGGTGCATGAGCGTCTCTACGGCGGCTCACATCTGCTCAACGAGGCCGGCCAATACCTGTATTACGGACGGGTCGCGGGCTGTTTCATCACCGGCAACGAGGACGGCATCAAGCACTGCGCGATGAACGTCCTGTACACCCTGCAACACATCGGCTACACGATTCCTCCGCAGGCCGACGCGGGCTGGATCGGTGAGGCCGGACCAGGTCCGTCCTATCTCGACCCGGGCTCGGGCGGACCGGAGAACGACTTCACCAACCGCAACACCACATTCATGACGTGGAACCTCATCCATCTCGCGCGCATCCTCAAGGACGCCGGCGGTATTCCCGCGCACGGCAACCAGCGCTCCGAGTGGGACGCCGGATGTCGGTTCGACTACGAGAACCCCGAGTACCGCTGACCGACGGTTCGATGTCGGCACGTCCAGCACTTCTGCTCCGGTACACGCCGTCACTACGGTGTGCATCGGAGCTATGGATGACGACGATCGACGACGAACTCATCGACGCGCTGCGGGCAGGTGACGAGCGCGTCTTCGCCGACCTCGTCGACCAGCACAGCCCGGCCATGCTTGCAGTAGCCCGCCGGTATGTCGCAACACGCGAAGTGGCCGAGGATGTAGTGCAGGACACCTGGCTGGCGCTCCTCAAGGGGATTGACCGCTTCGAAGGGCGCTCGACTCTTCGCACGTGGTTGTTCCGCGTTCTTGTGAACATTGCCAAGACGCGCGGCGTGCGCGAGAAGCGCACGATGCCCTTTGACGCGTCGCTGGAAGCACATGCGCCGACCGTGCGCCCCGACCGGTTTCAATCCGCCAGCGACCGTTGGCCGGGGCATTGGGTGCGCTTCCCACCGGCATGGGTGGACACTCCGGAACGGACTTTGCTCGCAGCCGAGACGCTAACCCTCGTGCGTGCTGAGCTGGACCGGCTGCCTGAGCAGCAACGACTGGTCGTCGCGATGCGCGATGTCGAGGGGTATGACTCGAGCGAGGTGTGCGCGCTACTCGATCTCACGATGGCCAACCAGAGAGTCTTGCTGCACCGCGGCCGAGCTCGGATCCGGGAAGCGCTGGCCGAGTACTTCGAGGCTGTCTCATGACCAGCCGCTGGGACGGCGCCGACCTCGCCTGTCAGGAGTTCGTCGAGCTCGTGACCGCATACCTCGACGACGCAATGGACCTCGCGGCCCGGCAGCGGTTCGAACAGCACCTGTCGACGTGTCCGGGATGTTCGGACTATCTCGACCAGATTCGTGCGGCCCAGCGGGTTCTGGGACGGGTAGATCTCGAGACCATCTCCAGCCAAGCTCGAAATCAGCTCTTGACGGCGTTTCGCACCTGGCGGTCAGAACGTCCGTGAGGTGTCGGTCGGTCGACACGACGGTCGCGGAGCAGTGCAAGGGCGGCCGGGGGAAAGATCAGCACGGAGAGCAGGCCGGCGCAGACGATCGCAGCCGCAGTGACCGAGGAGATCTTGCCCAGTGTGATACCGATCTGGGTCGCCGTGACGAGGAACGGCAACGAGGTTGCTTGCAGCAGACCCACGGCGACCGTCGCCCGCGCACCGAGCTCGCGCACGCTGAGGAAAGCCGGCGCTCCCCGCACCACGAGCAGGATCGCGAAGAACACCGGCACCCGGACCAGCGCGCCGGGGCTGTGCATCAGGCCGGTCAGGTCAAGCCTGATGCCGCTGCTGACGAAGAACACCGGCACGACGAATCCGAACCCGATCGCCTCCAGCTTCGTGCGCAAGTGCGGGTGCGAGGACGAATCGCGATCGACGAGGCTGACTACCGCACCGGCGAGAAACGCGCCGAGGATGCTCTCCAGGCCGAACCGGGTCGCGAACGCGACGAACGCCACCAGCAGCACGACCGACAGTCGGACACGGATCTCTGCAGTGGTGTCCTGCAGGCGCACGAGCAGGTCGCCCAGGCGCATCGAGCGTCCGGCTCGAAGCACCACCACACCGGTCACTGCGACCATCGCAGCGAATGCTGCGAGCAGCACGATCTTCGCCCCGGCACTGCCGCCGGACGTGGAGAAGAAGAACGACAGGATGACGATTGCGGCGAAGTCCGCCACCGTCGCCGCCGCGATCGCGACCTGGCCAACGTGGCTGGAGCCCTGCCCGGCGTCCTTCAGGACAGGCACGACAAGACCGAGCGAGGTCGCCGATAGTGCGATCGCGATGAGCAGCGGCTGCTGCACCCAACCCGCTGCTTGCAACGCGCTGCCCGCGGCGAGACCGAGCCCAACCGTGAGCGCGTAGCCACCCAGGGCAATGCCCAAGGAGCGCCCGCGCAGTTGCATCAGGTCGATCTCGAGCCCGGCGAGGAACAACAGGAATGCGAGGCCGAACAGGGCGAGAATCTGCACCGGCAAGTCGACCTCGACCCAGCCGAATCCGGTTGGCCCGACGACGATGCCGGCCACGATCTCAATTACGACGGCGGGGATACGCAGCTTGGGCAGCGCTCCCGCGAGCAGCGGGGCGAGCACCGCAATAACGGAGATGATCAGCAGGTTGTCGAAGGAGACGTCGGGCATACCCATTCAGTCTCGGTAGAGGGCCGGACGTTTCAGGCGAGGTACTTCCGATTCCCGTGACGTGGCGGCGGCGACTGCTACCAACCGAGCGACTTCTCGCCTGTCACCGCTTTGGCGTCTCCACGACGGCGAATGCGCGCCCCGATGACGTCCACGTGTCGGTGATGCGCAGATCGGCCGACGTGGCGTGCCGGCGTAGGGCGCGGATTCCTACATACGCCCACCGGAAAAATGGCCCGACCGGTGAGCCGTCGTGGGCGAACCGAACGGTCAACGGCTCGTCGGCGAAAGGATCGGCGTGGGTCTCGACAAGAATCCGGCCCGAGGGTTGAACAAGTTGTCGAGCCCGACGCAAGAGCGCAGGCGGATCGCCTCCGATGCCGATGTTGCCATCGAGCAGAACAAGGCTCGCCCAGCGCCCCTCGCCCGGAACGTGGGCAAACACGTCGCGCCGCAGCGCGTTCATGCCGCGAGCTCGGGTCATCGCGACCGCTGTGTCGGCGATGTCGATCCCCAGCGCGAGGAGTCCCCGTGTAGTCAGCGCAGCCACGATCCGTCCAGGCCCGCAGCCGACGTCGAGCACGGGGGCTAGCGCACGGGAGAGGACGGTGTCGTCGGCCGCGTCAGCAGCGCCGAGCCAGCGAGACACTTCGAGCAAGGTCACTCGTCCGTCGTCGTGGTGCAGCCGCAGCGGTTCGCGAGTGAGAAGCGCGCGCTCGTACGGCTGCAATGCACCTGGCTGCATCAGCTCGCCCACGCTGGACGTGTCAGACGATCCAATTCTTCGGCGAACTCAGTGCCGTGGGCTTGCGCCGCAACGCGGTGCGCATCGTCAATCGTGTCAACATCAACTAGGCCGTCGAGCAATTGCACACGCAACCCAAGATCGGCGAGGCGGTCCAGTTGCAGGGCCGCAGTTCGATCGGACGACATCGGGATGCCCGTGATCGCAGCTCGCGCGATCGACGGATTTCGGAAGCCGATCGCCCAGTATCCGCCGTCATCAGCTGGACCAAGACACGCATCGAACTCGGATGGATCGAATCGGGTCAGGTGGCGCGGCCGCAACTGCGGCGTGTCCATCCCGACGAGGACAGCAGGTTCGTCGGCAAGTGTCTCGAACGCCGCGACGAGTCGAACATCGAGGCCACCGGGCGGCTGCGTGCAGTGCGACCACCCACCAGGCAGCCAGCCGTCAACTGGTCCGTCGAAGGCGAGCACTCGCCGACAAGCCGGAGTCTCGGCGACCGCGCGGAGGGTGTCGGTCAGCGCGGCCGCGGCGAGCGCCGCTGCCTCGGCAGGCGTCAGCGGCGGAACGAGCCGGGTCTTGACGCGTCCGGCAATGGGTCGCTTCGCGATGACGACGATCGTGTGGATCATGCCGACAGGACGGCGCTCATGTCGCGGACTGCCTGCATTGAGCCGCGCAGAGTTCCAGTGACCTTGGACCGACCGATGCGCGGGTGATAGTCGACGTCGACCTGCACGATCCGCCATCCGGCGTCCGCTGCGCGAACCACGGTCTCGACGGGGTAGCCGGAGCGACGGTCAGACTGCTGCAGTGCGAGCAGCGACTCGCGGCGCGCAACGCGTAAGGGACCCACGTCCACGATTCGTGTCGAAGTGCGCTTTCGGACTCGTCGCGCGAGCTCGAGATTTGCCAGCCGCGCCGGCCATGGCCATGCATCACGGGAGACCGGCCGTCGTCTGCACACTGCGAGGTCAGCGCTTTTGCGAACCAGTTCGACCATCCGCAGGACGTCACCGGGGTCCAGCGAGCCGTCGCAGTCACAGAACGCGACAAACTCAGCCGACGAGGCCAGCAGCCCTGCGTGACATGCCGCTCCATAGCCGCGTTGCGCGCACTGTACGACCATGGCGCCGACGTTAGCGGCGATTTCGGCCGATCGGTCGGTGGATCCGTTGTCGACGACAATCGCCATCGAATCGTAAGGAATTCGATCGAGCACCCATGGCAACGCCGCGGCCTCGTCGAGGCACGGCAACACGATGTCGACTAGCGGGTGCTTCATGAGTCGACACGGTAACTGCGACAAGTGGCCGACGCGACACGGCAGAAGCAAACCGATCACGACCAGCGCCACGAACAAATGAGTAACAGTCGTTCAAACGAAGTCGATCAATGGGAGTTCTCGATGCGCACAATTACCAAGGCCGTTCTGGCGTTCACTGCTGCCGGACTGGCCGCGACGTCGATCGCTGCCTGCAGTAGCGATTCCAAGCCGATTGCCGACATCCCGCACCTGACCGGCAACAGCACGTCTGTGCAGCTGGACCCGGCGTTCGCGAAGGCGCTGACGAGCCTGAAGGTCACGCCCGGCCTGATCGGGTCCGCCAGCCTCAACTCGAAGACCGGCACCCTGACCTTCCCGATCACCGGCGGCCACGTGAAGGTCTACAAGAAGGGTGACGTAACGCCCTACGTCCAGGGCGAGATCGATCACCACGGCAGCGGATTCTCGCTGAGCGCGGGCGGTACCAAGGTCGGATTGCAGAACTTCGTCATCGATCCGGGGAACAATTCCAAACTCACCGGGGACGTCACGGCGAACGGGAAGAGCGTCGTCAAGGGCGCCAAGTTGTTCGATCTCGACGGCGGCACCCTCAAGCCGATCACGATCTCCAACGGCGTGGCAACGCTGACAGGCACGACGGTCAACCTGTCCGACGACGCCGCGAAACTGCTCGACAAGACCTTCAAGATCACCGCCCTCAAGGGCGGCATGAAGATCGGCATCGCGACCTTGCTGGTCAACGCGAAGTAACCCCCGAAGGGGGCGGGTGGTCACCATTTCGTAAGGGTGACCACCCGCCTTTCTCTGTCAGGGTGGAACACAGTCAACGAGAGGGCGTTTCGGATGAGGTTCGGTAAACCGCCGGCGCCGCCGTTTCGTCGCGAGTTCTGGCGCAGCCCGCTGCGCGGAACTTGGCTCACCGCCGTCCTTGGATCCATCCTGCTCATCGGCATTCCGATCGTGTTCATTACCGGATTGCTGTCCTATGCGGCGTACAACCCTGACCTGGCGCATAACGACCGGACTCCGGGCAAGGGCCTGCTCGGCTTCTTCCTCTTCGACTGGCCGACGTCACCGGATTGGCTGTACCGAGCCGATCAGGGTGTGCACGTGACGCTGGGGCTCGTGCTCATCCCGGTCCTGCTGGCCAAACTCTGGTCGGTGATCCCGAAGCTGTTCAGCTGGCCGCCGATAACATCGGCGGCTCAAGTCCTGGAACGACTCTCCCTGCTGCTACTCGTAGGCGGGGCGGTCTTCGAGTTCGTCACCGGGGTGCTGAACATCCAGTACTTCTACGCTTTTCCCGGTTCGTTCTACACGCTGCACTATTACGGCGCCTGGGTGTTCACCGCCGGATTCGTCTCGCACGTGCTCCTCAAGTTCCCCACGATGTGGCGCGCCCTACGCGGCCGGAGGTTGCGTGACGAGCTGCGGATCGACACTGAACACACCGTGCCCGAGACCGCGGATGACACCGGCCTCGTCAGCCCCAACCCAGCGCCCGCGACGATCTCGCGCCGCGGCGTGCTTGGCCTTGTCGGGGCGAGCTCGTTCACCATCTTCGCGCTAACGGTAGGTCAAAGCATCGGCGGCTCGTGGCGAAAGACAGCGCTCTTAGCGCCTCGCAACGAGGATCCGGGAAGCGGCCCGAATGGCTTCCAGATCAACAAGCGGGCCGCTGAGGCGGGGATCACCGAAGCGATGGTGGATGCGTCGTGGCGGGTCAAGATAGAAGGCGAACGCGCCATCGAGCTCAGCAGAGCGCAGCTTCTCGCGATGCCGCAACACACCGCTGATCTACCTATCGCGTGCGTCGAAGGCTGGTCGACCGACGATCAGCGGTGGACAGGCGTGCGGTTGCGTGACCTTGCCGCTCTCGTCGGCCGGCCGGCAGCAAGTAGCGTTCTCGTGGTGTCGCTGCAGGCTGGCGAGTCCGGCATGGCGTCGTTACGCGACAACCAGATCGTCGATGCCGACAGCCTCTTGGCGGTCAGGGTCAACGGCGCCGACCTCTCCCTCGATCATGGCTACCCGGCGCGGGTGATCGTTCCGAACAACCCAGGGGTGCACAACATCAAGTGGGTCTCGCAAATGACCTTCGAGGCCTGACGTGCGTACCTTCGCTCGCCACTACGGCGCACACCCATTGCACCTGATCGTGCTCGTTGCCTGCTTCGCTCTTGCCGGCTACGCAGCGCTCGGGCTCATCAGCGAGCATGCGATCGCAGTCGTCGTGTGGTTCGTCGGCGCCGCAGTTGGCCACGATCTTGTGCTCGTCCCGTTGTACGCGATCATCGATGGCGGGCTACGCCGGGTTCGCAGTCGACCCTCTGAACTGCCTCGCGTTCCCTGGCTGAACTACGTGCGTTTCCCCGCGGCGATCTCGGGCATCCTGCTCCTCGTTTACCTACCGTCCATCGCGCGGGCCAGCGGGATCTACCACGACACGACGGGCCTGAACTCGTCCAGTTACTTTCCACGCTGGCTAGCAGTCACCGGCACGCTGTTCCTGATCTCCGGCGTCACATACGCGCTGCGACTCCGAAGGAGTCGCTAGTGCGGGTCCTACTCACCGGGGGCGCCGGATTCATCGGACGCCACGTGCGCGAACAGCTAGTTGCAAGCGGGCACGACCCGATCGTTCTCGACTCGAACCGCGCGCACGCCGAGCAGAACGAGACATTCGTTGCCGATGTCCGGGATGCAGCGACACTTGATCGGCTGCTGCCGCACGTCGACGCGGTCTGTCATCTCGCGGCGAAAGTTGGCCTCGGCGTGGATGTGCAGGATCTTCCTGATTACGCTGCGTCGAACGTGCACGCCACAGCCGTCCTGCTCGCCGCAATGGCGCGCGCAAGTGTCCACCGGCTCGTGCTCGCCAGCTCCATGGTCGTTTACGGCGAAGGGCTGGGGCAGTGCACCGAGCACGGCGACGTCATCCCTGGTGCACGTACCGATGCCGATCTGCGCGCTGGCCGCTTCGAGCCGCCGTGCCCGCAGTGTGGCGCGCCTTTGCGTCCCGCGCTGGTCGGCGAGGATGCGCCCCTCGATCCCCGCAATGCCTACGCCGCGAGCAAGGTCGCGCAGGAGCATTTCGCTTCCGCGTGGGCACGCGCAACGGGGGGAAGCGTCGCCGCGTTGCGCTATCACAACGTCTACGGACCAGGGATGCCCCGCGACACGCCGTACGCGGGAGTGGCCGCGATCTTCCGTTCCGCGATCGCCAACGGGCAGCCGCCGCTGGTCTTCGAGGACGGCGCGCAACGCAGGGACTTCGTGCATGTCCGCGATATCGCCGCCGCGACCGTTTCTGCGCTCGAGCAACATGACACTGGCACCATTGCGCTCAATGTCGGATCAGGCACCCCGCGCACAGTCGGCGACATGGCCGCGGCCCTGACCGAGGCCGTAGGCGGCCCCGTCCCGCAGGTCACCGGAGGCTATCGCCTCGGCGACGTCCGACACATCACCGCGGATTCGTCGCGCTTGCGTAACACCTTCGGGTGGCGTCCCGTGGTCGACTTCGCTACGGGTGTCGCCGAACTGATGCGATGAACCGCCCGCTTGCCGCAGTGCTCGCGACTTACCTTGCGGCGGTCGCGACGTTGCTGCACGTTGATGTGCCGCACCGTGATCTGTACCTGCTGAGCGTAAGCACGGTGCTCTTTGCCGTCGCAGTCTCCGTGCTCGCCCGCGACAAGCGGTCCCGGCGCGGTGTTGGCTGGCTCGTGCTTGCCGTCGGCTCCTTGCTGCAACTCCTCGCAATGACGAGGGCGCCGCTGACCTCTGATGACGCGTACCGCTACGCGTGGGACGCGAAGGTGCAACTGAGCGGCATCGACCCGTATCGGTATGCACCATCGTCTGTCCAGCTGGCCCAATTGCGGGATTCGATCTTGTTCGGGCAATCATCGGCTTGCACCTATCGGATACCCGGCGGGTGCACCGCGATCAATCGTCCCGACGTACACACGATCTATCCCCCGGTTGCGCAGGCGGCCTTTGATCTGGGCCGCATCGTGTCCGGCGGCGGCAATGGCGGTTTGCTCGTTTATCAAGTCCTTGCAGCCCTCGGCGCGACCGCGGTAACCCTGTTGCTCCTGAGGCGAGCATCGAGCCGAGGCTCGCCGATGTGGCCTGTTGCGCTCTGGGCCTGGTGCCCCGTAGTTGTGTTGGAGCTCGGGAACAACGCACACATCGACTGGCTCGCTGCTCTGCTCACGGTGCTCGCATTGCAGTCGGGCGCGCGGAAACGCGATGCGGCTGCGGGCTCGCTCGTCGGTCTCGCGATAGCCACCAAGCTGTATCCCGCGCTGGCGCTGCCCGCGCTGATGCGTCGACGGCCGTGGCTGGTCGCAACGTCGGCGGTCGCAACCGTCATGCTCGTCTATCTGCCGCACGTCGTGGCTGTCGGGCGGGGCGTGATTGGGTATCTGCCCGGCTACCTCCGTGAGGATGGCTACGACTCTGGGCGGCGACTCATTCTCGTCGGAACGTTTCTGCCGCACCCGGCCGACACGGTCGTCGCCGTGCTGCTGCTCGCCGCCACGGCCTGGTGGGCCTGGCGGCACAGCGACCCATCTGCTCCCGAGCAGACCGCGACGATCATGACTGGCGTCGCGTTCCTTGTCATCGCGCCTTCGGACGGCTGGTACGCAGTGCTGCTGATTGCGCTCGCGATCATGTCGGCACGCTACGAATGGGTGATTCTCGCGCTGGCACCCGCGTTCGTATACCTGACCTCGCTGGCGCTGCTCAGCTACACCCTCGGCGCATTGGGTACCTTGATCGCTTGGCGCCTGCGCAAAGCTCGCGAACCCGACTATTCGGTGTCACGGGCCGCGCCGTTACGAGCCAGCGCGCATTTCGGCGGACGAGCCGCTCGATCGGTTCGTTCGAAGCAGCGCCGCGTGCTGTAGCCCGAGCTTCGGGCCGATTGCGTACCGCAGCGAGTTCCGGGACGTCGATAAGGACGGCAACAGCGGAACGGCTCGAAGGTCGGGATCGGGTTGACCCGTGCCATTCGGTTGCTGTTGGGCCAGTTTGGGTAAGGCTCGGTCGCCGGCGGCAACAAACGTCGACGACATGAAGAACGTCTCGAAGCTCAGGAAGCGGGCTCGGATGTGTTGGGGCGCCAGCCAGGCCTATGCCAGTGACGTTCGTGCACCGGCGGCCGGGCGGCAGTTTTGTGCCGAGCAGCTGCGCACCGCTCTGACCGACCGGCCCGGACGCGACGACCTCATTGACGACGCGGTTCTAGTCGTGAGCGAACTGCTCACCAACTCGCTCCGCGCACAGAGTCGCGTCGCGCGTCTTTCGTTGGCGCTGCACCGAGATCTTCTTCGCATAGTTGTTGACGACGACGCTCCTGGCCAGCCTCGAGTACGTACGGCCGCAAGCATCGAGACGACTGGACGCGGTATGGCGATCGTCGCCTCGCTCGCCAGCGCGTGGTCGGTGGAGCGCCTGATTCCGGGCAAGCAAGTATGGGCTGAACTCGATGTGCCGCCGGAACTCACCGTCGACCTCCCGAGCTGTCACCGGCCGACGCGGTTTCAACTCGGCGTGCAAGCCAATCCGCCGGGCATTGGCAAGCACTCGCGGCCCGGTCCGGACGCTGACACATCTGAGACGCCGACAGTGCAGGCGCCTGCGGGTGAGTAGCAGCAATACGAGACGGGCCGCGTGCCACATCCGCGGGGTGAAGGGTCCGCCACCGACGACGGACCCTTCCCACCGGGGTCAAGCAGCGGCAATGCCCTCCGCGCCTGTTGCGTCCGGAACGGTCAGCGACCCGACGGCCGTGAGAGTCCCGTCGGTGCCGATGCGGTAGCCGTCGACGTTTCCGGCAGCGCCGGTCTGGACGAAGAGGAATTTGCCGTCCGGTGTCACTGCGGCGTCAACGGTGCCGGCGTCGGTCGAGGTGGTCCCGAGCGAGGTCAGGCTCCCGTCGCCGCCGACGCGGTAGTCGGAGAGCGTTCCGCTGCCTGCATTGGACAGGTAGACGTCATTGCCTTGTGCGACGACCCAGCAGGTCGCGGTCTGCCCGGTGGCGGCGCTCCCTAACCCGTGGAGTCGACCGTCGGGACTGATAAGGAAGGTCGCGACCGAGTTGGTGCCGGCTTCGGCGAGTACGAGGTGGCCGGCGCGGTCGAAGGACACGGCGAACGGCACCGTCCCGGGCAGGGTCGTGACCGTCGGGGTTGCCGATAGTCCGCCCAGCCGGTCCACGGCGAACACGTCGACAGCGTTCGTGTTCGCCTTGGTCGTCACGAGCAGCTTCGTTCCGTCGGGTGTGAAGGCAACCTGACCCGGCGTGTGAGTGAACTCTGGCGCAGCTGTCGGGTCCAGACCGAGTTCGCGGTGCCACCACGGCACTCGGATCAGTTGGTCACCGAAACGGATAAAGCCTTGCACGGAACCACCCGCACGAGCATTGAGCACGTAGACGACGTCGCCGCGCACGGCAATGCTCACCGGGAACGTGCCGCCCGATCCCACGGTGTGCGGCCGGTCAAGCGACGCGCCGTGCACGGCGAACGTGGTGATCGAGTTGCTGCCGGCGTTGACGACGTAGAGCAGGCCGTGATCGACCTGCAGGGAGCCTTGCGACGCGAGGTGGTCGACGACAGAGCCGACAAGGACTCCGCCGGCGCCGCCGGTCGCGTAGGTCGCTTTCCAGGCTAGCGAGCCGTTGTCGGCACGCTCGTATGCGACGACCGAGTTGCCCGCGGGGTCGTCCGTCTGGACGAACACCGCGCCATGGCCGTGGCCGTCGTCGTGTCTGCCGTGCGCAGACGCGGGAGAGCGCGAACAGGGCTGTTGCCGCGACAGCGAGTGCGCCGGCGCCGGCGAGGCGAATCGAGAATCGCATCGGGGAACTCCACTTCGAGAGCTGGGATTGAACCAGTCATCCCTATCGCCGATCGGGTCAGCTGCACCCGACGCCGACGCAGCTTTCCGTGCCCTGTAAGCAGATCGCCACCGAATCGAAAGAACTCGGTGGGCAGGATGCCGGGGGCTGAATCGCGCTCACGCGCCATGGACACGCACCGAACCTTGCGTCGCGGCCGCGACGCGTTGGCAAGGTGGTGGATTCGGGAGTTGACCGCGTGGTCGACGGCCGGGGAAACGACGAAGCCCCCGGAAACCGGGGGCTTCGTGCGCCGCCAGGGACTCGAACCCCGAACCCGCTGATTAAGAGTCAGCTGCTCTGCCAGTTGAGCTAGCGGCGCGGGTCAAACGTCCGGCCCACCGAGGCGGGCCGAAGGTGAAGGTTACACGTTCAGCCGGACCGCTTTCCAATCAGCTCCCGCACCGCTGACGGATGGGTCCTCGCGAACCCCTCCTCGATCCGCGAGCCGCTTGCTACGAAGTCGGGGCGAGCGAAGTGGTGTCGGGAATCGCATACACCTCTCGTTCCCGGTAGTCGATCCTGCGTACCGGGAAGGGTGAGTCCCATGACCGAACAAAAGGACGGCAGCGAGCGCACCCTCACCGTGGTGCTCGCGCTCGCGGCCAACCTGGCCGTCGGTGCCCTCAAACTCGCCGCCGGCCTGATCACCGGCTCCGGTGCGCTGCTCTCCGAGGCGGCACACTCGGCCGGTGACTCGACGACCGAAGTGCTGCTGCTTGTCGCACAGCGCCGCTCGGATCGTCCCGCCGACCGGCGCCACCCTTTCGGCTACGGCAAGGAGCGGTACTTCTGGTCGCTGCTCGCTGCCGGCGCGATCTTCGTCTCCGGCGCCGCATTCTCCGTGTACCAAGGTCTGCACACGATCTTCGGCGGCAAGGGCGAGAGCAAGGACCTCTGGGTCAACTACATCGTGCTCGCGCTCGCGTTCGTTCTCGAAGGCATCTCGTTCCTGCAGGCAATTCGCCAGGTTCGCTCACGCGCTCGTCGCCGCCGCAGCTCTCTGCGCACCGCGATAATCGAGACCGACGATCCGACCGTGAACAGCGTCGCGATGGAGGATTCGACCGCACTCGTCGGCATCCTGGTCGCTGCGGCCGGCGTCGGACTGCACCAGCTGACCGGCTCCGCTGTGTGGGACGGCGTCGCGTCCTTGATCATCGGCGGCCTGCTGCTCGTCGTCGCGTTCGTGCTCGCCCGCACCTGCGGCGACCTGCTCATCGGCAAGCAGGCGAACATCGAGCTGTTGCAGGCGATCGAGAAGTTCCTGGAGGGCGAGGAAGAGATCGTGGACGTGGTCGACGTACTCAGCATGCAGACCGGCACCGGAAGCGTGCTGCTGTGCGTGCGCGCCGACTTCGTCGACAGCGTCAGTGCCGGTGACCTCGAACAGGCCTGCATGCGCATCGACGGCGACCTGCGCGAGCACTTCGTCGAACTCGACGAGATCTTCATCCAGCCCGTGTCGCGCAGCGATCCGCGTATCCAGGATCGGGTCAAGGCGCGGTACGGTCGCGTTCTGTCCGAGACCGACGGGGGCACCTGAGTGGGCGACGACGACAACTACAGTCGCGACGACGAGAGCGAGGCCGAGCGTCTCGACCGAAATTACGGCGAGCTGCTCCAAGAACTGCGGGTTGCGCAGACCGGCGTGCAGATCCTGTTCGCGTTCCTGCTCGGTATCGCCTTCCAGCAAGAGTTCCAGAAGATCCAGTCCTACCAGCGCGGGATCTACCTCGTCACGCTGGTCGCCGCGGCGTGTGCGGCCACGATGCTCATCGCCCCGGTGGCCATCCATCGCATGCTGTTCCGACGCCACCAGAAGAACGAACTGGTGATCGTGACCTCACGCCTGGCCGCGACCGGACTGGTGTTCCTCGGGATCGCGATCCTGTCGGCCGTGCTCCTCGTGGTCGACATCGTCGTGAACCTCACGGTCGGGATTGTGATTACCGGTTTGCTCGGGCTGCTTCTGCTCGGGCTCTGGTACGCGCTTCCGCTCGGGTTTCGGCGCCGGCACCCCGGCCCCGATCTCAGTCCTGACCGCTGAACGCGGCAATCATCGTCTCGTTGAACGCGTCGAGATCGTCAGGGTTGCGGCTGGTGACCAGGACGTAGCCGCCCGCAGGCGAGGTGACGACCTGTTCGTCCTGCCACGTGGCGCCAGCGTTGCGGATGTCGGTCTGCAGGCTCGGCCAGCTCGTCATGGTCTTGCCGTCGACAACGCCGGCCTCGACGAGCGTCCACGGACCGTGGCAGATCGATGCGATCGGTTTGCCTGCCTCGGCGAACGCCTTAACGAACGCGACCGAGTTCTCGTCCGTCCGTAGCTTGTCGGGATTGCCGAGGCCGCCGGGAAGCACGAGCGCGTCGTAATCGGCGGCGGACGCGTCGCTCACCGCCAAGTCGGGCTGGAACTCGTCGCCGGGTTCGAAGTCGTTGTTCATCGCCTGCACGGTGTCCTTCTCCGGGGCCACCAGCACCGGGCTACCGCCGGCCTCTTCGACGGCTTTCCACGGTCTGGTCAGCTCGACCTCTTCGACACCGACGTTGGCCACCAAGAACGCGATTCGCTTGCCGGACAATTCGTTGCTCATATTCAGCGACTACCCGGGTCAAGATCGCGGATAACGGCGTGTGATGTGCGGGTAGGGCAACACTGTGACACGTTTTGGCTACACCCTGATGTGCGAGCAGTCCGGGCCGCGTGAGTTGGTGCGTGATGCCGTTCGGGCCGAGCGGGCCGGCTTCGAGTTCGAGGTCATCAGCGACCACTACTCGCCGTGGCTGGACAGCCAGGGCCACGCGCCGAACGCGTGGGCGACCCTCGGCGCTGTCGCGTACGCGACCGAACGGGTCGATCTGATGACCTACGTGACGTGCCCGCTGATGCGCTACCACCCGGCCGTCGTCGCGCAACAGGCCGCAACGGTCGACCTGCTCAGCGACGGCCGGTTCCTGCTCGGCCTCGGCGCGGGAGAGAACCTCAACGAACACGTGATCGGCGAAGGCTGGCCGCCGGCCAACGTACGCCACGAGATGTTCGAGGAGGCTCTGCAGATCATCCGCGATCTCTTCGACGGGGGCTACGTCGACTTCGTCGGTGACTACTACCGGGTCGACAGCGCCAAGCTCTGGGATCTGGCCGACCAGCCGCCCAAGATCGGCGTCGCGGTGTCCGGTGAACAGTCGGCCGCGCTGGCAGGCGAGCTGGCCGACGCGATGATCGCTGTCGAGCCGAAATCAGAGCTGGGTGCGATGTTCGACCGGGCGGGCGGCACAGGGAAGCGCCGGATCGGGCAGGTTCCGATTTGCTGGGACCCATCTCGCGACGCGGCGATCAAGCGCGCCCACGACCAGTTCCGCTGGTTCGGCGGCGGCTGGAAGGTCAATGCCGAGCTGCCCGGCACGAGCGCCTTCGCCGGCGCCACGCAATTCGTCCGTCCCGAGGACGTCGCCGAGTCGATCCCGTGCGGGCCTGACGTGCAAGCCCATGTCGACGCCGTCAAGGAGTTCGTCTCAGCCGGCTTCACCGACGTCGCTGTCGTGCAAATCGGCGGGGAAACCCAGCCCGAATTCCTCGAGTGGGCCGAGCAGGAGCTCGTACCGGCGTTGCGTGACCTCTGACAATCCAAGGAGTACAGATGACCGATCCCGAGCCGAATCTGGACGACGTCATGACGCCGATCGAGCACGAACGCGTGCAAGCCGGCGTGCACGACTACGACCCCGACGCCGTCCCGCCGGCAACTGAGTAACCCGGCAGTGACAGCGACCGCGCCTGCGCCGAGGCGGCGCAAGCGAATCACGATCGAGCAGATCGTCGCCTTGTACGAGGACGCAGAGCGGTGCGCCACGGCAGCCGGACTGCGGTACGTGACGCCGGAGGAGCCCGGTTTCCGGCGGGTCAAACGCGGTCGCGGATTCAGCTACGTCGACACGGAGGGGAAGGTCGTCGCTGCCGAGGTGAAAGTGCGGATCAGCGCGCTTGCGATCCCGCCGGCATGGACGGACGTGTGGATCTGCGCATTCGACGACGGGCACTTGCTCGCGATCGGTAACGACGACAAGGGCCGCCGCCAATACCGCTATCACGACGACTGGCGCACGTTCCGCGACCTGCTCAACTTCTACCGGCTCGTCGACCTCGCGCCGCGGCTGCCGAAGATCCGCACCCATGTCGCTGAGCAATTGCGGCGCCGCACCCACGATCGCGACAAGGTTCTCGCCGCGATGTTGCGCATCGTCGACGTCTGCGGCCTGCGTGTCGGCAGCGAGGAATACGCCGAAGAGAACGAAAGCTACGGGCTGAGCACGCTCACCAAGAAGCATGTGCGGGTAACCGGCGGCAGGGTCGAGTTCAACTTCCCGGCCAAGTCCGGCAAGCAGGCTCAGGTAACCCTGCACGATCGTGCCGTCGCGCGGGTGATCGAGGTGCAACTCGGCGCGCGAGGGAAACGGCTCTTCACCGTCGACGGACTGCCGATCTCGGCCGACGAGCTCAACCGCCGGCTCGGCGAACTCGCCGGCGCGCGCGTCACCGCCAAGGACTTTCGCACGTGGCACGGCACGCGCGTCGCGTTCGCGTCGCTGCGGATGCACCTGCCGCCCGACGACAACCGCGAGCAGCGCGTACTCAACGCGATCGATGCCGCGTCCGACTTCCTCAACAACACCCGCTCGATCGCCCGGAGCTCACTACGTGCATCCGCACGTGGTGGAGTCCTACCTTGACGGCACGTTCAGCGAGGTGATGGCACTGCGCCGGCCGCCACGCGCGCCTGGTCTCGACGCCGACGAGCGGGCCCTCGCCGGGTTCCTCGGCAGCCTGCTCGCACGCCACCTGCACGCCATTTGAACCCTGGTCGTGAAGACAGATTATGATCCGACTGTGACCCACCGTGGTCGGTGTTTGGAACGAAGCGCCGCCCGGACCGACGTGCCGGAGACCATCGATTGTCCCGTCGCGATGACGAACTTCCGCCACATGTCTGCCCATCCAAGCTCTTTGCCGGTAGCGGGCCGGTCCGTGCCGAACTACGTGCCACCGCGTGGGCCGAGACCCTGCTCGGCGATCCCGGGGGCTGGCCGACCGACCTGATCTGCGCGGCGCGCACCGTCGTCGCCGCCCCTACGCCGATGCTGATGTGGTGGGGCGAGCAGTTCCACCAGATCCATAACGACGCACTCACCGTCGCGCTCGACGACGCCGCGCCCGCGGTCGGCCGTCCCGCCAAGGACTGCTGGCCCGAACGCTGGGAGTTGCTCGGCCCGAGCGCGCGCCTCGTGCGTACCGAAGGCGAACCGGTGCAGCTCGACGAGGTCGACCTGCCACTACGGCCCGACGCCACCGCCTGCTGGACGGTCTCGATGGCACCGCTCGTCGACGACTGCGGGCAACCGGCCGGCGTGCTCGCTGCGGCCGCTGACCTGACGACGCTGGTCGCCGCTCGCGAGGCCGAGCGGCGGCGCGCCGACGAGACCGCGCTGAACCTGCAGGTCGCGCTCGCCAGCAACCGCCGGATCGGGACAGCGGTGGGGATCCTGATGGCGCAGCGCCGGATCACCGACGACGCCGCCTTCGACCTGCTTCGGGTGACCAGCCAACGCACACACCGCAAGCTGCGCGATATCGCCGAGGACGTAGTGCTCACCGGTGCGCTCCCCGGGGGGTAGCCGGAATTTGTTCGATGCGGTTAGTGTGTGCCATCCGGTGGGTAGGCCGACCTGCGAGGGACGGTGCTCCTCGCGCGCGAGCGACTGAAAAGCCAGGCTGCTGCGCCAGGTAAGCCCGCCGCCGAGCGGAGCGTTCATGTCGCTGTCTGTCGGGACCGAGCAGAGCGGTCAGCCGGCGCCCGGAGCCGGTTTCGACGTACGCACGCTGCGCTGCGACACGACCCGCGCGAACGTGCGACGTGAGCGGCGACCTGGACGCCGACGGCGCCTCCGTGCTGGCGCAGGTGATCGACGGGCACTTGCGTGCCGGCCGACGGTACTTCCGGATGCACGTCGGCGGCGTCCGCGCGATGAGCGCCGAGGCCGTCGAAGTGATCACGGCGGCCCACGAGCAGCTGCTCGCCCGGCGCGGCACGATGATCCTCACCGGCGTGCACGCATCGGTGGAGGCCGTCCTCCGCGCCGCGACCCCGACCAGCCCGCTGCTGCTGGTCTCGCCTACCGCGGCCGAACAGTTGCGCTGAGAGTCAGCTGGCACTCGGCAACGAGCCGGTGCGCACCAGCTCCTCGGCGATCGAACGCAGCTTCACGTTCGTGCGCTGCGAGGCGTGCACCATCACGTCGAAGGCCTGGCTGGCGGTGACCCGGTGCCGCTCCATCAGGATGCCCATCGCCTGACCGATGAACTCGCGGCTCTTCATCGCCCGGCGCAGGTTCGCCTCCCGGTCGAGCGCCGACAGCGCCAGGCTGACGTGCGCGGCGTATCCGACTGCCATCGCCTCTGACTCGGCGGTGAAGGCATCGGGCTCGGTCGAGTACATGTTCAGCGCGCCGAGCTTGTCCCGCTGGGTGGCCAGCCGGCAGGCGAGCATGCTGCGCAGCCCGGCCTTGGCCGCGCCGGCCGCGAACTCGGGCCAGCGCTCGTCGCTGACGCACGTCGTCGATGCGGATGATGTCGGCTTCGAGCAGGGCGGTGACGCACGGGCCGTCCCCGAGCTGCTCCTGCAACTTGTCGCATCGTTCGGCGAGGTCGCCGACGCTGGCCGGGGTCTCGACGACCCGGTTCTGCAGCAGCGAGATCCCGGCCTGCTCGCAGCCGGGCACGATGTCGATCGCGAGCCCGAGCGCGCGCTCGAGCAGCTCCTCGAGGGATGGCGCGTCTGCCAGATCGGCAGCCAGCTGCGCAACCATCAGCACCGCATCGGCAGCCGACCGCGTGTCACTTTCCACCATGCGTCGCCAGTACCTCTCATCCATCCAGGCCTATGCGGCTCCGCTCGGCGTTTCAGCGTGCCGGCACCCGGCGGTGACGTGCGCACGCCCGGCGTGGATGACGGGCTCCACGACCAGACAGACTCCGGGTGTGCCGCGGCTCGTCTCCCGACGTCCGAACCGCACCACAACCAGACTCCGGGTGAGTGACGGGGCTCGAACCCGCGACATCCTGGACCACAACCCGGTGCTCTACCAGCTGAGCTACACCCACCATGCCCACGGATCCCGGATCAGTCCGTAGCCGCGATCAGTCTACCCGGCCGGTCGCGCCGTTCAGCACTGCCGTCGCGATGGCCTGCGCCTCGTCCAGCGACGGCCCGGGCGGCGCGACGAACAGCGTGCCGCGGTAGTAGGCGAGCTCCTGGATGCTCTCGCGGATGTCGGCGAGCGCGCGGTGGGCAAGGCCCTTCTCCGGCTGGGACTGGTAGACCCGCGGATACCAGCGCTTGGCCAGTTCCTTGATCGAGGACACGTCGATCATCCGGTAGTGCAGGTGGTCGTCCAGGTGCGGGCATGTCCCGAGCCAGGAAGCCGCGGTCGGTGGCGATCGAGTTGCCGCACAGCGGCGCGGACTTCGCTGTCCGGCACGTGGCTGCGGACGTAGTCGAGCACCTGCTGTCTCGGCCTGCGCCGAGCGTGGTCGTCGACGCGCGCACGGCCTCGGTGAGACCGGACGAGGCGTGCATGTCCCGGACGAACGGGATCATCGTGTCCAGCACGTCGTCGGCCACGTGGATGACGATGTCGAGCCCGTCGTCGAGCGGGTGCAGCTCGGCGTCGGTCACCAGGACGGCGACCTCGATCAGCGCGTCCCGCGCCAGATCGAGCCCGGTCATCTCGCAGTCGATCCACACCAGCCGGTCTGTCATGGCCGGAAGGCTATACGGCATGCGTTACGGTGGAGAATCATGCCGCCGAGGAGGTCAGATGGCACTCGATCAGCAGGCCGTCGGACGCCGGGTCTGGCGCGGCTGCACTCCGGGCTGGACCGGCAGCACCGACAAGCTGTCCCGCTCGATCGAATTCGCCGACTTCCCGACCGCGGTGGAGTTCGTGAACCGGCTCGCGCCGCGCTGCGAGGAACTCGATCACCATCCGGATCTGGCCGTGCGCTGGCGCTGGGTGGATGTCGTGCTGTCCACGCACAGCGCCGGCGGGGTGACCGAGCTCGACCTGACGCTCGCCCGGCATCGTCGACGAGGTCGCGGCCGGGCTGCCCGCTCGCGTCCGTGACCGACTGACGCGACGTCAGGGCTTGCTGCGCCACTCGGCCATGCCGAGCGCGATCAGGCGCAGCTGGCGCGCGGCGCGGTCGAGGATCGCGGCCTCCTCGGCGCTGCGCCGCGTGGTCGACCTCGAGCAGGTCCATGACGGCGCCGAGCATCGCCGCGACCATCAGGTCGGCGGCCATCTCCAGGTCGTCGGACGTCCAGTCGAAGCCGGCGGTGAGCCGGGCCAGGTCGACGGCGAGCTCGCTGGTGAACAGCGTCAGCTCGGTCTCGATCGCGCGGCGCACGCCGCGCACCCCGCCGTAGCGCTCGCGGCTGAGGAAGCGGAACTGGTCGGGATGCTCGCGCACCTGCTGGCCGAGGATCTCGACGGTGCCCTTGATGATGTCGCCGTGGCTGGCCACGCCGCGGCGGGCGTCGCGGATCATCTGCCGCAGCGGCCGCATGCTCTCGTCGACGAGTTCGACGCCGAGCGCGTCCATCGACTCGAAGTGCCGGTAGAACGCGGTGGGGACGATGCCGGCGTCGCGGGCCACCTCGCGCAGGCTGATGCTGGCCAGGCTGCGGTTGGTGATCAGCTTCAGGGTGACGTCGAGCAGGCGCTGGCGGGTGGCTTCCTTGCGCTCGGCGCGGCTGGGTGACTCGCCACACGGAAACAGTACGCCCGTCCACTCGATTAACCGGCGCTAACGCGATCGTGACGCACGTCGCGACGTCCGCGGCGTCACAGCGCGTTCGCAGTTGACAGCGCCGGGCCGAGGTCGCGAAGACTAGTCAGTGTACAAACGTACACTGAAAGCTGACGGAGGCCATGCCGAGGAGGACATGCCGTCGACACTGACCACCGTTCGCGCCGGTCGCCGCTGCGCCTGCTCGAGGCCCTCGCCACCCCGCACGGCGGTCGACCGCTACCTCGAGCTGGTCAACCCGATGCTCACGGTGCGCGAACTGCGCGCCGAGGTCACCGAGGTGCACCGCTCGACCGCCGACTCGGTGACCCTGACGCTGCGCCCGACCCGGCAGTGGCGCGGCTTCCGCGCCGGCCAGTTCGTGCAGCTCGACCGTCGAGATCGACGGCGTGCGGCGCACCCGCTGCTACTCGCCGAGCTGCTCGCAGTACCGCACCGACGGGCGGATCGAGATCACCGTCAAGGCGCACCCGGAAGGGCTCGTGTCGCAGTACCTGCACGCGAACGCCCGGCCCGGCCTGGTCGTCGGGCTCTCGCAGGCCGACGGCACCTTCTGCCTGCCCGACCAGCGCCCCGAGCAGGTGCTGCTCATCAGCGGCGGCAGCGGCATCACGCCGGTGCTGTCGATGCTGCGCACGCTGTGCGACGAGGGCTACGCCGGCGAGGTCGTCTTCCTGCACTACGCGTACACCGCGGCCGACGTCGCGCTCAGCGCCGAGGTGCAGGCAATCGCCGCGGCGCACGACAACGTCCGCGTCGTCCTCGCCTACACCGACGCCGACGACGGCGAGCTGACCGGGTTCTTCGGCCAGGAGCACCTCGACGCCGTCGCGCCCTGGCATCGCGACGGCGAGACCTTCCTGTGCGGGCCGCCCGGCTTGATGCGATCGGTGCGCGAGCACTACAAGAAGCTCGGGCTGCTCGACCGCCTGCACGTCGAGGAGTTCGCGCCGCCGCTGGCAGCTGTCGCCGACGACGCGAGCGGCACGCGTCACGCTTCGAGGCGACCGGCACGAGCGCCGACAACACCGGCAGCACGCTGCTCGAACAGGCCGAGGCGGCCGGGTTGGCGCCCGAGTACGGCTGCCGGATGGGGATCTGCTTCTCCTGCACGCAGATCAAGACCAGCGGCTGCACACGCAACATCCGCACCGGCGAGACCAACAGCGACCCCGACACCGAGATCCAGTTGTGCATCAACGTTCCGGTCGGCGACGTCGCGATCAAGATCTGAGGAGGATCCAGCACATGAGCCGAGACCATCACACTGACCGAAAGCCAGGTCGAGGAACTCGGCCGCGAGCTCGACGCGATCCGCGCCCGGGTCGTCGACGACCTGGGCAGCGAGGACCGCGAGTACATCTACAAGGTGATCAAGGCCCAGCGCGGTCTCGAGGTCGCCGGGCGGGCCGCCCTGTTCCTCAGCGCCCTGCCGCCGTTCTGGCTCGCCGGGACGGCCGCGCTGAGCCTGTCGAAGATCCTCGACAACATGGAGATCGGCCACAACGTCATGCACGGCCAGTACGACTGGATGCGTGAGCCCGGGCTGAACTCGAAGATGTTCGAGTGGGACAACGTGTGCCCGTCCGATCAGTGGCGGCACTCGCACAACTACATGCACCACACCTTCACCAACATCCTCGGCAAGGACCGCGACATCGGCTACGGCGTGCTGCGCATGGAAGACGCGCAGAAGTGGCGGCCCGTACTACCTGGGCAACCCGATCTACGCGTTCCTGCTGATGATGGCCTTCGAGTGGGGCGTCATGGCGCACGATCTCGAGGCCGAGAACATCATCGCCGGCAAGCGCACCTGGGCGCAGACCAAGCCGCTGCTCAGGGGTCAGGTGCGCAAGGCCGGCCCGCAGGTGCTCAAGGACTACGTGCTGTTCCCGCTGCTGACCGGTCCGCAGTTCCTGTCCACGCTGTCGGCGAACGCGACCGCGAACATCGTCCGCAACATCTGGGCGTTCTCGATCATCTTCTGCGGGCACTTCCCGACCGGGGTCGCGACGTTCACCGAGGACGAGACCGAGAACGAGACGCGCGGGCAGTGGTACGTGCGGCAGATGCTCGGTTCGGCGAACATCACCGGCGGCAAGCTGTTCCACATCATGTCCGGCAACCTGTCGCACCAGATCGAGCACCACCTGTTCCCGGACATGCCGGCCCGTCGGTACCCGCAGATCGCGCCGGAGGTCCAGGCGCTGTGCGAGAAGTACGGCCTGCCCTACAACTCCGGCCGGCTCTCGAAGCAGCTCGGCTCGGTGTACTCGAAGATCTTCCGGCTGGCGCTGCCGTTCGGCGGCAAGAAGAAGACGCCGCCACCTACCGTTCGCTTCGTCGCCGACCCGGTGAGCGCGGCGGCCTGATAGAGATAGCTATGGGCATCGGACGGATCGAGATCGCCAAGGACACCGTGCAGGTGCTCACCGAGTCTGCGGCCACGCACGTCGGACGGATCGCGTCGATCGTGTCCGGCGCGGTGCGCGAGGTCGCGCACGAGGTCGGCGAGTGGGCCGGCGATGTATTCGAGATGCGCGAGGCAGCCGGCAAGGCCGCGGCCGACGAGTAGCAGACTGTGCCGGTGCGGTGGTTCGCCCGGTACGCGTTGCTGCCCTGATGGGGTAGCGCATGACGTGCTGTTCGACATCGCCGACGGCGTCTTCGCCTCGGTCGAGTCCGGGTGCCGAACCCGGCGATGCCGAACGGCTTGCCCGGCATCGCCCTGCCGGGATTGGCGAACTGCCACAGCCACGCGTTCCATCGCGCCCTGCGCGGCCGCACGCACGACGGCGGCGGGACGTTCTGGACCTGGCGCCGCGCGATGTACGCCGTCGCGGCGCGACTCGATCCGGACAGCTATTACGCGCTGGCCCGCGCGGTGTACGCCGAGATGGCACTGGCCGGCATCACGTCGGTCGGCGAGTTCCACTACGTGCACCATGCTCCCGGCGGGCGCAGCTACGACGATCCGAACGCGATGGGCGGCGCGCTCGCAGCGGCCGCGCACGACGCAGGCGTTCGGCTGACCCTGCTCGATACCTGCTACCTGACGGGCGGCCTCGCGGGCGAGCCGCTCGATGATGTGCAGCTGCGCTTCAGCGACGGCGACGTCGCGCAGTGGGCGGAGCGCGTCCGAAGCCTGCGTGATACGCCGGGTGTGCGACACGGCGTGGCGGCGCACTCGGTCCGTGCGGTGCCGCGTGCCGCGCTCGCCGACGTGGTCGCGGTGGCCGACGGACGTCCATTGCACGTGCATGTCTCCGAGCAGCCCGCCGAGAACGAGGCATGTCTTGCCGCGCACGGACTCACGCCCATCCAGTTGCTCTCAGGCGAGGGCGTGCTCGGCCCATCCACGACGGCGGTCCATGCCGTGCATCTCAGCGACGGCGATATCGAGCTGCTCGACTCGTCGGGCAGCACCGTGTGCATCTGTCCGTCCACCGAGCACGATCTCGCCGACGGCATCGCCCCGGCCGCCCGGTTGCGCGACCGTGACATCCCGATCACGGTAGGCAGCGATCAGCACGTGATGATCGACCTGTTCGGCGAGGCGCAGCTGCTCGAAGGCGACCAGCGTGCGACGTCACTGCGGCGCGGCCGGTTCACGCCTGCCGAACTGCTTGCCACGCTGACCGGTCACGCCTGTCTCGGTTGGCCCGACGCCGGCCGGCTGGCGGTCGGTGCCCGCGCCGATCTCGTCGCGGTACGCCTCGACACCGTCCGTACCGCCGGCGTCGACCCGGCGCAAGTCGTCCTCGCCGCGACCGCCGCTGACATCGACACTGTGCTCGTGGACGGATCGGTCGTGGTGCGCTCGGGCGAGCACCGGCTCGGCGAGGTCGGCACGCTGCTGCACAAGGCGATCGAGGCGCTCGCATGACCGCGATATCCGTGGCAGGCATCGCCGAGCTGGTGACCAACGATGACGAGCTGGGGACGATCTCGGACGCGGCGCTGGTGGTCGAGGACGGGCGAATCGCGTGGGTGGGGTCACGCGCCCGGCTCGCGGCGGCGGACGAGCACCGCGACCTCGGCGGACGGGCCGTGCTGCCCGGATTCGTCGACAGCCACGCACATCTCGTGTTCGCGGGCGACCGCAGCGCGGAGTTCGTGGCGCGGATGGCCGGCTCGCCCTACGACGGCGGCGGAATCGCATCGACCGTCGCCGCGACGCGCGACGCGACCGACGACGAGCTGCGCGCGCTGCTCCGCAGGCGGGTGGACGAGATGCGCGCCCAGGGCACGACGACGGTCGAGATCAAGTCCGGGTACGGACTGACCGTCGACGCCGAGGTACGCGCGCTGCGGCTGGCGGGCGAGGTGACATCCGAGACGACGTTCCTCGGTGCCCACGTCGTCCCACCGCACGCTTCGCGAGCCGACTACGTCACGCTCGTCTGCGCGGACATGCTGGCCGCGTGTGCGCCGCTGGCGCGATGGATCGACGTGTTCTGCGAACCGGCCAGCCCGCATGCGTTCGACGCGGACGAATCGCGGGCGGTTCTTACCGCCGGCGCCAACGCCGGCCTCGGGCTGCGCGTGCACGGCAACCAGCTCGCGCACGGGCCAGGTGTCGCGCTGGCGGTCGAACTCGGCGCGGCCAGCGTCGATCACTGCACGTACCTCACCCCGTCGGATGTCGACGCGCTTGCCGGGAGCGACACTGTGGCGACCCTGCTGCCTGGGGTGGAATTCTCGACGCGCTCGCCGTACCCCGACGCGCGCGGACTGCTCGACGCCGGCGTGCGGGTCGCGCTCGCGACCGACTGCAATCCGGGCACCTGCTACAGCTCGTCCATGCCATTCGTCATCGCGCTGGCAGTACGTGAAATGGCGATGACACCGGCTGAAGCGATCTGCGGCGGCGACTGCGGGCGGTGCTGCTGCGCTGCGGCGCACCGACATCGGCGCCGTCCGTGCCGGCGGGCGGGCCGACCTGGTCGTGGTCGATGCACCGAGCTCGGTGCACCTGGCCTACCGACCGGGTGTGCCGTTGACCTCGCCGTTGTTCTAGGTGATTGCCAGATCTCCTACGCGGGTAGGCCGTTGCTGAGAATTCCCGACATGAGGAGTCAGACGTGCCCGACGAGACCACTGCCGGCGAAGGTGTCACCGACGAGGAAATGGTGCAGCAAGTCGCCGAGCAGACTGACAGCGAACTGGAACAAAAGGACTACTTCGAACGCGAGTCCGGCGGCACCGTGTCCGACGTCGAGGCAGCCAAGGCCGACGCCGATGAGGCGGGCGGAAGTTGATCCCTGCCGCAGCTGAAGAAACCGGCAAGATCTAGATTCAGAACTAGCGGAGATTCACGTCGCATCACGGCGACACGTCACTTACTTTCGCGCTGTGACAGCGACCTTGGTTTGCGCGGCCGGCCCGCGCATGCTCGCAGCCCGGCCGGAGCACGCTCATCACTGGCCAACGGAGTCACCCGGGTGATCTGCTCGGCCGCCGACGGGGCGACGATCGACATCAGAACTCAAGATCCTGACCCGAAGGGATGCCGCGTCCGGACGCTGCTCAATCCGCGACATTCCGGTCACGTGCGCGCTCTCGCCGCAACGACGAGGTGCGAGCCGTTGCAGCACGACAAGGTCGTGATCATCAACGCCGGCGGGCGACGTATCGTCGTCGCCGGGTCCCTCGACGTCAAATGCGCGGGCCGAATACGTCAACGACAACCAGATGGTGCGCACCAACGTCCGCTCGGTCTGGAACGGCTGCGAGTCCTACTTCAACCGTGGCTGGCAGCGGGCCAGGTCGTGCCCGCTCCCGCACCACCGGTGATTCTCCCGCTGCTGGGCAGCTGAACCCGCGCGCGGTCATCGGTCGCGCTCTCGCGTGACGCGAGCGTGACGGTGCTGCGGCGTGCCGGGTGACTTCCGCGCGACGTGGTCAGGCGTCTGATGGGGCCGGACCCTCCCGGAAGGAGCCGAGCATGCCCATCGCGCCCACCTACCCCGGCGTGTACGTGCAGGAGATACCCAGCGGCGTGCATCCGATCACCGGTGTCGCGACCGCCGTCGGCGCCTTCATCGGGTGGTTCCCGAAAGGCCAGATGGATACCGCCGTCGAGCTGCTGTCCTTCGCCGACGTCGAACGCGAGTTCGGCGGGTTGAGCAAAGACTCCGATACCTCCTTCGCGTTGGCGCAGTACTTCCTCAACGGCGGTGCACGCGCCTACGCGGTTCGGGTGGCCGCACCCGGCGCAGGTGTGAACGCCCTCGGCTTCGCGACGGGGGCGGTTACCAAGGACGGCGGCGGCACGGCCTTCACCGTGTCCGCGCTGAGCAAAGGGCAGTGGGGCAACTCGCTGCGGGTGCAGGTGATCGGCCCTTACAGGGTGGCGTCGGAGATCGTGGACCGCTTCGACCTGCAAGTGTTGCTCACGGGTCCGCAGAACGGCCGCAACGCCGTCGTGCAGCAAGAGCTGTTCCGCGGGTTGACTGCCACAGTCGCCACGGACGCCAACTTCTTGCCGGTCGCGGTCAACGGGGTGAGCAAGCTCGTCACCGTCGTCCCGGGGGCCGGCGGCGCCGCCGACGTGTACGCAACGCCAGCCGGGTCGGGCGCCGAATCGACTGGAGTCGTCAATGGTCTTGCCGGGAAGATCGGTGGCCGCAAGATCGACGTGACGATGGGCGGCAACACCGCGACGGTCGCGTTGCCGGCCGCACCACTCACCACGACCGCCGACGTCGCCGCCGTCATCCAGTCAGCGATCAGGACGACCCGCGGCGGGGACCCCGTCTGGTCGCAGGCCAGCGTGATCGCGCTCGCGAACAACTTCCTGCAGATCGCCTCCGGCATCGGCGACAGCGCCAACGTGCTGGTCGCCAACAACGGCGACACCACAGCGTCCTCGCTGCTGAAACTGCCGACGACTGGCGCTGCCGGCAGCTACCGGCTGAGTGGCGGGGGCGACGGGGACCACCCGACCGCGACCGAGATCATCGGCAGCCCGGCAGCCGGCAGCGGCATGTTCGCGCTCGAGAACACCGACTTCACCCTGCTCTGCCTGCCGAGCATCGCCAACTTCACGGCAGCCGCGCCGGACCACCTGGTGACCCCGGCCGAGTACTTCACCGTCGCCGAGAACGCGATCGCCTTCTGCCAGAAGCAGCGGGCCATGGTGTTGCTCGATCCGCCGGACGACCAGCTCGGCACCACTGCTCTGCAGAACTGGCTGGCATCGCATCCCGAGATCCGTGACGAGTACTCGGCGCTGTACTACCCGCGCGTGACGATCGCCGATCCGACGCAGACCTACCAACCCCGTTCGATCGGGCCGAGCGGCACCATCGCCGGCCTGATGTCGCGGATCGATACGAGCCGCGGCGTGTGGAAGGCGCCGGCCGGCACTGAAGCGACGCTGCTCGGCCTGCAGCAGCTCGACGATGACCTCACCGACCCGCGAGAACGGCGTGCTCAACCCGCTTGGCGTCAACTGCCTGCGCACGTTCCCGCGTCGCGGGCCACGTGGTCTGGGGCGCGCGCACGCTGCGCGGCGCCGACCAGCTGGCGTCCGACTGCAAGTACATGCCGGTGCGGCGGCTGGCGCTGTTCCTCGAGGAGAGCCTCTACCGCGGGCACGCAATGGGTGGTGTTCGAGCCGAACGACGAGCCGCTGTGGTCGCAGATCCGGCTCAACGTCGGCGCGTTCATGCAGGACCTGTTCCGGCAGGGCGCGTTCCAGGGCACGACGCCGCGCGACGCCTACTTCGTCAAGTGCGACAGCGAGACGACGACGCAGGCCGACATCGACCACGGCATCGTCAACATCGTCGTCGGCTTCGCGCCGCTCAAGCCGGCCGAGTTCGTCGTCCTGCAGATCCAGCAGATCGCCGGCCAGATCGACGCCTGAGGAGCGCGACGACGATGGCCGCAGTTCACCGTCAACGCGCAGCGCTTCGACCCGTACAAGAACTTCAAGTTCCGGGTGAAGTGGGACGGCCGCTACGTCGCCGGCGTCAGCAAGGTCAGCGCGCTCAAGCGCACGACCGAGGTGGTCAAGCACCGCGAGGGCGGCGACCCGTCCAGCGTCGCGCAAGTCGCCCGGCCGCACCGAAGTATCGAGGCGATCACGCTCGAGCGCGGCGTCACCCACGACATGGAGTTCGAGCAGTGGGCGAACAAGGTCTGGAACTACGGCGCGGGCCTCGGCGCGGAGGTCTCGCTGGCGGACTTCCGCAAGGACATCATCATCGAGCTGTTACAACGAGGCCGGCCAGCTGGTGATCGCCTACAAGGTCTACCGCTGCTGGGTCTCGCGAGTACCAGGCGCTGCCCGACCTCGACGCCAACGCGCAACGCGGTCGCGATCCAGCACATCAAGCTCGAGAACGAGGGCTGGGAGCGCGACACGACGGTCACCGAGCCGAAAGAGGTTGCGCTCGCGCCGTGAACGTCGACGTCGCGCTCGCACACGGGCTGCCGTTGCGCGGCGACGGACGGATCGCAACCGTTCGCCCGGTCACCGGCAGGGACGAGATCCAGCTCGCACACAGTTCGGTTGGCGAGATCGACCTGCTGCTGGCCGCGATCACGTCGCTCGATGATCGCGAACTCACGACCCGCGAGGTGCGCACCCTTTCCGTGGGCGATCGAAACGCGCTGCTGCTTGCCGCCTTGGTCGCGTCCTACACGTCCCGGCTGTCGTGGCTGGTCGAGTGCGCGAACTGCGGCGAGCGACTCGATCTTGTCTCGAGATCGCCGACCTGCTCGATGTCGCGCCGGACGAACCTGATCCGCGGCTGCCGCCGTTCCGCGTGCCGAGCCAGGCCGATCTGGATGCGGTGGCCACGTTGCCGGCACCGGAGGCTCGGACGGCCCTGCTCGACAGATGCGTCGGCGTACCGCTCGACGAGGCGGCTGCAGACGCCGTGGAAGCCGCGATGGCAGTCACCGATCCGCTCGCGGACATCACGCTGTCGGCCACCTGCGCGGCATGTGGGGCGAGCACCGCGGCGAGCGTCGACCCGGCCGCCGAACTGCAAGCCCGTCTCGCTGACCCGAGCGGCTTGATTGAGGATGTCCATGCCCTCGCGTTGGCCTACGGCTGGACCGAGCCGGACGTGCTTGCGCTGCCGCGGCCGCGCCGGCACGACTACCTGGCCCTAGTTGCGGATCTCGAGCCATGACCGGTCACCTCACCCGACTGGTTACCCGCAACGCGGCAACGCTCACCCCGCGACGCCCGACTGCGGATCTCTTCTTGCGGCCCATCGCCGCCGGCGCCAGGCGCGTGCCGACGGCGACACGTGCTCCTGCGCAGCCAGCGGCCGGCGAACGGGACGCGCTCGGTGTGGTTGACCTGCCGGCGCTGGATGCGCGCTCGCAGCCCACCAACGCTGACCGAGCGGATCGGCCGGCCGCCCCGCTGCGCCCAGCGGTGTTCGCGCCCGCGCCGCCCGTCCCGTCGCGGGCCGCGCCGGCTGCCCAACCGGCGCCGATGGTCATCGCACCATCGCCGCCCGCGCATGAGGTGCGCACCATCGAGCGACGCGAGGTTGTCTACCAGTCCCGCTTGGAGCGGTTGCTCGAACGGCACACCGAGCGGGAAAGCGTGCTGCACACCAGGACGGTTGGCAGCCACACCGAGCACACCATCGAGCGTGCGCGCACGCTGATCGAGATTGCCGAGCCCGGCACGACTGCCGCTGTCACGACACCGGCCGCGGCGCAGGCCGTGGCGACGCTGCGCCCGAACAGCGCGCCCGAATCGGCGGTCCGGCAGGCAGCGGTCGCGGCTGCGCGGGCGCGCCAGCTCCCGCAGCCGGTGTCGCCCGCACCAGTCAGCGTGCAGATCGGCCGCGTCGAGCTCACTGTTGCCGCGCCGCTGCCCAGCCCGGCCGCGCCTGAGTTCCGGCCCGTCCACTCTTCGGCTGCACCCGGGCATCCCGACTTGCTCGCCGCGCACCGCGAGCACCTGCCGAGACGCAGTCCGTGATGAGTAACGCACTGTCGGTTCCTGCCGTAACCGCATCGATCACGGCGGTTCTCCAGGCTCGCATCGACGGCGAGGCTTGGGGATCGCGGCCGATCGTCGGCCCGGGCAACCTCGACGACGAGACGAACGTGCCCGGTGTCGTCGTGCATCTGTATCGCGTCGATCGCAACGCGTACCGAGACAACGAGGATCTCCCGACCAGAGCCGAGGACGGAACGCTGCGGCAGAAGCCCCGCACAGCACTAGACCTGCATTACCTGCTGATCTTGCACGGCGCCGATGCGTACGAGACGCATCGGTTGATCGGGGTGTGCGCAGCAAGCTTGCACGCCGTGCCTGCGCTCAGCCGCGATCTCGTCAGCGTCGTCGGCCACACCTACGCAGGCGCGGCAGGCAACGACCTCGCGCTCGCTGACGAATGCGTCCGCGTAACGCCGGAGAGCCTGACCTTGGACGAGCTGACCCGGCTTTGGGCGCTCTCCCCGCTCGCGAAGTTCAGCCCCACGCTCGGCTACGTCGCCGGCCCGGTGATCGTCGAAGCCCACGATGTTCCGAGCACGGCGCTGCCGGTGGCTGCATTCGCCGTCGGCGCACGCCCGCTGTCGAGCACCGCCGGCTGGACGACGTGGCCGGCCCGGACGGACCAGGCGCACCGATCCGTGCGGCCGCCGCCGCCCCGGTACTGCATCTGCTCGGCGCCGCCCTTTCCCCGCAGGACGGCGAGACGCTCGAGGTCATCATCGACGGCGCGGTCGCCGCCGGCGTGCACGTGGTGTCCGACAGCGAACTCAGCTTGAGCGCACCCAGCCAGCGCGCCGGATTGCACACCGCGCGGGTGTTGCGCCAGGGCGCCCCGATCGACCAGGCGCTATCGGCCACGAGACCTGCGGCGAGCAGCGCGCCGGTCAACTTCACCGTCCTCCCGACGCTGGCGACCGCGACGGCGCACACGGCAAGCCACCACGGCGGTGAAAGCACCGGCCATCTCGATGCCACGGTGGCACCCGCGCTCGATCCCACGCAGCGCGTCCGGCTACTGATGGACAGCCAGACCCTCGATCCGCCGTTCGCTGTCGCGGTGCCGATCACGATCGCCGCATCGACGAACTCCATCTCCGGCCACTACGCGGACGTGCCGACCGACGACTACCGCGTGACGCTCGAAGTGGACGGAGTTCGCAGCATCCCCGAGGTCGACGCGGCCGACCACTACGTGCTGCCGGTGGTGACGCTGTGACCGCAACTGCCAGCGCCACGACGTGGGCCAGGGACAACCAGCGCTACCTCGCGCTCGCCGGCGCAGCGCCTGGCCGCGTACCTCGACGGTCGCCCGGATGACGCGCGTGACCCCCAACGCAGTGCGGACATCCTCGCTGCCGATGTGCTGCGCGAGACCGGTGCACCGGTGGGACTGATCACGCTCGCTGGCCTGTTCGGCCTGACCCGGTTCGAGGCCGACGTCCTCCTGGCCGCGGCTGCCCCCGAACTCGGGTTGCCGACCCCTACCGGTGCGATGAGCTTCGCGCGGGCGCTGGCGACCCTGCCCGATCCGCACTGGAGCGCGTTGCTGCCCGATGCCCCGCTGCGCCGGTGGCGGCTGCTCGACGTGCCGATGCAGATCCCTGCCGCCGAACTCGGTGGGCTCTCGCAAGTGCCGCTTGCCGTCGACGAGCGGATCCTGCACGCGCTCGTCGGCGCGGACACCTTCGACGAGCGGCTGGCCGGTCGGGCCCGCCCGGCCTTCGACGTGTGCAGATCGACCCACGCACAGCTGGCGCAGGCCACCGAGCTCGCCGCACTGGTAGTGCCGGCGCCTGCCACCGCGGCCGCGGTGCTCACCGGCGAGGACCGGCTCACCCGGCGCCAGATCGCAATCGAGGCAGGACGCACGCTCGGACTGTCCACGCTCGTCGTGGATGCTGCCGACATCCCGGACGACCCGCCCAGCGCGGAGCTCTTCGCGCGACTGCTCACCCGCGAAGCCGGGCTCGGAGCCCGTCTCGTCCTCGTCGAAGCCGCCGGTGATAGCACCCTGCGCGCCACCCGGCTGATGCGCGCGCCGGTCGACTACGGCATCCCTGTCGTCCTGGCGATCGACGACGTTCCGGTCGACACCGAGCTGTCCGTGATGCACGTTGCCGCACCGACAACCGCCGACCGGGCCGAGTTGTTCGCCAGCGCCCTCGGCGAGGCCGGCTTGCCCGCCGACCCGGCTCTCGCGCAACGACACCCGCTCACCTCCGCGTCGATAGCCAGTACCGTCGCGCGCGCCGTGCGAACCGCGACGGCCGGCCGTGCGGTCGACGTGGACACCCACAAGGGCTGCCGGGCACCAGCCGCTGCACGGATTGGCTGAGCTGCCCGGCCCCATGCGCGCGCTGGACGAGCTGGTGCTTCCGGACACAGCGTTGCGCGCCTTGCGCGCGCTGCTGGCGCATGTTCGGCAACGCGCGCGGGTGCACGGCGAGTGGGGTTACGAACGGCAAGCGCGCGGGCTTGCCGTGACCGCGCTGTTCACCGGTCCGAGTGGCACTGGCAAGACGACAGCGGCCGAGGCAGTCGCCGCCGAGCTCGAACTGGACGTGATCCAGCAGACCTGTCCCAAGTGGTGAGCAAGTACATCGGGGAGACCGAGAAGAACCTTGCCCGCCTGTTCGATGCGGCCGCGTCCGGTGCAGTGCTGCTCTTCGACGAGGCCGACGCGCTGTTTGCCAAGCGGACGCAGGTTCGCGACAGCCGCGACCGGTACGCAAACCTCGAAGTGAGCTATCTGTTGCAGCGCCTCGAGTCGTTCAGCGGAATCGCGATCTTGACGCGAACACCCGCGAATCGATCGACACCGCGTTCACCCGCCGGATTCGCTTCATCGTCGGCTTCCCGTTCCCGGACGCGGCGCAGCGCGCGCAGCTGTGGCGGCATGCCTTCCCGGCCGGCGTGCCGACCGAAGGATTGAACTACGAGCGGCTCGGCCAGCTCTCGGTCAGCGGTGGCACGATCGCGTCACTCGCTCTGCATGCCGCATTCCTTGCCGCGGATGCCGACGGGCCGGTCCGGATGGCACACGTGCTGGCCGCGGCGCAGATCGAATGCGACAAGCTCGAGCGACCGCTGTCACCCCAGGAGATCAAGGGGTGGACGGCATGACCGCCCCGCTACGGATCGTGATCGACCGTCTTGTCCTGCACGGCGTCACTGATAGCGACGCACACGCAGTCGTCGCGGCATTCCAGCGCTACCTCGCCGAGTTCGTGCGCAACCCGTCGCTGCGCCCGCCCGATGAAAGCGGGACCCAGAATGAAAAGCACGGGCACCTGCTCGCCGCCGCGGTAGCACGATCGGTGCGACGGACGGGCGTGACATGACCGGTACCGCCACGACCGCCCGCCCGCTCGAAGCCGGGATCCGCGACCAGCTCTCGACGAACCTGGGACACGACTCAGCGCCGTGCGCGTGCACACCGGGGCCGAAGCGGATCGATCGGCGCGCAGCCTCGGCGCGCTCGCCTACACCGTCGGCAACGACGTGGTGTTCGCTGCCGGTCGCTACGATCCCCTCGGTTCGTCTGGGCGCGCGTTGATCGCCCACGAGCTCGCCCACGTGGCCCAGCACGACGGCACGGCGCACGCGCCGAATCACCTGCTGGCACCGGGCCATTCGATCGCACCTGCCGCGGCACGCCTTGAGCGCCAGGCCCACCTCGCGAGCGGCTATCACGGTCGCCGGGTACCGCCTGGCTGGGCTTGGGAACGGTCCACCACACCGTTCGTCGGCTATGCGCGTGGGAGCCGGGCGCGCGACGACGACTCAAGCATCGACGTCACCTATGAAGGCGAAACTCGCACGATCAACGATCTCGAGCAGGATCCGTCGTTGCCAGGAACTGTTCGGGTGGACATTGGCGCGCTCAAGCTGCCGGCCAAGAAGGGTCCATGGCGCGACCGGTACAACGCGCTCGCGCGGGCCGGTAACCTGCAGGCTGTCGTTGAAGTCTCGAGCGATCCGGCTCGTTCGGCGCTTTGGCAGAAACGCGCGCCGACGACCGAGCTCCGGCGGCTTTGGCTAGTACGTGCCGGATGGCCGACCGAGCGGGCGAACCGTTGGTGGAACGAGGCGGGCGGCAACCTCGGGCGCGGTGAGTTCAACCCAACAACGCAAGCCCGACGGGTGCAGGCCCAGGTGGACCACATCATCGAGCTGCAGCTCGGGGGCACGAACGTCCCGGAGAACCTCGCGCCGCACGATGGCCCGGACAACATGGATAGTGGTGGCCAGATCTTCTTGCAGGTCGCGGGTTGGGCCAAAGCGGTCCAGCGAGCTGCGCGGGGCGTTGTCCCAAGGATGCGAACGGTCATCCTCCAGTTCTCGTCAGTCGTTCAGCCCGAGGCGTACGGCAAGTCGACCAGGGCGCTACGCGCGCTACCTGCGCGAGGGAACCGCGATGCCGCGATCGAGGCCCGCAAAGGCGGTGCCGCCTGCGCACTGCAGGTCCATTTCACCGCGATCCGCGACTCGGAGGCCGGCACCAGGCCGAGCGCTGATGACAGGCGCGAGGCCGATGAGGCACGCGGGCCGCTGACCGACTACCCGATAGCTGCCGGCCCGTCCACGGCGACGTTGCGGGTCCCGCGAGGCCGCACCGAGGTCGAGATCGAGAACTCCGACATCGAGGCGAACGCCGCTGCACGCGAGCTGATCACCGGCGTCGTCCTCGAGAAGCTGCACCGCGCGACTACTCCGCACCAGGTGATCGGCTGGATCGGGAGCCAGGACCACCCCGTGCGCAGCGGGACACGCCTGCCGATCAAGATGAGGGGCCGCGCGGGTCAACGGCTCGTCTTCGCCGTCCAACGCACTGGCCGACTCAACCTCCAGGGCGGCGTTGCTGCTGTCGACTTCTTGTACGACTACCTATCGCACGGACGCATGGATCTGCGCGAGACGGAAGGCGGAATCGAGGGCGTTGGACAGCTCATTCCCAGCGTGCCCCTGCTCAGCCGCGCAACCATCGAAGTCCACCTCGCGAATGGCCGCCTTGACGGCACATTGCGTGCTGATCCCAGCAAGCTCACGCTGCCTCGTCCGATGCGGATCACGGACGCCGCAGTCACTGTCGCGCTCGCGCCCGCGCTGGCGGTGGACGGTCGAATCGCTTTTGCCGTCGGTGACATCCTCGACGGCGATCTGACCGCCGGTGTGGACGCCGGCGGCATGTTCGCACGAGGCCGGATGCGCGCCCACATTCCGCATCTGGATCGGGCCGAAGGTGCCGTCGAGTACCGGCCCGCGGCCGGACTGACCGGATTTGTGGTCGTGACCGCCAGCGGAACGGGGCTGGTGCATCACGCCGAGGTTCGTCTCGATTTCGGCCATGCCGGTCTGTCCGCGAGCGGATCAATCGACCTCATGCTGCACGGTGCCGATAACACGGCGCATCTCGAGGTTCAGCGCCATGGCGACGGATTGCTGTACCTCGGGCGTGCCCACCTAAGCGTCCCCGGCCTGCATCCGATCGACATCGACATCTCCTACGACGGCGAGCACATCAGCGGCACCGCGCACACCACGTTCACGGTGCTCGGCGCGAACGGCGATATCACGCTGAACTATCGCGACGGTCATTTCACCGGCGACGGCCACGCCGAACTGCAGCGCGGCCGGTTCGCCGGCAGGCTGGACGCACATCTGGACGAGCACGGGCACCTGTCCGGTCGCGGTCAAGGCAGCCTCACCATCCGTCCCGGCCTGGTCGGCACGGTCGGCGTCGAACTGACGCCTGAGCAACGGCTGCGGGTGAGCGGCGAGCTGCGCTTCCCGCCGTACCGGTTGTTCGAGCGCCGCGGGAACTCTTATCAACTCTTCCATCAGAACCTTCCGCCGATCCCGATCTTCGCGATCCCGCTGCCACCCCCGCTCGGCTCGGTCGGGGTCGTCGCGACGATCGGCGGCGGCATGGACGCCGACTACTACATCGGTCCCGGACAGATCCTCGACATGGTGATCCGCGCCGCCCTCGATCCGTTGGCCGAGGACACCAACCTCGATGTCGAGGCGAGTGCTCGCCTTGACATCCCGCTGCACGCGGGGCTGCGGCTGTCCGCGCGCGTGGGGTTGGGACTCTCACTGGTCGCTGGCACGGCCACCGGTGGGATCACGGTGGCAGCCGGTCTCGCCCTCGACGGCGCGGTCGGCGCGGACACGTCGATCCGCTACCGCGGCGGGATCGTCGTCGTCGATGCGCACGCCGGCATCAACGTGCGTCCGGCGTTGACCCTCAGCATCGACGCCGACCTCCAAGTCGACTCGCCGGTCTACTCGCATACCTGGCCGTATCAACTCGCCGCGTACCGCTACGACACCGGCCTTGAGTTCGGCATGGTCGTGCCGCTGCACTACGCCTCGAACGAGCCGTTCCGCTTCCCGTCCGTGCAAGACATCCGGTGGACGATCCCGCAGATCGACGTTGGTGCGCTCGCCGAACGGGTCGGGAACCGGGTGCGGGAAGGCATGGGGTTCTGACATGGCCGACTTCCCCGGACGTCCGCGCGTCACCAAGGGCGCACTGGTCGTGTTCGCGACGAGTGCGCCCGTGCCGACCCAGCTCATCGTGTTCCCGCTCAACCCCGACAGCGTGACCCGGCGGTTCGAGTTCGGACAGAACTCGGCAGGACGGGCAGCGGCGGGCACTACTGAGAACCATACCCCGGCGACCGCCCCCGGGGAGACGCTCACGGTGTCCATCGACCTCGACGCCACCGACGATCTCGAACAGCCGGCGCAGCATCCGGTGACCGTGCTCAGTGGCTTGCTTCCTGTGCTGTCGGCACTCGAGCAGTTGATCTACCCGTCCGTGCTCATGACCACGCTGGCGCGCACGCTTGCATCGCTGGGCGGCAGCACGATCACGCCGGCTACCAAACCATGGGTCGTGTTCGTCTGGGGCATCGGCCGCATCGTGCCGGTGAAGGTCAGCGGCCTCACGATCACCGAGCAGGCTTTCGACGCGCGGCTCAATCCGATCAGCGCACGCGCCGAGCTTCAGCTGTCCGTCCTCACTGCGGAGGATCTTGCCGGCGCGCCGTCGTTACTCGCCGGATTGCCGACGATCCATGCGGTCAGTCGAGAAGCCCTGTCCATCGTCGAGACCGCGGCGTCGGTCCTCGCCGCTCCGAACGTGCTGCCCCTATAGAGAAGAAGGTGACGACCCGCCCGTGTTCGACAACAACAGCCGTTACCGCGACCTGCCCGTCGCAACGAGCACGGACGCGCACGGGCACAGCCACGCCTGGGTGACGTTGCGGATCGTCGCCGACCCACCCGCGACCCTCGCCTACCAGGTAAAGACCCACGAACGGCTCGACCTGCTTGCCGCGCGCGCGTACGCCGACCCGACGGCATGGTGGCGAATTCCGGATGCCAACCTCGACAGCGTCACCGCCTTGCCTCACGTGCTGGTCGACGCGGCCGGCGCGACCATCGCACTCGCGCAGCCCGTGCGCCCGGATGTGATGCCGCAATGAACTCTGTGACACTGACCCTGCTCGTCAACGACAGCCCTGCACCGGCAAGCGTGCTCGGCGCGCTGCAGCACTTGACCGTCGAGACGTGCGTGGATGGCGCCGGATCTTTCCGGTTGCGGCTCGGCATCGCTCCCGGCGACAGCGGCGATTGGCCGATGCTCGACCAATCGCTGTTCCCGCCCGGAGCAAGCGTGCGCATCGCGGTGTCCGTCGACTCGCCGTTGCCGACGTTCCTCCTCGTCGGTTACGTGGCGAGCCAGTCGGTGATCTACGGCGATGGCAAACAACCGCCCTCCGTCGAGATCGGCGGCGTCGACGCCACCGCGATGATGAACCTGGACGACCGAACCGTCGCCTGGCCGAACATGCCCGACGCGCTCATCGCGACCCAGCTCTTCGCCTCTTACCAGTTGGTCCCGCAGGTCACGTCGACCGGACCGGTACTCATCGATCCCGAAGGCACCACAATGCAACGCGGGACGGACATCCGATTCCTGCGCCGCCTGGCCAGGCGCAACAGCTTCGAGGTGTACACGCTGCCCGAGACACTGACCGGGATCGAGACCGGTTACTTCGGCCCGCTCGTGACGAGCGGCACGCCGTCGACCACGCTCGTGGTGCACGCCGGAGACAGCACGTCGGTGACCGATCTGCGAATTACCAACGACATGCTGCGCCCAACAACCGTCGTGGGCGGGAATCTTGACGCGCAGCATTCGGCGCAGTCGGCGAGTGTCGCGGCGGCCGATGCCACCGTCGGGCGCACGAGCACCGTCGCCCAGCTGCCCCGCGCTGCGAATACCCGGCTCACCGGCACTGGGCTCACCACCTCGACCGACCTGCAACGCGCCGCGCAGGCCGCGCTCGACAGATCGTCCTATGCCCTGCTTGCCGAGGGTGACGTGCCATCGACCGTGCCGCCGATCATCCCCGGCTCGCTGATCGCGCTTTCCGGCGCGGGCGATGCGTACAGCGGGCCGTGGGTGGTGCGCCGGGTGCGTCACGAGTTCGCCCCGGGCACGTACCTGCAGCACTTCACAGCGGCCCGCAACGGTGTCGGCAACACCGGACTAGCAGTCGGGATGTGAGCGCATGCCGATCGACATAGCCGAACTCACCACGTCCGTCGACGCAAGTACCGACCGCTTCTACGGCAAGTACCGCGGGCAGGTCGCTGACACCAACGATCCACTGCAGTCGGGGCGGGTGAAGGTTTCGGTGCCCGAGGTGCTCGGTGACGTGCAAACCGGCTGGGCGCTGCCTTGCACGCCGTACGCGAGCAAGGGGCACGGGCTGTACACGATCCCGCCGGTCGGGGCGTCGGTGTGGGTGGAGTTCGAGGCCGGCGACGTGTCCCGCCCGATCTGGACCGGCGGCTGGTGGGGGCCGTCCGAGGCGCCGGGCGCACCGAGCTCGCCATTGCCGAGTCCGAATCGGCGTGAGCTGGTGAGCGAGACCGGATTGACGGTCGCGCTGGACGATGACTCCGGCGAGTTGCTGATCTCTGACGCCAACGGCACCAACCTGATGCGGATCAAGGCCCAGGCCGGCCAGATCGAGCTCACCGCGCTTACCCAGGTCACCATCGAGGCAACGCGAATCCTGCACGGGCAAGGGGCCACTGAACCGGCCGTGCTCGGCAACCAACTGCTCACCTATCTGACCCAGCTCGTCACGATGTTCAACACCCATCTGCATCCTGGTGAACTCGCGGCCGGGGTGATCCCGGTGACGCCCGCGCCGCCGGTTGCGCCGTTCCCGCCGGCACCGCCCACGCTGCTGAGCCTGAAGAACTCGGTGGAGTAACTCATGGCCTTTCAACCCGGCACGATCGACACCAGCGACGGCGGATCGACACCGTCCGGCTTCGCCGCGAGCGTGGCCGGCACGATGGAGAAGAAGCTGCACGACCTCGTCGCTGCACTCACCGGTAAGGCGCCGTTCGACCTTGCCGTCGACGATGCTGATGCGCGGGCACGGCGAGTGCTCTTCGTTGCCATTGCTGACGCGGTGTTCGAACACCTGCGTGATCACTCCGACGCGATCGTGCTGGGGCAGTCGAGCGGCGACCATCACACCCACTCGGTCACGGTGCAGGTGAGCGAATGAGCAGCTATCTTTCGTTCCCGCTGCGCATCGACGGCTCGGGCCGCACCGCGACTGTCAGCGACGACGCGCATGTCCGCGAATTGATCGAACTTGTCCTGCTCACTGAACCAGGCGAGCGGGTCATGCGCCCGGACTTCGGTTGCGGCTTGCGGGCGATGGTGTTCGCGCCGCTCGGTGACGTGCTCGCGTCGGCAACGAAAACGCTCGTGCACGCGCAACTGCGGCAATGGCTCGATGACGTGGTGAGCATCGACACCGTCGATGTCGATGCGCGCACCGACGGCAGCCTGGTCGTGACGATTGCCTATCACCGCCGCGGGTCTGCCGGAGCTGTCCACCAGGTGGTGGTGGGCGGATGACGAGCACGCTGCGGCCCCCGGCTCCGCATTCGCGGCGGCGGGCGGAGGAAACTCAAGCAGACCGGTTTCGGAAACGGTGTCGACTACCTCGAAGTCGACCCGGTCGATCACACCCAGCTCACCGTCGGGTTGATCAACCCGATGCCTGCCGCCGGTCCATGGGGGCTCGACACCGATCCGTCGCTGGCGGTGATCAGCGGCGGCGAGAAGGTGCGTGGCATCAAGGTCGGGTCAGTCGCAGTTGTCGACGCGACAACGCTGCACCTGACCGTCGACAAGCCCGGCGACTTCTCGCCCTACATGCTCAAGCTCGCGGTCGCGGACCTCGACCCGGTGTTGCGCCGCGTGCAGTTCTCGTTCATGGCGGCCTGCCCATCCGACCTCGACTGTGTCGAGACCTGCGAGACGGTGACAGTCGATGACGACGGTCCGCCGCTGGACACGCTGGCCAAGGATTACACCAGCTTCCGCCATATGCTGCTCGACCTCGTCGCGCTGCGCCATCCGTCGCTGACCGAGTTGCACGCGGCCGACCTGGCAATCACCTTGCTCGAGCTAATCGCAGCCTACGGCGACGAGCTGTCCTATCAGCAGGATGCCGCGTTCGCCGAGGCCTACCTGTCGACCGCGCGCCGGCGGATCTCGGTGCGCCGGCACACCCGCCTTGTCGACTACGTCGTCGGCGAGGGGCGCAATGCGAGTGCGGCCGTGCAGGTCGAGGTGAACCGCGCGATCACGATTGATGCCGGCACGCAGCTGTTCACGAGATTGCCAGTCGCACTGTCCGGCGAGCCGGCGCCGCCCGCGGCCGGCTTCGACAAGTCACTGATCTCGTCCCCCACGTTCTTGGTCGAGCCACTCGCAGATGCGATTGTCTTCGAGACCGCGCACCAACTCGTCACCTCCGAGTTGCTGAACACACTGCACGTGCACCACTGGGGTGAGGACGAGTTCGGCATTCCCGCCGGCGGGGTGTCGGCGTGGCTATGGGCCGAGAACCCCGCCGATGACGGTGCGCCCGCGCGCACCGCGGTGTTGCCCCCGCTGCAGGTCGGCGATCGGATCCTGCTCGAACAGGTCCGCGATCCGCGCACCGGGGACACCGTCGATCTCGACCCCGCTCAGCGCTGGGTCGTTCGCCTCACCGAGGTCGTCGCCGGCGACGACCCGGCCTATGACGCGGTGTACGGCACGGACGCCGACCACCAGGTAGTTCTCACCCAGAGACCGGATGGGTCTGCCACCGCGCTCCCGCTGTTGGGCGTCCGGTGGGAGCGCAGCGAGTCGCCGACGCGAGCATTGTGCATTCGCGCGTTGTCGCCCGAGGGCGACCACATCGAGGATGTCGCGCTGGGGCGCGGCAACATCGTCCTTGCCGATCACGGCCGGACCGTGCACGACACGAATCCGCTGGCATGGACACCCGACCTCGCGTCGGCGGGTGCGCCCGGTACCGCACAGCTCGCCCCGCCGTTGCGCCTCCAGGTGCCGGCCGGGCCGCTGACGTACCAGATCGGCCGGTTCGGTGACGAGCGTTTCGATCTCGCCGGCGACGCGAGCGCGGCCCAACCAGCGCTGGGCTTGACGGTGCGACCACAAGCCGGCCCGGATCAGGCGTGGACGCCGGTTGCCGATCTGTTCGACAGCGGTCCTGACGACCAGCACGTCGTCGTCGAGGTGAACGACGCAGGCCGCGCGTTGCTTCGCTTCGGCGACGGCACCCTTGGCCGCGCGCCGTTGGATGCGGCGCTGTTCTTCGTCGCCTACCGGATCGGCAACGGAGCGGTCGGCAACGTCGGCGCGGAGTCGCTCGTGCACATCGCAGTGGCGAACACGGACGTGACCGCGGTGCGACAGGTTCGCAACCCGCTCCCCGCTCGCGACGGAACCGATCCCGAGACCGTCAGCATGCCCGCCAGCTCGCCCCGACGCGTTCCGCGCCTGGCAGGAGCGCGCCGTCATCGCCGACGACGTGGTGTGGTGGGCTGTACGCATTCCCGGTGTGCGCGCAGCCGTAGCAGCGCTGCGTTGGACAGGCAGCTGGTACACGTGGATCGTCGCGGTGCTCCCGACCGATCCAGAGGATCTTGTTGATACCGCCGGCACGCACCAGGATCTTGCACCGGCGTTGCGTGCCGCAGTAGTCGCCGGGCTCGATCACGTCCGGCTGGCCGGCTTCGATGTCGATGTCCGTGCGCCGGAGTTCGTCGCCGTCGACCTGCGCCTGCACATCTGCGCCGCTGCGCGGCATTCGCGCAGCGATGTCGAGCGCGCCGCGCGCGATGCGCTGCTTGCGGCAGTGTTGCCCAGCGGCAGCGCCGGGCTGCTTGCCGGAGCGACACTCACCTTCGGCCGCCCGCTCCTGCTCGGCGAGGTTTACGCGATGGTCGCCGCTGTCGTCGGGGTCGAGTCGGTGAAGGCCATCTGGCTGACCCAGTACAACCAGCCCGACAACGGTGAGCTGCTCGCCGGTCGGCTCGACGTGGCGCCCTGGCAGCTGCTGCGCATCGACGACGACCCGAGCCTGCCCGGACGAGGCGTGCTCACCCTCACCGTCGACGGAGGCACGCCGTGAGCTGCTCGTGCGGATGCAGCGATGGCACCGGGTGCGGCGACGGCCCGGCCACCACACCGCTCGCGATCGACAACCTGCCGGCCCAGCCTCGCCTTGCCGCTCGGATCGGCACGTTCTCGTCGTTCCGGCGAACGATGCTCGAAGCCCTCGCCGTACGGACGGACCTGGCGCAGCTGACGACCCGCGATCCGGACGATCCGGCAATCTCGCTGGTCGAGCAGGCGGCCGCGGTGGCCGACATCCTGACTTTCTACACCGAGCAGTACGCCAACGAGGCCTATCTCGGCACCGCGACCATCGACACCGACACGACCCGATTGGTTGGGCTGATCGGGTACCGCCCCGCGCCGGGGTTGTCCGCGACAACCACCTTGGCGATCACGCTCGACGATGCGGCGGCGTTCACCATTGCCGCCGGCTTCGGCGTGCAGAGCGTGCCGGGGCCTGGGGAGCAGCCGCAGGATTTCGAGACCATCGCCGACCTCGACGCCGACGGGCGGCTCAACGCGCTGCCCGGCCGGCCGCCGCAGCGGCGCGTGAGCCCGGTGGCCGGTGCGTCGGGCGCGTTGGTCTACCCACCGGGGGCGGCAGGGTTGCGCGGCACCGTGCATCCGGGTGACGCGGTCGTGCTCGTGCGGCAGGGGACACCCGGCGCGGTATCGGCGACGCGAGTCACCGACGTTGCCGTCGAGCGGGAGCGGCTCCGCATCAACTTCGCCGCCGAACTGCAGGGCGCTGGGGTTATGGCGTACCGCAGTCGCCGGGCGATACAGCTGTTCGGTTTCGACGCATCCGACACCGCCCCGCCGGCGGCCACCACCGACTCCAGCGTCCCTGGCGGGGTGCGCTGGTCGTTCGGCGAGGCGACTGACTTCGCACTCAGCGCCGGCTCGGTGCTGACCCTCGATCGGGTGTACGACGACCTGCCGGTCGGCGCGAGCCTGCTTGTCCACGATCGCACGTGGACGGGCATCGTCACCGTAACCGACTCGGCTCATGTGGCGGCCGAGGTCCGCACCGGATCGGCCGTCGGGATCGGTCACGGACCGGGGCACCACTTGCTGGGCCATGCGGTCAGCACCGGTCAGCTCGTCAAATCCGGGGTCGCGACTCGGCTAACCGTGCATCCCGACCTACCGTCGTTCGCCGATCGTCGACTGGTCACCGTCGTCGAGTTGGCCGGCGAGCTGCCGCTCGCGGGGCTTGACGACGACCAGCTCGGCACCGAGGTGTGGGTGCCCGGAACCGCCACCACGGCCGACGACGGCACGCGCGCAGTCATAGTGGCGACCGAGCTGTCCGCGGTCAGCACCAACCCCGGGCCGGCTGTCGCCCCGGCCGACCTGCCCAACGGCCGCGCGGTCGTTCTCGCCGATGCGGCCGGTCACGGCGTCTCGACGGCGGTGAGCGGTGCGGTGCGACTCGAGCCGAGCGATCCCGACGATGACGCCGGCTGCTTCCTCGTTGTGCCGCTCGCGGCAACCGCGACCGATCTTGCGTTGCTCCATCCCGCATCACTCACCCTCTTCGGCAACGCGGTCGCGGCAAGTCACGGCAAGACGGTCGCTGCCGAAGTGCTCGGCAGTGCCGACGCCACGGTCGCATTCCAGAGGTTCACCCTGGCGAAAGCGCCACTCACGCGGGTGGCAAGTGCGACTGTCGATGGCTCGACGCCGGCGCTCACCGTGCGGGTCGACGGGCTTGGGCGGACGATCATCGATGAGCTCCTTGCGGCCGGCCCGCGTGACGACGTCGTCGCGCTGCGCACCGGTGTCGACGGCGCCACGACCGTGCAGTTCGGCGACGGCGAGAACGGCACGCGGCCGAACTCCGGCACGGACAACGTGGTGGCGACGTATCGGCACGGCGCCGGGCTCGCCGGACGGGTCAAGGCGGGCGTGCTGACCAACGCGGCAACGCGCCCTCCCGGGCTGCGCTCGGTCGTGAATCCGGTGCCGGCCGAAGGCGGCGCGGATCCCGAACCCGCCGACCAGATGCGCCAACGCGCCCCCGGCACCGTGCGCGTCTTCGGTCGCGCGGTGTCCGCGGCGGATTACGCCGACCTACTGGTCAGCGAGGGTTCGGTCGCCAAGGCGCAGTCTGCGCAGCTGTGGGACGGGCACGGGATCGTGCTCGCGGTGACCGTCGCGGGCCAGGACGGCGGCTCGTTCAGCCAGTCCGGGCTCAACACTCTGGCCGGTGCGGACAAGGCCGCAGCCACGCCGTACCGCCGAGTCGTCGTCGGCAACTACGTAGCCGTCCCGCTGCGGATCGCCCTCACGGTTGCGGTGCAGGCACGCGCCGACACCGACACCGTCCTTGCCGAGGTCCGGGCCGCCCTGTTGGCCGCGTACGCCTTCGACAAGGTACGGCTGGCAGCGCATGCACCGTTGTCGGACGTGTACCGCGTCGCCCAACCCGTGCGTGGGGTCGAGTCGGTCACCGTGACCAGCTTCGGGTTCATGCGTGGCGGGTGGCGCAGCTGGCTGGGATGGGCGGCATTCCTGGCCGCGCACGGTGACACCGGCGACCCGACGCCGGAGTGGCTGCGCCTGCTCGGCGTTCGCATCGATCACGGGCGGATCGCGCATGCCGAGCTGCCGACCCTCGCTGACGGCGATCTGAGCATCGCCGCAACATCGGGCACGGCGGTATTTGCTGGAGGCCTGGAATGAGCCTCGCTGGAGCCCGGCTGTACAGCTTGTTGCCCGCGCACATCCGGCAGCGTGACGCCGAGACCGGCGGCCCGCTGGCTGCGCTGCTCGACGTCATCGGCGTCCAGGCCGACGCTGTCTCTGCAGACCTCGCGCGTGCCTACGAGAGCCTGTTCATCGAGACCTGCGAGGACTGGGTGGTGCCCTACCTCGCCGAGCTGGTCGGCACCGTCCCGCTGTACGACGCGATTCGGTGTGACGACGACGCGTGCGCATTGCAGGCGTTCCCCGATCTGCGCGGGCCGCGGTTGTTGCCGCCGATCGGGGCGAGCGCGCGCGCAGACGTCGCCCGGACCATCGCGCTGCGCCGGCGGAAAGGGACGGTCTCCGCGCTGGCCGATGTGGCGCGCTACGCCACTGGCTGGCCGGTGCACATTGTCGAAGGGATCATGCGCACGGCACGCACGCCGCACGCCAGGCACGTCCGTCCCGACCTGCACGCGGCGCTGCTGCCAACCCGCCTCGAGAGCGCGCAGGTCGGCCGCCCCTTCGACACGACCGCACGATTCATCGACGTTCGTGCGCCTGCCGGCGAGGTGGGTTGGTACCACCACCAGCATGTGACGGCGGCGCTGTACCGGCAGGGCACGCAGAGCTACCGGCGCGTGGCCGCCCGTCCTGCGGGCGCACCGTGGCGCTTCCGGCTCGACCCGCTCGGACTTGACCGCGCCCTGTTCACCAAGGAGAGCTCGGCCGACGAACTGCCTGCGCGGCTGGCTGCGGCGGCCGTCCCGTTGGCCCTGCAACCGGCACTGTTCGAGGCGGACCTGCGCGACCACGCCGATGCGCCGTTCGACTCGACGGGCAACCGACCTGGGTTCACGACGCTTTACGGTCCGGTCGGCGAGCAGGCCGACGCGCCGGCAGCCTGCCTCGGGATATGGCTCGACGGCGCGTTCGTCACGCCGGCCCGCGACGAGAGCGCTCCGGCGGCAACGTACGCCGCCCAAGTGATTAGCCGGCGCCTGGATCCGTGGCCCGCCGCCCGGCCGACCGGCGCAGTGGTCGCTGTCGACGTGCGCAACGGCCGGCTCGCGGTCGGTGCTGGATTGGCACTGCCCGCGGCCGTCACCGCGTCGTTCTTCCACGGCACGACTGGGACGCTCGGTGGCGGCAGTTACGACCGCGCGAGCTGGCTGATCGCAACCACACCGGACGCGCTAATCACCGTCGGCGCGGAACCGGATGCGGACTACCCGACACTGACCGCGGCGCTGACCGCGTGGGCGGCGAGTACCGCCGAGCACACCGTGATCAAGATGCTCGATTCGGCCGCGTACCGGATGCCCGACCAGCTCACCCTCTCCGGCCGCAGCCTGGCGATCGAGGCAGTCAACGCGGAGCGACCCGTATTGACCCCGCAATCGTCGACGTCGGCGCTGCGGCTCGGCGGCGCCGGCAGCCTCACGCTGTCGGGCGTCGCGATCGACGGACGGTTGATCGTCGGGCGCAGTGTTGAACGGCTCCGGCTGTTGCATGTGACGCTGCCCCCCGGCGGGCGGCGGCGACCGGCGGGAACGCTGCTGGCCGACGGTCCGAGCATTCGGGTCAGCGGCCCGTGCCCCCGGCTGCAACTGCAGATTGCGTTCAGCGTGCTAGGGCGCATCGCGTTCCACACCGACGTCGATCAGTTGCTCGCGCTGGACACCATCGTGCTCGGCGGCGGGGCCGACGCGATCGCGGTCGCTGCGGGCGACGGGCCTGACGCCTGCGCGGAACGGTGCACCTTCCTCGGCGCGGTGCGCGTTCGGTCGATGACCGCGACCGCGTGCCTGTTCACGCCGAAGATCTTTGCGGCGCGCACCCAGGAAGGCTGCCTGCGGTACTGCTACGTGCGGCCACGGGGAAGCCGCACACCGAGACGGTTCAGCTGCCAGCCCGAGCTGGCGGTGCGTGCGGCGTTGGACGCAAACCCGGCCCTCGACCTGCCGGGGCAGATCGCGCTCGCCGGACAGGTGCGGCGCCGCACGCGGCCGGTGTTCGTCGCCGAGACATTCGGCGATGCCGGCTGCGGCCAACTCGACGCGCATGTGGCCGCGCCGATCGCGACCGGCGCACCGGACGGCAGCGAGATCGGCGCCTTCAGCTCCATCAAGCAGGCGCAGCGGCTGGAGAACCTGCGCACCCGCCTGACCGAGTACGTCCCGGCCGGGATCGCGGCCGGAATCACGGTGATCACATGAGGGAGGCGAGCCATGTCGGGGGATTACTCGCGGTTCACCTATGACACGCTGCGCGACTACGACCGCGTGCGACCCCAGCAGGGCCGGGTTCTAGCCGACGCGGACCTCAACGAGCTGTCCGACGCCTTCGACCATCGGCTGCGCGCGCTTGCCCTCGACGTACTCGGCCCGTGCACTGCACCGGTCGATCAAGCGGCGGGCCCGGGCGCGACCGCGGACGGCTTCAAGATCGAACCGGGCGGCGCGTCGTTCACCATCGGGCTGGGCCGGCTGTACCTGCACGGGTTGCAATTGGACAACCACGGCAGCGTCCCGTACCTCATCGAGCCGGGACTGCAGGACCGCCGTGGCCAGAGCGCCATCGCGTACGAGGCGCAGCCCTACTACCCGAATCCGCCGGCTGCGCCCAAGTCCGGCGAGTACGTGGTCTACGTCGATGCGTGGGAGCGTGAGGTCACCGCAGTCTCCGACCCGCAGCTGGTTGACCCGGCCATCACCGTCGACACCGCAGCGCGGATGCAAACCGTGTGGCAGGTGAAGGTGCTCGCCGATGTAGGCGACGCAGTCACATGCGCGACCGATCTGCCCGAGTGGGATGACCTCACCGCGCCGTCGGCCGCACAGCTCACCGTTGCCGCGGTCGGAGTTCCGGCCCCGACCGATCCGTGCAGCGTGCCCGCCGACGGCGGTTACCGTGGCTGGGAGAACCGGCTCTACCGCGTTGAGGTACACACCGCCGGCCCGCTCGGTACCGCGACGTTCAAGTGGTCTCGCGACAACGCGAGCGTCGAGACCGCGGTAACCGATACCGACACCACCCGGACGATCCTCACCGTCGCACGCACGGGCCGCGACGACGTACAGCGCATCCGTGCGGGCGCTTGGGTCGAGGTCCTTGACGACGAGCACGAACTTGGCGGCACGCCGGGTTATCTCGCTCAGGTCGTTCTTGTCGACAGTGTCGACGACATGACGCAAACGGTGACGCTGTCCGGCGCGGTGCCGGCAGAATTCGCACCGCTCGGCGCCGACCGCCGCACCCGGTTACGTCAGTGGGATCACTCGACGGCAACGAGCACGATCAACACCGCCGACACGACCGGAGGCTACGTGCTCGAGGACGGCGTGCAGATCACGTTCTCGGCCACTAGCGCGACCGGCGCATTCCGGACCGGCGACTTCTGGACATTCGCGGCGCGCTCCGCCGACGCCAGCCTGCAATCGCTTGATCATGCTGCTCCGCAAGGCCCCGTCCACTTCTACGGACGACTCGCAGTGGTAGGTGGCAAGACCACGCAGGACTGTCGCACCATCTGGCCGGCGCAATGCGAGGGCGATTGTGGAGGCGAATGCACTGAGTGCGTGACGCCGGAGTCGCACGCGTCGGGCCAGTTGACGATTCAGATGGCGGTCGATCATGTGCGCGTGCGCGGCGGCACGGTATGCCTGGCTGCGGGACGGTACGCACTCGAGGAACCTGTCGTCATCGAGCGGGCACACGCCCTCACGATCCGAGGTCACCGGTGGGCATCACTGCTCGAGTACGGTGGCGCCGGCCCGGCCATCCTCGTCTTCGAGTCCGTCGGTGTTCAGCTGCTCGACCTCACCGTCTTGATCGGTGCGGAGGTTGAGCCGGCCAGCAATCCTGCCGACATCGCGTCCGAGCCGTCACCAACGATGAAGAATGACGTGCGTTCGGCGCGGATCAGCTGGTCGGATACGAATGCGGACCAGCAGGTCAACGAGATCAAGACTCGGAATTCTCGCGCGGCTTACACACCGCTGGCAGGTATCGGCCTGGTGCACGCCGGTGGTGTCCGCATCGAAGGATGCGTGGTGCTCGACGTGCGACTGTTCGAAGCCGTCGGGGCGCTGGCCGGCGGAGTGCTGGGATCGACCTCGACGCAGCACGAGTCGCCGCTCGCTGCCCAGTACAAGTCCGGGTACGGGCAGACGGCCGGCATCGTCACGGCGGGAATCGTTGTCGGCCTTGCTGTTCGTGACTGCATCCTGGTCGCCGCGGTGGGAGTGTGCGCTTGGCACAGCCTCGCCGCGAGCCTGCGGTTCTCGAAGACGCACATCCCGGCCGTCGCCGCGCTGGCCACTGAGTACTCGCTGCTCGCCGGGGCCGACTTCGCCGATGACATCGTCATCGGGCTACGCAATGGGGTGTGGTGGGACGAGGCGGTGCTCACGACACAAGCCAGCTTCCTGCGGTGCATGATCCGAGGTCTGCTCGCTTTCGGATTCGAGTGGGATGCGCATTCGCTCGACTCGCACAGCTCGATCCGGTCGTGCATCGTTGGCGGCCGTTGGGTGGCCATCGATACCTCCGCGTCCGGCCTGGCCATCGCCGATTGCACCTTGACCGCCTCGGGTACCGGAGCAACCGGCGCTGAGGCGCAGCGCGAGCTGACCAACGGCGATGCGGTGCAACTCACCGCACCGGCGGTCGAGGGCACGTTGGCGGAGGTCGTGGTGCGCAACTGCGCGATCACCGCAGCCCGGTACGGCGTCGCAGCCAGCTCAGCGAGTCGCGGCGTGAGCGTGGTCGGCAATGTGCTCAGTGCTGGGCTCGGCGGCGTAGTGCTGTTGCCGGACGCCAGCGGCCAGCGCTGGGTGGTCGGCGGGAACGACGTGCAGGTGACCGGTCTCGGAGTTCCGCGGGCTGGGAACGCGATGCTCGCCGGTATCTGGCTCGTCCAGGCAACGCTGAGCGAGGTGCGCGAGAACTACGTCCACGCCATCGGGTCGAGCACCCAACAACCACTGTCGCGAATGGGCATAGCCGTCGAGCAGTGCGACTCCGTCGTCGTAGCGCGGAACACCATCGCCGACGCGATCGGGGGCGGGCGTCCATCGGTTTCGATCGGCATCGGCTGCTGGCCCGATGCGGGCCGCCTCGACCTGATCGACAATGTCGTGTGCATCGACTGCTCGGCGTCGGTGCCTGCCGCTGCCGATCTCGCCGCATTCATACCGATCCGCATTGACGGCAGCTCGGCCAAGACCTTCCGCGACGTCAAGACCGATACGTTCGCGGCAGACACCGTGGTTACCGATCGCCTGACGAAGCGGTCGGTGCAGCAGGAGACGAAGCAGTCGTTCACGAACGTCGTCCCGGGCTACCTGGCCAAGCTGCCCTCCCAGTATCTGAAGTTCACCGACCGCTTCGTGCGCCTGACGCCGTGGAGCGTTGCTGTCGTCGCACCGGACGTCGCCGCCGTGGCGGTCCGCGGCAACCGGGTCGACACGAACGGGCTGCGACCGGCGGTGTTCGTCCTCGTTGACGGCGCACTCGTCCTCAGCGACAACGTCATCCGGCACGCGGGTATAGAGGACGAGCAGATCGTGCCTGTTGCTGTGATTGCGGGAGCTGACTCCATGGTGGTCAACGGCAATCACGTCGATGTGCCGATTCAGTCCGCGACTGAGGGCACGGCCCGACGCGCGATGCTGCTCGACGTCGCCGACGATCGGGTGGCCGTCACCGGGAATGTGGTGCGCGGCGAAATCTTCGTCGGCTCGAACGTGCTCCCTGCTCCGTGGTCGTCCATGAACGTCTCCCTCCTGTGAAAGGAAACGACGATGGCTGACAAGGTTCCCGACCTGTTTCACAGCGCGGCCGCCGCGGTCGTCAGCCGCCCATCGCGATCTGGCCGAGGTGGAGCGACACCGGCTGGGCGTGGTCGATGCTGAGGTGGAGATGACGACGAGTCTGAGTCGCTCTCGGCAGCTGTCGTCCGACCAGAGCGCGGTCGCTGCCGAGGCACTCGCCTATCAGCGCGAGCGGGCCAGCGCAGTGCGCTCGGCGATCGACGAGCGGCGCGCGGTGCTCGACAAGGTGACCGCCGACATGGCCGCGCTTGCTAAGACCTTCGGGGTCGGCCTCGGGTAGTCCGGTGATACTCGAGCCGAATGACGCGGTCTTGCCCGGCACTGCGGCATTCGCCGCGGTACGGCTGTGGGTTGCGCGCGACGGCGTGGTGGCGGCGCGGCTCACGACTGTCGACGATCTCGCCGCCCCGGTCGAGCAGGTGTATGTCACTGGTGATCTTGACGAGCTTCAGAAACGGGTCCGCGACTGGATCGCCGTGACGACGACACGGCTGACAAAGTGAAGATCACTTTAGATTCGCGACGAAATTCGCCCGATCGGACAATTGACACCCCGCGGCGCAGCCCCGACGATCGGGACGTCGGACATGGCTCTCGGGGGTGGGGTCTGGTGCCGGACCAGAGCGCCGCAAGACTGAGGACACGCCTGTGCCTGTTGGGCCGGTGGCAGCTCGGGGGCGATTGGCCAGTCGACGGCGCCCGCGATGGTGTCGGCGATACCGCGCGGCGCTTGCTCGCCTTGATAGCTCTGCGCGGGCCGATGTCGCGGCCGCAGATTGCCGGCACGCTCTGGCCCGAGATCACCGAGTCGGCGGCGAGTGGACGCTTGCGTACGGTGCTGTGGCGATTCGGCAGGTTGCGCGGCCTGCTCGATGAGCGCAACGGCTCGATCAGCCTCTCGACGAGCGTGAGCGTCGACGTTCACGATCTGCGCGCCGGCGCGCTCTCGCTCGATCTCGAGCTCGCGCTCGGTGATCCGCTGTGCGTGACCGACCCCGTCGGCGTCGCCGCCTTCGAGCTGGATCTGCTGCCGGGGTGGTACGACGACTGGCTCGTTGTCGATCGCGAACGAATCCGGCAGCTTCGCCTGCATGCGCTCGAGGCGCTCGCAACACGCCGGATGCGCGTCGGTCAATATGCCGCTGCGCTGGATTCGGCGTTGGCAGCGGTCCGCGCCGACCCGCTGCGGGAATCCGCGCAGCGGTGCGTGATCAGCGCGCACTTGGCGGAAGGAAACGTGGGCGAGGCAGTGCGGCAGTTCGAGACCTATCGCGCTGTGCTCGCGCTCGAGCTGCGAATCGAACCGAGCCCATCGCTGCTTGCGATGCTTCCGGCGACGCTCGAGCGTTGACCGAAACTGACCGTTCCGGAACCGGTCACCTGTGGGCGACACTGTTGGCGTGTTCATCAGTGCCGTCCCTGAGGATGCAGCCACCGGCCCGCTCGCTGACTACTACCGCCAGCAACGCGCCGCGTGGGGCTTCCTGCCGAACTATGCGGCCGCGTTCTCGACGCGTCCCGACGTAGCGCAGGCGTGGAACACGCTCAACGCGACGATCCGCGATGGGATGGATCGGCGGCGCTTCGAGCTCGCGACGATAGCCGCAGCGCGCGCACTGCGTTCCACGTATTGCAACGCCGCGCACTCGAAGTTCCTGCGCGACGTGTGCGGCGACGAGGCAACGATGCGTGTCATCGCTGAGGATCCGAGTGGCGCACAACTCGGCTCGCACGACCGCGCCGTGTACGAATTCGCCGCCAAGGTCGCTGCCGATGCAGCGTCGATCGAGCAGGCCGACGTCGATCGGCTGCGGGCCGTCGGTCTGTCGGACGGCGACGTTGCCGACGTGGTCTACGCGGCGTCGGCCCGCTCGTTCTTCACGCGCGTGCTGGACGGTCTCGGTGCGCAACTCGACGCGCAGACCGCAGCCGCCCTGCCGGCTGACCTGGTCGAATCGATGATCGTCGGCCGGCCCGTCGCAGAACCCGTCGCGCACGCATAGCGGCGATTGCCCGGAAAGCTCGACTCCCCGACGATCGATCCATGTTAGAATCGCGTTAAGAAGCGGGCTGAGTTCGCGATCCTGCGAGATCGACCGAGATCGACCGGGACGGGCGCGATGGCCAAGAAGTCGCTGCGGATCACCGCGCGTTTTGCGGTGGTGCTCGCCGTGCTCATCCCGACCGTGCTGGCCATCATCATCGTCGGCATCAACGGCCTTCGGTCCGGTAGGGATGTGGCCAACGGGCTGTACACCGACCATCTGCAGACCACCCAGAACGTCGCGGCGCTGGAAATCGCGCTCGAAGATGCGCACCAGACGAGCCTGGAAGCACTGCTGACCAATGGTGCAGCTGCGCAGCAGCGGCTTATCGACACGCTGGCGTTGGAGATCTCGCCGCGGGTCGAGGCCGCCCTGAATCTGGTGAGCGTCCAGACCGCCGACGACCCGACAGAGCGCCCGGCCACTCGGGCCATCGTCACGGGCTGGGCGCAGTTCGATCGGTTGTTGATCACCGGCGCGTTGACCGGCGGCAGTCATGCTGCCGGCGACGTCACCCAATTGTTCGACCATCTGAACGCGGAGTCGAAATCCATCATCGCCGTCGAGGCGACGCAGAGCGCGCAAGCGCATCGACAAGCCCTCGCCGTGTACCGGTCAAGTGTTGAACTCATGCTGATCGTCGGTCTCATCGGCCTGCTTGCCGCGTCCGGCGTGGTGATTTGGCTGATCCGCAGCGTGCTGCCGCGCACGTTGGCATATTCGACGTTCGCGACCAAGGTCAGTGAAGGCCAGTACGACGCCAGGATTCAACCGACCGGCAATGACGAACTCGCCCAACTGGGCCGCGTGCTTGACGAGCTGGCGCAACGGCGACAGATCCAAGAGACCTTCGACCGCAACCAATTGGAACTGCTCGACACGCTCCAGACCGCAGAGAGCGAGGACGAGGCACGCGATCTCCTCCGCCGCCATCTCGAGCGGACGGTGACCGACACCAAGATCACAATCCTGAACCGCAACAACAGTGCGGACCGATTGCAGGCCGTGACTCCGGTCGATCCCACCTCACCGCTCGTCGCCGGACTCGAATCGGCCAAGCCGCGCTCCTGCCTCGCTGTCCGCAAGGGCCGCCCGCATAAGGCGGACGGGTCCGCGCCGAGCCTGCTCGGCTGCGCGGTGTGTTCGGGCTGCCCCGGCGAAACCACCTGCACACCGCTGGTCGTCGGCGGCGAGGTCATCGGCAGCGTGCTCGCAAACCACGGTGAACCACTCGATGAGCTGGGCGAGCGTTCGATCCGTGAGGCGGTCGCGCAAGCGGCGCCGGTGATCGGGAACCTGCGCAACCTCGCCCTGGCCGAACTCCGAGCCGCGACCGACAGCCTCACCGGGCTGCCCAACAAGCGATCGGTCCACGACACGTTGCGGCGGATGGCGGCGCAAGCCACCCGGTCGTCGACTCCACTGTCGGCGTTGATGTGCGATCTGGACCACTTCAAACAGATCAACGATCGGTACGGGCACGGTTCGGGTGACGACGTTCTCGCGGCGGTCGGCGCGGTTCTCGCCACCTCGCTTCGTGCGAGCGACTTCGCCGGCCGCTTCGGCGGAGAGGAGTTCATCGTGCTGCTTCCGGATACCCGGGTCGACCAAGCACAAGTCACCGCCGAAGTGCTCCGTGCCGCGATCGCCGCGACCCGGGTGGCCGGCATCGACGACACCGTCACGATCAGCATTGGCATCGCGGCCCTGCCCGATCACAGCTTGGACGCGGATTCACTGTTGCGTGCGGCTGACCGAGCGTTGTTCGCGGCGAAGACCGCTGGCCGAAACCGCGTGCAGGTCTCCACGACCGAATCGTCAAGCCGCCGCCGTGCCAACGCGCCGGTGCACCCGAACGGCAACGGCGCGCTTCGCCCGCCAAGTCGATCCGAGTCGCCAGACCCGCTGCCCGCCTGATCACTGGGCTCAGCGATCCGGCGTCCGAGGGTGCCCCCGGCAGGGTGCCCCCGGCAGGACTCGAACCTGCGACCAACCGCTTAGAAGGCGGCTGCTCTATCCACTGAGCTACGGGGGCGGCGCGCCAGCACATTATCGCTGGCCGGCGCGCCCCGCGTCGCTCAGCGGCGGCGGTCTGCGATGAGCCGTCCGACCGACCACTCCGGCGGGCGCTGCTCGGGGCGCATGTCCAGCGCGGCGACGAAGCCGGCGACGGCGAACAGGGCGATGAGGGCGAGGAAGACGAGGAATGCGGCCATGGCAGTAAGTCTGCGCGCATCGAGATCAGGCCGCGAGCGACTTATTGTCGACGTCCATTGATTTCCTGCCAATCTGCTGTGGCACTGTGGTCCGGAATGCCCATCAAGTCCGTCGCCATCATCGCCATGCCCGGGCGTCCAGCCGTTCGAACTCGGGGTCGCCTGGGAGGGCTTCGGCATCGACCGCACCGACGAGGGCGTGCCCGGCTACGACTGCGTCGTGGTGTCGCGAGAAGCCCGTCGTGCCACGTCCGGTGGCTACAGCTGAACGTCGACGCACCGTCTCGACCGTGCGCGCGGAGCGCCGACCTCGTCATCGTGCCGGCCTACGGCGATCGCGCGACGCGCTCCGAGGCGGTGCTCGACCTGCTGCGCGACGACGGTCGCCGGCGGCGGTCGGGTGATGAGCGTGTGCTCGGGGGCGTTCACGCTCGGCGAGGCCGGCCTGCTCGACGACCGCGACTGCACGACGCACTGGATGCACACCGACGAGCTGGCCGAGCGTTTCCCGAAGGCGCGGGTCGACCCGAACGTGCTGTTCGTCTGCGACGGCCCGATCCTGACCTCGGCCGGCACGGCCTCCGGCCTCGATCTGTGCCTGCACCTGATCCGCGCCGATCACGGCGAGGAGATCGCCCGCCGGGTGGCCCGCCGGATGGTCATGCCGCCACACCGCGACGGCGGTCAGGCGCAGTACGTCGACGCGCCCATCCGGGTGCGCGCCGCGGACACGCTGGCGCCGCTGCTCGACGAGCTCGCCGGCGAACTGGAGCGGCGAGCACACGGTCGAATCGCTCGCCGCGCGGTCGGCGATGAGCCCGCGCACGTTCGCCCGGCGGTTCCGGGCCGAGACCGGCACCAGCCCACACCTGTGGCTGACCCATCAGCGGGTGCTGCTCGCCCGCCGGATGCTCGAGGAGGGCGACGATCCGATCGACACGGTCGCCAGCCGGTGCGGCTTCGGCACCGGCGCGATGCTGCGCCACCACTTCGGGCGGATCGTCGGTGTCTCGCCGGCGTCCTACCGCCGCACGTTCCGCCCGCCGATCGCCAGCTGAGGCTATCGATCCGGTTACGGCGCTTGACACGGCGCGCGGTGCGGTCTGAGGCTTCCCGGTGAGACCACTGGAGAGTCGATGGCAATTGCCACATCCGGCGCCGAATCCGTACCGATCAGTGCCGTTGGTACCCAGCGCCACGGCTCGCTCGCCGCGCGTCCGAAGCGCCGGCGCCAGCTGCCGGTCAACATCCCGGCGCTCGTCCTGGTCGTCGGTGGCGCCGTCGCTGCAGCTCGTCGCCCTGGCGGATTCGCGTGGCTCGACAGCCCGAGCGGCCGGCTCGGCTTCGAGGGTCTGAAGGAGTGGGCTCAGCCCGGATACGCGCAGGCGTTCGTGTCCTGGATCGCATGGGTGCTGCTCGGTGTGACCGCTCGTGTTCGGCGTCGCCGCGTGCATGCGCTGGAACGGGGCGAGCATGTTCCGCTACCCGGCGCCGTGCTCGGCGTCGCCGGCGCGTTCATGACGGTCGGGCGCGGTGCTGCTGCATCGCCTACCAGACCACCGACGACTCGTTCCATGTTGCGCGCAACTATGCCGACGGCGTCTACCTCGCCGTGCTCGGCCTGCTGGCCAGCGCGCTCGGCGCGGCTGCAGGTACCGGCCGCCGCGGCTAGCACACCGGTCAGACCGTCACCGTTCAGCCGTCCACACGGCGCCGCCCGTCCACAGATCCGCGTTATGCCCGCCACGCCTGCCTCTTGCTGCAGTTTCCTGTCCTTCCCGGAAAGACCGGAACAGCAGAGAGGGCAGACAATGAACGACACGACAATGACGATCGTCGGCAACCTGGTCGATTCGCCGAAGCTGCGCAAGACGAAGAGCGGGCACTTCGTCGCCAACTTCCGCGTCGCGTCGACGCCACGCCGCTACGACCGCGAGCAGGGCGGCTGGGTCGACGGCGACGACGCTGTTCGTCACGGTCACCTGCTGGCGCGCGCTCGGCGAGAACGTCGCCCAGTCGCTGCGCAAGGGCCAGCCGGTGGTGGTGACCGGGCGCTACTCCAGCGCGAGTACGAGCGGGACGAAACGCTGAGACCGCTTACGAACTCGAGGCGATCGCGGTCGGCCACGACCTCAGCCGGGGGGTGACGAACTTCGAGAAGGTCTTCCGCCCGTCGATGACGACCGAGATCGACACCGACGCCGAGGGCATCCCGGGCGACCAGACCGACCACTACCTCGACCTCGACGACGAATCGATCGTCGCCGAGGTCGACGTCGAGACCGGCGAGGTGCACGAACTCGTCCCGGCCGGCTGAGTGCACGAGCCGCGGCGACCGCCTGTCGCGAGCGGGCCAGGCGGTCACCGTTACCTCGGGGCTGGGACACTGGACGATGGTTCGCCGCGCGCACGCGCGGCGTTTCGCCCGATCGACCAGCTCAACCGAGGACGGATAGTGGCTCAGTTCATCTACACGATGTACAAGGTGCGCAAGGCGCATGGCGACAAGGTGATTCTCGACGACGTCACCCTGTCGTTCCTGCCCGGCGCCAAGATCGGCGTTGTCGGCCCGAACGGCGCCGGCAAGTCCAGCGTGCTGAAGATCATGGCCGGCCTCGACCAGGCGTCCAACGGCGACGCGACGCTCGCTGCTGGCGCCTCGGTCGGACTGCTCCAGCAGGAACCGCCGCTGGACGAGACGAAGACCGTCCGCGGCAATGTCGAGGACGCCGTCGCCGATCTGCGTGCCGACGCTGAACCGGTTCGAAGAGGTCTCGGCGGCGATGGGCGAGCCCGATGCCGACTTCGACGCGCTGCTGGCCGAGCAGGGCGAGCTGATGGAGAAGATCGAGCACGCCGAGGGCTGGGAACTGGACAGCCGCATCGAGCAGGCGATGGATGCATTGCGCTGCCCGCCCGGCGACGAGCCGGTCACCCACCTGTCCGGTGGCGAGCGCCGCCGAGTCGCGCTGTGCAAGCTGCTGCTCGAGCAGCCCGACCTGCTGTTGCTCGACGAGCCCACCAACCACCTCGATGCCGAGAGCGTGCAATGGCTCGAGCAGCATCTGGCGCGCTATCCCGGCACGATCCTCGCCGTCACGCACGACCGGTACTTCCTCGACAACGTCGCTGAGTGGATCCTCGAACTCGACCGCGGCCGCGCCTACCCCTACGAGGGCAACTACTCGACCTATCTCGAGAAGAAGGCCGAGCGCCTCACCGTGCAGGGCAAGAAGGACCAGAAGCTCGAACGCCGCCTGCGCGAGGAACTCGAGTGGGTTCGGCAGAACGCCCGCGGGCGGCAGGCAAAGAGCAAGGCGCGCTTGCAGCGCTACGAAGAGATGGCGAACGAGGCCGAGAAGACCCGCAAGCTCGACTTCGAAGAGATCCAGATCCCGCCGGGTCCACGCCTGGGCAACCTCGTCGTCGAGGCAGATCACCTCGACAAGGGCTTCGACGAGATGTTGATCAAGGACCTGTCGTTCACGCTGCCCCGGGGCGGGATCGTCGGCGTCATCGGCCCGAACGGTGTCGGCAAGACGACCCTGTTCAAAATGATCATCGGTCAGGAGAAGCCGGACGCCGGTGAGTTGCGGCTGGGCGACACGGTGAAGCTCAGCTACGTCGACCAGAGCCGCGGCGGGCTCGACCCGAAGAAGACCGTGTTCGAGGTCGTCTCCGACGGCCTCGACTACATCAACGTCGGGCAGGTCGAGATGCCTTCGCGTGCCTACGTGTCGGCCTTCGGCTTCAAGGGTCCCGATCAGCAGAAGCCGGCCGGCGTCCTGTCCGGCGGCGAGCGCAACCGGCTCAATCTCGCGCTGACGCTGAAGGAGGGCGGCAACGTCCTGCTGCTCGACGAGCCGACCAACGACCTCGACGTCGAGACGCTCGGCTCGCTCGAGAACGCGCTGCTGAACTTCCCGGGCTGCGCCGTGATCACCAGCCACGACCGGTGGTTCCTCGACCGCACGGCGACGCACATCCTGGCCTGGGAGGGCGACGAGGACAACGGCGCGAAGTGGTTCTGGTTCGAAGGCAACTTCGAGTCCTATGAGAAGAACAAGATCGAGCGGCTCGGCATCGAGGCGGCTCGTCCGCACGCAGTGACACACCGCCGGCTGACCCGCGACTGATGCCGGGCGTTTACCCGCCGATCGACCCCTACGACAGCGGCCTCATCGACGTCGGCGACGGCAACCGGGTGTATTGGGAAGTCTGCGGCAACCCCGACGGCAAGCCGGCCGTCTTCCTGCACGGTGGCCCGGGCGGCGGGTGCTCGCCGGGCCACCGACGGATGTTCGACCCGGCGCGATACCGGGTCGTGCTGTTCGACCAACGCAACTGCGGGCGCAGCCTGCCGCATGCCGCCGATGCGGGCACCGACCTCGCGGCGAACACCACCGACCACCTCATCGCCGACATCGAGCAGTTGCGCGCGCAGCTGGGCATCGACCGCTGGCTGGTCTGGGGCGGCTCGTGGGGAGTCACCCTCGCGCTCGCCTACGCCGAGCGACATCCGGCACGGGTCACCGAGCTGGTGCTCGTCGCGGTCACCAACACCACCCGGGCCGAGATCGACTGGCTCTACGGCGGGCTGGGCACGTTCTTTCCCGAGCAGTGGGACCGGTTTCGGGGGTTCGTCGGTGGGCGGCCAGACTCGACCGGCACCGAGCTCGCCGCCGCCTACGACGCGCTGCTGCAGGGCGCCGATGAGCCGGCGCGCGAGCGCGCTGCGTTCGAGTGGTGCGCATGGGAGGACGCAGTCGTGGCGCTCGACGCCGAGCGGCGCCCACACAGCCTGTTCGACGACCCGCGGCATGGCATCGCGTTCGCCCGGCTGTGCGCGCACTACTTCGCCCGGCACGGCTTCCTGGCAGATGGCGAACTGCTCCGGAACGCCGGTGCGCTGCACGGCAATCCCCGGCGTCATGGTGCACGGCCAGCTCGATCTCACCGCTCCGCTCGTCACGGCGTACCGGACTCGGCGCGGCGTGGCCGGAGGCCGAGTTACGCGTCATCGCCGGAGCGGGCCACTCCAGCGGTCCGGGCATGGGCGCCGCGATCGGCGACGCACTCGACAGGTTCGCCGCACGCGGCTGAGCGGGTGCCTGCAACGATGGGGGCATGACCCGGTTCGTGCACGAGGTGCACATGCGCTGGTCGGACATGGACGCCTACCGGCACGTGAACAACACGGCGTACCTGTCCTACCTCGAGCAGGCCCGCGTCGCGATGTTCTTCCACCGCGACGAGGGCTTCAGCGCCGGCACGGTCATCTCCAGGCACGAGATCGACTACCTGCGTCCGATCGTCTATCACCCGCAGCCGTTGCGGGTCGAGGTGTGGATCGAGAAGGTGGGCGGCGCCCGGTTCACCGTGCGCTACGAGATGTTCGACCACGGCGTGCTCACTGCGCGCGCCTCGACAACCTGCGTGACCTTCGACTTCACCACCGACCGGCCACGCCGACTGACCGACGAGGAGCGCGGGATCCTCGCCGGATTCGCGGACGAATGAAGGTGCTCGCGCTTCAGCGCGCGCACGTCGTCGAACTCGCCCCGTTGTTGCGCCGCGCGGTCTCACTCGATCAATCAGCGCTGACCCGGATCCGGGGCGACGTCGATCGCGTGTCCGCCCTCGTCCGCCTGCCGTTCGGCGTGCTCGCCGCGCGCACCGTGGTCGTCGACGATCCGGCGCCGCGCATCGACATCACCGTGCGCGCCGACGACCTGCTGGCATGGATCGACGGCGAGCGAACCGACCGGCCCGACGCCCGCGACGCCGAGTGGCGCAGCGGCGTGCCGCCGACGACGGGATGGCAGCGCATCGACACCGTGCCCGATTCGGAGGTTCGATCGCTGGTCCGAAGCGGCGCGCAGGCGCTGCGCGCCGCCGCTGAGCGCGAAGGGGTGCCCGGAGCACAGCCGCGCGCCGAGGTCGCCGACGCGCTGCTCGATTCGGTCGTGCTGACCGTCAGCGCCGGCACCGGGTCGGTCGAGCTCACCTTGCGCACGTTGTCGGCGTTGACCCGCCTCGGCTTCCTGCCGGAGGGATCGCACATCGCCGTCGACGTCGCCGGCCGGTGGATCCGCGTCGCCGCGGCGTACGGATCGGTCTACGCCGAGCGGCCCGGTCTGGGACTGGCCGTCCGCTGAGGTCACCCCGGCGACATGCTGGACCGCGCCACGGATAGCGGTCACAATGGCCGGACGCTGCCATTGGGGGGGACATGTCCAGCAGAACCGTTCGGGCCGTTGTCACGGCTGTGCTCGTCGCCGTAGTAGGTCTCGGGACGACCGTGCCGGCCGGCGCCGGCACCGTCGCGCATCCCGGCCGGTACGCGTCCGCGCACCGAGTGAATCAGTTCAAGCCGTTCCTACGCGGCTGGTACGGCCACGATCGCCTCCTGAACATCACGAAGAAGGGTGTGGCCCACGAGTCGTTCCTCAGTGGCTGCTGCCCGCCCGAATCGCGCTACACGCTGAAGCTGAGCAACGTGCACCGCGACGCCCAAGGGCACCCGGTTGCGCACGTCCGGGTCACCGCGATCCACATCGATCACGGCGGCTACCGGTTCCCCGGCGTGCATGTCGGATCAACCGGGCGGGCGGTGATCAAGCGCTCACGTGTATCGCGACTCGGTGCTGAAGTCGACGTTCTGCGACGGCCATGCGCCGGCAGGCACCTGCGGCGCCTGAGCACACAACGCGTCAGCGCACCCAGACTGCGGTGTCGACGGGCACCGTGCCGTCGTCGCCGAGCGGACCTGAGGCCAGCAGCACCGCACCTTGCGGCAGCAACGCCGGTTCGCTGCCGGTGTTGACCAGCACCGTGACGTCGCCGCGGCGATAGGCGAGCACCCCGACCGGGGCGTCCAGCCACTCGACATCACCGCCCGGCGCGAACACCGTGCGGCGCAGCCGCAGCGCATCGCGGTACAACCGCAGCGTCGACGACGGATCGGCGGCCTGCTCGAGCACGCCCAGCCCGGCCCAGGCCGCCGGCATCGGCAACCAGGTCGAATCCGCGGTGCTGAACCCGAACGGCGGCGTCGGCGCCCGACCATGGCATCGGCACCCGCTCACCGTCGCGGCCGCGCAGGGTGTGCCCGCTGCGCTCCCAGGTCGGGTCGCGCAGCGCGTCGTCGGGCAGGTCGACGTTGCCCAGCCCGAGCTCCTCGCCGTTGTAGATGTAGGCCGCGCCGGGCAGCGACAGCAGCACCAGCGCAGCCGCGCGTGCGCGCGCCACGCCCGGCAGCGCCGCCGCCGTAGCGGGTGGCCGGCCGGTCGACGTCGTGGTTCCCGAGCACCCAGGTGCACGGCGCGCCGACGTGTTCCATGCGCCTGTATCGACGACTCGATGGCCTTGCGGAACTCCGCCGCGTCCAACGGCGCGACGGCCAGTTCGAAGTTGAACGCGAGGTTGAGCTCGTCCGGTCGCACGTAGCGCGCCAGCCGCTCGTCGTCGGCGACCCACACCTCGCCAACCGCCATCCGCTCGCCGGGGTAGGAGTCGAGCACGCGCCGGAAGCCCGGTGGTAGTCGTGCACCCGCGGCTGGTCCCAGCGCAGATCGTCCGGCGAGGGCAGGTGCGCGCTGCCGTGCTCGGCGTGGGGCGAGCACAGCCAGATCCATGTCGGCGAGCTCGTCCGGCTTGGCCATGCCCTGGCCGACGTCGATGCGGAAGCCGTCGACGCCACGGTCGAGCCAGAACCGGAAGATCCGCTCGAATTCGGCCGGGACCTCGGGGTTCGTCCAGTCGAGGTCAGGTTGCTCGGGGGCGAACAAGTGCAGGTACCACTCGCCGTCGGGCACCCGCGCCCACGCCGGGCCGCCGAACGCCGACGGCCAGTTGTTCGGTGGCAGCTCGCCATCGGATCCGCGACCGGGCCGGAAGATGAAGCGGGCTCGCTCGGGCGACCCGGGGGCGGCTGCCAGCGCGGCCTGGAACCACGGGTGCTGATCGGAGAAGTGGTTCGGGACGACGTCGATCGTCACCTTGATGCCGCGCGCGTGCGCATCGGCCAGCAGCGCGTCGAAGTCGGCCAGCGTCCCGAACATCGGGTCGACGTCGCACGGATCGCTGACGTCGTAGCCGTTGTCGGCCATCGGCGAGCAGAAGAACGGCGAGATCCACAGCGCGTCGATGCCGAGCTCGACGAGATGATCGAGCCGTTCCCGCAGGCCGATCAGGTCGCCTGATCCGTCGCCGTTGCCATCGGCGAAACTGCGCGGATAGACCTGGTAGAAGACGGCGTCAGCCCACCACGGTGCGTGGCCGGAAGCGTTTAAGGTCACGGCAGGTAAGTGTGCCGCATCAGCCCGGCACGTTGCGCATCGAGTCGGCCGCCCGGAGGAAGTAGTCCCACAGCTCCTGCTCGTAGCTCGGCGGCAGTTCGAGCGAGTCCAGCGCGATCCGCATGTGCCCCAGCCACGCGTCGCGCGCCGCGGCATTGATCGCGAACGGCGCGTGCCGCATGCGCAGCCGCGGGTGTCCCCGCTGGTCGCTGTAGGTGGTCGGGCCGCCCCAGTACTGGATCAGGAACAGGCGCAGCCGTTCCTCGGCCGGGCCGAGGTCGTCCTCGGGATAGAGGGCGCGCAGCACCGGATCGGCAGCGACCCCCTCGTAGAACGTCTCGACGAGGCGATGGAAGGTGGCGTTCGCCGCCGATCGCTTCGAAGACGGTGTCGGGGCGCACGCTCCCATTGTGCCGATACGGTTTTGGCATGCCTGAATCGGACGGAGACTTCGACCTCATCGTGCTGGGCCTGGGACCGGGTGGCGAGGACATCGCGGAGGCGATGGCCGAGGCGGGCTGGTCGGTGCTCGGCGTCGACCCGCACCTCGTCGGTGGCGAGTGTCCCTACTACGGCTGCATCCCGACCAAGATGATGGTGCGCGGCGCGGAAGTACTCGCCGAGGCACGTCGCGTCCCGCTCCTCGCCGGCGACGCGCAGGTGAGTCCGGACTTCCGTCCGGTCGCCGACCGGATCCGCACCGAGGCCACCGACAACTGGGACGACCACGTCGCCGTCGAGCGGTTCGAGGGCAAGGGCGGCACCTTCGCGCGCGGCGCCGGTCGGCTTGTCGGCCGCGACGAAGACGGGCGGCTGCGGGTCGCCGTCGGCGACGATGACATACCGCGGCAGGCACGTCGTGATCGCCACCGGCACCGCGCCGGCGATCCCGGACGTCGACGGCCTCGCCGAGCTGCGCGGGTCGGGCTCGGGGCCGGACGGCCTGGTCTGGACCAACCGCGACGCGGTGAAGGCACCCACCGCGCCGCCGTCGTTGATCGTCATCGGCGGCGGCCCGATCGGCTGCGAGCTGGCGCAGGCGTTCGGCCGGTTCGGGACGAGGGTCGACGTCATCGCCCGCGAGCCGCGGTTGTTGCCGCGCGACGAGCCGGAAGCCGCCGACGTGCTCGCCACGGTCTTCGCGCGAGAGGGGATCACCCTGCACGCCGGTGCGTCACCGGTTCGCGCCGCGCCCGGCGGCGACGGCGTCGAGATCACCCTCGACAACGGCACGACGCTCACCGCGGCGAAGGTGCTCGTCGCCGCCGGTCGCGTACCCAATCTCGCCGAGATCGGGCTCGACACCGTCGGTCTCGACCCGACCGCGCGCTCGGTGCAGGTCGATGAGCACATGCGCGCGGTCGACGAAGGCGCGCCGGTCGACGGCCTGTACGCCATCGGCGACATCGCCGGGCACGGCGCCTTCACCCATCTCGCCGTCTGGCAGTCACGGGTGCTGACGGCCCACCTGCTCGAGCAGGACGAACCGTTCGGCGGCTACCACGCGCTGGCGTGGACGACCTTCACCGATCCCGAGGTCGGCCGGGCCGGGATGTCGGAGCAGGACGCTCGCGACGCCGGCATCACCGTGCGCACCGGCGTGCAGCAGATCTCCAGCAATACCAGGGGATGGATCCACGGGCCCGGCAACGACGGGTTCGTCAAGGTGATCGAGGACGCCGACAAGGGTGTGCTCGTCGGCGCGACGGTGGTTGCGCCCAACGGCGGCGAGATGCTCGCGGTGCTCACCCTTGCCGTGCACGCCCAGGTGCCGGTGCGGACGCTCGGCACGATGCATTACGTGTTCCCGACCCAGCACCGGGCCGTGCTCGAGGCGATCCGGGCGATCAACTAGGCGATTACGTCGGCGCCTTCGGCGGCGGGTTCTCGGTCGCCTCGGGCGGCGCTTCGGACGGCGTCTCCTCGGGCCCCGACGCGTGCGCGGGGACGTCGGCGTGGATGTCGAGGCGATCGAGCCGCTCGCGGATGCGGCGCCGCAGCTCCCGCGCGATCCGGAACTGCTCGCCCGGTCGCGTCCGCGCGACGATCCGGATGACGGTCTCCTCGCGGGTCATCGACTCGACACCCTGCATCTCGGGATCGCCGAGGAACACGTCGTTCCAGTCGTCCTCGCTGCGCATCTGCTCGGCCTCGGCGAGGATCGCCTCCGATGCCTTGGCGACGTCGGCCCATGCGTCGATGGGGATGTCGAGGACGACGCGGGCGAAGCCCTGGCTCTTGTTGCCGACGCGCAGCACCTCGCCGTTGCGCACGTACCAGACCGTCCCGTTCACGTCACGCAGCCGGGTCGTGCGCAACCCGACGGCTTCGACCGTGCCGCTCGCCAGCTGGAAATCGATCGTGTCGCCGACGCCGTACTGGTCCTCGAGCATCATGAACATTCCGGAGAGGAAGTCCTTGACGATGTTCTGCGCGCCGAAGCCGAGCGCGACACCGACGATCGACGTGCCCGCGATGAACGGTGCGAGATTGACCCCGAGGTCGTCGAGGATGACCATCAGGGCGATCACGAGGATCGTGAACGAAACCCCGGATTTGAGTACCGAACCGATCGTGGCTGCGCGCTGATTGCGGCGTTCGGACATCAGCCCGGTCGACTCGAGGACGGAGGTCTGTACCCGCTCCTTGAACGGCCGCAGGATGCGGGGAACCTCGCCCACCTTCACCGGTTTCACCGCGCGGTTGATGATGCGGTGGATGATGGCCCGGATGAGCAGGCAGACGACGATGGTGATCAGGATCCGGACCGGAACCTCGATCACCCAGTAGCTGTGCGCCCGGATGTATTCGGGCAAATCGGCCAGGGGTTGAGAACTCATGGCTGTCACGCCCACCAACCCTGCCATGGGCGCTCCGGGTCGACGCGCAAATCCCGCGCGGCAATGAGCGTGCACACAATCGCTTCGTCCGGTTGACTGGTACCCAGTCGGAGGTGAGCCAGGTGGCTATCGGCGCCGGACGTGCTGGGAGCTTGGTGCTCAACGCGACGTACGAGCCGCTGTGCGTCGTGACACTGCGTCGCGCCGTCGTCCTGGTGCTTGCTGAGAAAGCCGTTGTCGTCGAGGCCGGCGAGACCGTGATGCACTCCGCATCGACCAGCATCCAGGTGCCCTCTGTGGTGAAGCTCTCGCGGTACGTGCGGGTGCCCTACCGGCGCGAGGTGCCGATGACCCGCCGGGCGGTGCTCGACCGCGACTGCCACCGCTGCGGGTACTGCGGTGCGCGCGCCGACACCATCGACCACGTCCGTCCGCGCTCGCGCGGCGGCACGCACGTCTGGACGAATGTCGTGGCCGCCTGCGCCCGGTGCAACCATCGCAAGGGTGACCGGCTGCTCGTCCGAACTCGGCTGGCATCTGGCGACCGCCCCCGCGCAGCCACCGGTGACGGTGGCTGTTGTTATGGGATGGGCCCGCCGCGAGCCGTCCTGGCAGCGTTACCTCGGCGGCGACCAGCCGGCCTGGGCCGGCCTGGACATCGCCTCGGCGGTCTGAGCAGGCCGGTCGGTACGGTGCGGTCATGGCACAGCTGCATGACCTGACCGCGCTGGAAGCTGCCGCGGCCGTGCGCCGCAAGGAGGTCTCGCCGGTCGAACTCGTCGAGCACTCGCTCGCCCGGATCGCCGGGCTCGACGACCAGGTGGGCGCGTTCGTGACCGTCACCGACGACGCGGCGCGCGACGCAGGCCCGCGCCGCCGAAGCGGCTGTGCTCGACGGCGCCGACCTGCCGCCGCTGCACGGCGTGCCGACCGCGATCAAGGATCTCAACATGACCCGCGGGGTCGTCACGAAGTTCGGCTCGCGGGTGATGGGCGAGTTCGTTCCCGACCTCGACGACTACGTCGTCACGCTGCTGCGCGCGGCCGGGACGATCAGCCTCGGCAAGACGGCCACGCCCGAATTCGGCCTTCCGTGCTACACCGAGACCGACATCGGGCCGCCGGCGCGCACGCCGTGGGACACCGACCGGCTGGCCGGCGGGTCGAGCGGTGGGGCCGCGTGCCGCGGTCGCCAGCGGGTTCGTGCCGATCGCGCAGGGCAGCGACGGCGGCGGCTCGATCCGCATCCCGGCGAGCGTGTGCGGGCTGGTCGGGTTGAAGACGTCTCGCGGCCGCGTGTCGAAGGGGCCGCTCGATCTCGACCCGACCCGGCTGAGCGTCTTCGGCCCGCTCGCCCGGACGGTGCGCGACGCGGCCGCGTTCCTCGACGCGGTGGCGATCCCGCAGCCGGGCGACCCTGACGTGGTCGCGCCGCTCGCAGCGGGCGAGACGTTCCTCGGCTGGTGTGAGCGCGATCTGGGCCGGCTGCGCATCGGCCGGTTCTGCGACTCGCCGATCGCGGCCGAGCTCGATCCGCAGATCCGTGCCGCATGGGAGCAGGCGGCGAGTTTGCTGGCCGGCCTCGGCCACGAGGTCGAGGACGTCGCCGCGCCCTTCCCGCCCGAAGCGGTACCCGCCTTCGAAACGGTCTGGGCGGTGTCAGCGGCGGTCGATCCCGGTCGACCCCGCTCGCGAGGCCGAGTTGCGCCCGCTGACCAAACACCTGCGCGCTCGGGGGCGGGCGGTGAGCGGCCCGGACTTCGCCAACGCGCTCGCCGCGCTCAACGTGCACGCGCGTAACGGGATGGCGGCGACCGCGCATCTCGACGCGCTGCTCGTCCCGTCCCTGGCGATGCTGCCCCGGCCCGTCGGGTGGTTCACCCAGGATGGCGACCCGGCCGCGGACTTCGAGCGGCAGAAGCAGTTCACGCCGTACACCGCGATCTTCAACACCACCGGTCAGCCGGCGATCTCGCTGCCGCTCTACCAGAGCGAAGAAGGCCTACCGATCGGAATCATGCTCGTCGGCCGCCCCGCCGGCGACGCCGCGTTGCTCGCCCTGGCCGCGCAGGTCGAGGCGGCGCTGCCGTGGCACGACCGGCACCCGGCGATCTGGGCCGCAACCCCGCCGTCCGCTTGAACAGTTCCCAGGGTCATTCGCTACGGTTCGAGGAAACCAGCGACGCTTCCGAAGCGGGGATTGCATGAGTGTGATCGAGACGATTCTGGTGTTCGCCGGCATTCCGCTGGCGGTCATCGCGTTCGTCGCCTTCGCCGTGTACGGCCGATCGGCGCTGCACCAGCCGAACCGGTACCGCCCCGGCAAGCCGTGGCAGTACGCGCCGGCGTGGTACATCCCGCATCCGGACGCCATCGACGAGGTCGTGCGGGAACGGATAGCGATCGGCGGCGCGCCGGGTGGCGCGACTGCGGCCGGAGGTGCCAGCGGTGAGTGGTGAGGTCGCGTCCCGAACTACGCCTGCTCTGCAGGAGGGGCCACACGGCACCGAGCGCCCGGACAGCCCGTTCACATCGCGGCAACTGGCCAGGCTGGACGAAGCGCTGACCCTCTCGAGCCGCGAGTGCGGGCTGGCGTTCTCGGTCTACGTCGGCACGCTTGAGGCGCCGATGCGCGCGCACGCCGAGCGACTCTTCGAGCAGCTCACCACGTCGTCGGTGCTGCTGGCGGTGTCGCCCGGGCAGCGCTGCCTGCACATCGTCACCGGTGAGGAGTCGGCCAAGCGCCTGCCGAACCGGGCCTGTGCGCTCGCCGCGCTGGCCATGCGCGCCGCGTTCAGCAATGGCGATCTGACTGGCGGCATCGTCAACGGGCTGCGGATGCTCGCCGATTCGGCCGGCCGCATCTAACCGAATTCCTCCCGACATCGAGGAGGTCCCTGACCGACGGGGGGTCGGCCAGGGACCTCGGTTCGATGACGGGTTGGGGGTTTCCGTCAGGTGTGTTTCCCTACGGGATGACGCACGTGCCGCCGATCCCGATCTGGCAAGTGGGGGACGGTGTCGGGGTTGGTGTCGGGGTAGGCGTCGGAGAGCCGCCCTTGCCTCCGCGCTTGCCACCCGACCCGTGGCCAGATCCGGTTCGCCCGGACGAGCCCGACGGCGACGGTGAACCGGAACCCGGCTTCGGGGCGGGCGACCTGGTGGGCGCGTGCGACTTCGGAGCGCCCGACTTCGATCCCGACGTGCTGCCGGACCTGGTCAGTGCGCCGGAATGCGACGAGCTGTGTCGAGTTGGCCGCCTTGCCGGTGAGCCCGACCGCGGTCGGGATGCCCGGGTTGACGGCCAACACCGAACCGGCCTTGATCGGGGGGAGTGCACCGGTCAGGTTGCCGACCGGGATGCCGGTGACCTTGAGCCCGCTGCGGTAGGCCTGGGCCAGGGCGAGCACCTGCGCCAGGTACTGGTCATTGTGGTTGTAGGCGAGCACGGCGCGGACCCGGCCGGCCTGCGTGCGCAGGTCGCCACCGGCCGCGCACAGGTAGCGGGCTGCCCCGAGTGCCGCGTCGTTGATGTTGAAGATGTCGGCCTTGCCGTCGCCGTTGGCATCGACGCCGTAGCTGGCCCAGGTCTGCGGGATGAACTGCATCGGACCCAGCGCGTGGGTGTACTTCGCGTCGCCGTCGAGCGCGTAGCCGTTGGCCGGTGCGGCGATGTAGTCGGAGTGCGTTCCGTCCAGGGCCGGTCCGATGATGCGCGGGGTCGACGTGCCGTCAGCGTTGAGGACGGCACCGGCGAACCGGCCGTGGTCGGATTCCTCGCGGCCGATGCCGGCCAGCATCGCCCAGTCGATCCCGCAGGACGGGTCGTCATGGGCCATCCGGGCGGCGGCGACGCGGTAGGCGTTGAGGGCGACGTTGGGGATGCCGTTGGCGGCCAGCCCGCTGATGACCTGCTTGGTGGCTGGTGCCTTCTGCTTCGACCGGACCAGCTTGGCCGCCAGGTCCTTGGCGGCGACCCGCTGGTGGGCGGGCGCTGCGACCTGCTCGTGCCGCGGGGCCGGCGCGGCCGGCGTCGAAGCGGCGCTGGCTGCTGGGTGCGGCGCGACCGGCGCGGCGGCCTGCGGTGCTGTGGCGGCAGGATGCGTCGCTGCGCTCGCGACGCTGGTGACCACGAACAGCACGAGCCCGGCGCCGATGGCTGCGGCCGCGGCCTGGCGCACCCGGTGCGGGCTGCGGCGCAGCATTGCAGCAAGTCCGGGGGCCTTGATGTCGTCGTCGTCGGCACGACCGGCCCGCGCGGCCCGTACGGGCAGCGTCGCGTGGCGCGGCGAGTAGGGGGTGACCGGCATGTCTGTTACAACGACGGCGCGGTATCGCGGTTACGGGCGAGTAAAGCCCGTCCGCCCAGTCAGCCGACGGTGACGGTACCCGTCGGCGGAGCGCTCCGGCCGCGGCTGGTGAGCAGTGTGCCGCCGGCGCCGGCGGCATGCACCGTCCAGCGGTAGTGCCCGGGTTGCGCGGAGCCGGTGTGCCAGTGCACGAGCACGTCGCCGCGCGGCTGCCAGGCCGGGCTGCAGCGCACCGTCTGGCTGAAGTGCCGGCGCTCGAATGTGACTGCGCACCGGGTCAGCGGTGCTGATGTGGGCAGTTCGAGCCGCCAGGTCTTGCCCGTGGCGACCTGCTTGGGTGCCGACGCGTTGCCCAGCCCGCGCGGCCGGTTGCGCACCGGCACGCCGATCGCGGCGACGGTGGGCACGCCGGCGCGCAGCCAGCCAACGGTGCTGCCCTCCACCGCCGGTGCCGAGCCGTGCCCGGGAAGCTGGGTGCGGACTGCTCCTGACGCCCAGCTGCGCAAGGTGAACGCTCCGGACTTCGCCGCGGCGACGAGGCCGCCGGCGCTCGCGCCGACCGGGCGCGACGACCGGGGCAGCCGATGTGCGGGTGCCGACGTGGTTGCGTTGCGCCACCGGCTCACTCGTGCCGTGCTGCCCGCCCGGCGGAAGGTCCACGCCGTCCAATCACCCCAGCCGAACACGGCAGCTGACTTCACGGTGCCCCCGACGCCACGGGCGAGCCGGACCGGGCGCTGACCCGGACGGTCGGTGTCGAGCCGCCAGACGGACCCGCCGGCGCGCACGTATGACAGGTACCGGCCCCACAACGCGGCGGCGACCGCTCCGTGCGCCATCGTTTCGTCGGTGCGCCCGCCGCGCACCAGATCCTCGACGACCAGATGCCCGCGCCGGTCGCGGAGCAGCAGCTGGCTGCCGGACAGGCTCACCAGCGTGCCGTGCCCGATCACCTGGTCGCGTGCGCCGTAGCGCAGGTGCAGCGCGCTGCCCCTCGCGGTGTACACAGTGCGCGGGCCCGACACCGCAAGTTGCCCGAGCCGAGCTCCGGTCGCCAGGCGGTGCATCGGTCCGCGCTGCGAGTTGGGCCGGACGTGCGCCGCCCAGACCGCCCAACGCGCCCGGCTGTCGTCGATCCACACCGCGCGGCCCGGCCCGAGCGCCGGCGCCGTCGACCGCAGCGGGCGGCGCGCGGCCCGTGCCACGAAACGCTCGCCGGCGCCGGCGAACAGGTCGACGTAGACGCCGGCGCTCTTCGAGTCGGTTCCCCGGCTGTAGAAGAACCGGCCGCCGCCGGACACGATCGGCCCGGCGGTCAGGCCGGACACGATCGACACCGCGGTACCGCTCGTGTCGACCGAGGCCATGTTGCACGGGCAGCTCGTGCCCGGCGTATCGCGCGGCGACGTCCATGACGTGTACGCGTCGGTGACCGCGACGCCGAGCGGCTTCGTCGACAACCGGATCACCTGCGGGTCGGTCGTGCCGTCGGTGGCGAGGCGGATCACGCTGCGACCGGCCTGGCACCCCACGGCCGCACCCGAGAGCGAGGTGCACGTCAGCGTGGCTCCGCGGCTGATGCCGGTCGTTCGCAACGCGGCGAACCCGGCCGTCCCGCGTCAGGTCGGAGTACGCGACCTTGGGCACCGCGTTCGCGGCGCTCGCCGCGACCGCGATGCCGTCAGTGGTGGCCACGACGCTGTAATGCACGTTGCCAGTCGGCAGGCTTGCGGGCAGTTGGTAGCTGGTCGTGCTGCCGTCCAGATGCAGGTATTCGAGCGAGGTCCGGCCGGCGTCCTGGCGCACCCGTAGCCCGCCATCTGGTGCCAGGAACGTCCAGGTCGCCGGGACGACGCCGTGCTCGGACGTGCGCAGCTTGCGCCACAACCTGACACCACGCTGCGTGTACTCGACCATGTCGCCGGACACGGCCGATGCGCGGGCATCGTTGACCAGGACCTTGGGGACGGCCCGCTTGCCCGGGTTACCGAGGTACACGACGTGGTTGGACAGGTCGTTGTAGACGATCGATGCAGTGCTGCGGCCGGCCACGCCGGTGCGGGCCGGATGGAAGCTGGCCGCCGTCGTCAGCGGCACGGCCGGACCGTGCGCGTCAGCCGCCGGTGCGGCGACCAGGCCGAGCGTGCTGGCAGCGGCCGCCAGAATGATCATCGTTCGAAGGGCGCGCGCCACCGAACCCCCCAAATGGTTACATTCCGCGGTCGACCGACGCCGCGTTCTACCTCAGAGCCGGAGAAAACGTAACCCGGGGACGCGCGCCCTGTCGATTGCGGCGCGAGCGGCTGTGGACAGCTGTCAGGAAGCTGCCGCGTCGACCTCACGAGCGCGCAGCGCACGCACGACATCAGAGCGTCCCTCGAGCACGAGTCGGCGCAACGCCGAGGGCAGGTCCGCGCCGGCGAGGAACGCGTCGGCGGCAGCGACCGTGTCGGGCGCGATCGTCGCGTGCCAGCTCGGGAACAGCCCGACGACGACCGTCTGCGCGAGCTCGCTGGTGCGCCGCTCCCAGACGTCGGCGACCTCTTCGAAGTAGCGCTGCATGTAGGGCGCGATGAGATCACTCTGCGCGGGATGGGCGAATCCGCCGATGACCGCCTTCTGCATCGCGTTCGGCAGCGCGTCGTCGTGCAGGGCGAGCCGCCATGCCTCGGCCTTGGCCTCGGCAGTCGGCAGCAGCGCGCGCGCAGTGGCGGCGTTGCGCTGGCCCGCGGCCGATGGGTCGTGGTCGAGTTCGGCCGCGATCCCGGCGAGGTCGATCGCTCCGTTCGCCGCGAGCGACTGCACCATCGCCCAGCGGAGGTCCTCATCGACTGCGAGCCCGTCGAGCTGCGCGCTGCCGTCGAGCAGGCCACGGATGAACCCGAGGTGCTCCTCGGTTCGTGCCGAGCCGAGCAATGCGTGCATCCACGCGAGCTGCTGGTCGGACGCCGGGGGCGGCAGCGTGCAAGGACGCCGCTGCCGCGTCGGCGATCGCGGCGTACCCGGTCGGCGCCCAGGCCGGGTCGGCGTAGATGTCCAGCGCGCGCAGCGCGTGCCGGATGATCGACTGCATCACGCCGATGTCGGTCTCGTGCTTGGCACCCTCGACGACGAGCGCGACGTAGTCGCGGGTCGGCAGCTCACCGTCGCGTGTCATGTCCCATGCCGAGCTCCACGCAAGCGCGCGCGGCAACGAATCAACCAGCTGGGCGATGCCGCCGTCGCGAAGCGTCGCGAAGCTTCGGTCGTCCAATCGGGCCTTGCAGTAGGTGAGGTCGTCGTCGTTGAGCAGCAGCAGCGCGGGTTGCGCCTTGCCGATCAACTCCGGAACCTCGGTGCGTGCGCCGGTGACGTCCAGCTCTACCCGGTCGACGCGGAACAACTTGCCGTGCTGCTCCTCGTACAGCCCGACCGCGAGCCGGTGCGGACGCAGCGTGTTCGACGTGGCCACCTCGTCGGGCGCGCTCTGCACGATCGAGAACCTGGTGTACTTCCCGTCCTCGACGGTGAAGTCAGGGCGCAGCGTGTTGATGCCGGTCGTCTCGAGCCACAGCTTCGACCACTCGCCTAGATCGCGCCCTGACGAGTGCTCCAGCGCCGAGAGCAGGTCGGCCAGGGTCGTGTTGCCGTAAGCGTGGTCCTGGAAGTACTGGCGCAGCCCGGCGAGGAACGCCTCGACCCCGACGTAGGCTCCGAGCTGCTTGAGCACGCTCGCGCCCTTGGCGTAGGTGATGCCGTCGAAGTTGACCTCCGCGGTCTGCACGTCGGGCGCATCGGTCGCGATCGGGTGCGTCGAGGGCAGCTGATCCTGCCGGTAGGCCCACGTCTTCTCGACGTTGGCGAACGTCGTCCATCCCTCGCGCCACCGCGTCGCGTTCGTCTGGCACAGCACCGACGCGTAGGTGGCGAAGGATTCGTTGAGCCACAGGTCGTCCCACCAGCGCATGGTGACCAGATCGCCGAACCACATGTGCGCCATCTCATGCAGGATCGTCTCGGTGCGCCGCTCGTAGCGGGCGTCGGTGACCTTGCTGCGGAAGATGTAATCCTCGTGGAAGGTCACGCAGCCGGCGTTCTCCATCGCGCCGGCGTTGAACTCGGGGACGAAGAGCTGGTCGTACTTGCCGAACGCGTACCGCATGCCGAAGTTGGCGTGATACCAGTCGAAGCCCTGCGCAGTCACCTCGAACACAGCGTCAGCGTCGAGGTGCCGCGCGAGCGTCTTGCGGCACCACAGCCCGAGGTCGATTCCGTCGTGCTCGCGGCGGACCACGTGATACGGGCCGGCCACGAGTGCAGTGACGTACGGGCTCATCCGCGGCGTCGTCTCGAACCGGACGATCTTGCCTGCGCGCAGTTCGTCGACCTCGGTGAGCGCACCGTTCGACGCGACCTCCCAGTCGTCGGGGACGATCGCGCTGACGGTGAACGTGGCCTTGAGGTCGGGCTGGTCGAAGCAGGCGTACATCCGCTTCGCGTCGGCGGTCTCGAACTGCGAATACAGGTACGTCTCACCGTCCAGCGGGTCGACGAAGCGGTGCAGCCCTTCGCCGGTATTCGTGTAGAGCAGGTCGGCGTCGACGACGAGTTCGTTCTCGGCCATCAGATCGTGCAGTTCGATGCCCGTGCCCGGCCGGTAGTTCGAGACGTCTACGTCGAAGCCGTTGAGCGTGACCTCGCGCAGCTTGTCGGCGATCACGTCGACGAATGTCGATTCGCCAGGACGGTTGCAGCTGAACTCGATGCGGGTCGTGGAGCGGAACGTGCGATCGGACGGCTTGCCGCCGCCGTCGGTGAGGTCGAGCCCGATCTGGTAGGACTCGATGTGGAGCAGGTCCGCACGCAGCTGGGCGTCGGCGCGGGTCAGGTTGGGAACGTCGATAGCGGTCACTTGTGGCGGTCACTTCCTACGGTCTCGGCACTGCAGTTGTGCGAGAAGTCTTTCACGATGTGCCGGAGGTCCGCTCCCCAGTTACGGTGGGTTCATGCGCATTGGCGAAGTTGTACCGGATTTTGAATTGCCCGATCAGACGGGGACGGTGCGCCGGTTGTCGTCCCTTCTCGACGGCGGGCCGGTGGTGCTGTTCTTCTATCCGGCTGCAATGACCCCCGGGTGCACCAAGGAGGCGTGCCACTTCCGCGACCTGGCCACCGAGTTCGAGGTGGCGGGCGTGCAGCGCGTCGGGATCAGCCGCGACAGTGTCGAACGGCAGAAGGAGTTCGCCGACCGGCACTCGTTCGACTACCCGCTGCTGGCCGACGTCGACGGCGCCGTGGCCCGCTTGTTCGGTGTGCAGCGCGGCCGCCTGGTGAGCACGCTCGGCCTGCCGGTGCGGCGCTGGACCTTCGCCATCGGCAAGGACGGCAAGCTGGCCGCCGCGATCCACAGCGAGCTGAACATGGAAAAGCATGCCGATCAAGCACTTGCGGCGCTGGCCTGACCGCGGCGTACGGTTGTTGACATGACTAGTACTTTGTCTCCGCTGCCCGAACGTCCCGTCGTCGATTTCTACTTCGATCCCTTATGCCCGTTCGCATGGGTCACCTCGCGCTGGATCCTCGAGGTCGAGAAGCAGCGCGACATGGACCTGTCCTTCCGGGTGATGTCGCTGACCCTGCTCAACGCCGATCGGGATGACATTTCCGACGAGTACCGCGCCAAGATCGAACGCGCGCTGGGCCCGGTGCGGGTCTGCATAGCTGCCGAGCAGAAGTACGGCACCGCCGCGCTGCGTGACCTGTACACGGCGCTGGGGACGAAGAAGCACAACGAGGAGCGCGAGTTCAGCCGCGACGTCTTCGTCGAGGCGCTCGCCGAGGCCGGGCTGGACGAATCGCTGGCCGACGCCGCCGAGTCCGATGAGTACGACGAGGCATTGAGCAAGTCGCACCACGCCGGCATGGATCCGGTCGGCACCGAGGTCGGCACGCCGACGATCCACATCGACGGTGTGGCGTTCTTCGGACCCGTCCTGACACGCATCCCCCGTGGTGACGATGCGGTAAAGATGTGGGACGGGGCTAGATTGCTCGCGTCGTACCCGTACTTCTTCGAGCTCAAGCGCACGCGCACCGAATCGCCGCAGTTCGACTGACCCAGCCAAGCCGGGGCGCGCTGACGCAATAAGGGGGATCGTGTCGAGTCCGGTTGCCCGGCTGCTCAAGGAGCGCACCCGAGACACCCACGAGCGCGTCGAAGCCAGCCTCGGACTGCTCGATCCCGAACTGTCTGCGCGTCGCCTGCGCGAAGTGCTCGGCCGGCTCGCGGGCTTCTGGGCCGGTGCCGAACGAGCCGTCGACGAGTGGGCGGTCGGGCATCCGGTGGCCGCGGCGCAACTGCGCTGGCCGCGGCGGCGACGCGTCGAGATCCTGCGGCGTGACCTCGTCCGGTTGGGCATGGCGCGCGGCGAGATCGGCGCACTGCCCGAAGCGCCATCCGGCCCGGGTACCGACGCCGAGGTGCTGGGCTGGCTCTACGTCGCCGAAGGTTCCACGCTCGGTGGCGCGGTGATCGACCGCACGCGTGCCCCGGGCAGCCCGATCGCCCGGGTGCGCGCGTTCCGGCCGTACGCCGAGGGGCCGGCGCCGATGTGGCGTGCCTACCTCGCCTACCTTCGCGACTGGGTCGGCACCGACGACGAACGCAGTGCAGCAGTAGCGGCTGCCGCTCAGGCGAGCTTCTCCGCGCTGGCGGAGTGGCTGGACCCGGTCGCGGTAGGTGCTTCGGCATGAGCGACGCGTGCGGAGCGAATCATGGGCACAGAAGACCTTTGGTGGCCGAACCGAGCGTAGCGAGGGTAGGCCAATGAGTGAGCCGCTGCTCCCGCCCGGGACGCCGATCGATCTGGACAACTGTGCGCGCGAGCCGATCCACGTTCCGGGCAGTGTCCAGCCGCGGGGCGTCCTGCTGGTGGTGCAGGAGCCGGATCTCGCGGTGACGCAGGTGTCGGCGAACATCGCCGAGGTGCTCGGCGTTTCGGCCGACGACGTGCTCGGCGGGCCGCTGGCCAGCGTGGTCGGTGCGGGCCCGGCAGAGATACTCAGCCGCACGGCGGCCGGCTTCGGCGATCTGCGCGAGCGCAACCCGGTCGAGGTCGAGCTCGACGTGAACGGCGCGGCGGTGGCCTTCGACGCCATCCTGCATCGCGAGAGCGCCGGGCTCTTGCTCATCGAACTCGAGCTCGCGTTCGGCGCCCGTCCGTTCTCGTTCCCGAACACCTACCTCGCGGTCAGGGGCACGGTGTCCGAACTGAACCGGGCAGCGAGCCTGTCCGATCTCTACGACATCACCGCCCGCGCGGTGCGCGAACTGACCGGCTTCGACCGGGTGATGGTCTACCGCTACGACGCTGACTACAACGGCGAGGTCGTCGCCGAGGACAAGCGCGAGGATCTCAACCCCTTCCTCGGGCTGCACTATCCGGCCTCTGACATCCCGGCCCAGGCCCGCGCGCTGTACGAGAAGAACTGGATCCGGCTGATCTCGGATGTCGGCTACACGCCGTCGCCGCTCGTGCCGGTCAACAACCCGGTGACCGGACGTCCGATGGACCTGACGCACGCCACGCTGCGCAGTGTCTCTCCCATCCACATCGAGTACCTGAAGAACATGGGCGTCACCGCGTCGATGTCGATCTCGCTGCTGCGCGACGGCGGGCTGTGGGGCTTGATCGCGTGCCACCACTACTCGGGGCCGCATGTGCCGCCGTACGGCACGCGCACCGCGGCGGAGTTCCTCGGCTCGGCGCTTTCGCTGCGGCTCATCGACCGCGTGCAGGACGAGGAATTGCGGGCGCGGCTGGCCAGCCAGGCTGTGCTCGCGAAGCTCACCACCGCGATCCAGGACGGGAACAAGCCGATCGTCGAGTCGATGCTCAGGTCACCGGACGTGTTCGAGCTGGTCGATGCAGACGGCGTCGCGCTCTACGTCGACGGGCATACCGCCACGCGAGGTGCGGTGCCTACTGCCGACCAGCTGTCCGCAATCGTCGAATGGCTGGTTGTCCAGGGCGAGCCGATCGTCGCCACTGACCGCCTCGGCGCAGCCGTGCCGTCCGTCGACGTCGACTCGGCCAACGTGAGCGGGCTGCTCGCCGCGGTGCTTCGCGAAGGGCAGTACGTCATCTGGTTCCGGCGCGAAGCCGAGCGATCCGTCGACTGGGGCGGCGACCCCTACAACAAAGAGATCGCCGGGCAGGAAGGCGACAGCGTGCGGCTCAGCCCGCGCAAATCGTTCGACCGCTGGCGCGAGGTCGTCCGGGAGCGGTCGATCCCGTGGACGGCTGACGAGCAGGCCAACGCGAGCGCACTGCGGCAGCGCGTCATCGAAGTCTTGTACGCGCGCGCCGAACGAGAGGTGCAGCTCGCCGCGTCGCTGCAGCGCAGCCTGCTGCCGACCCTGCCGGAGGTTCCGGGCTGGGGGCTGAGCGCGCACTACGAGCCGGCCGCCGGTGGCCGTATCGGCGGAGACTGGTACGACGCGTTCTGGTTGCGTGACGGCCGGTTGGCGATTGCGCTCGGCGACGTCGCCGGCCACGGCATATCCGCCGCCGGGACGATGGCCCAGCTGCGCAATGCGTTGCGTGCATTCCTCAGCGACGGGGCGTCGCCGGCCGATGCGGCCGGGCGGCTCAATCGGTTCTGCACGCTGTTGCTGCCCGGCGCTTTCGCGACAGTCGCGGTCGGGCTGATCGACGTCACTACCGGTGCGTTCGAGTCGGTCGTCGCCGGCCATCCCAAGCCGCTGGTGCTCGGCAGCGACGGCTCTGCTCGGCCGGGCCCGTTCACGACCTCGCCGCCGATCGGTGTGCCGGGCGCGAGGCATGAATCGGTGCACTTCACCCTCGCGCCGGGGGAGGGGCTCGTGCTGTTCTCTGACGGCCTGGTCGAGCGCCGCGACGAGGATCTCACCGACGGACTGGCGCGGCTGGCTGCGACGGTCGGCCAGCTCGGCTCGGCGCTCACCGCGGAAGCGGTGTACCGGTCGATCGTTGCGGCGCCGGTCGCCGACGACGCCACCGTGCTCGTGTTGCGCCGCCCGTCCACCTAGTCCGTCCACCCAATCCTGCAGCAGCGCGGCGTAGTGCAGAGCGCTGCTCTCGTATTAGTGCGGTGCTCGCGCAACTGTGCGAGAGTGTGCTGATGGCGAACCAGCCGGCGGTCGGCATCCGCGCGCGTGCGCGCGCCGAGATGACCGACGAGATCAAGCGGATCGCGCGGGTGCACCTCGCGGCGGACGGGCCGAATCTCTCGCTGCGCGCAGTCGCGCGTGATCTCGGCGTCGTCTCGTCGGCGGTGTATCGATACTTCCCGAGCCGTGATGCGCTGCTCACGGCGATGATCATCGACGGCTACAACAGCATGGGCGAGGCGGTCGAACACGCCGAGGCTGCCGTGGCACGCCGCGATCTTCTGGGCCGCTGGCTGACAACCGGCCGGGCGATCCGCACCTGGACGCTGGCCAATCCGCACGAGTACGCGCTGCTGTACGGCAGCCCGGTACCGGGCTATGCGGCCCCGCAGGACACGATCGGCCCGGCGGCGCGGCCGGTCTGGGTGCTGGTCGGCATCCTGCGCGACGGCGTGGAACGCGACGTGCTGAGCGGATCGAACCGGCTGCCCCGAGCCGTCCGCCAGGACCTGGAGACGATCGTGCGCACGCCGGAGTTCGCCGGCCTGCCGCCGGCCGTGCTGGCCCGCGGGATGACGGCCTGGGCGCAACTGTTCGGCACGCTCAGCTTCGAGATGTTCGGCCGGCTGACCAATGCGATCACCGACTACGACGCGTACTTCGAGTACCAGCTGCGCGCCATGGCTGGCTACCTCGGGCTGCCCTGACCGCTTTGCCGGCGGTCAGCGGGCCGCGCCGGCACCGCGCCTGCGGGCGCTGGGCGGACGGACCGCGCGCACCGTGCGCACCGTCCCGGACGGACGGCTGGCGGCCGCCGCGAGCACCCCGGCGACCCGGGCGATCGACCCAGCATCGTCGGGCAGCGTCCCGAGCGTCAGCCGCAAGTGCGCGCCGTTCTGCGGGCCGCAGTGGAACAGCGACCCCGGCGACGCGCCGATCCCGGCTGCCGCGACGGTGACCTCGGCGTGCCGCTCGTCGGCCACCGGCAGCCACACCGACAGCCCGTCGCCGGGCCCGAGCCGCACCCCGAGCTCGGCGAGCGCGTCCGCGAGCAGCCGGCGGCGCGCCGCGTACGCCGAGCGGGCGCGCGACACAGCGGCGATGACCTCAGCGTCGGTGAGCAGGTCGACCAGCACGCTCTGCACCAGCCGTGAGGTCCAGCCCGGCCCGAGGTGGCGCTCGGTGACCAGCTCGTCGACGAGCGCGGCCGGCCCGCCGAGCGCCGCGATCCGGAGATCCGGGCCGTGCGACTTCGAGTAGCTGCGGATGTGCACGGTCTGGCTTGGCAGCACGGCGCCGAGGCTCAGGTCGCCGCTCTGTGCGATCGACCCGGAGTGGTTGTCCTCGATCACCACCACGTCGGAGCCGGCCGAACGGATCGTCCTGGCCAGCGCCCGCGCCCGCGCAGGGGTCATCGACAGGCCGGTCGGGTTCTGCGCGCGCGGCTGCACGACCAGCGCCACCGGCTCGGACCCGAGCACGTCGGCAAGCGAGTCCGGACGCAGGCCACGGTCGTCCATCGCCACCGGCACGACAACCGCGCCGAGCCGCTCCAGCATGTCGAGCACCGGCGGGAAGCCGGGGTTCTCGACCGCGACATGATCGCCGTGGCGTACCAGCAGCCGGGCCACCCGGTCGATGCCGTCCAGCGCGCCGTCGACCACCGTGATCGCCTCGACCGGATATGGCCAGTCGGCGCGCAACAGGGCGCCGAGCTCGGGCAGCACGGGCTCGTCGAGATAGCTGCTGGTGGCGGCCCGCGACGCGACCCGGGCCAGCGCCGGGCGCAGGTCCGGCAGCAATGCCGGGTCGGGCACCCCGGTCGACAGGTCGAGCGCGAGCGGCGCGCCGGGCGACGCGGCCAGCCGGTCGTAGCGGGTCGCCGGCCGATCCCGCGTGTTGACGAACGTGCCGGCCCGTCCGCGAGCCACGATCGCGCCGGTGGCAGTCAGCGCGCGCCAGGCCTCGGCGACCGTCGCCGGGCTGGTCCCGAGCGTGGCGGCGAGCTCACGGACGGTAGGCAGCCGCTCGCCGGCCCCGATCCGTCCTGAGCTGATCAGCCGGCTCAGCCCGCCGGCGATGCCGGCCGCCGAGCGGTCGCTGATGGCAGCGGCCACCGCAGCGACCTCGACCGCGGGCAGCGACGACATGGTGGCCAGTGTTGCCTTTCGGTCTCGGTTCGGGTGAGGACGGCCGAGGTCTTTACGACTCGGAAACCGACCCCCTACGGTGTTCACTTCGGTGAAATGTTCAGGCAGCAGGATCACACATCTTCAGGCAGTGGGGGAGTACCAAAATGACCGTCGTACGCGCCGCCGTCACCCAGGTCGAGTGGACCGGCGACAAGGAATCGATGATTGCCAAGCACGAGGAACTCGCGCGCGAGGCGGCGGCCGACGGGCGTCCAGATCATCGGGTTCCAGGAACTCTTCTACGGCCCGTACTTCGGCGCGGTCCAGGATCAGAAGTACTACGAGTACGTCGAGCCGATCCCCGGGCCGACCACCGAGCGGTTCCAGAAGCTGGCCAAGGAACTCAACCTCGTCATCGTCCTGCCGATCTACGAGGTCGAGAACGAGGGCGAGTACTACAACACCGCCGCGGTCATCGACGCCGACGGCTCACTGCTCGGCAAGTACCGCAAGCACCACATCCCGAACCTGCCGCAGTTCTGGGAGAAGTTCTACTTCCGGCCCGGCAACGCCGGCTACCCGGTGTTCAACACCGCGGTCGGACGGGTCGGCGTCTACATCTGCTACGACCGGCACTTCCCCGAGGGCTGGCGCGAGCTCGGCCTGAACAACGCGCAGCTGGTGTTCAACCCGTCGGCGACCAAGCCCGGGCTGTCGAACCGGCTCTGGGAGCTCGAGCAGCCCGCGGCCGCCGCCGCGAACCAGTACTTCATCGCCGCCAACAACCGGATCGGGCAGGAGACCGACGAGTTCGGCCCGGACGCCCCGCACTTCTACGGCTCGAGCTACTTCGTCGACCCGCGCGGCAACTACGTCGGCGACGTCGCATCGACCGACAAGGAAGAGCTCGTCGTCCGCGACCTCGACTTCGACGAGATCACCCAGACCCGCAACGACTGGCAGTTCTACCGAGACCGCCGCCCCGAGTCCTACGCAAAGGTGACCAACCCGTGACGACGCTGATCAAGGGCGGCACGGTCGTGTCAGCTCGACCGGTTCGTCGCTGCAGGACGTGCTGATCGACGGCGAGACGATCGCCGCGGTGATCGCACCCGGCTCGAACGCGCTCGGCATCGATCAACGCCGACACGGTGCATCGACGCGACCGGCAAGTACGTGATCCCGGGTGGCATCGACGCGCCACACCCACATGGAGATGCCGTTCGGCGGCACGTTCGCCAGCGACACGTTCGAGACCGGCACGCGCGCCGCCGCGTGGGGCGGCACCACGACGATCATCGACTTCGTCGTGCAGGCACACGGCCAGCGGGTGCAGGACCAGGTCGCGCTGTGGCACGACAAGGCCGGCGGCAACTGCGCCATCGACTACGGGTTCCACCAGATCATCGGCGAGGTCGACGACGAGTCGCTCAAGGCGATGGACGAGCTGATCGGCGAGGGCATCACCAGCTTCAAGCTGTTCATGGCCTACCCCGGCGTGTTCCTGTCCAGCGACGGGCAGATCGTGCGCGCGATGCAGACCGCGGCCGGCAACGGCGGGCTGATCATGATGCACGCCGAGAACGGCTCGGCCATCGACGTGCTCGTGCAGCAGGCGCTCGAGCGCGGCGACACCGATCCGTACTTCCACGGCGTGACCCGTCCGTGGCAGACCGAGCAGGAAGCCACCCACCGCGCGGTGATGCTGGCCGACATGACCGGCGCGCCGCTGTACGTCGTGCACGTGTCGGCCAAGCAGGCGCTCGCGCGCATCGCCGAGGCCCGCAACGCCGGCCAGAACGTGTTCGGCGAGACCTGCCCGCAGTACCTGTACCTGTCGCTGGAGGAGAACCTCGGCGCGCCCGGCTTCGAAGGTGCGAAGTGGGTCTGCTCGACGCCGCTGCGCGCGCGGGCGGAGGGCCACCAGGACGAGCTGTGGAAATACATCCGCACCGGCGACGTCACCACCGTCTCGACCGACCACTGCCCGTTCTGCATGAAGGACCAGAAGGAGATGGGCATCGGCAACTTCGCCAAGATCCCCAACGGCATCGGCTCGGTCGAGCACCGGATGGACCTGCTCTTCCAAGGCGTCGACGACGGCCGGATCAGCCTCGAGCGGTGGGTCGACGTCTGCTGCACGACACCGGCGCGCATGTTCGGCCTGTACGGCAAGAAGGGCGTGATCGCTCCGGGCGCCGACGCCGACATCGTCGTCTACGACCCGAACGGCCACACGTCGATCGGCATCGACGAAGACCCACCACATGAACATGGACTACTCGGCCTGGGAGGGCTGGGAGATCGACGGCCACGTCGACACCGTGCTGTCGCGCGGCACGGTGATCAAGGACGACAGCGGCTACATCGGCACGAAGTCGCACGGCCAGTTCGTCAAGCGCCAGCTCTCGCAGAACCTGATCTGGATGGACTTCGGCGTCGTCCTGCAGAACGACCCGCCGGCCTGGCGGGTCGTCGAGCTCGCCCGGCAGGCGGAGCAGCTACGGCTTCACGCCACGTCTGGACGTTCGACTCGCACCTGCTGTGGCAGGAGCCGTTCGTCGTCTACAGCCAGATCCTGTCCGCACACCGCACGCGTCACGGTCGGGCCGATGGTCACCAACCCGGCCACCCGCGACTGGACGGTCACCGCGTCGCTGTTCGCCACGCTCAACGACATGTTCGGCAACCGCACCATCTGCGGCATCGGCCGGGGCGACTCGGCGGTCCGGGTGATCAACGGCAAGCCGGTCACGCTGGCGACACTGCGCGAGGCGATCGAGGTGATCCGCGCGCTCGCGAACGGCGGAACAGGCGTCGTACAAGGGCAATCTGCTGCGGTTCCCGTGGGGCGCGTCGTCGCGGCTGCCGATCTGGGTCGCGGCCTACGGGCCGAAGGCGCTCGCCCTGACCGGCGAGGTCGCCGACGGCTTCATCCTGCAGCTGGCCGACCCCGACATCATCGCCTGGTCGATCGCCGCCGTGCGCAAGGCCGCCGCCGACGCCGGCCGCGATCCGGCGTCGGTGACGATCTGCGTGGCCGCACCGGCCTACGTCACCGACGGCACGCGACGGCCGGCTGGCCCACGGCCGCGACCAGTGCCGCTGGTTCGGCGGCATGGTCGGCAACCACGTCGCCGACATCGTCGGCCGGTACGGCGCCGATGGCGCGGCGGTGCCGCAGGCGCTGAGCGACTACATCGCCGGGCGCGCAGGGCTACGACTACAACTCGCACGGCAAGGCCGGCAACGAGCACACCGACTTCGTGCCGGACGAGGTCATCGACCGGTTCTGCCTGATCGGGCCGGTCGAGCACCAGGTGGAGCGGCTCGCAGGAGCTGCGAGGCGCTGGGCGTCGACCAGTTCGCGCTCTACCTGCAGCACGACGCGAAGGACGAGCACGCTCGCCGCGTACGGCGAGCACGTGCATGCCCGCAGTCAACGCCCGCGCGGCAGCCAAGACGTGACGCGCTGACGTGGCGCGCTCCGCACCGCGACGGCCCGGGCGGTGCCGGCTCGGCGGCGGACCGCGCGCTCGCTCGGTCGCGCTCGGCTGATCGGCGGTGCTGGTCGGCGCGATCTGGGAGGCCTACAAGTCGTGGGGCGCCGGCCGACGGCGTGAAGCTGTTCGGCACCCGGATCCTGCCGCGCACCACCGACGCGGCGATGCCGCACCTGTCGCACGATCTGGCACGCCTTCGGCGCTCCCGAGGTCGGCGGCGCGATCACCTTCGGCCCGACCAAGACGGTGCTCGACTCGGTCGTCGACGCCGCGCTGCACACGCTGCGCTGGGCGGCGGTCGGCTTCGTCGATCGGCGTGGTCGTCGGCATGCTGCTGGCGTTGCTCATGGACCGGCTGCGCCATCGCCGAACGCGCGCTGCTGCCGTACGTCGTGCTCAGCCAGACCGTGCCGTTGATCGCGCTGGCGCCGCTGGTGAGCAAGTGGGGGCAGGGCTCGCAGATCGGCTCGTTCGAGTGGCAGCCGTGGATGTCGGTAGTCGGTGATCGCCGCCTACCTGGCGTTCTTCCCGGTCGCGGTCGGCATGGTGCGCGGGCTCAAGTCGCCGAGCGCGGTGCACACCGAGTACTTCCGCTGCTCGGCGGCGGGCTGGTGGAAGACGCTGATCCGGCTCAAGCTGCCGGCGTCGGTGCCGTTCCTCGTGCCGGCGCTGCGGCTGGCCGCGGCCGGCGCGGTGGTCGGCAGCGATCGTCGCCGAGATCTCGACCGGGCTCGACGGCGGCATCGGCCGGCTGATCATCACCTACTCGCAGCAGGCGACCGGCGACCCGTCGCGGGTGTACGCCGCGGTGATCGGCGCCGCCGTGCTGGGCCTCGCGGCCGCCGCCGTCGTCACCGTGTTCGACCTGGCGCTGTGGCGCTACCACCGGGGAGCGAGCGCCGATGAGCGACGCGGAGCAGGCGCAGCACCGCGGCGGTCGAGCTGACGCGGTGTGCACAAGACGTTCCGGTGCGCCGCGGCTCGGTGGTCGCGCTGCAGGACATCGACCTGACGATCGAGCGCGGCGAGTTCGTCTCGCTGATCGGGCCGTCCGGGTGCGGCAAGTCGACCTTGCTGCGCGTGATCGCCGACCTGCTGCCGCCGACCAGCGGCGACGGTGCAGGTCAACGGCAAGTCGGCCCGGCAGGCGCGGCTCGACCAGGACTACGGCTTCGCGTTCCAGCAGGCCGGGCTGCTCGACTGGCGCACCGTGCAGGCCAACATCGAGCTGCCGCTCGAACTGCACGGCGTCGACCGCGCCAAGCGCCGCGCCCGCGCGCCGGAGCTGCTCGAGCTCGTCGGGCTGTCCGACTTCGCCAAGCAGCGACCGCCGCAGCTGTCCGGCGGCATGCAGCAGCGGGTCGCGATCGCCCGGGCGCTGGCCGAGAGCCCGGCGCTGCTGCTGATGGACGAGCCGTTCGGCGCGCTCGACGAGATGACGCGCGAGCGGATGCAGAACGAGCTCGTGCGCATCGCCGGCGAGACCGCAGGCCGCGGTCGTGTTCGTGACCCACTCGATCCCCGAGGCGGTGTTCCTGTCCGACCGGGTGGTGGTGATGTCGCCGCGGCCCGGGCCGGATCGCCGAGATCATCCCGGTCGCAGCTCGGCGAGCGCACCGACGACACCCGCGAGGCGCCGCGAGTTCTACGCCGCGATCACCCAGGTGCGCGAGGCGCTGCGCGGACGGCCGGTCCGGACCCGTCGAGCGGCGCGGTCGTCGCCGACATCGAGCGTGCGCAGGGCGCGCTGTGACACCGGTGACCGCGCCGGCGCGACCGTCGACGCTGCTGCCGCCGGTCCTGTTCGGCGTGCTGTTCGTGGCCGTGTGGCAGTTGTTCGTCCGCGGCGCGCGACGTCGCGCAGCTTCGTGCTGCCGGCGCCGAGCGACATCTGGTCGTCGGCCGTCGACGAGCACTCGCGCGATCATCGCCGCGGCCGGGCACAGCGGGCTGAACGCGCTGGTCGGCCTGGTCGTCGGCGTCGTGCTGGGCGTGCTGCTCGCCGCGCTGGCCACCCGGGTGCCGGTGCTCGGCGGCGCGATCACCCCGCTGGTCGCCGCGCTGGCGGCGATGCCGATCGTGGCGCTGGCGCCGCTGCTCAACAACATGTACTCGCCGCTGTCCACGCTGCCGCGCCGCGAGGTCGTCGCGATCAGCGCGTTCGTCCCGGTGTTCATCAACGTGCTGCGCGGGCTGTCGCGGCTCGACGCCGGTGCACCGCGAGCTGATGCAGAGCTACGCCGCGTCGGGCACCGCGGTGCTGCGCACGATCCGCATCCCGGGCGCGCTGCCGTACTTCTTCACCGGGCTGCGGCTGGCGTCCTCGCTGGCCGTCATCGCCGCCGTCGTCAGCGAGTACTTCGGCGGCCTGCAGGACGGCCTGGGCTCGCGCATCACCGTCCTCGGTCGGCGCCACCGACTACCCGGCGGCCTGGGCATCGGTGCTCGGCGCGGTCGCTGCTCGGCCTGATGTTCTACCTCGGCGCGCTCGCTGCTCGAACGCGCTCGTGCTCGGCCGCCGGCGCGACCGTCGCCGTTCTGATCGCTCGAGACCGACGCTGCCGATCGACCACACAGGAGGAATCGATGAAGCAGGTTCAACCGCAAGATCGTCGCCGGCTGCGGCAGCCGTCGTCGCGGTCGCCGCGCTCGCCGCATGCAGCAGCAGCGGCAGGCGGCGGGGCAGCGGCAAGCTCGTCCGCGCCAGCACGGCGGCAGCACGGCGCCCAGCGCAGCGCGCAGCGACGCCGAGCAGCCCGGTGACCAACGTCACGCTGCAGCTGCAGTGGGTGACCCAGGCGCAGTTCGCCGGCTACATCGCGGCGTTCGCGAAGGGCTTCTACAAGCAGCAGGGCCTGAACGTCAAGATCGTCCCGGCCGGCACCGACACCGTGCCGCAGACGACGGTCGACGACGGCGGCTCGGCCGACTTCGCGATCGCCTGGGTGCCGAAGGCGCTGCAGTCGCGCGAGAAGGGCGCGAACATCACCGACGTCGGGCAGGTGTTCCAGCGCTCGGGCACGCTGCAGATCTCGATGAAGAACAAGAACATCACCTCCGTCGCCGAGCTCAAGGGCAAGACGGTCGGCGACTGGGGCTTCGGCAACGAGTACGAGCTGTTCGCCGGCATGACCAAGAACGGGCTCGACCCGGGCAAGGACGTCAAGATCGTCGCAGCAGCAGTTCGACATGAACGCGTTCCTCGCCGGCGACATCGACGCCGCGCAGGCGATGATCTACAACGAGTACGCGCAGGTGCTCGAGGCGAAGAACCCGAAGACCGGCAAGCTCTACCAGCCGTCGCGACCTCAACGTGATCAACTGGAACCAGGTCGGCACCGCGATGCTGCAGGACGCGATCTGGGCCAACACCGACCAAGCTGAAGGACCCGGCGTTCCAGGCCACGACGGTCAAGTTCCTGACCGCGAGCTACGAGGGCTGGATCTACTGCGCGGCGCACGCCGACCGAGTGCCGCGACATGGTCGTGCAAGGCCGGCTCGAAGCTCGGCGCCAGCCACCAGCTGTGGCAGACCAACGAGGTCAACAAGCTGATCTGGCCGTCGCCGCAGGGCATCGGCATGGTCGACACGGCCGCGTGGAACCGCACGGTCACGATCGCCGAGAACACCAAGAACGCCGACGGGCAGACGGTGCTCACAGGCGACGCCGAAGGGCGAGGCCTACACCAACGACTACACCGAGCAAGGCGCTGGCCAAGCTGAAGGAGATGGGCCTGGACACGACCGGCGCGAACTTCAAGCCGATCACCGTCACGCTCAACCCCGGCGGCAGCTGATTCAGCCGAGGAGGCCGCGCAGTGCGTGCGCGGCCTCCTCGCGGCTGAGGTGCGCGACCGAGCTCAACAACGCTTGTTGGTCGCGCACGTACGTGGCGTCGACCACGTTCCCGTGACCGGGAACGACCGCGCCCCTGCACAGCGGCAGCAGCGCTGCGATGGTGGTGGGCCACTCCGCGGGATAGGCATCGTCGAAGGACGGCGGCGCGCCCTCTTCCACGAGATCTCCGGCGAAGATCACGTCGTCCACGGCGACGACGATGTCGTTGTCGGTGTGCCCGCGGCCGAGATAGCGCAGGCTGACGCTCCGTCCACCGATGTCGAGATCGTGCGACGGGGCCGCGAAGGTGTCGGTTGGCGGCACCAGCGTCGTTTCGCCGTCGCCGAACATCGCGAGCTGCGATGGCCCGCTCGCGACGATGCGCTCCTTGCACTTGTCGAGCGACCAGATCGCCGCAGCCAGGAATGCGGCATTGCCGAAGTAGTGGTCGAAGTGCGCGTGCGTGTTCACCACCGTCCACGGCGCCGAGGTGATCTTCCGGATGGCATGGGCGAGTTCCATCCCGGCGATTCGGCCTTCCCGAGTGTCGATCACCAGGCACGCTCCGGCGCCGACGACAAGGCCGACGTTGAGGTCGTAGCTCGTGTGCCGGCGAACGTAGATACGGTCGCCAACCTCGCGCCAGGTGTCGAACTCCATCGGGCCAGACTAGGTGGATGCAGATCTTTCATATTGTCGATCGCAAGACCTGGGCCGATGCCGTTGTTGTCGGCGAGTACGTCCCTGCCGCATTCGCCCAGGACGGATTCGTCCACTTCTCCTTCGCCGACCAGGTGGCGCGGGTCGCCAATGCTCTGTATCGAGCAGAGCCGGATCTGGTCGTCGTCGAGATCGATCCGTCCGGGCTCGAGGTGGTTGTCGAGGACTGCTACGAAGCCGGCGAGCGGTTCCCGCACGTCTACCGCCCGATCCCCACTGCCGCAGCGGTGGCGATCCACGAGTTGACCCGAGCCGACGACGGCGACTGGGAGTTCAGCGTGGCCGGCGCAGCCGATCCTGCATCGTCGGATCGCTGAGCCACCAGGGCGCATCGGTCGGACCGTGCTCACCCTCGACGGGAGGTTCGGCCTCGCCGCGGGCGATCCGTTCGGCTTCGAGCACGGCGTCGACCTGTGCGGCATCGCGTTCGTCCGCCTTCAGCCACTGCCGGTAGACCAGGATCAGGAACGGCAGGTCGAGCAGCTCGGCCACGCACCACAGCACCGATCCGGCGATCTGCTGATCGCGAATGGCGGCCGGCGTCCAGGAGTGGACCGACCGAAAGTCGAAGTAGGACGTCGAGAGGGTGCGGTGCAGCCGAAGGGCGATGCCGGGCACCGCGTCGAGGACGAGCTCGAAGGATCCGATCGCCAGTGACAGACCAACTGCGAGCGAGCTGCGCGGTCCGCCTGCGCCGGCGAGGGGCAGGACGATCAGCGCGCCGATCCCGACGACCACCAGCTCTTCGATCCAGCCGACGGCGCGGATGTCGATGGCCCAGCCGGGCAGCGGTCCGAAGAACAGCACGACCGAGAGCAGCGGCACCAGGGCTGGTCCGATCAGCGGGTTGCCGAGGGTGCGGATGAATCGCGTGTTCAGCAGCCGCTGCACCGGAGCGCCGGCTAGCTGCAGTGGTCCACCGGCGAGGATGAGGTACGGGACGACGAGGAGCAGGCCGAGCTGCTGGGCCGTCCAGACCCAGAACAGCGAGTCGAGGTAGACGCCGGCGAAGCCACAGGTCGCCCAGACGAGCGCGACGAGCCCGATCGCGAAGAGGGCGGTCCGTCCCATCGGCCAACGCTTGCCGCTAGCACGCAACCGGCGCACTGCTCGCGCGTACCAGCCGGCGAGCAATACGGCGGCGACGAGCGCGACGGGCTGCCACGTCCACTCAGTCACCAGACCGGTAAAGGCCGGGGTGGGCAGTGCGGCGGTCACCGCCCCATCGTCCCCCATGGGCAAACCGTTGCGGATGGCTCGGCGGTGGGCTGCCAGAATGACCGCATGCGCGTCTTCCTCGGAAGTGACCATGCCGGCTTCGACTTGAAGGCGCGGCTCGTCGCGCATCTGGCCGAGCTCGGACACGAGCCAGTCGACTGTGGTGCGCACACCTTCGATGCGCAGGACGACTACCCGCCGCCGTGCATCGTGGCGGCAACCCGCACTGTCGCCGAGCCGGGCTCGCTCGGCGTCGTCATCGGCGGGTCGGGCAACGGCGAGCAGATCGCCGCGAACAAGGTGACCGGTGTTCGGGCGGCGCTGGCGTGGAACGACGAGACAGCGCGGCTGGCGCGCGAGCACAACGATGCCAACATCGTCAGCCTCGGCGCGCGCGACCATCCGGAGGCTGATGCGATCCGGTTCGTCGAGATCTTCCTGGCCACGCCGTTCTCCGAGGCGCCGCGGCACCAGCGGCGCATCGACATGCTCACCGAGTATGAAAAGACCGGCGCGATCGCCGGGCATGAGACGAGCTGAGCGGCTACTTCTGCTCTTTCTCCGGCGCCGGCTGCCAGTGCCGGCGCACGATGACGAGGTTCTCTTCCGCCTCGGCGATGTCCTCGTCGGTCGGCCGGTCGACATCGCGACCGCGCAGCGCGCCGCTCACGCCGAGCTGTGACTTGCCCGGCACCGATCAAGTCGCGCAGGCCGCGCTCCGCGGGATCGCGATTTGGCCGAGCCCGCTTGGGTGGGCGGACTTCGTCGCTACGTGCCGGCGCAGCGGATTCGTCTGGCGGGACGGGCTTGTTCTCCGGCCCGCGTGCCGCGGGCTCGTGGTGCGCGGGGGCGCCTTGTGCCGCTGTGGCCCGCCGCCTTCGGCGCCGGCGCCCCGGAGTCGGTTCGTCGCTCACGTGTTGATACTGCCCTGCCCACCTTGAAACTGGCGCACTCGCGACGCTGGTGTCTGCCGCGAGTGCTGACGTGACCAGTTCTGCATCAGTGATGCGCGGTGGGTGGCCGGTGCTTCGGCGTGCTCAGAATGGTGGTGGGTCGGGGTCGGGAGCGCTGAAGAATCTTGATCAACGCTGGCGAGCGTAACCAGACGTCCCGAGCTGCGCTCATCTTCTAGACTCCGGAGGTAGGTGAGCCGGGAAGTCTGGTCGGCATCCGTATCAGCCTGCCCGAAGAGAGCCGCAACGTGGATCAAGCTCGGCACTTCGCGCTGATCATCCTGCTCACCGCAGCGGTCGGCCTCGTCGCCGTGCTGTCGAACCGGCTCAGCGAGCGGTTGAAGATCCCCGTCCCACTGTCTGGTCCTCGTTGCCGCGGCCATTGCCGTCAAGGCGATCCCCAGCCTGCACGCGCCGCCGGAGCGAACTGTCGAAGAGATCGTCACGGTCGCCCTGATCTACATCCTGTTCGACGGCGGGATGCACATCGGCGTCGAACGGTTCCGCGCAGCGGCGCTGCCGATCACCCTGGTCGGCGTCCTGGGCACGTTTCTGACGGCGGCGCGGCGGCGCGTCCTGCTGCATTCGGCTTCAATCTCGGCTGGTTCGTCGCGGTGCTCGTCGCGACGGCAGTCGCGCCCACCGATCCGGCGGTGGTGTTCTCGGTGCTCGGCCAGCGCGAGATCGCCGGGCGCAGCGGCACGATCCTCGAGGGCGAGTCCGGCGCGAACGATCCGGTCGGCATCGCGCTCATGTCCAGCCTCATCGCGGCTGGCGCGCTGAGCGCGAAGGCATTCGGGCACGTCGGCGTCACGTTCCTGCTGCAGATGGTCATCGGCGCACTGATCGGTGTCATCGGCGGTCGCGCGTTGCTCTGGTTCATGCGGCGGGTGAGCCTGCCGGCTGAAGGGCTCTACGCGCTTCGGACGCTGGCGAGCGCTGCCCTGCTGTATCGGCGTTGCGACGGTCGCGCACGGTTCGGGCTTTCTCGCCGTGTTCATCGCCGGCATCGTGATCGGCGACGAGCGCGCGCCCTACAAGCGCGAGGTCGAGCGATTTCACTCGGCCGTGTCGAGCCTCGGCGAGATCGTCGCGTTCGTCGTGCTCGGACTGACCGTCGACATCGACGTGCTCAAGCGGGCGAACGTCCTGGTGCCAGGTCTCGTGCTGGCGGTCGTGGTCGCGTTCGTCGTACGTCCGCTGTTCGTCGGGCTGTGCCTGCGTGCCGGCAAGGCTGAAACGCAACGAGACTGCCTTCATCCTGTTCGCCGGACTGAAGGGTGCGGTACCGCTTCTGCTCGGCGAGCTGATGCTTGCCGCGCACGTTCCTGACGCGCAACGGCTGTTCGGGATCGTCGTCATCGTCGTCGTGTTCTCGGTACTGATTCAGGGCACGCTGACGCCTGCGGCGGCGCACATCCTCAAGATTCCGACCAGCCCGCTCGAACCTGAGCCATGGTCACTCGGTGTCCGCCTGCGCGACGAGCCACACGGCGTGCATCGCTTCACCATCGCCGAAGGTGCGGTCGCAGACGGCAGGACGATCGCCGCGCTGGACGAGCTGCCCGAGGCAACCTGGATCAGCTTCGTGATCAGGGACAGCGGCCTCGTGATGGTTGCGGGCGACACCGAGTTGCACGCGGGTGATCAGGTTCTCGTGCTCGGCGACCAGGATTGCGCCGAACGACTGCGGCGAGATCTTCGAAGGTCAGCGCACGTTGTAGGGACGGAACTGGATGCTGATCCGCGGACCGGTCGTGCGCGCGCGTCTTCGGTACTGCGTGCTCCCACGTGCGTTGACAGCTGCCACCCATCACGATCAGGTCGCCGTGGCCGAGATCGTGCCGCACTGTCGCCTCGCCGCCTCCGGTCGGTCGCAACAGCAGGGCGCGTGGCGCACCCAACACGATGATCGCGACCATGGTGTCCTCGGTCGAACTACGCCCGATTCGATCGCCGTGCCACGCGACGCTGTCTCGTCCGTCCCGATACAGGCACAGTCCGGCCGTGGCGAACGGCTCGCCGAGCTCGGCTGCGTAGTGCGCATCGAGTGCCGACTTCATCGCGACGACCGCGGGGTCGGGCAGCGGCATCGACTCGTCGTAGAACGCCAGCAACCGTGGCACGTCGACAACGCGCTCGTACATCTGCCGGCGCTCGCCGTGCCACGGCACGGCCTCGCGCAGCCGCTCGAAGAGCGGATCGGCGCCGTGCACCCACCGGCGTTGCACGTCGATCCAGGCACCACGGCTCAGCTGCGTGCGCGTGGGTGCGAGCGGCTCGAGGGCCGGCCCCTCGTCCACGTCGAGCAACGACGGCTGGAAGGCGAGCGTCATGCCGACGAGCATACGCGCGTATTCAGACGTTCGTGCGATTACCTGCCTCGGCGTGTGCGCCCCAGACGTACCGCACGTCCGGCGCATGCTCTTCGTTCCCCGCGCCGTCGGTACGGCGGACCGCGACGAACCCGCGCCGCTCGTAGAACTGCCGAGCCGGCACGTTCGACTCGAACACCCACAGTGCAAGCCCATCCGGGCGCAGCGACTTCGCGTGCTCGAGCAATGCGGAACCGACGCCCTGCCCTTGCGCGTTCGGTGCGACGAAGAGCCAGTCGACATCGTCACGCTCGAGCACCAGCAAGCCGGTCGGAACGCCGCCGAGCTCGGCGAGCCATGCCTCACGCCGGGCGATCATCACATCCGCCACGAACGCGCGCACCTCGGCTTCACTGTGTACGTCCGGCGGCATCTGGGGCTCGGCCGCGGCGCGCGACCGCAGGTAGATCTCAGCCGCCACGTCCGCATCACTGGCCACAGCGCGGCGGAGGTGCACCATCGGCCCAGTGTGGCGCGAGGTAGTTTCGAAATCATGGAATATCGCACTCTGGGCAACAGTGGCTGTGCCGTTTCGAACCTCTGCCTCGGCACGATGACCTTCGGCAGCGAGTCGGACGAAGCGGTCTCGCATGAGCAACTCGATCGCTTCGTCGAGGCCGGCGGAGTTCTCGTCGACACCGCCGACGTCTATTCGGCCGGCGTGTCGGAAGAGATCATCGGACGGTGGTTCGCGGCCCGTCCGGCCGACGTGACCGAGCAGGTAGTACTGGCTACCAAGGGACGGTTCCCGACCGACGATTCCCCGAACGGCGCTGGCCTTTCCACACGCCATCTGACCCGAGCGCTCGATGCGTCGCTGCGCCGGCTAGGGCTCGACGCCGTCGACCTCTACCAGGTGCACGCGTTCGATCCGTGGACCCCGCTGGACGAGACGCTGCGCACGCTCGACGGCTTCGTGCGTGCCGGCAAGATCCGCTACTACGGGCTGTCGAACTTCACCGGCTGGCAGTTGACGAAGGCCGTGCACCGTGCCCGGCAACTCGGACTGGCCGAGCCGGTGACGCTGCAACCGCAGTACAGCCTGCTGGTGCGCGAGATCGAGTGGGAGATCGTGCCGGCCGTTCTCGATGCCGGCATGGGCCTGCTGCCGTGGAGCCCGCTCGGCGGCGGCTGGCTGTCGGGCAAGTATCGCCGCGACGAGCGGCCCACGGGGTCGACCAGGTTGGGCGAGGATCCCGGACGCGGCATGGAGGCGTGGGAGCGGCGCGGCACCGAGCGCACGTGGAACGTCATCGATGCGGTGCAGAGCGTGGCCGAGGACCGCGGCATCTCGATGGCCGAGGTCGCACTGGCGTGGGTCACGGCCCGTCCCGGCGTCACCTCGACGATCATCGGCGCACGCACGATGGAGCAACTCGAGACGAACCTGCGCGCGGCCGACCTGCACCTCGACGAGAAGGAAACCGCTGCTCTGGACGCGGCGAGCGACCTGCAGGCCAGCGACTACCCGTACGGCGAGTTGGGGGTCGAGCAGCGCGGCCGCAAGCTCGCCGGTGGCCGCTAACAGCCGATCGCTACGTTGGACTGGTGACCAACCCAGACATACTTGACCTTCCGGTGACGACGCTGAGCGGCGAAGCCACCACGTTCGCCGACCTGACCGGCGGGCGTGCCGCGTTAGTCGTCAACGTCGCCAGCCGGTGCGGGCTGACCCCGCAATACGCGACCCTGGAGCAGGTGCACGAGGAGTTCGCCGATGACGGGTTCACCGTCGTCGGCTTCCCGTGCAACCAGTTCGGCGGCCAGGAGCCAGGTAGCGCTGACGAGATCGCCGAGTTCTGCTCGGCAAGCTACGGGGTCACGTTCCCGATGAGCGCGAAGGTCGAGGTGAACGGTCCGGATCGCGACCCGATCTATGCGCAGCTCATCGGCGACGGTGACGACATCGGCTGGAACTTCGAGAAGTTCCTGATCGCGCCGGACGGTTCGGTCGTCGCCCGCTTCAGCCCGCAAACTGCGCCGGACGCGGCAGAAGTTCGCGGCGCAATCCAGTCATTACTGGAAGAAGTCCGGCGTACTGCGTAACGTCCGGGAAATGCCGAGGCACCTCGACGATCCGACCGACAAGCACCTGGCGTCCCTTCTCGTCGCCGACGGGCGCAGCACGCTGAAGAATCTCGCCGAAGCGACCGGGCTGTCGGTGTCGGCCGTGCAGGCCCGGGTGCGCCGGCTCGAGGCGGACGGGATCATCCGCGGCTACCAGGCTGATGTCGATCCGAATGCGCTCGGGCTGCCGCTGGCCGCGATCATCGCGATCACGCCGCTGCGATCCGGAGCACGAGTACGACATCCCCGAGCGCGTCGGGGAACTGTCCGAGATCGAGTCGTGCCATTCGGTCGCCGGCGACGACAGCTTCGTGCTGTTCGTGCGGGTCGCGACGCCGACTCGCGCTCGAGGAGCTGATCCGCGAGATCCGCCGCCGCGCCAACGTGTCCACCCGCACCACCGTCGTCCTGCAGACGTTGTTCGAACGGAAAGCCCGGCCGTCCCCAGAGTCGACGTGAGACGTAAATATTCCGGTCAGAGCTGGATATAGAACCGGAAGATTTCTTGTAGACTGGAAGGTATGACGATGATCGCGCCACACTGACATCGCCCCGGCTGACGTGCACGCCGCCATCGCCCGGCACATGCTCGCCGACGGCTACGAGATGGTCCTCGATCTCGACCGCTCGGCCGGCTCGACGCTGGTCGATGCGCGCGACGGCTCGGAGTATCTCGACCTGTTCACCTTCTTCGCCTCGTCCGCGCTCGGGATGAACCATCCGGCGCTGACCACCGACGAGGCAGTGGCCGAGCTGGGCGCGATCGCGGTCAACAAGCCCAGCAACTCCGACATCTACACCGTGCCGATGGCGCGCTTCGTCGAGACGTTCGCCCGGGTGCTCGGCGACCCCGACCTGCCGCACCTGTTCTTCATCGACGGTGGCGGGCTCGCTGTCGAGAACGCGCTCAAGATCGCATTCGACTGGAAGAGCCGCTGGAACGAGGCGCACGGCATCGACCCCGATCTCGGGACGAAGGTGCTGCACCTGCAGAAGGCGTTCCACGGCCGCACCGGCTACACGATGAGCTTGACCAACACCGACCCGAACAAGGTCGCCCGGTTCCCGAAGTTCGACTGGCCGCGCATCCCGGCGCCGTCGATCAACGGCACCGATGATGTCGCCGCTGACGAGCGTGCCGCGATCGCCGCCGCGCGCAAGGCCTTCGAGGACAACCCGAACGACATCGCCTGCTTCATCATGGAGCCCATCCAGGGCGAGGGCGGCGACAACCACTTCCGCGCCGAGTTCCTGCAGGCGATGCAGGCGCTGTGCCGCGAGTTCGATGCGCTGTTCATCATGGACGAGGTGCAGACCGGCGTCGGCATGACCGGCACCGCCTGGGCCTACCAGCAGCTGGGCGTGCAGCCTGACGTCGTCGCGTTCGGCAAGAAGGCGCAAGTGTGCGGCGTCATGGCCGGCGGCCGCGTCGACGAGGTGCCCGACAACGTGTTCGTCGTCGGCTCGCGGATCAACTCGACCTGGGGTGGCAACCTCACCGACATGGTGCGCGCGCGGCGCATCCTCGAGATCATCGAGTCGGACGAGCTGATCGCCCGCGCAGACTTCCTCGGTGCGCACCTGCTGCACTCGCTGCAAGGCATTGCAGCCAAGCACAACGTCGTTTCCGACGTGCGCGGTCGCGGACTGATGTGCGCGTTCACGCTGCCTTCGGCCGAACTGCGCGACGCGGTGGTCACCCGGCTGCGCGAGGACGAGCACGTGATGATGCTCGGCTGCGGTACGTCCAGCCTGCGCGTGCGCCCGGCACTGACGATCTCGATCGACGAGATCGACCGCGGCATGGCAGCACTCGATCGGGTCTTGACGAAGCTGTGCTGAAGACCTGGGAACTCCGCGCTGCGTTTGCGGCGCGGATGGCCGCTGTCTACGGCCGCGAGGTGCCGGCGTACACCACGCTCGTCGAGGTCGCCGAGGCGGTGAACGCCGACGTCGTGGCTCGCGACGGATCGTCTGCCGAACGGCTCGGATCGATCGCGCGGGTGACCGCGGAGCGGCACGGCGCGATCCGGGTGGGAACGCCGGCTGAACTGCGCCAGGCCGCGCAGGTCTTCGCCGCGCTGGGCATGCATCCGGTCGGGTTCTACGACCTGCGTGATGCGGCCCGCTCGGCCGTCCCCGTCGTATCAACCGCGTTCCGGCCGACCGAGCGCGACGAGCTCGCCCGCAACCCGTTCCGCATGTTCACGTCGATGCTCGTCACCGACGACCGCCGCTTCTTCACGCCCGAACTGCAGGCCCGGCTGGACGCGTTCCTGGCCCGCCGCACGCTGTTCGCGCCGGAGCTGCTCGCCCTCGCCGCGAAGGCGATCGACGGCCGGCGGCCTGAGCGCGGCTGACGCCGAGCTGTTCCTGAAGCTGGCCGTCGACGCGTTCACGCTGTCGGCCGAGCCGGTCGACGCGGCGTGGTACGCCGAGCTCGAAGCGATCTCGTCGGTCGCGGCCGACATCGGCGGGGTCGACGTCGACGCACATCAACCACCTCACCCCGCGGGTGCTCGACATCGACGCGCTGTACGCGCGCATGTCCGAGCGCGGCATCACGATGATCGACGCGATCCAGGGCCCGCCGCGGTGGGACGGTCCGGACGTGCTGCTGCGCCAGACCTCGTTCCGCGCGCTGGCCGAGCCGCGGCGCTTCCGCACCGCGTCCGGCGAGGTGTCGACCGGTTCGCTGCGCGTGCGCTTCGGCGAGGTCGAGGCACGCGGCATCGCGCTGACTCCCGCCGGCCGCGACCGCTACGACGAGCTGATCGGCCAGGGCGCCGCAGCGTGGTCAGCCGCGCTGCCACACACCGAGCTCGGCATGCTGCGCGCAGGCCTCGCCTACTTCACCTTCGTCCCTACCGGCCGTGCGCCGGTGCGGCAGGGCACGCTCGCCGACCTCGTCGTCGACGGCGCCCTGACCGCGACTCCGATCGTCTACGAGGACTTCCTGCCGCGGTCGGCCGCGGGCATCTTCGCCTCGAACCTGACGGCCGAAACGACGGTGGACGAGGCGGCCGCCGGCACCCGCCGCGACGCCGGTTGGCTCTCCGACGTGCTCGGGGTTGCGCTGGCCGATCCGTACGAGCTGTACGCCGCCCAGCAGGCCGCCTCGGTGGCCGCGCTGCCCGCCGCCGTGCGTGCCGCGATCAGCGGCTAAGCCCTCTTGTGTTGGTACCGGGTGACCAAAACGATCATGGAAATTTGGTCACCCGATACCAGAACAGCGAGCGGACGGCTGGAACGCGACCGCGTCCGCGTTGTCGGACCCGCGGCGCATGATGCGGGGCATGACCCGCTGCTTCACCCTCGTCCCGCTCGGTGAGTTCTCGCTCCGCGAATCGGCCCTGTTCGGGTTCGGTCAGCGGTCCCGGCCGGGCGGCGGGTTCGACGGCATCATGCGGCTCGCGTTCTGCCTCGACGGCGGGTACGAGCGCCAGGTCGGTGTCGAGGTGCGGCAGGACGATGACGGCGTGCACTGCACCGTCCACGGCGCCGGTGACCTGACCGCGATCCGGCTGCAAACGGCGCGGTTGCTCTCGCTCGACCACGACGCCCGCGACTTCGTCGAGGTGGGCCGGCGCGATCCGGTGATCCGCCGGCTGCAGGTCGCGGCGCCCGGCCTTCGTCCGCCGCTGTTCCATTCGCCCTACGAGGCCGCAGCCTGGTCGGTGCTGAGCACCCGCCGCCCGGCGCTGGCAGATGACCCGAGTACGCGCGGCGCTCAGCGAAGCGGCCGGGCGCGTCGTTCGTCCTCGCCGGTACGCCGACCGCGGCATTTCCCACGCCGCACCGGCTGCTGCGCGTCGGGGCGTTCCCCGGCATCGACGCCGACCGGCTCGAGCGCATGCACGGCATCGCCCGCGCCGCGGCTGACGGCCTGCTCGAAGTTCGGCGGCTGCGCGACCTCGGCCCGGAGGAAGCCTTGGTCGACGTGCAGCGCCTGGCCGGCATCGGGCCGTTCTACGCCTCGCTGATCGTGGTGCGGGCGCTCGGCCTCACCGACGTGCTGCCCGGCGACGAACCGCGGGCCCGCGAGCTCGCCCGCGAGCTGTACGGCATCGACGCGCTGGTCTCGCCCGAGCAGTTCGCGCTGCTCGCCGAGGTCTGGCGGCCGTGGCGCACCTGGGCCACCGTGCTCATCCGTGCTGTCGGTCCGCGCCTGCTCGGCACACCAGTCGGCAACGTGCGCGAGCGACTCAGCGCGTAGCCGCTGAGTCGAGCAGCTGCCGTGCCGCCGACTCGATCTCGTCCTCGCTGAGCAGGACGAGGTTGGCCGCGTCGCCGAGCGGCACGAAGCTGTCCTTGCTGGCCACCCGGGCGATCCGCCCCGCGAACCCGCGCTCGACGAGCGCGGTGATCACGCCTTCGCCGACGCCGCCGGCGTGCCGCGTCTCGTCCGCGATCAGCACCCGGCCGGTCGCCTCGGCCTCGCGCAGGATGTCGTCGACCGGCAGCGGCGCGATCCAGCGCAGGTCGAGCACGCGGGCGTGGATCCCGGACGACTCGAGCCGGCGCGCCACCCGCAGGCTCATCCGCACGCCGTTGCCGAACGTCACGATCGTCAGGTCGCTGCCGGCTCCGTGCAGGCGCGCCGAGCCGATCGGCGCGACCGACTCGGGGGAGTACTGGCCGAGCCAGCCGCGATCGCCCGCCTCGTACAGGTCGCGCTCGTGGTAGAGCGCGATCGGCTCGAGGTACACGCTGACCTGCCCGGTGTCCGCCGCGGCGGCCAGGCAGGCGCGCAGCATCGGCGCGGCGTCCTCGGGGCGGGACGGGACGGCGACGACCAGGCCGGGGATGTCGCGCAGCACGGCCACCGCGTCGTCGTTGTGGAAGTGCCCGCCGAACCCCTTCTGGTAGCCGAGGCCGGCAATGCGCACGACCATCGGGTTCGCGTACGCGCCGTCGGAGAAGAACCGCAGGCTGGCGGCCTCGCCGCGCAGTTGGTCCTCGGCGTTGTGCAGGTAGGCGAGGTACTGGATCTCGGGAACGGGCAGCATGCCGCTGACGCCGAAGCCCAGCCCGAGGCCGAGGATCGACTGCTCGTCGAGCAGCGTGTCGAACACCCGCGGCGCGCCGAAGCGCTGCTGCAGTCCGCGGGTCAGCCCGTACACGCCGCCCTTGCGCCCGACGTCCTCGCCGAACACGAGCATCTCGGGACGGGCCGCCAGCTCGTCGGCCAGCGCGGCGTTGATGCATTGTGCGAGCGTCTGCTCGTCGCGGGTGTCGCCTGCGGACGGTTTGCGGCGGCGGCGACGTCGGCGCGAGCGCCGAGATCACCGCTTCGCTCGAAGTCAGCTTCGGTTCGGCGTCGACCTCGTCGGCGAGCGCGGCGACCGTCGCGGCGATCTCGTCGTAGCGCGCGACGAGGTCGACGCCGCGGATCTCGCGGGCCAGCGCGAGCAGCGGATCGCGCGACCGGTCGGCGGCGATCGCCGCGGCGCTGCGGTACCCGGACTCGACGTCGGTCCCGGCATGCCCGAGGAAGCGGACGGTGCGCAGGTGCAGCAGCGCCGGGCGGCGCTGCTGGCGTGCGAGCTCGACCGCCTCTGCCGCCGCGGCGCGCACCGCGCTCGGATCGTCGCCCTGCGCGCTGAAGTAGCTGATGCCGGGACGCTGCGCTGCGCGCGCGACCCAGCCGGCCGGCGACGACACCGAGATGCCCAGACCGTTGTCCTCGCAGACGAGCACGAGCGGCATCGGCAGGCCCTGCGTCACGCAGTAGCCGACCGTGTTCAGCGCGCCGACCGCGGTCGAGTGGTTCAGCGACGCGTCGCCGAAGCTGCACACCGCGACCGCGTCGTCGGGCCAGCGCGTCGACACGGCAAGCCGGCGCGCGCGACCGATCGCGAACGCGACACCGACCGCGCGCGGCAGGTGCGAGGCGATCGTCGACGTCTGCGGGATGACCGCGAGCGACGGGTCGCCCCACACCTTGTGCCGTCCGCCCGAAGCCGGGTCGGCCACCGCGGCGACCGTCCCGAGCAGGACCGCGCGCAGCACGTCCTCGATCGAGCGGCCGGCCAGCAGCGCGCGCATCAGGAAGAACCCGCCGGAGCGGTAGTGCAGCAGCGCCGGGTCGGTGGTGCGCAGCGCCTCGGCGACCAGCGCGTTGGACTCGTGCCCGGCCGAGCCGATCGTGTAGAAGCCCTGACCCTTCTCGCGCATCCGGCGCGCCTGGATGTCGAGCAGCCGGCTGCCGGCCATCGCGTCGAACTCGGTGAGCAGTTGCGGGTCGGACGACCCGTCGGCAGCCAGCTCGCCGAGACGGGTGCGGACAGCGCTGTCCAGGTCGTCGTGCGGGGTCGTCATGGAGGGCATCATCCCGCGCCGGACTCTATTGGCGATTTATATAAGCCAGTTATATAGTTGGGTTATGGGACGTAGCGCGGACATGACCGCTGTGGCCGACGTGATCGACCGGCTGTCGATGTGGCTGCGCCGCGAGGTGCGGCACGGGGTCAGCACCAGCACCATCACCACGCTGGACACCCTGCTGGCCAACGGGCCGATGCGGGTGTCCGATCTGGCCGAGCGCGAAGCGATCAGCCAGCCAGGCATGACCACGTTGATCAACCGGCTCGAGAACGCGGGGCAGGCCGAGCGGGTCGCCGATCCCACCGACGGCCGGGCCACGCTCGTGCGGATCACCGAGGTCGGCCGCACCGTGCTGCGCGAGCGCCACCTCGCCCGTACCGAACGCCTGCAGCTCGAACTGCAGCACCTCGACGACGACGACCGCAATGCGCTGGCCGCCGCCGTACCCGCCATTGCGCGACTGGTCGCCCGGACCAGTCGAGAAAGTTGACGCCTGATGAGTTCGCATACCCCCGTCGAGTCACCGTTCAAGCAGCCGAAGGCGGTCTGGGCGGTCGCCTTCGCCTGCGTCATCTCGTTCATGGGCATCGGCCTCGTCGACCCCATCCTCGCCTCGCTGAGCTCGGACCTGCACGCGTCGCCGAGCCAGGTCGAGTTGCTGTTCACCAGCTATCTCGTGGTCACCGCCGTCGCCATGCTCGTCACCGGTTGGGTGTCCAGCCGGATCGGCGCCAAGCGCACGCTGATCAGCGGGCTGGTGCTGATCGTCGTGTTCGCGGCGCTGGCCGGATCGTCGGGAAGCATCGGCGGCATCGTCGGCTTCCGCGCCGGCTGGGGTCTGGGCAACGCACTGTTCATCGCCACGTCGCTCGCCGTGATCGTCAGCTCGGCCAGCGGCGGCTTCGCCGGCGCGATCATCCTGTACGAGACGGCGCTCGGCGTCGGCATCGCGATGGGTCCGCTGCTCGGCGGCGAACTCGGCTCGATCAGCTGGCGCGGCCCGTTCTACGGCGTGTCGGTGCTGATGGCCATCGCGCTCATCGCGACGGTCGTGCTGCTGCCCAAGACACCTACGCCACCGCGACGCGAGAGCATCCTCGAACCGATCAAGGCGCTCAAGCACCGCGCCCTGGCCACCACCAGCGGCGTCGGGCTGCTCTACAACTGGGGATTCTTCACCCTGCTCGGGTACTCGCCGTTCCTGATGACGCCGATCAGCCCGCAGCAGCTCGGCCTGGTGTTCTGCGGCTGGGGCGTGCTCGTCGCCGTGTTCGCGGTGTGGGGCGCGCCGTGGTTGAAGGCGCGGTTCGGTACGGCGCGCACGCTCTACGGCAACTTCGTGCTGATGGCCGCCGACCTGGCCGTGATCGGCATCTGGCCGGGCTCGAAGACCACGGTGATCGTCGCGGTGATCATTGCCGGAGCGTTCATCGGCGTGAACAACACCCTCGTCACCACTGCGGTCATGAGCATCGCCCCGGTCGAGCGGCCGGTCGCTTCGGCGACGTACGGCTTCGTCCGGTTCATCGGCGGCGGACTCGCGCCGTTCGCCGCCGGCAAGCTCGTCGAGCACTTCAACCCGCACGTGCCGTTCGTGATCGGCGCAGCCACGGTCGTGCTTGCCGCCGTGCTGCTCTCGACCGTCCACAAGGCACTGGCTGACGCCGATCGCGGCGCGATCGCGCAGCCGGAGCCCGAGCTACCTCGATACCGTCGAGCGCGCGGACGAGCTGCAGGTCGCGGCCGGGATCGGCAACGAGAGCTGACACCATTTGGTTGTACGGCTACGATAGTTGTAGTCGTACAACGAATTGGACAACGCTCTGATGCCTGAACTGAGCCGCAACCGCCGGCTGCTCGTCCTCGCGATCTGCTGCATGAGCCTGCTGATCGTCGGCATGGACACCACCATCATCAACATCGCGCTGCCGGCTCTGCACGACGATCTGCACTCATCGCTTTCCGACCTGCAGTGGACGGTCGACGCCTACACGCTCGTGCTTGCCAGCCTGCTCGTGCTGTCCGGATCCACCGCCGATCGGCTCGGTCGCCGACGCATCTTCCAGACCGGTCTTGCGGTGTTCACGATCGGCTCGCTGTTGTGCAGTATCGCGCCCGGGCTCGGCTGGCTGGTCGCCTTCCGGATGGTGCAAGCGGTAGGTGGATCGATGCTCAACCCCGTCGCGATGTCGATCATCACCAACGTGTTCACCGATCGACGCGAGCGTGCGTTCGCCATCGGCGTGTGGGGCGGAGTCGTCGGCATCAGTCTCGGGCTCGGCCCGCTGATCGGCGGAGTGCTCATCGACTCGGTCGGCTGGCGCGGCGTCTTCTGGATCAACGTCCCGATCGGCGTCGCCGCGATCGTCCTTGCGGCGCTGTTCGTACCCGAATCCCGAGCGGCGAAGGCGCGCCGTCCCGATGCGGTGGGGCAGGTGCTCGTGGTCGTCGCGCTGGCCGCGCTCACCTACTCGATCATCGAAGCTCCGCATCGCGGCTGGACGTCTGTGTCGACCGTCGCGCTGCTTGCGACCTCTGTCGTCGCGGCGATCGTGCTGGTCGGTTACGAACGGCGTCGCCTCGAGCCGCTGATCGATCCGCGCTTCTTCCGCAGCATCCCGTTCTCCGGCGCCACGGTGACGGCAGTCTGCGCGTTCGGCGGGTTCGCCGGGTTCCTGTTCCTGAACACGCTGTACCTGCAGGATGTGCGCGGCGATTCGGCGCTGGTCGCCGGGCTGTGCACGCTGCCGCTGGCCGCGGTCACGCTGGTGGCGGCGCCGCTGTCGGGACGGCTGGTGGGAACGCGCGGACCGCGGATCCCGCTGCTGATAGCGGGAACGCTGCATGGCGATCGCGGCCACCATGCTTGTGCGGCTCGATGCCGGCACGTCGATCTGGTGGGTGCTGGCGAGCTACACCGTTTACGCCGTCGGATTCGGCATGGTGAACGCGCCGATTACGAACAGCGCGGTGTCCGGCATGCCGAACAGCCAGGCCGGCGTGGCGGCTGCGGTTGCGTCGACGAGCCGGCAGGTCGGCGCGACGCTCGGCGTCGCGGTAGTGGGGTCGGTGCTCAACTCCGGTCTGGGCGTGCACCAGATATCGGCCGGCTTCGTCGCTGCGTCGTCGGCCGGCTGGTGGATCGTGGTCGGCTGTGGCATAGCGGTGTTGCTGCTCGGTGTCGTCACCACCGGACGATGGGCACGTGGCACGACCGACCGGGCGGCGCATCTCTTCGACGACGAACCCCGGCTGGTGAGCGGCATGAACGAGCCGGTCGATCGTGAGGTGTGGCAGGCGCTGCGTTCGCTCGTCCTCGATGACGATCGGCGTCAGGAGGTCAGCGACGCACTGGGCATGAGCTTCGTGCGGGTCAAGGCACTGCGGCTGATCGCCGGGGGAGTGGTGCCGATGCGTGATCTGGTCGTCGCGCTCGGTACGGACGCTGCGTACACGACGGTGGTGCTCGACGACCTCGAGAAGCGCGGCTTCGTGACCCGCGCGCCGCATCCGGACGATCGGCGCGCGAAGATCGTCAGCGCGACCGACGGCCGGTCGGCGCGCGGCCCGCAAGGCCGATTCGATCCTCGGCCGGCCACCGGCCTCGTTCAAGCGGCTGTCTGCAGCAGATCTGGCCGAGCTCGAGCGGATCGTCAACCTGCTGTCGCTAGAAAAGGCTCGGCAAGAACGGTGCGGCTGATCGCCGCGCGTTGATACGCTCCCGGCTGCGAGACAGGGACGTCGGAGCGGGAGGTCGCACTTGGCGCTTCGCCGCGGCAACCGACGCGAGCACGAGTTGTTCCCCGGTTTCACCGACGTCCACGAGATCGGCGTCGGCAGCCTCGCGGTGGTCTATCGCGGCCGCGAGATCGGGACGAACCGGCACGTAGCGCTGAAGCTCCTCAATGTCCGCGACGCCTCGCCGCGCTCGATCGAGTCGTTCGAACGCGAGTCGATCGCGCTCGGCGCGCTGAGCTCGCACCCGAACATCGTGACGCTGTACCGCGTCTTCCGGACCCCGGACGGTCGGCCCGTGCTCGTTCTCGAACTCTGCACCGGAGTGGTCTCCGACCGGCTGCGCGAGGGCGCCGGATTGCCGGTGCCCGACGCGGTCGGGATCGGGATCAAGATCGCCGGCGCGCTCGAGACCGCGCACCGCGGCGGCATCCTGCATCGCGACGTCAAGCCGCAGAACATCCTGATCACCGATTTCGCCGAGCCGGCGCTGGCCGACTTCGGCGTGGCGATGCTGCAGTCGTCGAGCCAGACGACTGCGGGGCTGTTCGACTTCACCACGCTGCACGCCGCGCCCGAGTTGCTCGAGGGCGGCGGAACGTCCGCCGCGACCGACGTCTACGAGCTGGCGTCCTCGCTCTACCAGCTCATCGCCGGCCAGGCCGCATTCCGCGCCTACGAGGGCGAGTCGCCCGCTTCGGTGATCCTGCGCATCCTGCGCGACCCGGTCCGCCCGCTGTCGGGGGCCGGCGTACCGGTGGAGCTGTCCGACCTGCTGATCCGCGCCATGTCGAAGAAGAAGGCCGAGCGACCGCCGACGGCGGCCGAATTCGCCGCCGAGCTTGCCGATATCGAGATCGCGGAGGGCTGGAACCGCACGCAGTTCCTCATCCGCGAGCCTGGGCCGGCTGGGCACGGGCCTCGCGCCCATCGTCACGCGAGCCTGCCACCGCGTCGCGGGGGCGGCCCCGGCGCTGGCCGGCCCGCCGCACCGGCCGCCGGCTGCCGGCCCGCACCGGCCGGCCCCGCGACACCGGCATCGTGGCCGCCGAGCAGGACGAGGACGAGGACGGGACGAGCGTCGGCGTCGAGAGTGTCCGAAGCCGAGTCCGAAGCCCGGCCGGGGCGGCACCGCTACATCCCGCGCCACGCACCGCCCGACGACGACCCGCCCGAGCCGGCGCAGCCCGCCGAACCACCGCCGACGCCGCCAGCTGTGCCGGTCTGGGCGGTGCGCTCGCAGCCGGAGCAGTCCGGCGCCGCCGAACTGAGCGCTCCCAGGTTCGTCGGGGAGCTGTCGATGGAGCCGATGTCGTTGCGTCCCAAGACCACCCTGCGCGCCGGGGCATCGGCGGTCACCGTCACCGAGCAATCCCTGCAGCTGCGCACCTGGTTCAAACGCAGCCAGATCCTCTGGACCGACGTGCAGGGCTTCGAGGCGCAACCGGAGAACCCGGACGCGGGGCCGGGTGGTACCGGCCAGATCGTCGCGCTGACCGCGCTCGGCCCGGTCGAGATACCCGGCACGCGGCGAGCGGTAGCCGAGCTCGGTCACCTCCACGCGCTGCTGGACGCGTACCGGATCCGCGCCCTGCGCGTGGCGAATCGCTAGCTTCGCACTATTTGCCACGCATTTGCCGGACTTGTTCCGCACTTCTAGGGTGCGAGGTATGGATGGTGTGACCCGAGTTGGGGATACCTCCTGCGCACGATCTGAAATTTGCGAACCGATTCACTCATTTGATTACTTCTTCGAACCGAGAACGGAGGCGCAGCCATGGCCTTGGCCGATGCTGTCGCCGCCTTGCCCGGGGGCGGCGAGTTTGCCGCGCTGTGGACCCAAGTCGACGGCGATCCGGGTGCGATAGGAGATCTGGCGGGCAAGCTCCAAGCGCTCGCGAGCAAGGCGCAGGACGGCGGCCGGAGCATCACCAAGACGGCAGGCGAGGTGGGCGACTCGTGGCACGGGTCGGCCGCGCACGCGTTTTCCGGATACATGCAGCGCTTCAGTGCTGCGGCCGACGACGGTGCACTCCGGTGTCGGCAAGGCCGCCACGACCCTGCAGCAAGCCGCGACCGCGGTTTCGAGCGCGAAGGACCAGCTGAACTCGATCGCCAGCCGGATCCTCGACGCCGCTGATCAAGCTGCCGCGCTCAAGAACGATCCGGAAACCGTCGGGCAGTACGACGCCGCGGTCAGCCAAGCCGTCAGCCAAGGTTGCGCCGAGGCACAACCGATCGTGACGGCGCTGGTCGCGCATCTTGAAACGGCAGCATCGGCCGTACACGGGGCCGTTGCCGGCCCTGGGTTCCTCGACCTGACCGCCGCCAACGACTCGACCTACCTGCCGCCACCCGGCAAGCCGATCGAGTGGAACCCGATCCCCAAGGGCGTCGACCCCGGATCGACTTCGCCCGCCGGTGTGTCGTCGTCGGCAGCCGGGACGGGCGGGGTGGCCGCGCCGGTGTCGTCGAGCGGGTCCGCCCCGGCAGCAATGCCGACCGGTGACGTCGCGCAGTGGATCACCGAAGCGCGCAAGATCCTGATCGCGCATGGCGTGCCCTCCAGCGCGATCAGCGAGGCCGACATCAACATGATCATTCAGCACGAATCGGCCGGCAATCCGCATGCGCAGAACAACTGGGACTCAAATGCGGCGGCGGGCCATCCGTCCAAAGGCCTCATGCAGACGATCGACTCGACGTTCAACTCGTACTCGTTACCCGGGCACAAGGACATCTGGAACCCGGTCGACAACATCGTCGCCGGAGTCCGGTACGCGCTGGCGCGCTACGGAACGCTCGACAACGTCCCCGGCGTTGCCGCGGTGCACAGCGGCGGAAGCTACGTGGGGTACTGACGATGGCCTCGACGATCTCGTACAACCTCGGTCAGCTCGATCACTTCCGCTCCGCAGCCAGTTCTGAGGCAGGACGGTTCGGCGCGCTCGGCGACGGGCTCGATCTCAACCCGAGCGCGAGCATGTTCGGGCACAGCGGCGGGGCAGCCGCGCTCAGCTCGGCAGTCGCCGCGGCGAGCAACCGGCTGCAGCAGCAATTCGCCAAGGCCGAGACGCTGCTGCGCGATGTCTCGCGCTCGATCGATGCCGTGCAGTCGGCGATCGAGGAGGCCGACCGTAACGGCAAGCGCACCTTCACCGACGACCACGTCGGGTGCCGGCGGCGGTGCGACGAGCACTGCGGCTGCACCCGCCTCGGTCAATCCCAACGTCGGCACCGCACCGCCGGTGAAGTTCGGCGAAGGCGTCAAGGTGAACCTGCCGAACGGGCTGGGCACGGTGGCGGCGCCCAACGCGAAGGCGGCCGGCGCAGTGCGCGAGGCGCTGACGCAGCTCGGCGTGCCCTACGTGTGGGGCGGCGAGACCCAGGGCCGCGGCTTCGACTGCAGCGGGCTGACCCAGTGGGCCTACGGCAAGGAGGGCATCAGCCTGCCGCACGACGCGGCCGCGCAGAACATCGGCGCGCGGGTGGCCGAGGCGAACCTCGCGCCCGGCGACCTCGCGGTGTGGGACGGACACGTGGCGATGTACATCGGCCACGGGCAGATGATCGAGGCGCCGCACACCGGCGATGTCGTGCACATCGTCCCGGTGCGCACCACGAACGCCGGCGACGCGTTCGAGGGCTTCTTCCGCCCGACCGCCTAACCCGTCCGGGTGAGTGGCGCGATACGGCGGTGAGTGGCGCGAAATTTCGCGCCACTCACCAGCGAAACGCGCCACTCACCAGGACGGAGCTCAGATCATCCGGCGTTCGGTCGGCGTCGGCGTCACGGTGACCCGGTGTGCGCGGCGATCGGCGATGACGAGCACCTCGTGATCACCGAGGCCGGTCACGGTCTCCTCGCCGTTCTCACCGAGCCCGAGCCCGGCCGACACCGCGGCGGCGGCATCGGCGCCGAGCCGGCACACCAGCACGACGTGCGAACTGTCGAGCAGCGTGCGTGATCGCTCGTTGACCGCGGCACGCACATGGATGGTGGTCTGCCAAGCCAGCCGCGGCGCGTAGGTTTCCGGCGGCACGTCGCGGGCGTCCTCGATCACGACCAGCGGCGCGCCCACGCTCGGCGCGGGAAGCGCGTCGCCGTGCTCGGTGCGCACCGAAGCGATCGGCTTCTGGCCGCCGATGACGTTGACGAAGTACTCCCAAGCGGTGGGACGGTCGGTCGCGACCACTGCGGTCGAGCCCATCCCCGCCACCCGCACGGTGAGCAACCGGGCCAGCCACGGATCAGAGCACAGCAGCGTCACCCGCGTCGGCAACGCACGGATCAGGTCGACGGTGATCTCGCCGCGCGTCGTGGTCATGCCCAACACCATGCCGCCGGCGAACACGTTGCCGGCCAGGTAGTTGAGTTGCGCCGTCTGGGCATGCAGCGTCGGGATGATCTCGTCGCTGGCGAAGGACAGCTCGTTCCCGGGCACTACAGACCACCGATCGGGACGGTCGCGCGAACGCCGAGGTACTGCACGGCATCGAGTGGCTGCAACGTGACGCCGGCGCGCCGTGCATTGCTGCGCAGCTCGCGCGCGGCCCGGGTCAGCGAGCTGGCCGAGCGGCAGGTCAGCCGCACCACGGTCCGGGTCGACCACCCGCCGGTCGGCAGTGGCTTCGCCGTGATCGCGAGCGCGTAGGCGAACACGTTGCCGACCGGCACGTCGCTCAACGCCGGCCGGCGGACGTCGGTCAGGACGAAGCTGCGATGAGCCATCCGGGTGGACGAGATCGATGAGATCGTCTCGGTCCACTTGATGATCGGGTCGTACGGCGTGGCTTGGTGGTAGAAGCTCTCCGCGATCACCCGGCCGGCCTCGTCCGCGTCGAGCACCTCGGCCTGCAGGTCGCCCTCACCGGCGGCGGCCCGGATCCGGCTCAACGCGGCAGACAGCACGCGCGCGATCCCGATGTTGCCGCCGCCGCGTGCAGCGATCGCAGCCGATGCAGTGGACGGGTCGAGCCGCACCGTCACGAACGCACTGCGGTTGCGCACCCGCGCATGGCCGCCGCCGAGTTCCGCGTTGGCCGCCGCGAGCAGCGGGGTCAGCGCGGCGTCGAGTTCGCCGACGATCGTCTGCGTCAGCACCTGCACGGAGTCGAGCCCGAGATCGTGTCCCTCGAGCGCGGCCATGATCGCCTCGATCGGAACGTTGTCGGTCGTGTTGCGATGCCGGACGATGCCGCCGGCCGGCGCCATGCGCAGCGTGGCTGCGCACATGCCGAACCACTGCACGATGCCCATCCGGTCACCGTCGTGCGTGCGCGATTCCCACAACGTCATGCCGGGGAAGAACGCGTCGAGCTCGGGTGGCACATCGATGCGATCGACCGCATCCTCGGTGCTGCCCCGGCTGGCGTACTCGGCCGCTGCGACGATCGTTTCGCGGTGCCGGAACAGGTAGCCGACACGCAGCACCACCCACGTGCCGACTCGGATCCTGCGAAAGCGCAGCAGCGCCGCGATCGCGATGAGCACGCCGATCGTGATCGCGATCGCGGCGACCACGGCCTTCTTGTGCGCGACGAGCAGCGCGCACAACGCGATGAGCTCGACAGCCACGAGCGTTGCGACGGGCAGGCCGAGCACGCTCAGCCCGGGACGCCTTCGCTGCGGCGGGCGCAGCCGCTCGAATGCCGCGGGTTCGTTCGAGCCGCGGCGCCGCCGACCGCGCGCCGGCGTGGCTTCGCCGCCTGATGCGGACGGATCGACGCGGCCACGCGCGGTTGTCGTCACCGGCGTGATGTTATATCGGGGATGTCATAGTAGGCGCGTCCAGCTGATCGACATCCAGATCGAGATCAAGAGTGGAGCCGACCGATGCCCGGCGAGTCACCCACCAAGTGGCAGGCGCAGGCCTACCGCTTCGGGGTGCGCCGGCTCGAGTCGGCGGTGTCCGACGGCGACGCGTTGCTGCGCGGTGATCGGGTTCGCCGCCGGCTCAACATCTCGATCATCGTCTCGTTCATCATCGCCGCGCTCGTGCTGGGCGGTTTCGCCGTCTACGGCTTCATCAACCCGGCGCCGACGATCGGCAACGCCTCGGTGGTCATCGACAGCGACACCGGCGGCGTGTTCGTCTCTCGCGACGGCCGGCTGTACCCGGCGATGAACCTCTCGTCGGCCCTGCTCGCGGCCGGACGCGGCCAGAGCGGCAACACTGCACCGACCACAACGACGGTCGACACCGGCACGATCGGCCATGAGCCGCGCGGGCCGCTGCTCGGCATCCCGGGGGCGCCGGACATCTTGCCGTCCGAATCAAATCTCGTCCGGTCGAAGTGGACGGTCTGCGATGCGACGACGACGAACAGCGCGCTGCCCCCTGGCAGCCCACCGACGCTGCGGACGACGGCGATCATCGGTGATCGCGAGCCGCCCCGGTTCTCGCTCGGCACGACCGGTGCGATGCTCGTGTCGGCCGACGGCGGCACGACGACCTATCTGGTGTGGAACGGAACCCGGGCAAAGATCGATCTGAGCGACCGGTCGATTCGTCTCGCCCTTTCGCTCGGCACTGACGTCAAGGCGCGCCCGATCAGCACTGCCCTGCTGAACCTGATCCCGCAGGCCCCCGACTTCGTTGTTCCGCCCGTCGCGGAAGCAGGCACCCAGCCACCGTGGGCGGTCCCGCTCGGCGTGCACGTCGGCGATGTCTTCGCGCTCAAGCGCGCCGACGGGTCGCGCACGATCTACGTCGCATGGGCCGACGGGGTGCAGCCCATCACGCCGTTGATCGGCGACTTGATCCGCGCCGAGTTCGACGTCACCAAGGACGTTCCGCTGGTGTCGCCGATCGAGCTGCGCAAGGCACCGTCGACGGCGAACCCGATCGACACCTCGCTGTATCCCGTCCGCGCTCCGGACATCGTCGGGCCGTCGCCGTACGGAGTGGCCTGCGTGTTCCGTGCGGGCACCCGCACTAGCAGCACCGGCGTGTTCGCACTGCGCAAGGTGCCGATACCGCAGAACGGCAAGCCGGTCGCGGTGACCCGGCCCGGCCCGTCGACCGTCGACGCGGTCTACATCCATCCGGGCAAGGGCGCCGTGCTCACCACGGCGACCGCGCCGCAGACGACGGGTGCGCGCGCGCTGTACATCGTCACCGATGACGGCGTGGCCTATCCAGTGGTCAACCCGCTGGCGCTCGACTATCTCGGCCTGACCGGCCGGCCGGCGCGCACTGACCCGGCACTGATCAACCTGCTGCCGAAGGGCCCAACCCTCGATCCCGACACTGCCGTGCACTTCTACCCGCAGACCGGGTCGTCGGCCAGCGGGCTACCCGCTCCGTCGAGCTCCAGCGCCGGACCGTAACCGCGCCTGCCGAACGAGTGCTTCGGCCCGCCGCCGGCGCGTGGACAGTGCGATCCCGGCGCTCGCTGCGAGGACGAGCAGGCTTAGCGTGCTGATCAGCGCGATGAGCCGGGTCGTGCGCTGCAGGTCTGGATGCGAGTGTGCCGCCGGCAACACCGAAGGTTCGGACGGCGGGGTCGGCGTCGCGGTCTGTTCGCTGGGCAGCACCGCGGTGAGCGCGGCCGCCGGATCGATCATCCCGTAGCCCACGTAGTCGTTGCGCTCGCCAGGCGCGGACGGGTGTTCCGCGGTCTGCTCGATGCGCCGGATCACCCCGAGCGCGCCCAGGTTGGGAAACCGCTCTTGGACGAGGGCGGCGAGGCCGGCGACGTACGGCGCCGCGAAACTCGTGCCCTGGATCGTCGTGACTCCGGACGAGGTGATGAACTCGTTGATCTGCCCGGTGGGCGCGGCGGGATTGGTCGAGATGATGCCGACGCCCGGTGCAGCGACATCGACCCACTTGCCGGCCAGCGAGAACGGTGCCGGATCGCCGTTCGGGTCGACGGCGGCGACGGCGAGCACGCCGCGCATCTCGGCCGGCGTCGGGAAGGTGACCGGATCCTTGCCTGGAGTGTTCTGCTGCTTGCACTGGGTCGAGGCATCGACGTTGCCGGCTGCGGCGACGACCACGACGTCCTTGCGCACCGCGTAGTCGATGGCTGCCTGAACGGTTTCGTCCGGCCCCTTGCTCGCGTTGCTGCAACTTGCCTCGGAGATGTTGATGACGTTCGCGCCCTGGTCGACGGCGTACCTGATCGCTTCGCCGAGCGTCGTCGTGTTGCCTGCCGTCTCTTGCGGAGAGCCGGGCTTGGCGTTCTTCACGCCGTAGTAGTTGCTGCTCTGGCGGATCGGCAGGATCTTGGCGTCCGGCGCCACGCCGGAGAATCCTGTTATCTGGTCGGGTTGTGCGGCAATGATGCCGGCGACGACCGTGCCGTGCCCGTCGCAGTCCTTCTGCCCGTCGCCGTTCGCGACGACGTAGTCGCCGCCCGAAAGCAGCCGCCCGGTGAACGCCAGCACCGGGTTGACGCCGGTGTCGATCACCGCGACCGTCTCGCCCGCGCCCTTGTCACCGAGATCCCACAACGCGGTGTAGTCGAGTTGGGTCTGCGCCCACGACACCCCGCTCTTCAACGTCGACCGGGTGTTCGCCGACGTCACGCACGCGGTCGTCTTCGAGTACTTGACCGGCGGCGACGGCGATGGCGCGGCCTGCGCGGGAGTAGCGACGGAGGATGCGAGCAGTGCAACTGCGCCGAGTGCTAGCGCCTTCGTCCGCACCGTCGCGCCCGGCTCAGAGATGGCGAAGGATCGAGTACAGGCCCATCACGCCGACGGCCAGCGGCAGCACCGCGATGACCACCGCCGACTCGAAGAAGTCGATCAGGCGCATCGTCTGCGGCGACGTGCGCCGGCGCGAGCGCGCCGTCGCGAGCAGCAGGACGAACGCGCCGATCACGAGTTCGGTGACGAGCAGCGCGATGCCGTTGCCGGCACGCTTGGCCAGGGTGAGCGCGCCTGCTGCGACAACACCGCTGGCCGCCGCGGAACCGAGCAACGCGATCCGCCCACCCAGACTGGCCACCGAGCGTGCACGCAGCGCCATCGCGACGGTTGCCGTCGCGGCGAGCGCGACCGACAGCACCGAATGGTGGATCGCGAGCAACATTGCGGAGAACGCGATCGTCACCGCGCAACCGATCTGCGTGCCGGTCAGGTATTCACCGGCGAGCCGCGCGCGGGCGCTGACGTCGTCGATGTCGCCGAGATCGTCGGTGGCCTGCAGATCCTCGCTGGAGGTGGGAACGGTCGACAGCGGCAATCGGGCGAGCCGCACGGCGAGACGGGGCAGCACCGCCAGCGCAGCCAGTGCGACGGCGATCGTCCCGGCGACGACCTGCAGCGGCGTGACGTCGGCAAGCCCGGCGACGAGCGCGCTGAGCGCGGTCAGCAACGCGGTCGTGGCCGCGCCGGCGAACACCACGGTGCCGGTGCCCAGCGCGAGTTGTGCGCCGAGCGCGTAGACGAACGCGAGCGATGCGCCGAGCAGCACTCCCCAGCGACCGAAGTCGCCGGTGACGGCATTGAGCCCGCACACCAGCGTGAAGGGCAGCCCGCTCGCGGCCGTCGCGGTCGCCAGGATCCGGTCACCGGTGCCCTTGGCGACCGCTGTCGCCAATCCGAGCAGCGCGACCGCGACGCCACCGGCGATATAGGCGTCGACAACGCGTGGCCGAGCGGTAGAGCAGGGTGAGCGCGCCGACCGCCATCGCGGCAACGACCACCGCGGCGCCCAGACCCGGGTTCACGCTGCGCGTGTTGATCCGATCGCGCCGCGCGGCAGCAATCGCGTCGACGATGTCGTCGAAGACCGGGACGACGTCGCGTTCCTCGCGGGCGGCCAGCCGGAGCACCTCGCCGTCGGCTACGTCGAGCGAGCGCAGCGTGCGCCCGCCGTCCAACTCGCCGTGACCGACCCGGACGAGCTTCCAGCCGCCGTGCTGACCGCCGCCGTCGTCGCGCAGCTCGCCGGCGTACTGCAGCAGCATCGGCAGCAGGTCGATGATCGGGACGTCGGCAGGGAGGGCGAGATCGACGCGGGTGGACGGCGCGATCACGACCACCCGGCAGTACGACCGCGATTCGATCGACGTCAAGCCGCTACCTCCTAACGGTCGGCCCACTATAAGGCGCGCGCATGGTTGGATCATGCTCGAGCCGTGTCGTCGCGCCGGGACGACGCCGGGATTGATGAAAGGTTGACCCTGACCGTGGCGACTCGGGTGTTCCGGCGCAGGCCCCGCATGCCGGTGCCGGTGTTGCCCAGCGGCGAGTTCCAACTCGAGCCGCCGCCGGAGATCCCGCGCCTGTTGCCCGGCAACGTCATGCAGTTCCTGCTGCCCGGCGTGATGATCCTCGGCTCGGTCGGGTTCATCTTCATCGGCGGGTTCAGCGCCGCGTCGCTGGGGATGGGATCGATCATCCTGCTGTCGACGGTCGGCATGATGGGCGGCGGGATGGGCGGTCGCCGCACCGGTCGCAAGACGCAGATCGACACCGACCGCAAGGACTACCTGCGCTATGTGGAGCAGGTCCGCCGTGACATCGAGCGCGCCCGCGCGGCGCAGCGAGCCAGCCTGTTGTGGTCACATCCCGACCCGCGCTCGCTGTGGTCGATGGCCGGCGGGCGGCGGATGTGGGAGCGCCGTCCGGCTGATCGCGACTTCAGCACCGTGCGCGTCGGTGTCGGCCCGCAGCGGCTGGCCCGCCAGCTCCGTCCGCCGCAGACCGGTTTGATCGAAAGCCTCGACCCGATCGGCGCCGTCGCCTTGCGGCGGCTCGTTCGCACCCACTCGCTGGTGGCCGATCTGCCGGTGTCGGTGAAGTTGCGCTCGTTCCCCGCGGTCGACGTACGCGGCGAGCACGGGCCGATTCGCGATCTCGTCCGGGCCATGGTCACCGAGCTCGCCACCTTCCACGCGCCGGATCAGCTCATCGTCGGTGTCGTCACGTCCGGGCCGAGCCGGGTCGAGTGGGACTGGGTGAAATGGCTGCCGCACGCGCAGGATCCGCGCGAGCACGACGCGGTCGGCTCGCGGCGACTTGTGGCCGGATCGCTGGCCGAGCTCGAGGAGTGGCTCGCCGCCGAGATGTCGACCCGTCCCCGCTTCAGTCGCGAAGCCAGCGCCGGACCCGACCAGGCGCACATCGTCATCGTCATCGACGGGGGAGCGGTCAGCCTCGAGGAGCGGGTGCTGCTCGAAGACGGCCTGCTCGGCGTCACGATCATCGACCTGTCGAGTTCGATAGGCCGGCTCGCCACTCGCCGCGGGCTGCGGCTCGTCGTGGAGGACGGTCAACTGGGCGCGGTCGGGCGCAACGGCGTCGAGTTGCTCGGCCGTCCGGATGGGTTGTCGGTCGACGAGGCAGACGCGACGGCGCGACGGATGGCACCGTGGCGGGTCGGCGCGGCAGAGGCGACCGATGATCAACCGTTGCTGACCTCCGCCGAGCTGGTCGACATGCTCGGAGTCGGCGACCCGGAGAACGTGCGTGCCGAGCAGTTGTGGCGCCCGCGCACCGTCCGCGACCGGCTGCGCATCCCGATCGGTGTCGGCGAGCACGGCGAACCGGTCGAGCTCGACATCAAGGAGGCCGCCCTCGAAGGCATGGGCCCGCACGGCCTGATCATCGGCGCGACCGGATCGGGCAAGTCCGAACTGCTGCGCACGCTCGTGCTCGGGCTCGCGATGACGCACTCGCCGAGCGCGCTGAACCTGATCCTCGTCGACTTCAAGGGCGGCGCGACGTTCAGCGGCCTGCAGGATCTGCCGCACACCGCCGCGGTGATCACGAACCTGCAGGACGATCTGACCCTCGTCGACCGCATGCACGATGCGCTGGCCGGCGAGATGAACCGGCGCCAGGAGCTGCTGAGGACGGCGGGGAACTTCGCCAACGTGCGCGAGTACGAGCGTGCTCGCGAGGCAGGCGCACCGCTCGATCCGCTGCCGTCGCTGCTGATCGTGTGCGACGAGTTCACCGAGATGCTCACGCAGAAACCTGAGTTCGCCGAGCTGTTCGTCGCGATCGGCCGGCTCGGCCGATCGCTGTCCATGCACCTGTTGCTCGCCTCGCAGCGGCTCGAGGAAGGCAAGCTGCGCGGCCTCGACAGCCACCTGTCCTACCGGATCGGATTGAAGACGTTCTCCGCCGCGGAATCGCGCGCCGTGCTCGGCGTGGCCGACGCCTACGAGCTGCCCTCCATTCCCGGCTCGGGGTACCTGAAGTTCGACGTGTCGACGCTGGTGCGGTTCAAGGCGGCCTACGTGTCCGGCGCGTACCGGCGCGACACGGTGGCCGTCGGGCCGGCCGGCGCGCTGGCGCGGCGCCCGTTGCCGTTCCTCAGCGATCCGATCGATGCGCCCGAGACTCCGGACGATTTCGTCGAGCCGGTCGAGCCGGCGCAGGACCGTTCCGGTGCGCTCGAGAAGAGCGTGCTGGACGTCGTCGTCGAGAAGCTGCAGGGCCGCGGCATGCCGGCGCACGAGGTGTGGTTGCCGCCGCTGAACGAGTCGCCGTCGCTGGACAGCATGTTGCCGCCGCTGACCGCGATCCCCGAGCGCGGCCTCGGCCCGGACGGGTGGGGTGGCAACGGCCGGTTGCTCGTCCCGATCGGCATCGTCGACCGGCCCTACGAGCAGCGTCGCGACCAGCTGCTGCTCGACTTCTCCGGAGCGGCCGGGCACGGCGCCGTCGTCGGCGGTCCGCAGAGCGGCAAGAGCACCGTGCTGCGCGACATCATCACCGCGCTCGCGCTCACCCACACGCCGCGCGAGGCGCAGATCTACGGCGTCGACCTCGGCGGCGGATCGCTGGCCACCGCAGCCGGGCTGCCGCACGTGGGCGGCATCGCATCGCGGGCCAACCCCGATCTCGTCCGGCGGATGGTCGCCGAGGTGTCGACCGTGCTGGCCGAGCGCGAGGAGCGCTTCCGCGCCAACGGCATCGAGGCGATGGCGACCTACCGCCAGCTCAAGCGCGCCGGTCACCACAGCGACGATCCGTTCGGCGACGTGTTCCTGATCGTCGACGGCTGGGCGGCGTTCCGCGCGGAGTTCGAGGATCTCGAGCAGCGCGTCACCGCCCTCGCCGCGCAGGGACTTTCCTTCGGTGTGCACGTGATCGTCGGCGCGAACCGATGGGCCGAGATCCGCGCCGCGTTGAAGGACACGCTGGGCACCCGGATCGAGCTGCGCCTCGGCGATCCGTCCGAGTCCGAGATCGACCGGCGGGTGGCCGCTGCCGTGCCCGGATCGCGGCCCGGACGCGGCGTCACCCAGCACCGGCTGCACTTCCTCGCCGCGCTGCCGCGCATCGACGGATCGTCCGAGTCGGGCGATCTCGCGGTGGCCTACGCCGATCTGGTCGAGCAGGTGCGCACCGCGTGGGACGGCCCGCCGGCGCCGCGCGTACGGATGCTGCCCTCGTCGGTCTCGTACGCCGATCTGCCTGCGCCGGACGGCTCGAAGCTGCTGCCGATCGGCCTCAACGAGGACGAGCTCGCGCCGGTGTTCCTCGACTTCGACGCCGACCCGCACTTCATCATGTTCGCCGACAGCGAGTCGGGAAAGACCACGCTGCTGAAGGTGCTCGCGCGCGGCATCATGTCGCGGTACACGTCCGAGCAGGCACGCATCCTGCTCGTCGACTACCGGCGCACGATGCTCGGCTACGTGCCGCAGGAGTACCTCGCCGGGTATGCGCCGGGCGGCCCGGCGCTGCAGGCGTTCATCGACGACCTGCGTCCCGTGCTGCAAGGTCGACTGCCGGGACCGGAGGTGACCCCGGAGCAACTGCGCGACCGCAGCTGGTGGACCGGTCCGGAGATCTTCGTGCTCGTCGACGACTACGACATGGTGGCCACGCCGTCGGGCAACCCGATCGTGGGCCTGGCCGAGTTCCTGCCGCAGGCCAAGGACGTCGGCCTGCACCTGGTGGTGTGCCGTCGTTCCGGCGGCGCGGCGCGCGCGCTGTTCGAGCCGATCATCCAGCGCATCCGCGAGCTCGGCTCGCCCGGCATCGTCGGCTCGGGCAGCCGCGACGAGGGCGCCTTGCTGGGCACGACCCGTCCGGCGGCCATGCCGCCGGGCCGCGGCATGATCGTGGGCCGCCGCTACGGCAGCCAGCTGATCCAGATCGCCGACCTCTAGCTGCTTCGGCTCCGGCAACGCTGTGGCCAACGGTTTGCACCCGCCGTGGTCGCTATATGCGTTCGTCCGGCCGATATAGCGACCGTATTGGGTGCAAACCGCGCTGTGGGACGACGCCAGAACGGCAAAGTCGGCTATCCACCATTTCGTCCTGGACTTGCATTTGGTCCTGGTATGCGCAAGGCTCAAATTAGGCAATCGTGACGCAAGTTACGGTGAACTTGCCGTTGGGTATTTACCGATTAGCCCCGCATTACGGGGGTTTCAGTAGGACGAACAGCGCAATCGCAGAATCACAGCAAGATCAAATACACACACAAATTCGAGTTCCACTTCACGGGAGAGGGAGCGCAAAGTGACTGGTGCGTTCACTACACAGACCGCGCAGATGCAGCAGGCTGCGGCCAAGGTCGACGACGTCAACAACGAGGTCCGCGCACAGCTGGCGAACCTGCAGGGCCAGGTCGAGGCAGTCCAGGCGCACTGGACCGGCCAGGCCGCGTCCACGTTCCAGGCCCTCATGGTCCGCTACCACGAGGACGCGCAGAAGCTGTCGCAGGCACTGACCGACATCTCGGAGCAGATCCGTACGTCCGGCCAGACCTACTACGCGCAGGACCAGGCCGCCAACGACGCGGTGCGCTCGGCCGGCAGCGGCCTCAACGTCTGATCCGGCGCAGCCGATCCGACCTCGTTATTCGTTGACTTGCTTTTCTGACTTGTTATGGGAGATGGATTCGCCGTGAGCGATCAGATCAAGGTCACCTTTGCCCAGGTGCAGGCAACACAAGAAAGCGCCCAGCAGACCGTTGCCAGCATGAACACTTCGCTGCAGGACCTGAAGGCCTACCTCGCACCGATGGTGTCGACGTGGTCCGGCCAGGCCGCGCAGAACTACAACGCCAAGCAGGCCCAGTGGGATCAAGCCGCGAACGACCTCAACGAGGTCCTCGCCGCGATCGGTCGCGCGCTCGGGTCGGCGAACGAGGGTTTCCAGACCACGGAGTCGCAGAACGCGAGCCGGTTCGCCTGAGCATGCGGCGCACCGCACGCGCGGTGCGCAGTTCGGGACAGTCGCGCCCAGCCGGTTGCAGGTCAGCGGGCTGGGCGTGAGTTCTTTCCGCACTCGTTTCGACGCGGATCGTTGCCGTACCCGTAGTACGGCACGGCCGGTGTCGCAGCGACGCATCATGCGGCCGCGCCCAGCGGTCGCCAGGCGTTCGGTAGCACCGTGGAGGGCTAGCCATGAGCGACGGGTTCGGGGCACAGACCCCAGCGATCGCGTCGACGGCCGCGGCGTTCGATGCCCAGGCCGATCCGATACAGCAACAAGCCGAACGACTCCAGACGATCAAGGGATCGAGCTCGACGACCGGCCGGGCGTACGCCGCACAGGGCGACGCGTACCACCAGGCGATCACCGGGCCGCTCGAGAAGATCATCAGGACCTTCGGCGAGAAGTGCACGTGGGTGTCGACGACGCTGTCCGACACGCAGAGTTCCTACGACAACGCCGATGCCTCCGGCTCGGCCGGGCTCAGCTCGTCCGGCTCGGGGGTGACCTGAGATGGGCGCACCGGGACGTGGCGGTTACCGCAACGACGAACAGCCCGGCACCCCGGTGGTCGTTCCCGCGGCGCCGTCAGACGGCGGCGGGCACGCGGACCCAGCGGCACCGCTCGGCGACGACTCCGGGCGGCTGGGTTCGCTGCTGACCGGCCCGGGCGACTGGGACGCCGGGTGCCGGGCCATTGTTCGGGACGGCCGACGCCACGCTAGCCGGGTTGCAGAACCCGGGTGCGAACCCGGCGCCGACCGACTACACCGGCACCTATCACCACATCACCGAGCAGGACTATCGGCAGAACGAGGCGTGGAAGAAGGCGGTCGGGGACAAGATGGGCTTCGGCCCGATCTCGCACAACGACCTCGACCGGATGCACTTCGGGATCGAGGAGCCGGCGAAGATCACGGCGGCGCAGAACGCGCAGTCGAGCGCCAAGCATCGGCTCGACCAGATCAGCTCGACCCTCAACGGCGGCGACATCGACGCCGTCGGCACCGCTGACGACATCTTGAGAACCGGCGAGCCGGGCCTGGCGTTCTTCCAGTTCTTCGCGCCGGCGTACAACGCCTGGAAGGGCGGCGGCATCACCTACGACGCCGCGCGGCAGGCCTACCAGGCCGAGTACGGAATGAGCTTCGCCGACTTCTCGGCGGACTCGAAGACGATGTCGGACCTGGCTACCCAGCTGGTGTCGATTCAGCAGAGCCTGAACAACTCCTACAACGAGCTCGTCCCTACCTGGCAAGGTGATGCGGCGGCGAACTTCGAAGCGAAGATGGCGGTGTTCTTCAAGGCCGCCGGCACCGTGACGCAGGATGTCGCCACCACCGGCAAGGATGTCGCCGCTCTCGTGGCCGGACTGCAACAGCTCGTGCTGGCCAAGGCGCAAACGGTCAGCGAGTTGTACGCCGACGAGCTGCCCAACGGCATCGACGGGGTTATGGCGCAGTCGCTCGTAACGGTCGCGAAGGGCGACGGGGACGTGCGGATGAACCTGACTGCCTTCTCGCTGCTCGGCGGCAAGATCGACAATCCGTCGCTGATCGAGCAGGTCTTCGACCCGTTTGCCGAGATCGAGGCGAAGGCCGAGGCGGTCGCGATGGCGCCGCAGCTGGCGGCGCAGTGGTGCAACGCGGTGCTCGTGCCGCAGTTCGAAGCCCGTGAGCAGGCGCTGACGTCGGTGAACACCGAGACCCAGCAGCGCATCGAGCAGGCCTTCGCCGAGTTCAGCAAGCAGCTGTCGGGCATTCGTGATCCGTTCGCCGCGATGGCCGAGGCAAAGGCCGCGGCCCGGCCCACCCATCCCGCGCAGACCGGCGGCAGTACGCCGTCCGGTGGCTGGCGGCGTCCCATCGGGCGGCGGTGTTCCATCCGGTGGCGGTGTCCCGTCCGGTGGCGGGCATCCCGTCCGGTGGCGGGCATCCCGTCCGGTGGGGGCATCCCGTCCGGCGCGACGACGCCGGCGGCATTCCACCCGCCCACGCCACCAAGCACGCCGAGCACACCGAGCACACCGAGCACACCGACCCTGCCCGGTCCGGCGGCCCCGACCGTCGGTACGCCGACCGACCCGACCTCGGTCGGCAGCGGCCTGCCCGGTGGCAGCGCGGTGCCGCCACCGACCGGCGATCCGATGGGCGGCACCGGCGGCATCGATCCCAAGCACGACATCCACCACAACCCGGATGGGTCGGTCAGCCTTGGCCGCGACCGCGGGCTGACCATCAGCCCCGAGCACGGCCACAAGGGCATCTTCCGGCTGACCAACACCGATGCCACCGGCACCCAGCACACCTACCGGGTGCACTTCGACAAGAACGGCAACCCGGTGGTCACCGAGGTGCCGGCCGCGTCGGGCGTCGACAACATCACCAGCCCCGCGGCGCAGTTGCCGACCGGACTCGGTGGCGGCGCTTCGATCGGTGGCGGTTCGATCGGCGGTGGCGGTGCGGGGATCCCGACCGGCGGCCCGGCGCCGATGAACGGCGGGTCGCCACACGTCGCGGCCGCGGCGCACGCAGGGAACCTCGCGCAAGGAGCTCAGGTCGGCGCCGACAACACGATGGCAACGGCTAACTCGCCGGCCCAATCGTCACCGGTCGCCGGTTCAGCCGCGCCGGCGCAGGCATCCGGCGGGCATCAGGGCGGAGCAATCGGCGGCATGCCGCTCGGTGCCGGAATGGGACGCAGTGCCGGCGGCGGCGAGCAGGAGGCGGGCCGGAAGTATCCGCAACACGGTGACATCGTCGGCGACGACGACGTCGAGGAGTGGCAGCGGATGGGCCCTGTCATCGGCGAGCAGTGACCATGACGGCACAGACTCCCGGGACGCTCGGAACCATGTCGGCGCACATGGACCGGCTCGTGGCAGGTGCCCGTTCTTCGCGCGATGCCGCATTCAACAGCCTCGACGCGATCGATCGGCAAACGCGTGCGGCCAGCGAGCAGTTGCGGGCGCGGATCGAGCAGTTCTTCCTCGCGCATCCGGCTACCGCGATACCCGGCGAGGGCACCGCGCGCGATGCCAGATTCGATCCCGAGGACGAGTGGGATCTCCCGCGCCGTGACCAAGCGCCCGGCCCGACAGCTATCGAGAATGACGATGACGATTACCCACCGACCTGGCTCCGCTGAGCCAGGCATCAGATAGGGACGAGGGACGACCGTGACCGCAGCCAAGGACATGGTGGGCTCGCTTGCGGCGCAGCGGGAACGCAGCCGTGATCAAGTCGCGCGCTACCACCAGATCCGCGCCGCGCTCGAACAGTTGCGCGTCACCGCGAACTCCACCGACCGCAGCGTGACCGTCGAGATGGCCGCCGGCGGCGCCATCGTCGATCTCCGGCTGACGCGGCAGGCGATGAGCAAGACGCCGGACACCTTGGCCAGCACGATCCTCGAGGCGATTCGCCTCGGGTTGGCGCAGGTGGCCGAGCAGACCGCTGCACAGGTGGAACCGCTGACGGGACGCCACATCGACGTCTCGGCGATCGCGCAAGGACGGCTTCCGGCACTGCGTGCGGCCGATGACTCGGTGCCCGCGGCAGCAGCTGACCCCCGCTTCCCGGCAGAGGAAGAGTGACCAGATGAGTGGCAGTCAATTCGGGGTGACAACCGCAACGTTGCGGTCGGTCGCCGGAACGCTTGGCGATCGTGCCGAGGAATCCCGCCAGCTGGCGGACAAGGCGAAGGAAGCCGACGTCGACACCAAGTCGTGGGGCTTGCTGGGCCTGGGCCTGGGGCTGTACTCCGGGTACACGTCGGCGCGTGACACGGCCAACCGCAGCATCGGCGAGGTGACGTCCTTCCTCACCGACGCGCAGACCGCCTTGCAGAGCACGGCACGCGACTATGACGAAGCTGATCAGGCGGGCGGTCAGCTGTTCGGCACGATCTCCGACGGCATGGGCGGGGGTGCGTCGTGACTTCCGGGGACACCCTCGCCGCCGGCGCTAAGGGCCTGGCGTCGGGCAAGAGCTTGTTGTCGGACCTGTCCGAGGGCAACTACCTCAAGGCGGCGAAGGACGCCTACGGTATCGGCTCGCTGGCCAAGGACGTCGACAACTTCACATCGGGCCACTCAGGCGAGCTGATGGGCGACCCGCTCGAAGCGCTGATCGAGGCCGGGCTCAGCTTCCTCATCGATCTGGTCGCGCCGTTGAAGGATGCTCTCAACCTGGTGACCGGCGATCCGAAGGGCCTCAACGACAAGGCCGAGGAATGGGCCGGTGTCGCCGAGGGATTGCGCAAGATCGGACCGGAAGCGGTGAGCAACGCGCAGGCGACCAACGGCAACTGGACCGGCACTGCCGCAGATGCGTTCCGCACCAAGATCGGCAACTTCGAGCGGGGCGCGCTGAGCGTGGCCGGTCAGGCCGATCACGTCGCCAACCTGCTGCGGGTCAGCGCGACGCTCATGGACGGCGCGCAGGGGATCATCAAGGGCATCATCGCCTCGTGGGTCGAGTACGCGATCCTCACCGAGGCTGCTGCCGCGGCAGCCGCGTTCTTCACCTTCGGGGCCAGCGAGGCCGCCGGCCAGGCCGCGGTCGCAGGTGAGGCCGCCGCCGCGTGCGGAGAGGGTGCCGACGCAGTCGCGCAGACCTCGAGCATGCTCGAGCGGATCGCGAGCGCCATCCGCGACGTCGAGGGTGAGTTCAGCCAGCTCGCGCACGCCTTCGAGCAAGAGGCATCGGCGATGCGACAGGCTGAGGGCGCGCTCCGCTCGGCCTCGGACGTCTTCGCGCAGGCCGGCAAGGAAGCCGCCAAGGACGCGCTCAAGGAAGGCGTCGAGAAGTCGATCAAGGACGCAGGAATCGACACCGCGCTCGGGCTCGGTGACGACCTGATCAAGGGAGCGCCGGGCGCGGCGCAGGACGGCTCCGAGTCGCAGCAGCAGATCAACAGTGACCTCACGTTCAACTAGGAAGTGCAGTGACCGAAGGGCTTACCGAAGATCATGACGACGAGCAATCGATGACCAGTCTCGCCGCGGAGTGGGCGACGCTGACTGTGCCGCAGTTCGTGGGGTGGACCCGGCTGGCCGAGGTGTCGTTGCCGTTCCCGCTCAACACCGGCGCGCTGGCCTACACCGCGGTTCCCGATCGGGACGAGCTCGATCGCGCCCTTGCCGAGCGCAAGTTGGCCGGTTCGGCTGTGCTCACCGCCGTTCGGGAGACGTTCGCCGCCCCCCGCTTGTGCGTGTACGCGGTTCGAGTGCTGCCCGACCGAACCGAGAGCAAATACGTCGCACTGGCCGGCCATGAGGACGACGCCGTCATCGTGCTGCTCGAGCACGACCAGGTCACGGTGCGCCAGATCGCGGACACCGAACTGGCGGCGAGTGTCGTGGCTGCGTTGCCCGCCCTGCCGGCTCTGCACGTCCCGAGCGTGGAGATCACGCTGCGCGAACTGGTCGAGATCGACGCGTCGATCGAGGCCGGCGCGTCGGCGCGCAGCCTCTCGGCCCAGATGGGCCAGGCCGGATTGCCGCAGTCGCTGGTCGCGTTGCGGCAGCGCTCGACCGCAGCCACCACGACCGGCGGCGCCCTGGGCGCGGTCGGTCACGACCCGGACGGCACCGGCCGGCACTCCCGGCGCTCGGCCAGCTGGCGCGAGTTCGACGAGGGTGCGCTGCTTCAGGTGGAGCGCGGCCAACGGCAGGGCGAGACACGCATCCTGCTGACGCCATACACGACCGACGCGCTGTTCCGGGCCGCGGTTGATGCGATCGCCAGTGTGTACGAAACCGGGCGTGCATGAGATCAAAGTGAAAATTTGGGAATTCACATAAGAGGAAAGAATCGTAGAATCGGTACAAAGCTACCGATTCGGTGAGGAGTAAGCGGTGACCTCGAACTGGAACGACCGGTCCCTCGCAGAACTCAAGGCCATCGTGGACGAGATCGATCCGGCCATGTTCGGACAGCTGCGCTCGGCCGCGCTCCACTTCCAGTCGACCGCGCAGACGCTGAACACCGCGGAATCGGACCTGCTCGCGCACATGGGCTCGCTGCGCGATGCCTGGCAGGGCAAGGCTGCGTCGGCCGCGGTCCAGAACGCTCAGCAGAATGCCGCGACGATGAACCAGACGAGTTCGTCCTCGGACCTCGCCCAGGCCGAGACCGACAACTACCTCAGTTCGCTCCAGAGCGATCAGCGCCAAGCACAGGCCATCCCTAATGTGGACACGTCCTGGGGCAACGCGTTGTCCTCCGGTGGTTGGGCCGGGCCGATCGGCGTCGGCGTCGCCAAGTACGAGCAGCAGCAGAAGTACGACCGGTACCACACGCAGATGGTCAAGATCGTCTCGCAGATGGACAGCGACGGCAGCACGCACTCCGCGAACATGAAGAGCATGGATTGGCCGTCCGGATCGTCGCGGCAGGGCGCACCACCGGCCACCCTGCCGCCCGTGCCGGGCGCCGCGCCGGCCGGCGGTGCCGGCGGCGGCAGCAACGGTGGCTACAACCCCGGTGGCGCAACCAACCCGTCCGGCACCGGCGGATACACCCCGGTCGCGATGGGTCCGGGCATGGACCCCAACGACAACGGCGTCCTGAACGGGCCGCGAGGTAACCACCCGACCAACGGGCCCACCCAGACGCAGAGCGGCCCGTCGCCGACACCGCAAACGCCGACGACCACCCAGAGCGATCCCGGCGCCATCACCACGCCCGGAACCGCGGGCACCGGTCCGGCCCTGGCGGGCGCACCGACGACGACTGCGCCCGGTGCACCGGGTGCCGCTGCTGCCGTGCTCGGCGGCGCCGGCCTGCTCGGTGCCGGCGCGCTCGGCGGGCGTGGCCCGCTCGGTGTTACCGGCGGCCGGGGCGGTGGCTTGCTCGAAGAAGGGCCGCCCGGCAGCCGCGGCGGAGCCGGGCTGGCCGAGGGCGAACCAGGGCTGCGCAGCCCGGGCTCGGGCGCAATCGGCGAGGGCGAGCCCGGCTTGCGTGGCAGCACCGGTACCGGGTTCAGCGAGGGCGAGCCAGGACTGCGTGGCTCGGCCGGGAGCGGCGGAGTCGGCGAATCCGAGGGCATGCTGCGCGGCGGCGGCGTCCGCGGCCCGAACGGCATTCCGGCCGACGAGGAACTCGGCGCACCGCGCAACAGCATGCTGGCCGGATCCCGGCCGGGCGGCTTCGGCGGTGAACCGGTTGCAGCTGAAGCCGGGCGGTTCGGCGGCTACCCGATGGGCGGCATGGGAGCCCGGCGCGGTGGCGACGACGAGGAGGCCCCGGTTCCTGACTACCTGGTCGAGACCGACGACGTCTGGGGTGACGGCGTGAACGCCGCACCGCCCGTGATCGGCGAATAGGGAGAGGACATCTGATGCTTGAAGGATTGGACTCCGGCACGCTCAACGCCGTCGCGGTCGGTATCGGGGCCGATCTGGCCACCGTCGCCGCGTCGGGCGACAGTGGTCAGTTCCAGGTCGACCTGCAGGCGTTGCACGACTACTACTTCAAGGTCTACGACATCTGGACCCGGCTGAGCCACCACACGAACTCGTTGCCGCAGGACCCGTATGCGATGGCGTGCCTGAACACCGGGCAGATCCCCGGCGTGTCAGCGGCGATCCAGTCGACTGTGGAAGGCGCGCTGGGCACGTCGACGGAAAGCATGCGCAAATCGATGCAGCTCGTCCGCGGCAATCTGGCCACCCACCTGCAGGCGCTCCATGACGTCTACATCGCATATGTGAACACCGATTCACAGAACGCGTCGAAGTTGACCCAGGCCGGGTCGCCGCGTGCGGCCGACATCAACGTCAAGCTGCCGAGCCCGCCGGCCGCGCCGCTGGCGACGTCGCCGTGGGCCGTGGGCCTGGTGTCGGGCACGAACGCCTGACCAGGCTGCCCGGCCGCGCGGGTTCCCCATGGCAGAGTGACCCGGTGCGAATTCGTCGGGCATGTTCGGTATTTACCGTCTGCGTGCTGGCCTGGGCGGCCAGTCTCGCGCAGGCTGCCACCGCCCGTGCTGACGCGATCCAGGCCAGCCAGTGGTACCTCGACAAGCTCGGCGTCCGGCACGCGTGGACGATCAGCAAGGGTGCCGGGGTCGTCGTCGGTGTGATCGACAGCGGTGTCGACGGCAGCGTCCCGGACCTCTCGGGTGTCGTCGTGGGCGGCGCGGATTTTTCGGGGGCCGGCAGCCAGAACGGGCAGAAACCGGTCGAGCCGGACGGCAGTCATGGCACCAACGTCGCGTCGTTGATCGCCGGGCACGGTCACGGCCCGGGACACTCCGCCGGGATCCTCGGCACGGCCCCGGCCGCGCACCTGTTGAGCGCCTCGTACGCCTCGCTGACCAATCCTGACAACACTCCGGCAGCGATCCGGTGGGCAGTCGATCACGGTGCCAAGGTGCTGAGCCTGTCCTACACCTCGCCGGACCCGGGCGAGAAGGCTGCCGTTCGGTACGCGCAGTCGAAGGACGTGGTCGTGGTGGCGAGCACCGGGGACACCTTCGTCAGCCAGCGGGTCGGTCTGGAAGCACCGGCCGTGCTGCCCGGAGTCGTGGCCGTGACAGGCATCGACGAGAACCTCAAGAGCGATCCGGCCGCGACGATCGGTCGGGGAACTGCGCTGGCCGCGCCGTTCTCGACCACGCCGACCAACCCGGACAGTGCGCGGGCCAAGGTCGGTCTCGAGGTCGCCGATCCCCGCGGCGACGTCAACGGGCCGTATCAACAGCGCGTCGGGACGTCGTTCTCCGCACCGATCGTGGCCGGGATCGTCGCCCTGGTCCGCGCGCACTTCCCGCACCTGGACGCGGCGAACGTCATCAACCGGCTCGTCAAGACGGCGACCCCGGCCGGCGGCTCGGTGCCGAACAGCACGTACGGCTACGGAATCGTCAATGCGTATAAAGCGCTGACCGCGCAGGTGGCACCGGTGACCGCGAACCCGCTCGGCTCGCTGGTGCCCTCCGGCGGGTCGAGCACGCCGCCGTCGGCTTCGTCGACACCTCCGCCGTCGGTGGCGCAGAGCGCCCCGCCGCCGGTGTCATCTGCGCCACCAGCTGCCGGCTCCGGTTCGTCCGGGTTAGGCGCTGGGGCATGGGCAGCGATAGCAGCGGTGATTGTCGTTGCGGCTGTGGTGATCGGCGTGCTCGTAGGTCGCAGTCGGCGCCCGCGGGCCGCACCCCCCGGCAATTGGCCGCAGCGTCAGTGAGCGCGCCGCCGGCCCGAGCGGTGCCGGCCGGATGGCTTCTTCGCGCCCGATTCGCGCGCGGCGGCCGCATCGGCCCATGACGGTGGGCTGACCGGCGGTTGCACGCGCTTGGCCCGGTGGTAGCGCATATTCGCCGCGACCCGGTCGCGCAGCCCCAGCTTGCGCCGCACGGCACGCCGCAACGCCCGATGCTGACGCCACGCTGCATCGGCATCGGTCGGCTCGACCTCGGTGGCGACGCTGTAGGCCACGGCATTCGCCGCCGCGCCGAGGGTCGCCGCAGCGCGGCCCGTCTCCACGCCGAACTGCTCGTCGGTGAGGGTCACGATCTCAGCGCTGGTGAGCGTCGTCAGCTCCGGCAGGCCGGACTCGGTGAGCACGTCGATCGTCTCTTGCCACGCACCGATGATGCGCGATCGTGGATCGGGCGCGCGCCGCCGCCGCCGCGCTCGCAACGGTTTACGCGACCCGAGCACGAGCAATAGGACGATCACCAGGATGCAGAGGGCGAGCAGCAGCGCGACCAGCACACCATGGTTGGACGCGGTCGTCGTGGCAGGTACCGGAGACTTCCGCGCGACCGCATTGCCGCCGCCGGCCTGCGTCACCAACGCGTTTCGGCTCGGCGGCGCGCTCGAGCTCGGCGGTGGCGAGGCAGCCGACTCGGTCTGCTGGTTGCCGGGGGCGTAGCGACCGGGCGAGCCGTCCAGAATCACCCAGCCCGCCCCGAGCACCGGAATCTCGGTCCAGGTCCATGCGTCCGCGGTCGTGACGTCGTACTGGCCGGCCGGCAGAGAGTCGGCGCTGCCCCTCGATTCGACCCGGAAGCCGGTAACCACCCGAGCCGGGACGCCGAGGTCGCGCGCGACCAGTGCCACCAGCGTCGCGTACTGCTCCGGTGTGCCCGTGCGCCCGCCCAGGATCGAGGCGAGCACATCGGCGAAGCCGGCACCGCCGGCCAGGTCGGCCGCCGGACCGGTGTCGGACGGACTGGGCACGGCGCTCGTCGACGGCGTGCTGCTCTTCGGCGGGGTCGACTTCGCCGGGGTGGGCGTGTGGTGCCGCGCGGGCGGCTTCGCGGCCAGCCGGTGGGCGCGCACAACGCGCGTGCCGTGCCGCTTGTGCTGCGCCGACGATGACGCACCCGACGGCTTCACGGAGGGCGTCGAACTGGTCGGCGTGGGCGAGGGTGTCAACGTTCCGGTGGCACTGCCCTGCGCCGCCCGCGAGAGTGCGTAGTTGGTGCGCAGATCCTTTTGCAGCGCCTGCAGGAACGGCAGCGCGGGTGTGCTCGGAACCTTCGTCTCGGCGCTGAAGGTCTTGACGAGCTCGTCGAGGGTGGTGCGCAGCCCGCCGGGCAATTCGGTGTCGATCGTCGACGTGCCGGTGTCCGGGCTCGAGAAGCGCGCCATGATGTGGTCGAAGGTGTCGCTCGCGAGGCCCGACCGCACGGAGTACGACTCGCCGCCGGTGAGCTTGCCGGCCGGCACGATCATGCCGCTGGCCGGATCGATATTGATCGACGCACCGGTGACCCGTTCCGGGCGGTACAGGAACGGCATCCACGGTGCGTCGGTGAGCGGCCCGGAGTCGATCCGGTACTGCTGCGTGACCACGCGTGGCGCCGCCAACGCGGTGTCGGTGTCGGCGGGCAGCACGCCACCGGAAGGCCGGAACGTGCGATCGAAGGACCACCCCGAACCGTCGTAATAGTCGACGTTCGCGATCGGGAAGTACCCCGGCGCGGCCTTGTCGATGTTGACCGTGAACACCGGCTGGGCCACGTCCTTGCTCGTGCGCGGGCGGAGCCCGGAGATGAACGACATCGGGGTCAGCGGGTTCGAGTCGTTCACTGATGGGCACGCGCTGCGGTGCGCTGGAGTGCTTGGGGAATGCAGCACTCTGCACGACGAGCGCGGCTGCCAGCGCGACGACGAGCGTCGTGACGGTGCCGGTGACCAGGCCGCGCACCGGCAGGATGCCGTCGGGCTGGGTGCTCTCCGCGGACTCGTCCTGCCGCACCCAAGCCTGCGCGACGCGCATGAGCAACAGCGTCACGAGGAGGAGCGCGGCGAGGATCGTCTCGCGGTGGCGGGCCGACAGCAGCTCCGATCCCGCGGCGCGCTGCGTCGCCGCGTAGGACAGCCCGAACGCGACAAGGAATCCGACGTAGGGCAGCAGCGTGTACCAGCGCCGTGCAAAGCATTCGCCGGCCAGCGCGCCGCACACCCAGATGAGCGCGACCGGTGCGAGCATCAGGCTGCGCGGGCTGACCAGCGGCAGCGCAAACGTCAGCACCTGCGAAGGTCCGCGGTAGAGGCCTTGTACGAAGTCGCTGATGTTGAGCGGGTCCTGCAGCACCACGAACAGCCCGTAGAACACGAACACGGCGACGTCGACCAGGACACCGGCCCAGAGCCAGGTGGGACGGAACCGCGCCATGGCGATCGGCACGAGAACACTGAGCACGGCGGCGCCGTAAAGCGGGGCGCCCGCAACCGACACCGGGAACGAGCGCAGCCAGGGTGCTGCGGCAAGCACGCTGGCGATCAGGCACAGGGGCAGCGCAAGAAGTGGGATGAGCTGACGGATGATCTTCATGTCAGCACCTGGGCGTTCCATGCGGCGCACACCGCATCCGCGTCCTCGGCGACGATGATGCGGACCCCGGGGAACCGAATCGGCTGGCGGGGATTGCGCCGGTCATGCGGCTCGGTGTCGAGCGAGACGACGACCAGCCGGTCGAAGCGGCGGCGCAGGCTGGCGACGTAGGGCAACTCGTCGCGATCGAGAACGCCGGTCACCACGACCAATGACGTACCGCCGCGTGCCCTGCGCAGCGCGAGGAGATGCGTCTTGAGGTCGCCGCCGTCGTCGGCCACGACACCGGTGAGACGGTCGATGAGCGGGGTGACGTCTCGAAGCCGCGGACCGCCCATGACGGTCGAGTCGGTCAGCCGCAACTCGACCGGCGCCTTGCCCACCGAACTCGTCACCAGCACCGACGCCGCCACGTCGACCGCCGCTTCGAATGATTCGGCGGTGTAGCGCCCGGGGCGCTGGTCGAGCAGCACCACGGTGTACGGCTGCGAGGTGTCGACGTTGTGCTTGACGACCAACTTCCCGGTGCGGGCCGAGGATCGCCAGTGCACCAGACGCAAGTCATCGCCGACCACGTAGTCGCGCAACCGGTGGAAGGTGATGTTGCCCTGCGGCGAGGTGTCCGACGACGGTCCTTCGAGGTGGCGGGTCTGCCCGGTCGGCAGCGGCCGGAACCCGAGCACGCGCGGGTACACCCAGATCCGCTCGATGTCGCCGTAGCGACGCGACGTGCGGAACAGCTCGAAGGAGTCGCGCCGGGTCACCTCGACCGGGCCGACGTCGAAGATGCCGCGCTGCCGGGTCGGCAGGCGGTAGGTGCGCAGGCCGCGCTCACCGCGGCGCAACCTCGGGATGACGGTGCGCACCATCGCGTCACCGAACGGCTGGTTGGCAACGGTGACGCCGACCGTGCGGCGTCCACGATTGGCGAAGGTGAGCACCGCGATCGCCGGCGATCCCTTGGGTACGCGCGCCGGCTGGATCGCGCGATCGATCGACAGCGGCGACGGACGGATCGCGACGATGACGGCGAGCAGCACGAGCACGAGCAGGCCGACGCCGACGAGATCGAAGGCAGTCCACTGCAGCCACACGCCCAGCGCCAGCGCCAGCGCGCCCGCCAGCAGTGCCGCAAGGCCCGCCCTGGTCATCGGATCGCGATCTTCGCAGTCAGGCGTCGGCGCCGCGGGGCACCGGCACCGATTGCAGCGCGCGCGCGATCAGCTCGGCGCCGGTACGTCCCTGCAGCTCCGCGTCGGGCTGCAGGATGACCCGGTGGGCGAGGACGGTGGGCGCCATCTCCTTGACGTCCTCCGGGATCACGAACGCACGGCCGATCGTCGCTGCGTACGACCGGGCCGCCCGCAACAGGGCGAGGCTGCCGCGCGGCGAGACGCCCAGACGCAACTCGGACATCGTGCGTGTCGCGGCGGAGATGGCGACGATGTACTGCTCGAGCGCGGGCGCGACCTCGACATGTCGCACCGCGTCGATCATGGCCATGATGTCGTTGGCGCTGAGCACCGGAAGCAGCTGATCGACCGTCGGGCCCATCTTCTGCGTACGCAGCACTGCCGCCTCGGATTCGGCGCTCGGGTAGCCGACGGTGAGCTTCATCAGGAAGCGGTCGAGCTGGGCCTCAGGCAGGATGTAGGTGCCCTCCATGTCGATCGGGTTCTGCGTGGCGACCACCATGAACGGCCGTGGCATCGGATAGACGATGCCGTCGTTGCTGAGCGTGCCTTCTTCCATCACCTCGAGCAGCGCTGACTGCGTCTTCGGCGACGCGCGGTTGATCTCGTCCGCGAGCACCACATTGGCGAAGACCGGCCCGTGCCGGAACTCGAACTCGTTGTGGCTCTGGTTGTAGATCGACACGCCGGTGACGTCGGAGGGCAGCAGGTCGGGGGTGAACTGGATGCGGTTCCACGTGATCGAGAGCGAGGTCGCGAGCGCGCGGGCCAGCGAGGTCTTGCCGGTGCCGGGGACGTCCTCGAGCAGCAGGTGACCCTCGGCGAGCAGGCAGACGACGGCGTTGTGGATGACCTCGGGCTTGCCCTGGATGACATACCCGATGTTCGTGCTCAGGCGCTCGACGTTGCGCGCGACTTGCGTAACGCCCTCGGAGGTCGTGGTCATGCTGCTCCTATACCGGCCTTGATGTTCGCTAGCGATGTCATTGCGGCGGTGATCCCGTAATAGTGACGGAGTAGTCGTGCGAAGTGCCGTAACTCGGGTCGTCGTAATGCACGGTCAGCGTGTAAGTGGCGGCGATCGGACGGTTCGCTGCCGACTGCGGGTGTCGACGGTGGGCAGGCGGACAGGTCGACCTTGACCTGTGGGCCGGTGCCGTCGGCTTGCGGAATCGCGTCGTTCTGGCCGCAAGTCACGCCCGGGTTGAGATCGGAGGTCACGGTCTCGGTCCAGTTCAGCGTCTTCAGCGCGTCAGCGCCGTAGCTGCCGGTGTACTGCACCTGCACCTCGGGATTCTGCGCGGTTCCGTCCCAGACACCGGCGAAGTTGATCTGGGTGGGATCGATCGGCTGCGGTGCGGTGCCGGACACGTCGACGGTGAAGTCCGGGTTGCTCAGGAAGTACTGGTAGGTGATGTGCACCGTCCAGTTGGCGTCGGGCCCGGCGCAGCCGGGATCGACGTCGATGATGGCGGTCGGCGCGCTGGTGCTCGAGCCGCAGTTGCGCGTGCCGTTGTTCGCCGTGAACGACCAGTTGGTGGCGAAGGCGAGGTTGTCGTTGCCGTGGTAGCTGACCGCGATCTGCGGTGCGGTGCGGGTCGACTCGACGAAGCTTGCCGCGAAGTCGTCCTTGGTGGTGGTGACCTGCGGCGGCGGAATGGTCAGCGACGCCGCCGTTGACTGGGCCGATGGCCCGGCGCCGTAGAGCGGCGGGTTCGTCGCGGTGCCGCCGTTCTGGACGAGCTGGATCGACACCGTGCAGTTGCCGCGATAGGTGAATCGACTCAGGCTCGGGAACGACACCGAATGTCCAGGCGTGATGTTGCTCGAGACGTTCGGGAAGCTGCCCGTGCCGAGGAACTGTTCGGCGTTGCCGCACCGAAGGTAGCTGTTGTCGGTCAGGTCGAAGGTCTCGCCGCGTGTGTCGGCACCGCCGACGTCCGGCGTGATGGTCAGCGTGCCGTCGGTCGCGCTGGTGTTGGTGAAGGTGGCGGCAACCCCCGGCGTCGGCCATCTCGCGAAGGCGGGCTCGACCTGCACCGGCGGCAGCGTGACCGCGGCTTCCGGATGCCGTGGCGGGTTGACCGTCACGCTCACCTGATACGTCTGACCGGCGGTGATCCCGCTCAGCTTGACCGTCGGTTGCGTCGTCGGCCCGGTATGCGCGATGACCAGCGCCGTTCGACTCGAGTTGGTAGCTGAGCTCGCCGTCGACGCCGCCGAGGTCGTGCACCGCGCCGTCGGCGAAGGACACCGACACCGTGGTGTCGGTCTGCGCCTGGCTCGTGTCGGTCTGGGTCGGGGCGCTGGCCGCGACCGAGATCGCGCTCTTCACCGGATTCGTCCAGCTGTAGGAGCAGTTGTTGTCGCTCGCCGGTGCGCCGATCGTTCCGTGGGTACCGATTCCCTCGACGGTGAAGCTGAGTCCGCGCCCGAGCAGGCCGTCGTTGCCCTGGTAGGCGTAGTGCCACAGATGCAGCGTGGGGTCACCGACGAGGCTGATTGTTTGCGGTGCGTTGGACAGCCCGCGGCCGTCGCAGAACCGCGGGATGATCTGCCAGCTCGTCACCGGCACGCAGCCGGTCTTGATGCCGCCGCAGGACTGCCAGTTGATGCTCCAGTTGCCGTTGTCGTCGACGGAGGTGTGCAGGTTCGTGGGCGCGGCGGGGCCCTCCACGCTGGTGTGCACCGGAATGGCCGGTGCGGAGGTGTGATCGTCGCGGTTCAGGTATGCAGTGACCACGATCGAGTAGTCGGTGTCCGGGAAGAGCCCGGTGAGGGTGACGCCCGTCTGGCCGTTCACCGTGATCGTGCCTGGCGGCGCGGGCGCATCGGGATTGTCCAGCTTCGTCGACACGGTGTAGGTGGACGGAGCGCAGTCCTGCGGATCGAGCAACGGGTAGGTCCATTGCAATTGCACCGAGCGCGAGCCGACCGATCCCAGCTGGACGATCGGGATGTGCGGAGTCTGGCGAGTAGTCGTGCAGTCGACCTTGTCGTTCACCGGCTGGGCCGGGCGGGTCGGGGGTCGCACCTTCGGTGGTTTGGTACCCGGCTTGACCGGCTTGGTGTGCTTGGTCGATCCGGTCGCCAGCGTGGTCGCGCCGCTCGGGTCGACCTGCACCGCTGAGTGCTTGTAGATCCGGCGCGGCGCGTGGCTGCCGTCGCTGAACACGACCTCGGCGTCGTAGTTGTTCCGCGAGTTGAAGATGACGCGGCTGCCACGGGCGAACACCTGCGCCTGGGACAGATCACGCTTCTCGTTGGGCAGCACCGGGTACGTCGGTGCGCCGATGATGCGATGCGCAGAACCGTCGGCCTCGATCTGCCACAGATCGCCCGTGCCGGTGGTGTCCATCGTGTAGAGGTGTCCGTCGCTCTCGGCCGGCGTGACCAGTGCCGCGTTGGCCGAGATGGTCGTCAATTGGTGCACCTGCGCAGATGCGCTGCCGTCGGTCGGCGCGGTGACTTCGGTCCAGCCCGTGCTCGTCCGGTACAGGAAGACCAGCCGGCCCTGCGCATCAGACGCAGCCATGATGTCCTCGACGGTGCCGTCGACCTTGATCGGCACCCTGACGGTGCCGGACGCGGCGAAGATCTGCAGTTGGGTCCTGGACGCGACCGCGGCGACATCACCGCCCGTCCCATCAGGGTTGATCGTTGCGGTGCCTACGGCGGCCGGGCCGGCCACCGTGCCGTGCTGGCTCGACGTGAGGGTCGCCCCGTTGTTGCTGCCGGCCGGCAGCGTGAGCTGGGTGATCGCGTGCTGCTGGTCGGCACCGACGAGCGGGCCGACGTCGGTGAGCAGCCACAAGTCATCGTTGGCCGAGGCGGCCGGCGAGCTGCCTGCCGCCAGCGGCGCCTTGATCGTGGCGTACGCGCGTGCCTTCGCCTTCGCGTGTGCCCCGATCGCCGAGGCAACGGTGAGCTGCCCGACCAGATAGATCGAGCTGCGGAACGCGCTGGTCTGCAGCATGTATGCCGAATCGCCTGCGGGCACCACGCTCGTGCGACTACCGGCCGGTGCCTTCGGCAACTGGACGCCACCACCGACCGTCTTCACCACGAAGCCGGTGCTGTCGACCATGTTGAACTCGCCGGTGCTCGGCCGCAGCATCAGCGTGTTGCCGCCCGCGAGCGGGTACAGGTCGAGGTCGGTGGTGACGGTTGCCGACACCGCCTTGAAGGCATCGCGCAGCCGCACGGTGGGTTTGCCGCTGGCCAGATCGATCGCCACCGGGCTGGTGTCGTCGTTGATGAAGACCGAGCCGTAGAAGAGGTCGAACGAGCGGGCCCGGCTCGGCTTGACCAGGAAGGAGACGATCGAGATCGCCAGCGCCACCACGACGACGGCAGCCAGCAGGCCGACCGATTGCAGCCGGGAGGGCGTATTCGTGGGGCCGGCGGGCGCGCTGGGCCGGAACGCGGGGGCAGCTTGCCGGCGTCCGACCACTGCTCCTCCTGCTCAATCCGCTCGCCACGCCCACACGGCGCCGCGCGGGGTGTTCGATACGGCCAGAGGTAAAACCTCTTCCGAGGCAGGATAACGGAAGCTAGCACCGTCTTGACACGAAGAATCCAATTCCGCGATTGGTTTGGGCGACTTAGCCGATATGTACGGCAAAAATGGCAGTAGCCGTTACACCGAGTCTCAGCAAGTTCCCGATGCGGCACCATCACGGGCCGCTGCCGCGTACGAATTCCGCCTCGTGGTGCGATCGAGTTGCGCCAGGTCGGCCGAGTGGCGCGAAATCTCGCACTGCTCGGGGCGCACCGCGCCACTCCAGGGCTTGTCGAGCGTGAGTGGATCATTCGCCGCAGCGGGGGCATGCCGGTGCGCCGCTGGCGGGACCGGGCGACTATTCTCGGCGTACGGCTTCGGCGCGCGAGAAAACCGGCGGCGATACCGACCTGATTCGAGGGCATGGACTGCGAGGTTGCCTACGTGACGACGACTGCTGAGCGGGCCCCGGGCGCAGGAGGGCCCGAGGGCCCTGAGCCGATTGTCGCCCGACCCTTCCCGGTGCAGGAGTTCCAGAAGGGTGCGCTGCTCGGCCGGATGCTGCGCACGACCGACCACAAGTTGATCGGCCGCATGTACATGGTCACCTCGCTGATCTTCTTCGGCGTCGGCGGCATCATGGCGCTGCTGATGCGCGCCGAGCTGGCCCGCCCGGGCATGCAGTTCCTCGCGCCCGAGCAGTACAACCAGTTGCTGACGATGCACGGCACCGTAATGCTGCTGTTCTTCGCCACGCCGATCGTCTTCGCGTTCGCCAACCTGGTGATGCCGCTGCAGATCGGTTCGCCCGACGTCGCGTTCCCGCGCTTGAACGCCTTCTCGTACTGGCTGTTCCTGTTCGGCGCGCTCATCGCGATGTCCGGCTTCCTGACTCCGGGCGGTGCCGCCGACGCCGGCTGGACGCTGTACTCGCCGCTGAACAACGAGATCAACTCGCCCGGCGCCGGTACCGATCTGTGGATCATCGGGCTGGCCGTGGCCGGCCTCGGCACCATCCTCGGCGGCGTGAACATGGTGACCACCGTGATCACGCTGCGCGCGCCCGGCATGACGATGTTCCGGATGCCGATCTTCACCTGGAACATCCTCGTCACCAGCCTGCTGGTGCTGCTCGCGTTCCCGATCCTGACTGCGGCGCTGCTCGTGCTCTGGATCGACCGGCACCTGGGTGCGCAGGTCTTCGACCCGGCCAACGGCGGTGCGGTGCTCTGGCAGCACCTGTTCTGGTTCTTCGGGCACCCCGAGGTGTACATCATCGCGTTGCCGTTCTTCGGCATCATCACCGAGGTCATCCCGGTCTTCAGCCGCAAGCCGCTGTTCGGCTACAAGGGCATGGTCTTCGCGACGCTCTCGATCGCAGCCCTCTCGCTCGCGGTGTGGGCGCACCACATGTTCACCACTGGCGCGGTGCTGCTGCCGTTCTTCTCGTTGATGACCTTCCTCATCGCCATCCCGACCGGAATCAAGTTCTTCAACTGGATCGGGTCGATGTGGCGAGGGGCGGTGACCTTCGATACGCCGATGCTCTTCGCCCTCGGGTTCATGGTCACGTTCCTGTTCGGCGGTCTCACCGGCGTGCTGCTCGCCAGCCCGCCGGTCGACTTCCAGGTGTCGGACAGCTACTTCGTCGTCGCGCACTTCCACTACGTGCTGTTCGGCACGATCGTGTTCGCCGTCTATTCCGGTATCTACTTCTGGTTCCCGAAGTTCACCGGCCGCTACCTCGACGAGCGGCTCGGCAAGGTGCACTTCTGGCTGACGTTCATCGGCTTCCACACGACGTTCCTCGTGCAGCACTGGCTCGGTGCCGAGGGCATGCCGCGCCGCTACGCCGACTACCTGTCCAGCGATGGGTTCACGACGCTCAACACCGTGTCGACGATCGGCGCGTTCATCCTCGGCGCCTCGTTCCTGCCGTTCGTCTACAACATGTACCGCAGCTACCGTTTCGGGGAGATCGCCACCGCCGACGATCCGTGGGGCTACGGCAACTCCCTCGAGTGGGCGACATCGAGCCCGCCGCCGCGGCACAACTTCACGTCCATCCCGCGGATCCGCTCCGAGCGGCCTGCATTCGAGCACCACTATCCGCACCTGATCGAACGGCTCGAAGCCGAGGCACACGCCGGACGCCGGCACCGCACCGATGCTGAGGAACTGGTCGGTGCTTCGGTGTCGTCGGACGGCCCACGGTCCGGTCATCGCGACACCGACCCGGAGTAACCGCGCAGGACGATCGAGCGCGACCACGCGCCGACCCATCGTGACGGGCACCAGATCATCGTCACGCCTACTGCCCGGAGGAGCTGAGTGATGCGGCCGACGTCCGTGCTCGCGACCGTCACCGGTCGCGACCGACCCGGAGTCACGGCCGCCTTCTTCGCGGCGCTCGCGGCGCACGACGTCGACGTTCGTGACGTCGAGCAGGTCGTCATCCGGGATCGCTTGATCCTGACCGTGCTGTTCGATCTGCGCGGCGACACGGCAGCGCTTGCGCAATTCCGTCACCAGGGCGGCCGGTGCGCTCGGCATGGAGTGCGAGATCGCGGTCGCAGACCAAGGCGATTCGGCCCGTCCCCAGCTGCCCGGCTCGCGCAGCCATGTGATCGTGGTCGGCCATCCGCTGCGACCGGGCGCGTTCAGCCATGTCGCGCAGCGCATCGCGGACACGGGCGGCAACATCGAAACCGTCACGCAGCTGTCGACCGAGCCGGCGTCGGCCCTGGAAATGCTGGTTCGCACCGACGGACCCGACCTCGCTGCGCGCCGTGCTGGTCGAGGCGGCCAACGACACCGGCGTGGACATCGCGATCGAGCCGGCAGGTCTGCGGCGTCGCGCGAAGCGGCTGGTCGCTGCTCAACCTCGACTCGACGTTGATGCCTGACGGCGCAGTCGACGCCCTTGCCGACACAGGCCGGGCGTTGCTGAGCAGGCTGCGGAGATCACGGCGCGCGAGGCGTGCCGGCGAGATCGATGCCGCTGGTGCTGTGCGCGAGCGGGTCGCCCTGCTGGCCGGGATGACCGAGGAGCGCGTCGAGCAGGTGCGCAACTCGCAGGACGTCACGCCCGATGCGCGGACCTTCGTGCGTACGCTGCGCCGGCTCGGCTTCTACGTCGGCGTGGTGAGCGGCGGTTTCACCGTGTTCACCGACCGGCTCGTGGACGAACTCGGTCTCGACTTCGCCGCGGCCAACGAACTGGAGATCGTCGACGGGGTGGTGACCGGAGGGGTGATCGAACCGATCATGGATCGGGCCGGACGGGCCGACGCCCTGCGCCGGTTCGCGGACAAGTTCGGCGTGCCGCTGAGCCAGACCGTCGCCGTGGGTGAGGGCGCAGGCGATATCGACATGCTCGAGACGGCCGGGCTGGGCATCGCGTTCAACGCGAAGTCGGCGTCACGTGCGGCGACCGATGAGTCGGCGACCGTTGCCGCACCTGGACACCGTGCTGTTCGTGCTCGGGATGAGCCGCGAAGAGATCGACGACGCTGTCGTCGAAGCGCCGCGCTAGCGGTTGCTCGGCCCGCACAGGGCGCCGATGCCGGCGAGCAGGAAACCGCCCAGCGCGAGGTAGAACCCGATCGACGTGTGCTTGAGGAAGGTCGTGTACGCCGCGCCGTCGGTGAGTTGGATGGCGAAGAACGTCACCGCGATCGCGGCCGCGGCCAGTACGGCGCCCAGGGCCCGCAGCGGCCCTGACGCGGGCGACGGGAGGGTGGCGGCGATCGCAATGACCACCGTGGCGATGAGCAGCACCCAGCCCAGCCAGGAGAAGTACGTCTTGGCGACGCCATCGGCGACGCTCGAGTGCGCCTTGATCTGGTCGTGTAGGTCGCTGAACTTGCTGTTGGATCCGAAGCTGCTGCTGAACCAGTCGACGGCGGTGAACGAGATGATCAGCACGACGAGGCCGACACCGGCGAAGGTCGCGCCGACAACGCCGAACTTCGCGCCGCTACCGATCGGCGAGCCATACGCGTTGGCCACCGCGGAGCTGCGATCGGCCGGCGGCTGACCGTAGCCGTACGGCTGCTGGGCCGGTTGCCCGTACTGAGGTGGGTAGGGCTGGCCGGGCTGACCTGGCTGCCCCGCTTGGCCGTATTCGGGCGGGGTGCCTCGCGCGGGCTCCTGCCCATATGGCTGGGTCATGGCCGAACCGTAGCCGACTGATCGCGTTGGGAACAGTTAGCGCGCCGTGCGGCGATCAACGCCGCTTCGCGCCGAACAGGGCCCCGACGCCGATAACCAGGAAGCCGCCGATGGCGAAGTAGAAGCCGAGCCGCTCCAGGCGCAGGTAGTCGAAATAGGTCGGGTACTTCGAGTTGGTGAACTTGATCGCCCACAATGTCAGCCCGATCGCGACCAGGGCGAGCAGGAAACCGATCGGGCGCAGGATCGCCATCCTGGCGCTGGGCATGTTGGCCGCGAACGCCACGGCGAACACGACGCCGACCAGCACCCAGCCGAGCCAGCTGAAGTAGGCCTGGGTGAACCCGCTGGCCGAGGTATGGCTGCCGGCCAGCCGGTGGTCGATCTTGGCGAATGTCGAGTCGTTGTACTTGAGCCAGGTCACTGTGGTGAACGCGACGAGTACGAGGACCGCTCCGACCAGAGCGACGAGCGCGCCGAGGAAACCGAAGCGCAGCCCGCTGACGCCGCGCACGCGTGGTTCGCGGGTGGGTGGTTGCTGCTGCGGGTGCGCCGTCCCCGGCGCACCGAACTCGGCCGGCGGCTGGCCGTATTGAGCCTCCTCGGGTGGCTGGGTCATGGCGCGACCGTAGCGAACGGCCGCAGGACCGAACACAGCGCGCTCAGCTTGCTACCACCGGTTCGCCGATGAGTGACACGCCCGCCGCGGCCAGCTGTACGAGCGCCGCGTCGACGGTGCTGCGCGCCACGCCGGCGGTGAGATCGAGGCGCACGGTGGTCGCGAAGCCGGCCGCTGCGGCATCGAGCGCGGTGGCCCGCACGCAGTGGTCGGTCGCGATGCCGACGATCTCGACGGTGTCGACATCCTTGTCGCGCAGCCAGTCGGCCAGGCTGACGCCGTCGCTGCGCGCCTCGAAGCCGGAGTAGGCCGCCGCGTGCTCGCCCTTGTCGAAGATCGCTTCGACGGCCGAGCTGTCGAGGTCCGGGTGCAGCTCGACCCCGCCGGTGCCGACGACGCAGTGCGCCGGCCAGGAGTCGACGAAGTCCGGGTGGGTGGAGAAGTGCGCGCCGGGGTCGATGTGGTGGTCGCGGGTGGCGACGAGCGTGGTCGAAGCCGCCCTCTGCGAGCCGGGCCGTGATGGCCCGCGCGACGCCGGAACCGCCCTTGACGGCGAGCGAGCCGCCCTCGCAGAAGTCGTTCTGGACGTCGACCACGATCAGCGCACGCACCCGGACAACCTACTGACCGCCCGTCCGAACTCGGTATGCACCCACCACGGTCGCTATATGGCGACGGACGCGCGATATAGCGACCGCGGCGGGTGCAAACCACACTCAGACGATGCGGGTGGGGATCGCCGGCTCGCCGCGGGAGAGCTTCAGGCCGTCCCAGGGCAGGGTGACGGTCGCGGCACGCAGGTGCTCGCGCGACTCCGCGAGGGTCGGCAGGTCGTCGACGATCGCGCCCGCCCGGACGAAGGCACGCTGCAGCAGCCGCTCGCCCGCCCCGGGCGCGTCGACCGCGTCGGCGACCACGATCTCCTCGACCGCCGTGCCGCTGGCCTTGTAGGCGCGCAGGGCGGTCTTGCGGCCGCCGCGGCTGTCCTTGTGCTCGGACCGCTTGGCCACCGGACGGCCGTCGACCTCGACCAGCTTGTAGACCATGTTCGCCGTCGGCGCTCCGGACCCGGTCACGACGGCGGTGCCCACGCCGTACGTGTCGACGGGCGCGGCGGCCAGGGCGGCGATCGCGAACTCGTCGAGGTCGCCGCTGACGACGATGCGCGTGCCGGTCGCGCCGAGGCCGTCGAGCTGCGCGCGGGCGTGCCGCGCCATCACGGCCGAGGTCGCCGGAGTCGATGCGCACCGCCCCGAGGGACGGGCCGGCCGCCTCGACCGCGATCTCGATGCCGCGGGTGATGTCGTAGGTGTCGACGAGCAGGGTCGTCTCGGTGCCCATCGAGGCGATCTGGGCGGCGAAGGCAGACCGCTCGTCGTCGTGCAGCAGGGTGAAGGCGTGCGCGGCCGTCCCGGCGGTCGGCACGCCGAAATCGCCGGGCCGCCGCGAGGTTGGACGTCGACGCGAACCCGGCGAGATAGGCCGCTCGGGCGGAGGCCACCGCCGCCGCTCGTGGGTGCGCCGCGAGCCCATCTCGATGATCGGCCGCTCGCCCGCGGCCGAGACCATCCGCGCGGCGGCCGACGCGATCGCGGAGTCGTGGTTGAGGATCGACAGCACCAGGGTCTCGAGCACGACCGCCTCGGCGAAGCGTGCCGGACACCGTGAGGATCGGCGAGTACGGGAAGTACAGCTCGCCCTCGGGGTAGCCGTCGACGTCGCCGCTGAACCGGTAGGTCGGCGAGGAACTCGCCGGTGGCGTCGTCGATGACGCCGTCCGAGCGCAGGAATTCCAGCGTCTCGGCGTCGAAGGTGAAGTCGGCGATCGCGTCGAGCAGCCGTGCGGTGCCGCCGACCACGCCGTATCGCCGGCCGTCGGGCAGCCGCCGCGCGAACACCTCGAACACGCACCGGCGCTGTGCGGATCCGTCCCGCAGCGCCGAGCCGAGCATGGTCAGCTCGTAGCGGTCGGTGAGCAGCGCGGTCGACTGCGGCATGTCCCGATCGTGTCACGATAGGTAGGTGGCGGGGACGATCGCACCCGAGCGCGAGGCCACCGAACAGGCGACGCGCAGACCAGCAGTGACCCGGACCGCCGTGGATCACGATCGTCTGGAACGACCCGATCAACCTGATGTCCTACGTGACGCACGTCTTCATGACGGTGTTCGGCTACCCGAAGGCGAAGGCCGAGAAGCTCATGCTGGACGTCCACCAGCGCGGCAAGGCGGTCGTGTCGTCCGGCACCCGCGAGCGGATGGAGCTCGACGTGAACACCCTGCACGGGTACGGCCTGTGGGCGACCTTGCAGCAGAACGACTGACCGCGTGAAGTATCGAAGGACGGCGACGGCGCGCGGATCCGGCTCAACCTCGCCGAGTCGCATGTGCTCGAAGCAGCTGTTCGACGAACTGCAGGACGATGCTCGAACCGGATGCCCTCGCGCCGTCCGACCCGGTCCGCAAGCGGCTCTACCCGGCCGGCTACGCCGATCCGGACGACGCGGAGGCGTTCCGCGAGCTGACCGAGTCAGCGTTGCAGGCCGATCGCAGCGAACGCGTCGACCAGTGCCTGGCCGAAGCTGCGCACGCGGACGGTCGCTGCGCCGAACCGAGATCGTGCTCGACGCCGACGGTGCCGAGCGCTGGATGCGGGTGCTCAACGACCTGCGGCTCGCGCTCGGCACCCGGCTGGACATCAGCGAGGACGACGACTACGAGCTCGACGAGCAGGATCCGCAGGTGCAGTCTGCGGGCCCGCTACCTGTGGCTCACCGCACTGCAGGACGCCCTGGTCACGACCGTCATGGGCTGATCGCGCCGTCCCCGTATCCTTGGGAGCGTGCTGACCATCGACCGGGCGACCTACGACGCCATCGTCGCCCACGCCCGCCGGGACCACCCGGACGAGGCGTGCGGCGTGGTCGCCGGCCCCGAGGGCACCGACCGTCCGGCCCGATTCGTCCCGATGCTCAACGCGGCCCGCTCACCGACGTTCTACGAGTTCGACTCCGCCGACCTGCTGCAGCTGTACAAGGAGATGGACGCGAACGACGAGGAGCCGGTCGTCGTGTACCACTCGCACACCGCGACCGAGGCCTACCCGTCGCGCACCGACATCTCCTACGCCTCCGAGCCGAACGCGCACTACGTCCTGGTGTCGACGCGGGCCGACGACGCGACCGAATTCCGCTCGTTTCGCATCGTCGACGGCGAGGTCACCGAGGAGCCGGTCGAGGTGGTCGACGCGTATGAATGAGGTTGCGATCGAGCGGGTGCTGCTGGGCCACGCCGCGCCGACGTCCGCTACGACTGTCGGTGAACTAAACCGCGCCACTTCCGACGTTGCACCATCATCAGCCGACTAGGAGTCACGCTCACCATGGCCATCGAGGTCAAGATCCCGACCATCCTGCGCACCTACACCGGCGGCGAGAAGACCGTCGAGGCGAAGGGCGACACGCTCGCCGCGGTCATCGACGATCTGGACGCCAACTTCGCCGGTCTCAAGGGCCGCCTGATCACCGACGACGGCGCCTGCACCGCTTCGTCAACGTGTACGTCAACGACGAGGACGTGCGCTTCACCGGCTCGCTGGAAACGCCGGTCAAGGACGGCGACAGCGTGACGATCCTGCCGGCGGTCGCCGGCGGCAGACGCCGCTGACGGAGCTCGCATGACGCGTTACGACTCGCTGATCGACGCGACGGGCGACACCCCGCTCGTCGGGCTGCCGCGCCTGTCGCCCCGCTGGGAGGGCGAGCATCCCGGTCCGGCTGTGGGCCAAGCTCGAGGACCGCAACCCGACCGGTTCGATCAAGGACCGCGCCGCGCTCGCCATGGTGCGCGCGGCGGAGGCCGACGGCCGGCTGACGCCGGGCTGCACGATCCTCGAGCCGACCTCGGGCAACACCGGCATCTCGCTGGCGATGGTGGCCAAGCTGCGCGGCTACGGGCTGGTGTGCGTGATGCCGGAGAACACCTCGATCGAGCGGCGCCAGCTGCTCGAGATGTTCGGCGCGCGGATCATCTCCTCGCCGGCGGCCGGCGGTTCGAACCAGGCGGTCGCAACCGCCAAGCAGCTCGCCGAGCAGTATCCGGACTGGGTGATGCTCTACCAGTACGGCAACCCGGCCAACGCCCAGGCGCACTACGAGGGCACCGGCCCGGAGCTGCTGCGCGACCTGCCGACGATCACGCATTTCGTCGCCGGGCTCGGCACCACCGGCACGCTCGATGGGCACCGGCCGGTACCTGCGCGAGAAGGTGCCGGACGTCGCGATCGTCGCCGCCGAGCCGCGCTACGGCGAGCTGGTCTACGGCCTGCGCAACATCGACGAGGGCTTCGTCCCCGAGCTCTACGACGACACCGTGCTGACCTCGCGGTTCTCGGTGACGTCCTACGACGCGCTGCGCCGCACCCGCGACCTGATCGAGCACGAGGGCATCTTCGCCGGCATCTCGACCGGCGCGATCCTGCACGCCGCGCTGTCGATCGCCGACCGGGTCGCTGCGCGCGGCGACGAGCGCGCGGACATCGCCTTCGTCGTCTGCGACGGCGGCTGGAAGTACCTGTCGACCGGCGCGTACACCGGCTCGCTGCAGCAGGCCGCCGAACGGCTCGAGGGCCAGCTCTGGGCCTGACGCCCGCTTGGCACCTGGCCGCTCATCGGCGCATGCCGTTCCGTGTTCGTAGAACGGTAATGACCTGCGTGCGCTCACGCGTCACCATGAACGGGTGAGATCGCGCAGCCTGCTCGGCGCGCTCGTCGGGCTGCTCTGCGCCGCCGTCGCGGTCGGCGTCGGCGAGGTGGTCGCGGCGTTCGTCCGCCCTGCGCGGCGCCGCTGATCGCCGTGGGCAACCGGGTGATCCTGCTCACCCCCGAGTCGACGAAGCGCTCGGCGATCCAGAGTTTCGGCACCAACGACAAGACCGTCCTGATCGACGCTGATCTCTGCTGCTCGCGGTCTTCGGCGCGTTGTCGGGCAGCTCGCCCTGAGCCGGCTGGTACGGCGTGGCCGGCATCGCGGTCTTCGCCGCATTCGGCATGTACTGCGCGCTCACCGAGAACGCCAGCCGCGGGCACGGACGCATCCCGACGCTGGTCGGTGCGGCCGTCGCCGCGGCGCGTCTGGTGCTGCTGGTGCGCGCCGTCGACCGCGAGGACGAGGCCGAGTCCAGACGAGCTGCGGCTGACCGAGCGGCGGCACTTCCTCCGGCGGCGCAGCGGCGCCGGCCTCGCTGCGATCACCGGCTTCGGTGGACGCGCCGCGCAGCACGCCCGCTTCGACGTCGCGGCCGCGCGGCAAGAAGGTCGTGCTGCCCGACGCCGGTCGCACCCGCGCCGTCGCTGCCCCGCGCGCGCCGACCTCGGGCAGAGCGGCGTGCCGTGGCACGCCGCGGCCGACGTTCTACGAGATCGACACGGCGCTCGCGCTCCGCAGATCGATCCGGCGCACTGGTCGCTGCGCATCCACGGCATGGTCGACCGCGAGATCACGCTCAGCTACGCACAGCTGCTGCCCCGCCCGCTGATCGAGCGCTGGATCACGCTGTGCTGCGTGTCCAACGAGGTCGGCGGCGGCCTGATCGGCAACGCCCGCTGGCTCGGCGCGCGGCTGCGCCGACGTGCTGCGCGAGGCGGTCTGTCGCCAGACTGCGATCAGCTGCTGATGACCTCCGTCGACGGGATGACGATCGGCGCACCGACCAAGGTCGTGATGGACGGACGCGACGCGCTGATCGCGGTCGGCATGAACGGCGAGCCGCTGCCGGTGGCGCACGGCTTCCCGGCCCGGATCGTCGTGCCCGGCCTGTACGGCTACGTGTCGGCCTGCAAGTGGGTCATCGACATCGAGGCGACCACGTTCGCCGACCGGCAGGCGTACTGGGTGCAGGGCGGCTGGGCGCAGCAGACCGCGATCAAGCTGCAGTCGCGCATCGACACGCCGCGCTCGGGCGCGCGGGTGCCGGTCGGCCGGCCGGTCGCGATCGCCGGCGTCGCGTGGGACCAGCACGTCGGCGTGTCGGCGGTCGAGGTGCAGGTCGACGACGGGCCATGGTTGCCGGCGCGCCTGGCCGCCGTGCCGTCGACCGACACCTGGCGGCAGTGGGTCGCGGCGTGGACGCCGCCCAAGCCGGGCAGCTACACGCTGCGGGTGCGCGCGACCGACGCGGCCGGCACGCCGCAGGTCGACGAGCGCGCCGACGTGTTCCCGTCCGGCGCGACCGGCCTGCACACGATCACCGTGCGCGCCGCGTGGCTCGTTACGGTGGACGCGGTGACGTCCCGCCAGCCGTTCAGGCTGCCGTCGGCGGACCGCGCCGGGACGCCAGTCGCGATCGACCGAGCCGCCGTTCGACCCGACCAGCTGGAGCGGCGCGCTGCATCGTCATGGCGGTGCTTCGCGGCGCTGCTCTGGGTTATCCAGATCGCGAACGCGCCGACGACTACCGCCTGGAACCGCGTTCGGCCTGAAGCCGCGGCAGGTGGACGGGCTGTGGGGCATCGTCACCCAGCCGTTCCTGCACAGCAGCTACAGCCACCTGTTCTCCAACACCGTCCCGCTCATCGGCGTCGGCTGGGTGCTGCTGCTCTCCGGGCTGCGGGTCTGGCTGTTCGTCACCGCTTCGTCGTCGTGGTCGGCGGCCTCGCGACCTGGCTGGTGGCGCCGTCCGGCTGCGATCGTCGGCGCCAGCGCGCTGGTGTTCGGCTGGATGGGCTACCTGCTCGCGCGGGCGTACTTCTCGCGGCGGCTGAAGTGGATCCTCACCGCCGTCGCGCTGCTGATCTTCTTCGGCACGTTGCTCGGCAACCTGCTGCCGTCGGTGGACGCGCGGGTGTCATGGCAGTCACACCTGTGCGGCTTCCTGGCCGGGTGCTTCGTCGGCTGGCTGCTGCACCCGCGCTCGGGCGCGCGCAACAGCGACGCGCCGCCCGTAGGCTGGCGCCGTATCGTGAGCGCCGTGCACGCGCTGAACAACGATGCGCCGATCGGCATGCTCGACTCCGGCGTGGGCGGGCTGACGGTCGCCCGCGCCGTCCTCGACCAACTGCCGCACGAGGCGCTGCACTACGTCGGCGACACGCCGCAACGGCCCGTACGGGCCGCAGCCGATCGCCGAGGTGCGCGAGCACGCGCTGCGGCTGATGGACGAGCTCGTCGCGTCCGGTGTGAAGGTGCTGGTCATCGCCTGCAACAGCGCGAGCGCCGCCTGCCTGCGCGACGCGCGCGAGCGCTACGACATCCCGGTGGTCGAGGTCGATCGTCCCGGCGGTGCGCCGGGCCGTCGCGGCGACGCGCAACCGGCGCATCGGCGTGATCGGCACGATCGCGACGATCACCAGCGGCGCGTACGAGGACGCGTTCGCCGCGGCGTCCGACGTCACGATCACCAGCGCGGCGTGCCCGCGCTTCGCCGAGTTCGTCGAGCGCGGCGTGACCAGCGGCCGGCAACTGCTCGGCCTGGCCGAGTCCTATCTCGCGCCGCTCAACGCGGCCGGCGTCGACACGCTCGTCCTCGGCTGCACGCACTACCCGCTGCTGACCGGCCTGCTGTCGGTCGTGATGGGCGCCGGAGGTCACGCTGGTGTCCTCCGCCGAGGAGACCGCCAAGGAGGTCTACCGCGTGCTCACCGAGCGCGACCTGCTCCGTCCCGACGACGCGCCGCCGCCGCGGCACGAGTTCCGCGCCACCGGGCCGGCCGATACGTTCCAGCGGCTGAGCCGGCGATTCCTGGGTCCCGAGGTGTCAGCGGTGTCGCTGCTCGGTCCGGACGCCAGTACGGAGTTGGTGAAGGTCACCGTCCTCGGCTGTTCGGGCAGCGTGCCCGGGCCCGACTCGCCGGCGTCGGGCTACCTGATCGAGGCCGACGGCTACCGGCTGGTTCTCGACATGGGGCACGGCGCGTTCGGTGCGCTGCAACGCTACGTCGACCCGCTGCCGTCGACGCGATCGTCATCACGCACCTGCACGCCGACCACTGCATCGACCTGACCGCCTACATCGTCGCGCTGCGCTACGGCGGCGCCGGTCGCTACCGCCTGGACGGGCCGGAGGGACGCATCCCGCTGATCGGCCCGCCGGGCACGCGCGACCGCATCGCCGCGGCGTACGACCCGCTGGCGCGCAAGCTCGGCCTGCACGAGCTGTTCGGGTTCTCGACACCGTCCAGCGGCGAACTCGGCCCGCTCGCGTTGTCCTTCGCGACGGTCAATCACCCGATCCCGACCAACGCCGTGCGGATCACCCACGGCGACCGCACGCTGGTCTACTCGGCCGACACCGGCGAAGTCGCCGGAACTCGTGTCGCTCGCGCACGGCGCGGACGTCTTCCTCTGCGAGGCGTCGTTCATGCCCGACGACGAGTACGTCCCCGACCTGCACCTGACCGGACGGCAGGCCGGCGAGCACGCGGAGCAGGCCGGCGTCGACCGGCTCGTCGTCACCCACGTGCCGCCGTGGGCCTCGCCCGAGGTCGCGGCGGACGAGGCGGCTGCGGCATTCCACGGCGTGGTCGAGGTCGCCACCGCCGGCGCCGAGTTCTGGGTCTGAGTCATGTGGGTGCCGGTCGAGCGGTATCTGCTGCGGGCCAAGGACTTCGCCGACGCGCACTACCGCGAACCGATCGACGTCGACGACATGGCCCGCGTCGGCCGGCCTGTCGCGCGCGCACTTCAGCCGTGAGTTCCGGCGGGTGTTCGGCGAGTCGCCGCACGGTTACCTGCTGACCCGGCGGCTCGAACGCGCGGCCGCGCTGTTGCGCTACACCGACCGCTCGGTCGCCGACATCTGCATGTCGGTCGGCCTGCAGAGCGTCGGTTCGTTCACGACGAGCTTCCGGCGGCACTTACGGCAGGACCCCGACCGAATACCGCGCCGAGCTTCCCGCCGGCGATCGTCTACGCCCGCGTGCCGGAGTGCATCGTGCGCTTCTACGGCGCGTCCGCAACGGCGCACGTTTGGAGAAGACACCGCCGTCGGCTGATCAATAGCGGTTCTCCGGTCACCGAAACTGATCCCAGGAGGACATCATGATCAAGATCGCGAACGCGCAGCTCTGGGTGCTGGACCAGGACGAGGCCGTCGAGTTCTACACCAACAAGGTCGGCTTGGAGATCCGGCAGGACGTCACCGATGCCCGAGCTCGGCAACTTCCGCTGGGTCACCGTCGCGCCGCCCGGCACGACGAGGACGTCGCCATCGTGCTCATGGCGATTCCCGGCCCGCCGGTCGATGGCCGAGGACGTCGCCGACAAGGTGCGCGAGCTGACCCGCTCGGCTTCGCCGGCACGGTGTTCCTCACCACGGACGACGTGCAGAAGGCCTACGACGAACTCAGCGCCCGCGGCGTCGAGTTCACCGGGCCGCCGGAGCAGCAGCCGTACGGGCTGGACTGCGCGTTCCGCGACCCGTCCGGCAACAACGTCCGGCTGGCGCAGCTGCGGAGGAACCGCCCGCCTGAGAACGCGGTTGCCGCGCCTAAGACTCGAGAACACGTGACCCTGACCCATCGCGACCGGACTGCGCAACGTCGCAATCGTCGCCCACGTCGACCACGGCAAGACGACGCTCGTGGACGCGATGTTGTGGCAGTCCGGCGCGTTCACGGCGCACCAGGCCGATACCGGCGAGGTCAACGAGCGGGTCATGGACTCCAACGACCTGGAGCGCGAGAAGGGCATCACGATCCTCGCGAAGAACACCGCGGTGGATCACAAGACGCGCTCCGGCGAGCAGCTGACGATCAACATCATCGACACGCCCGGTCACGCCGACTTCGGCGGCGAGGTCGAGCGCGGCCTGTCGATGGTGGACGGCGTCGTGCTGCTCGTCGATGCGTCCGAGGGCCCGCTGCCGCAGACCCGCTTCGTGCTGCGCAAGGCGCTGTCGGCGCGGCTGCCGGTCATCCTCGTGATCAACAAGGTCGACCGGCCGGACGCCCGCATCGCCGAGGTCGTCGACGAGACCTACGAGCTGTTCCTCGACCTGGACGCGACGGAGGACCAGATCGACTTCCCGATCGTGTACGCGTCGGCCAAGGCCGGCCGCGCCTCGCTGTCCCGGCCCGCGGACGGCGCGATGCCGGAGGAGACCGATCTCGAGCCGTTCTTCGACACCATCCTCGCAACGATCCCGCCGCCGTCCTACGACGACGACGCGCCGCTGCGCGCGCACGTGACCAACCT
>CAWCFH010000005.1:0-150706 GCA_963794885.1 uncultured Actinomycetota bacterium
CCGGTGTCGTCGGCGGTCCAGCGCTCGATCCGGGTGAACGCGCGCTCGACGCGGGGCCGGTAGCGCTCGATCGTGTAGCCCTCGGTCGGGTAGGTGTCCGCGACCCCGTCGGCCCGCGTCGATGGGATGAGATCCTCGCCGGCGAGCAAGAACACGTCGCTGTCGTCGCGATAGCGAGGCAGGCCGCGCGAGGTCTTGCGCGTGATCGCGGGCGGCGATAGCGACCAGCCCAGCCCGAACGGCCCGTTGCCGGCGCCGGAGTCGTAGTGCAACTCGAGGCGCGGGCCGAACTGGTAGACGCACTCGGTCGTCGCGATCGGGATGGTCAGCCGCGCGGTGCCCGTTGCGAGGTCGACCGTCGTCTTTTCGTCGATGCCGCGAATCGCGCCGCCGCCCGTCGGCAACGACACCGTCGGCAGCGCCGGGGGCAGCCCGTCGGGTCTCGGGGCTGCGGACGGCTCTTGGTTGGGAAGCTCCGCGCTCGGGCGCGCCGGGCGTGCGGGGTTACTCGGTTGCGTCATGTCGCAACTCCGTCCGTACGGCCGCGGCCGGACTCCGCTGGCGTCGAGGAATATCGGCACATCGTCGAGCAATCGACGTGCTGCGGCAAGGGGTCTGCGCGGGAGTCGCGCAAGAAAGCGATGAGCTTCCCGTTCAACAGGCACGGGCCGCGTCATGTGCAAGAAGACGACGGACGACGCTTTGCGGCACGCCCTGATTTACTTGCCTTCGGCCGAGATGAGTCACGTTGGAGACGTGGCGTGATCGCTGATCAGGACCGGGGGACCCGCCGCCCGCTGGTTTGCTGATCTTTGGCTGGTCGGGTGCGGTTGCGGATGGTGTCGAGTGCGGTGATGGTGGCGGCGTCGGCGTGGGGGAGGGTGTGGAGGTATTGCTCGGTGGTGGTGAGTCGGGCGTGGCCCATGCGGTCTTTGACGGCTTGGAGGTCGGCGCCGCCGGCGAGGAGCCAGGAGGCGTGGGCGTGGCGGAGGTCGTGGACGCGGACGTGGAAGGGGAGTCCGGCCTGGGCGAGGGCGGGTTCCCAGATTTGGCGGCGGAACCAGGTGCGGGAGATGTGCCGCTCGGCGTCGAGCGGACGGGCGTCCGGGCTGGCGACGCGCTCGGGCTGGGTCGGCGCCGGTGGCGCGGCGGTGCGGCGCGGTAGGTGGCGTAGGCGTCGCGGCAGTGTTGGCAGCGGCAGGGTGCCATGTTGTAGGCGGTGATGGTGCCGTGCCGGTAGGTGTGTCCGGCGGCGTTCGGCTCGGTCAGGCCGAGCGTGTCGCGCGTCGGCGGAGTCCGCTCGCTCGTCGCGTTTCGCGGCCGGTGGCGGCGCGGGGAAGAGCAGGTCCGCCGGCTGCCTTGCCGGTCGACGTGGTCGGCGAGCAGGTCGCGGATGTGGCGGGACAGGCCGAGGCGGCGGGGTTGTTTGTCTTTCGGGTAGTTCTTGATCAGGAACCGGTCGCCGGTGGGGTGGAACTTGGCGGGGATCTCGATCACGGTCCGGGACACGGCGAGCAGGCCGTGGTGCAGGTCGAGGTCGTGGACGCGGAGTTCGACGAGTTCGCCCCAGCGCAGCCCGGTCTCGACGTCGGTCTCGACCAGCAGTCGCAGTTCGTCGGTCGGGCAGGGCGGCGTGGATGGCGGCGAACTGGTCGGGGGTGATGATCCGCCGGGTGGCCGGCGGCACGGTCGGTGCTTTGATCCCGGCGCACGGGTTGAGCATGGTGATCTGGTCGTTGAACGCGGTGGTGAAGATCGCCGACAGCACGGCCAGGCAGTGCTTGACGGTCGCCGGCTTGACGCCGTTGTCCTTGAGCGTGGTGATCCAGGCGCGGATGTCGGCGGGCAGGATGGCGATCATCTTGTAGCCGCCGAAGACGGGCAGGATGTGCTTGTCCAGCACGTAGCGGTAGTTCTGCCGGGTGGTCAGTTCGATCTGATGGTTGGGGAACCACTCGTCCTCGACGTAGCGGGCGAACAGTTGCCGGCTGCGGCCGGAGTCGGTGTGCCGGCCTTTGGCGGTGTCGGCTTCGGCGCGCTGCCAGGCCCGGTCCGCGTCTCGCCGCGAGGCGAACGTGCCGGCGGAGCGGCGCCGGCCGGTGACGTCGTCGTAGTAGGCGGTGTAGCGGGCCTTGCCGTCCCCGCCGATACGTTTGCGTGACTGCCCCATCGCAACACCTCCGATCCCGACCGAGGATCGTGCCGACGAACTCGTTGACCCTGATTTGACCCTGCGACCCGCCGCCACGACGCGACACGAGCCGACAGCAGACGACAGCGAACGGCACCGAATCCCTTATTCCATAAGGTGATCGTATCGCGGAGGCCCCGTATTACAAGGGCTCCGTGAATCGCTGCCCCCGGGCTGGCAGTGTGGGGGTCAGGGGTTCGAATCCCCTCAGCTCCACGGCTTTGGATCTGACGACGACGGGTGCCCGCAACCGTCGCGCTCGGTGAGGTCAGGTCGGGCTCTCCAGGCCCTGCTCGTGACGGGTGAGGGAGCGGTTGATCCAGTCCAGGTCGGCATCGGCCAAGTCGTCGTCCGCACCGTTTCCCATCAACGTTGGCAGGAGCGCACGGTAGCTCTGCACCTGGTACAGCGCTCCGACGACCAGTCCCAGTGCTGCGGCCTCGCGGAGGGACTCGTCCGACCCTCCGGTCGACCATGCCGCGACGTAGGCGTCGACCAGGTCGCGGCGCACGGAGATGTCCTCGGTCCGGAAGACGTAGGTCGCGAGATCGATGAACGGGTGCGACACGGCGGCGTCGCTCCAGTCGAAGACACGCGTGGTTCCCGGGCCGTGGACGACGTTCCACGGGTGGAAGTCGCCGTGCACCAGCGACGGGCCGGGACCGATCGCGTCGAGGCGCAGGCATGACTCGACCAGGGCCGGGGATGTCGCCAGCCATCGCTCACGCAGCTCGGCGGGCATCCGCTCGAGCAGAGCGGTGTCTGCACTCAGCTCCTCAACCCACGCGGCCAGGCCGGCGAGGGAGCGGACCGGGAGCCCAAGACGAACGAGCTCGTCCGTACGAGACAGCATCGACCGCTGGAGTGCGGCATGGGTCACGATGCCCTGGCACCACAGCGATTCCTCTTGCTCGCCCAGCTCGGGAGCACCGAGGTCGCGCATCAACAGCCATCCCTGCAGCTCGTCGACGGCGAGCACCTCCGGCATGACGTCCGGCATCAGCCGGGCAAGGGCCTGCGTCAGCGCCGCCTCACGGCGGAAGAGATCGATGCGTGCACTTGAAGAACACGTCACCGTCGGCGGACGGGGCGCGCAGGACCACCGACAGACCCCAGAGCTGGTGTTGCCGCGGCGCGCCGACGGCGGGCCGGCCGACCGCCGCCATCTGCTCGACCATCCACGTGGACGCGCGTGCGAACCAGCCGGGCCGCGACCACGCAGGTCGCAACGGCGACCATCCGTCCGCACGCTCGCGGACCCACGAGGCGACCGCTGCCCGGGACGTCTCCGGCTCCAGCCGCGCGATCGCCTGCGCATCGAGATCCAGCCAGGTCCAGCCGGGCGCGGGCGCCGCCCCGATGGCATCGCACTCCACCAGCAGCGTACCTCGCCCCGCTCCGCGGCACAGGCCGAGGTCATGACCGTCCGGAGGACCACCGTCGTGTCGCTGTCCAGGACGTCGACAGCGGCGAGCATCTCGGACACCCGCGGCTCGGCGTCGGACAGCGAAACAGTCGGCAACCAGGCCGGCCCATCCGCCGATCGGCGACCATGACCGCCGTGCGCTCCGGATGCGGCACCAGGAAACTGACCTGACAGCTCTCCGCCGGCGGGTCGTCATGTGTTCGCCGGCTGAAGCGGATCATTCGCGACCCAGCGGTAGCGGGTGACGTCCGGCAGTGCAACCGCGCCCAGGCTCTCGTAGAAGCGTTCCGCGGTGGCGTTTCCGATCGTCACGTCCCACTCGATGCGACCGTCGGTCTGGCCGCGCAGATAGCCCATCAACTCGCTCGCCACCCCCGACCTGCGGTGTGCCTCCACCACGAAGAGGTCCTCGAGCCAGATACCCGACGTTCGCGCCCACGACGAGAACGTTCGGTACCACATCGCAAGTCCGGCGAACGACGCGTCGTCGCGCTCCGCGATGGTCACCTGGACGAACGCGTCCTCACCGAACAACGCATCTTCGAGCTCATCGATCGCCGAGTCGGCGCGGCGCATCGACGCCTCGCTGTCGTGCATGCGTCTCCAAGGTCTGCCGGATGACCGACAGATCGGACGGGAGCGCTTGACGGACCGACACCCAGACTCCTCAACACGCGTGTGAACCGTCTCCCCACCGACGATCGTCGCGAGCACGGTCACCGTCCCGAGGTCTTCAGCCTGCAGCGGATCTGCAGACAGTACTGCGAAATCGGCGAGGTACCCGAGGTCCAGCAGACCCACCCGGCGCTCTGCGAAGCCCGCGTACGCCGAGCCGTAGGTGTAGGCGCGCAAGGCTTGCGCGGGACTCAATCGCTCGTCGGCGGCGACGCACTGCACCGGTGGCAGTTCGGCGCTCGACGAGGTCGCGCAGACCCAGCACGGGATCGCCGTTCACCACGGGCCGGTCCGAGCTGGCCGGCAGCTCGATCCCGGCGTCCAGGAAGGACTTCTGCCGATAACACCATTCCGCGCGTTCGGCGCCGATCGCCGCGACCATCCCGTCGCCCAACTCGTGAATGAAACGGCCCTGCGGAACCGGGATCACGCCGAGCCGCGCAATCCGCTCGACGTGCTCGGGACGGGTGATCCCGCAGTGTTCGATGCGGTGCCGGTGATCGGACCGAGGATGCGCAGCCAGTACGTCTTCATAGATGTCGAGAACCTCCCCGACGGCGCGGTCGCCGATGGCATGGGTAGCTACCTGCCACCCCGAACGGTGCGCACGGCCGATCGTTTCGCGCAGTTTCGCCGGGCGAGGTCTGGAAGTAGCCGCGTCCGCCCTCGCCGTCGACGTAGGCGTCGACACATGGCCGCCGTGCGGCCGATCAACGAGCCGTCGGCGAAGATCTTCATCGCGCCGATGCGGAGGTGGTCGTCACCGAATCCGGTGCGCAGGCCGAGATCGAGGCCGAACCCGATGTCGTCCTCCTCGGCGGCTTCGAGCGCGTGCATCGCATCGGCCGCGATCATCAGCGTGACCCGCAGGTCGAGGACATGTTCTGCGCGCGCGTTCTGGTAGGCGGCGAGTTCGATCGGTGTCCGGCCGATCCAGCCGCCGCCGATGCCGGCTTCCTGCACGCTCGTCACGCCCTGCGCGAGCAGCGCACGATTCGCGCGCTCGATGGCGCGGGTCACCCGGTCGACCGGTATCGGATACACGAGCGGCTGCAACAACAGCTGGGCCTGCTCGCGGAGCAGCCCGGTGGGCTTCCCGGCGGCGTCGCGGACGACGTCACCGCCTTCGGGCACATGGTCCAGGTCGAGTTCGGTGAGCACCGCCGAGTTGACGACGCACATGTGGCCGGAGGTGTGCTTGAGCCACACGCGATGCCGGGGCGCAGCCCGATCCAGCGCTTCGGCGCTCGGGTGGCCGCCGAGGAGCTTGTTCTGGTCGTAGCCGCTGCCGATGATCCAACTGCCCGGCGGAAGCTCCGCGGCACGCGCTGCGACCGCGGCGTAGACGTCGTCGACGGACCGGACGTTGTCGACGCCCAGCGGCAGTTCGTCGAGACTCATCCCGAACCAGGCGAGGTGGTTGTGCGCATCGTGAAAGCCCGGCACGACGGCTGCTCCGCCGAGGTCGATCCGGCGCCGGGCCGGCAAGTCCCGCGCATCGTCGCCCAGGGCGACAATCCGGCCGTGGTGGACGGCGAGGGCGTCGACCGGGGTGAACTCGCGGCCCGTCAGAAAGCGCGCTCCGACGTAAACCGTGTCGACCAGCATTGGTGATACCTCGCTGCGGCTCGAAGATGGACGATGAACGCACTTGACGACTCTCACCCTGGCTCAGGAAGGACGGCTGTGTCGACGCTGCACGCCGACGACGGAGCGGTTGTTCTCACCGTCGATGCCGACGTCGCGGTGATCTCGCTCAACCGCCCGCACCGGCTCAACGCGGTCAATGACCAGCTTGTCGAAGGGCTGCTCGACGCCTTGTCCGAGGTCGAGGCGGGCGACTGCGGTGCGGCGGTGCTGACCGGTCGGGGACGAGCGTTCTGCGCCGGCCATGACCTGAAGGAGCCGCGCGGCGACGACGACGGCTTGTTGCGCCGTCTCGAGCACCTGCAGGAGGTCACCCGGCGAATCCGCGGTCTTGTCCATCCCGGTGATCGCCGCGGTGCACGGGCACGCAGTGGGTGCGGGCGCAGAATTCGCGCTGGGATGTGACCTCGTCGTCGCTGCCGAGGGCACGCGCTTCCGGTTCCCGGAGGTCGGTCTCGGGCTGAGCGTCACCGGCGGGCTGACGAAGTTGCTGCCGTTGTTCGTCGGTCCGGTCAAAGCGAAGGAGTTGCTGCTGCTGGGTGAGGCGATCGACGCGCAGGAGGCGATGCGGCTCGGCCTGGTCAATCGTGTCGTGCCGCCCGACGAACTGATGGACGCGGCGATGGAGTGGGCGCGACGACTGGCGAGTCAGCCGCGGGTGCCCACAGCGCTGGCGAAGGCCGCGCTGGACAACGGGATCGATGCGGCTTTCGAGGCCGGCCTCGAGCTGGAGATCTCGCACGCGATCATCACCGACGGGCTGGCCAGGCGCGGCGACGAGGCGCTGGCAGCCAGCCGGGCACGGAACCGCGGCGCATGACTCTGCCGCAAACACTTCCCGCGTTGCTGCGTCGGGCGGTCCAGCGTTGGCCCGATCGCGTTGCGTGGGTCTTCGACGAGCACGGCGAGTCGCTGACCTTCACCGACGTCGACGTGCGTAGCGACGCGCTCGCCCAGCTGCTCGCGGACAACGGCATCCGGCCGGGTGACCACGTCGCGGTCATGCTCGACAACGCACCGGCGTTCCCGCTCGCCTGGCTCGCGATCACCAAGCTCGGTGCCGCGATCGTGCCGGTCAACACCAGCTATCGCCGTTACGACGCGACCCGCCTGCTCGCCCACTCACAGGCACGACTTGCTCTTGCCGACGACAGCCACGCCGAGTTGCTCCGGACGATCCAGGCAGAGACCTGCCTGGAAGCCGTGGTCTCGCTGGACTCGTACGACTTCACGCCGTCAACCGGCGCAACGCCCGAGGCAGACGTCGCGCCGGACACCGTGTCGAACATCCAGTACACGTCCGGTACCACGGGCGCGCCGAAGGGATGCGTCCTGCCGCATGCGTACTGGACCACGCTGGTGCAGGGCCTCATCGACGGGTTCCCGAACATCACCGAGCACGACGTCATCCTCACCGCCCAGCCGTTCCACTACATCGACCCGCAGTGGAACGTCGCGCTGGGCCTGGCATCCGGGTGTCGTCTCGTCGTGCTCGATCGCTTCCACCCCAGCTCGTTCTGGTCGAAGATCATCGAGTACGGGGTGACCTGGTTCTACTGCCTGGGCATGATGCCGAAACTGCTCCTGAGCGCGCCGGCTCCCGCTCGCCCGGACACGCTGCGGTCGATCTGCGCGTCGGCCATCCCGCCCGAGCTGCACCGCGACCTCGAGGCGCGCTGGGGTGTGCCGTGGTTCGAAGCGTTCGGGATGACCGAAACGGGCAGCGACATCCGGCTCGACCCGCGAGATCACGACGAATGCGTGGGCACCGGCTGCCTCGGCCGGGCGGTACCGGGACGCGAGGCCCGCATCGTCGACGAGGCCGACAACCCCGTGCCACCCGGCGCCACGGGGCAGCTCGTGGTGCGCGGCGCCGGGATGATGACCGGCTACTTCCGCGACGCCGACGCGACGCGGGCGGTGTTCCGGAACGGGTGGATGCACACCGGCGACCTGGCCCGGATGGACGAGCGGGGCCGCATCTACTTCGTCGGCCGCACCAAGGACATGATCCGGCGCAGCGGGGAGAACATCGCCGCCGCCGAGGTGGAGCGGGTGCTGCAGCTGCACCCGGCCGTCACGATGGCGGCGGTGCTCGCCGAGCCCGACGAACTGCGCGGCGAAGAAGTACACGCCGTCATCGTCGCCGCCGACGGTCACGGCGCGACGGACCTGGCTGACCTCATCGAGCATTGCCGGCGACAGCTCGCCTACTTCAAGGTCCCGCGCTACTGGACGTTCGTCGCCGATCTGCCGCTGACCGCGTCGGAACGGGTCGCCAAGGGCGAACTGCGTGCTCGCCTCAGACTCCGGCGATACGACGTCGAGGATCCAGGCGTACACCTCGGCCTCGTAACCGAGGTGCGCGACCCGCCCGGACGGACCGACGTGCGCCCCGGCGCCGGTCTCGCAGCGGAACAGGCACCGCGGCGACCACTCCGGGTCGGAGTGCCGCAGGGCAGCCACCCACTTGGCGGGTTCCCGCACCATCACGCGTGGGTCGTGGACCGCGCCGGTCACCAGCAGGTCGGGTCGGCCGCCGGCGGGCGGCACGTTGTCGTACGGCGAGTAGGCGAGCATCCAGTCGAACTGCTCGCGAATGCGCGGGTCGCCCCACTCCTCCCACTCGGTGATCGTCAGCGGCGTGTCCTCGTCGAACATCGTGGTGACCACGTCGACGAACGGCACCTCCGCCACGACGGCCCGCCATCGGTCGGGTCGCTGGGTGAACACGACGCCCTGCAGCAGCCCACCGGCGCTGAGGCCGCGCGTGGCGATCCGCGTGCCGTCGACCAGCCCGTCGCGGTCGAGACCGTCCGCCACCGCGATCAGGTCGTCGAACGTGTGCTGCTTGTGCCGCATGCTGCCGTCCAGCCACCAGCGCCGGCCGCCCTCGCCGCCGCCGCGGACCAGCGCGTGCACCCAGACCACACCGCGGTCGAGCACGCTCGGCAGCGCGGCATCCCACTCCGGCTCGTCGACGGCCTCGTAGGCGCCGTAGGCATAGATCACGCAGGGTGCCGTCCCGTCCAGAGGCGTCTCGCGGTGCCGCACCAGCACCGCGGGTACGGCGGTCCCGTCCGGCGCCGGGAACGTGCGGCGCTCCACGGCGTACTGCTCGGGGTCGAATCCCGGCGCCTCCCCGCGCTGCACCTCCGTCGCGGCCCCGCTGCGCAGGTCGACCGACGACCAGACGGCCGGCCGGAGGTAGCTCGCGTCGCGGACGGTCGACCGTCGCCGCGTCGTAGGAGGTGTTGCGCGCCAGCGCGAGGCAGCCCACCTCGTAGCGGCTCGCCAGCACCTGACCGGCGCCGGCCAGGTCGTCGTGCGGCACGATGCGAAGCCGATGCCCGCCCTCGGACGCGGTAGGAGAGGACGACGCCGCCGGCGAACGCGTCGGCCCGGATCAGACGCTCGCCAGGGTCCTCGGGACGACGCTTCGGTCCACGTGGTGTGGTCCTGGTCGGAGTCGCGGGGGACCGGCGCCGTCATCATCCGGAACTCGACCGCGTCGTCGTTGGTGACGACCAGCAGCCGGTCACCGGCCGGCGACGGGGCATGCTCGACGCGATAGACGACGCCGTGCCGGCGGCCCCCGACCGACCGCGGCCGGGAATCCGGGTCCGCCGCGTCCAGGACCCACGCCTCGCTGGTCGACCGGCTCTCGCTCCAGATCACGATCAGCTCGCCGGACCGGGTGGTCCGCACGTTGACCGAGAACATCTCGTCGGGCTCCTCGAGCACCAGCACGTCATCACCGGGGTCGCTGCCCAGCCGGTGCCGCCACACCTGGAACGGGCGATATGCGTCGTCGTGGACGGTGTACAGGAACGAGCCGGAGTCCGCGCTCCAGGCGCCGCCGTAGTAGCTGCGCGGCACCCGGTCGGCGAGATCCTCTCCGGTGCGCAGGTCGCGGAACCTGAGCTCGAAGACCTCGTCGCCGTCGGTGTCGACGCTGTAGGCGAGCAGGTCCTCGTCGGGACTGACGAGGGTCACCCCGACGTCGAGGTAGCCGGTCCCGGCGTCCAGCGAGGCGATGTCAAGCACCAATGACGATTCGGATTCGGTCGTTGACCCGGCTGTTGAACCGTGATTCAGTCGCCACAGTTCGGCGTACTCGCTGTTCACGCGGTGCCGGGTCCAGTAGGTGAACCTGCCGTCGGACCCAGCGCGCGGATTCGTCGGTGCCGGGGAGTCGCGACAACATCTCCGCGCGAAGCGCGGACGTGAGGGGTTCGAGATGAAGACACGACGTGTCGTAGAAGGCTCGCTCGGCAGCTCAGGTGCGCGAGGACGGCGGGGTCGCCGACGGCGGCCAGCCACTGGTACGGGTCGGAGCGGACGACGCCGTGCTCGGTGTGGGTGTACGGCCGTCGAGGCGCGGACCGGCGGGTCGGTCTGGCCAGTGGGGTGGCTGGGCACGGCGGTCACCGTACCGCCGCACGGCTCCTCATCGCCGTCGGGTCTGGTGCTGGCGAGCCTGGTCCCGGGCCTTGCCGCCGGCGGCCCGGCGTCCGCCAAGAGCAAGGTGGTCTTCAAGGTCGCCATGCTCGGCGAGAGTGTGGACTCGCTCAACCCGTTCGTCGGCATCCAGGCGCCGTCGTACGAGATGTGGGGCCTGACCTACGACTACCTCGTCGGCTACTCGATGACCGACATGTCACCGGCGCCCGACCTGGCCACGAAGTGGACGACGTCGCCCGGACGGCAAGACGTGGACGTTCACGGTGCGCAAGGGAGTGAAGTTCTCCGACGGGGTGCCGCTCACCGCCAACGACGTCGCCTACACCTTCAACCGGGCCCTCCACGGCAAGACCGAGCAGGCGTCGTGGATCTCCTACCTGACCGGCGTCACCAAGATCACCGCGCCGAACGCGACGACGGTGGTGATGAAGCTGAAGCAGCCGAGCGCCACGCTGCCGCTGCTGCCGATCCCGATCGTCCCCGAGCACGTCTGGAAGAACGTCAGCGAGAGCGCACGTCAAGACCTACTCCGCCGCGCCGAGCAACGGCCAACCGGTGGTGGGCGAAGGGCCGTTCCGGCTGGTCGAGGGCACTGCCAACGGCGACACGTTCAAGTTCGAGGCCAACCCCGACTACTGGGGCGGCCGGCCACACATCGACGAGGTGATCTTCCAGTTCTACAAGAACGACGACTCGGCCATCCAGGCACTGCTCAAGGGCGAGGTCGACTTCATCGAGGGCATCACCGCGCTCGAGGTGAAGCACCTGCAGGGCCAGGCCGGCGTCACCGCCCACAACGGCAACTCGCCCGGATTCGAGGAGATCGCCTTCAACACCGGCTCGGTCGACCTCAAGACCGGCAAGCCGATCGGCAACCCCAACCCGGCGATGCTCGACCCCAAGTTCCGGCACGCGCTCGGCTACGCGCTGAACCTGCCGGAGCTGATCCAGAAGGTCTACCAGGGCGCCGGTCTCCCGGGGACGACGATCGTCCCGCCGTCGTACAAGAGGTACCACTGGGAGCCGCCGGCCGGCCAGAAGATGACCTTCGACCTGGCCAAGGCGGGGCAGCTGCTCGACGCGGCCGGCTACAAGAAGGGGCCCGACGGACTACGGACGATGCCGGACGGCAAACCGATCGGCACGCTGAGGCTGGACGCGCGCTCCGACTCGACAGACGTCGCTGAACGCCATGGACTACTTCAAGTCGTGGCTGAGCCAGCTCGGGATCAAGGCGCAGGTGTCGACCCCCAGCTCCAACCAGCTGACCGACATCATCCTCAAGGGCAATTTCGACGCCTTCTATTGGGGCTGGTTCGTCGAGCCCGACCCCGACAACGATGCTCAGTTACATGACCTGCGGCCAGCGCGGCAACTGGTCCGACTCGTGGTTCTGCAACAAGCAGTACGACAAGCTCTACCACGAGCAGCACGTGCAGACCGACCAGGCCAAGCGCGAGGCCGAGATCAAGCAGATGCAGCAGATCCTCTACGAGCAGTCGCCCTACCTGGTCACGGCGTACGACACGATCGGTGAGGCCGTGCGCAGCGACCACTTCGCCTGCTTCGTGGCGCAGCCGAACCCGGGCGGCGTGTGGCTCGAGCAGTACGGCGTCTACAACTACATCCACATCAAGCCCGCATCCCAGGCCGGCAACTGCGGCTCCGCCACTGGGGGTGGTCAGCTCCACGGGGCTGTCGTCTGCCACGAAGGGCGGGTCGTCCAGGTCGATCGGCACGGCGTTCACGATCGGTGGCTGCCGTGCTGGTCGTCGCCGTCGCTGGCCTTGCTCGGCTGTGCGGCTGATGCGCCGCCGAGCCACCGTCGGAGACCGAGAATGAGCATTCCGGCAGCGAACCCGGGGCTGGTCGAGGCCGAGGGGGAGGCCGAGGCCGAGGGTGGTCAACCCCGCAGACGCGGATACGCGGCGTACGTCGGCTTCAAGGTGCTCGGGTCGATCGGCAGCTTCTTCTTCATGCTGGTCGTGAACTTCTTCCTGTTCCGGGTGCTGCCCGGCGACCCGGCGCGAACGCTCGGACGCGGCCGGCTGAGCACGCCGGCCCAGGTCGAGGCGTTCAACAAGACCTACGGCCTGGGCGAGTCGATCCCACGGCAGTTCCTGACGTTCCTGCACAACACGTTCACCGGCCAGTTCGGCATCTCGGTCGAGTACCACGAGCCGGTCTCGACGCTGATCCTCCACGCCCTCTGGCCGACCCTGTTGCTCGTCGGCTCCTCGACGATCTTGGCGACGGTGATCGGGGTCGTACATCGGGATCCGCGGCGCATGGCGGCGGGGTGGGTTGTTCGACCGGATCACCACCGGTACCTCGTTGACGCTGTACGCGATGCCGGAGTGGTGGCTGGGCCTGCTGCTGATCGCCGCGCTCGGCGTCGGCTTCTGGTTCGTCCCCGGCCTGTTCCCCACGGGCGGTTTGCACAGCGCGGACGTCGACCCCACACTCGCTGCACGGCGTGCTGGACACGATGTGGCACCTGGTGTTGCCCGTGACCACGCTGACGCTTGCCTACCTCGCGGACTTCTCGCTGATCATGCGCAGCTCGCTGCTCGACGAGCTCGGTGAGGACTATCTGCAGACCGCACGGGCCAAGGGGCTGCGCGATGTGCAGGTGCGCAACCGGCACGCCGTACGCAACGCGATGCTGCCGACGACCACGATCATCGCCCTCAACATCGGGTTCGTGGTCGGCGGCGCCATCACGGTCGAGACCGTCTTCTCCATCCCGGGGCTCGGCTTGCTGGCCACCAACGCCATCGGCGTCCCGGACTTCTGGGTGCTGCAGGGCACCTTCCTGGTGGCCAGCGCCGGCGTGATCGTCGCCAACCTGTTCGCCAACCTGATCTACGGGTGGATCGACCCGCGAGTGCGGACGTGAACCGGAATGACCCAGACCGTCACCGTCCAACTCTCGGCACGGCAGCTTGCCCGACGGCGCCGGCTGGCGGCGTTGAAGCGGGTCTGGACTGAGTTCCGGCGGCACCGGAGCGGCATGCTCGGGCTCGGCATCCTGGTGTTCTTCGTGGTCGATCGCGCTCGCGGCTCCGCTCCTGGCGAGCTCGAGCGGGCTCGACGTCACCAAGGCCAACGGGCCGGTGCTCGGTCCGCCCTCGTCGAACTACTGGCTCGGTACCGACGAGAACGGCCGCTCGGTGCTCACGCTGCTGATCTGGGGAGCTCGGATCTCGCTGCTCGTGGGCCTCGCCGCCACCGTGATCTCGATGGTGCTCGGGACCGTCGTCGGCCTGGTCTCGGGCTACTTCGGGGGATGGGTCGGCCGGATCACCTTCCGGCTGACCGAGTGGTTCCTCGTGATTCCGTTCCTGCCGTTGGCGATCGTGCTCGCTTCCGTCCTCGGCCGCGGTCTGTTCAACATCGTGGTCGTGATCGGCGTGACGTCATGGCCGGGCACCGCATTGCTGATCCGCAGCCAGACGCTGTCGATCAAGGAACGCGCCTACATCGAGCGGGCCCGGGCGATCGGCGCCGGGCGCTGGCATCAGATGTCGAAGCACGTGCTGCCCAACGTGATGCCGATGGTCTTCGCCAACACCACGCTGACCGTGGCGATCGCCATCCTTTCCGAGACGACGTTGAGCTTCCTCGGGCTCGGTGATCCGACGCGCACCTCGTGGGGGACGATGCTCGACGGTGCCTATCACGCCGGCGCGATCACCACCGGCTGTTGGTGGTACGTCCTGCCGCCGGGCGTGTGCGTCGTCCTCGTAGTGCTCGCGTTCACCCTGATCGGACAGGCGCTGGAGGAGATCCTGAACCCACGGTTGCGAGCGCGCCGATGAGCGATTCACTGCTGTCCATCCACGACCTGACGGTCACCTACGCGACCAGCGAGGGTCCGCTGCCGGCCGTGCGCGGTGTCGACCTGACGGTCGAGCGCGGCGAGATCGTCGGCGTGGCGGGGGAGTCGGGGTGCGGCAAGTCGACCCTGGCCAGCACCATCCTCCGGTTGCAGCCGGCCAACGCCACGGTGACCGGCGAGGTGCGCTTCAACGGACGCGACGTCCTGACCATGCGCTGGGGCGAGCTGCGGGCCGTGCGCTGGGCAGGTGCGTCGATCGTGTTCCAGGGAGCGCTGCACTCGCTGAACCCGGTGCACCGGATCGGTGCCCAGATCGCCGAGCCGATCCATGTCCACACGCCGGAACTCGACGAGGGGCGGGTGCGCTCGCGGATCGGCGAGCTGCTCGAGCAGGTCGGCCTCGACCCGGCGCGGGCCAAGGCCTATCCGCACCAGCTCTCCGGTGGTCAGAAGCAGCGGGTGATGATCGCGATGGCCCTCGCCTGCGATCCGGAGCTGGTCGTTGCCGACGAGCCCACCACCGCGCTCGACGTGATGGTCCAGGCGCAGGTGCTCACCGTGCTGTCCGGCCTCGTCCGCGAGCGCGGCGTCGGGATGATGATGATCAGCCACGACCTGTCCGTGCTCGCCAACCTCTGCGACCGGATCACTGTCATGTACGCCGGCCGCGTCGTCGAGGTGGGGCCGGCCGACCAGATCTTCGCCGCACCGCTGCACCCCTACTCCGCCGCGCTGTCGTCGGCGTTCCCGCGCGTCGGTGACCCCGCCGCCCGGTTCGCGCCGGCCGGGCTGCCGGGCGACCCGCCGCTGCCGTGGGACCTGCCCGGCCGGCTGCACCTTCGCCCCGCGCTGCCCGCGTGCCGCCGAGGTCTGCCTTCCCGCCGAGCCGGCGCTCATGCCGTACGGCGAGGGCAGGAGCTGCCGCCTGCGTGCGCATCGGCGAGCCCGACGCGACGACAGCCTGCGGGTGTCGCGACATGAGCGATCGAGCTGTCGGCCGACGGCGTCCGCGTGGAGTTCTCGACCCGCAGCGGTCGGGTCGCGCGCGCCCTGGACGGCGCCGACCTCACGGTCCGGGCCGGCGAGGTCGTCGCACTGGTCGGCGAGTCCGGGTCCGGCAAGACGACGTTGGCGCGCACGCTCATCGGCCTGGAGCGACCGGCGAGTGGCACAGTGCTGTGGAACGGGAAGCCGCTCGACCGCTCCCGGCGCGGCCTGAAGGCGCTGCGACGCCACGTCCAGCTCGTGCTGCAGGACCCGCTCGGCGCACTCAACCCACGGCAGACCGTGTACGAGTCGGTGGCCGAGGGTCTGCGCGTCCACAGGCTGGTGGCGAAGTCGGGCAAGAGCGAGACGGAACTCGTCGCCGCCGCGCTGGCGTCGGCCGGGCTGCGCCCTCCCGAGACGTTGTTCCTGCGCTACCCGCACGAACTCTCGGGCGGTCAACGACAGCGCGTCCTGATCGCCGGCGCACTCGCGGTGCAGCCGTCGCTGCTGATAGCCGACGAGCCGGTCTCGAGCCTCGACGCGTCGATCCGCGGCGAGATCCTGGCGCTGCTGCTCAAGCTGCGCGAGCAGTTCGGGCTCGGTGTGCTGGTGGTGACGCACGATCTCGGGCTGGCGTGGAACATCGCCGACCGGATCGCGGTCATGTACCTCGGCCGGGTCGTGGAGACCGGGCCGACCGAAGACGTGCTGACGGCGCCCAAGCACCCGTACACGCAGGCCCTGCTGTCGGTCATACCCGAGATGGAGCGGCTGGAGCCGATCGTGCTGCGCGGCGAGATCCCCGACCCGTCCCGGATCCCGCGCGGGTGCCGGTTCCATCCACGGTGCCAGTGGTTGGCCTCGGGAGCGGCGGACGAGGTGGCCGACGCCTGTCGCGGTACTGCGCTGCCGGTGCTGCCCGCGGATCCCGAAGGGCATCGGTGTGCCTGTCACCTCGTCGCCGCCCGGGACGGAGCGATGACGTGACGTTGCAGGCGGCGCTGCCGCGGGAGATGTACGTCGACCCGTCAGCGTGGCAGCACGAGCGGGAGCGCGTGCTCTTCCGCGAGTGGACGTGTGTCGGCCGCCGAAACGACCTCGGCCTCGACGACCCCGAGCGGGTGGCGGTCGTCGAGGTGCTCGGCGAGTCGCTGCTCGTCGCCTGCGACGCGGACGGCGCCCTGCACGCGTCCTACAACGTCTGCCGCCACCGCGGTTCGCAGCTCTTCCCCACGCCTCCGGGGGCGGCACCGCGGACGTGTGCGGTGAAGTCGATCCGGTGCCCGTACCACTCCTGGACCTACGCCCTCGACGGCTCGTTGCTGCGCGCGCCGCACACCGAGGACGGTGAGGTGGAGGCGTCGGACTTCCGCCTGCATCCGGTCGGTGTCGACGAGTGGGGTGGATTCGTCTTCGTGCACCCGACGCCGGCGCAGGCCGCTCCGCTCGTCCGACACGGTGGGGCGGGCCGGCAGCACGCTTGGCCAACTACGACCTGTCGTCGTTGGCGACCGGGCTGACCATGTCCTACGACGTCGCGGCGAACTGGAAGGTCATCGCCGAGAACTACAACGAGTGCTATCACTGCGGACCGGTGCACCCGGAGCTGTCGCGGCTGGTGCCGTCGTTCGCGGGTGGCGGACGCGGGCTGGACTGGGACGCCGGCATTCCGCACCGCGAGGGCGCCTGGACGTTCACGATGTCCGGCACCACCGACCGCTCCCCGCTCCCCGGACTCACCGACGAGGAGCGGGTGCGGCACAAGGGCGAGCTGGTCTACCCCAACCTGATGCTGTCGTGCTCGGCCGATCACGTCGCTGCCTTCGTGCTGCGCCCGCTGGCCGTTGACCGGACCGCGATCGAGTGCCACTTGCTGTTCGCCGCGTCGGAGGTGGAATCGGCGTCGTTCGACCCGTCCGACGCGGGCGATTTCTGGGACATGGTCAACCGCCAGGACTGGGCGATCTGCGAGTCGGTGCAGCGCGGCATGTCCTCGCGCGCCTACACCCACGGCTGGTTCGCGCCGATGGAGGACGACTCCGCCGACATCCGGCGATGGTTGCTGCCCAGGCTCGAGCGTGGCTGACGTCGACTACGTCGTCGTCGGACTGGGTGCGCTCGGCTCGGCCGCGGCGTGGCACCTGGCCGCCCGCGGTCACTCCGTCGTCGGGCTCGAGCAGTTCGAGCTCGGCCACAGCCGCGGCGCCTCCCACGACACCTCGCGGATCCTGCGGCACAGCTACCACACGCCCGCGTATGTGCGGCTCACCTGCGAGGCGTACGACGACTGGGCCCGGCTCGAGGACGAGTCGGGCGAGCGGCTCGTCACCGTGGTCGGCGGTCTCGATCTCTTCCCGCCTGACTGCGCCATCTCGCCGCTCGACTACGTGGCGTCGATGCGGGAGGTGGGCATCGAGTTCGAAGAACTCGACGTCGCGGAGATCCGCCGGCGCTGGCCGGTGTTCGACCCACCCCCCGGGACACGTGGCCTGTTCCAGTCCCGCGGCGCGATCGTCCCTGCGGCGCGAGGTACCGCCGCGATGCAACGCCTCGCGACGGCGAACGGCGCCAGCGTTGCTGGGCTCGACCGCGGTCACGGGCGTCGAGGACCACGGCTCCCACCTCGCCGTCGAGACCCCGGGCGCGTCGTACACGTGCCGCGGGGTGGTGGTCTGCGCCGATGCCTGGACCAACCAGGTGCTCGCGCGGCTCGGCGTCGCGATCCCGCTCACCGTCACGCTCGAGCAGGCGACGTACTTCCAGCCGGCCGACCCGCGCCGTTCGCGGACATGCCGCTGTGGATCTGGATGGACGAACCGTCCTACTACGGGTTCCCCTGCTACGGCGAGTCCACGATCAAGGCCGCGCAGGACTGCGGTGGGCCGGTCGTCGATCCGGACCACCGCACCGTCCGACCCCGATCCCGAGATGCTGGACCGCCTGGCGAGCTTCGTGGGCTCGCTCCTGCCCGGCTCCGGCCGGCCGGTGCGGTCGCTGCGCTGCCAGTACACGCTGACGCCCGACCGCGACTTCGTGCTCGCGCCCGTGCCGGGACATCCCTCGGTCGTCGTCGGCCTGGGCGCGGCGCACGGCTTCAAGTTCGCGCCGACCTTCGGCCGGATCCTGGCCGACCTGGCGACGACGGGCGAGACGTCCTCGGACGTCGTCCGCCTTCGGGTTCGACCGCCCGGGACTCACCGATCCCGCCTACCAGCCGAACTGGATGGTGTGACGCGATCAGCGGGGGATCGACTCCTGCCAGCTCCGCTCGCTGATCGACTCGCCGCCGAGGACGGCCTGCGTCCAGATCGACACGTCGTACGACGTGGCTGTGACGTCGACGGTCATGGTCGACCGCACCGTGACGTCGATACCGGGCCAGCTCAGCTCGTAGACGGTGTCGGCGTGCGCCCGTTGCGCGAACGTGCGCGTGTCGACGGCGACCTCGCCCAGGTAGAGCTCGCGCGCGGTCCCGTCGTACGGGGTGGGGTAGCGGGAGTCCGACCGCGTGGTCGCCGTCGTGGTCCGGGCCAGGACGTCGTGGTGGAACTCCCAGCCGACGCCCTCGGCCGACTCCGCGGAGTGCTCCGCCCCGGCGCCGAACGTCGGCTCGGGGAACGAGCCGGTGAGCAGCGGCAGCGTCAGCGACGCCTCATGGACGGTCAGCGACGACCGGCGCGGGTGGAGCCACGGTGTTGGGCCAGTCGGCGCCCGCGATCGACACCCGCAGCGTCTGCCCGGGTGACCAGGAATAGGCGCACGCGTCCAGCACGACCTCGACGTCGTACACCGGCTCCCGGCTCGAGCGGGGACGCCGGGCCGTGGACACCGTCGCGGTAGGCGAGGTCGAGCGTGCCTCGCGAGACCAGGGCGGACGTGCCGTCGGGGAAGACGTCGCAGAGCTTCACCGAGAGCGATGCCGCAGGTGCCGAAGCAGAGACACGTACCCGCAGCGTCGGATACCCGACCAGCGGACGCGGACGGCGCCGCGAGATCCCAGGTCAGCGAGCGGGCGTCGTCGAGGCGTTGGTCGCCCGAGAGTCCCCAGGGCAGGTGACCGGCGCAGTCGATCCAGGCCGTGGTCCCGACATCGGGCAACGACCTCGAGCGTCCGTGGCCCGTCGAGATCCAGGGTCACCGGGGCCACCGGTGGCACCGACGGCAGGGTGACCCACGATCCTTCGTGCAGGTCGAGGTCGACCTCGGGCCTCGTCGACGCCCGCACGAACACGTCACAACGGTCCTCGTGCTCGCCGCTGCCGCGCAGCCAGTGGTCGAACCACGCGACCAGTTCGGCCTCGAAGTCGATCCGCGGACCGGGCATCGCGGTGGTGGGATCGGCATGCGCCCACGGGCCGGCCAGGAGCCGGTGCGGCACGCCGTGCCGGGCCAGCTCGGCGATGGTACGGAACGAGTTGTTGCGGTACCCGTCCGCCCAGCCGGCGACGATCATGACCGGGCACCCGATCCGCTCGTAGCCCGACGTCGTCCCGTCGAGCCGTACCGATCCGTGGTTCCAGTACGCGCCGTGCCGGTTCTCGCGCAGCCAGGTCAGCACCCACGGCTGGTTGGTCTCCAGCCGCCGCACCCACTCGTCGTACCAGTCGTCGCCCCAGACCGCCGGCACCGGAGGCAGCACGCACATCGGCGTCATGTAGTGGCAGTAGTCGACGAGATCGACGAGCCGCAGCGCGCCGCCACGCCAGTGCACGTCGTCGGTCCACCGATCGTCGGTGGCGTAGATCGCGCAGATCGCCTTCAGCTGCGGCGGTCGCTCGCACGCGATCTGCAGGGAGTTGAAGCCGGAGTACGACGTGCCCCACATGCCGATCTGGCCGTCGCACCACTCCTGGGCGGCGAGCCAGCCGAAGGCGTCGGGCAGGTCGCGCTGCTCCGCCTCCTGGTACTCGTCGAGCGCGTCGCCCGGCGACGAGCCGGTGCCGCGCACGTCGATCCGGCAGACGGCGTACCCGTGGTTGTCGCACAGCGAGCGGTAGCTCTCGGCGTAGGACGAGGTGAGGTCGTCCTTGCGGTAGGGGAGGGCCTCGACAAGACACGGCTGCGGCCCGGCGGACTCGTCCGGGAGATACAGCGTCGCGGCCAGCCAGCCACCGTCGCGGACCGGGATCCGCTCCTCGCGGACTCTCACCGCAGCAGCCTCAGGACCTCGTCGTTGTGCGCCGACTCGCTCGTGTTGCCGTCCCTCCCGACCACGGTCGGGGCGGTGAACATCGAGTTGAGCACCGCCTCCTCCGACGCCTCCACGACGGCGGTGAAGAGCGGGTCGAGAGCGCGTCCGGTCACCACCGGCGTGCCGTCCGGCTTGCCGTCCCGATCGAGCCGCATCCCCGTGCCGAAGGCCATGAAGATCTCGCCGCTGCCGTGATGGGCGACCGAGCCCGCCCTGGCCAGACCCAGGCCGACCCGGCGGGCGAGTCGTGCGCACGACGCGCCGTCGACAGCCGCGTCCGTGACCACGATCCCGATGCACGACCCGGCCGGCTTGCGCCGGCCCGTCGCTCGCGGACAGCCGCCGCCCGACCGGCACACCGCCCACGACGAGCTCCTCGCGCTGCCCGAAGTTCGTCATCAGCAGCACCGCAACCGTGTGCCCCTCGACGACCCGGGACGCCGTACCGATGCCGCCCTTGAAGCCGAGGCACGACATCCCGGTGCCGGACCCGACCGCACCTTCGTCCGGGGGAGTCGCGGATCCGCGCGACGCCATCGCCGCTGCCAGGCGGCGACGACGTCGTCGTGCTCGACCTGCATCCGGCGGGCGTCGTTGAGGAAGGAGTCGTCACACTCCGCGACCACCGGGATGATGAAGTCGGTCGCGCACGACGGATTGACCTCCAACTCGATGCGGCAGGCAGAGTCGTAGACGCGGCCGAGCTGAAGCGTCGACGTGAGGTAGACCGGCGTCTCGGCCGATCCCCATTCCGCGGCGGTGATGAAGCCGGTGCACTCACCGGCGCCGTTCAGCACGGCTCCGCCGGCGGGCAGCGGCCTGGCGAACGCGTCGTCGGCCAGCACGAGGGCGGTGACGCCGGTGCGGGCGATGCCTCGGCCCTCCGGCGGGGGCGGCTCGTCGCGGTGCACTGTCGTATGGCCGAGCCCCACGCCGGGTACGTCGAGGACCGAGTTGGTCGGGCCGGTCGGCAGGGACCCGATGACGATCCCGAGGTCGCGAGCACGCGGCATGCCAGCATCCAACCAGGCATCGCACCGGCGTGCGATGCTCCGTCCATGCCGATCCCGGTCGTGTGGTCCCCCGAGACCCGGCGGCATCTGCCGATGCGCGAGATCTGGGTCGGCGTCGCGACCGACGGCACCGAGGTCCCCGAGCGCGTCGACCGGATCCTCGACGCGCTGACCGGTCACGAGCTCGTCGAGGCCGTGCCGCACGACGACACGGTCTTGCATCGCGTCCACGACCGGGCGTTCGTCGACCACCTGCGGACCATCTACGACGAGTGGCTCGACGGGCCGTACGGCGAGCTGGTCGGCCAGGACCGGGTCGTCCCCTACGTCTTCCCGACGCCGGCGATGACGCAGGGCATGCCGGTCACCAGAGCAGCCGCTACGCACGGCCGAGCCGGACAGTTCGGCTACGACACGATGACCCTGGTCGGGCCGGGCACCTGGGAGGCCGCGAGAGCTGCTGTCGACTGCGCCCTGACCGCGGTCGACCTCGTGTCCACCGGGGTGGGCACGGCGTACGCCCTGTGCCGGCCGCCGGGCCACCACGCCACCGCCGAGGGCTACGGCGGCTCGTGCTACCTCAACAACGCTGCCGTGGCCGCCGAGGCGCTGCGCGCAGCCGGTCGCCACACGGTCGCGGTGATCGACCTCGACGCCCACCACGGCAACGGCACCCAGGCGATCTTCTGGGAGCGGTCCGATGTGCGCTACGGCTCGCTGCACGTCGACCCTGCCGACGGCTGGTTCCCGCACTTCTTCGGGCACGCGGACGAGACCGGCGCGGGCGACGGGACCGGAGCGACCCGCAACCTCCCGCTGCCCGAGGGAACCGGCGACGGTCGCTGGCTCGACGGCGTCCGCGACCTGGCTGAGTGGGTCAACGGCGCGGACGCCCTGGTTGTCTCGCTCGGCGTCGACGCGGCGGCGGTCGACCCGGAGAGCCCGTTGGAGGTGACGGCCGACGGCTATGGCCGCGCGGGGGAGATCCTGCGCGAGCTCGGGTTGCCGACGGTCGTCGTGCAGGAGGGCGGTTACGACCTCGACGCGGTCGGCACGTTGGTGGCCGCCTGCCTCGACGGGCTCGGCTGAGGAGACCCGATGCCTCGTCGGATGAGCTACTCGCCCGCCACCGCCGCGATGCAGCGCATGGTCGCCGCGCACGCCGAGTCCGAGCAGACGGGAGTGCCCGTCGACGAGCTGCTCGAGCAGGGCGGGTCGGAGCGACAGCGAAGCGCCGCGCTGCGACGACGTACCTTCTTGGCCGGCGCGGTCGCGTCCGCCGGTCTGATCGCCATGCCCTCCGCGGCGCAGGCCGACACGAGGGCGCCCCGGGTGGTCATCGTCGGCAGCGGGCTCGCCGGCACCCGGACCGCGCATGCTCTGTGGACCAATCACCGGATCCGCTCGACCATCTACGAGGCCGACACCAGTCACATCGGCGGGCGGTGCTGGAGCCTGCGCGGCTTCTTCTCCGGCGGCCTGGTCGGCGAGCACGGCGGTGCCTTCATCAATTCCGACCAGCTGCCGATCCGGCGCCTCGCCAAGCGACTCGGCCTGCAGGAGGAGGTCGCAAACGGCGGCGACCTGCATCGCGGCCAGGAGATCTATTGGATCGACGGCGGCCCGTACACCGTCAAGGACGCCCAACATGATTGGGCCACAATCGGTTTCCACGCCTTTCGCAAAGCGGCGAACTCCGCACCCTTCCCGCAGCTGTGGGACCGGAGCACAGCCGAGGGGCGCCGGCTCGACCACCTCAGCGTCCCGGAGTGGCTCGACGAGTCCGGCATCGGATCGACCACGCGATTCGGCAAGCTCATGCTCGCCAACGCGGTCTCGGAGTACGGCGGGGATCCCGCCGACCAGTCGGCGCTCAACCTGATCTACCTGCCGTACGCGAACCCACGCTCGTCCCTGGCACCGATGTCCGGCTACGACGAGAAGTACCACATCGCCGGAGGCAACGACCAGATAGTGCACCGCATGGTCGAGCAGCTACCCGCGGGAACCGTACGCCAGGGTTACGCGCTGGTTGCCTTGCGGCAGAACCACAATGGCACCCACACCCTGACCTTCGACCACGCCGGCCGGATGGTCGACGTCGTCGCCGACGAGGTCGTCCTGGCCCTGCCGTTCACCGCCCTCAAGCTGGTCGACCTCTGCCGGTCCGGCCTGTCACCGTTGAAGCTCAGGGCCATCGCCCACGGGCACCTCGGCTCCAACGCGAAGATCCACGTCGAGCTCAAGCGCAAGACCTGGCCGGCCCTGGGCTACAGCGGCGGGACCTACACGGAATACAACGGCTTCTGCACCGCCTGGGACGACAGCGTTCCGCTCGGACCGCACGCCCGACCGGCGATCCTGCTCGGCTTCCCCGGCGCTCAGGCCGGCGCGACGACGCTGACAGGAGCGGCGCACGGACCGGCCCCGGCGGCCGACGTGAGCTGGTTCCTCGACCAGATCGAGCGGGTCTACCCCGGCACCACGGCGGCGTACACCGGCACCGCCTGGGAAGATCACTGGGTCAAGGACCGCTGGCACCACGGGGCGTACTCCTACTGGAGCGTCGGGCAGGAGACGACGACGGGCGGGTACGAAGGCGTCGCCGAAGGGCGCGTGCACTTCGCCGGCGAGCACACCGACCCCTACCAGCAGGGCTTTCTGGACGGCGCGGTCGTCTCGGGCCAACGCGTCTGCCGGGAGATCGTCGCCCAGCTCTGACCCCGGCACCGAGCCGGAGAGCCCGCTGCCGGTGACGGCCGACGGCTATGGCCGCGCGGGGGAGATCCTCCGCGACCTCGGGTTTCCCTTGATCAACAGCGAGTTGTGGTCGCATTTGGGCGTACCTCGCTGTTGATCAAGTACCCGAGAGCGAGTGTGGAGGCCGAGGGCGGGGATGCTGGACGGGTTTCCCGACCGGCGAGGCGCGGGCCATGCTGTGCTCATGCGCGCCCGACTCCTGGCTGCCGGCCTGGTAGCGATCGCGGCAGCCGCTGTCCCGGCGACGGCGACGGCGACGGCAAGACCGGATCGTCCGCGGCCTGATGCGCACAACGCGGGGGCTCCGGCGGCTACGCCCGGGCGATCCATCACGGTCGGGTCAGTCCGGCTGCACCCCTGCGCGGTGGTCCGGGGCGCCTACTGCGGCCACCTCGACCGGCCCCGGGAGCCGGGGCAGCCACGTGCCGGCACCATCCGCATCGGTTTCGCCTACCGACCGGCCACTGATCGGCACCAGCGCGTGCTCGGGACCCTCGTCCCTCACGAGGGCGGTCCCGGCTACGCGACCACGGCCAGCGGCTCGTCGTACGCCGCGATGTACGGTCCGTTGCTGCGCCGGCGCAACCTGCTGCTCGTGGACCAGCGCGGGACCGGGAGGTCGGACCCGATCGACTGTCCGGAGCTGCAGAACCTGAAGATCGCCTACTCCGTCGCGGCGCGGCGGTGCTCGACGAGCCTCGGGCCGCGCCGTGACGACTACACGACGCCTCGGTCCGCCGACGACCTCGCCGCCGTGATCAGGGCGCTCGGGCTGCACCGCGTCGACCTGTACGGCGACTCCTACGGGACGTTCTTCGCCGAGGTCTTCGCCGGCCGTCATCCCCATCTGCTGCGCAGCATCGTGCTCGACAGCGCCTATCCGACGTACGGCGAGACCGGGTGGTACCCCACCCAGGGCCCGGCGATGCAGAGTTCGTTCACGAAGGTCTGCCGCCGGTCACCGGCCTGTCGCAGCGACGGCCCGGGCTTCGAGGCGGTCATCGATCGGGTGCTCCGCGTGGTCCGCCGGCATCCCTGGCGGGGCGTCTCCCACGACGGTGACGGCCGCCGGATGCACGTGACCGTGGACGCGCCGAACCTCGCGGCGGTCGCCTACGGTGCGACGTACGGCCCCTACTTCTACCGGGAGTTCACCGCGGCCCTGCGGTCCGGGCTGCGCGGCGATCACGTCCCGCTGCTCCGTCTGGTCGCGCAGGCGACCGGCGGCGGGACGAACGCCGGGCCGGTATCGGACTACAGCGAGGGTCTCGACGCGGCGGTGAGCTGCCACGACTACCCGCAGCTGTACGACATGAGCGCCGAGCCGCAAGTCAGGATCCAGCAGTACCACGCCGCGCTGGCCCGCCGTGCCCGGCTGTGGCCGCACACCTACGGGCCGTTCACAGTCGGCGAGTACGCCCGGTCGGACTGGGAGTCGCTCGACTGGTGTCTGCGCTGGCGCTCGGCTCCGCCCGACAACCCGGCCCGGCCCCCGCGCCCGGCCCACGGGTACCCGTCGGTGCCGACGCTCGTGCTCAGCGGTGAGCTCGACTCGATCACCACCCCGGCCGAGGGGGCGATGGTGGCCGGACAGTTCCCGCGCGCCCGCCAGATCCTGGTCGCCAACAGCTTCCACGTGACCGCCGACGGCGACACCGACAACTGCGCTGTCGGCATCCTGCGCCGCTTCGTGCAGACGCCTGCCCAGTGGCCGCAGCACAGCTGCGCCTCGAAGGTGCCGCCGGTGCGGGCGATGGGCGTATTCCCCCGCCACCTCCGCGACGTCACCGCCGGCCGGGGGCGGGCGACCCTGGTCGAGCGCCGGATCGCCCCGGCCGCAGCCGCGACGGTGGCCGACCTGCTCGACGGATGGGGGAACAACTACTCCGGCCATGACGTCGGGCTGCGCGGTGGGCACTGGAGCTACACCGGCGACCGGACCACGGTCTTCCACCTGCACGGCGTGCGGCTCACCTCCGACCTCGCGGTGAGCGGGACCGCGACCTGGCGGCGGTACGCCAACCGGCTCTCGGTCCACCTGCGGGTTCGCGCTCGAGGCCACACCGGGCGGCTGCACGGCGCCTGGGCGACTCGGCGGCTCGGCGCGAGGGCGACCTTGCGCGGCGTCCTCGACGGTCACCGGGTCGTGGTCGGGTTTCCCGCGCCCTGAGTTTGGATGCGGCTACGGTGAACCGGTGATCCGGACGACGCCGTTCCACCCACGGTTGCGCGAGCTGAACACGCAAGGGCTCTACACCCATTGGCAGGGCTGCCTGTCGCCCCTGCGTTACACCTCGGCGCCGAAGCACGAATACTTCGCCGTACGGAATGCCGTTGGCATCTTCGACACCTCGCCACTGTTCAAGTACCGCATCACCGGTCCGGATGCTGAACGCTTGTTGTCCGGGACGCTGCTGCGTGACGTCCGCCGCTGTCGCCCAGGACGCGCGCAGTACACCGTGTGGTGCGACGACCGCGGCTTTGTGATGGAGGACGGCGTCGTCTTCCGACACTCCGAGAACGACTTCCTGCTGACCGCCGCCCGGCCCAACCTCGGGTGGTTCGCCGACCTCGCCGGATCGCTGCGAGTGCAGCTCGAGGACGTCTCCGACGAGTACGGCATCGTGGCGGTGCAGGGGCCGCGATCGCGGGCCGCGCTGGCGTCGTTGATGCCCGAGGTGCAGTCCCTCGGGTTCTTCGATCACGCGCAGGCGAAGCTCGCCTCGGCGCCGGTTACGGTGTCGCGCACGGGATACACCGGCGACCTCGGGTTCGAGATCACCGTCGAGTCGGGGCACGCGCTCGACGTGCTCGATGCAGTGCTCGAAGCCGGCGCCCCGCACGGCATGCGACCGTTCGGCGAGGAGGCGCTGATGATGCTGCGCATCGAGGCGGGCCTGCCGCTCATCGACGTCGAGTGGCACAACAGCCGCACCGCGTTCACCGACGCCGACCGGGTTACGCCCAAGGAACTCGGCCTCGGCTGGATGCTGCCGAAGTCGCAGCTGCTGCAGGACGACCGTCCCTTTGTCGGACGGCAGGCGATCCGTCGCGAGCTGGACGAAGGCACCTCGCGCTGGGCAGCGGTCGGGATCGTGGTCGACTGGGCGGACTGGGACCGGCTGCACCGTGACGCCGGCCTGCTGCCGTCGAAATCAGAGCATCCGCTGCCCTACGAGTCGGTGCTCTACGACGCAGGCGAGGACGGGACCCAACTGGGCTACGTCACGAGCTTCATGTACTCGCCGGTGCTCCAGCGCCACATCGGCATCGCCCGGGTGCGCCCCGACATGGCCGCTGTCGGAACCGAGCTGCGCTTGGAGGTCGCCATCGCCCATCGCAACACCACGGTCAAGGTGCGTGCCGCGAAGCTGCCCCTGTTCAACCCCTCGAGGAAGACGTCCGCGCAATGACAGCAACGACGCAGTCCGACCGCCAGAACCACCAGTACGACGCCATCGTGATCGGCGGCGGCCACAACGGTCTGGTGAACGCCGGTTACCTCGCCAAGGCAGGGCTACGCACCCTGGTACTCGAGCGACGACCGTTCGTCGGTGGTGCCGCGATCACCGAGGAGCTGGTGCCCGGCTTCCACTTCACAACATTCTCGTACGCGCTCAGCCTGTTGCGGCCGGAGATCATCCATGAGCTCGACCTCGTCAGCCATGGGTTCCTGCCGCTGATGATGCCGTCGTCGTTCCACCCGACCGGGGACGGCGGCTACCTGCTGCTGGGCGACGACCATGCGCAGAACCTGCAAGAGATCCGGCGGCACTCGCCGCACGACGCCGACGCCTACGACCGTTACCACCACGACCTTGATCAGGTCGTCCAGGCCGTGCAGCCGCTGTTCGACAACGCGCCGCCGAACGTGTTCGGCAAGGACCCCGCGGACCAGGCCGACGTCGCATGGCTGCTCAACCACCTCGGCAGCGTCGAGCGCAAGGTGATGCACGACGTCGTGCGATTGCTGACCGGCAGCGCCGCCGACTGGCTGGACGACTACTTCCAGCACGAGGCAGTCAAGGGCTACCACGCCTCATCGAGCATCATCGGCTCGAAGGTGGGCCCCATGTCGCCGGGGTCAGGGCTCGTGTTGCTGTTCCACAAGATGGGCGAGCACGACGGCCACCTCGGTTCCTGGGCATTCCACAAAGGCGGGAACGGCGGGTTCACCCAGGTGCTCGCACGCGCGGCCGAGAGTTTCGGCGCGGAGATCCGGGTGGGTTCGCCGGTGGCGTCCGTGCTGACCCGCGACGGCCAGGCAGTCGGAGTAGCGCTCGAGGACGGCACCGAGTTTCGCGCACCGGTAGTTGTGTCTGCCTTGGACGCCCGTCATACATTCCTGGAACTCGTCGACCCGCGCACGCTTCCCGCCGATCTCGTCGACAACGTCGAGCGGCTGCGATACCGCGGCGTCTCTGCGAAAGTGAACTTCGCCCTCGACAGTTTGCCGGTGTTCCCGGCGCTGCCCGATACGGTCGATCACTACGGCGGGTTCCTCAACATCGGACCGACGATCGAGTACGTCGAGCGAGCATTCGACGCGGCGAAGTACGGCTGGTATTCCGAGCGGCCCTACATCGACGCGGCAATCCAGTCGGTGGTCGACCCGGACATGGCGCCGCCTGGCAAACACGTGATGTCGTGCTTCGTTCAGTACGCGCCGTACGCCCTACGCGGAAGCGACTGGGACACCGAACGCGAGCGATTCGGTGACACGACGCAGGCCGTCCTCGAGTCGCATTTCCCGGGCTTCGGCGACCTCGTCCTGCACCGGGAAGTTGTCACTCCCTTGGACATCGAGCAGCTGACCGGCCTGACGGAGGGCAACATCTTCGCCGGCGAGTTCCTCGCTCCCCAGATGTATTTCTTCCGGCCGGCGCCCGGCTGGAGTCAGTACAGCACCCCGCTCGACGGTTACTACCAGTGCGGATCCGGCACCCATCCCGGCGGCTGTGTGATCGGCTCGCCAGGCCGGTTGGCCAGCCAACGGATCCTCAAGGATCTGCGGCGCGGCTGACCCGAACGCCAGGCACGCCCGGAGGTTCAGACCGGACGGCACGAATGCCTCGTCGCAGGTCTAATCGGCCACGAATGACCGCGGGCGGGCTGACTTTGCTGGCGCACAGTATTGGCATAGCTGTCCGGATCGGCGACCCTACAACGAGCGCCGCACGCTGGTTTCGCGACTTGCTACCCAGCTCTGATCCCAGGCACGTGGAGTAGTCGATGATCCGATACGTTGCCCGCCTCGCCATCGTGACGACGCTGTCCGCCGCGGCGCTCGCCGCGCCCGTCGTCGCTGCCTCGGCGGCGCCGGTTCCGTGGACTCACGTCAGCTTGCCGTCGAGCACGCTGACCTACCACTACACGCTGGGCGGCGTGAACCAGCTACACGTGGCCGGCGAGACCTCGGCGAGCGTCACGCAGGTGGACATCGACTGCGTCACCTTCATCGTCGGGCAGGAGCCCGATGTGTCGGAAGTGGCCTCGGCGGTCGCGGTGACCTCCGGCTCGTTCGACGTGGTCGGCACGTTGTCGAGCAACCCGCCGACCAACTGCCGGCTGCGTGCCATCCCGAACGGCGTCGACGTGACTACCGACTACCTAGGGGCCTACTCGGGCCCCATCCTGTACACCGACGCGTTCGGTCTTCTCAAGGAAAGCGGCAAGGTCTACAGCTACGTCGCCCTGTCCGAGGAAGGCGACGGGGCCACAGCGATGAACGATGTCGGGACGTGCGGCACGCAGGCGCTTGTCACGGTCGAGGCGCCGGCGATGGAAGCCGGACCCATCCTGCTCACCTGCCTGTTCGGTCTGCCGGACAAGGACATCGACCCGTCCGGAACGCCAAAGCACTCGGCGATCAGAGTGGACGGGCACAACGCCTACCTGCCATCGGGCGTGCAGGATTTCCGCAGCAGCCCCCAGCCCCTAACCGTTCCTCAGCCAACTCTCTCCGTGAGCCAGTCGATCGCCCATAACGGCGACGTGACGATCACCGAGTCGGCGGCGCTGAAGCGCTGCAGCGCGAGCGATCATTACCCGCCGACGACCGCGTCGTGCCCGGCCCTCCTGGCGACCGGCGTGACGTTCACGCGGGTCACGAAGTTCTGGCGCAACGGTCACCAGGTGAGGATCCGCGACACGTTCACCTCGACCAACCACCACGCCCACACAGTGACGTTGCAGTATCTCGGGGCGGCCGCGAACCAGACCGCCGGCGGCACGGCGGATACCAGCGCCGGCTTCTCCTACCCCGCGCACGGCAGCACGTTCCACGCCTCGCGCCCCGGCCAGACGGTCACCGGTTTCGGAAGGAAGGCGGGCTCGCTGCTGATCCGCTCCGACCTGCACGCAAGGGCGGACGACCCGCAAGCCGACACGATCGCCGCGACGTGGTCACGACCGCCGTCGAAGATCACGTTCTCGTCGGACCCGAGCCAGCCCGACCAGTTCGGAATGGCCTTCAGTGTCAAGGTTCCGGCAGGCGGCACGGGCTTTCTTGGCTTCGCGACGAGCGAGCGGTGGTCGACCACCGACGTCAAGCCCCTTGCGTCCCTGGCCGTTGCTGACATGGTCAAGCCGCCGTCGATCAGCTCGCCCCACCGCGGCGCCACGATCCACGGTCACTCGACAACGGTGACGGGATCGCTGAGCGTCGGGGCGAACGGGTTGCCGACCGCGGTGAGCGTGAATGGGCATAGCGGCCCACATCACCAAGACCAGCGCGACGACGGCGACGTACACGGTGACGTTCTCCGAATCGACCGGAAAGCACACCATCACGGTCAAGGCCACCGACTCGGTAGGCAACTCGGCGAAGTCGTCGACCTCGGTGACGAACGTCTGACGGGCTGCGTCGGAGGTCGCCGGAGGCGTCCAGTGTCAGTTGACGGCGCGGTGCGCAGCTTCGATCGGTAGGTTCAGCGCGCCCCAGCGCCGCAAGCAAAACCGCTTCGCCCGATTCGCGCGTATCACCTCGGCGCCGGCCCACTCCTGATCTGCATTCCGTCCCTGCCCGGGCGGAACTCGGGGGAGGGCACGATGGGCGTTATTCGCGTTGCCGCGCGCACTGAGCGCGGCGCGTCCGGCTCGGATCGGCAACCATTGGCCGCGCAATTGCGCGAGCTTGTGGTCGATGTACCCGGCTGGACGGTCGAGGTCGACGAGTTCTGGGCACATGCCCGCACGACTGCACCGATGCCCGTGCAGGGCTGGAAGCTGCACGTGTCGGCGACCCTGGTCACCGTCGCCGACATGCTCGCCGCGTGCGCCCCGATCTTGATCGCGGCGGACGTCCCGTTCAAGGTTGCCCGCGACTACCAGCAGGTCGAGTGGCTGACCCATCCCACGTGCCCGCGGGAGAACGCCGGAAAGTTGCTCACTGCCTATCCGGCCACCGACGCACAAGCCGTCGATCTCGCGCGCCTGCTCGATGCGGCGACGAGGGGGCTGGCCGGCCCGCGCGTGCTTTCGGATCGATGTCTCCGGCCGGGCAGCCTCGTGCACTACCGCTACGGCGCTTTCACCGGAGTCCCGCACGTTACCCATGACGGCGAGGTGGCCAGCGGACTGATCGCGCCGGATGACTCGATCACCACCGACAGCCGCGTCACCGGCCTCGTCGCTCCAGCGTGGGCGACCGATCCGTTCCAACCGCCGGCACTCAGCGCCGCAAGCGGACGCGTGCTCCTCGATGGCCGGTATGCGGTACGCGAGGCGATCCGGCATGCAAACCGCGGCGGCGTATTCCGTGCCGACGACTTGCACACCGGCCGCGCGGCCGTCGTCAAGCAGGCCCGCGCTCATGTCGGAACAGATCGCGACGGGCACGACGTCCGTGACCGGTTACGCACCGAAGCCGAGGCGCTGGCCTTCCTTGCCGGCACGGGCACCGCACCTGAGCTGTTCGGCGTCTTCGAGCAGGACGGTGATCTGTTCGTCGCCGAGGAGGATCTCGGTGGGTGCAGCTTGCGGTCGTGGGTGTCGGCAGGCATGTCCGACGGAATCGTGGGACGTAGCTGGGCCGACACCGGCCGCATGTTGCACCGCCTCGCCCGAACGGTCGCCCGCGTGCACGCGGCAGGAGCGGTTGTGCGCGACCTCAGCCCGAACAACGTGATCGTCACCGACGACGGCCGCGCCGTGTTGATCGATCTCGAATACGCCACGCTGCCGGGCCACGACGCACCGACTCGCAGCGGCACCCCGGCGTACAGCGCGCCGGAGCAATTCGGTGGAGCGGCGCCGAACGCGTCTGCCGACGCGTATTCCCTTGGCGCTCTCGCCCTGTTCGCGTTCACCGGCGAAGACCCGTACCTCGGTGCGAGCGTCACGTCGACCCGTGACTGGCTCGGCTACGGGCTGCGTGCGCGCCTGGTTCCGCCACCGGTCGCCGACCTCGCCCTCGCGCTCTGCGCCACGGAACCCGCGCAACGCCCGACCGTCGCCGACGCGGCCGCAGCGCTGGCGACATACCTGCCGCCAACGGCACCGTTGACCAACGCCGACACGCTCGCCGCCACACTCGCCGAGACGCATTCGGGCGTCGACGAGACGATCGACGACGCCATCGACGCCCTGATCACGCGGCTGCTCGCCGAAGTCCGTGTCGAGCGGCGCGCCGTGGCCCGCCGCAGTTCGTTCGGCGAGCGCACGCTGGCCGCGAACGTCCAGCACGGTGCTGCCGGAGTGCTGGGTGTTCTCGCCCAGGCGCACGTGTCCCGTCCCAGCGCTGACCTCGCCGAGCGCATCGACGATGTCGCGGGCTGGCTGGAACGCGTCCTAGCCGCACGCATTCCCGGACCGGTCGGGCTCTACTTCGGCTGGGCCGGTCCGTGCTGGGCGCTCGCCGAGGCCGGCCACGTGCTACACGACGGAACTCGCATCGAGCGAGCCGTGTCGCACGCGCTTGCGCTTCCGCTCGACTGGCCCGGGCCCGACGTCACGCACGGCATCGCGGGCCTCGGCCTGACCCTCGTGCGGCTGCACCAGCTGATCGGCGACGAGCGCCTGCGTGCCGCCATCGACCGGATCGCGCGGCACCTCGTCGATCGCGCCGACCACCACGCGGGCACGGTGTCATGGACCACGCCGCGCACGGTCGACTCGAGCTTCGCCGGCGCACGGTTCCACGGCTATGCGCACGGCACCGCGGGAATCGGCGCGTTCCTCGATGACGCAGCTGACGTGACCGGGCGGGCTGAATACCGCGCCCTGGCCGATCGCGCAGCCGCCACGTTGCGCGGCGCGGCCGTTGTCGCTGATGACGTTGCCCGGTGGCGGTCCGGTCCGGACGAATCCGGCGCGGCGCTCGCGCTGTGGTGCAACGGCTCGTCCGGCATCGCCACGTTCCTCGCGCGCCGGCAGGACGCACACGTCGACCACGAATTGCTCGATCAGGCCGCGCGCGCGTGCGTGGCGGTCAAGTGGCACACCGGAATCGCCTACTGTCACGGGCTTTCCGGCAACGCCGATCAGCTTCTCGACCTGCCCGATGCGCGCTACCGCGCGTGGGCACGCGACCTGTTGTCGGTGATGTGGGAGCGGCGCACCACCGACGAGCTGGGCCCGGCGCTGACCGACGAGATCGGCCGCGTCACCCCCGACTTCAACGTCGGCTATGGCGGTGCGCTGTCGGCACTGCTCCGCTACCGCCACGGCGGAGCGCGGCTCTGGTTGCCGGAGCACGCGCGATGACCGCCACGTTGACTGAACCGGCCGTGCAGCGGGTGTCGTGGCGGGTCGCGCCCTCCGGTGCGTATGCGGTGTGCACGATGCTGCGCGCTGATGCGGCGCCGGCACTCGAGGTGCGCGACGCGCGTGGACGCACCGTGCTCAACGTGCCGGGCCTTGGCCCGATGAGCCAGCTGGTGCCTGGCGACGACGCGATCCTGGTGTGCCATCACCGCGGCGGCCGTCACCTCATCGAACAGATCTCATTCGACGGCGTCATCACGCCTCTTGCGGCCAGCGATGCGCAGGGCCTCGCGCTGATCGATGCCGCTGCAGCGATTGAATTCGACGGCACCAGCCGGGTAATGCGGATCGAGGGCGGCCAGCTGCGCGAGGTCGCGCGGCTCAGTGGCCCCGCCACCGGCGCAACTCGCCTCGACGCATGCCGGCTGGCCATCGACGTCGCCGCGCCGAGCGGGCACTGCTCGGCGGTCGAGGTCGACCTCAGCACCGGCGCCGTCGCACCGTTCGTCGAAGTGTCGCCGCGCTCGGACGACCGGGTGCTCGACTTCGTCCGATCGACCAACCTGCTGGTGATCTCGACCGACGCCACCGGGCACGTTCGCCTCGGTGTCGGGCACCCCGGCGAGGCACCGGTGCGTTTCCCCGCCGCGCTGGCCGGTCCCGGTAACGCGATCTATCTGGGGACGGACGGCGTGCTGCTCGCGGTCGCGTTCGACACCGGTGCGCGGTCGGCGCTCAGGGTCGTCGACCTGAGCACCGACACTGCACTTGCGCTGGAGCTGCCGCCGCTGGTCGTGCTCGGCCGTGGCGCGCTGCACGACGGTGAGCTGATCGTGCCGGTCAGCACTCCCGACCGCGCGGCCACGCTGCTTCGGGTCGACACGACGACGCTCGCATGGTCGTTCGACGATCGGCCCGCAGCTTCGGTGCCGATGTGCGGGGTGCGCCAATTCGGTGCGATCGAAGCGGTTGTCGTGGGCGATCTGGAGCAGGCCCGTTCAGTCGTGATCGCGTTGCACGGCGGCCCGCTCGACGCGTGGCGGGCGAGTTTCGATCCGCTCCTGGCGGCTCTGGCCAACGCGGGCATTGCTGTCGTCGCGCCGAACATCCGCGGCTCGGTCGGCTATGGCCGCGACCACGCGCTGGCGATCGCGGGCGCGTGGGGCGGACCCGATCTCGACGACGTGCTCGCCGTTGCCGATCACGTCGCGGCGTTGCGCGGCCGAGCTGACCGCCCTGCGCTGCTCGGCCTGTCCTACGGGGCGTGGCTCGCGCTGCTCGCCGCGCAACGCGATCCGCAGCGCTGGTCGGCCTGCGTCGCGCTCGCGCCATTCCTCAGCGGCAGTCGCGTCGCGGCCGCGAACGGACCGGTCGCCGAACTCGTCCACCGGCTGCGCGGCATCACTTCGCCCGACCTGCGCGACGAACTCGCTGCGACAACGGCACGAGTGCTCGTCGTGCACGGGGCGGAAGACGACGTCGTGCCGGTCGCTGAATCGCTTGAACTCGACCATCACCTACGCCGGCACGGACATCGCGCGATCGTGCGCATCGTCCCCGGCGTCGGCCACGACCTGCTCACCTCTCGCGTGGGCGCCGATGTGCTGGCCCAAGTCGTGGCCTTCCTCGAACTCGCCGACGGCTGACCGGGCCGGCGGTGCGAACCAACGCTTCATGAAGGGAGGGAAACAACATGACCGTCGACATCGCGGCGCTCGACCTGCTGCCGGAAACGGCTCCGACGGGTCTGGCCGATCTGGCCGACCAGGGCCTGCAGCGCTGTTACATCACCTGCTTCATCACGTGCTGGGACACCTGCAACAACACCGAGATCTACCACTGAGCCTGACCATCGCGTCATCGGCATGACACCCGGAAAGGAGGAAACGACATGAGCATCGACATCGCAGCGCTCGACCTGCTGCCCGAGACCGACCCGATCGCTACCGCAGATCTGGCCGATCAAGGCCTGGCGAAGTGCACCTGGACCTGCCTGTTCACCTGTTGGGGCAGGACGTGCGGCATCACCGAGGTCGCCGACTGACCTCGCGCTTCCCGGGTCCGGCCGGTCTTCAGTCACGGGCCGGCCGGACCCAAACCACAACACCGAATGAGGATTTGATGTCCCACCGTCGCTACCCAATCGCCGTCGTGCTCGCACCGGCAATCGGCGCAGCCGCGATGTTGCTGATGCCGTCGCGGTTGGCCGCTGCGTTGCAGGCGGTCGTCGCCGGCGCCGGCACCACGCGGGCATTGGTGCTGTTCGGCGCGACGCTTCTCGCGTTGCTGTGCGCCGACTACGTCGGAACGCTCGCCACCGGTGCGTATGTCGCACTGGGGACGGCCGAAGCGCGCCGCCGCGCGGCGAGTTCCGCATTGACCCGATCGACGCCGACCGGCGGCACCGCCGACCAAGTGACGCGGATCCTGGTCGACTGCCGGCAACCGGCAGCGCTGCTGCCGCTGTTGACAGCAGTGAGCCTCGCAGTGATCAACCTCGTCGCCGCGTTGACCCTGCTCGCACTGATCGACTGGACTCTGGTGCTCGGCATCGTCGTCGGCCTGCTGCTCATTACGGTGCTACTGCGCAGGTTGGTCGACGACCTGTCCGAACTGATGCAGCGCTACCGCCGCGCGCAGGCTGGCGTAGGGCAGCGCCTGCTCGACGCGCAGCACGGCGCGGTGACGATCCGCGCGTACGGCACGTGGCGACGCGAGGTGGCGCGGGTGCTCGAGGCCCAGCCCGAGGTGCGTTCTGCTGGTGAGTCGTTGTGGTCGGCGCAGGGCAGGTTCGCCTGGCGCTCGGCGGTCGTCGTGCCGGCGCTGCTGCTCATCAGCGTGGCGGTGGGCGGCTGGTCGCTGTCCAGCGGCCGGATCGACATGTCCGGCTACGTCGCAGCGATCGCCTACACCTACCTTGTGATCAGCAGCCTGGACGGTGTCGAGGCTGCTGCCGGGCTCGGTGCAGTGCGTGCGGCGCGGGCGCGGCTCGCCGGGATTCGTCGACACGCCTATCGCCCCGAGCGGTGCCCGGACCCGATCGTTGCCGCTCGCGGCAGCGCTGTCGGGTGTCACTGTCGTTGACGCCCAGGGCGCGACCGTTCTGGACGGTGTCAGCCTCGACATTCCGGCCGGTGCCTTCGTCGCGATCACCGGCGCCGCCGGCTCCGGCCGCTCTGCGTTGGCGGCAGTGCTCGCCGGCAGCACGGTGCCGTCCACGGGAACCGCGTTGATCGACGGAAGTCCGGCCCACGAACCCGACGCCGACGGGCACCGCCGCGCTGTGCTCGGCCACGCCCGTCCAGCGATGCTCGGCGGCGACATCGACGGGTTGATCACATTCGCTTTCGACGGGGGCGACGCGCAGCGCGCGGCCGAGCGTGCGCGACTCGACGACGTGGTGCGCGCGTTGCCGGCCGGCTACGCGACGCCGATCCGTGACCTGCCGCTGTCCGGCGGCGAGCTGCAGCGCCTCGCGATCGCGCAGGCGCTCGCTCGTCCCAGCGGGTTGCTGGTGCTCGACGACGTGACCGCGAGCCTCGATCCGGCGACCGAGCGCGAAGTGCTCAGCGCGCTGCTGGCCGTGCGCGAGGAACGCACCCTGGTCGTCGTCACCAATCGGGACGCCGTTCTCGCCCGTGCCGACCTGGTCATCCGTCTCGACGCAGGACGCGTCGTCGAAGAGGTAGGAGCGCCGGCATGACCACGCGACGAACGCGACCTGGCCTCACGCTGTTGCTGACCTGCCGGCCGAGCCGGAACGTGCTGCTGCGCGTGTTCGGGTGGACCGCTCTGGAGGCATTGCCCAGCACTGTGTCCGGACTCGCGGTCGGCCGCGCTGTCGACGCGGTGCGCAGCGGTGCGGGCGCGCACGCGATCTGGTGGCTGGTCGGCCTAGCCGTCGCGATCGTGGCGAACGCGGTGGCCACGCGGCGTCTGTACGTCGCGCTCGCTCCGGCCGTCGAGGGTGTGCGCGACGGCCTGACCGCCGCGGTCGTGCGCGGCTCGCTGGCCGAGCTGGCCGACACGGGCCGGCCCGGATCGGCGCCGCTGACCCAGGTGATCGACCAGATAGACCAGGTGCGCAATCTGCTCTCGGCCGTTGCGCGCAGCCTGCGCACGACCGTTGTGCCGATCGTTGCCGCGCTGGTCGGCATGTCGGTGCTCGATCCGGTGCTGGCGCTGATCGTCGTCGTCCCGCTGCTGCTTGCCGTTCCTGCGTATGCCTTGCTGGTGCGGGCGATGGTGCATGCGCAGCGCGACGCGGCGCTGGCCGACGAGGTGCTCGGCGAGACCGCCGCCGCTACTCTCGCCGACCCGGCCGTCCTGCGCGGCCTGGGGGCCGAACACGCCGCGGCGTCGTGCGTCGCCGCGGCGGCCGAGGCAACCGGGCGAGCCGACATCCGGGTGGCACGGCTGAACGCGCGGCGGCACCTGGTGCTGGCCATCGGTGGCTACGCGCCACTGCTGGCGCTCGTGGCTGTCAGCGGTCCGTTGCTGCACCACGGCCGGATCAGCGTCGGCGACATCGTCGGCGCAACGACCTACGTGCTCACCGCGCTCATCCCAGCGCTCTCGGCGTCGATGAGCGGCGCCGGCGGCTGGCTGGTGCAGCTGGCCGTCCTGCTGGACCGGCTCGCCGCAGTGGCCGACCGTCGCGACCCGGCCGCCGTTGCGCCTCGTCAGGGCAGGGCCGCGGCGGTTTCTGCCCGTGGCCTGACGTTCGCCTACCGCGACGGGGCACGTCCCATCATCACCGCCCTTGATCTCGATATCGCCGCCGGAGAGATGGTCGTGCTCGTCGGGCCGAGCGGAGCCGGCAAGACCACCTTCGCGCACCTGTGCGCCGGGCTGATCGATCCCTCCGCCGGCACCGTGTCCGTCGGCGGCCGACTCGTACTGCTACCGCAGCAACCGTACGTCGTCGCCGGCACATATCGCGAGAATGTGCTTTATCTTTCGGGTGATTCGCCGCCCAGCGACGAGAAACTGCGCGAGGTGCTCAGCGCGGTCGGGCTTGCGCCGGCCTCACTCGACGACGCGGTCGCAGGCCTCGGCGCTGGCGATGCCCAACGTCTCGTACTCGCGCGCGCGTTGCTGTCCGAGGGGGACGTGCTCGTGGTGGACGAGGGCTGGTCGCTGCTCGACGCCGCTGAGCGGCACCGCATCGAGCAGGTCCTGCGACAAGGTGACCGCACGCTCGTCGTCGTCAGCCATCATCTCGACATCGCGCCGCGTGCGGACCGGGTCATCTACTTCGACGGTCGCGACATTGCGATCGGGCGTCACGACGAGCTGGTTGCCACCAGCTCGGCATACCGTGAGCTCGTCGCCTACGCGGCCGTGGTGCCCGAGTTCGTGCGGGACTGACCTGCAGGCGGCGTCGGCCAGCGATTCGGTGGCGGCAGCTCTGGCTAAGCACGGTGGGTCGCCGCTAGTATCCAACTGGTCCATTTATTAGACCAGTTGGGAAAGCTGCAGATGTCGCTGAGTGGGTGTTCAGTCGCTGTTCTCGCCTATCCCGGTTACCAGGAGATCGAGTTCTGGTATCCGGTTCTTCGCGCGCGGGAGGAGGGAGCCGACGTCTCGGTGATCACCTCGCACAGCGCGGGCTGCGAGAGTTTCCTCGGATATCCAGTGATCGGTGACGCCCATGCGGCAGACGTGGATGTCGAAAGCCTCGACGCTCTGATTGTCCCGGGCACTGTCGACGGACTGCCGCGGGCGAGCGACGAACAACGCCGTCTGATCAAGTCCGCCGACGCCGCGGGACGGCGGGTTTATGCGAGCGGCACCGGCGCTGCCCTTGTCGACCAACTCGTCGGGCACATCGACGACGACCGGGTTGCCGCGAACGCTGACGCGATCACCGACCTCGTCCGGCGCCTGTGCGACGACCTGTCCAGCAAGCAGCAACCAGGGGATTGATCATGCGAGTGTTTCGCACCGTCCTCGGCGACATCCCGGTCGAAGAGTCCGGACGGATCCTGACCCACGAGCACCTGCTGTACGGCTATCCCGGCGCCGAACTCGACCACCGCACTGTGCTCGACTACGACGCCGCCGTCGACGGGTCGCCGGGCAGGTCACGGCCGGGCATGCTGCCCAACGAGTACCGGACGCTGGTCGACATGACCCCGCCCGAGGTCGGTCGGCACCCGCAGTTCATGGTTGACGTCGCGCAGCGCACCGGTGTGAACGTCGTCGCGATCACCGGGTTCTTCCCCGAGCGGATGGGCGTGCCCTACTACTGGCGGCGGCAGACCCGCGAGGAACTCACGGAGTTCTTCGTCCGCGACCTCACCGAGGGCATGGTCTTCGCCTGGCAGCAGACTCCCTACCGCGCCGGGGCAATCAAGATCGCGACCGGTCAGGAAAGCGTCACCCCGAAGCCGAGCCCGCTGGGCGCGCACGGCCGGCACGTGCACGAGGTGGAGGACGGGTGATCCGGGCCGCCGCCCACGCCGCGATGCAGGTCGGCTGCGGCATCAACACGCACATCGACCCGATGGACTTCGAGGTCACGAATCCCGGCCGCGAGCAGCTGGAGATCCTCGACGAGGAGGGCATGGACCTCTCGCGCGTGATCATCGGGCACGCGTTCGTCCCTCCGCAGGTCGAGATGATGCGCGAGATCCTGAAGATGGGCGCGAACGTGCAGCTCGATCACATCGGCATCCCATGGCGGGTCGGCAGCGCGGAGGAGTTGGACGAGGCGATGGCCAACGCGCTGGTCGAGCTGATCGAGGACGGGTACCTCGAGCGCATCGTGCTCTCCTTCGACCGCTGGTTCTTCAACCCGCGCGTCGCGGTGACCGACGACGACCCGCAGCTCGAGAACGAGAAGGTCGATCTGAACTACATGTTCACCAGCTGGGTGCCGCGGCTGAAGAGCAAGGGCGTCACCGATGAGCAGCTCGACCAGATCATGATCCACAACCCGCGCCGCATCCTGTCCATCACGGTCTGAGCGAGGAGCACGCATGAACTCTGCGAACGCCCGCGTCGCCGTGCTGGTCGAGAACCTCTACCAGGAACTCGAACTTTGGTACCCGGTGCTTGCGGCTGCGCGAGGCCGGAGCTCAGCGTCACCATCGTCGGGCCGACCGCAGGCGAGGTCTACGCGAGCAAGCTCGGCTATCCGGTCGTGGCCGAGGCGGGCATCGACGACGTGACCGCCGACGACTTCGACGCCGTCGTCGTGCCCGGCGGGTTCTCGCCCGAGTACCTCCGACGAGCCCCGGCGATGGTCGATCTCGTCCGCAAGCTCGACGCGCGCGGCGACACGGTGGCGGCGATCTGCCACGCGGGCTGGCTGCTGGCCACTGCCGACATCGTTCGGGGCCGGCCGGTCACCTCGGTCGCCGGTCATCAAGGACGACGTGATTCACGCCGGCGGCGAGTGGCAGAACGAGCCGGTAGTCGTCGACGGCAACTTGATCACCGCGCAGCTGCCCAACGACCTGCCCCAGTTTCTCGACTCGCATCCTCGCCGCGCTCGAGGCGAAGCCGGAGCGCGGGCGACCGCGCCGATCCGCGAGTTCCCGAGCCAGCACCGCGGTGTACACCACGGCTGCCGTGGTGCGGAACCGCGCCGCCGGTCCGGGCTCGGCGAACTACCGCGCGTACGCAGCATTGTCCGGCGCCTGACGGGGTGGCCGGCGTGACCGGCGTGCTCGTCGCGGGCGGTGCGACTGGCATCGGCCGGGCCTGCGTCAGCGCACTGCGCGCGGCGGGCAACGACGTCTACGTCGCCGACATGAACGTCGGCCGCCGCCGAGGACGCGGCGGCCGAGGACTTGCCCGGCCGCGCCGTCGCCGGCCGCATGATCTCGCCGACCCGGCGCGCCGGCGCGCAGCGGTCGCGGCGGCGCTGGCAGCGCATTCGGAGACTGGACGGGGTCGTGGTCACCGCCGGCCTGCATCTCGTCGCGCCGGTCGAGGAATATCCGGTCGCTGACTGGGATCGAGACGATGGCGGTCAACGTGCGTGCGCCTTACCTCTTCGCGCAGGCGGCGGCGCCGGCGATGGCCGAGAACGGCGGCAGCCTGCGTGTTCACCGGCTCGACGGCGGCCTTTCGCGGCAGTCGAGGAACGTTCGCCTACGCCGCGTCGAAGGGTGCGCTGATCAGCCTGACGCGTTCGCTGGCGGTGGAGCTCGCCGGTCACGGCATCCGGGTCAACTGCGTATGCCCGGGCTGGATCGACACGCCGTTCAACGACCCGTACTGGGCGATGCAGGCCGACGCGAGGCCGCGCAGGCGAGATCGGTCGGCGCATCCCGCTGGGACGGCAGGGCCGAGCCCGCCGAAGTCGCCGAGCTTGATCGCGCTACTTGCTCGGCCCGCGACGCCCGGTACATCACGGGCCAGTCGATCATCGTGGACGGCGGGCTGCTGTCGGCGTGACCGCGCCTGGCGACGGCGCCAGTCCGCACTCCCGCATTCACCGCAACACTCTGTCACGTTCGTCGTGCTCGGCATCCCGGACGGACTGCTCGGCGTGGCCTGGCCGCACATGCGGCGGGTGTACCACGAGCCGGCCAGCGCGCTATCGGTGTTGATCGTGTGCGGGACCGTCGCGTTCTTCGCCAGTTCGCTGGCCAGCGCGGGTCTGGCACGTCGGTGGACGGCCCGAGCGTCTGATCGCCGTCGCGGCCGCTCGGCGGGGGCGACGGGTCGGCGTTGCGTCGCCATCGGGACCAACGTTCGGTGCGGGCGCCGGCGTGGCGCTGACTCAGCGGTGGCGCGGGATGCTCGACCCGGTGCTGAGCAGCATCGCCGCGCTGCGGCGTCGGCGGACGCCTGATGAGGCTGATGCATGGCATGTACTGCGGTCGGCGCGGCCGGCTGCCCCGTTTCTCCTCGCCATCTCGGCGGCGACGCGCCACGGCCTGTGCGGGCTACGGCGCATTCGCTCGCGGCCTATGCGATCACGTGATCGCGATGGCTGGTGCTCGGTGCGCGACGTCGGCCGCGCGATCACGGCCGGCGGCGAACCTCGCCCGTCACGTCCGCGGTACCGCGCGGGTCGTCAACGCCGGCCGGTCAGCGAGCCATTACCGCCGGCCTTGGCGGCGTTCGTCGCGTCAGCGGTCTCGAGATCGCGGCTGCCGCTGGGCGGCGGTGTACATGACCGATCCCTCGGGCAGCGATCGGCGATAGCGCAGCGCTGGCCTGCTCGGCTACTGGACTGCGCTCGAGCGGCGCGCGGCTGGCAGCGATCGGCGCGGTGCACCGACCAGACCGCTGGCCTGGGCGGTTTGGCGCGCGCGGCTGTCTTGCCGCTCTTGTCGGGGCGGCGGTGATGTGGACAGCACCGAATGCCGTCGCCGCCATCATCGGACTCGGCTGCTCGGCGCGGGCGTCGGCCCGCTGCTGCCGTTCCTGACCGCGCGCACGCCGGCAGCGGGTCGGCGCGGCCGCGGCGGCGCGGGTGATCGGGTGGCAGCTCGCCGCAGCCAGCGTCGGCGCCGCAGTGGTATCCGTGGCGGAATCGGCCTGTGGGTGCACGCTGCGGAGTGGAGCGGTCGCTCCCGCGCTCGCGTGACGGCGGTCGCGACCGCCGTCGTGGTTGCGATCGTCGAGCTCCGGCGCAGGCGGACGCCGGCGCGGCAGTCACACTGACGACCGCAGCGCCACCTTCCCGAACGCCTCGACGCTGAGATCAGGACCGCCAGCCAACTGAGGCGTACTCGGCCGCGCCGAGCAGGGCTGGCGTCCTCGTCGTCGGCGGCACCGGAACCAGCGCGGTGCGAGCTCCACGGCGCGTCGGCGCGCCGTGCCAATCCCGACGCGACCCCGACCGAACGCGCGCTCGCTACGCGAGCATCGCGCCGACCAGCAGGATGCGGTCCGGGTCGACGGCCGCCGACACGGTCGTGCGCAGCCCGGCAGCGAACACCACCGCGGCTCGGTCCAGCGCAGCACTGCGCCGGCTTCGCTCGGCATCGGCGGCGTCCTGCAGGTCGCCGGCGTGCAGCTCGCCGCTCGACCGCGCGGGCTGCGAGCAGAGCGCTGTGACCGGCGTGCGGCCAGTCGATGGGCCGGCTGCCGCCGAGCGACCTTGCCCGAGACCAGCAGTCTCGAGGCAGCCGTGCGCCACCGCACGGGCAAGGTGGCCCGTCGACGTCGATCACCACGTGCCCGAAGTCGCCGGCCGCCGCCCACGCCGGTGATCAGCGGCCTCCGTCGACGACCGCGCCGCCGACGCCGGTGCCCAAGCTGATCGCGGCGGTGAGTCCGTGCGGCCAGCGGCCGAGCAAAGCCGAGCGCGGTGGCCTGGAGATCGTTGACGATGAATGTCGGGTAGCCGTACGGCCCGCCAGCGCCGCGGCTGACGTCGGCTGCGTCGCTCGTGGATGCCGAGGTTGATCGCCGTGCGCACCGCTCCGTGCTGGACGATTCCGGCCACACCGACACCGAGCGCCTGCGGCGCAGCGCGCGTAGCCGCGTCGGCGATGCGGCGAACCAGCTCGGTGATCGCGGCGTACTGGTCGATCAATGGCGTCGGGTCGGGGGACGCGGTCCCGGTGAACGATCGCGTCCGTCCGTCGACCAGAGCGACTCGGATCCAGGTCCCGCCCCAGTCGACGGCACCGCGGCCGATCACGCGTGCCATCGTGGCACCGTCGACTCGCACGGAGCCGTCAGTCGATGCAGCCCGGCGCAGTACGTCGGCGCGACGCTGAACAGGCACGACGCCGGGTCGGAGCTCATGTTGTAGAACGAGTGCTTGACGCCGGCCGGGATGCGCACGCCGTCCCACGCGTCGAGCTCGACCCACTTCTTGGTCCCCGGGAACTCGACGTGCAGCGTTGCCCGACTCGACGAAGATGATCTTCTCGCCGTCGTGCTGGTAGTCGCAGCTGCGCTGGCCGGCCGAGGAAGGACATCTTCCCGACGGTCATGATGCTCGGTGCTGGCGAGGATGCCCACCAGAATTTCCCGGCCGCGCTGCTTGCCCTCCATGCGCCAGAGGATGTCGTGCTCGTGGATCATCCACGCCGTCTTCTCGCGAGGTTCGTCGCGCGCCATCGGCCAATTGCCCAGCAGCTCGTCCTGACCCTGCTTCGGGGGCACCGCTGCGCGGCGGCTGCGCGCGGGCATAAGCGCCGCCAGTGCCGGCTCTTCGGCGCCGGCTGGAAGAACTCGAGCATGCGCAACTGGGTGTTGCTGTAGTTCCACTGGTAGTGCCAGGTGTCCTTGCGGAAGAAGATCGCCTCGCCCGGCTTGACGACGAAGACCTCTCCGGTCACCGGGTTGGACTGCACCATCGTGCCTTCGATGACGTAGAACAGCTCGTCGGCGCCGAAGATCGTCGGGTTGGCCGGCGATTCAGCGCTGACACCGTTCGGGGGCATGCCGACGATGTTGAGATTGAGCTCGGCGTCGTCGGCGTAGAACCAGTCGACCAGCCGGCCGGTCGTCTCGTCGCCCCACACCCGCCGCTCGAGGTCCTGGTACCTCATCACGACGGGTTCGGCTGGCTTGGTCACGGTGATCATGCCTTTCTGATCGGGACTCGAACGTTCGCAAGTTCGCATGGGCGTAACGGCGCGGTTCGCTCGCAGTCACTCGCGCACGGCGCCTGCCATGACGCCGCGGGTGAACGACCGTTGCAGCACGACGTAGACCGCGATCACCGGCAGTGCGGTCAGGATCGCGGCGGCCGACAGGTAGGCGTAGTTGGTGGCGTGCTGACCCTGGAATATGGCCAAGCGTCATCGGCGCGGTCACGTGCGTTCCGCCGGAGAGCAGCACCAACGGGACGAGCAGGTCGTTCCACGTCCAGACGAAGGTGAGAACGGCCAGAGCCAGTACCTGCGGCATCGCCAGCGGAGCGAGGATGCGAACCAGGATGACGAACGAGTTGGCGCCGTCGACCCGGGCCGCGTCGACGATGCTGGCCGGCGCGTTGAGGAAGAACGAGCGCATCCAGAACGAGCCGAACGCCAGGCTCAGCGCCGTCTCGACGAAGATCACACCCCAGATGCTGTTGTCGAGCCCGACACTGCGGAAGTCGTAGAACAGCGGGATGATCAGCGATTCGTTCGGCAGCATCAAGCCCGGCGAGGACGATCGACGAACAGCACCGACCGCAACGGGAACGCGAAAGCTGGCGAACGCGTAACCGGCCGGGATCGACAGCACGACCGTCAGCACGGTCGCCATGCAGCTGATGAAGAAGCTCGTGCGCAGTGCGTCGGGCAACTGCGCCTGGTCCCACACCACGCTGAAGTTCGCGAAGTGGGGCGAGCCGAGACGTGATTTTGCCGCCGACGTCGTTCGGCGCGCCGAGGCCATGAGCACGACGCCGACCAGCGGAACCAGTGCGACCAGCGCCGCGACGAGCGAGGACGCCGTGCGAAATGAGCCATCGCAGCGCGAGTCGGTTCTCACGCGCGCCGCCAGGGACGGATGATCGCGACGCTGATGAGGAGGATCAGCAGCGTGAGCAGCACGCCGAGTGCGGAGGCCCGGCCGATGTCGCCGACGAAGAACGCCTGGCGGTACACCATCCACGACGGCACCTCGGTGGACGTGCCCGGCCCGCCCTGGGTGGTGACGTAGATGAGGTCGAAGTTGCGCAGCGCCGCGGTGGTCGAGAGCACCAGCACCACGAGGACTTCCTGTCGACACGCCGGGCAGAGTCACGGCGAAGAACTCGCGCACCGCGCCCGCGCCGTCGAGTCGAGCCGCCTCGTACAGGTCGAGCGGGATGCGCTGCACCGCGGCGAGCAGCAGCACCATCACGAGGCCGTACAGCATCCAGGTGCCGATGAGGCCGACCGAAGGCAGCGCCCAGGCGAAGTCGCCCAGCCACGGCCGCGCCCACCTGCCCAGTCCGATGGCGCTGAAGCAACGCGTTGACCGGACCGTCCGGCGAGAGCAGCCAGCGCCAGGCCACACCGGTGACCACCGGAGCGATCACGTACGGCAGGAACAGGATCGTCCGCAGGACAGCGAGCCCGCGAACCCGCATGCCGCCCATGATGCCGACGAGCAGCGAGTGCGACGGCCGTCGTGAGCAGCGAGTAGAAGCAGATGAGGACGAAGGCGTGCTCGAACGCGCCGCGGATCTCGCCGCTGCCGAGCGCCTGCGTGTAGTTGCGCAGTCCGACCCAGCTTCTTCGGCGTGATTCCGTCCCAGGAGAAGAACGACAGGTACACGCTGTGCAGCGAACGGTGCGAGCAGGAACAGCACGTAGACCGCGCAGAGCACGGCAGCAGGTAGGCGAAGCCGACAGAGCGCGGATCGACGCCTCGCCGCGCCGGCGCCCGGCTCGGACCCTCCTGCGAGCGAGGGTCCGGGGACGGCGCGGCCACGGACTGCCAGCGACCTGCTGTGCAATGCACGTCACTTCAGTCCCGTCACGTACGGGCCGTACGCGTTCTGCAGCTGTGAGACGAAGTCTGTCGGCGACAGCGACCCGCCGTGAGCGACTCGAAGCCGCTCTTGATCGCGTCGTAGACGTCCGGCGCGCTCCAGTCGATGAACGGCACCGGCGAGCCCTTGTCGATCACGGCGAGGCCGTTGCGGACAGCGTCCTGCCGACGGCCGCGGGCAGGTTCGGCTTCGGCGAGCTGGCTCTCGAGGTCGGCCGGCGCGTACGACGGGCACGTTCCCGCTCGCGAGGAATGACGTCGGCCGCGTGGTCGCTGGCGACGTAGTTGATCCACTCGGCGGCCAGGTCGTGGTGCTTCGAGCGCGTCGGGATCGTCCACGGCATGTCGCCGGCCGCGATCGCGCTCGGGGTGCTGTCGCCCGGACACCGACGGGCAACGGCGACCATCGTGAACTTCTTGGTCTCCGCCGCCGAGCCGGGCAGCGGCATCAGCCACGCGCCGACGAGGTCGAACAGCCCTTTGCCCCCGGCGAAGTTGTTCAGTACGCCTCGTCCGTCTTGTACGCGGTGTAGTTGGGCGCGAAGTAGCCCTTCTTCGCCCACGACTGCAGCGTCTGCGCGGCCCACTGATCGCTGGTCGACTCCATCGTCGGGTTGTTGCGGTGGAAGACGATGTCGTTGACCGCGTCCGGGCCGCCCTTGGCGAGCACCAGCTCGGTCAGCAGCCACGCCGACATCTCGCCGTTGGACGAACCGAACTGGAACGGGATCACGCCCTTCGCCTTCGCGGCGGCGAGGTCCTGCTCGAGCTCGGCAAAGGTGTGTCGGCGGCGCCGCTGATCCCGACCTGCTTGCCAGGTCGGTGTTCATCAGCAGCCCGACCCACGGGTTGGTCACCGAGATGCCCCACAGCGGGCCGGTTCCCATCTGGACGCCGTCGTTGCTGAAGTGCCCGTTGAGCTCGAGCAGCTTCGACGACTGCCGCGTCACCCAGCCGTACTTCTTCGCGTAGGAATCGAGGTCGACCAGCAGGCCGGCTTTCACGAACGTGCCCATCGCCTGGTAGCCCTGGTTCGTCTGCGTGACGTCCGGCGGGTTGCTGCCCGACAGCTGGAGCTTGGCGGTCGAGACCTGCTCGTCGAAGCTCTTGGTCACGAACTTGATCTTGACGCTTAGGGTGCGCCTTCTCGAACTCCTTGTTGAGCTGCGCGTAGGCGTTGAGCTCACCGGTCGCTCCGCCGGCGCCGTTCTGGACGACGAGCGTGGTGGTGCCGGAATTGCTGTTACCGCCGGAGCTGCTCGACGAGCAGGCGCTGAGTACCAGCGCGCTCGCGATGACGCCGACGGTGAGCGCTCGGGTAAGGCGACCGCGCGTACGAACCGGTTCGGCCCTGCCCCGACGTTCGTCCTGCATGACAGCTCCTTCGACTTGGATGCCGATCGCATCACGAAATGAACGCGCCGCGCAGCGAGTCGCCGACTCGCCGCGCGGGGGCGCCTTACGTCAACTCCTGCAGGCCCGCACCCTGACATCGGCGGCTGCCCGGGTGCTGGTACTGGTCTCACCGGGGCGGTAGCAGTTCGACTGCGAACTCGACCACGCCACCCCAACTGGTCTATATGCTGGACCAGTTTGGCGTTAGGGTCGGAGGGTGTCAAGGCTGCTGGGACTGCTTTTCCGCGACTCCAGCGGGGCGGTTTCGCGTCGGGCCACGGGCGCGCCGAATCCTGGCGGAGCGGACTAGTGCCGCTAATGTCGCGATCTGTGAGCGGAAGGCGCAGAGGGGGGAGTGCACCGATGAAAGCCTTTGATCTGCCGGTGAATGCGACTCGCACCGAAGGGCGAAACAACGCGGTCGAGGCCTACCGGATCCTCCAGGAGGCTCTTGCTGTCGGGCCGGTTCCCGCCGGGAAGCCGGCTGCCCGGCGAGCGTTCGTTGTCGGCTTTGCTCGGCGTCAGTCGAGCGACGCTTCGCGCGGTCCTCAATGCGCTGGCCGACCAAGGGCAGATCACAGCGTCACCGCAGCGCGGATGGTTCGTCGCCGATCGCAAGTTGATCCACGAACCGAACCGCCTGCGTGGCTTCACCGAAGTCGCTCGCGAGAGTGGCATGACGGCGACCGCACAGATCATCCATGTCGCCGTGCGCCCCGCCACGCTGGTGGAAGCCGAGCCGCTCGGTATCGACATCGATGCGCCGGTAGTCGATCTTGCTCGTGCGCGCGACCTCGACGGCACGCCGATCAGCGTCGAGTACTCATGCATCCCGTCGGCACGTGTGCCGTCACTTGAAGCGATCGATCTGACGAACGAGTCGCTCTACACCGTGCTGCGCGAGAAGTACGACATCGTCGCCACGCGGTGTGACTACGAACTGCAGGCGGAACCCGCCAACAAGACAGACAGCACATTGCTCGGCATCGCTGCCGGGAGTCCAGTGCTCGTCGGCTACCAGATGACCTATGACCAGAACGAGCAGTGCTTCGACGTAGGCAGACAGGTCTACCGCGGCGACGCATACCGTTTCAAGGCGTCACTGTTCCGGTTCTGATCCACGCGGCAATATCAGCGATTGCCGCCGCGCATACGTCGGGGACGAGCGCCGCCATCGTCAAGAAGCCGTGCACCATGCCCGGCCAGACACGACTGTCGACGTGCACTCCTGCCGCCTGAAGTTGCCGCGCGTATGCGAGGCCCTCGTCGCGCAACACGTCGACCTCTGCCTGAACCACATAGGTGCGCGGCATGCCGATGACTGGGAGCTCCGTCGGCGCGGGTCGGTATTGGTCCCAGAACCACAATGCGCGCTGCCTGCTCAACGGCGGCAGCAGGGCAAAGCGATGGGCCGACTCGGATGAAAGGGTCGGGTCGAGCATCGGATAGACGAGCACCTGCGCGCTCACCGGATGTGCCGTGTCTCGCAACCTCCCGCTCGCCGCCACGGCCAGATTGCCGCCCGCGCTCAATCCGACAATCGCGAGGCTGGCGCGCGTTGTGCGCGACCGCAATTCCTCGATCGCGCGACACACATCGTCGAGCGCAGCCGGCCACCGATGCTCCGGCGCCAGCCGATACCGCACTGCGGCGGTCACGCGGCCCGTCGCCGCGCAGACCGACCGAGCGAACGAATCCACCTCGTCCAGACCACCCCACACCCAGCCGCCACCGTGCACGACCAGGACAGCGCCATCCGACACGGTGCCGACCGGCCGATAGATGCGCAAGGTGACGCCGCGCACCGAAACGTCTCGGACGTTGCCTACCGCGGCGGCCGGACCGGCCCGTTGCAACGCCGCAATTCTGCGCTCATCACGGGCAGCCGCAAGATCGGGCGGCGGCGTCGAGCCGTCGCCGGCGAGAAGATGTCGAAGCGCCGGATGCACCTCTGGAAGAGTGCTCATAGGAGGAGTCGAGAATCGCACTCTGCGCCCATCTGCGCGAGTACGGATTCGCGGCACTTGACGAGCAAGGACGCGCCGCCGATTGACAGCGCTGGCGCGGCGATCACCAACGGCGGATGCGTACCCAGTTGTCGCACGGACGAACTGAGCCGCGCCGCACGCCGGCGCATGGCGGAGGCGGGTGAGGCGGTTCGGCCGCGATCACCAACGTGGCTCCGCGGTCGTCGACCTCGCGTTCCGGCGTCCAGAAGCGTGGGTGCGGCTCATATCCGTTCAGGAACAGTTCGCAGTCGCAGCAACATGCGCCCAGGCGACTGAGTCGGTCGAGCAGCGCAGTGGCCCGGGGCGCGACGGCGTCCCGGTAACGGATGGAGGGACCATGACCGCCGGAGCAGCCGTATTCGTTGAGCTGGCGCGCCACGTAGCAACACAGGCACTCGCCCTCGCGCACCCGGGTCAACTCGGCGGCGAGCTCGCGCACGAGGGTTTCGGCTTCGTCGATGATCGGCGGGATTGTCGTCATGGTTTATGTCCTAGCGCTGCCCACTGACAGTTTTCGCCGACCGAATCGCGAGCGGAATCGTCGCGACGACGATCAGCGCGCACAGTAGATAGGACCGCGGTAGCCCCAGCCCGGCGGCAGCCACCGCGCCGACTCCGTATGCGCCCACTGCGGTACCTGCGTCGAAGGCGATGTTCCACACCGAACTCGCGGTGATCGCGTTTGCCGCTCCTGCGCGGTCGAAGGCGGCGACCAGGGTGAGGCTTTGGGCTATCCCGTATCCGGCGCCGAACACAGCCGCGCCGGCGAGCAGGACGGTGATCGCGGCCGCGCTCGCGGCATGCAGCGATTGACTCACAGCGACGAGCCCAAACACGCCGACCAGCAGTGCGGCCGGCATCAGCGCGCGACCGATTCGGGCGAGCAACGCGGCGGCCAGCCAGCGGCTCAGCGCCGCAGTCACGCCGAACAGCAGCAGGGTGACCGTTGCCAGCACGCCATGCGGTCGTTCGATCGGCAAGAAGGTGACAAGTCCGCCGGCCGCAGCGGTCATCGCACCGAGAACGATCGCCGGCGTCGCCGATGCGCGTACCGCCGCGCGTGCCGTTGCGTGCCGATCGACCGTCTCGACCGGATGCGCCGACGCGTGGCGAGTCAGCCGCCCCAAGATCGGCAGCGCGAGAAGCGGCGAGCCCGCGAGCACCGCAACCCAGGCGAAGTGCCCGCCGAGCGTCAGCGCCACCCCCGCCGGAACCGCCACGAGGCTCGGCAGCGCGATGCTCAATCCGTACGCGCCGACCACCTCGCCGTGCCGCGACGGCGCCGCGACGCGTGCGGTGAGCACACTGCCGAGCACGGTGAGAATCGCGAAGCCGGCACCGCGCACGGCCGATATGAGCACCAGCCAGCCGAGCTCGTTACTCAGCGCGTACAGCGGTGCCGGCGCGCCCAACGCGATCAGACCCAACGCGAGGACACGACGCAGCCCCCACCGCCGTTCCATCGACGGAACTGCGATCTGCACGAGCACGGTGCACGCCAGCATCACCGCGGTGACCGCACCGGCTGAGCCGCTACTCGCGCCGCCCTTGACGGCCCACGTGGCCAATGACGACAACGTCAGGAAGAAGCTCGTGAACCCCAGCGTCGAGACCAGCGCCAGCTGACGCGTCGCTGGATCGCGCCAGACCGAGTCGCCGCGCATGCGAGTCAGTTCGGCTGTTGCGCCGGGTCGAGGTCGATGACGTGCGTAGCGTGCGTGCGCACCAGGTCGCTCGCGGTCGCGACGAGCACAACTGCGCCGTGTTCGGCCGCGAGTCGAAGCGCGTCGACGGCATGCTGCTCGCTGGTCGCGTCGAGCTCGCTGGTCGGCTCATCTACAGCGATCAGGCCGTACCCGCCAGCCAGTGCACGCGCGAGTGCCACCCGTTGGTGTTGGCCGCCGGACAGTTCCTCTGCCAGGTTCGCCTGCGCTGCCTTGGGCAGGTCGAGCCGGTTGAGCCACGTCTCGCTGCGGTCCCATGCCTCGGCCGGCCGGACGCCGCGGGCTAAGGCGGCCAGCGCGACGTTCTCGACTGCGGTCAGCGTAGGCACGAGGTCGTGTGCCTGGGGGACGAAACCGACCTGTCCCGACTCGCGGGCGTCACGAACCGAGACACCGTCAAGGTCGATCGATCCGGTCGAGGCGGTCCGGTACCCGGCAAGAACCTCGAGCAGGGTCGACTTGCCTGAGCCGGCCGAACCGATGATGGCCACGATACTTCCCGATGGGAATGATCTACTGAGGTCGCGGACGATCGCCTGTGCCTCGCGCATGATCGTGACGCCGTCGAGGGTAAGCCCGGCGGTCATTCCGGTGCCTTCGCATCGTCGACGCGGCGGATCGTCAACGTGTCCGGGTCGACCTCGTTGATCGCGACCCGGGTGCCGGCCGGCCATTGCCTGAATGCATCGTCGGGCAGCTGGATCGATCCGTCAGCGGTGACCACGGCGACCGCACTGCTACCGCTGGAGTGCTCGGCGCCGACCCGTCCGTCACGGAGCAGCAGTGTGCGGTCCATCGCGCCGGCAACGCGGGGATCGTGGGTGACCACGACGACGGTGGTGCGGTTCTTCGATGCCAGCTCGAGCAGGCTCGAGATCAGCCGGTGCGACTCATCGCGGTTGAGATCGCTCGTCGGTTCGTCGGCGAGCAGCAGCTTCGGGCTGTTTGCCAAAGCAGTCGCAAGCGCAGCTGCCTGCTGACTGGCGCGTGACAACTCGGCGACTGGGCGGTGGCGCTCGCTGTGGTCGAGTCCGGTCGCGTCGAGAAGTTCGTCAGCACTCTGCTCGGCGTCGCCGTGCCGTCCTCGCCGGGCGTACCGGATGTTGTCCAGCGGCGAGGCGTAGCCGAGCAAGTTGCTCGCGGGATCCTGCAACAGCACGCCGACGGTCGAGCGGCGGTACGTGCGCAGCACCCGCTCGGGTGCACGGGCGATGTCGACGCCGTCTATGCGGATCTCTCCGGCCGATGGCTGACGGATTCCGGCGAGCACGGCCAGCAGGGTCGACTTTCCCGAGCCGGACGGACCGAACAGCGCGACCTTCTCGCCGGGTCGAACGGCGAGGTCGACGCCACGCAGCGCAGCAGTATCGATGCCAGACACTCGATAGACGTGGACGAGCCCGATGCAGTGCACCGCCGGGCCGCTCACGCCGGTGCCTGCCTGACAGCTCTGGATTCGAGCTGCGTGACGAGCACGGCCAATACGCCGACCACGCCGAGGAGCACGACGGCCACGACAATTGTGGGCAGCCAGGCCGGCGCGGTCGCGAGTGGCGGCCCCGCGGGATCGGCGAACAACGGCAGTCGAGGCCCGGCAATGAGCAGGCTGGCGATGCCGGCGAGGACGCCGGTGAGCACGGCGGCCCCAACCGGCACCATGGTCGCCTCGATCGAGAGTCGCCGGATGGTCCGTGGCGCGAACCCCGAGTCGCGCAGCACGCGCGCGTGCAGTTTGCGTCGGTCCGAGTCGATCGCGACGCCCGCACCAAGGGAAGCGATGGTGAGCAGGGCGAGGAGCGTGACAGCAGTCCAGCTTGCGACCGCGGCGCGCACCGGCGACATCGACAACTGCTGATCGACGACCGAGGTGGCACGCGTGGTTCCGGTGACCACCAACCCGGTGCGGCGCAGCGCAGCCACGATTGCCGGCGGCGCGTCCGCCGATAGCCACACCTGGGCCGACGCCTGCGACTGCGCGGGATCGCTGAGTCGCGCCACATCGGCCAGATCGACCATCGCGCCGTCGTCCACCGAGCTCGGCAGCGCGGCCGCTCGCGCCACGATGTGCAGTGGCACCGACAGCGCGTCGAGCCCAGTGCCGTCGACAGCGTGTCCGAACGCAGGCAGCGGTTGGGCGTCTGCTGCTTTAGCAAGCACGGCAGGCAGGATCGCCGGTCCGTCGGCCGGCTGAACTGCGGCGGCGCTCAACCCGGTGTGGTCGCGGAAGCGCACGCTGAGGCCGCCGGGGGTGCCGCGTGGCGCGGCGTAAACGGGCAGTCCTGGTTCGGCGCCGACGAGGTTGGCCTGCCAGGCCGCGGTGCTCTGCAGGCTGGCGGCGAAGACGCTTGCCGGCTGTGTGTCCGTGGCGAGCGCCGCGATCGTCGCGACGCCGTTGTAAAGGGTGTCAGTCGTGTTGACGAATTCGATGCTGCGCAGTTGGCAGCCGTGCGGGCAAGGGATCGACGTGGTCAGAGTGCGCTGTCCCGGCGTCAGTTGGCCGAGGGTGACCGTCGTCCAGCGCCCCGCCGCCAGCATGACCACCCGGATCTGCGGGTGCGGCGTCGGCGCCGTGGCGGCTTGGATGTCGAACGGCGCAACGGTCGTTGACGCATCGGTAACCGTCATCGTGAGTCGCGTGCCGCGCAGCATGACTGGCCGGCTGTGCGGTGGCGCGAGCAGCCGGCGCAGGTCGTCGTCGCTCAGGCCGGCCCAGCCCGGCTGCCAGTCGGACACCGCGGTCAGACGTGACGTGTCGACCGCGACCAGGCGAGACGTTCCACCGGCTGTCGGACCGGCCAGTTGCTCGACGGCCATCGCGTATCGCCCGGACGGATCGGCTGAGTGCACGTCGGCCAGAAGTTGAGCGGCCGGGACCGGCCGCACACGCACCACCGCTGCGGCACCAAGCTGGTTGTCGGCGCGAATACGCACATTCCGCTGCATGATCAGGACGAGCGAGACGGCGAAGACGATGACTGCGGCCGCGGCGGCGACGACAACGTAGCGACCGAGCGAGGTCGGATTGCGCGCCAGCCTGCGTCCGACGAGCAGGCCGCGGACCGATCGCGGTGGTGAGCCGGTGGCCCGCCGCGCCGCACGGGAGGCGGCTCGGATCAGCACGAGCGACACTGCGGCGGCGAGCAGACCGGGCAGCAACGCGCCGAGGTTTCCGACGCCGACTGACACCTGCCGTTGGGTGGCGAGTTGGACGATTGCGAGCACCGCGGCGGCACCGACCAGCACCTGCACAGCGGCGCCGGTGCGGGTTACCCGCGTCGGTTCGGCCGACTGGAGCAGCAGCGCGGCCAGCGACAACCGAACGGAGCGCAGCGTTGCTATCGCGACGCCGATGAGCGCGCCGATAACCGTGCCGACGAAGCAGATGAGCACCGGCAACCGCCACGGTTCGATAGGAGTACCGGCGGCCATCGTCGCGCGCGCAGTGACGGCTGTCGCCGCGACGCCGGCGGCGTAGCCACAGCAGGCGCCCGCCACGAGAAGGATGCCCGGCTCGGTGTACAGCGAGCGGAGCCACGTCGGCAACGGCAGTCCGCGCAACCGGCCGAGCGCCCACTCGCGTGACCGAACGACCGCGATCAATTGCATGATCAGGACGAGCGCGTACCAGCACAGCACGACGAGCGGGACGACCGTGAGCAGGCCCACCACCGTCGTCACCCGCCGGTCGGCCCTGCTCTCGGCGGCCAGCACAGGTAGCTGGCTGTCGGCGGCTGCCACGATCGACTGAGCCAGTACCGCCGCGCGCACGGCATCGAACGATGCCACCGCCGACGCGAGCTGATCGAGGCTCAGCGCGCCCGTTCGGAGATGCGAGCGTGCAACAACCACGGGCATCGGATCTATCTCGACAACCGTCGACTCGAGACCGATCAGCGCACGCGTGCCTGCGCCGGAAAGCCACGCTGGCAACGACCCCGGTCGATACGTGCCGCTGACCGTGAATGGCGAACCATGCCCGGCGAGGGCAATCGCCTCGCCGGGGCGGGCGTTCGCCCCGTCCGGGATCAACAGCTGACCGCGCTGGGTCGGGCACTGCCCGGAGGTGACGGTGACGAAACCGCATGCACCAGAGACGCTGACCGCGAATGAACTTTGCGGCGCACCGGTCGAAAGGCGCCACGTCTGCGGCCGCTGCGAGCGCACGACCACTTCCGGCGGCGCGAACAGCGCGGCCGCCGCGGAATTCGCTGCGCCGCTGACCGCGTTCACGACGTCATCCAGGCGGTTGTAGCCGGTCTCGGCCGACACCGTGATGTCATATGCGCCAGGCGCGGCTCGGCTCAGCTGCGAACGCAACCCCGACTGCTCGGCGGCGCGAACCAGCATCGGACCAGAAACCGAGGCCGCCGAGGCGACGGCAACGATCAGAAACAGACCCGCGGCGCCGGCCGGGCGTCGCCGGACGCTACGAAGCCAGAGCAGCGACACCAGTCGTGTCCCAGATCTGGCCGATCTTGCTCATCCGAACCGACGTGCGCCAGACGATCATCGCGGACGGCGGCACGGCCACAAGACTACGTACGCCGCGCCGAATTCGGCAAAGGAAAACGCACGAACCGCGAATTGATCAGTGATTGCCGTATTCGTCGTGCCGGCGCCACCAGTAGCCATCTTCATTGCGGCCGAGGGGAGCGCGGTCGAGCCACTGGTAGGCGCCCCACAGGCCGTCCAAGCCGCGCGCGTACGCCGAGTAGGTGTGGTAGACCACGCCGTCGTCGAGCGTGAATGCGCTGACGCCAGGCCCCTCGCGCCGGTAGGTCTCCCAGTCCGTCCCCACGATGTTCGATGCGAACTCGTCGAGTCCGGGACCGTCGGCGTCGGAGGGCCGGAGGTCCTCCGCGCGGAAGTTGGCCTCGACCGTTCCCGACGCCCATTCCTCTTTCGTGTACGCCGCGTGGAAGTCGTGGTTGAAGTCGCTGTCGTACGCAGATGCCCACGGGAAGCTCCAGCCCATCCGCTGCTTGAACGCCTGCAGTTTTGCCAGCGGGGCTCGCGACACCGCGCTGAACGCGACGTCGTGATTCGCGAGGTGCACGACGAAGCCGTTGAAGCCGTCCGCGATCGCCGAGCAGCTCGGACACCCGGCTTCGTAGTCCGGCCCGAACATGAAGTGGTAGATGAGCAGCTGCGAGCGTCCGCCGAACAGATCGGCAAGGGACGCCGGCCCGGCGTCGGTCTCGAAGCGGTATTGCTTGTCGATGCGGACCCACGGCAGCTCCTGCCGCTGCCGGGCGAGTTCGTCGCTACGTCGGGTCAGTGCCTTCTCGGCATCGAGCAGTTCCAGCCGGGCAGCGAGCCACTCCTCGCGCGTTCCAGTCTTGTGATCGAGCATGGTCGTCTCCTTACATAGCTGGCATTAATCCGGGGATGAATGATGGTGCGGCGATGATCACGACTCCGAGCGCCATGATCACGAGTGCCAACGGCACGTCGAGGGCCGCTTTGCGGGGCAGCAGCTTCTGGGCCAGTACGAGCACCGTGACGATCGCCATCCAGGCGATGCTCATGACGCTCAGCGCGACCAGGATCAGCATCAATCCGATGCTCGAGCCGACGCAGTAGACGCCGAACTCGAGACCGGAGCCGGCGCTGTCGCGGCAGCGCTGCCGGCAGCGCTGCTTCAACGGCGTCAGCTCGTAGGCCCCGACCGCTATCGCAACGACGCCGGCGGCGACCGTCCCGTGCGGCCGGTACAGGGCGAAGACTGCGAGACCCACAACCGTCCAGACGGCGAGGTAGGACATGACGAACAGTGGCACCGCGCGCACCTGGCCGCTGTCGTGCGCGCGTCTCAATACCGCCGGAACCGCACCGGGCAACATCATCGCGGCCATCATCAGTACCCAAACCACGATGAAGAACCCGAACGAGCCGAGCTCGGTCGCCACGCCCATGTTCATCCCGCTCATCTGCCCGATCGCGACGACCCAGCACGCGGCGGCGACCGCGAGCGTCATCGCAGCGGGCAGCGCAGTAGCTCGACCGCGTAACAACACGCCGGTCATGTCGTCCTCCTACTTGTCGGCCTCGGCCAGTGCCTTGATCGCCGCTAGCCGCGAATCCCATTGCGCAGCAACCTGATTCATCCAGTTCGCGGCTGCCGTGAGCGGTTCGACGTGCACGGTGTAGCGGCGTTCGCGTCCGGCGCGCGCACTCGAGACGAGATTGACGCTCTCGAGCACCGCAAGGTGTTGCGTGACGGCCTGCCGGGTCACCGGAAGCTCCGCAGCCAGCGTGGTCGCCGTGGCGACACCGTAGGAGCCGAGATGCTCGAGGAGCAGGCGGCGGTTCGGTTCGGCCAGCGCCGCGAACAGTTCATCAGCATGGTCGAGCAGTGCCGTCGTCATCGGGCGTGTTGCTCGGCGTAGCTGGCGAGGTTGCCGATGACCTCGACCCAGCCCTGGCTGTGGCTCTCGTACGAGGCGAACGGCTCGCGATCGGCCGGGATCTTGAGGGTGGCGAACCCGCTCTCGCAGACGGTCAGCCGCGTCGTTGCGCCTTCGGCCGCCAACTGGAACTCGACCAGCGTCGAATTCGTCTCGTCCGCGAGCACGCTCGGGGAAGGCGCTCGCCCATCGATACGAGAAGTAGTGCGGCGGGTCCACCTTGACGATCCGGCACAGGTACTTCTCGCCGGGCGGGCCGGGCTCGATCACCATGACGCCGTCAGGACGCAGATCGACTGAGGCGGGCGTACCAGGTCCGAACCATCGGCCGATGTGTTCGGGCTGGGTCACGATGTCCCATACCCGGTCAGCCGTCGCTTCGATGTGGACGGTGCGTTCGATTCGATCCTGTTCCACCGTGGGGCTCCCTCGACGTCGTCAATGTGCAAGTACACACTTGCACATTGACCACAGACGCGCAAGTAGGAACTTGCGCGTCGTGCCGCGGTGAGACCTACGGATTGAACTTCACGCCGACCAGCCACTGCCGGAAGCTGTCGTTGTTCGTCGGGTCGGTTGTGCTGCTCTTGACCTTGATCGCGCACCAGTAGCTCTTCGACGGTGAACCGGAGTACGTGACCGTGAGCGTCACCTTCGAGCCGTTGTTGACCGTGGTCTTGTTCAACGCCGCCGCACACCGGTCGGTCGTGGCCGGCGAATTCGCGAAGCCCTTCCAGGCCATCACCTGCGTGGACAGCGACCAATCTGCGACGGCCTTGGTCGACCACGCGGTCAACAGCACGTGGTCGGTCTTGGCGCCGCGGGGCGCGCTGAGCCATCCGTGCGCCTTCGCACTCGTGGCCTTCGACGAGACGCTCGCGAAGCCGAGCGGCGATTTCGGCACGAACGGGTCGCCGTTGGCCTGCGCGCGGCGACTGTGTAGATGCGCTCGTAGCGGTAGTTGTAGCCGTGCGTCGGGTCGACGAACTTCTCCCGGATGGCGCTGCCACCGGCCATGTCCATGACCTCGGTGTTGGCGAACTTCCCGCCTTCGTTGAACACCCACGGGCTGACGTCGAACGGGTTGGCCGGCGTGTTCGAAGTCGTCCGCCAGCCGTTCCGGTGTCGGTCGCGCCTTCGATCACCTCGTGGCTTGCCGCCACCGTTGCGCCGTCCACCGTCAACGAGCCGGTCGTCGGGGTCATGACCACGGCCATCGTGTCGCCGGTGCTGAAGTTCGGGTCGTTCGCGGTGACGGTGAGGCCGGGGTGGAAGCTGCTCGACCCGCACTTGCCGAACGTGCCGAAGGTCGCGCCCAGGATGCACGGCAGGTAGATCACGAAGATCGTCCGCACTCCGGCGTTCTTGTGCAGGTGCATGGCGTTGGCCCAGCCCCTGACTTTGGACTCGAGCTGCGCGACGGTCAGATTGCCGTTGGCCGTCGGCATGTTCGTCACCCGGTCGGACCTGCTGGTGCCGTTCGGGCCGAGCTGATAGGCCGCGGACGCGGCCTTGTACCACTTGCTGCGCACGAGCGCGTGACCGAACCAGATGACCCGGCTGTCGAACGTCGCCGCGACGCGGGGCTTGCCGTCGTCCTTCACGATCGTGACGACGCGCAGCGGCTTCCCCACGTACGCGTGCTTGGACAAGTCGGGCAACGGCGTGTGCGCCGCCGGCGTGAAGGCCAACGCCGGCGTAGCCAGCACTGTGGTTACTCCGATGATCATCGTGGCGACGAGGCCGAGCCGGCGCAGCCGACGCCCGATGTCCGAGCCGGCACTGCGAGTGACGAATCGTGTGGAAGGCACGGGAACCCCCTAGCTCCAATGCGCGTGCACCCGCAGCGCGCACAGCCTGAGCGTACGAACGAACCGCACGCCGCGAAACGGAAGAAGTTCGCTCCACCTGCAATTCCGCACCGATCGATCGGCACACTGGTCGCGTGCGCACCGATCAGTTCCAGCCCGGCTTCTCGTCCTACCGGTCATGACAGACGACGGCGATTTCGCGCGAACGGTCGATGGCTACCGCGGCGAGCTGCGGGTGCACTGCTACCGGATGCTCGGCTCGTTCACCGACGCCGAGGACCACGTGCAGGAGACGCTGCTGCGGGCGTGGCGCGGCCGCGAGTCGTTCGAGGGACGCGCGTCGATCCGATCATGGCTCTACCGGATCGCTACCAATGTCTGCCTCGACACCGTGCGCACCCACCCCGAGCGGGTCGTCCTCGTCGGCGCTGTCGGGGATCCGCCGCCGTCGGAGATCCCGTGGCTGCAGCCTTACCCGGACCGCCTTCTGGACGAGGACGAGCCCGCCGCCCTCGTCGTGGCGCGCGAGACGATCGAGCTCGCCTACCTGGCGGCCATCCAGCTCCTGCCGGCAAACCAGCGAGCCGTGCTGATCCTGCGCGACGTCCTCGACTTCTCAGCCGCGGAAACCGCCGAGCTGCTCGACACCAGCGTCTCGTCGGTGACCAGTGCCCTGCAACGCGCTCGGGCCACGTTGAAGCAGCACCGCTCGGATCGACTGGGAACCCGCGGCCGAGCCAACGGCGCAAGAGCGCGAGCTGTTGCAGCGCTACGTGGACGCTCACGCCCGCGCCGACAGCGACGCCGTGGTGGCGATGATGCGCGAGGACGTCCGGTTCACGATGCCGCCGCAACCAACCCTGTTCGAGGGACGGACCGCGCTGGCCGGATTCTTCGCCGAGGTGTTCGGCTCGAACGCGGTCGGTGAGTTCCGGCTCGTCCCGACGCGGGCGAACCGGCAGCCGGCCGCGGCGAACTACCTGCGCGCGTGGGGTGACACCGAGTTCCGGGCGCTGTCGCTCGACGTGCTGCGCTTCGCGGGCGGGCAGCTGGTCGAGATCACCACCTTCGAACCGGCCCTGTTCACAGCGTTCGGGCTGCCCGAAGATCCTCCGGTCGACCGATTAGTTCGGCGGGTCGGCCTCGTCGTATGGGGCATGACAGTTCCGTCGCTGCCCGGCTTCGCCCGCTGCGGATCGCGCTGGTACTCGAGGGCATCGCCCCGTGGGTGCCGGTCGAGAAGATCTTCATGACCCAACTCGGTTTCACTCCCGCACTGTTCGCGCTGATGGCCACCGCCTACGGCGCTACCGTGCCGCTGCTCGAGATCCCGTCCGGGATCCTCGCCGACCGGTGGAGCCGGCGCGGCGTGCTCATGCTCGCCGGCACGGCATCGCTGGCCAGCGTGATCGTCGGCGGCCTGAGCCACAACGTCGCCACCTACATCGCCAGCGCGATGCTGCTCGGTGTCTACTTCGCGCTGCAGTCGGGCACGGTCGACGCGATCGTCTACGACACCCTCGTCGAGGAGGTCGGGAACGCCGATGGCTTCGAGCGACAGTACGGACGGATCCAGACCCTCGGCAGCATCGCGCTGACCGCCAGCGCGCTTGCCGGTGGCGTCATCGCCGCCCTCGTCTCGGCGCGCTTCACCTACCTGCTCACGATCCCGACCTCGGTCGCCGGGCTGTTCGTGCTGACCCGCTTCCGCGAGCCGACGCTGCACCGGGCGGCGAACCGTCGCGGCTGCGCGACGCATCTGGCCGCAACCTGGCACACCGTGGCCCGGCAACCGCGCGTCGCGCCGATCGCGATCACGATGATGCTCGGCAGCTGCGACGACACAGATGGTGTTCGAGTTCGGACCGCTCTGGCTGGTCGCGGCGGCCGTCCCGACTGTGGTGTTCGGCCCGTACACCGCCGCGATGACGTCAACGCTCGGCCTCGGCGGACTGCTCGCGGGTCGGGTCAAGCTCGATCGCCCGCTCGTCGCGACCGGCGCGGCCGTCGCCATGAGCGCTTGCGGCCTGGCGCTGGCCGTCGGCACAGCCGCGCCGCTGCTCATCGCTGCACAGGTCGTGCTGCTGGTCCTGCTCGTGACCATCGGCATCCACCTGTCCCGGCTGCTGCACGACCTCGTGCCTTCGCAGCAGCGCTCGGGCGTCTCGTCCGGCATCGGCACCCTGTCGTGGCTGACGTTCCTGCCCTGCTCGCTGCTGTTCGGCGCGCTCAGCACCGGGGCCGGGCATCCGAGCGGCGGGCTGGATCATCACCGCGCTGGTCGTGATCTCGGGCGTGATCCTGACCCGGATCGCGCCACGTCGGCCGGGGCGCCGACCGAAGGGAATCTCGGGCACACGCGGGGTGTTAACCGAAGTGAACCGTATGAACGAGCTGAAAGGCATGATCTCGATGTCCGAACCAAACCGCGCAGGCCGCAAGTCGCACCGACGTGTCGTGACCGCACTCGCGGATGCATGGGCCGACATTTCCTACGCGCAGCGGCGCAAGGCCGAGCTGAATCGGCCCTGGGCGCAGTCGCGTCGCTAGCAGGTCGGCGGCGGCGCGAGGAGGTGCGCATTCAGCCCCGCGCTCAACCCGATCCGCCCTGGTTGTTCAGCCCGCACTTCTAACCAACCGCTCGACGTCGCGGTGATACAGGCGTGACCCGAACTCAGGTGCCAGAGCGGGTTGTAGTGCACCTTGACCTCGGCCGCGCCGGCGCGGCGGAAGTCCAACGTCAAGGATGACGAATCGAAGTCGGCGAGCGTGGCAGCGCCGGTGACGAGGGACGCGGCGTGGCGTACCCGCCATACCTGCCAGTGCGAGTCGTGCCAGACCGGCTGCAGATATGGGGGCGGATTCTTCAACAGCTCCGCCTCCGCCGTCCCGCCCGTGTCGATAGGCACATCCGGCAGCGCGACGAAGTCGACGGCGTTGTCGGACAGCCAACGCCGGTAGACATCGGGTGCGAGCGGTTGGTACAGCACCTGGTTGTAGCGGTAGTCGGTCTGCCGTTCCCAGCCGCGCGCGAGAAGCACGTGCTTGGCGACCCAGAACGACTCCCAATGTTCGCGCGTGAAGGGGATCTCGACGCGTCCGGCGCCCACGTTGTGGTGATCGAGGTAGCTGATCACGCCCGTGTAGAACTGTTCCGACTGGGACGGATCGGTCGCACCGTTGGCGATCGATCCGGCGAGTGCGAGCGTCGGCCACACAAACGCAAGCGCGGCGACAGCTACTGCTCGCACGCGCAGCCAGGCACGATCGACCACGAGAAGGTGGCAGGCCATCGGCAGCGCAAGCATCCTGGCGAGACGCGCGAGATTGCCGCCGATCGGATCCGGGATCACGAACAGCGCTATGGCGACGAGCAGGTAGCTGACCGCGAACACGCGCAGGCCACGGTTCTCGCGCGGGCTGACCATCACCAGCAACACGGCGAATGCCGCCGACGACGCGAGCAACTGCCACGTGAACGGGAACGGGCCTGATGCGCCACCGACGGCGAATGTGATCGCGGGGCCGGCCAGGCTGCCGGCAAGCGGCAGCGCACGACGCGTCCCGAATGCCACTGCACACGCCGGTATCACCAGCAGGAGAAAGGCTCCCGCGAGCGGAGTCGCAAGTGAGCTGAGAATCGCAAGGGCGAGGACGAGACTCCAGTGCCGCCGGCGCACGACCGCGCGGAACGCCGTCACGCCGAATGCGGCGCCGAGCAGGAACGGCACCTGGCCGATCAGCAGCATCTCGACGAGATTCACCGCGACGGCAGCGTGATACAGGATCGAGCGCACCCGCCCGTGTGGTGCAAGACCGGCCGCAGCCCACGAGGCGAGGACGACGGCGGCCAATCCGACACCGCCTGCTCCGACGACCTTGGCGAGCGGTGGGTAGAGGATCGAGTAGCCGGGCAGCGCGGAGCCGCCGTACCACCGTGCCGTCCATGCGGACAGCCCGTCATGCACGGCGATCCACGCCCGGAACTCCTGCGCGGGCCAGTCCGGTCCCCATCGCGCCGCGAGTACCACGACGAGGCTCACGATCGCCGTGCACCCGGTGGCGGCCAACGCCATCGCACGAGCCCGCACCCCCGCGAGCACCGGTGCTGTCATCGGTCGCCGCTCATCCCGTCACCCTGCCTGGCGGCCCCTGAACGGGGTCTGAGTACCGCCGGGAACTAGTCGCCTTCGATCACGGGGTGGATCTCGTCGGCGACGAGCCCGTGCGCTTCCTTGTGCACCAGGTTGGCCGCCTCAGCCGATGGTGCGTCGACGAGGCAGAAGATCTTGCCCTGTGTCTCGTCGACCCAGTAGCGAAGGTAGTGCACGTCATGCGGTTCCTGCGTCGCGAGGTCGGCGGCATGCGCCTTGGCGACGTCCTCCGCGGTGACCGGTCCGCCCAAATTGTGTACGTCCATGTAGGCGGCATGTTTGCTCCTTCTCGGCTTCGACCTTGTTGTCGATTGCAGGGTTCAGTCCACCGCGCCGCTCGACCGGATACATCGGGGAAGCTCCCTATATTTGCCTGACGATGCCCATGCGCAGCGCTTCGGCCACAGCCCGGGCTCGGGTCGGCTGGCCAAGCTTGCGCAACGCCGCGGACATGTGGTGGCCGACCGTCCGCTCCGAGATGAACAGCCGTTGCGCGACGTCGAGGTTGGACAGACCGCCGGCGACGAGCTGCAGAACTTCGACCTCGCGAACCGTGAGGCGGGCCGGGTTCTGGCGGGTGGTCGTGCGCGGAGTGCGTGGCGCCGGAAGGCCGAGCTCGTGTCGACGGCGCAGCACGGCGTCGCGCACGGCCGTGGCGCCGAGCCGATCGAGGATGGCCAGGGCTCGCCGGGCGCCGTCGAGCTCGGCGCCGCAACCGAGGCTCAACGCGACCCACAGCGGACACCCGAGTTCCTCCCACGCCGCCGCTGCCTCGTGCCACGCGCCGTCGGCCATGAGTGCGAACGGCGCCGCTACGGGGATGGGAATCGGACGGACGACCCCGGCCACCGAGAGCCACCAGCTGAGCTCGCCGAGATCCCACGGATCCGGGTGCGCGAGAGCGCTGTCCCAGGCGAGGTCGACTTCGGTGACGATCGCGTCGGTGTCGCCGGCCAGCCAGGCGGCTTCGGCTCGTGCCGCGGCGACCGGGACGAGACGTTGCGCTTCATGCGGTGGCGGTGGCGAGCTCCTTGGCCTCGGTGAGGAGGGCCGGCTGTGCCGTCCCGCGCCTGGCGCTGATCTGGCTGAGAACTACTGACGCCGGGATCTTCGAGATCGCCGGGAGGCGTGGATGACCGAGAACCTTCGAGCAAAGATCGGCCGCCTCGTCGTAGCGCCCCTGCTCGGCAAGCGATGCGGCAAGCCGCGCGCTCATGTAGTGGCTCCACGAGTCGAGGTCGTGCTCGTCGCAATAGGCGATGCCTGCTCTTAGGTGCTGGTCGGCGTCGACGAGGTGCCGGTTCGACACTGCGACGCTGCCCAGGTTGGTATACGCGCGGGCCGCGTGCTCGTGCGCGCCATCGGCCAGTGCCATATCGAGGCTGCGGGTAAGCCGGTGCCGTCCCTCGATGTTGTCGTTGTGCATCAAGAGCGCGGTGCCGGTGTTGTTCAGTGCGTGCATCTCGACGTCTCGATCACCGAGTTCTCGAGCGAGTTCGAGTGCGCGCTCGCCCCATTCGAGAGCGGCATCGACATCCTGGGCGAGCATGCCGAGTTGGGCGAGGTTGCTGTACGCCATAGCAAGCTCATGCCCGTCGCCGAAGGGCTCGAGGCTGGCAACCGCGCGCCGCGCGTACCGGGTGCTGTCATCGGTACGTCCCATGAACCAGGAAAGCCGCGACAGCCAGCGCTCGGCCGCACCGACCGCCTCTGCATCGGCAGCGAGTTCGAACAGCTCCAGGGAGCGGCGCCGGGCCGAAATCGCCTCGGCGAGCTCGTCGGTGAGGTAGCACTCGTACGACAGCGACTCGAACAGCTTTGCGCGGGCTTCAGCCGGCGCGCTGGCCACCCGCAACGCTCGGCGGTAGTGCGCGGCTGCCTCACGATGAGCACCTAGGAGCGCGGCGTGCTCTGCGGCCCTGGGCGCGTGTGCCAGCACGCGAGCACCGTCGCCGCACTCGTCAGCGTGGTAGGCGAGTGCGCGGTCGTCGGACGGGTCGAGCGCGAGCAGCACCTGCAGCGCGCGGGCGTGCAGTTCCGCGCGGGCACCCGGTCCGAGTGCTTGCTCGACGGTCAGGCGGGCGAGTTCGTGTCGAAAGACCAAGCCGTCGCCGTCCTCGACCAGTACGCCGCGGTCCACGCACTCGTCGATCGCAGCGGGCGGTTGGGCGGCCACTTCGGCGATCAACCGGACGTCCGCGCGCCGCCCCAGCACGGCCGCGGCAGACAGCGCCTGCCGGGCGGCGGGCGACAGCCGTGACGCGCGGGCCAGCACTGCGTCGCTGATCGTGCGCGGCACAGCCTCGGTGCCCGCCGCGAGGATCTCGGTCACGAAGAACGGGTTGCCATCTGTTCGCCGGTACAGATCGTCCGGATCGATGGTCGAACCGGTTGCGCGGATCAGTTCGCTGACGCCCGCCGCGCTGAGCGGCGACACCGTCATCCGGACAACTCCCGGTATCCCGCCCAGATCTCCCATCACCATCGACAGCGGGTGATAAGGGGCGACCTCGTCGTCGCGGAACGTCGCGACGATCACGACCGGCAGCCCGTCCAGCCGGCGTCCGAGGAATCGCAGCAGCTCGCAGGTCGCCTCGTCGGCCCAATGAACGTCCTCGAGCACCAGGACGGTCGGCGCTTGCGCCAGGATCGCGCGCAGCCGCCGGAACGCGCGTGCCCGGTCAAACGCCTCGCCAGTGCTGACCAGATCGTGCATGTCGGGGAACGCATCAATCAGCGCGCCGAGCGCTGCTGCGGTGGGGAAGTTGTCTACCGTGCCGCGACGAACGGTGACCTGACTCGAGACCTTCGCGCACAGCGACGACACCAGTGATGTCTTGCCGACACCTGCTTCGCCCCCGACGAAGACGAGCCGTCCTGCACCACGCGCGGCGTCATCGACAGACGCAAGGAGCGTCGCCATTTCCCGGTCACGATCGATGAGCACCAGGCAATTGAACGCCAACCGCGTTACATCCGCAGGCGGCTAGGTGACGCACGGATGGCTGGACATGATCGAATCAGTGCGTGGCCGCAGAAGTCGGTGAGCTCGTGGATCGGTTGCGCGCGGCGCGTTGTTGATCCACTGACAGTCGCACGTTGGCGTCATACTCGCCGCCATGAAGGTACGAGACCCGGAAACGTCGCAACAGGCCGGTTTCTACGCAGCCGGCGGAACTCTCGAACCGGCCGACATCGAGCTGAAGGTATATGGCTTCACGACGTTTCAGGTTCTCAAGCCGTTCGTCTACGTCGATCGGCAGAACGAGGTCTGGCCCATTCCGCCAAACGAAGGCACTGACACGACCGACCTGGCGTCGGTGCCACAGCTGTTATGGGGCCTGGTCGCCAGCTACGGACGCCAGCTTGCTCCGGCGTTGATGCACGACTACTACTGCGAACTTGCCAACAAGCGGAGGCAGCAGGCAGGCGGTGATCAGAAGGAGATCGACGCGGCGTACGCCGATCGCCGAGCGACCGATCTGCGATTCCGTGAGGCGCTCCGCGTGGAGAAGATGGCCTGGTACCGGTCCAACGTCTTCTGGGCGGCCGTGACGTTCGATCGCTACAAGTCCTTCAAGCTGCCCGCGGCCGTCCTGTTCGTTCTGCAAGCCGTCGCGGTCGCCGTCGGGGTGATTTGGGCCGGCGCGCTGTGGCTGTCTCATTGGGCACATCCGCATCACTCGGGTGCCCTCTCCCATCCTTCGTCGTGGCTCATCGTCGCGGGCGGTGGACTTGCAGTCTCGGTCGTGTACGGGTGGAACTCCATGCTCGCCGTCGCGTCCGGTTGCCTCGCCGCGCCGATCGTCGTGGTCGAGTTGCTGGTGACACTGGTGATGGCGGTGTGCTTGCTCATCCCTGATCTGCTCATCACCGTCGTCGGGAAGTTGTTCACGCTCGGTCGAGCAAACTTGCACTGGCCCGCAATCAGACCGACTCGTCTCAAGTTCTAGCTCAACGTGCCCTCCGTGGGTCAACAATGGCGGTGTGGATCCGGAGGTCGAGTTCCTCGATGTTGGGCCGAGCAATGACCCGCGTCGCAAGCTGCGCCGGCGAGGGCTTGCGGTACTCATCGCCATGGCGCTCGTCGCGGTGGCGATCGTGGCGCTGGTCCGCAGCGGGCACAAGACGCCCCCGACCGCACAAGGCAGCTCGACCCCGTTGCCGACAGCGGGAGGGACGACGCCCGGCCAGCCGACAGCGGTAGGGACGACGCCCGGCCAGCCGACCCCGCCGCCGCCGATCGGCGTCACGACCCTCGGGCACCCGCTCCTGCCCGCACCGGAGAGATTCGATCTGTTCGGACTGGGCGACGGGGTCGTGGTGCGTGTCCAGATCGGACTCGGCCGGAAGACCCAAACCGCCCTCCCCACGTTGCAGAGCACCGGCCCGGTCGACTTCGTCCCCGCCGCCGGGCGTGTTTTCATCCATCCGCTCGACTTCGTGTCCGGCTATGTCGTTCCGGACGGCCGACAGGCGGTGGCCACCGCACGAAAGGGTGACCCGCTCCTGCCGGGGCCCGATGCGCATCACCTGTGGGTGGCAGCCGGCGGCGTGTTGGCGCTGACCACGTTGGCTGGTCGGCGGACCGGACCGGTGATTCGGCTGCCGCGCGGCACCGTTCCGCTCGACGCGTCCGCTGACGGCGACGGCTATGCGCTGTTGACGACCGCCAGCGGCATCTACGACGCCCGACCCGATGGCGTTCATCGAATCAGTACCGGCTCACTGCTCGCGGTCGGCCCCACCGGTTGGCTCGTTTCGGAGGGCTGCGCGCACCGGTGCACCTCGGTGCTGATCGACAGCTCGACCGGTAAACGTCGTGTGCTCGGGCCGACGCCGAAAGGGGGTCGCGGGGCACCTGGCGTGATCTCGCCCGACGGTAGAACCGCGGCGATGTTCGCGATCACGCACACCGGCACGACCCGCCTGTACCTGCTCGACCTGGCCTCCGGAGCGACTCGTGGGGTGTCCTCGGGCCTCGAGCAGGGCGTCACCGACGGCACCGTTGCCTGGTCGCCGGACAGCCGCTGGCTGTTCCAGATCGGTCCGATCGGGCAGGTTCGCGACATCGATCTGCGCGACCACGACCGGATCGGCACGCTGCGCATCGCGCTGCCACCACTCAAGCAGCTCGCGATCAGGCCGTGAACGAGGAGCTGAGCGGCGGCGTGCACGGCCGGCCCGCCCACCGAGGAGAGCTGATGAACGAGCAGCACCTGAAACTGTGCTCGAGCGCCGAATGGGCCGACGCGGTGCAGAAGTGGATCATCCCGTGGGTGCTCGACGACGTCGATCTCGGTGACGACGTGCTCGAGGTCGGCCCGGGTCCGGGACTGCACGACCGACGTCCTACGCACCATGGTCGGCCGGCTCACCGCGGTGGAGATCCACCCCGAACTCGCCGACGCGCTGGCATCCCGAATGGCTGGGACGAACGTCGACGTCGTCTGCGCCGACGCCACCCGGACGCCGCTGCCCGAGGGCCGATTCTCCAGCGCCGTGTGCCTGACGATGCTGCATCACGTCCCGACCGTCGAAGCACAGAACGGCGTGTTCGCCGAGGTCCACCGGTTGCTGCGTCCGGGCGGCGTGCTGGCCGGGCAGGACAGCTTGGCCAGCCCCGAGTTGCGCGACCTGCACGTCGACGACGTCTACCTGCCGATCGATCCGGCCGGTCTCGCCGCGAGACTTGCAGCCGTCGGGTTCGCGACGGTCGCTGTCGATACCAACGCCTACGCGGTCCGGTTCCGGGCCACGAAGGCCGGCTGACTTCCGATGGACGGCGACCTCGGCGCGGTCGTCGGCTTCAGTGCTGACGAGCTGGCACTCAACCGAGCCGGGCGGCTCTCGGACCGTCAGCGTGCCGACCTGGTGCGGGCGCGCACCGGCGGCCGGCGCTACGGACTGTTCGTACTCGCCGTCTTGATCGCGTTCGTGGCGGTCATCGCCGTCGTGCTCGTGCCGAAGCTGAACAAGGATCAACAGAGCAGCGGCGAGAAAGTGCCCGTTGTCCCGATCGTTCTGGCCGTTCTGGCGTTCGTGGTGGTGATCTTCAGCTTGTCGTTGGCTCGGTCGCGACGTTCGCCTCGACCGGTTGGCATCGGGACGGGTGCTCGTCGTCAGCGGCCCGGTACGTGGACGTGCCCATCGGATGGGCGGCAACGTCGAGAGCGACATCGACTACGGCGAAGGCATCCGCTACGAGCTCACGGTGGGTACGACGACGTTCTTCGTCGCCGGTCAACGGGTGCTAGATGCCTTCGCCACCGGCGGTGTGTACCGGGCTTACTACGCCGCGGGTGGCGGGCACGCCGTGATGAACCGGCTGCTGTCGGCAGAGCGGATCGGCTGCAGCCGCTACTCAAGCATGGCCCGGATGTCGGCGGAGGTGAGCCGGCTGGCAGCGAAGTCACCGTTGCCCAGCACGTCGGCGAACAGGGCGGCCTTGCGATCCTTGAGCGCCGCCACCTTCTGCTCGATCGTCTCCTTCGCGATCATGCGGTAGACGATGACGTTGTTGCGCTGGCCGATGCGGTGGGTGCGGTCGATCGCCTGCGCCTCGGTGGCCGGGTTCCACCACGGATCGAGCAGCACGCAGTAGTCGGCCTCAGTCAGGTTGAGCCCGACGCCGCCGGCCTTGAGGCTGATCAGGAACACCGGTGCAGTGCCCGACTTGAACTCGGTCGATGACTGACGCGCGGTCACGGGTCGACCGTCGAGGTAGCAGTAGCGGACGCCTGCCTCGTCCAGGCGATCGCGCGCTGCCTGCAGGAACCGGGTGAACTGGCTGAACACGAGTGTGCGGTGCCCGTCGGCCGCGATCGTCGTCGATGAGGTCGAGCGAGCACGTCGAGCTTGGTCGACGGGATCGCCGCGCGGACGGGTCGACAAGGCCGATGTCGAGGCTGGCCTGCCGCAGCAGCGTGAGCGAGCGCAGGATCTCGAACCGGTTGCCGTCAAGGTCGTCGAGCAGCCCGAGCACCTTCTGCCGCTCGCGGTGCAGCAACGCGAGGTAGGCCCGACGGTGCCGCGGGTTGAGCTCGACCTCGAGCACGTGCTCTTGCTTCTCGGGCAGGTCGGCGGCGACTTCGTCCTTCGTGCGGCGCAGCATCACCGGGCGGATGCGGCGACGCAGTTCGGCCAGCCGCTCGGCGTCGCGGCCGCGCTCGATCGGGCGGCGGTAGTGCTGCTCGAACTGGCTCTGCGTGGCGAACAGCCCAGGCGCGGTGATCGAGAGCAGGCCCACAGCTCGCCGAGGTGGTTCTCCATCGGTGTGCCGGTAACCGCGAGCTTGAAGGGTGCGCGCAGCTTCTTCGCGCACGCGTAGTTGTGCGACAGATGGTTCTTCGCCGCCTGCGCCTCGTCCAGCACCAGACCGGACCAGTTGAGCGCGTCGTACGCCTCGAACTCCATCCGGAACAGCGTGTACGACGTGACGACGATGTCGGCATCGCCGACGGCCTCGGCGAGGTCTTCGCGGCGGCGTGCGGTCGTCTCGGTGATCGCGCGCACCCGCAGCGACGGCGCGAATCGCGCGGCCTCGGCGACCCAGTTGGACATGACGCTGGTCGGCGCGACGATCAGGAACGGCGCGGGCGCGTCAGCGTGGCAGATCAGCGCGAGGGTCTGGACCGTCTTCCCGAGACCCATGTCGTCGGCGAGGACACCGCCCAGGCCGTGGTCGTACAAGAACGCGAGCCAGCGCAGTCCGTCTTGTTGGTAGGGACGCAGCGTCGCCTGCAGCGCGGTGGGCACCGCGACCTCGGTGAGCTGGCTGGTGTCGGTGAGCGCGCGGACCGTGCGCTGCCACTGCGCCGCCGGCCCGTTGATCGCGCCGAGTTCGGCGAGTTCGTCCCAGGTGCCGGCCTCGTAGCGGTTGACGCGCACGGTTCGTGGCGGCGCGTCTTGCAGCGAGCGCGACTCGGCGATGACCGCGGCCAGCCGGCGCAGTTCGGGACGGTCGAGGTCGAGGTACCGGCCGTCGGAGAGGATCAGCGTCTGCTCGCCGGTCGCCAGCGCGACGAAGAGCCGCTCGAAAGGCAACTCCTCGCCGCCGACTCTCACGCTCACCGAGAGGTCGAACCAATCACCGTCGGTTGCGGTGTCGGCGAACACGATCTCGGTCGCGCCGTCGAGCCGCTCGTACTCGACCGGCGTGCCGACGGTGTCGATCTCGACGCCGTCGATCTTGCTGAGCCGGGGGAGGAACGTCGAGACGAAGGCGATCGCGTCGCTGCCGCGCAGCGCGGTTCCGCCGGCCATCTCGCGGGCGATCGTCATCGGCTCGAACACGGCGGCGAGCGGAGCGAGCACGTCGGTGACCGCGTTGCGCAACTTCTCTTCAGCCGCGTGGTCGCGATCGGTGTCGTCGAAGTAGTCGGGCCAGTACGGCTCGTCGCGCACCGCCGTGCCGACGCGGTAGCGCCAGTGCCAGCCGACGCGCACCTGGTCGGCCCGGTCGTGGTGCACGGTCAGCACCAGGGCGGGCGGATCGAGGGTTGGTAGCTCGACCGAACCCGTGCTGCTGGTCGTGGGCAGCCGGCGGCTCAGCTGCGGGTAATAGGCGCTGAAGAAGCGGTCGACGTCTTCGACCGGAACGTGCACCGGCTCGCCGCAGATGAGCTCGCGCATCGAATCGTCGAGGTCGCCGGTGAGCGGCGCGAGATGTAGCCCGTCGGTGGCACGCCACGCGACGCCGTGCGGCGTCGGGCCGAGGAGCACGCTGTCCTGCGCCGGCCACGTCGACTCGGACGACACCAGCCTCGGGCGCAATTGGAGCCCGCCGGCCTGCCGGTCGATGTCGAGGTCGATCTCGACCGGATCGCGGTGCAGCCGAACCGGCGCACCCTTGGCGCGTGCCTGCACCAGCGCGATGCCCGAGTCGGCAGCATCGGCGAGCAGGCTCCACAGCCGGCGGCTGGCGTAGTCGGTCAGGTCGATCGTGCTGATCGACGCGGGGTGGCGCACTGCATAGGCAAGGGCCTTGATCTCGGTCAGCACGTCGACATGGCGTTCGGACAGCGCCGGCTTGCGGTACGTCGAGTACTGGTGCAGGTGCAGCCCCGACCACGAGATGCCGGTGCGAACCCAGTTCCCGTTGGATCCGGCGAGCACCGGGCGAAGGTTGAGATGTGCCGACAGGTCGTGCGCGCGAGGCGTGACCAACTCGAACTGCAACCCGACGGTCGCCTTCTCGATCCGATCGGCAGGTTCGGGTGGACGGCCGAGCGATCTGAGCCGCCGCTCCCAGGTACTGGTGACGGCTCGTCCCGGTCGGACGAGAGCCAGCGCGACCGCGTGCTTGCAGTTCGTGCCGACCGGGCAAGTGCAGGCCCCGCGGAACGACCGGAGCATGCCGTCAGGGGTCGAGTCGATGATCGCGATTGCGGTATACGGCCGTGGCCCGTTTCCGCGTACCTGGCCGACGACCCGCTCGCCCTCGTCGTCCCAATGGGCGCCGATGACCGCGCCGTCCTCGGCGTAGCGCTGGCCGCGGGACAGCGTTTCGGCACCGACCGCGCGCCGCAGCACGGCTTCATCGCCGAACGTCGCCGCACCTGTCATCTCGCCGGCTCCTCCTGCTCGATGGGGACGAGATCGAGGCTAGGGCGGGGCTCCGACAGTTTCGGACAGGCGCACGGGCCGCTGCCGCAATTGCGACGCACGACGCTGCTTTCGATCACCTCTTCCTGCCGTGCGATCGGTTCGCGGCCGGCGAACCGGTCCTTCGGAGGAAGACGTGACGGCTGTAGCGATCGGTGGGAATTCGCCGTAGTCAGGGCGGCTGGTGGACCAATACAGTGATCAGGCTCGGGGAGGCGTGATGAATCAGCAGCGGGTCGAAGCCAAGAGCGAGGACCAGACGCTTCGTGCTCCTGACCCTGACCAGGCCATTGAGCAGGAGTCCGCAGACGCGCCGGCCCGTCCGGTTGCGATGCCGGGTCTGGCCAAACCGCCGCTGACGGTCGGCCACGCGCACGACCCGGCCGAGGCGGACGCCGACCGGATGGCCGACGCGGCCCTGTCGAGAATCCAGGCCGACCCAGTCGTGCACCGCTCGACCGGCGGCGCCGCAACCGGCCAGATCGGGCTGGCCGGCGGCCCGCTCGATGCCGGCACCGAGAGCCAGATCGCGTCACGCGTCGGTTCGGGCACGCCGCTGGCGAGCCCGGTTCGACGCGAGATGGAAGCCGCGTTCGGGCGCTCGTTCGGCCAGGTCGGCGTCCACACCGACGGCGGAGCCGACCAGCTGAACGGCACGCTCTCGTCCACCGCGTTCACCGTCGGCAACGACATCTTCTTCTCGCGCGACTCGTTCCGTCCCGATGACCCGGACGGCAAGAGACTGCTCGCGCACGAGCTCGCCCACGTCACGCAGGACGGCGATGCGGCGCATCGCGAGATCCGCCGCGCGGTCGGGTTCGAGTTCGAGACCAGCATCCCCGTCCATCAGAAGGCGCCCCTCAATTCGCCGACGGCCACGGTGAAGCTGCCCAAGGCGCACAAGATCAAGATCTATCCCGAGGGCTTCCGGATGGAGTCCGACGAGAACACCGAGCTCGGCTCGACGATCGAGTTCGTCGTCGACCCGCCGGTCGAGGAGGGTGACCGCAAGAAGCTCGTCAAAATCATGAAGAAGATGACCGAGGTTGCCGGTGCGCTCGCCTACAACGAGCCGACGACCGACTACAAGACGCCGACCAAGAAGATCAAGGACATCCCGAAGACCGACGTCACCGACGACACGATTCTCGCGTTGCCGAAGAAGAACCTCGAGGCCAATCCACAGGTCACCGGCGGGATCTCCTTCGACAAGGTCATCGACATGATGAGCGAGATGGGCGACGGCGACAAGAAGGACGTGAAGAAGAAGGACAAGTCATCGGCCGAACAACTCGAGCGCGTGACGCCGATCAACCCGGCCACGATGGCCGGGAAGATCAAGGCGGCGCCACCGCCGGCCGGGCTCACGAAGGTCAGCAAGGAGTTGCAGGGCTTCGGCGCGCTGATGGGCTCCTATCTCGACCTCGGTGCAGCCGGCCCCGGCAAGGCTCCGTTGAACTACGCGAAGTTGATCTCTGGGTCGCTGCTGGTGCGCACCGACTTCGGGTCGTTGTTCATGAAGCTCCCCGAGGCCGAGCGCCGTGAGCTGTCGTTGCACTACGAGTCATACATGGACTGGCTGCTCGGCATCGTGGGCCTCACCGGCAAGGCCGACGACCCGGTCTTCGAGCGCGGTGTCTACAAGAACAACGCACCGCGCAAGGGCCCCAACGCCGACCTGACGCTCAGCGACGCGCCTGAGCTGAAGATCACCCGCCGTGACTGGATCATGGGCATCACCGGCGGCGTCGACTGGCTGTCTGCCAAGCGGTTCGAGGAATACAAGGCGACCCTCGAGGGCCTGGGCGGCATCGGCGGGAACGTCGACAAGGTCGGCAAGGGCAAGAAGCAAGAAGGCGTCGTCATGGAGTTCCGGAAGATGCGCTCGAACGTCTACTACGAGGAGTGGGCCGACCTCGCCGTCGGCATCTTCGACTACCTGTCCAACCTCAACGCGCGATAGGCGATCGGGGCCGTCAGTCACCCATACGCGCTTGCCTGCTTCTTCTAGGCTCGGCAGTACCCGGATCCGGAAGATTGGCGAAGTTGTGACAGCTCTTGACAGTGACGATGCGTTCTTCGACGCCCTGCTGAGTTCGGACGTCGACGCATTGCAGCGACCTGCTCACCGACGACTTCGTGATCGTCGACGTGATGGCCGGTCAGGTCGCGTCTCGCGACGACATCCTCGGTGCGATCGGCAACGGCGACCTGCGGTTCGTCGATGTGGCCCGCGATCGCGGCGAGGTATCGATGCGAGTTCACGACGATGTCGCGGTGCTGGTCGGACGCACCAGGATGCGGATGGACTTTCTCGGCAACGAGGCAAGTGTGAGCAGTCGCTATACACACGTCTTCGTCCGCGACGACGAACGGTGGCGGCTGATGTCGGCGCAGGGAACTCCGATCGCCGAAGCGGGCTAAGCCCCGGTCACGCACTACCTCGAGGACGCCCCTAGGGGTCGTGGTTTCGGGGGTGTTGGATGGGGTTTTGGTGGGGGTCGATCCAGTCGGGTGGGACCCACCAGGGGACGCCGTTGATCATGATTGATTGCCAGCCCATGGTTTCGAAGTGGGCGTGGCTGTGCCCGCACACGAGGGTGCCGTCGTCGACGGTGGTGCGCTGGGATTGCTGGTATTCGGTGACGTGGTGGGCTTGGGTCCATAGCGGTCCGGCTTGGCAGGGTGGGAAGGTGCAGCCGTAGTCGCGGGCGATCATGGCGAGGCGTTGTTGTTCGGTGAAGATGCGGTGCTGAGCTGCTGTAGGCCTCGACCCGGTTGGTGTTGGAGAGCAGCACGGCGATGATGCGGGCGGCGTTCGCGCCGCCCTGGTTGACCCAGTGTTGGGCGAGTTCGGCGGGGATGGCGTAGCCGTGCCCGGTGGTGACGGTGCCTTGTCCGGTGGCGTAGGTGTTGGCGTCCAGGTGCAGCAGCAGGGTGGCGGTGATCCCGCCGGCGCGCGGCAGCTGGCCGGCCTGCATGACCAGTTTGAGCATGTGCAGCAGCGCGTCGTGGCGGCGCTGCCCCGGCGTCGGTCGGGGGTGCGCGGGTCGGGGGTGCCGTCGTGGGCGGGTCGGGTTTGGCGAGCACGTCGAGGTGGGTGTCGAGGTATTCGGCGGCTTCGGCGGTCAGTTCGGCGTCCAGGTGCCCGGTGCCGTCGGCGCGGCGGTGCAGATCCAGGTAGCGGCGCCGCTGGGCCCGGTCGTGATCACCCAGCGACCCGTCGGGGTCCAGATGGGCGCGGACACGTTCGGCCAGGATCGCCAACCGGGCCGGGTCGAAGACCCGCGCGTAGCCGAGCAGTTCGGCCTCGACCTGCCGGTCGTGGACGGCGGCCACCTCGTGCGGCAGTTTGTCCACCAGCTCGGTGATCACCCGGGCATGCTCGAGCGAGATCTCCCCGCCCGAGCACCGCCGCGGCCAGCGACGGGTAGATCGGGTCGAGCACCTGCCCGTCGGTCATCACCCGCCGGGCCAACAGTTCGGCCGCGGTGACCCGCGTCTTGGCCTCGCCGGGGCGCAGCCGCAGCAGGTGCCGGGCGAAGTCGCGCACCGACTTGCAGCCGTGTTTGAAGGCCAACCCGCGCCGATCGACCTGGGCAATGATCGCGAATTCGCCGGCGGCCATCTTGCGGCGCAGACTCTCGTGGCGGCGCCACAGCTCGAGCACCTCGTCATCGGCGCAGGGATCCAGGCACAGCGCGGCCAACCGGGCGTAGGCCGCCTCGACCTCGTCCAGCGCGTCGCTGACCGCCGACCCCGCCCACGACGATTCGCTCACGTATTCGATTCTAGACCTGGAGACCGACACCCGTCAAGCATCATTGGCAGAGAATCCTCAACAATATCTGCAGATTCACCGAATCTTGAGGTTCCGTCGGTGCACACGAGAACCTCAAGATCGACTTCGGTTTCTGAGTGCATAGTGGCGTTCAACTCGGTCGCGCACGTGAGTAGGTCGAGAGCCAGACGAGAACAGCTCGCTAACCCGCTCATATCTCAGCACCGCATCGTCGATGAGCAGTGTTCGTATCTCCGCCACTTCTCGGTCGAAGTTGTCCAACCATGGCGCAATCTCGAGCAACTCCTCCCAAGTCGTCGGGTATGACTCGTCGTCTTCGAATTCGTCGATGTCGGAATCGAGACCCGTGAACGCGTCGGCCATGCCGGGAACGTAAACCGGCGCTCCGACAATTTCTGCGTGCCGGGGTAGCGTCGGAAAGACGAAGCGACAACGGAGCCGGAACGGATCACGAATGCACGAACTTTCGGTGTGCGCGTCGATCGCGGACATCGTCAATCGCCGCGCCGCGGAACGGCGCGTCGCGGCCATTCATCTACGCATCGGCCAGCTCCGCCAGGTCGTCCCGGATACGTTGCTCTACTGCTGGTCAGTACTCAGTGCCGACACCGAGTTGGACGGATCTGTGCTCGAGGTCGAGAGCGTCCCCGCCCGGATCTCTTGCAACGCCTGCGGCCACGAGACCGAAATCGGCGACTACCCCTTGTTCGTATGCGCGGGGTGCGACGGGGTCGATGTCGAAGTCGTTGCCGGCGAAGAATTCTTGATCACCGCACTCGATCTCGTGGAGGCTTAGCAACATGGGTCGCTTCCACCGCCACGATGACGGAACTGTCCACGAGCACGAGCACGACCACCTAGGCGACCACACCGGCTACCAGACCGGACGTGAACGGGTCGACGTGCTGGAGCGGATCTTCGGCGAGAACGACCGCACCGCCGCGCAGAACCGAGCCGACTTCGCGACCAGCGGTGTGAAAGCCGTCAACGTGATGTCCTCACCGGGCGCGGGCAAGACGATGCTGCTCAGCGAGACACTTCGCCGGTTGGCCGGCGAGATCCGCATAGGCATCGTCGAAGGCGACATCGAGACCAGCCTTGATGCAGACCGGCTGTCCGGCTTCGGCGCCGCGATCGCACTCGTCAACACCGGCGACGGCTTCGGTGGCGAGTGCCACCTCGACGCACCGATGGTTCGCTCGGCCCTACCGCGCCTGCCGCTGGACGACCTCGACCTCCTCGTGATCGAGAACGTCGGCAACCTCGTCTGCCCCGCAGAGTTCGACGTCGGCGAGCATGCGCGGGCGATGGTCTACGCAGTCACCGAGGGCGAGGACAAGCCGCTGAAGTACCCGGTCATGTTCCGCTCGGTAGAGCTGGTGATCATCAACAAGATCGACCTGCTGCCCTACCTCGACTTCGATATGGCGCTGTTCCAGAAGAACCTGCGCGCAGTCAACCCGACCGCCAAGACCATCGAAGTCAGCGCGCGCACCGGCGAGGGTGTCGACGCCTGGTGCGAGTGGTTACGCAGCGTCACTGGTGCGGCATCGGACCAAACGCGTCACTGATCCGCCGCACGTCACGCAACCGCGGCTCGGTCTGCCCACGCACCCAGCGGCTCACCGTTCGCACCGACACGCCCAACTGACGTGCGGCCGCCTCCTGCGAGAGCCCCTGCCGGTGCAGCACGTCCGACAGCCACGCCGCGAACGTCCCCGACTCCGGTGCAGGCGCTGCAGACGCGACCACTCTCGGATCGGCCGTCGAGAGCACCTCGACCTCAGCCTCGTCCGGGAACAGCCGCACCACGACGGTGAACGAGCCGATCTCCGGGCTCGCCGCAGCAAGCAGCGCAGCGTTGATCGCTTCGGTCACCTCGGCGTGCGGCGGCGGTTCGACGTCGGCAGAGGCGAGGGACGACCGGACGAACTGATGCGCGTCGGGGATGGCCGCGGGCCGGGCCTGGAACGTCTGACTCAGCACGATCACCGGCGACACAGAAACACCCGATCCGGGCCGATCTTCAGGCGCGGATGGTCGCTGCATTCCCCGGTCGGGTGTCATCGGCCTGCACGTTCTCTCCAACGGACGAGGCTAGTCCCGCAAGCAGTCCGATCGACAGAGTTGATTCGGGTGAGATGTCCGGTTCCTGGATTCCAGGAATCAGCCACAAATGTCCTGCCACATGTGTCTAGGCGTGTCGTGATCAAACGTCTTAGCCTGGCATTGCAAGCGGCCGTCGCCGACGCCAGCGCCGCCACAAGATTTCCGACGCCCCCACGTCCCCGGACGGCCCGAGAGCCGAAGCCGAAGGGGCGTGCGCAATGGCAACCGCAGCCAAATCCGCAGGAGAACCGGCCGCCGAGCAGACCGAAGAACCGGTCCTGCACGTCTTGTGGATCAATGCCGGGCTCAGCTGCGACGGCGACTCGGTTTCGCTGACCGCGGCGACTCAGCCAAGCATCGAAGAGATCGTGCTCGGTGCGCTGCCCGGCCTGCCGAACATCCAGGTGCACTGGCCGCTGATCGACTTCGAGTGCGGCCCGGAGACGGGCGCCGACACGTTCATCGAGTGGTGGTGGAAGGCCGACCGGGGCGAGCTCGAGCCGTTCGTCCTCGTGATCGAGGGCTCCATCCCGAACGAGTCGATCAAGTCCGAGGGCTACTGGAGCGGGCTTCGGCAACGACCCGACGACCGGGCAGCCGGTGACGACCAGCGAGTGGCTGGATCGGCTGGCGCCGAAGGCCACCGCGGTCGTCGCAGTCGGAACGTGCGCGACCTACGGCGGCATCCACGCGATGGCGGGCAACCCGACCGGCGCGATGGGCGTGCCCGACTACCTCGGCTGGAGCTGGAAGTCGAAGGCCGGCCTGCCGATCGTCTGCGTGCCGGGTTGCCCGATCCAGCCGGACAACCTGTCCGAGACGCTGGTCTACCTGCTCTACCAGGTCGCCGGGCCGGCGCCGATGATCCCGCTCGACGATCAGCTGCGCCCGACGTGGCTGTTCGGCGTGACGGTGCACGAGGGCTGCGACCGCGGCGGTTACTACGAGCAGGGCCAGTTCGCCGACGCGTACGGCCAGCCGACCTGCCTGGTCAAGCTCGGCTGCTGGGGACCGGTCGTGAAGTGCAACGTCACCAAGCGCGGCTGGATGAACGGCATGGGCGGCTGCCCGAACGTCGGCGGCATCTGCATCGGCTGCACGATGCCCGGCTTCCCGGACAAGTTCATGCCGTTCATGGACGAACCGCCAGGCGGCAAGGTCTCGTCGACGGTGAGCATCGGCTACGGCACGGTCGTCCGGCGGCTGCGCTCGATCACCGCGAACACCCTCGACAAGGAGCCGAAGTGGCGGCACACCGGCCGTGAACTGACCACCGGCTACAAGCGGAACTGGTAAGGGGACGCGCAGATGACCAAGATTCAAGAAGCGCCCGGCCGACCCGCAGCACGCCGACAGCGATGTCGTCGAGATGGCGTGGGACCCGATCACCCGCATCGTCGGCAGCCTCGGCATCTACGCCACCGTCGACTTCAAGCAGAAGACGTGCGCGAGTGCCACAGCACCTCGTCGATCTTCCGCGGCTACAGCATCTTCATGAAGGGCAAGGATCCGCGCGACGCGCACTTCATCACCAGCCGGATCTGCGGCATCTGCGGTGACAACCACGCGACCTGCTCGGTCTACACGCAGAACATGGCCTACGGCGTCGCGCCGCCGCACCTCGGCGAGTGGATCATCAACTGCGGCGAGGCCGCCGAGTACATGTTCGACCACAACATCTTCCAGGAGAACCTGGTCGGCGTCGACTACTGCGAGCGGATGGTCCGGGAGACCAACCCGGGCGTGCTCGAGCAGGCGAACAACACCGAGGCGCCGCACGCCGGCGATCACGGCTACCGCACCATCGGCGACATCATGCGCTCGCTCAACCCGCTCGAAGGCGACTTCTACCGCGAGGCGTTGAGGTCAGCCGGTACACCCGCGAGATGTTCTGCCTGATGGAGGGCCGGCACGTCCACCCGTCCACGCTCTACCCCGGCGGCGTCGGCACGGTCGCGACGGTGCAGCTGTTCACCGACTACCTGACCCGACTGATGCGCTACATCGAGTTCCTGAAGAAGGTCGTCCCGCTGCACGACGACCTGTTCGACTTCTTCTACGAGGCGCTGCCCGGCTACGAGCACGTCGGCGAGCGGCGCATCCTGCTCGGCTGCTGGGGCAGCCTCAACGACCCGGCGTACTGCGACTTCAAGTACGAGCACATGACCGAGTGGGGCCGGCGGATGTTCGTCACGCCCGGCGTCGTAGTCGACGGCAAGCTCGTCACCAACGATCTCGTCGACATCAACCTCGGCATGCGCATCCTGCTCGGCCACTCCTACTACGACGACTGGGAGGGCTCGGGCAACGAGAAGTTCGTCGACCGTGACCCGCTCGGAAACCCTGTCGACGTACGGCATCCGTGGAACCAGCACACGCTGCCCAAGCCGGCCAAGCGCGACTTCGCGAAGGCCTACAGCTGGACGATGTCGCCGCGCTGGTTCGACGGCAAGGATCACCTCGCGCTCGACACCGGCGGCGGCCCGATCGCGCGGCTGTGGTCGACCGCGCTGTCCGGTCTGGTCGACATCGGCGGCTACGTGAAGGCGACCGGGCACAGCGTGCAGTTCAACCTGCCGCGCACCGCGCTCAAACCGGCGCTGAGCTACGAGTGGCAGATCCCGCAGTGGAGCAACGCGATCGAGCGCAACCGGGCGCGCACCTACTTCCAGGCCTACGCGGCCGCTGCCGCGCTGCACTTCGTCGAGATGGGGCTGGCCGAAGTTCGCGCCGGACGCACCGAGACGTGGACGCCGTTCACCGTGCCGGACGAGGCGATCGCAGTCGGCTTCACCGAGGCGGTGCGTGGCGTGCTCAGCCACCACATGGTGATCCGCGACGGGAAGATCGCGAACTACCACCCGTACCCGCCGACACCGTGGAACGGCAGCGTGCGCGACGGCTACGGCACCCCCGGCCCGTACGAGGACGCGGTGCAGAACACGCCGATCTTCGAAGAGAACCCGCCCGACCGGTTCAAGGGCATCGACATCATGCGTGCGGTGCGCAGCTTCGACCCGTGCCTGCCGTGCGGCGTGCACATGTACACCGGCAACGGCTCGTCGGTGAGCCAGGTGCACTCGCCGACCATCGCCGTCAAGCCCTACTGAGATGGACGTACGAGTCCGGAACTGCCGGCCCGCATCGAAGCGCTGCTGGACGATCTGATGTCGACCGGTGACCCGCTGGTGAGCGAATGCGCCGAGCAACTCGTCGCCGCGCTTGCCCAGCTCTACGGCGAAGGGCTCAAGCGAACGGTCGACGCGGTCGCCGCATCTGCCGGCGGCGAGCAGGTGGTCCGCCGGCTCGCCGGTGACGAGCTCGTCGGCAACCTGCTGCTGCTGCACGGGTTGCACCCGGACGATCTCGACACCCGCATCCAGCAAGCCCTCGACCGGGTGCGCCCGTACCTCGGCTCGCACGCCGGCGGTATCGAGTACCTCGGCGTCACCGACAGCGGCGTCGCGATGCTGCGGCTCGAGGGCAGCTGTGACGGCTGTGCCGGCTCGGCCGCGACGGTGCACACGGCAGTCGAACGGGCCGTCCTCGAAGCGGCGCCCGAGGTCGAGCAGCGTCGAAGTCGAAGGGATGGTCGAGACGAAGCCGACCCAACTGCTGCAGATCGGGATGCGTTGCCCGGACGGGCTGGCCGACGCGGTGGGTACATGACCGAGCTTGCGAGGTCGTCATCTGGCAGAGCACTTCTCAGGCGGCCGACGAGAGGCGCATGAGCCAAGCGCGCACCGACGACCCGTTCGGCGTGCTGCGCCGGGTGATGCGGCCACGCGAGCGGCCTCGCCCCGGTGAGGCCTGCGAGATGTGCGGCGAGGCCGTCGCCGAGCGGCACAGCCACGTCGCGAGCCTGAGCGAGCGTCGCATCCTGTGCACCTGCCGGGCTTGCTACTTGCTCTTCACCCAGCAAGGCGCCGGCGCGCGCCGGCTGCGCGCCGTCCCGGAGCGCTACCGCGAGGCGACCGACTTCGCGTTCAGCCAGGCGCAATGGGACGACCTCGCCATCCCGGTCGGCCTGGTCTTCCTGTTCCAGCAGAGCGATCTCGAAGATCCGGACGGCCCGCGCAGCGTCGTCGCCTGCTACCCGAGCCCGGCCGGTGCGACCGAGTCCGAACTCGATCTCGGATCGTGGCTGGAGATCGCTTCGGCCAATCCGGTGCTGGCCGACGTGGAACCCGACGTCGAGGCGGTTCTGGTGCGGCGCGACGACGCCGGCGAGTTCACCTGCCTGGTCGTGCCGATCGACGCCTGCTACGAGCTCGTCGGGCTGGTGCGCCAGCACTGGACCGGCTTCCACGGCGGCGACGAGGTGTGGCGGCGCATCGACGAGTTCTTCGCCGAACTGCGGCGGCCGCGCCGGTGGAGCAGCGCTGACATGCCCGAGCTCGAGTTCGCCTGCACCGGCGCGCATCCGGATCTCGCCGCCGCCGCGCCGACGATCACGCTGCGACTGCACATCACCGAGACGTCCGGCGAACCGGTGCACGCGCTCGCCCTGCGCTCGCAGGTGCGCATCGAGCCACTGCGCCGGCGCTACGACGACACCGAGGCCGAGGCGTTGCGCGATCTGTTCGGCGAGCGCTCGCGGTGGGGTGACACCCTCAAGCCGCTGCAACTCGCGTTCGTCAATCAGGTCGTGCCGAGCTTCACCGGCGAGACCGACATCGATGTTGCGCTGCCGTGCAGTTACGACTTCGACGTCGCCGCGAACAAGTACCTCTACGCGCTCGACGACGGTGAGATGCCGCTGCTCATGCTGTTCAGCGGCACCGTCTTCACCCGCGGCGCGAACGGCTTCAGCGTTACCCCGATCCCGTGGGACCGGGAAACCCGCTACCGGCTGCCTGTCGCGGTGTGGAAGCAGACGATGCAGTTGCACTTCCCCGGCACGGCGTGGCTGCGGTTGGGCACCGACGCGTTCGACGCGCTGCATCGCTACCGCACGAACAACGAACTGCTCAGCTGGGACGAGGCGATCGAGCGGCTGCTCAAGGAAGCCCGATCATGAGAAAACCGACGGCGACCGATCCGGTCGAGGCCGCGCGGGCGATCGCCGACACCGTGCTCTTCGAGGGCTACATGCTCTACCCGTACCGGGCGAACGACGCGAAGAACCGGGTGCGGTGGCAGTTCGGCGTGCTCGCCCCGCCGGCCTTCGCCGCCGCCGATCCGTCCGAACGAGAGTTCCTGCAGACCGACTGCCTGCTCGAAGGCCACGACGTCACGGTGTCGGTGCACGCCCGCTTCCTGCACGTGCAGCGGCGAACCGTGCAGCGCGCAATGCCCGACGGATTTGTCGACGTCGATTCGCTGGACGTCGGCAACGCCAGCTACCTGCCCTGGGACGAAGCCGTGCTGCACGAAAGCGTCGCGACATTCGCACTGCCCGGGCTGGGCGCGGCCTCGGACAGCGCCGACCTGCACGCACCTGCCTGCGCAGAGACCGAACTGCTCCACGCCGAAGGCAACGTCGTCGGCCGGCTGGTTCGCGAACGCGTCGCGCTCGATGCCGCTGTGTCGATCGACGCCGTTGCGATGCCCGGCCCGTACGGCGTACGACAGCTGCGGATGCGGCTGGAGAACCGCACGCGCTGGCAACCGGAACGGCACCCCGAACCGGCCCGAAGCGCTGCGGCACGCGCTGGTGGCCGCGCACCTGCTCATCGAGGTCAGCGGCGGCGCGTTCGTCTCGCTCATCGACACCCCTGAGTGGGCCCGCGGCTATGCCGCGCGAATGCGAGCAGGTCGGCGCGTTCCCGGTGCTGGCCGGGCCGCCGGGGGATCGCCGGCTCGTCCTCGCGTCGCCGATCATCCTGTACGACCACCCGCAGGTCGCGCCGGAGAGCTCGTCGCAGTTCTGCGACGGCACCGAGATGGACGAGATGCTCACGCTGCGCACGCTCACGCTGACCGACGAGGAGAAGCGCCAGGTGCGCGGCAGCGATCCGCGCGGCGCCGCGCTCGTCGACGAGATCGACGAGCTTGGCCCGGCGGTGCTGGAGCGACTGCACGGTGCGATCCGCTCGATGAGCAGCCTGGCCCGCCCGGCCGAACCGGCACCGGACGAGGTCGTGCCGTGGTGGGACCCGATCTCCGAGCGCAGCGTCGACCCGGACACCGACTTCGTCCTCATCGACGACGTGCCGGTCGGCCGCGGTGCCGCGGTCCGGTTGCGGCCCGGCAGCCGCCGCGCCGACGCGCAGGACATGTTCCTCGAGGGACGGACCGCGACCGTCGAAGCGGTGCTGCTGCGACGTCGACGGCGGCAGCCACCTCGCGGTGACGCTCGACGAGCTGGCCGACGACGGCGTCAACCCGCACGGCCGGTTCCTCTACTTCGCACCCGACGAGGTCGAACCGATCGCGGTGCAACGCTGATGCGCACCCTCATCGCCGGTCTCGGCAACATCTTCGAAGGCGACGACGGCTTCGGCGTCGCCGCTATCGCTGCGCTGTCCGGCACACAGCTGCCCGACGGCGTCGAGGTGCGTGACTTCGGCATTCGCGGCGTGCACCTCGCGTACCAGTTGCTCGACGGTTACGACCTGGTGGTGATCATCGACGCGGTCGCCCGCGGTGAAGCGCCGGGCACGGTGTACGTCATCGAGCATGCTGCCGACCAGGAGATCCGCGAACCAGCTGGGGATTCGCCGATGCTCGACGCGCACGACCTCGCCCCCGACGCGGTGCTCGCCCTCGTCCCGCTGCTCGGCGGCACGCTCGGACGCGTCGTGGTCGTGGGCTGTGAACCTGCATCGATCGCACCGGACATGGGGCTTTCTGCCGAGGTCGCGCGTAGCGTCGAGAAGGCGGTGCAACTCGTATCCGAGATCGTGAACAGCGCGCACGCAACCGCCGACGCGCCGGCGGATAAGGTTCGGATCGGAGGCGATTAGCAATGGCAAAACTGTTCGTTGTGGTAGTCCTCGCAGGTGCCGCCGCGGTGACCGTGGCGTCGCTGCCCGACATCAAGCGGTATCTGAAGATGCGGGCTATGTGAGGATCGACAACTCATGTGCTTAGGCATCCCAGGCCGGATCGTCCAATACGAACCGGGCAATGATCTTGCGCAGGTCGACGTCGCAGGCGTCGTCCGCGAGATCAACCTCGCGCTTCTGGACGGGCCGTGGACGCCGGGCGACTACATCCTGATCCACAGCGGGTTCGCGCTGGAACGGATGACCGCCGAGGAAGCCCGCGATGCGCTCGCCGTGTTCGACGACGGTGACCTGACCGGCAGCGACCCCGATGACCTGCGGATACCGCAATGACGGCGGTCAAACCGCCGGGCACGCAGATCGACGCGGTACCCGGCCCGATCCTGTTCGTGCGCTATGCGTTCCCGCCGAACTACCACGGCGCGTGCGGGCCGCCGGACTCGCAAGGTCTGTTCCAGTACGGCGCCACGGCTGTCGTCGACAACGGGTTGCGTGACCTGGCCCGGCAGTTCGCCGGTGCGTGGCCGTACCTCGAACTTATCGCGAACGCGACCGGCATCGGTGATCCGCTCGACCGGCGGGTGGTCGAGGCGTACTGGGTCGGCAACCGGCTGCTGGATCAGGTCGGCACCCGCCCGCTCGGCGACTCGATGGAGGAACGCTTCCGCGCGCGAACCGGGCGGCAGTTCGGCAACCTCACCGAGGCGGTACTGGCCGGCGGCATGCCGCACCACAGCTATCACGTGTTCTGCATCTACCCGTGGGTCGGCCTGCTCGGCGACGACCGCCGCTACGAGCAGGCGTTGATGGTGCTCGACAAGTGCCGGGTGCGGTGGGGTCAGGTGCGCGAGGTCCGTCCCGATCAGCTCACCGTCGAATCCCAACCGTTGCTCTTCGAGCACGGCCAGTTGCTGCTGGGACCGCCGCGTATCGAAGTCGTTGAGCGCACCCTCAACGGAGTCGGCCTCGTGCCCGAGTTCAACGTCGGCGATTCGGTGTCGATGCATTGGGAATGGGTGTGCGACCGGCTGTCCGCGCGCCAACTCGCCGCGTTGCGTCACTACACCGCACTGCACCTCGACGTCGTGAACAACCGGCTCGCTCACCCGGGCGCAATCACCGCGCTGGACTGAGCACTCGGCTGGCGGGCGATCTCGCCGGGCAGCGCCCACGCCCGCCGGATGCCCCACTCCACGGACTCGCCGACGGCATGCTGCGGCGGCCCGGGCAGCTGCATGTGCACCGTTCCGCACGAAGCGTCGAGCGTGTAGTCGGTATGGGCACCGCGGAACGCGCACGCGACGATGCGTGCGCGCAACGGCCCGCCGATCCCCACCCAATCGGGGCGGAGCAACACGACCTGCGCGCCGGGCGCACCGCCGCCCGGAACCTCGGCGTACCCGTCGCCGAGGTCAACGCCCAGCACGCCCGCCGACGGCCTCGACACCTGCGCATGCAGCACGCTGTACGCGCCGGTCAGCCCGGCCGTTGCGGCGCTCACCGGCTCCTCGTACACGACGCGCGGCGTCGCGACCTGGACGAGCCGCCCAGCTACGACCAGTGCGACTCGATCGGCCAGCGCGAGCGCCTCGCCGGCATCGTGCGTCGCGTACACCGCCGCGGCACCGGTGGCCGCCTGCCGGTCGCGCACCGAATCTTGAAAGGCCGCGCGCAGGTGCGTGTCGAGATGTGCGGTCGGCTCGTCCAGCAGGAACACCCGCGGGTCGCGCGCAAGGGCGCGCGCCAGCCCGACGCGCTGTTGCTGCCCGCCCGACAGCTGTGCCGGCCGCCGCTGGGCGAGGTGCCCGATGTCGAGTTCGTCGAGCAGCGTGCGCGCTTCGGCGCGGGCGTCGGCACGGCTTCGTCCCACGCGCTGCAGCGGGTACGCGACGTTGTCGAGGGCGGTCAAGTGCGGCCACAACGCGAAGTCCTGGAACACCAGGCCGACAGCGCGCAATTCCGGCGCCGTGCTGCGTCGAGCGGTGGCAACCCGCTGTCCGGACAGCCAGATCTCGCCGGCCGAGGGCTGCACTAGACCGGCAACCGCGTGCAGCAGCGTCGACTTGCCCGAACCGGACGCGCCGAGCACGGCGACGACCTCGCCGGGTGCAACGGTGAGGTCGACGTCTTCGATCGCCGGAACGCCCGAATAGCTGACCTGCAGCCCGATGCAGCGCACGGCATCGTCGGCGTCGCTAGGCATTGACGCTCGCCACCGTAACCGGCCGCGCACGACGCCGGGTTGCGTGCCGCAACAGCAGCCACGCCGGGACGGCGGCCGCGACCAGCACGGCGGTCAGCGTCACCGACAACGCGGCAGTCGTGCCGGTGTCACCCAGCTGCTGGCTGTTGAGCACGGCAACCGCGAACGTCTCGGTACCGGTCGAGTAGAGCAGGCTCGACATCGTCACCTCGTGCAGGGCCGAGATGAACACGAGCACAGCCGCGCCGGCCAGGGCCGGCGCGAGACCGGGCAACCACACCGTGCGCACCGCGGCGATCGGACCGGCACCATTGACGCGCGCGGCCTGCCACTCCCCGGCCGGCATCCGATCGACCGCGCCGGAGATCGCACGGTGCGCGAGCGCCCACAACTTCGCGAGATACGCGAGCAGGATCAGTGCGAGCGTTCCGCCGAGCGTGCGGTCATAGGCGATGAGCAGCCCGACCGCGAGCGCCGAACCCGGCACCGCGAACGTGAGCATCACCAGCGTGCCGAGCAGTCGCCCCGACCGCCGTCGCTCCAGCGCCGCAACAACGGCACCGAGCACTGTCAGCACGAAAGCGGCCAGCGCCGCGAGCTGCAGGCTGTGCCCCAGGGCTGCGCGCGTCGGCGCATTGAGCGCGGCACGGAAGTTGCCGAGCGTCCAGTTGCTCGGCGTCGGCGGCAGGCCGATGGCACGGGTGATCGCCGCGGCGACCAGTGCAACGGTGGGCAGCAGCACTGCGAAGATCGAATAGATGCCGACGAGCACGGCGAGGATCGCGCCGCCGCGACGGCGCGGCGGGTGGCCGCTGCCAGAGCTTGCCGCGCGGTTCGTGCGCAGCTTCGGCGCGAGCACAAGGTCGGTCGGCACCAGCACGACGGCTGCGATCAGGACAAGGCCCAGGGCCAGCGTCACCGCATCGCGGAACGTGTCCGGGTCGCTGCCGAGACTCAGGTCGGCATACATCCGCGTCGTCAACGTGGCGTAGCCCGACGGTGCACCGAGCACCTGTGGCGCGGCGAAACTCTCCATCGTCGCGACGAAGACGAGGACGAACTCGGCAGCCAGGACGGGACGAAGCAGGGGCAGCGTCACGGTGCGCAGCGCCGCCCAGGGGCTGGCCCCGCTCACCCTCGACGCGAGCTCGAGTTGCGGTTGGGCCCGGGTGGCCAATCCGACGGCGGTCAGCAGGTAGCAGATCGGCGTCGCGTCGACGACAAGCACGACGGCTATGCCGGCCGGGCCGGTCAGCCCCGACCAGTGCCAGCCCACCAGATCGTCGGTGAACCCGGCCCGCCCGTACGCCTGCGTCCAGCTGTAGCCGAGGACGAACTGGGGGACGAGCAGGGGCAGCACCACGAGCACGCGCAGCAGGCCGCGGCACGGCACGTCCGCACGGCGTAGCAGCAGGGCCAGGCTGGTGCCGAGCGGGACCGCGAGCAGCGGCACGACAACGGCCAGCACCAGCGAGTGCTCGGCCGCCGTGCGATCGGCCGCGCTCAGCACCCGCGAGATCGACGACCCGCCACCGTCGACGACTACCTGGACGAGGCGGAACAGCGGTACGACGACCAGACCGGCTGCCGCGACCAGCGCGAGCGCGACCAGCGGCTGGACTGATAGGCGGCTGCCGAGGCTGCGTAGTGCAGGCACCGGCATCAGCTCGGGAAGATCTTGCCGTAGTCGGCCAGCACCGACTTGTAGGTCTTGAACAAGCTCGGCCAGTCGGGTGCAACCGTGGGGCTCCCGGCCGGAATCGGCGGGCCGCCGAGACCGGGAATCGTCACGTACGTCTGCTGCGCCGCCATCACCTTCTGCCCGTCGCGGCTGGCGGCGTACGACGCGAACTTCTCCGCGAGCGGTGAGATGTCCTTCTTGGTGGTGAGCCCGATCGGTGCGTAGATAGCGACGCCGCCGGGCCGCGGCCAGGCGACCTCGATCGGCGAGCCCTTTGCCTTGTCGATGTATGCGGCGTTGGCAAGCGTGACGCCGGCCCGGTAGGTGCCTTGCTCGACCCCGACCAGGGTGTCGGTGGGGGCATTGGCCTGCACCGCGCCGTTGTTCTTGAGCTGCTGGTAGTAGTTGATGCCGTAGCCGGGCGCCGATGACAGGTAGCCGAGCAGGCCGAGTGCGGAAGCGGCGAAGGTCGGGCTCGGGAGCGCAACCGAGCCTTTGAACGCCGGTGTCGCCAGATCGGCCCAGCTTGTCGGTGCCGCCACGCCCTTGTGCACGGCCACCACCATGTAGAGCAGGTCGATGCCGGTGAAGTGTGCGGTGCGGTCGGCCGCGGGGATCTCGGCCGCGTTGGGCGGGCTCCACGCACGCAGCAGACCCTGATCGTCGTAGCCGTGCATGGTCAGCGGGTCGCACGCCCAGATCACGTCGGCCTTGATACCGCCGGAGCGGATGTCCGCGGCGATGCGCGCGTTGAGGTCTCCTGTCGCGGCGCGAAACACGTTCACCTTCGCGCCGCTGTTCGCCTTCTCGAATGCTGCGACTACCGCCTGCTCGACGTTGTCGCTCGCGCAGGTGTACAGCGTCATCGATTGCGGGCCCGAACTCGCGCCACCACAACTCGTGATCGGCACTGATGCCGCGAGGGCAGCCAGCATCGTGATCGCCCAGCGGGCGCGCATCATCGAATCGCCTCCTTGGACGAGCGGCTCAGCCGCGGTCGTCCATACCGAAATGCAGACCCCGCTCCGGGACGTCGCCGCCGATGATCAGCGACGGAACCGACGCCTGAGGCGTGGATGTTCTTGGCGGCTGCCGAGCCGTCCGCGCGAGCCGCGAACGGGACGACTCGCCGAGGTTGCGATCAGGCTCCCAGCGGTGGGGGTCATCAGTCAGCCCGACGAGATAGGTGACGGTGCACTCGAGCGCGATAGCCAGTTCCGGCAGGCGCGCCACGTCGATGCCCGCGCCATGTTCCAAGCTGGACAGCGCGCGATTGGTGGTCCACACGCCGCAGCGAGCCAGCCGGGTGACGACCTGCTTTTGGGTCAGACCGAGATCGGCGCGTCGCTCGCGCAGCCGCTGGGTGATCAGGAGCTGACGAGTAGAGCGGTGATCACCAGTGCCTGCGTCCATCGGGGCCGCCTCGAGGAGAGGTCAGTGTCTGGCTGGTGGCGGAATCCAGCAATCCGGGAATCCGCGATCAGGTAGCTCGAACACTACTCATTTCTGCCAGCGGGTAAACCTCATATCGGGCGAAATTGAAGACCGGGCTGCGGGCGAGCAGCCGCTCGAACTCCTCGTGCGAGTCGACCTCGTAGGTCCACGCGCCGCCGTGCGCGCCGACCACGTGGTAGCGCGAGAGCACCTTGCCGCTGGCCTCGAGTTCTGCCCCGTAGTCGGCCATCTTCCCGACCGCCTGGGCCATCTCGCGCGAGAGCAGGGACAGCTCCATCCGCCAGAGCACAAGGAACTTCACGCCTCGCACGGTATCCAAGCCGGCGTTGATCGCATAGTTGCGCCATCTTTGCGCGTTGATCTTTACCGCGCGGGCCCGTCCTTCGTATCTTCTCGGTGTCGATCCGAGCGCGGATCGATCCGTGCTTGGGAGGGCATCGCATGAGGCGCTGGAACTCGTTTGTCGTGGTGGCCGCAGTCGCGGCGGTCGGTATCGGGGTGCTGCCGGCCGCAGCGGCGACCGGTGGCCCGCGCGCCGGTGGCTCGCACGCAGTCGCGCAGCCGGGCGCCGACCCGCGGTCGCCGGTCAGCCCTGGGGCGAACGTGCGCTACGCGATCGACCAGCCGCTGTGTTCGGTCCCGACGAACCCGTATGCGATCCGGTGCTTTGCGATGCGCCGTGTCCCGGTGGCGAAGGGGACGCCCGGTGCGTATGCCTACCGGACCAGGCCCGACTACGCATCGGGCCCGGCCGACGGCTTCACTCCGTCCGATCTCGCCTCGGCCTACGGCTACAACCCCGCCTCGGGCGGTGCGAATCAGACCGTCGGCATCGTCGACTGGTACGACGACCCATACGCCCTCAACGACCTGAACGCCTTCGACACCCAGTACGGCCTTGCGCACGAGACGGCTACGTCGTTCCGCAAGGTGAACCAGGACGGCAACGCATCGCCGCTGCCGCAGGCCGACTCGCACAGCTCGGGCGAGATCGCCCTCGACATCGAGTCGGTTCGTGCGGTGTGCAACCACTGCAAGATCGTGCTGGTCGAGGCGAACAACCCCTACGACACCGATCTCGCCACGGCCGAGAACACGGCCGTCCGCCTGGGTGCCAACGAGGTGAGCAACTCCTTCGGTGGCGCCGAGAACCCGGCCGCCCCGCGCACCAAGACCACGCTCGCCGCCTTCCGGCACCCGGGCGTCGTGATCACCGCGTCGACCGGTGACAACGGCTGGTATGACTGGGACTTCGCCAACGAAGACAACGGCACGTCATCCAACGCGCCGAACTTCCCCTCGTCCGATCCGGACGTCGTTGCGGTCGGCGGCACTGCGCTCGCGCTGAACTCCAACGGCACTCGCGCGGAGGAGGACGTCTGGAACGAGAACGGCGCCGACGACGACAACGCGCTCTTCGACGGTTTCTGGGTCGGTGGCGCGATGGGCGCGAGCGGTGGCGGCTGCAGCACCGTGTACCCCGCGACCGCCTGGCAGCAGCAGATCGCCGGTTACGCAAAGACCGGCTGCGCCGGCAAGCGGATGGCCGGTGACGTCGCCGCACTGGCCGACCCGTACACCGGCTTCGACATCTACGACAGCTACTCCGGCGGCTGGGTCACCATCGGCGGTACCTCGCTCGCCTCGCCACTCGTCGCCGCGATGTGGGCGCTGGCCGGCGGTGCAAGCGGCGCGGCGCATCCGTCCCAGGCGCTGTATGCGAACGCCACCAGCCATCCGAGCGCGCTGTACGACGTCACTCTCGGCGGCAACGGGTGGTGTGCCGGCGACGATCCGGCCAACTGCGCCTCGATCCTCTCCTCGGAAAGTCAGTACTCCGATGGTTCGCCGGGCAACGGCAACCCGAACGGATTCGACAACCCGACCGGCCAGGCCGGTGGCCTCAAGGACTGCAGCTTCCCGCACGACGGCAGCCAGTCGCTGCCGCAGTCCGATCCGTTCAGCTTGGAGTGCAACGCCGACACCGGCTACGACGGACCGTCCGGCGTCGGTGCTCCGCACGGGCTCGGTCTGTTCGCGCCGACCAACCCGAACGTCGCGATGACGTTGCCGAGCGTGGCGAAGCTCGGCAGCAAGCAGGCGTTCGGCGCGACCGTTGCCGAGCGGCTGCAAGGTGCCACGCCGGTCAAGTACGTGTGGAACTGGGGCAACGGGACGTCGACGACCACCACTGGCGGCACGGCAAAGCACACCTACAAGACGGCGGGCAGCTACACCGTCACGGTGACGGTCACCGACAGCGCCGGGCAGGACGGTTTCACGTCGCAGAAGTTCACCGTCGGTCAGCCGCTCGCGCTGGTCATCGCCGGGCCGGCCAAGCCCAAGGCCAAGCAAGCCGTGACCTACGCCGACACCGGCTCGACCGACCCGAACACCGGCGGCGCACTGTCGAAGGTGACCTGGTCGTGGGGCGACGGCAAGCCCGACAGCAGCGGGACGAGCGCGTCACACCGCTACGCCAAGGCCGGCAAGTACACGATCACGATGACCGTGGTCGACAACGGCGGGGTCACGGGGTCGAAGACGAAGCGGGTCACCGTGCAGTCCTGAATTGCCGGTCACGCTCGGCATCGCCGGGTACCGCCGAGGCGCTCGGCCGGCCGGAGTAGGCGACTACCTGCCGACACCGGCGAGTAACACTCCAGGTCAGCGCGGCGCAGACGATGTGGGGGCGCATGTTCCGGATCGCCGCGCCGACCCCGTCCTGGTCGAAAGGACGCTCGTGCGGCCGGCCGGATGACCCATTCCGCCTCGGCCAGCTGGATGTCCCTGGGACGGCGCGTCCCCGGTAATTAACCCGATATGTCACTTTTGGCCAAGATTCCGGGACGTCTTGTCAGCGGGTTCGGCCGGCACGTTCAGTCGGAGTTGCCGGAATTGAGCACAACCGATTGGAAACCCGCATGAAGAAACTACTCACCCGTCTGTTCACGGTGCTGCTCAGCATCACCGTCCTGACTGTCGTCGGGTTGGGCGACGCCACCGCGTCGACCACCCGGCTGGCCAGCCCCGCCCAGCAGAGCAGCGCCAGCCCGATCCATGGCCACGCGAGAGGGACCGCGCACAACGGAAGCACGTTCAGCGGCCGGTTCACCCCGGCTCGATTCGTCCAGCGGCCGCACCGGGTCATGGCCGTCGGCAAGCTGACTGGCACGCTCACCCGGGCCAGCGGGCGTACCTCGCCGGTGGATCAGAAAATCCGCCTGCGTGTGACCAAGGCCGATTTCCTCGGCAAGCCAGTGCCGAACGCCTCGTCCGCGCAGTCCAATGCCGCCGCGGCCGGCAGCTGCCAGATCCTCGACCTGGTGCTTGGGCCGCTGGATCTGGATCTGCTCGGGCTGCAGGTGCACCTCAACCGGGTGCATCTGAACATCACCGCGCAGACGGGCCCCGGCAACCTGCTCGGCAACCTGCTCTGCGCAATCGCCGGACTGCTTGACGGAACCCCACTCAGCAGTCTGCTCAGCCAGCTCGCGAACGTGCTCAACCAGATCCTCGCGGCGCTCGGCGGCTAGCCCGATCCGATGCCGGGCACCGGCCGCCGTTTGCGGCCTGTGCCCGGCATCCGTGCGACGACACTGAGGAAGGTGACTCGCTAGTAACCGACCGGACAGGGCAGGCTCAGGGCATGAAGTCGCAGTCGCAGTTCAAACGGATAGCCATCGTGAACCGCGGCGAGTCGGCGATGCGGCTCATCCATGCCGTCCGCGACATCAACGCCGATGCAGTCGGTACCGGCCGCGAGCCGATCCGCACCATCGCGCTCTACACCGACGCCGAGCCCGCCGCGATGTTCGTCCGCGAGGCCGACGAGGCCTACCCGCTCGGCCCGGCATCGGCTCGGCCGTACCTCGACTACGACGTGCTCGAAGCGGCACTGCTGGCAACCAAGGCCGATGCCGCGTGGGTGGGCTGGGGATTCGTCGCGGAGGACCCGAACTTCGCCGAACTGTGTGCACGGATCGGCGTCACGTTCATCGGCCCCAGCGCCGACGCAATGCGCAAGCTCGGCGACAAGGTCGGCTCGAAGCTCATCGCCGAGGAGGTCGGCGTCCCGGTCGCGCCGTGGAGTCGTGGTTCGGTCGACACTCTCGACGACGCGATCGCACAGGCTGACCGGATCGGCTACCCGCTGATGCTCAAGGCGACCGCAGGCGGCGGCGGCCGGGGCATCCGTGTGGTCAACGATCAAGCCGAGCTCACCGATGCCTACCAGCGCACCCGCGACGAAGCGGGGCGCGCGTTCGGCAACGACGTCGTGTTCCTCGAGCGCCTTGTCACCGGCGCCCGCCACGTCGAGGTGCAGGTCATCGCCGACAGCCACGGCACCGCATGGGCACTCGGCGTGCGCGACTGTTCCGTGCAACGCCGCAACCAGAAGGTGATCGAGGAATCGGCATCGCCACTATTGAGTGCCGAGCAATCGGACGAGCTGAAGACCTCGGCCGAACGGCTCGCCGTCACGGTCGGCTACTGCGGCGCCGGAACCGTCGAGTTCCTGTACCACCCGGGCGAGAAGTCCTTCGCGTTCCTCGAGGTGAACACCCGGCTGCAGGTCGAGCACCCGATCACTGAGATCACCACCGGCACCGACCTCGTCAGGGCACAGCTCCATGTGGCCGCGGGCGGCGCGCTCGAGGGCACGAAGCCGAACGAGGTGGGCCACGCGATCGAGGCGCGACTCAACGCCGAGGACGCCGACCGCGACTTCGCGCCGTCCCCCGGGCGCATCGAACTGCTGGAGCTGCCCAGCGGACCCGGCATCCGGGTCGACACCGGCGTCAGCGAAGGCGACACCATCCCCGCCGATTTCGACTCGATGATCGCGAAGATCATCGCGAGCGGAAGCACGCGCGCTGAGGCACTCGCCCGGTTACGCCGTGCCGTCAATGAGACCGCGGTCGTGATCGAGGGCGGCGCGACGAACAAGAGCTTCGTGCTGGATCTGCTCGACCAGCCCGAGGTCATCGACGCGACGGCCGACACCGGATGGATCGACCGGGTGCGCGCGGAGGGCCGCCTTGCCGAGGACAGGCATTCCGGCGCCGCGCTGGTCGCCGCCGGCATCGAGGCGTACGAGGACGACGAGCAGGTCGAACTGAGCCGGCTGCTCGAGACGGCTCGCGGCGGGCGTCCGCAGGTGCAGCACCGGGTGGGCCGCCCGATCGATCTCAAACTGCGCGGCCGCGCCTACAAGGTGGCCGTGTCGCGGATCGGTGCGCACCGGTTCCGCGCCACCGTCACTGCCGACGACACCGCGCACGTCGCCGATGCCACCGTCGAGCGGCTCGGCACGCACCGCATGCGACTGACGATCTCCGGGCGGCCGTACCGGCTGCTGACCGCCACGCACGGTCCGGTGCACTTCATCGAGGTCGACGGCGTCGCGCATCGGATCAGCCGCGACGAGGGCGGTGTGCTGCGCTCGCCCGCACCGGCGCTCGTCGTCGCGACGCCGGTCGCGGTCGGCAGCGATGTCGCTGCCGGCGCTCCCGTCCTCGTCCTCGAGTCGATGAAGATGGAGACGCGGATCTACGCGCCGTTCGCCGCAACCGTGCGCGAGCTGCACGTGTCGACAGGAAGCCAGGTAGAGACCGGCGCACCGCTGATCCGCCTGGAGCCCAAGGGTGATGCGGCCGAGACGACCGAGAGCGAGGGCACGGTAGACCTCGAGCTGCCGGCGCCGACCGAGCAACGGGCGGACACGCTCGCCGATCTGAAGGCGGTACTGCTCGGCTTCGACGTCGATCCCGGTGACGACGGGCGCACGCTGGCGCGCTATCTCGACACACGCGACAAGGCGGCAGCGCGCGGCGACGATGTGCTGGCCGGCGAGATCAAGCTGCTCGGCACGTTCACCGACTTCGCCGAGCTGAGCCGCAACCGACCCGCGTACGAGGAAACGCGCACCGAGCTGCGAGTGCACAGCCCGAAGGAGTACTTCCACAGCTACCTGCAAAGCCTCGACGTCGAGCGCAGCGGATTGCCCGAGCTGTTCAGCGCGAAGTTGAAGAGCGTGCTGGCGCACTACGGCGTCGATGATCTCGAGCGCACCCCGGCCCTCGAGGGTGCGGTGTTCCGGATCTTCCTCGCCCAGCAGCGATCCGCGCCCGACCTGACGATCGTCACCGCGATCCTGCAGCGCTGGCACACCGAACCAGCGCCGGACACCGACACTGATCTGCAAGCGCGCGAGTTGCTCGATCGTCTCGTGCTGGCAACGCAGTTGCGGTTCCCAGCCGTCGGCGATCTCGCCCGCAGCGTGCGATTCCGGTGGTTCGACCAACCTGTCGTCGACGCCGAGCGCGCTGAGGCATTGGCCGGGGTGCGCGACGAGGTCGAGTACCTCGCCGCCAATCCCGATGCGCCCGATCGCGCCGAGCGGATGGACACCCTCGCTGCCATCCCGGAACGCATCGTCAGCTTCCTCGGCGACCGGCTCGAGAACGGCGTGCCGACCCAGGAGCCGCTGCTCGAAGTGCTGATCCGGCGGCACTACCGCGAGTACGAGATGCACGGCCTCCGCTCCCTGCAGGCCGACAGCCGTCCGGTCGCGGTTGCCGACTACGTGCTCGACGCTCGTCCCAGCCACCTCGTCTCGACGCTCGGAACCTTTGCTGAGCTCACCGCTTCGGGCAGCCTCGCTGCTGCGATCGACGATCAGCTGGCGACGCGGGCGTCTGATCAGCAAGGCGTCGTCGACCTCTACCTGTACTGGCCGAACGCACCGGAGGACGCGGACGAGTGCTGCGCGCAATTGGCCGCCGCGCTGAGCCCGCTCCGGTTCCCGCACGATGTGCGGCGCGTCGCCGTCGGCGTGTGCTCGGGCGCAGAGGCACCGGTCTCGTACTTCACCTTCCGCCCGCAGGGCGACGGGCTTGTCGAGGACGCTTTGGTACGCGGGTTGCACCCGATGGTCGGGCGGCGGCTCGACCTGTTTCGGCTGCGCCACTTCGACGTCACCCGCGTCGATGCGCCCGAGGACGTGCTGATCTACCACTGCATCGCGAAGGACAACGCCGCTGACCAGCGGCTCGTCGCGATGGCGCAGGTGCGCGAGCTCGCGGTCGTCCGCGATGACGAGGAGCGGGTCAGTTCACTGCCGCAGGTCGAGCGCGCGATCGCGAACTGTGTCGAGGGCATCCGGCGCGCGCGAGCCCTGCGTGGCACGCGCGAGGTAACCCTCGACATGAACCACGTGTGGGTGCACGTGTGGCCGATCATCGACGCGCAGCTCGATCAGCTGACCGCGCTGCAGCGCGGCATCGCGCCGCTCACGGCCGGCGCGGGGATCGAGGAAGTGGTTGCGCGCGGCCGGGTCGCCGCACCGGACGGCACGATCGTCCCGGTCGCCGCGAAGTTCTACTACCAGCCGGGCTCGGGCGTGCAGTTCGCTGTCGGCCCGCCGCCCACCGAGCGGCTCAAGCCGTTGGACGACTACGCGCAGAAGGTGGTTCGAGCACGCCGGCGCGGCACCGTGTACCCGTACGAACTGCAGTCGATGGTGGCCGGGCCCGGCGGCACCGTCGTCGAGCACGACCTCGACGACGCCGGCCGGCTGGTTCCGGTCGATCGTCCGCCGGGTCTGAACAAGGCCGGCATCGTCGTCGGCATCATCACCACGCCGACCGAGCTGCATCCCGACGGCATCACCCGCGTCATCCTCAGCGGCGACCCGACGCGTGCGCTCGGTGCCGTGTCCGAGGCGGAGTGCGCGCGCATCATCGCGGCGCTCGACCTCGCCGAGCAGATGGGCGTGCCGGTCGAGTGGTACGCGCTGTCGGCCGGCGCGCGCATCGCGATGAACTCCGGCACCGAGAACATGGACTGGGTGGCGCGCGGCCTCAAACGCATCATCGAGTTCACCCAGGCCGGCGGCGAGATCAACATCGTGGTGGCCGGCATCAACGTCGGGGCGCAGCCGTACTGGAACGCCGAGGCGACAATGCTCATGCACACCAAGGGCATTCTCGTGATGACGCCGGACAGCGCGATGGTGCTGACCGGCAAGCAGTCGCTCGATTTCTCCGGCGGCGTGTCGGCCGAGGACAACTTCGGCATCGGCGGCTACGACCGGGTGATGGGGCCGAACGGTCAGGCGCAGTACTGGGCGCCGGATCTCAAGAGCGCGCGCGACATCGTGATGGAGCACTACGAGCACACCTACATCGCGCCGGGGGAGTCGAAACCGCGCCGGGTGCCGACCACCGATCCGTCCGACCGTGACATCACGACCGAGCCGCACGACATCCCGGACAGCGACTTCCGCACGGTCGGCGACATCTTCTCGACCGAGACCAACCCCGACCGCAAGAAGGCATTCGACATCCGCACGGTGATGCGCGCGCTGGCCGATCAGGATCATCCGACCCTCGAGCGATGGGCCGGGATGGCCGATGCCGACACCGCGGTGGTCTATCGACGCGCACCTCGGCGGCTGGCCGGTGTGCCTGCTCGGCATCGAGTCGCGCAACGTGCCGCGGCGCGGGTTCCCGCCCACCGACGGGCCGGACATCTACACCGCCGGCACGCTGTTCCCGCGGTCGTCCAAGAAGGCCGCGCGCGCGATCAACGCTGCGAGCGGGAACCGCCCGCTGGTGGTGCTGGCGAACCTGTCCGGATTCGACGGCTCGCCGGACTCGATGCGCAACCTGCAGCTCGAGTACGGCGCCGAGATCGGGCGGGCGGTCGTCAACTTCGAAGGGCCGATCGTCTTCTGCGTGATCTCGCGCTACCACGGCGGTGCGTTCGTGGTCTTCTCGAAGGCGCTCAACCCGCAGATGACGGTGCTCGCCGTCGAGGGCTCGTTCGCCTCGGTGATCGGCGGTGCGCCCGCGGCCGCGGTGGTGTTCGCCGGTGAGGTCAATGCGCGGACGGCCGCTGACGAGCGGGTGCGCGCGCTCGAGCGGCGGCTGCGCTCGGCGGCCGAGGCCGCGCGTGCACCGATCGCCGCAGAGCTGGCCGAGGTGCGCACGGCCGTGCGTGCCGAGAAGCTCGGCGAGGTGGCGGCCGAGTTCGACCGGATCCACAGCATCCATCGCGCCGTCGACGTCGGCTCGGTCGACGCGGTGATCAACGCCCACGAGCTCCGTCCCAAGATCATCGCCGCGCTGGACCGCTGACGCTGCGCGGAATCGGTTTGCACCCGCAGCGGTCGCTATATAGCGGTTCGCGGCCCATATAGCAGCCGCGGTGGGTGCAAACCGGGGTTTACCAAAGGCGACAATCCCGGCTAACGTCGCAACTCTCGTCAAGGGGGTTGCCGGATGTCCAGATTGGCGTCGAAGAAGCACAAGTTGATCGCACTCGTTGCTGCCGCGGTAGCAGCGGTGTTCGTCGTCGCGCCGGCGAGCGCGTCGTCGCCCCGGGGTCGTGGCCACGGGGACGGCCATGGCCGCGGCCATGACCGGACGGCGCATGACGTCTCGGCCAACCTGTTCGAGTGGAACTGGCCGTCGGTGGCGAACGAGTGCACGACGGTGCTCGGCCCGGCCGGCTACGGCAGCGTGCAGGTCGCGCCACCACAGGACTCGCTGAAGCGAACCTCGCTCGGCAACGGCAGCGACACCGTCTTGCACCCGTGGTGGGAGGTCTACCAGCCGGTCGACTACAACCTCACCAGCCGGATGGGCAACGAGTCGCAGTTCCGCTCGATGGTGGCGACCTGCCGCCACGCCGGCGTGCACGTCATCGTCGACACCGTGATCAACCACATGACCGGGCAGGGCAACACGTCCTACGGCGGTGTGACGTACTCGAAGTACAACTACGCCGGGCTGTACACGCCGGCGGACTTCCACAGCTACCCGGCCGATTGCCCCGTGCCGCCGGACAACGGGAGCGGCAGCCAGGAAGGCTCGATCCAGGACTTCAACGACTACACCCAGGTGTTCAACTGCGAGCTGGTCGGACTGTCCGATCTGCGCACCCAGTCGAACGACGTGCGGCACACGCTCGCGGACTACCTGAACAAGCTGCTCGGCTACGGCGTCTCCGGGTTCCGCGTCGACGCCGCCAAGCACATCGGTGTCACCGACCTCGCCGCGATCGAGGCATTGCTGAACCGCACGGTGGACGGCACCCGCCCGTTCTTCGCGCTCGAGGTCATGCCCGGCAGCCCTGGCGAGCTCTCGCCGACGGCGTTCGAGCATGTGGGTGACCTGCTCGGGTTCGACTACGCCGACCAGTTGCAGGCAGCGTTCAAGAGCTACAACCAGCCCGCCCAACGACGGCAACATCGGCGGGCTGAAGGTGTTCGGTGCCGACTCCGGGCTGCTGCCGAGCGACAAGGAACTCGTGTTCGTCGAGAACCACGACACCGAACGCAACGGGTCGACGCTGAACTACAAGGACCCGAACAACACGATCGCCAACGAGTTCATGCTGGCCTGGCCGCACGGCACGCCGCAGGTGTACGCGAGCTTCGCGTGGAACACCCCGGACGACTCTCCGCCGTCGGACGCGAACGGCATGGTCACCGACACGGTCTGCGACAACACGACGTGGGTCTGCGTCGACCGCTACACCGGCGTGCGCAACATGGTCGGCTTCCACAACTACGTGGGCGACGAGCCGGTGACGAACTGGTACGACGACGGCGTGAACCTCATCGCGTTCAGCCGCGGCACCGGGGCTTCTTCAGCACCAACAACGAGGGTGCTGCGAAGACCGTCTCGGTGCAGACCGGGCTCAGCGGCGGGACGTACTGCGACATCATCCACGGTTCGGTGCAGACCAATGGGACGTGCTCCGGGCCGACCGTCACCGTCGATCAGCACGGGTTCGCGTCGATCACGGTCGGTAGCTACGACTCGGTCGCCTTCACCGCCCACGACAAGGTGCACTGACTGACCCGTTGGCGATGCAGGCCGCCGTCCTCGTCCAGCTGCGAGCCGGGCGTCTCTACCCTGTAGCGACATGAGCGTGCTGGACAAATTCGATCTCACCGGACGTACCGCAGTGGTGACCGGAGCGACCCGCGGACTCGGCCGCGCGTTTGCCCGCGCGCTGGCCGAGGCCGGCGCGAACGTCGTCATCGGCGGCCGCGATGCGCAGGCTGCGGCGCAGGTCGAGGCCGAACTGGCTGAACTCGGCAGCCGGTCGATCACGGTGCTTGCCGACATCACCCGAAGGGACGGGATCGAGCGCATCCTTGCCGACGCGCTCGCCGAGTTCGGATCGGTCGATGTGCTCGTCAACAACGCCGGCTACTGCATCCATCGGCCCGCGCTCGAGGTCACCGACGAGCAGTGGCGCGAGGTCATGGACGTCAACCTCGACGCGGTGTGGATGTGCAGCCAGGTGTTCGGCAAGCACATGATCGACCGGGGTCGCGGCAGCATCATCAACATCGGCTCGATGTCCGGGCAGATCGTGAACCGTCCGCAGTGGCAACCGGGCTACAACGCGTCGAAGGCGGCGGTGCACCATCTGACCCGCAGCCTGGCCGCCGAGTGGGCCCCGGCCGGAGTCCGGGTGAACGCGCTCGCACCCGGCTACATCAAGACCGACATGTCGCCCGTCGACGACCCGCAATTTCGCCGGCACTGGATCGAGGACGCGCCGCAGCAGCGCTACGCGACTCCGGACGAGCTGGGGCCGGCCATCGTGTACCTGGCCAGCGACGCGTCCAGTTTCGTCACCGGTTCGGTGCTCATCATCGACGGCGGTTACACGGTCTTCTGACGACCGGATTAATCGGATATTTGCATACGACCTCCGCGAGCAGCAGGATCGGTACTAAGCGGACGAGGAGGTCCAGTGAGCCGGTTACGCACCGTGTCCCTGTTTGTTTCTGTTGGAGCCACGCTGGCGCTGGGGCTGAGTGCTCCGGGCCACGCCGGCAGCGTTTCGGCGCCCCATGCCACAGCGCTGGCGAGAACGCCGGAACTCAGCGCGACCACGCGCCTCGCCGATCGCCGGTTCTTCGTGATCGGCACGCGGTTCTACGAGGCCGGTGCCGAGGACGGGTCATACCCGGCCGAGGGCTTCCACACCCGCGGCGAGATGGGTGGCTTCTGGAGCATGCCGATCAAACTCCTGGACGGGGTGTGGTTCGGCGTCAACGGCAACTGGCTCTCGGCGTCGAAGTACACCAACGGCTGGGGCTACGCGCGGATGGACATGGGCAGCCAGGACGGCGTGCACATCCAGCGCACCGATGTCGCGCCCGACGGCAAGCGGGCCGGGCTGATCGGGCTCACGCTGAGGAGCAAGGCCAAGCGCACCATCACCCTGACCATGGACGCGCACTCCGAGCTGATGTCGGTGTACCCGTGGGGGCAAACGATGCCCAGCCAGCTGCAGGCCAACCTGCAGGACACCGGTTCGTTCCAGGGCAAGACCCTCGTGTTCCGCGACCAGGGCACGCCGCCCGATCCCGAACTCGACCGCGCACAACTGGGCCGCCGTGGTCGGGTCGATCGCTGACGCCCGCGTCGCACCAGCTGGGCCCGAACTTCCGCGGGCCGCAATCGGCCGACGTGGTGTGCCCACCGTCCGACTCGACCGATCCCCAGCCCGACCGCTGCGACGACACGGCATACGGCAAGGGCACCGGTGGCGAGCTGACGTACAACGTGACCGTGCCGGCGGGCAGCCGCACGATCTGGTTCTCGGTCGGCGGCTCCGACAAGAACCTCAACCGGGCGAAGGCAGCTCAGAGCGGCGTGCTGACCGATCCGGCCAAGCTGCTGCGGGCGAAGGTCGCCTCGCGCCGGGCCATCAACGCTCGCACAGTCGTCCACCTGCCCGGTGACCCGCAGCTCGCGCGCAGCGTGGCATGGAGCAAGCAGAACATCGCCGATGCCCGCCAAGAGGCTCGCGATCTGCAGCTGCGCGTGACGAACGCGGGCACCAAGTACCCGGCTCCGGTCGGCACGCTCAAGGACGCCAAGTGGATCGGCGCCGGCTGGCCCGACTATCCGTGGATCTTCGGCACTGACGGCGAGTACACCGCCTTCGCGGCGGTCGCGTCCGGGCAGTTCGCTGCCATCGAGAATCACCTGCGCACGCTGATGCGGATCAGCAAGAAGGTGAACAACGACAGCGGCAAGGTGATCCACGAGACGGTGCCGGACGGATCGGTCTACTTCGGCGCGAACAGCGACGACGGCAACACCGACGAGACCGTGAAGTTCCCGAGCGCCGTCGCGCTGGTGTGGCGTTGGACGGGCGACAACAAGTTCCTCAACCAGATGTACGACTTCACCGTCCGCAACATGAAGTACGTCTTCAAGCACCTCGACACCGACCACGACGGCTGGCTCGAAGGCGCCGGCAACGTCGAGCGCACGGGCATGGGCGCCGAGAAGCTCGACAACACCGTGTATGCGATCCGCGGTCTGCTCGACCTCGCCGACATGGCCGCCAGCAAGCACGACACGGCGACGTTGAACTGGGCGCAGGCCAAGGCCGGTCAGCTGCAGAGCCGGTTCGAGAAGGCCTGGTGGTTCGGCAAGAGCACGAAGTCCTACGCCGACTCGTTGCAGAACCCGGGCAACACCAAGCTGTTCCAGCGGTACTGGATCGGGCTTACGCCCGTCGAGGCGGAACTGCCTGCGTCGGGGGGTCTGCCGGCCCGTCCGCTGGCGTCGTTGCCGCACGCTCGCACCACAGTGCAACAACACGAACGGCCCTGCTTCACCGGGACGAACGGGCTGTACCACACCGGCACCGGCAAGTCGTCGGACGCTCGCGGCAATACGCCGCCGACGTGCGACTCAACGACGTCCGCAGCCCCGGCCGACCGTGAGATCTTCACGCTCACGACGTCGATCGCCGCGGTGGCCGAGGCGGCCCTGGGCCGCAAGCAGGCCCGCCGGTATTCCGACGACAACGCGCGCGTGCAATTGGCACCGAAGGTGGCCGAGATCCCCGGTGACATGCCCGAGATCTCGCCGTCGCCGCTGCCCGACTTCGGCTCGAACATCGACAAGAAGTTCACCGAGCGGTCCAGTGGTCTGCAGTCGTGGGGGACGTACGGGGTGCTGTGGCCGGTCGTGCACTACGACCTCGGTGTCGCGCCGGACATGGGTAACGGCGGTGTCTTGGTGGTGCCCGATGTCCCGCAGGGTCAGCAGCACGTGGCCGGCGACGACATCCGGCTCGGCCGCGGCCACATCGATGTTGCGGCCTCGCGCAGCAACGGGGTGCTCACGACGACGGTGCACCGCGCAGTCTCTGCCGTGCTGACGATCGGAGCCATGCTGCCTGCGGGCCAGCACGTCACGTCCGTCAAGCTCAACGGACACAGCGTGAGCTACCACGTCGTGCACACCGCTCGTGGCCGCGAGGTTCTCGTCGACGCCGGGCACGCGTCGACGGCGCAGCTCAAGGTGCACTTCGCCTGACGTCGTCCGTCCCAGACCGGACGGACGACGGGCGCACGCTCAGGCCGGTACCGGAACGACCTCTTCGAGGGACGGCGCGACCGGGTCGTCGCGCTTGGCGTTGACCGCCAGCACCACGACGAGCAGCGCCGCAGCGAGCAGGAACCCGCCGATGACGAACGCGACGCGGTAGCCGTGCAGGTAGGCCTCGAGCTGGAAGGCGGTCTTGCCGGCCGCACCCGCGGTGTGCGACGTCAGGTAACCGGTCACTGCGCTCGCATACAGCGTGTTGAGCAGCGCGGTGCCGAGCGAGCCGCCGACCTGCTGGGTCGTGTTGAGCAGCGCGCTCGCGACGCCGGCGTCGCGCGGAGCGACACCGAACAGGGCGAGGCTCGACAGCGGGACGAAGACCAGCGCCATGCCGACGCTCATGACGATCTCGGCCGGCAGCACGTGGGTGAGCCAGCTCGATCCGGTCGCCGAGCTGCGTCAGGTAGAACAGGCCGGCCGTGGCCAGCGCCAGACCGGTCACCATCAGCGCCTTGGGGCCGGTGCGCGGCAGCAGCGCCGACGCCGACGCCCGGCCGTGACGATGATGCCGACGCTGAACGGCAGGAACGCGAAGCCCGACTTCAACGGGCTGTAGCCGAGGTTGATCTGGAAGTAGTAGGTCAGGAACAGGAACATCGCGAACAGCCCGGCACCGACCAGCAGCGATGCGAGGAACGAGCCGCCGCGGTTGCGGTCGGTCACGATCGGCAGCGGCAGCAGCGGGTGCGCCGTGCGTCGCTCGACCATGACGAAGCCGATCAGCAGCACTGCCGCGACAGCGAGTAGCGACAGCGTCTGCGCCGAGAGCCAGCCGACACCGGTCTTGGCCGCCTCGGTGAAGCCGTAGACCAGGGCAACCAGGCCGCCGGTGACCAGCACCGCACCCGGGACGTCGTAGTGGCGGTCACCTTCGGCGCGGCTCTCGTGCACCGTCGGCAGCGCGGCGAGCGCCGCAGCGATGGCGATCGGGACGTTGACGAACAGGCACCAGCGCCAGCTGGCGTACTCGGTGAGCACGCCGCCGAGGATCAGCCCGATCGCGGCACCGCCGCCGGAGATCGCGCCGTAGACGCCGAAGGCCTTGGCCCGCTCGCGCGGCGCGGTGAAGGTCACGGTGATCAGCGACAGCGCCGCCGGCGCGAGCAGCGCGGCAAACGCGCCCTGCAGCGCGCGCGCACCGAACAGCATCGCCTCGTTCTGCGCGGCGCCGCCGAGCGCGGACGCCGCGGCGAAGCCGAGCAGGCCGATGAGGAAGATCCGCTTGCGCCCGACGAAGTCGGCGATCCGGCCGCCGAGCAGCAGCAAGCCGCCGAACGCCAGCGTGTAGGCCGTGATGACCCACTGCCGGTCGGCGTCGGAGATGCCGAGGTCTTCCTGTGCGCGGGGCAGGGCGATGGTGACGATCGATGCGTCGAGCACGACCATCAGCTGGGCGATCGCGATCACGGCCGAGTGCGAGCCAGCGCCGGGGATCGTTGGCGTCCGCACTTGCTGACCTTTTGCTCAAATCGACCGATGAACTGGCCGTAGTACTCACGGAATTCCGTCCTCTACGTCATGAACGAGCCGCTTCAGCGAGGCTCGCTGCTTAAGCGTCCCAGCACGACGCCAGCGGAATTTATTTCCGCTCCTCACAAATTGGTACGCGCCTGAGATGACGGCTGAGTTAACCGGCGATGGCTGCCGCGGCACGCAGCACGGTGGCGTCGGCCCAGCGCCGGCCCATGATCTGCAGCCCGATCGGCAGTCCGTCGCGCCCAGTCCCGATCGGGACGGTCGCCGCGGGCAGGCCGGCCAGGTTGGCCGGCAGCGACAGCGCGCACCAGGCATCGAAGGACGGCGGGACCGGCTTGCCGTCGATCGTCTCCGGCGCGAACCGTCCTACCTCGAACGCGGTCACCGGCATCGTCGGCGTCAGCAGCACGTCGAAGTCGGCGAAGAAGTCGTCCCACACGCTGCAGGTAGCCGGACCGGTCGTGCTGCGCGTCGAGGTACTCGCGCGCCGAGATCGCCGCCCCGTCACGCACGATCGCGGCCGCGTCGGCGCCGACCAGATCCGGATGTGCGGCCACGAGCGGCCCTTCGGACGCGTAGCCCTCGGGCAGCGCGATCGCGGTCCCACAGCGCGGTCGGTTCGACCGGCATCGGGTGCGTGCCAGTCACCGGTGACATCCAGCCCGGCCACCGCGGTCTGCGAACGCCGCTCGTACGTCCGGGTCGACCTCGGCGATGCCGAGATCGGCCGACACCGCCACCCGCAGGCCGGCCAGGCTCGCACCGACGACCGCCGCCAGGTAGTCGGCCGGCGGCGCCGGATAGCTGAGCGGGTCGGCCGCGGACGGCCCGGCCATCACCGACAGGGCGAGAGCAAGGTCACGTACCGAGGCCGCGATCGGCCCGGTGACCGACAGCGTCGGCCAGCCGCGGAAGCCCGGGCATCTTCGGCACGAGCCCGAACGTCGGCTTGAGCCCGAACGTCCCGCAGAACGCGGACGGGATGCGGATCGACCCGCCACCGTCCGTCCCGACCGCCAGCGGCACCATCCCGGCCGGCGACCGACGCCGCCGCGCCGCCGCTCGAACCGCCGCTGGTCCGGTCGAGGTTGTGCGGGTTGCGGGTCGTCCCGTAGAGCGTCGTTGTCGGTGATGCCGCGGTAGCAGAACTCGGGGTTGTTCGTCTTGCCGACGATGACCGCGCCGGCCTCGACCAGCCGCGCGACGCACACGCAGTCCTCGTCCGGCACGAAGCTTGCGAGCGCGCGCGATCCGTTCGTTGCCGGCAGGCCGCGCACCCACACGTGATCCTTCACCGAGATCGGTACTCCGGCCAACGGCCCGCGCGCGCACACCGGCATCGACCTCGGCGGCGGCCGCCAGCGCAGCGATCGGCGGTGACGATCGGTGAACGCGTTGATCGGACCGTCCGACGCGGCGATGCGGTCAAGGGCCGCCTGGACGACGTCGACGGCGCGCGCTGAGCCGTCGCGGATCGCCTCGGCGGTCGCCCACGCGTCGAGGGTCACGGCTCGCGGTGCTCGTGCGCGGCTGTCTCGAGCTCGTCCATCTCGGCTCGGCGACCCGCTCCTCGGCCGCGAGGTCGATCGAGCGGCAGAGGATCCAATAGAGCACGCCGGCAACGGGCAGGCCGATGAAGAACGAGATGTCCGCGCCGTCCAACGACTTCGCGATCGGTCCTTCGTACAGCGTGCCGGCGGCGCTCGTGACGTTGAAGAACGGGACCATCGCCGCAAAGCCGATGACGTAGGCGAGCAAGCCGCGCCACCCCCACCGTCCGTAGATGCCGTTCGGCTTGAAGATCTCGGCGATCGCGTAGTGCCCGCGCCGCACGACGTAGTAGTCGACCAGGTTGACCGCTGTCCACGGGACGAATAGGTAGAGGATCAGCAGCAGGAAGTTGTTGAAGTTGCCAAGGAAGTTGTCGCTTGCGGCGAGCGCGCCGACGAGCGACAGAGACGGCGGTGATGCCGATGGTGATGACCCGAAGACTGATCGTGGGACGGACCCGCTTGAACGAGTCGATCGCGCTGATCAGCGTCAGCGAGCCGCCGTACATGTTCAGCGCCATCACCGACACCAACCCGAGCGCGGCGAGGATCAGCACGATCGCGCCGAAGCCGGTGAAGACATGGTCGCCGGCCGCGTTGATCGCGAGGATGCCGGTCGAGTCCTTCTTGAACAGCGGCGCGGCCCAGGCGACGAGCACCGAGCCGACCACCATCAGCCAGCCGCCGCCGAGTGCCGAGCCCCAGAACGTCCACAGGAAGGTCTTGCGCACCGTGACGCCGGGCGGCAGGTAGCGCGAGTAGTCCGAGACGTAGATCGCCCAGCTGATCTGATAGCCGGCCACGACGCCGAACTGGGCGAGGAACGGCGTCGCCTTGAACGAGCCGAGGTCAAACGTGCCGGCCGGGTAGTTCAGGAAGAACAGCGCGATCGTGAAGATGCCGAAGATCGCCGAGCATCGCGTAGGTGAGGACTTGCTCGGCGCGGTGGATCAGGTCGTAGCCGATCAACGCGATCACGAACGCAACAACGGTGACGATGACGACCCACAGTTGGACGCTGCCGTGCGCGGTCTTGGACATCGCGTCCGCGCCGATAATGCTGTTGAAGACGTTGAAGCCCGCGTACTGCACATAGGCGAACAGCCAGACGAGCAAGCGCGCCCAGATAGCCGAACTGCGGGCGTGACTGGATCATCTGCGGCAGGCCGAGCTGCGGGCCCTGCGCCGAGTGGAACGCCATGAACAGCGTGCCGATCAACACGCCGGCGACGATCGCGATGACCGACCAGAGCAGCGTGCCGCCGCTCGGTGATGCTGATCAGTCCGACCGCCAGCGTGGCGACCTGCGCGTTGGACATGAACCACAGCGGGCCGAGGTGCCACAGCTTGCCGTGCCGCTCGTCGAGCGGAACGTAGTCGATAGAACGAACCTCGAGTCCGCTGATACGCGCTTCCTGCGTCTGGGTCATAGATCTACCTTGGCGTGTTCGCGCGCTGCCGGGAAGGTCAGAACACAGAAAGCAACTCGAAACCGACGTGTGCGGCCGCGATGCCGGTGATCTCGGCATGGTCGTAGGCGGGTGCGACCTCGACGATGTCGGCAGACACCACGTCGAGGCCGGCCAGCCCGCGCAGCACCGCAAGCAGTTCCCGCGAGGTCATCCCACCCGCCTCCGGCGTGCCGGTTCCGGGCGCGTGCGCAGGGTCGAGCACGTCGATGTCGACCGACACGTACACCGGGCGATCGCCGAGGCGTGATCGCATTCGCTCGACGACCGAGGCCACGCCGGTGCTCTCGAATTCGGCGCTGTGTATGACGGCGAAGCCGAGGTCGGCAGATTCGGGCAGGTCGCGTTCGTCGTACAGCGGTCCGCGGATCCCGATGTGCAGACAATGCTCCTTGTCGAGCAGGCCTTCCTCGGACGCGCGCCGGAACGGCGTGCCGTGCGTGTACGGCGCGCCGAAATAGGTGTCCCAGGTGTCGAGGTGGGCGTCGAAGTGCAGCACCGCGATCGGGCCGTGCTTGGCATGCATCGCGCGCAGCAGGGGCAGCGCGATGGTGTGGTCACCGCCGAGGGTCAGCAGCTTTGCGGTGTCGCTGAGGTCGCGCGCAGCAGCTTCGATGTCGGCGATCGCCTCAGCGATGTCGAACGGGTTGACTGCGATGTCTCCGGCGTCGACGACCTGCCCGCGACCGAACGGCGCGACGTCGAGCGCCGGGTTCCACGGTCGCAACAGACGCGAGCTCTGCCGGATGTGCGCTGGCCCGAAGCGGGCACCGGGCCGATAGCTGACCCCGCTGTCGAACGGCACGCCGACCACCGCGACATCCATCGTCGCGACGTCCTCGCGGCGCGGCAGGCGGGCGAACGTCGACAGGCCTGCATACCGCGGCACGCGCGAGGCGTCGAGTGGGCCTACCGGCGGCGGAGACTCGTCCATTGCACAAGTATCGCGTGGTCGTAGGCTGCGATCTTGGACGGAACGGGAGGTGCTGTGCACGCGGGCTTCGCCGGTGTCGTCAGCCCGGTCTTTGTCGGGCGTGACGCCGAGCTGGCGGTTGCCCGCACGCTGATCGACCGGGCCATGCACACCGACTCCGGGCTGCTGCTCGTCGCCGGCGAGGCGGGCGTCGGCAAGACCCGGCTCGTCGATGAGACGGCCGGGTACGCCAAGCAGCAAGGAATGCAGGTGCTGTCGGGTCACTGCGTGCAGCTGGGCACCGAAGGCCTGCCGTTCGCGCCGATCGCCGAAGCGCTGCGCGAGCTGATCCGCGACACCGGACGGGAGCAGCTCGACCAGGTGCTCGGCCCCGCTCGAGAGCTCGTCAGCAGGCTCATCCCGACCGTTGGTGAGACGCCCGCGACGCAGACCGCGCTCACCAGCTCGCAGCTGCTCGAGCTCGTGCTCGGCCTCATCGAGCGGCTCAGCTCGAACCAGCCGTTGTTGTTGATCATCGAGGATCTGCACTGGGCCGATCGGTCGACGCTCGAGCTGGCCACCTTCCTCGCGCAGAACCTGCGCGGGGTGCCGGTCGCGATGCTGATCACCTATCGCTCCGACGAGGTCGACCGCCGGCATCCGCTGCGCGTCCTGCTGAGCACGTGGGAGCGCACCCGCAGCATCACCCGGCTCGAGCTGCTCCGGTTCGATCGCGACGAGGTCAGGGCGCAGCTGGCTGGAATCCTCGGCGAGGACCCCGACGTGCAAACCCTCGATCTCGTCTACCAGCGTTCCGAGGGCAATGCGTTTCTCGCCGAGGAGATGCTCAGCGTCGTCCGGTCGGGCAACCCCCGCGGCCTGCCGCCGTCACTCAAGGACGTCCTGCTCGCGCGGGTCGACCAGCTCTCCGCCGCGGCCGCGCAGGTGCTCCGGCTCGCGGCGGTCGCCGGCCGGTCGGTGCCCGAGCGATTGCTCGTCGCTGTTGCGGACCTCGACGAGCTCGCCGTGCTCACCGCGTTGCGCGAAGCCGTCGATGCGCACCTGCTCGTGGTGGACGAGGCGGGCTACAGCTTCCGGCACACGCTGGCACGTGACGCGGTCTATGACGACCTGTTGCCCGGCGAGCGCGTGCGGCTGCACACCGCGTACGCGGAGGCCCTCTCGCGAGACCCGGAGCTGTTGAGCGACACCGATCTGTCGGTCGCGGCGTCACTCGCGCACCATTCGTACGCCGCGCTGGATCTGCCCCGCGCGCTCGACGCCTCGATCGCAGCCGGACGGGAGGCGTCGGCCGGCCTCGCCCCACGGGAAGCCTGACCCACTACGAGCGTGCACTGCTGATCTGGCCGCGCGTCCCCGCGGCACAATTGCCGTCCGACGTCGACCAGGCCGAAGTGCTGTGGCGAGCCGGCGACGCGGCCTACCAGGCCGGCGACCTTGACCGGGCCCGGTCGATGCTGCTGCAGGCGCTCACCGACCTGCCGTCGTCCGAACCAGCCGAGCGGCGCGCCCGCATGATGACGACGTGCGCTCTCACGCTGCGCGATCTCGGCAAGCTGAGCGACTCGATCACGATGCTCAAGCACGCGCTCGACCTGCTGCCTGAACACCCGGTCACCGAGGTTCGTGCTGAAGTGCTTTGCGCGCTGTCGAACGTCGTAATGCGCGAGAACGACCTCGAGGGCTGCATGCACTATGGCGAGATCGCGGTGGCAGCAGCGCGCGAGGTCGGCGCGACGCAGGTCGAAGCCGATGCGGCCATAACTCTCGGCTACGGCCTGGCCGGGTCCGATTCCGCGGCGGGGATCGCGGCGCTGCAGGCCGGCCTGGATCTTGCGTTGCGCCACGACCACGTCTACATCGCGCTGCGCGGATACATCAACCTGTCCGACCTGTTCGAGGCGTTGGGACGATCGCGCGAATCCTCCGCGGCGGCGCAGGCGGGCATCGAACTCGCGCAGCGCACCGGCATGCTGCGCACGCTCGGCACGTATCTGACGGGCAACCTTGCCGAGGCACTGCTGCACCTCGGCGAGTGGGAGCGCACCCGCGCGCTCGTCGGATCGGCGCTCGAGGGCAGGCCGGAGGGGATTTTCGAAGCCACCGCCCAGGTGCTGCGCGCTGAGCTGGCCGCACTCTGCGGCGACTACGCCGAATCGCGCGAGGCGCTGCTACGCACCGCGGCGATGGTCACCGATCCGAACGACGACCAGTTCACCGCGCCGCTGGCCACCATCGACGCCGACATCCACCGCGCCGTCGGCGACTACCAGCGGGCTCGCGACATCGTGCTCGCCACTCTCGCGAGCAAGACCGAACACCTGTGGGTGCGCTACCTGTGGCCGCTGGTGTGGACAGGTGTGCGCGCGGACGTCGAGCAGACGCTGACCGACCCAGGCTGGGGTGGTGTGCACCCCATCCTGATCGAGTTCGTCGAGCGCATGCCGGCACCCGGTCCAGCCGACGCGTCCTACCGAGCGATGATCACCGCCGAACAGGCCCGCCTCACCGGCGACGCCGACTGGGTGCCGGTCGTGGCCGCCTGGCGCGCGCTGGACTGGCCCTGGCCGCTCGCCTACAGCCTGCTCAGGGACGCCGAGCAGCGCGCGGCCGCCGATCCGCTGCGCGAGTCGTGGACGATCGCGACGGCGCTGGGGGCCCGGCCGCTGCTCGCCGAGGCCGAGCAGCTCGCCCAGCGGTTGCGCCTCGACTTAGGCGCGGCGTCCGACCTGAGCCGCAACCCGCTCGACGAGCTGAACCTGACCGCGCGCGAGCAGGAAGTGTTGCTCTTGCTGGCCGCCGGGCGTTCGAACCCCGAGATCGCGCAGGAGCTGTTCATCAGCCCGAAGACGGCCAGCGTGCACGTCTCGAACATCCTCGCCAAGCTCGGCCTAAGCAGTCGCGTACAGGCTGCGACCCTCGTGCACCGCCTCGGCCTCGGTTCTTAAGCCGCTAGATAGGGCGGTCGGCCGATGCCGGTGACACCGCCTTAGCCCCAACCTTGCCTCGTTGTCGGTTGACGAGGAACGGGGTTCGGACATGATCGCAGTGCTACGCAACGCGAGCTTCCGCCGGCTGATCGCCGCGCAGGGAATCTCGCAACTTGGTGACTGGCTCTACAACGTGGCGCTGCTGGCGCTGGTTTTCGAGCGCACCCACTCATCGGCCTGGCTCGGCGCGACGACGGCGGCGCGGGTGCTGCCCATCGTTGTCCTGGGCCCAGTGGCCGGCCTGCTCGGCGATCGGTTCGACCGGCGGTTGGTCATGATCGTGAGCGACGTCGTGCGCGTCGGCACCATGCTCGGTCTGGTTGCGGTCGTCCAGTTCGCTCTGCCGATCTGGTGGGTGCCGGCGTTGGCGGCGTTCGCTACTGCCGCCGCGTCGCCCTACCCGTCGTGTGCCGCGGCCACGATCCCGCGGCTGTTGAGCAAGGACGAGCTGACCGCAGCGAACTCGATCCGCGCAGCGCTCGGGCCGCTGGCGATCGTCACCGGGCCGCTGGTCGGAGCCGTGCTCGTCGCCCTCGGCGGCCCGATGCTCGCGTTCGCGGCCAATGCGGGCACGTTCGCGGTGTCGGCCCTGCTCACCGCTGCCGTGCCAGATCGTGCTGCGTTCCGTCCGACCGGCTCTGGGGAACGCGAGCCAGGCGTCTGGGCGGCAGTCACGGTCGGTGCCCGGGAACTGCTGCGGCGCCGCGAAGCGGCCCGGTTGATCGGCGCTGACGTGCTGTGCAGTTTTTGCTACGGCGTCGAGACGGTCGTGCTCGTCGTGATCAGCATGCGGCTGGGCTGGCACGAATCGGGTTACGGCGTGCTCATCGGTGCGGTCGGGGTCGGCGGCCTGGTCGGCACCGCAGCGATCGGGACGCTGGTGCGCACCTTCGGCCGTCGCCGGGTGATCGCGCTGGCCCTGCTCGCCGTGGCCGCATCGCTGCCGCTGCTCGCGGTCGTGCCGTTCTTCGCGATCGTCGCGCTACTGGTGCTCGCCAATGGGGCGGGTTCCCTCGTCGTCGAGATCTGCACCGAGACGGTGTTGCAGGAGGAACTTCCCGACGACGTCTTCGCCCGGGCCTACGGCTTCGCCTTCCCGGTCTCGATCGCTGGAATTGCCGCCGGGTCTATCGTCGCGGCTCCGCTGGTCGCGGCGCTCGGGCTGGCCGGGGCGCTGACCGTGATCGGTACCGGCGTGGCCGGCTACGGCGTATTCGTCGGCGGGTCGCGGCGCACGGCTGCGGCGGTCGCGGCGGTACCGGCGGCGGGCTGACAGGCCGCTGCGCTTCGCGATCAGGGCGTGGGTGACGTGGCTCGGCTTGGCCGGGTGCGTCGGGTGCGGCTTCTTGGTCGGGTGCGGCGACTTGACCGGGTGCGTCGGGTGCGGCTTCTTGACCGGGTGCGTCGGGTGGGGCGGCTTGCTTGGTCGGGTGCGGCGACTTGACCGGGTGCGGTCGGGTGCGGCGACTTGACCGGGTGGGTCGGGTGCGGCGACTTGACCGGATGGGTCGGGTGCGGCGACTTGACCGGGTGCGTCGGGTGCGGCGGGTGGGTCGGCTGGCCTGGCGTTTCCGGACCGCTTGGCGTCGGTGACGGCGTCGGATGCGTGGGGTGCACCGGATGGGTCGGGTGCACCGGATGGGTCGGGTGCACCGGATGGGTCGGGTGGATCGGATGGGTCGGGTGGATCGGATGGGTCGGGTGGATCGGATGGGTCGGGTGCGCCGATCGGCTCGGCGCCGGATGCGACGTGGAGGCCGAAGACGGCACGGGCACCGGATGGTGTCCCGAACTACCACTGGTCGCAGCAAGCGCGATGCCACCGGCCGCCGCGGCCGCCGCCGCGCCGGCGAGCAGCTTCGTCGCCAGCGTCGCCGCGGTCGCGCCCTGCCACAGCCCGCGCCGGCGCCGGGCTGCGGCGAAGTCGATCGCCGCGGTGGGCGCGGTGGACGATCCGAACGCGGCGAGCGCCGCATCGAGGCCGAGGAGCTCGTCAGGCTGACGCAGGTCCGCGTGCGGACTCGATCAGGGTGGCCACCGGATCGCCGTCGACGATCTGACCGTCGAGGATGGCTTCGAGACGGGCACGGGCGGGTTTGCGGTTGTTTCGCATCATTGACTCAGCGTCTGGGGCGGTAGATGTGTTTCACCCGGTGATCGATTCGTACCGGCTGCTAGGCGTTTGCCGAGACTCTTGAGACCTCGGTGTGCGGCAACCCGGACTGCTGCCGGGGACTTGTCGAGGATCTGTCCCGCCGACTTGGCATCCAGCCCGACCACGGCGCGCAGCATGACCGCTTCGCGCTGGTCGCGCGGCAGCGAGGCGATCATCGCGACGGCGGCCGCGGTGAAGATGCGTTCAACGGCCAGCCCTTCGGTGTCATCGGGAGCCCTGACCTCGAACAGCTCGTCCAGCCCTGTCGACTGGACAGGCCGGCGTGCGCGCGCCCGCACGAGATCGAGCGCTCGGTTCCGGACAATTCGGGCGGTCCAGCCGCGGAATGCGTCCGTGTCGCCGGTGAACGACCGGATGTCGCGCGCGATCTGCAGCCAGGCCTCGGCGGTCACATCCTCGCCGTCCTGGCCGACGAGGCTCATCGCGTAGCGCAGCAGCCGGGGCTGCAGCGCGCGGTACAACGTCGCGAACGCGCCTTCGTCACCGGCTGCGGCCGCGACGATATGAGCGCCGAGTTCGTCGCCGTCGGTCGCTGGTTCGGTCACCGGCGCATCACGTGTCGTCCCCTTTGGTGGCGGCAGAGTGCCTGTGGCCTGATGCTTCGTTGCGTCAGCGTCTGAGGGGACGAAAGCGTTACGTAATCCTTCTAACACCACAGCCGCTTACCGGATTGACCAACCGCTGCGACGGAAATGAACGAAGTCGACGCGTGCCGCTCGGTGCGGTCATGAAGGGAGCTAGCCATGAAGATCGGTGCCAGTCTGGCGCTTATCGCGATCGGCGCGATTCTGCGTTTCGCGGTGACGGATTCGGTGCATGGCATCAATCTGGGCGTGGTCGGCGTGATTCTCATGATCGTCGGCGCGATCGGTCTGATCGTCTCCGCAGTCATGATGACGACACGACGGCGTACTGATGTCGTAGTCCACAATGACCCCTACGTCCAGTCGACAACCTCACGCACGCCCCGGTACTGACTTCGTGCAGCCAGTCGTGCACCTCGCGGAGACCCGCGAGGGCTGGGTACTCACCCTTGCCATGAGTGAGAGTTTGACCGCCGCTCTGCTCGATCTGAGTACGCGCGAGACGGGACGGGTGGAACTCCACGACATCGACATGAGCGTGTCGATCTCACCCAACCTGGTTCCGGGCGATCCGTTCCGCGTCTCGAAGGTTCTGGTGGTCGTTCCGGACGACTGATCGACTCGGCCTCTGCCGTCGCCGGTTTCGGCAGAGGCCGAGTTCTTCACCTGCCGCCGTCAGCCGCGTGCCATCCGCCGCACTGCGAGTTCGGCCAGCAGCGTGGCCCCGTCGGTGAGCCACTGATCGTCGAAGCGCGCGGTCGACGCGTGATTGCTCGGCGCGGTCGCCGGATCGCCGGTCGCGCACGTGCCGAAGAAGACGTACGAGCCGGGCACCGCTTCCAGGATCCGGGAGAAGTCCTCTGCGCCGGGGTGCGGGTTGGGCAGCGTGCTCCACCGGTCCTCACCGAACACGTCGGTGACCGTCTCCGCGACGAACGCGGCCTCGTCGTCGTTGTTGATCGTCGGCGGGTAGTTGCGGTGGTAGTCGATGTCGACATCGAGTCCGTGCGCTGCGGCAACGCCTTGGCACAGCCGAGTCGCCGTCTCTTGCACCTTGTCGCGCGCTTCGGGAGTGAAGGTTCGGATCGTTGCGTCGAAGCGCGCCTCGTCCGGGATGATGTTTTCCTTCGTCCCGCCGATGATCCGTCCGACGGTGAACACCACCGGATCGAAGATGTCGAACTGGCGGGTGACCATCGTCTGCAGCGCAAGGACCATCTCGCACATCACCGGCACCGGGTCGCGGGTCAGGAACGGCTGCGATCCGTGCCCGCCGGCGCCGAGCACCCGCACGTGCACTTCGTCGGCTGAGGCCATGAACGACCCGGGACGTCCGGTGAACACACCGGCGGGGACGAGCCCGGCGATCACATGCAGGCCATAGGCAGCATCGGGACGGCGACCGGCAACGTCGAGGATGCCCTCGGCGATCATCTCGCCGGCGCCGTCGTCGCCCTCCTCGCCCGGCTGGAACATGAACAGCACGTCGCCGGCGAGTTCGTCGCGCCGCGCGCACAGCAACCGCGCCGCGCCGACCAGCCCGGCCACGTGCAGGTCGTGCCCGCATGCGTGCATCGCACCGTTGGTGCTCGCGAACGGTTCGTCGGCGAGCTCGGTGAGCGGCAGCGCGTCCATGTCGCCGCGCAGCAGCACGAGCGGGCCGGGTTTCGCCCCGCGCAACACTGCCGCGACCGAGCTCAGGTTCTTGCCGAGCGTGATCTCGAGCGGCAAACCGTCCAGCGCGTCGAGGATGCGTTGCTGGGTATTCGGCAGCTGCAGTCCGATCTCGGGATCGGCGTGGATCGCGCGGCGCAGCGTGACGAGATCGTCGAGCAGGGGAGCGGCATCGGTTCGGATCGTCATGCTCGCCAATCTAGCTCCGGCGGTCATCTCGGCGCGGCGTGCGCATGGCCGGCCGTCTCGCGCTCGTCAGCGCGTTGCAGATCGAGGTAGGTCTCGGACACCGTCGTCGGCGCGAACGGCCACGCGTGGTTGATCCACGCCCAGCCGAGGAAGGCGAGCACGCCACCCACGATCCATACGATCGACAGCAGGATCGACTCGCCGGTCGCTGATTTGTAGACGTAGATCCAGCCCAAGAGCGCTAGCAGGCTCGGTATCGGGTACAGCCATTGCAAGTAGGGACGGCGCAACTCGGGCTGACGGCGACGCAGCACCGTCAACGCGACGATCTGCGCGATCGCCTGGACGAGTACTGCCACCGTCGTGAGCATGTTGATCACCGTGGTGAGGTCGAGGAACGAGCCTGCTGCGGTGAGCGCGCCCATGACCAGCAGGGCGATATGCGGGAACCCATGCCGTGGATGCATCCGTCCGAAGATGCCGAAGAACACCCGGTCGCGCGCCGCGTTGAACGGCACGCGCGATCCGCCGAGCAGGCCGGTGAGCACCGACGCGAACGCCGTGATCACGATGAGTGCGGTGACGACGTCGGCCGCGGTGTGACCCCAAGCGGTCGTGACGGCCAACGAGGCCACCGACGTTGAGCCGGCGACTTGGTGCCACGGCACGACACCGACCACGCCGATGTTGAGCACCAGGTAGATCGTCATGATGCCGATGATCGAGTAGATGATCGCGCGCGGCATCGTCCGTCCAGGATTCTTCAGCTCGTCACCCATGTACGCGACGGTGTTGTAGCCGAGGTAGTCGTAGACCGCGATGAGCAGGCCGGCGCCGAGACCGGCGAAGAACGCACCGTTGAAATGGAACGCGCCAGGGGGATAGGTGAACGCGAGGTGCGCGCTGAAGTGCGAGAAGCACGCGACGATCACGAACGTGACGGTGGCGAGCATGACGATCCACAGCCCGGTCGTGAGCACGCGGATCGACTCGATACGCCGGTAGAGCGCGGCGACGATCAGCACCACGACGGCGAGGCCGATCAGATGGCCCTGCGCCCAGCTGAGATGCGGGAAGTAGAACCCGAGGTACTGGACGATTCCGATGACGCCGGTGGACATGATCAGCGGGATGCTGATCACCGCCGTCCACACGAACAGGAACGGCATCAGCTTGCCGGAGCGGTACTGGAACGCCTCGCGCAGGTAGATGTACGTGCCGCCCGCGCCGGGCATCGCCGCGCCGAGCTCGGCCCAGACCAGCCCATCGGTGATCGCCAGCAGCGCGCCGACGATCCAGCCGAGGATCGCCTGCGGGCCACCCATCGTCGCAATCATCAGCGGGATGGTGATGAACGGCCCGATGCCGCACATCTGCGTCATGTTGATCGCGGTCGCGGAGAACAGGCCGATCGAGCGGTGGAACCCGCGCGCGTCCTCGGTGGTCGTTTCATCCGTCATTACTGCGGTATTCCCGTTGTTTTGGTACCGGAAAACCAAAATGGACGCCCAAATCTGGTCACCCGATACCAAAACAGCGGTGGCGGTTAGCCTGTGCGACGTGATCGAACCGCCCGTCCCCGAGCTGCAGCCGCCGTACCGGACCGACGAGCGGATTGCGCTGCAGGCCGAAGCACGGCGCTTCGCACGTGACGAGGTGCTGCCGGTCGCGAACGAGTGCGACCCGCACAAACGAGAGATGCCGCGCAGCCTGCTCGACGCGCTCGGCACGCAGGGCTACTTCGGCATCATGATCCCGGCTGAGTACGGCGGGATGGGTCGCGGCGTGTTCGAGTACGCGATGATCGCCGAGGAACTCGCACGCGCCTGGATGAGCGTGGCAAGCATCATCGCCCGCGGGCAGGGCCTCGGCACCGAGTTCGACGACGAAGCCAAGCAGCGCCGGCTGCTGCAACGCAGCGCGCGTGGCGACTGGATCGGAGCGGCCGGGTTCTCCGAACCGGATGCCGGATCGGATCTTGCCGCCGTCAGCACGTCCGTCGAGCCCGACGGCAGCGACTACATCATCAACGGGCGCAAGCGCTGGATCGGCAATGCCAAGGCGGCCGACTTCATCCAGCTGCTCGTGCGCACCGAGGAACCCGGGCCGGACGACAAGCGATCGGCCGGGCTGGCGACCGTCATCCTCGAGAAGGAACGCGACAGCTTCCCGTCCGGGCTGACCGGCGAGCCGATCGACAAGATCGGTTACCACGGCTTCGTCACGTGGGATCTCACCTTCGACGGCGTGCGCGTCCCGAAGGCGAACCGGGTGACGAGTAGTGCCGCCTTCCGCGACACGCAGAAGTGGCTCAACATCGCCCGCGTGCACACCGCGGCCCGCGCGGTCGGGCTCGCTCGAGCTGCCGTCGAGGACTGCGTCCTGTACTTGCAGGAGCGCGAGCAGTTCGGCCATCCGATCGGTGACTTCCAGGCGCTGCGGTTCATGCTCGCCACCATGGCGGCGCGGGTCGAGCAGGCCCGCGCCTTCTACCAGCAGGTCGCGTTCCTGCTCGACGACGGGCAGGCGTGCGAGCGGGAGGCGGCCATGGTCAAGCTCGTCGCCACCGAGATGGCCGTCGAGGTCACCAACGACGCGATGCAACTGCACGGCGGCAACGGCTACACGACCGAGCGGCAAGTCGAGCGGTACTGGCGCGACGCCCGCCTGACGACGATCTTTGAAGGCACCAGTCAGATCCAGCAGAAGATCATCGCCGACAGCCTGCTGCCGCGCAGCCCGCTCGAGTAGTCAGCCGGCGATCAGCGCGAGCGACAGGACGGACAGCCCGAGGCCGAACCGGGCAAGCCGGCCGGCGCGCTCGCGCAGGACGAACAGCGCCAGCATCACCGTGAACGCCGGGTACAGCGCCGTGATCACGCTGACCAGGGACAGGTAGCCGTCGCGGGCCGCAAGCAGGAAGCAGAGGTCGGCTCCGGCGTCGAGGCCACCCGCGATCGTCGCGAGCAGGGCGGTCTTGCGGCAGACCGGGGCGAGCACCCCGGGCCGGGCCGCCACAGCGACGATGACCAGCAACGCCGACACCCGCGCGATCATGAGCGGCCACAGCCCGGTGTTCGCACCGGCATGCGCGAGCAGCACGAAGTAGAGCCCGAAGCCGCCGCCCGAGGCGAGCGCGAGCAGCAGCACCCGAACCTTGAGCCGGGAGTGCGGGCTGCCGTCCGAGGCGCTGCCGACCAGCGCGACGGCGACCAGCCCGAAGCCGATGCCGCACCAGCCGGTCAGCCCCGGCTGCTCGCCGCTGAGCACGCCGAACGCGATCGGGGTGGCGGCGGCGAGCACGCCGGTGATCGGCGAAACGAGGTTGAGCGGGGCCGTCGACATGAGCCGATACATCAAGCCGAAGCCCAGCAATCCGGCCAGACCGGCCAGCGCGGCGAACACCGCGGCATGGCCGGACAGCGTCCCGGGCGCCATCGGCAGCGCGACCAGGGTGAGCACGGTCGCGACCGGATAGCTGAGCAACAACGCCGTCGTCGGGCGCACGCGGCGCGACGCAAGTCCGCCGGTGAAGTCGCTAACTCCGTAACCCAGGGCGGCCATTAGGGCCAGAATGATGGACACGTCGGCAATGTTCGGCAGCCGTTGACCCCGGTTGACGATTCCGAACAGAGCTGGACAGTGCTGATTTCTTTTGCAGCTGATTTCTGCAGCTGTTTTTCGGGGGGAGACGGCGATGGGCGCGCTGCCGCGGCCGACCGTGCCGGACGGGCCGGTCAGCACGCTGTTCGCACGCCTGCACGAGCTGCACCACGAGGCGGGCTGGCCCAGCCTGCGGGACATGGCCCGCGATATCGGCTGCAGCCACACCACGATCTCGGCCGCGTTCTCGCGTCCCGCCGTGCCGCGGTGGGGGCTGCTCGAGCTCATCGTCGAAGGCCTCAACGGTGACACCGACGAGTTCCACCAGCTCTGGCTGGCCGCGAGCCAGGCCGGCCGTTCGGCCGAGACCAAGCCGGCTCCGCCGCCCACCGCGGCGGTGCCCCGGCAGCTGCCGGCCGACGTCACCGCGTTCACCGGACGTGGCGCGGAAACCGCCGAGCTCGACGCGCTGATGCGCGAGGCCGGTGCGGCCGTCATCAGCGGCACCGCCGGAGTCGGCAAGACCGCGCTCGCGGTGCGGTGGGCGCACCGGGTCGCCGACAAGTTCCCCGGCGGCCAGCTCTACCTGAACCTGCGTGGCTACGACCCGGCCAGCCCGGTGAGCCCGTCCGCAGCGCTCGACGCGATGCTGCGCGCGCTCGGGGTCGACGGCGCCGCTGTGCCACAGGACCAGGCCGAGCGGGCCGCGCGCTACCGCACCGTCGTGGCCGGCAAGAAGGTGCTCGTGCTGCTCGACAACGCCAGTTCGGTCGATCAGGTGCGCGATCTGCTGCCCGGCGGCTCGTCCTGCTTCGCGCTGGTCACCAGCCGCGACAGCATGCGTGGTCTGGTCGCGCGCCACGGCGCGGTGCGGGTCAACCTCGACCTGCTGTCGGTGGACGAGGCGATCGCGCTGTTGCGCACGCTGATCGGTCAGCGCGTCGACGACGAACCCGATCACGCCGCGCGGCTCGCCGAGCGGTGCGCGCGGCTGCCGCTCGCGTTGCGGATCGCGGCCGAGCTGGCCACCAACCGTCCGTCCCTGCGCCTTGCCGACCTGAACAGCGAGCTGGACGACGAGCCCGGCGGCCTCGACGCCCTCACCACCGGCGATGACGAGTACACCGCCGTCCGAACGGTGTTCTCGTGGTCGCGTAGCCATCTCAGTGCACCGGCCGCGGAACTCTTCGCGCTGCTCGGATTGCACCCGGGGCGCGACGTCGACCGGCACGCGGCCGCCGCGCTGTCCGGCACGACACCCGGGGCGGCGGCACGCGTCCTGGACGAGCTTGCGCGGGCGCACCTGATCACCGAACAGCGGTCGGGACGGTTCGGCATGCACGACCTGCTGCGCGGCTACGCCGCCGAGCTGGGCGCGGAGCTCGACGCGGACGCGCGATCGGCCGCGCGCACGCGGCTGCGCGAGTACTACCTCGGCAGTTGCGCCGCCGCGGTCAACGCGGTGTATCCACACCGACCGCCGTGGCCGTCCGCTGAGCAGTTTGCCGACCGCGACACCGCACGGGACTGGCTGCGCAGGCAGTGGCGCAACGTGGTCGCGCTGGCCGAGGACGAGCCGGGTGAGTCGGCGGTGCAGGCCGCTCGGTTGCTCGCCGACTATCTGGCGGACCGCACGTTCTACGACGCCGCGCTCGGCCTGCACGAACTGGCCCGGGCGACGGCCGAGGGTCACGGCGACCGAGCCGGCGAGGGGTGGGCACTGCACAACCTCGGGCTCGTCGACCGCGACCTGGGCCGCTTCGAGGTGGCACTGGACAAGCACACCGCGGCGCTGACCGCGTTTCGCGAGGTCGGCGATCGCGGCGGCGAGGGACGAGCGCTGCACGGCCTGGGCACGGTGCGCTGGCGACTGGGCAACTATCGAGCGGCCTACGACGAGCTGCACGAGGCGGTGGCGATCCAGCGCGAGGTCGGTGACCGATCTGACGAGGGCAACGCGCTGTACGGGCTCGGCATCGCCAGCCGGCGCCTCGGCCGCTACGCCGAGGCGGAGGCGCACCACCGGGCCGCGATCGAGCTGCTGCGTGCGGCGAACGACCTGGCCGGCGAGGGACGCGCGCTGAACAACCTGGGCGCGTTGCACCTGTACCAGCGACGCAACGAGGAGGCACTGGCCGAGTTCGAGCGCGCGCTCGAGATCCACTCGCACCTCGAGTCGCGGGTCGGCCAGGCCGTCGTGCACGACAATCTCGGCACGGCCCGCCGCAACCTCGGCCAGCTGGACGAATCGCTGACCGAGCACCGCGCGGCGCTCGAGATCTACCTTGACATCGGGTACCGGCCGGGCGAGGGCGACGCGTTGCGGGGGATCGGCGCGACGCTCGGGGCGCTGGGCCGCACCGGCGAGGCGGCGCGCGAGCTGCGTCGCGCGGTCGAGGTCGGCCGCGAGATCGGCGAGGTCGAGATCACGACCGGGGCGCTCACCGATCTCGGCGAGATACAGCTTGCCGCCGGCGATGGCGCCGGTGCGGCCGAGAACTTCCAGGCCGCGCTCGACCTGAGCGCGCAGACCGGCGATCCGTACTACACCGCACGCGCGCTGGCCGGCTCGGCCGCGGCGCATGCCGTGGCCGGCGACGACGCAGGCGCGCGACAGCGGTGGCAGCAGGCCTACGAGCTCTACGCCGAGATGGGCCTGCCCGAGGCCGACGAGGTGCGCGCCCACCTCACCTGACGCGCATAACTGACGGGCGAACCGCGCCGGACGGGAGGTTGTGCGGGACGGGACCACGGTGCGAGGATCATTCTCGAGCGGAAGTAAAGGTTCCTAACTACTGGAGGGGACATGCTGCGACGGTCCTGCGCGCTGGCCACGGTGGCGCTCGTCTCGGTACTCGGTCAGGCAGCGCTCGGCCACGCGGCCGCGCCTCCGAAGCCGAAGGCGAAGCTGCGCATCGACCAGGCCGGGTACGTGCGCGACGCGGTCAAACAGGCCGTCCTGATGACCTCCAAGCCGGCCGGCGGCGCGACCTTCCAGATCAAGCGGGCCGGCCACGTCGTGCGCACCGGCACCGTGTCCGAGACCGATCGCGGATCGTGGAACACGACCTACCAGCACACCTACGCGCTCACCTTTACCGGCTTGCGCAAGGCCGGCAGCTACCGACTCATCGTGCACAGCACGCCACAGGCCAGCGCCACGATCCGAGTGCGCACGCTTGCGTCGATCTACCGCACCGTGCTCACCGACGGCGTCAAGTTCGACCAGGTGCAGCGCGACGGCAAGAACGTGATCCCGGGCCCGCTGCACCGCCAACCGTCGCACCTGCACGACGCGCACGCGTCGGTCTACAAGACGCCGCACTTCGACCCGAATACCGACGAGATCACCGACCCGAAGTTGACGAAGATCGGCGGACCGGTCGACGTATCCGGCGGCTGGGCCGACGCCGGCGACTACCTGAAGTTCACCCACACGGCCGCGTTCGCTGATGTCGTCCTGCTGTCCGCGGCCCGCGAGCTGGGCAAGTCGGCGCCGGGTGCGCTCATTCGCGAGGGACGGTTCGGGCTGAGCTGGCTGAACAAGATGTGGCGCCCGGGCACCAAGACGCTCTACCTGCAGGTAGGCACCGGCAACGGCACGTCCAACGGCAGCTTCTACGGCGACCACGATCTGTTCCGGCTGCCGCAAAAGGACGACCACAACAAGGCCAAGATCGACCGGTTCGCCGCCGCGCACCGTCCGGTGTTCGAAGCCGCCGCTCCCGGCCACCGGATCAGCCCCAACCTCGCCGGACGCGTTGCCGCAGCATTCGCCCTCGCCGCGCAGATCGACCCGCTCAAGCGGGCCGCAGCCGACTACCGCAATGCGGTGGCCATCCTCAGGCTCGCCGACACGTCATCGCCGCCCAACCCGTTGACGACCGCCCTGCCCAACGACTTCTACCCGGAGTCGACCTGGCGCGACGACATGGAACTCGGCACCGCCGAGGCCGCTCTCGCCGCCGAACGCCTGCACCACTCGCCGAAGCACTGGCTCGCGCAGTCGGCGCACTGGGCGCGCGGGTACTTCCAGCACGAGCGCGGCGACACCTTCAACCTCTACGACGACAGCGCGCTCGCGCACGCCGATCTCGTGCGTGCGCTACGCGGCCACAGCCAGCGCGGCCTGGCCGTCACTCGCGCGCAGCTGCTCGCCGACCTCGCGCGCCAGTTGCGCGGCGCGGCCAAGCACGCGACCAGCGATCCGTTCTTCGCGTCCGGCAACGTCGACGAGTTCGATGTCGACTCGCACACCTTCGGCGTCATCGCGATGGCCGGCTGGTACCACCAGCTCACCGGCAAGACCACGTTCGACAACCTCGCTACGCAAGAGCGCAACTGGCTGTTCGGCACAAACGCGTGGGGGGTCAGCTTCATGGTCGGCATCGGCACGACCTTCCCGCACTGTATGCAGCACCAGATCGCGAACATCAGCGGCTCCCTCGACGGCACGCCGCCGCTCGACGTGGGTGCGGTCGTGAACGGTCCGAACAGCGCCAGCCTGTTCCAGGGCGGCCTCGGCGGATTCCAGGACGGCATGCGGCACTGCAGCGTGGCCGGGTATCGCGCGTTCGACGGCCACGGCAGCAGGTACCTGGACGACGTGCGCTCGTGGCAGACCGACGAACCGGCGCTGGACATGACAGGTGCTGCGATCGCTGCCGCCGCGGCGTGGCTGGCCGTAGGCTAGGTGCCCTTCCGTCCCCACAGGAGGCACCATGCAGGTCCAGCTGCGGCACAATCCGTCCTTCACCGTTGCGCGGTGCGTGCTGGCCGGCAACGAGCCGGTGCGAGTCGAGTCGGGCGCGATGATCGCGCACAGCGCGGGAGTGGTGCTCGAGTCGAAGTCGCAGGGCGGCATCATGGCCGGGCTCAAGCGCAGCGTGCTGGGTGGCGGCTCGTTCTTCGTGACGACCTACACCGCGCCGGCCCAAGGCGGCTGGGTGGATGTCGCCGGCGTGCTGCCCGGCGACACGGTCTCGATCGACGTGACGCCTGATCGTCCCTTCTTCCTGCGGCGCGGCAGCTGGATCGCGAACTCGCACGGTGTCGAGGTCGACACGCAGTGGGGTGGCATGGCGAACCTGTTCGGCGGCGAAGGCGGCTTCGGGTTCCGCGCGAGCGGCCAGGGCGAAGCGCTGGTCAGCATCTACGGCGCGGTCGACGTCATGGATCTCGAGGCGAACGACATGGTCACCATCGACACAGGGCACGTCGTGGCCTACGACCTCGCGGTGCGCTTCCAGATGCGCCGGGCAGCGCAGGGCCGGTCGATCCAGTCGATGAAGTCCGGCGAGGGTTGGGTGTTCGACTTCTACGGACCGGGACGGGTGCTGTTGCAGTCCCGCAACCCGGAGGCGTTCGCGCAGTGGGTGGCCGCTACCTCGCCGTCCGAACAGCCCCGCGAGGGGATCGGCGGTCTCGGCGGACTGTTCAACAACTGAGCGCCGTGCTCAGTCGGCCGTCTCCATCTCCCATGCGTCGGACAACCCGCTGATCTCGAGAATGCGGACGACCCTTTGCGAGGGATTGCGGATGACCAACCCACCGCCGTCTTCGGCGGCGTCGTGACCGAGTTCGACCAACGCACCCAACCCGGTCGAGTCGATGAAGCTGACCTCGTCGAGATCGAGCACGAGCGCGGTCGGTGATCCGGACAGCGCACTGCGGGCGTCGTCGAGCAGTCGCTCGCGCGTCTGCAGGTCGATCGCGCCCGAAACGGTCAGTACCGCCCGGCCGCTACGGTCGGTGCTCGTCTCGATCGCGATATCCATGAGCCACACCCTACGGAGTGGTCGGAACGGTCAGCGCGCCCAGCCGGATCCCGGCGAGCTGGGTGGCCTGGGCGACGAGCCGGTCGGTCGAATCCCAGACGAAGCAGACCTCGTCGACCTTCTGCCCGTCGACGACCTGTGCCTTCTGCTGGATTCGCACCGGCCCCGGCGCTGGTAGCGCGCGCACGTACGCGGTCAGCTCGAGCGTCGGTACCCACCCGCTCGGCTCGATCTCGAAGGTTGCCGGGGGGAAGGAATCGACCGCGTACAGCAGCGCGACCGGATCCAATGGCTCGTCGTCGTGCAGGGCGAGCCAGCCCTTCAGCTCGCCGCGCCCGCTGGGTGCCCCGCGCGCGAATCCGGTGACCGCGGGGTCGAGGCGCAGGTCGACCTCGTCCATGATCGACGCGCGAAGTCCGGTCGGCGTCGTCGACGGAACCCGCAGGCACGTAGCCGGCGGTGCGACCTCGGGCAACGGCAGGCCGGCGTCCCAGTACGGGCGAGCATCGGTCGTCAGGGTGCTCGTCGTGATCAACGCCTCCACGCACAGCTGCTCGTCCTGGTAGAGCTGGACGCGCAGCTGGCTGGCCGAGCGTCCGCCACGAAGCACCTGCGCCGACACGATGACCGCTCCCGGCGACGGGGAGTGGAGGTAGTGCGCGCTGGCCGCGATCACGTGCGGATGGTCGCCGACGGTGACGGCGGCCCGTCCCATCATCGCGAGCAGGTAGCCGCCGTTGGGTTTCGTGGCGATGGTCCAGTCCGGGCTCACCTCGGCGTCGAACCGTCCAGCCTCTCTGGGGACGAGCGCGGTGACGGCTGAGAACGGCAACCCCATGCAGCAATCCAACACGATCCCTACGATCGACAGCTATGCACGTGGCGGTCATCGGTCCCGGAAGTGACGCGATCGACTCTGACCTGCGCAACGCCTACGACGTCGGGCGATTGCTGGCCGAACACGGTTGCACGGTGATCACCGGTGGGCTGGGCGGGGTCATGGCCGAAGCCGCACGCGGGTGTACCGATGCCGGTGGGACGACGGTCGGCCTGCTGCCCGGCGCGGATCCAGCGGCGGGCAACGAGCATCTCACCATCGCGTTGCCCACCGGTCTCGGCGAGCTGCGCAACGTTCTCGTCGTACGCGCCGCCGACGGCGTGATCGCAGTCGGCGGATCGTGGGGCACGTTGAGCGAGCTTGCGCTGGCCGAGCGCACCAGCGTCCCGACCGTCTCGCTGGGTGGCTGGCAGATCAGCGACGCGAGCGGCGTCACCCTCGCGATCGACACCGCCGACAGCCCGGCCGGTGCGGTCAGCCTGCTGCTGCGCCGGATGGGTAGTTTGGATGGCATGGCGCAACCACCCGAGGACGAGCGGATCGAAGGCCGCGGTCACCTCCTGCCCGAGGAGGAAGCCGCCGGCAGCGACGATCCACAGCGTCAGGCAGAGGTGATCCTCGAGGACTCGGACGAGCGCACTGCCGAGCCGGAGGAGACGCAACGCCGCTCGACGCAAACGCCGGACTGAGGTGAGCCGCAGCAACGTCGGGTTGCGTTCCGAGCGCGGGCCTATCCTGCTCGCGCTCATGCTGGCCACCGCGCTGGTCGCGATCGACTCGACGATCATCGCGACCGCGGTGCCGTCGATCGTCGGCAACATCGGCGGATTCGCCGAGTTTCCGTGGTTGTTCTCGATCTACCTGCTCGCGCAAGCGGTCACCGTGCCGGTGTACGGCAAGCTCGCTGACCTCTTCGGGCGGAAGCGCGTCATGCTGCTGGGCATCAGCCTGTTCCTGCTCGGCTCGATCATGTGCGGCGTGGCGTGGAACATCGGCCTGCTCATCGCGTTTCGCGCCGTGCAAGGGCTCGGCGCCGGTGCGATCCAGCCCATTGCGATCACGATCGTCGGCGACCTGTACTCGCTCGAGGAGCGGGCCAAGGTGCAGGGCTACCTCGCCAGCGTGTGGGGCATCTCGGCAGTCGTCGGGCCGACGCTCGGCGGCGTCTTCTCCGAGTACGCGAGCTGGCGTTGGATCTTCTTCATCAACATCCCGTTATGCGTGCTCGCCGGCTTCATGATCGTCTCGCACTTCCACGAGCAGGTGCCCCGGTCGCGCCCGCACATCGACTACCCCGGCGCGGCGTTGTTGACCGGCGGGTTGACGCTGCTCGATTCTCGGCGTGCTCGAAGGCGGCCAGGCCTGGGCGTGGTCGTCGGTGCAGAGCGTTGCGATCCTGACCGCCGGCGCCGTGCTGCTGGTGGCGTTCGGGTTCGTCGAGCGAACCTCGCCGGAGCCGGTGCTGCCGTTGTGGGTATGGCGTCGCCGATTGCTCGTGACGAGCAGCCTGGTGTCGGCCGCGGTGGGTGCGATCGTCCTCGGCCTGAGCTCGTACATCCCGACGTTCGTGCAGGATTCGCTGGGCACCGGTCCGCTCGTGGCCGGCTTCGCGCTCGCGACGCTCACCATCGGCTGGCCGGTTTCGGCGTCGCAGGCGGGACGGCTGTACCTGCGCGTCGGCTTCCGCATCACCGCATCCATCGGCAGCGCAGTGGTCGTGCTGGGCAGCATCCTGCTGCTTCTGCTCGACCAGGCGTCGAGCGTGTACCAGGTCGGCCTGACCTGCTTCGTGATCGGACTGGGCATGGGCCTCACCGCGACGCCGACGCTCATCGCGGCGCAATCGACGGTGGAGTGGCAGCAGCGAGGCGTCGTGACCGGGAACAATCTGTTCAGCCGATCATTGGGCAGCGCGCTGGGCGTGGCCGTCTTCGGCGCGATCGCGAACGCGGTGCTCGGCGGCTCGACCGCGTTGCAGTCCGGTCATGTCGCGCGCCGGGCCGCTGGCAACTGCGGTGCACCACATCTTCATCGCCGTCGTCGTGCTCGCGGTGCTGCTCGTCGTGATGGTCGCGCTCATGCCCGCCGATCGCCGCCGTCCGGCAACTCCGGCAGCAGACGATCAGTCGCGGCAGCGGACCTCGACGGGTGCCGGGCGGCGCCCGAACGAGGGCACCGGCGCTGACTGCGCCAGCACCGACAGCGCGAGTAGCGCGACACCGACGCCGTAGACGTAGGTCGTGTGCAGCAGTCCGAAGTGCACTGCCGCGAACCCGGCGAGGACGGCTGGGACCGAGAACGCGAGGTACCCGACCACGTAGACGCCGGCGAAGAACTCGCCGCGCTCGGTGGGTTCGGGCAGTGCCGACAGCGTGCGGATCGAGCCGCTCATCGATGCGCCCAGGCCCAACCCGCCGAGCGCCGAACCGAGCACGAACACGGCGAGCGAGTCGGCGTGCAGTCCGAGCAGGGTCAATGCTGTGCCGACGATCAGGCCGACGGCACCGAGGTTGGTGGTGCGAGCCGCCGTCACGTCGCGCAGCGCGAAGCCCGAGACCGTCCCGGCCAGGCACACGGCGACCACGAGCAGACCGGACTCGAAGCGGTTGGTGACCCCGAACTGCACGGTGGTGACCGAGACGAGCAGCGACAGGGTGAGGCCCATCTGTGCCCAGGGCGCGAACAGCGCCGGCGCCGCACGCAGGAAGGCGCCACGCACCGGTGCGGCGATGCGCACGCGCGGGGTCGAGCGAGGCGAGCGCGCCTGCGCGGGCTTGCTCCGGACTCGGGCGCGAAGACGATCAGCGCGACGAGGACGGCCAGCGCCGCGGCCACGACCACGTAGACCGACAGCGTCGGGTCAGGCGCCCACTCGGCGAAGGCGCCGGCGATGAGCGCGCCGAGGCCGAGGCCGATGCTCGGGATCAAGGCATTGAGCAGACTCGCCAACCGGATCTTGCCGGGCGGTGCGAGTTCGAGAATGCCCGCACTCAGCGTGCCGATGGCGGCACCGGCGGCCAGACCCTGCATGATCCGCGCGACGTACAGCCAGGCGACGCCCTGCGCCGCCGCGAAGACGATCATGGCAGCGGTGAGCAGCCCGAGCGCGCCGATGAGCACCGGCCGACGTCCGACGAAGTCCGACAACCCGCCGACCGTGAGCAACGAGGCGAGCAGCGCGACCGCGTAGACGCCGAAGATCACCGTCAGCGTCGACGTCGGGAAGTGCCACTTGGCCTGGTACACGACGTACAACGGTGACGGGGTGCTGGCGGCGATCATCAGCGCGAGGTACGCGGCGACGATGACCCAGAACGTGGTTGTGCGGGACAGGGTGGTGGATCGGCGCATCATGCGCTCCCAACAAGCGAATCGAAGAGGACGAAGAATCCGTCGAGCGCGCGCGGCGACTTGTCGACCTTCGCGCGCAGCACGACGCCCTCCCAGGCGTCGATGAGGAACCGGCCGAGCAGCTCGGGGTCGTGCTCTGCGCTGACCTCGCCGGATTCCTGCGCGGCGCGGATCATCTCGGCCGCCGCCACGCTGCGGAACTCGAGGCTGGCCTGCACCTCGGCGCGCACCGCCGGATTGAGATCGGCGAGCTCGGTGGCCATGTTGCCGATCAGGCAGCCGCGCATGTAGTCACGGGCCACCAGCGCGTCGCGGAGGATCTCGAAGCGGTGGCGCAAACGGGTCAGCGGTGGCGCTTCGGCGTCGTCGGTGGTGCGCCAGACCGACCGCGCCTGGTACTGCTGCAGCGCCTCGATCGCCAGCGCGTCCTTGCTGGCGAAGTGGTTGTAGAACGAGCCCTTCGGCACGCCGGCCGACCGGGTGATGTCCTCGACCGAGCAGTTGTGGAACCCGCGGGTGTGGAACTGTTCGAGCGCGGACTCGACGAGGTAACTGCGCACACTGGGGCGAGGCATAGAACGAATATGACCGGTCGTCTTAGATTCCGCAACCGATTTACCGGGTGACCCCGCTCACCGTCCCGTGCCGCCCCGGTGAGTGGCGCCTTCGGCCCACCGGCCCGCCGCCGCCCCGTCCGATGAGTGGCGCCTTCCACCGGTGAGTGGCGCGAAATATCGCGCCACTCACCACGGAAACGCGCCACTCAACAGACCGCCGGCTTGGCGCGAACCGTCCAGTTGAGGTTGAGTGTGGTGCGCCGCGCTAGCCGTGCGCCTCGATGGAGACCGGCTCCCACTCGTCCCAGGTCGCCAGCCGCGACTCGTAGTCGGCGCGGGCCACCGCGAGCGGGCCGTCACCGAAGAAGATCCGCAGCGGCGGGTTCTCGGCATCGACCACCTTGAGCACTGCGGCGCGGGTCGCGACCGGGTCGCCAGGCTTGGTGAGCCGCTTGGCGCGCGCCTCCTGCGCCTTTTCGCGCATGCCGTCGTAGGCCGGGTTCGCAGTGCTGTGCTTTGCCGACGGCCCGGCCCAGTCGGTCGAGTACCCGGTCGGCTCGATGATCGTCACCTTGATGCCGAAGTCGGCCACCTCCTGGGCGAGCGACTGGCTGATGCCTTCCAGCGCCCACTTCGAGGCGTGGTACATGCCGATGTTCGGGAAAGCCGACACGCCACCGATGGACGACACCTGCAGGATGTGACCCGAGCCCTGGGCGCGCAGGAAGGGCAGCGCGGCCTGGGTGACCCACAGCGCGCCGAACAGGTTGGTCTCCATCTGCGCTCGCGCTTCGGCCTCGGTGATCTCTTCGACCATGCCGAAGTGCCCGTAGCCGGCGTTGTTCACGATGATGTCGAGCGCGCCGAAATGCTCATGCGCCGCCTGTACCGTCGCGAACACCGCTGCGCGGTCGGTGACGTCGAGCTGCTGGGCGAGCAGCTGGTCGCCAAACTTCGCGGCCAGGTCGTCGAGCGTGGACGTGTCGCGCGCGGTGGCGGCGACATTGTCGCCGCGCTCGAGCGCCGCGATCGCCCACTCGCGTCCGAAGCCCTTCGAGGAACCAGTGATGAACCATGTCTTTGCCATGTAATTAACGTACGCTCCGTACCTGAACAAGGTGGAGGCGATGAGCGGTCAACGCGGACGGCCACGCAGCGAGCAGTCGCGACGCGCGATCGTCACGGCCGCCGGAGACCTCATGCTGCAGGGCGGCCTGGGCGCTGCGACCATGGAGGCCATCGCATCCCGGGCGGGCGTGAGCAAGGCCACGATCTACAAGTGGTGGCCGTCCCGCGGCGCCGTCGCGCTCGACGGATTCCTCGACCGCGTGCACCATTCCCTCGCGATCCCGGAGAACGCATCGACCGTCGAGGCGCTGGAATACCAGCTGGACGAGCTGATCAAGCTCTTTCGGGACACATCATGCGGGCCGATCATGCGTGCGCTCGCCAGCGAGATCGAATCCGAACCTGAGCTGGCGAAGGCTGTCCGGGAACGCTGGCTCGGGCCGCGGCGCGCTGTTGCGGCCGAGGTTATCCGCACCGGCATCGACCGCGGCGAGCTGCGCCCCGACCTCGACCTGGGGGTCGTGCTCGACCAGTTGTACGGGCCGCTCTACTACCGGCTGATCTTCGGCCACGAGCCGCTGCCGCCGACGCTCGCGCACACGATCGTGCGCCAGCTGCTCGCCGGCATCGAGTTGCGCGAGCACAATTAGTGAACGTAACGTATACAAAATGAACCGTCGCGCTGTGATGCTGGTCATGGCCATTGCGAGCGGGCTGACCGTCGCGAACCTGTACTACGCGCAACCGCTGCTCGACCTGATCTCGCGCGCGTTCCACGTCGGCGAGGGCACCGCCACGGTGATCGTGACGATGACGCAGATCGGTTATGCCCTCGGCCTCGTGTTCGTCCTGCCGCTCGGTGACCTGCTCGAGAACCGCCGCCTGCTCACGCGCACCCTATCCTCGCGCATGATCTTCTCCACGTCGGCGCCGACGCCGCCCAGATCGCGCCGGTCCACATTGGCGTACACATCGAAGACCGGCCAGACGTTGTAGTGGTTGACGATCACCGGGCGCATAGCCGCGCTGCACCGTGACCAGATTGGAAAGCAGTTGCGTGCTGCCGGCCATCGCGCCGGGATTGCCGTAGGCCTGCGAGGAACCGCTGGGCGAGGCGCCCACGGAAGCATTCCGGCCGTCGCACGCGCCTGCCTGCGAACCCGCGGTCGTGCTGTTGACCGCGTTGCTCGCCGCCGAAATGGGCGTGCGCAGCAGAGCGTCGAGCGAATCGATGCGGTATTGCGGCGTCTGCACGCCGACGTTGTAGTTGACGCCGTTGGCCCAGTTCATCCAGAAATTCGGCGCCACCGTGCCGCTGCCGCTGAGAGAGATCAGCATGCTGCTGGTGACGTCGCGCTGCGTCAGGCCCATCTGCGAGGCCTTGGCGCGATCGACGTTCAGGCGGATCTCCGGCTGGTCGACCACCTGGTGCACGTGGACATCGGCGGCGCCCGGGAATATGCGCGATCTTCGCGGCCAGCCTCTGCGCGATTTTGTAATTGGCATCGGCATCGCGGCCGACTACCTGCAGATCGATGGGCGCGGGCAGGCCGAAGTTCAAAATCTGGGTGGTGATATTGGCGGGCTGGAAGAAGAACGCATGTCCGGGAAATTGCTCGCGCAGGCGCTTGCGCAGCAGCGACTTCGTAGTCGCGGGTGGGGCCGTGTTTTTCCTTGTTCAGCGAAATCAGGATTTCGCCGTCGGCGCTGGAGATGGTGGGGATGTCGCCTTGCGCGATGCTGGGCCAACTATTCGGAATGCCGATGTTGTCGATCAGCGTGTCGATCTCGTCGGACGGGATGACGTCGCGGATTTCGCGTTCGATGGCGGCGAAGCGGACCTCGGTCTCTTCGATGCGCGTGCCAGCCGGGGCCGCGCGCGTGCAGCCGCATCTGGCCGGAATCGACGTTGGGGAAGAAGTCCTCGCCCACCAGCCACGCGAGGCCGAGCGAGGCCGATCGAAAGCAGCCATGAACGCGGTCAGCACCCGGCCGCGATGGCGCAGCGACCAATCCAGCAGGCCCACGTAGCGATAGCGAAGCGCTTCGAAGACCGCGATTGAACAGATGATGCGTGCGCCAGAGAGTCCCTTGCCGCCGGCCGGCTCGCCATGCGTGGCCCTGCTGGTACAGCTCCACTTCCGATTCCAGCAGGTAAGCCACCATGGTCGGGCACCAGCGTGCGCGAGAGCAGATAGGAGGCCAGCATGGCGAAGACGACGGCCATGGCCAGCGGCGTGAACAGGTAGCGCGCAGTGCCGGTGAGCAGCAGCACCGGCACGAACACGATGCAGATGGAGAGCGTGGCGACAAAGGTGGGCACCGCGATCTGCGAGGCGCCATCCAGCACGGCGCGGACCAGGGGCTTCCGCATGGCGATGTTGCGGTGCGTGTTCTCGATTTCGACCGTGGCGTCGTCCACCAGGATGCCGACCGCGAGCGCCAGGCCGCCCAGCGTCATCACGTTGATCGTCTGGCCCAGCAGGCTCAGCATGCAGAGCGAAGTGAGGATGGAAAGCGGGATGGAGATGCAGACGATCAGGGTGCTGCGCCAGCTTCCCAGGAACAGCAGGATCATCAGGCCGGTGAGGCCGGCGGCGATCAGGGCCTCGCGCACCACGCCTTGAATGGAGGCGCGCACGAAGACGGACTGGTCGCGCGAGCGCGACCACTTTCAGTTCCGGCGGAACGTTGGCGAGAATGCGTGGGCAGGGCGGCTTTCACGGCGTTCACGATGGCGAGCGTGGAGGCCTTGCCGTTGCGCGTGATGGTGATCAGAACGCCGCGCGAGCCGTTGGTGCGGACGATATTGTTCTGCACCGAGAAGCCGTCGCGGACCTGCGCCACATCTTTGATGTAGACGGTGGCGCCGTTGACGGTCTTGATCGGCAGATTGTTCAGTTCATTCAGCAGAATCGGGCTGCTGTTGACTCGGACCTGGTATTCGGTCTGCGGCCAGCTTGGCCGTGCCGGCGGGCAGGATCAGGTTCTGCAGGTTCAGCGCGTTCGAGACGTCGATGGGCGAAAGCTGCTTGGCGTAGAGCTCATCCAGGTTCAGGTCCACCATCACGGCGCGCTGCTTTGCCGCCGAACGGATAGGAAACCGAGGCGCCCTGCACGGTGCCGAGCGGGGTGCGGATGAAGTTGTTGCCGAGGTCGAAGATTTCCTGCTCGCGCAGGGTCTTGCTGGAGAGGCCCAAGCTGCAGGATGGGCACGCTGGCCGCATCGTACTTCAGAACGTTGGCCGGGAACATGCCGGGCGGCATCTGGCGGAGCGAGCGTTTGCATGGTGGCGGTGACCTGCGCGACCGCCATGTCGATCTTGACGTTGGGATGGAAGTAGATTCGGACCACCGCGTAGCCGTTGTAGGCCTGCGATTCGATGTGTTCAATATCGTTGACGTTGGAAGTGAGACTGCGTTCGAAGTTCGGTGACGACGCGCTTCTCCATCTCCTCGGGCGACAGGCCCTGGTAGACCCACAGCACGCTGACGATGGGGATGTCGATGTAGGGGAAGATATCCACCGGCATGCGTGACGATGGCGGTGCCGCCAAGGATGGCGATGAGGATGGCCATCACGACGAAGGTATAGGGGCGGCCGAGAGCTAGCCGGACGATCCACATAGCGCTAATTCGGGATGTCCTCGCGGGGTCCCGGAAATCAGCAGTATAACCCGAACCAAGGGGTCCGGTCCCGGAGCGATAGCGGTTGCGTCCCTCGGTCAATTCGATCCGGGTGCCCCAGGGATCGGTGATAAAAGCGATGGTCACGTTGAGGTCGGGCAGAAAGCAGGTGGCGTGTCGAGTTTGAGCCCGGCTCGTTCCAGATTCCTGCAGAACGCTTTGATATCGCGAACTTCCAATCCGATGTGGTCGAGCGCGGTGCCTTTCGTCGGCAGCGTGCCTTTGACGGAACTCTTCCAGAGAAAATTCACCCCGGGCACCGCAGCGCCGAAGGTTTTCGCGTACCAGGCTCGCATCTCCCGCGCGTCCGCCGTGGCAAAGTGCACGTGATCAAACCGGATGGGCACGTCGAGCGAGGCGTCTTCGGTAAACTCCACCTTGACGCCGTCCGGGAAGAGCGCCACAAATCGCTTGCGATCCGACCCGGCAATCACGGGAACGCCTGCATCCGCCAGTTTGCGCTGCATTTCCGCCAGGCGCCTGACTCGAAACCCCACGTGGTTCACCACCGTGCCTTCACTGCCACCGCTAGCCGCTCCCAGGCGGAAAGCGATCACCACGCCGGGGAGCATCGCACAGTCAAGCGGCCCGATTTTCAGGGGCGCGGCGGCGAGACCTTCCACCCAGAGTCTCCGGTGCTTCTGCGGATCGGGCGAAAGGATGTGCAGATGGCCCATCCTGGCCACTCCTCTTTCGCCGGGATGCACGACTTGGCCCGGGAGCAGGAGGGTGGCGAAAATAATGATGAAAATTTTCCGCACGCAATCGAAACGACTCGATTATACTTGATCAGAGCTGCACGAATCGAATCGTTTCGATCAGGGCGGAAAACGACGCTATAATACCTGCTTATGCCCAAGTACACGATGCGCGACGTGGCGCGACTGGCGGGCGCTTTCCGTGGCTACCGTATCCGCTGTGATCAACGGCACAGCCACCGTGAGCGAGCACCTGACGGCAAAGATCAGCGAGGCCATGAAGGCCCTCGACTATCATCCCGACGGTGTTGCCAGGAGCCTCAAAGTGGGACGCACGCAAGTGATCGGAATGGTGGTTCCGGATCTCACGAACGCATTTTTCCCGGAGGTGATCCGGGGCGTGGAGGACGCGGCGCGGGCCGCGGGCTACAGCGTCATCCTGTGTAACTCGAACGAAGAGTCCGAACAGGAAAAGCGGCACCTCAGTACTTTGTTTTCGCGGCGCGTGGATGGGGTGCTGCTGGCGTGTTCGGATGCCGCGGCTGCCTATGACAGTCTGGTCCGCCGCCGCTTTCCATCGTGTTTGTGGACCGGATCCCGCAGGGGCTGCCGCACTCCGGAGTGTCCACGGACAACGAAGAGGCGGGCCGCCAGGCCACGCGGCATTTGATCGGGTTGGGACGTGCGCAGATCGCGTTCATCGCGGGCAACCTCAATCACTCTCCCCATGCGGAGCGGTTGAATGGTTTCCGCAAGGCAATGCAGGAGTCGAACCTGGCCGTCCGCGACGAATATCTGAGAATGGGCGACCAGACGATGGAAAGCGGACATGCGTGCGGGCTCGACCTGATGCGGCTGCCGCAGCGCCCGACAGCCATCATTACGAGTAATAACCGGATGCTCCTCGGTCTCATGCGCGTTTTCAATGAGCAGCATGTGCCTTGCCCGGAACAGGTGAGCGTGGTCGGTTTTGACGACTTTGCGTGGACGCAGCATTTCACGCCGCCGCTGACGGTCATGGCGCAGCCTGCGCACGAGATGGGAAAGAGGGCCATGGAGATCCTGCTGGCGAAGATTCGCGCGGGCGAAGGCAGCGAGCAGGAAACGAAGGTGATTCGCCTGCAGCCGGAGCTGCGGGTTCGGAATTCAACCACGCACGCTCACGATTTCAAGGGCGCACGGGGCAGGGCGCACTCGCTAAGGTGGGCGTAGCGATCGGTAAGTATCCTGACATAGGAGCACGTGAATGGATCTGCGGTATGCACTCAGGGTGATTTCTCTGGTAATGGCAGCGCAGGCGATGAACCTGCCCGCGGCCGAGCCGCCCGTCATTCCCGTCGGGGCGGACGCCTACCGCATGTGGGAGCGCTGGCCGTACCAGCGGATCGGCGCCCGCGCCTACATGCGCAGCACCTACGACCGGCGCGGCGGCAACGAGGCCGCGGACGCCAGCCACTTCCTCTACCAGGAGGCGGACGACTTCAACGTCACGCTGGACGTGGAAGGGCCGGGGGTGCTGTACTTCGCCCGCTACAACCACTGGCACGGCAGCCCGTGGCACTACGAGGTGGACGGCAAGGACCACATCGTCCAGGAAACCAGCACCGCCGACCCGACGCAAGCCGGTGCCCGAACTCGGTCTTCCTGCCGGAGCGGCTGTTCCCCGAAGCCGCTGGCCTGGACGTGGTCGGACACCAAGGGCGCGGACCTGATGTGGGTGCCGATTGCCGTTCGAGAAGTCGTTCCGCATGGCCTATGCCCGCACGCATCTACGGCACCGGGTTACTACATCTATCACCAGTTCGTGCGCGGGCGCGCAGCTCTCGCGGCCGATCAACGCCTGGGACGGCGAGACGCCGCCCGACGCGCGACGTGCTGGAGCTGATCAACCGCTGCGGGATCGGATCTCGCGCCGCCGGCCGGCACGCCGGGGCGACGTCGGTGCGAACAGACGGCGACGGTCACGCTGCCGGCCGACGGAGCGCGTCACGCTGGCGACATCGACGGCGGCCCGGCGATGATTCGGGCGATGGAGTTCTCCGTCCCGCGAGCGAGGCGCTGGCGTTCTGGAAGGCGCGGCTGCGGGTGCACCTGGGACGACCGGCCACAGCCGTCGGTCGACGCGCCGGTCGCGCTCTTCTTCGGCGCCGGCACGCTCTACAACCGGGACAACCGGGAGTACCTGGTCAAGGCGTTCCCGGTCGACGTCCGGTACGAGCGCGACCGCGTCCACCTGGCGCTGCTATTTCCCGATGCCGTTCTTCCGGTCCGCGCAGATCGAACTGGTCGGCGCGGGCGACGGCCGATGCCGACGTGCGGTGGTCGCGTGCGGCACGCGCCGTTCCGCGATCCGCCCAACCACGTCGGCTATTTCCACGCCACCTACGCGACCATCCCGATCCCCGAGCCCGGCAAGGACCTGGTGCTGCTCGACACCCGCGACAGCGGAAGGCGGCGGCGACTGGTCCGGGCAGCTTCGTCGGCACCTCGTTCATCTTCTCGCACGACGCCAATGCTCGAACACGCTGGAAGGCGATCCGCGGTTCTTCTTCGACGACAGCCAGACGCCGCAGGCCCAGGGCACCGGCACCGAGGAGTGGGGCGGCGGCGGCGACTACTGGGGCGGCCGCAACATGACCCTGCCGTTCGCCGGCCATCCCGTGGGCGCGCAGAAAGCCGTGGCACGAGGCAAAGTCTCCGGAGGACAAGATCAAGTCGGCCTACCGGTTCCTGCTGGCCGACCTGATGCCGTTCGGGAAGAACGCCCGCATCCGGCTGGAGCACGGTGGCACGAAGTCTCGCACCGAGCATTACGAGACGGTCACATACTGGTACGGCATGCCCGGCGCGTCGCTGGTGAAAACCGACGAGTTGCAGGTCGGCGACCCGGCGAGCGAGAAGGCCCACGCATACGCCTCGCCGAAAGCGTCCGCATCCGTACGAAATCGCGTCGCGCTACGAGTGGGGTGTGGACGTCATCGAACGGATGTGGCCCTGGCACCGCTCCGTGAAGGCAAGGAGGTCTACCCGGCCCACACGGATCGCGGCCGGACACCACGGGCACGTCGGAGTTAACGCTGAAGCTCGAGCCGAAGAATCAGGGCGTGATGTTGCGGCGAAAACTCGATTACTCATGGCCGAACCAGCGTGCGGAAGTCTTCGTCGCCGACAGTGGCGGGGATCGGAGCCCGACTGGAAGCCGGCCGGCGTGTGGTATCTCGCCGGGTCCAACACCTGCGTTTACTCGTACCCGAAGGACGGAGAATTGGGGCCGACGCAGCATATCGTGGAAGTTCCAACCGCCGATTCCGGGACGACGAATTCCTGGTCCCGCGTAAACTCACCGCGGGAAAGAGTGCGATCCGGGTGCGCGTGAAGTTTACGCCGGTCAACCGGCCCCTGGTTCCAGGCCAGGCCCGGGCATCTTCGTTGCTGGGCTGGAGCGAGTTTCGCTACGACGTGTACAGCTTTGTGATGCCAAGATTCAAGGTTCGGTGAAAGGGCGGGCAGGATCGGCTTCAGGGGCCGCGCCGCCGCCCATTATCTAAACGTTACGAAAGAGGGGATGCTGCAATGAAAGTACTGTTAGCCACGTTGCTATTCTGTTTTCCCCGCCTCTGCTGTTCGGCCAGGCGACAGCCGTCGTTCAGATTTCCGGTGTGATATACGGATTCAAACGGCGGCGTGATTCCACGCGCCCAGGTGAAGGCCACGCAAACCGATACCGGGTTTGTGCGGAGCGACGCTTACGGGCAACAGACGGGGTCGTATCTGCTTTCGAACCTGCCCATCGGTCCGTACCGGCTCGAAGCGTCGGCGCAGGGATTCCAGACCCGCGTGCAGACCGGGATCGTGCTGCAGGTGAACAGAATCCGGCTATTCCTCATTTCTGCTCCAGGTGGGTTCGGTCTCCCAAACGGTGGAAGTAGCGGCCACCGCGAATATGGTGGAATCACAGCGGGAACGGGATCTCGCAGGTGATCGACCAGCAGCGTGTGGAGGATCTTCCCTTAAACGGCCGGCAGCCGACACAGCTCATATTGCTTCTCCGGCGCCGCCGTGATTGGGCCGCAGGGAGATTTCGCGAGCAGTAAGAACTATCCGAGTTCGACGGCGGCAGGTGACGGTGGCCAAAACCAACGGCACATATTATCTGTTGGACGGCGGCGATCATAACGACGGATACTCCTCCATCAACTTGCCCCTTCCCTTCCCCGATGTGCTGCAGGAGTTCAGCGTCCAGACCAGCGCCATTCCCGCGGCGTACGGCGTGCGCGCCGGCGCGGTGGTCAACCTGGGGTGACGAAATCGGGAACCAACGGATTCCACGGCGACCTTTTCGAATTCGTTCGCCAGGAATTCACCAATGCCCGGAACACCTTCGCCGTACGCCGCGACGATTTGAAACGCCACCAGTTCGGCGCCACCGCCGGCGGACCGATCGTGAAGAATCGCCTCTTCATTTTCGGCGGCTATCAGGGCACCCGCATCAAGACGGCGCCCCCGACGAACACTGTTTTTGTGCCCACGTGCGGCAGCGCTGGCCGGCGACTTCAGCACGATCGAGTCGGCGGTCTGCGGCACGCCTCGCACCCTGCTCGATCCTTCCACCGGTTCGCCATTCCCGGGAAACTCGCTTTCCCACCAGTCGTGTTCAACGCATCGGCGTTGGGCTTTCTCAAGTTCGTGCCGACTTCGAACGACCCGTGCGGGAAATTGATCATCGCCGTCCCCAACGACACCAGCGAAGACCAGTTCCTGACCCGCAGCGGACTGGAACCGCAGCGCGAAACACACGTTGTTCGGACGGCAGTATTTCACGGACTACCGGGAACCCGGCGATCTACGATGGCAAGAACCTGCTGTTGACCACGCGGCCGGGCGTGCTTGACCGGGTGCAGTCGGTCACCATCGGAGATACGTACGTGCTCAGCACCTTCGGCGATCAACGCTTTTCACTTCACCTGGTCGCGCGACCGCGTGACCCGCGGACCGCGCGAGCGGCCTGCCCGACCTCCGCCGATATCGGTCTGCCAGGTGGCGGCCTCTCCCGGCAATTTTCCGCAGTTCACCATAAACAACAAATTCGGAACGTTTTGCGGCACCTGCTCGCTCGCGCATATCAACAGCGCTGTTTTTCCAATTCGCCGACGATTTCAGCCTGGTGCGCGGGCGGCATCAATTCGCGTTCGGAGTGGCCTGGATGCGGCGGGACGAGGGCGATTTCCAGGTTTCCACCCAGCAGAACCCGGCCTATACGTTTAGCGGCCAGTTCACGAACGATCCCACGGTGGATCTTCTGCTGGGCCGGGCCGCCACTTCGTACAAGGCAACATTACCAAGCAGAACCAGATTGCATCGAATTTCTCGCTGTACGCGGAAGACAAAATCCAGCTTCAGCCCGCGGCATGAGCCTGAACGTGGGGCTGCGCTGGGAGCCGTACTTTCCGTCCATCGACGTGAACGGCCGGGATACGCATTTTGAACTGGGCGCGTTCGTCGCGGGTCAGAAGAGCGGGCAATTCATCGAACGCACCTCCGGGATTATTTTTCCCGGCGACCCCGGCATGCCGGATGGCGGCGCTTCCACAAACCATCACCTCGCTTCCTTGGCTCCCCGCGTGGGAATCGTTTGGGACCCGAAAGGCGACGGGCGCATGACGGTCCGCGGCGGCAACCGGGATTCTCTATGACCTGCCCGGCACGGCTCCGTTCGTCTGGTTCGGATTCGGTCCGCCCTGGGCGAACACGGTCACACTCAACGCGCCCCCGGGCGGCATCACAGATCCCTTCGCTGGACAACCGGGCGGCAATCCTTATCCGCAACCCTCGCCGCCGCCGAAGGACGCGGTGTTTGTGCCGAACGCGAATTATTACAACCTGCCGTTCTCCATCCAGCCTACCTACATGCAGCAATGGAACCTGAGCGTGCAGCGCCAGGTGAGCGAGTGGTTGTTCACGGCGAATTATCTGGGCAACAAGTCCACGCACCGGTGGACGAACCGCGCCACCAACCCCGCGATTTACATCCCGGGCACATGCGCCGGCCAGCCCTGCTCCACCACGGCGAATACCACGGCACGCCGGTTCCTGGCGCGGCTCAGCCCTGCCGGCGCCAACATCGGACCCATGTCCATCCTCGACGATGGCGCGAATTCGAGCTACAACGCCCTGCTTCTTTCCGTCGACCGGCGGCTCAGCCGGAACTTCAGCATGCTGCTCAACTACACGTTTTCGCACTGTCTGAGCGATGGCGATGGCGATCCGGGCATCGGAGGTAGCTATCAGAATCCCGACAGCCGCCGGGCCGAACACGGCAACTGCTCCACCGATCAACGGCAGATGCTCAACGCTTCCGTGATCGCGATGAGCCCCCGTTTTCAGACCGTTGGATGAGGCGCTTCCTGGGCAACTGGCAGGCCTCCGGGATCGTCACCAAACGCACTGGCTTGTGGTTCAACATCATCGACGGCCGCGACAACTCGCTCAGCGGGATTGGCGTAGACCGGCCGGACGTGGTTGGTAACTCGCACGTCGCGAATCAAACGCTGTCCCAATGGTTCAACCCAGCCGCGTTCCAGTTGAGCCCGCTGGGCACTTTCGGCAATTCGGGGAGGAACAATCGAGGGTCCCGGAGGCTTCACGTTCGACATCGCGGTGAAGCGCAGCTTTACGGTCACGGAGCGCCAGCGCCTGGAAATGCGGCCGAGGCCTTCAATGTCCTGAACCATCCTGTTTATACGAACCCGCGGTCCAGCCTGGCGGACGCGAATATCGGACGTATTCTGGCGGCGCAGGACCCGCGCATCATGCAGTTCGCGCTGAAGTACGTGTTTTGATGCTTCGAGTTTCGGTGGGGCGGGCTTTAGCTTAGTACGCCGTTTCGTAAATACGGTAACGTATTCTGAGGCACTGTAGGGTAGGCTTTAGCCTGCACAGGGCTTTAGCCCGATTCCGCGGATTGGCTGAGCCCTCGCACAGTCGGGCTAAAGCCCTCCGCAGGCTAAAGCCTACCCTACAAAAAGCACAGAAATACGAGACCGAAACTTATGAAATGGCGTACTTGTCCTACAGAGGGCTTTAACCCGATTCCGCGCATTGGCTGAGCCATCGCACAGTCGGGCTAAAGCCCTCCGCAGGCTAAAGCCTACCCCTACAAAAAGCGCAAAAATAGGAGACCGAACTTTTGAAATGGCGTGCTGTCCTACAGAGGGCTTTAGCCCGATTTCGCGGATTGGCTGAGCCATCGCGCAGTCGGGCTAAAGCCCTCCGCAGGCTAAGGCCCGCCCCACAAGTCAGCGGGCGGCGACGGCCGAGGTCTCGACCGGCACGTCGCGGAAGAAATCCATCGACGTGAACGCCGGGTAAAGGCGATATCCATGAAGCCGGCCATCATCTCGTCCCAGCTTTGCGCACCGCCTTTGACGGTGACCTTGAGATGCGGATTATTCGGATTGTTGGCCGAATTGTCCCAACCCGCTTTCGCAATCAGAATTGTGCCCTTCGGCAGCAACCTGGGTTCGGCGAGGTAGTAGGTCTGCTGCCAGTGAAATTCGTATCGCGGCACGCGCAGCAGAACTTCGGATTCCCCACTCGGATATTTTGACGCTGTATTCGAAGAACCGCCCGCGGAAATGCATGTGCGGCTGAAGCGAAACTACCTTCAAATCGTGCTGTATAACCACGCGCGATTCCAGTTGGTAGTTTGCCTCCCCCGGCGGAATGCGGATCGGCACTCCGTTCTGGATGCGGACCGTCTTCACACGCTCGACCGGGGGCGCCTTGGCGAAAATCAAGCCGATGCGCGAACGGTCGCTCGCCGCCGTGCCATTCGCCGTGTAGTGCACCTGGAAGATGATGTCAGAGCCGGCCTTGATCAGGCGCGCCTCGCCCTCGGGCAGCACCACGGGATCGCCGCCGGGCACGAACACCTGCAGGTGCAGCGGAAAGTCCGGGGCGGAAACATCCCGGCCAAGGAACTTGGTTTTGCGTGCGGTCACAGGAACTTCCTCGTCCAGTTCGAAGAACTCACCCGGCTGATGCCCGGCGGCATAGCTCGATCCAGGCTCGCGCGAATAGATGGAGGAATGGTGCACTACCTTCGGATTGCCCGGACGAAATTCAACCGCCTGAATCCACTTGTCCTCGCGGAAGTTGGTGGGCACGATGAGGTATTCGTATGGAATCGTGCCGGAGGCCGGAACGGAGAAGGCCTTCGACATTTCGAAAACCACATCCGGAGTTCCGATCCGCCACCCATCGGTAAACTCCACCGGCTGCGGCGCGTCCTTTGGATCGCCTTCGCGTGTGCAGTTGTTACTCCACGCCACCCAGGGTCGAGATATCGGCCGCGGCGAGCGAGCGGTCGTTCGCGAATTTTCCGGCGTGCAGTTAGGCAAACCACGGCGGCATCTTTTTGGTGCCGACGACCTCGCGGATCGCTTTCGCCCATGGCCGTACCTGTTGGTAGGACTCAAGCGGCATCGGGCCGATCTCGCCGGGCCGGTGACAGCCCTGACAGTTCTTCTGCAGGATGGGCAGCACGTCGCGGTAAAACGTCAGATCAGCAGCCGCGGCGGAAAATACAGTCAGCGAAGCGAGTGCCAGCTTCCGTTTCATATCTTCATTTAGTGTAGTGCCCCGGCAAAATCGCCGCAAGCAGTTTTCGAAACGATTCGACGTGCGGAACAGGGGGTAGAGCCATCCGGGCCAGCGAATCCAGCCCGCGGGCACAATCGGTCCCGATTTTTGTTCCGCTGTCCCGAAACGATTCGCCACCGGCCCGAAGCGGTTGACGTCCTGTGCCGTGGTCGCTCAACTTGAGGTAAGCGGGAGGGACGATGACGACGAAACTGTCTGTACTGGCCGGATTATCCGCAATGCTGGCCCTCGGCAGCGAAGGACCCGGCGTGACCTACTCTAAAGACGTGGCTGCCATTCTGACAGCGCCGGTGCCAGAGGCTGTCACCGTCCCGGAGAAGTTGGGCCGATGCCGCTGCTCACCTATTCGCAGGCTCGTCCCTGGGCCAAGGCCATCAAAGAGGCGGTGCTGACAAAGAAGATGCCGCCGTGGTTCGCCGATCCCAATTACGGTCACTTCCGCAACGACCCCTCCATGACGCAGAAAGAGATGGAGACGCTTGTCGCCTGGGCGGACAAGGGCACCCCGGAAGGCAATGCGGCCGACGCGCCTGAGCCCAGGACCATTTTGAGAGCGGCTGGAATATCGGCAAGCCCGACGCGGTACTCGAAATGCCGAATGCGTACCAGGTTCCCGCGAAGGGCACCATCGATATCGTGTACATCATCATCCCGACGGATTTCGGCGCCGACAAATGGGTGCAGGCGGCGGAGGTGCCGGCCGGGAAACCGGGCGGTGGTCCACCATGTGAACGTCATTGTGCAGCGGCGCGATCCAAAAACGCCCCGCACGCACGAGCCGGGGGTGCCCTACAACGCGCCCTACAAAGCTCCGCCGAAGATGGAAGCTCCGGTCCGCATCGTGCGCGGGCAGCCCACCAGTGAGTTCCCTGGTGGGATACGTACCGGGCTACCAGCACAAGACCTGGGAGCCGGGGCAGGCGAAACTGATTCCCGCCGGCGCCGACATCGTGCTGCAGGTTCACTATCTCCACCAATGGCACTGCCGGGGACGACCGCACCAGGGTGGGCTTTGTCTTCGCGAAGGAGCCGCCGCGGGAGCGCGTGCTTTCGGTCGTCGCCAAGAGCTGGGGATTTTGTCATTCCCGCCGGCGCTCCCAACCATGAGGTCGACTCCAGCGTGAAATTCGCATCCGATGTAAGACTGATCAGCTTTCATCCGCACATGCACTTCCGCGGCAAGGATTACGAGTATCGAGCCTGTGTATCCGACCGGCGAATCGGAAATCCTCATGCGGGTGCCGCGCTGGGACTTCAACTGGCAGATGACGTACTTCCTGAAAGAACCGAAGCTGCTGCCTGCAGGTACGAAAATTGAATGCGTCGCGCACTACGACAATTCGCGGAACAATCCCTTCAATCCGAATCCCGCGGCCACCGTCACGTACGGCGAGCAGACTTGGGATGAGATGATGAGCGGATGGATCGAAGTGGCCTTCGATCCGGCCAAGGACACCCGGTCGCTGTTCGAACAGCCGCGGCAGGTGGCCGCGAAGTAGGCCCGTGCCGTCGAGCAAACAGGGTTGTCATGTCCGACAGCGTGCATTGGCGTCAAGCCAACGAATGTCAAGCGCAGGCGCTGGTACCATGGTGTGAAACATCAATGCCGTGCCGCCCAGCAGGAGGGTTGTGCTATCCGACAGCGTCCGCGGCATCAAGACAACGAAATTCAAGCGCAGTTTCCGTTGTGTGAAACATCAAGGCGGTGCCGTCGAGCAAGCAGGGTTGTCATGTCCGACAGCGTGCGTGGGCGGCAAGCCAACGAAATTCAAGCGCAGGCGCTGGTACCGTGGTGTGAAACGTCATGCCGTGCCGCCCAACAGGAGGGTTGTCATGTCCGACAGCGTGCGCAGAGTATCCGTGGGGTAATAGTGGTCCACGTTCGCGGCCACAATCAGTTTTGGCTTGGTGAAGGTGGCGGGAGCGACCGGTTTCTTTCCCAGAATCTGCAGCGCCAGCTGGATCAACTGCTCTCCGTAGCGCTCCGGGAAATGTCCCACGGAGGCGATGAACGGGGTTCCGCGCGGCGCAGCTCGGCGCGCGCTTCAATCGACGCGCCATGCCCCAGGCCCGCGCAGTTCGCCCCGGCGCCGGCCTCCTCGAATGCGCGCAGGCCGCCGATCGTGCTGGGATCGTTGATTCCGCAGACCAGGGTTCGCCCCGTGGCGCGCCGGCGCACATGCTTCCGCACCACCCTTCGAGGACTCGGGGCCGTACTGCCCTTGTCCGTTCAAGAACACTACCCCCCGAATCGTGGATTTCGGGCAGCACTTCCTTCACCCCCACCAACGTCCCGCTCAGCCGGGACCGGGCAAATAATCCGGCCCGAGTCAGTTCGAGCAGAATTACGGAATCCACCTGCCCGTTCCAGTTTTGCTTCGCCCAACG
>CAWCFH010000006.1:0-123363 GCA_963794885.1 uncultured Actinomycetota bacterium
CCAGAACAGCGAGCGCCAGCGGAACCGCTGCGAGCCCAGGAACGCGGAGTCGCATGCCCCGGCGACGACACTCGCGGAACCCTCGCTGCGCCTTCGCAGCGTCGGTCAGGGTCAGCGGTGTCGCTCGACGGGGCTGTGCGATCTCCAGCGAAAACCTCAGGTGATCAGCGGAATGATGAGCAGGGCAACGATGTTCGCCACTTTGATCATCGGGTTGATCGCGGGCCCGGCGGTGTCCTTGAACGGGTCACCCACGGTGTCGCCGGTGACCGCCGCGGCGTGAGCCTCGGACCCCTTGCCACCATACGCCCCATCCTCGATCAGCTTCTTGGCGTTGTCCCAGGCGCCACCGCCGGCGGTCATCGAGATCGCCACGAATACGCCCACGACGATCACGCCGATCAGCAGGCCACCGAGGGCCTGAATGCTGATCACCCCGACGATCACCGTGAAGACGATCGGGATCAGCGCCGGGATGATCATCTCGCGCTGGGCGGACTTGGTGACGATGTCCACGCACGTCCCGTACTCGGGGAGCTCGGTGCCCTCCATGATGCCCGGGTGCTCACGGAACTGACGGCGGACCTCCTCGACGACGGCGCCGCCGGCCCGGCCGACGGCCTCCATCGAGAGGGCGGCGAACAGGTAGACCATCATGCCGCCGATCAGCAGACCGATCAGCACCGGCGGGTTGCCGATCTCGAACGTCGAATTCTGGTGACTTGGCCGAGCTCGGTACTGAACGCGTTGAACAGCACGAGGGCCGCCAGCGCCGCCGACCCGATCGCGTACCCCTTGGTCACCGCCTTGGTGGTGTTGCCGACCGCATCGAGGCGGTCGGTGACGTCGCGGACCTCGTCGGGCAGTTCCGCCATCTCGGCGATGCCCCCGGCGTTGTCGGTGATCGGGCCGAAGGCGTCGAGGGCGACGATCAGGCCGCACAGCGAGAGCTGGGCCATGACGGCGACGCCGATGCCGTAGATGCCGTGGCCGAGCTTCCAGGCGCCGAAGATGCCGAGCGCGATCACGATACCGGGGCGGCCGTGGCCTGATAGCCCTGCGCGAGGCCCTGGATGATGTTCGTGGCATGACCCGTCTGCGAGGCGCGCGCGGTCGACTTGACCGGCGAGAAGCGCGTCGAGGTGTAGTAGTCGGTGATGACGAACAGCAGGCCGGTGACGATCAGCCCGATCAGCGCGCACAGGTAGAACTTGAACCAGCTGGGGGCGTGCCCGGCGTTGGCGGAGATTCCGCCCATCAGCCACTTGGTGACCGGGAGGAAGACGACGCCGGCGATCACGGCGGAGACGCGAGGCCCTGGTAGAGCGCACGCTCGACGTTGCCGGTCCTCGTCCTGACCGCGAACGTACCGATGATCGACGCGATGATCGAGACGCCGCCGAGGACGAGCGGGTAGAGCGCGACCGCCGACGTCTGGCGGAAGGTCAGCACGCCGAGCAGCATCACGGCCACGGCGGTGACCGCATAGGTCTCGAACAGGTCGGCCGCCATACCGGCGCAGTCGCCGACATTGTCGCCGACGTTGTCGGCGATCACCGCGGGGTTGCGAGGGTCGTCCTCGGGGATCCCGGCCTCGATCTTGCCGACGAGGTCAGCGCCGACGTCGGCGCCCTTGGTGAAGATGCCGCCGCCGAGGCGGGCGAACACCGAGATCAGCGACCCGCCGAAGCCGAGACCGATGAGGGCGTCGACCGCGTGACGGGTGCTCTCACCCGCGATCCAGGTGAGGATCCCGTAGTAGGCGGCGACGCCGACGAGGGCGAGGCCGACGACGAGCATGCCGGTGACCGCGCCTCCGCGGAAGGCGACGTCGAGGGCCTTGGAGATGCTGCCGCGAGCGGCCTCGGCGACGCGGGCGTTGGCTCGCACCGAGACGTTCATGCCGACGTAGCCGGCGGCCGCCGACAGGCCGGCGCCGATCAGGAAGCCGATCGCCACGCGGATGTTCTGCAGCGGGATGAGCAGGATGAAGACGACGACGCCGACACCGGCGATCGTCGTGTACTGGCGGTTCAGGTAGGCCCGGGCGCCCTCCTGCACGGCCGACGAGATCTGCTGCATGCGCTCGTTGCCGGGCGATAGGGCGAGCAGGGCTCGCGAGGTCGCGGCCCCGTAAACGATGGCGGCCGCCGCGCACACAAGCGCGACCAGGACGCCGTGGTGCGTCAGAAAGCTAGACAAGAAGGTCCTCCGAAGAAACTCTCAGTTAAAGAAGCGCGGAAGTGCGCTTGAAACGGCAAAAGGGGCCGCCGCCAGACGCGGAGACCCCGGCACGAAGCCGGGCGCGAGTCTAGCGCGCGCCACCGACGAACGTCGTGTCAATCGGCTACTGGCCGGGAACCCAGAGACGGCCGCTGCGCTGAGCCGGTCCCCCGTCCCCCGGCGGGGGCTCCGGTGCGACGGGCTGTCCGGGAGGGGCCGGGCGGCTCCCGGCCCCGCCGGCCCCTGGGGCCCGGCCGCGCCGGGGTCAGAATCACCCGCCGCCGGCTGCTGCGCCGGGGTGCCGGGCGCACCGCCGAGCCGCACGAACGCCATCTGCAGCTGCGCCAGGGCGTCACGGATCTGGCCGGCCTGCGCGGGGGCGGCCTGCTCGATCAAGGGCAGCAACGCGCGCACGGCCTCGATCGCCACGCGAACCTGATCGATGTCGCGCTCGTCCTCGGTGCCCGGCGCCAGACCGGTGCGGCGCATGCCGAGGTTGATGATCGAGACCACCTGCTCGAGCAGGATCTGGTCGATCCGGATCTTCTTGATCTCCGCCTCGTACGCGGCACGCAGCTCGTCCTCTGACGGCTGATCGGTGGCGCTCATCTCGTCTCCTCTCGGTTGGCCGGTCCAGCCCCGATCGCTGCGGGATCCGGGACTTCGGAGTATGTCGCGCGCGTCTGCGCCTGCACGGAGGTATAGACATCCGTCACGCTCACCCCGGGCTGCAGCAGGTCACGCTGGCGCTGGGCTCCGTTGCGCGACGGGAGCGTCACGTCGATGCTCAGCTCGGCCCGGGCCGGGGCCGTCCAGGCCAGCAGCCGGTCAAGCGCCTCCGCCGCCGGGTAGGTCTCGCGACGCTCCAGGTCGATCAGCTCGCCGTCCAGGCCGTAGCGCAGCGCCCGCCACATGTTCTCCTCGATCAGATGGTGAGGCAGGACGACGTGGGGCACGCCCTCATCGACGTCGCGCGCCGCCTGGGCGACGCAGGCCACGGCGAGCGCCGCCAGCCCATCGGACTCGCCGGCGGTCGCCTGGGCGTCGCAGATCCTGACCTCGACGGTGCCGAACGAGAAATGCGGGCGGATCGACCACCAGACCTGCGTGTACTCGACGATCGACCGGGTGGAGGCGAGGAAGCCGATGTAATCGGCGAACGTGGCCCAGTTCCCGTACGCGTCCGGGATGCCGCAGCGTGGGAAGCTCCTGGTGAACGTCTGCGTCCGCGCGCTCGCCAGCCCGGAGTCGCGCCCGTCGAGAAACGGTGAGTTGGCTGAGATCGCGAGCAGGATCGGCAGCACGGGCCGCAGGCGATCGCAGACGAGGACGGCCCGGTCGGCCCCCCGCACGCCGACGTGGACGTGCAGCGAGAACGTGTTGTTGCGCCAGGCCACGTACTTCAGGCCCTCCTCGACGCGGCGATAGTGCTCGGTCTGGATGACGTGCTGCTTGCGGTAGTCCGAGAACGGATGGGTGCCGGTCGACCCGAGCTCCAGCCCCTGGGCGGCGGCCAGCGCGAACAGACGCCGGCGGAGATCCTGCTGCGCGGTGCGAGCGGCGATCAGGTCCTCGCCTCGGCCGGAGCGGATCTCGATCTCCGATGAGATCAGCTCGCCCGAGATCGCCTCGGCGAGACGTGGATCGGACGCCGCGGCGGCGTCGCGCAGCTGCTCGAAGCGCCCGACCAGCTCGAGGCTCGCCGGATCGAGCAGGGCGAACTCCTCCTCGAGACCGACGGTGAAATCGGTCGAGGCGTCAAAGATCGCCCGGGCGGTGTTCAGGTCGAGCTCCACGCGGGGTCTCGGACTAGGTCAGGTAGAAATAGAGCGCGTACAGGAGGTCGACGGCCGGGCTGGAGGTGTGCACGGTGACCTCCGGCGGAACCTGGAGCAGCGCGTCCGAGTAGTTGAAGATGATCTTCACGCCGACCTCGACCAGATCGTGTGCGAGCTCCTGGGCGGCCGCCGAGGGGACGGCGAGCACAGCGACGACGATGTCCTGATCATCGACCACGGAGCGCAGGTCGGAGTTGTGGCGCACCTCGAGCGTGCCGATACGCGTCCCGACACGGGCGCGGTCGACATCGAAGATGGCCACGACCCGGAAGCCGTGGTCGGCGAAGATGTCCGAGGTGGCGATCGCCGTCCCGAGGTGCCCGGCGCCGAACAGGGCGATGTTGTGCTGGCCGGCCGTCCGCAGGATCTTGCGGATCTGGCTGACGAGCGACTCGACGTTGTAGCCCACTCCGCGCTTGCCGAACTTCCCGAAGCCCGACAGGTCACGGCGGATCTGCGTCGAGTTGACATGGGTGTAATCGGCCAGCTCCTGCGAGGAGATGGTCTCCTTGCCGATCTTGCGCGCCTGCGTGAGCACCTGCAGGTACCGCGACAGCCGTGCGGCCACGCCAAGCGATAGCTTCTCGCCCGGCTTCTCGAGGCCCGGCACGGCGGGCTCGGTGCCGCGACCAACGGTGTAGCTCATCTCCGACGAACCTTAGCCGAGCCGGCGCAGCAGCTCTGACTCATCGACGAAAAGCTCGAACGCCTCGACGCCGTCGATCGTCACGACCGGAATCCGTTCAAGGTACGCCCGCAGAAGCGCGTCGTCGCCGTCGATGTCGCGCTCACGCAGAATGAACGGACGCTGGCCGCGGACGCGCAACAGGACGTCGCGGGCGTCGTCGCACAGGCAGCAGCCCTCGCGGCCGAAGAGGACGACCTCGGTCATCATGCGACCAGAGCGCGCTCGCCACTGGCGTAGACGTCGAGCGCCAGGTACTCGGGGAACGGGATCGCCGGCACATAGCGCGCGGCGGAGGCGATCATGGCGGCGTTGTCGGTGCAGAGCGTGCGATCCGGGATATCGAGCTCGACCCCGAGCTGCGACAGGCGCTCGCGCAGCGGGCCGTTGGCGGCCACGCCCCCGCCGATCGCCAGCCGCGTCAGGCCGGTCTGCTCGAGGGCCCGCTGCGCCCGCACCGTCAGGGCCTCGACGATGGCATGCTGATAGGAGGCGGCCAGGTCGGCGCGCCGACGCTCGGTCTCGGCCGGTCCAAGGTCGCGGACGCGATACAGCAGCGCGGTCTTCAGGCCGGCGAAGGAGAAGTCCAGCCCGCGCAGCCGCGCCGCCGTCGGAAACGCAAACGCGCCCGGATCTCCCTCGCGCGCCAGTCGCTCGAGCGCCGGGCCTCCGGGGTAGCCGAGGCCGAGCAGCCGCGCGCCCTTGTCAAACGCCTCCCCAGCGGCGTCGTCGAGCGTCTGTCCGAGCACCTTGAAATCCGGCCCGGGGTCGTTGACCAGCGCCACGAACGTGTGACCTCCGCTGGCCACCAGGCTGATGAACGGCGGCTCGAGGCCCCCGCCATCCAGAAAGCCGGCGGCCACGTGCCCGTGAAGGTGGTCGACACCCGCCAGCGGGAGCTCGTGGGCGGCCGCCAGCGCCTTGGCGCTGGCGACACCGACGAGCAGGGCGGCGACAAGCCCCGGACCCCGGGTCACGGCGATCAGCCCCAACTCGGGCAGCGTGGTGCGGGCCTGACGCAGGGCGTCGGCGACGGCGTCGTCGATCAGCTCCAGGTGGTGTCGGGAGGCGATCTCGGGCACCACGCCGCCGTAGCGGTCGTGGATCCCCTGCGAGGAGATCACGTTGGCGAGGATCTGCCCGCCGGGCGTGATGACCGCCGCGCAGGTGTCGTCGCAGCTGGTCTCGAGGGCCAGGATGTTGTGGGGAGGCCGGGGGCGACTCATCCGGCGGCGCCTGGCGTCGAGATCGTCTCGGCGGTACGCCACATGATCACCGCGTCCTCCCCGTTGTCACGGTAGTAGCGCGGACGCCTGCCCGCCGAGCGGAAATGCAGGCGCTCATACAGGGCGATGGCCGGCGCGTTGGAGGTGCGGACCTCGAGCGTGTACTGCTGCTCGGGCCCGGCTTGCCTGATCATCTCCTCCAGCAGCGCCCAGGCGATCCCGCGCCGGCGGAGCGTCGGCTCGACGGCGACGTTCATCAGATGCCAGACGGTGTCGTAGCGCGAACACACGAGATACCCGACGAGCCTGGCGGTGCGGGCGTCGACGGCGGCCAGGCACACGCCGGACGGCTTGGACAGCTCGAGCACGAACATCGCCAGCGACCACGGCGTCGTGAACGCGCGGCGCTCGATCGCGATCACCTGCGGGAGGTCGGAATAGGCCAGCGGCCGGATCGTCGGTGGATCGAAGGAGGTCATGGATGCGCGCTCGCCCGCGCGCGGAGCGTGAGCTCGGCGTCCGGAAGGCGCAGATAGGCGGGCCGGACGTCGCCGTGATCCTGAGGGGGCAATCCCGCCGCCAGCCGGCAGTGATCGATGGCACTGACGCGATGTAGCTCTGAACCGTCCCCGGGAATCAGGGCTCCCGAGCGCTCGAGAACCGATCTGAACTCTACCGCCCCTTCCCCGACCGCCAGCCATCCCGTCCCGGCTCTCGAGACCACATCCTTCAGTGCCTCTGGAGTCAGCGCGGACGGCGCCAGCAGCGCCGGCGAGCCTGGATCGGCGACCGTGCCCGGCGACCAGCCGGCGGCGAACACCTCGCCGCGGCGGGCATCGAGAACCGCCAGCACGGCGCGGCCCTCCCCGGCGGCCGTGGGCGCGGCGCCATGGGCCAACGAGCGCAGCGTCGAGACACCGACGAGTGGGAGGTCACGCGCGGCCGCCAGCGCACGCGCCGTTGAGACCCCGATCCGCAGCCCGGTGAAGGTGCCCGGCCCGACGCCGACCGCGATCCGCGTGACGTCCTCCCAACCACAGCCGGCGTCCATCAGGACCTCGACGGCGAGCGCCAGCAGCCGCGAGGTGTGCCGGGGGCGCTCGCCGCGGGGAGGGTCGTCACGGCGCTCGGTGACCGTTCCCGCCTTGAGGTTGGCGAGCGCCACCGTCGTCGCGCGCGTCGCCGTGTCCAGGCCGAGGATCACCATGCTCTCAGTCCACCACGATCCGTCGCCGATCGCCGCCGGCGTGCTCGAGGCTGACCCGGGCGGCGATGCGGCCCAGCCCGGCGAGGGTCGGCTCCTCGTCCTGCGGCCATTCGACGAACGCGATCGTCTCCGGACCGAGGTAGTCGGCCAGGATGTCGGGATCCTCTTCGGCCAGCGAGCCCACCCGGTACAGATCCACGTGGGCGACGAGAGGCCCGCCGCCGGCGACCGGATACCGCTGCCCGATCGTGAACGTCGGGCTCGTCACCGGGACGGTGACACCAAGCCGGCGGGCGGCGCCCCGCACCAGCGTCGTCTTGCCGGCTCCCAGTTCGCCGGCCACCAGCACGACGTCGCCGGGAGCCAGATCGTCGGCCAGACGAGCGCCCAGCGCCTCGGTGTCGGCTGCGCCGGTCGACTCGAACTCTCCGAGCACGCAGTGGATCCTAGAGCGGGAGCAGACACGCCCACCCTGTTCGCTACCGTCCCTGGCCTCATGACAACTCCCCCGTCCGACCAGGCGCCGGGACGGATTGCGACGATGATCAGGCGCGTCACCCGGGGACGCGAGGGGGTTCCCACATCCCTGGCCGATCTGCGCGGCTCGGAGACCGCCAAAGCAGCGGGTCTGGCCGGGGCGATGATCGTCAACAACGTGATCGCGCTGGGGTCGACCGTCGTGTTCGCCCGGTTGCTCAAGGACAACCAGGGCGGCGGTTATGGTTCCCTGGCCGCGCTGGTCAGCTACTTCTTGATCCTCTCGGTCGTCGGCCAGGCGTTGCAGGTGGCGACCGCCCGCGAGGGCGTGCTCGGCCATCTCGGTACCGGTGCGGGGCTGGCGGCAACGGTCCGGCAATGGAGCCGGTCGATGGCGTTGTTCACGGTCGTCATCACGATCGTCTCGGTCCTGCTGCGTCAGCCGATCGCCTCGGCGGTGGGCGTCAGGCACACTCCGTGGGCGGCCGCGCTCGGCCTGCCGGCGGCAGCGCTGTGGCTGGAGCTCTCGATCCTGCGAGGCGTCCTGCAGGGCCTCGGCGACTACCAGGCCGTCGGCCTCAGCCTGATCGGCGAACAGGGTGCACGTCTCGTCATGGGCGCCATTCTCGCCGCAGCCGGGCTGGGAGTGACGGGCGCGTATCTCGGTACTCCGCTGTCGTTCGTCGCCATGTGCCTGTACTGCGCCCACCGCCTGCAGCGCCACGTCGAGGCCACCGCCGTCGCGCCAGGGGCGACGGCGCCCGCGGCCGCGCTCTCGCTGACGTCCCACGTCAAGCGGGCCTGGGCGCCGATCGCCGGCCTGATCGTGATCGCCGTCTTGCAGAACATCGACATCATCGCGGCCAAGCACCGCTTCAGCACCTCGATGGCCAGCTCCTACGGCGCCACCGCGGTCGCGGCCAAGGTGCTGATCTGGGTCGCGATGGGCGCCGGCTTCTATCTCGTGCCCGAGGTGTCACGCCGGCGGGCGTCGGGCGAGGACCCCCGCCCGATCCTGGCGCGCGCGCTGGGGATCATCGCGGTGTGCTGCGTGCCGGTGCTGCTGATCTTCGCCTTCGCCTCGCACCCGTTGATCAAGGCGGCCTTCGGCGCCGGCAAGTCACACGCTTCGGGCTCGCTGCTGGTGCTCGGGCTGGCGTTCACGGTGCTCGCCTGCACCTACTTGGCGATCCAGTACCTGCTGGCCCTCAGGCGCACGTGGTTCCTCGTCGCGGTTGCCCTGGTGGCCGTCGCCGAGCCGATCCTGCTGCTCAACGCCTCACGCAAGCCGACCGGTTTCGCCGCCGTGGTCCTGGCCATCCAGGCGGCCGGCGCGATTGTCGCGTTCAGCTTCGCGTTGCGGCGCGGGCCGGTCGCGCCGGCGCCGGCCGGCGACGCCGCGTCCCGGGCCACCGACCTTGAGCCGATTCCCGAAGCTGTCGGCTGAGGCTGGGTTCACCGGCGCGCAACGACTCCAGGATCACCGGTTGCGGGTCAGGCGATCGTCGCGGTGAGAGCCAGGTCCTCGGGCGGGCGAAGCGGCGAGGGATCACGGTCGGGCCCGCGGTCGAGGAATTCGGCGGCGAACGCGTCCACCACTCGCGGGTCGAACTGCGTGCCGGCACAGTCCCGCAGCTCGGCGAGCGCCCGCGCGTGGTCGAGCGGGGGCCGGTAGGGGCGACCGGACACCATCGCGTCGTAGGCGTCACAGACGGCGATGATCCGGGCGGCCATCGGGATCGCCTCTCCTGAGATCCCGTCGGGGTAGCCGTCGCCGTCGCGGCGTTCGTGGGTGGCGCGCACGATCGTGGCCACCGCCGTCATCGAGGGTGCGGCCGACAGGATCCGCTCGCCGATCACGGTATGGCGCCGCATGAACACCCACTCGCCGGCGTCCAGCGGAGCGGGCTTGGAGAGGATCGAGTCGGGAATCGCGACCTTGCCGACGTCATGCAGCTCAGCGGCGTAGACCAGGTCCTGCAGGTCACGCCCGGCGATCCCCAGCCGCACTCCCAGCCGGGTGGCCGCTGTGGCCACACTGGTGAGGTCCGCCCCCAGGACCCGATCACGCGCGGCCAGGGCGGCGAGCAGGACGTCTCGGGCCTGGCGGGCCGCCGTGGCCCGCCGGCTGTGCTTGGTCGCGTACATCCGCCGGTCGCAGAGACGCAGGGCCTCGGAAGCGTCGCTGGTCTCCTGCGGGATCGCCGCCGCACCGCTGGACGCCGAGATCGAGAACCCCTCGCCGTGTTCGGAGAAGCAGCCCCAGCAATACATCATTCTTATCTCCGCATGCCTTGGTTCGGTTCCGTATTGCTGTGTCTGAGGTATTACTACCCAGGCTAGGACGGTGCGCCTCGCCAATGCGGTGCGAAGCGATGGCGATCACCGAGATGGCCATCACCGAGAGACCGCCGTCACGGCCGATGCCTTACGAACCGGTGACATGACCCGCTAGTGCGGTGCTGCGCACCTACGATTCAGGGATGTCTCGCGTGCTCGTCGTCGACGACGACGACACCATCGCCACCGTCGTCAGTGGCTATCTCGAGCGCGCCGGTCACACCGCAGAGCGTGTCGGTGACGGCGGCACCGCCTTGAAGTTGATCGACGCCGATCCGCCCGACCTGATCGTGCTCGACATCATGCTGCCCGAGGTAGACGGACTCGAGGTCTGCCGGCGGGTGCGCGCGACGCACCCCGACCTGCCGATCATCATGCTCACCGCGCTCGGCGAGGCCGAGGACCGCATCGCCGGGCTCGAGGTCGGCGCCGACGACTACGTGACCAAGCCGTTCTCGCCGCGCGAACTCGTGCTGCGCATCGATTCGGTGCTGCGGCGCAGTGCCCCGGTGAAGCCGAGTCGCGTCTCGTCGGCCGGGGCGATCACGGTCGACCGCGCGGCTCGCCGCGCGACGCGCAATGGCGTCGAACTCAGCCTGACCGTACGCGAGCTCGAGTTGCTCGCGTTTCTCATGGAGCACCCTGATGTCGCGTTCACCCGCGAGCAGCTGATGCGCGAGGTGTGGGGGTGGACGTTCGGCGACCAGTCGACGGTCACGGTGCACGTCCGCAGGCTGCGCGAGAAGGTCGAGGACGATCCGACGAATCCGTCGCTGATCAAGACGGTATGGGGCGTCGGCTACCGCCTCGAACCGTCATGACCATCACGTTCGCCAACGTCGGCTGGGCGCTGCTGTGGTCGGCGATCGCCGCGCTGGCGACCTGGTTCGCGCTGCTGCCTGCCCGACGCCGCTCGCTGACCGGCGTGCTCGCCTCGGTCGTCCTGACCGGCACGGCGGCTTCGGTCGGTGCGCTGCTCGGCGCCATCCACGCCATGCTGCTGCCGACCGACGACTGGATGACGGTGATCGTCCTCAGCGTTGCCGCCGGTGCGATCGCCACCGTCGCCGCCGGATCGGCCGCGCGGCGTCTCACCCAGGACAACCGCCGGCTACGCGTGGCGATCGCCGCGCTCGCCGAGGGCCGGGTACCCGACGACGACGGGCGCCCGCTCACCGCCGAGCTCGAGCAGGTGCGCCGCGAACTCGCCGCCACGGCGCAAGCGCTGGCCGAGACCCGCGACCGCGAGCGTGCGCTCGAGTCGTCACGGCGCGAGCTCGTGTCGTGGGTGAGCCACGATCTGCGCACCCCACTGGCCGGGTTGCGCGCGATGTCCGAGGCGCTCGAGGACGGCATGGTCGACGACCCGTCCGCGTACTACAAGCAGATCGGTGCGTCGGTCGACCGGCTGAGCGGGATGGTCGACGACCTGTTCGACCTGTCCCGGATCCAGGCCGGCACGGCCGGCCGAGCGGTCGAGACGGTGTCGCTCGACGACCTGGTCTCCGACGTCCTCGCCGCCCTCATGCCACTCGCGAACGCGCGTGGCATCACCCTCGTCGGGGCGCCGGGCGGCGCGCCGTCGGTGCGCGGCGACGGTCCGCAACTCGATCGCGCGATCACGAACCTGGTCGCCAACGCCATCCGGCACACCCCGGACGGCGGCACGGTCGCCGTCGACGTGCACGCGGCGAGCGACCACATCGAGGTCACGCGTGGGCGATCGAGTGCGGCGGCATTCCCGACGTCGATCTGCCTCGGCTGTTCGACGTCGGATTCCGTGGCGAGCCGGCCCGATCGCCGCACGAGGACGGCACGTCCGGTGCCGGACTCGGGCTCGCGATCACGCGCGGGATCCTCGAGGCACACGGCGGAACGATCGATGTCGCCAACCAGGCGGACGGCTGCAGGTTCCGCGTTTCGCTACCGGTCGGGCAGCCCTGATCGATCGCCGCACGCGCAGTCGCCCTGTGCCTCGGGCAGCCGGCCCAGCGTCGCCACAAGCAGATCGCGCAGCTTGGGCAGGTTCTGGGCGAAGGCGGCGAGCACCGCCTCATGCGTGACGCCCTCGCCTGCCTCGACCCCGGCGTCGAGATCGGTGACCAGCGCGAGGGTGGTGTAGCAGAGCCCGAGCTCGCGGGCGAGCGACGCTTCGGGCATCGCGGTCATGCCGATGATCGACCAGCCGTGCGACTGGAACTCGAGCGATTCAGCGCGCGAGGAGAAGCGCGGGCCGTTGACCACGACGAGCGTCCCCCCGTCGACGACATCCTCGTCACCGGCCAGGGCGGCTGCCCGGCCGCGCGGGCAGTACGGATCGGCGAAGGACACGTGCCCGACCCCGTCGTCGCTGTCAAAGATCGTGTGGGCGCGCCCGCTCGTGCGATCCGCGATCTGATCGGGGACGACGATCGTCCCTGCCGGCCGGTCTGCCCGCAGCGATCCGACGGCCGACAGCGAGACGACCTGGGTTGCGCCCAGCGAGCGCAGCGCCCACAGATTCGCCCGGTAGGGCACCCGGTGCGGCGGAAAGCGGTGGCCGGCGCCGTGGCGCGGCACGAAGGCGACCGGACGGCCCGCCAGCACGCCGGTCGTGATCGGCCCGCTCGGTTCCCCGTACGGCGTGTCGGGCAGTTGCTCAGTCGCCTCGTCCAGCAGCGAGTAGAAGCCTGACCCGCCGATGATCCCGATCGTCTCCGCCGCCATGCGAGCTACGGTATCGGGCCGCTCCACACGTCCCACTGGTAGAACTTCAGCATGGATCGCAAGCACTTCGACGACGAGCACCTCGCCTTTGCCGACGCGTTTCGGGCGTTCGTCGAAAAGCAGATCACGCCGAACTACCTGCAGTGGGAACGCGACGGCATCACGCCACGCGAAGTGTTCACCGAGGCCGGCAAGAGCGGATTCCTCGGCATGGCCATCCCGGAGGAGTACGGCGGCGGCGGGGTCAGCGACTTCCGGTTCAACCAGGCGATGGACGAGCAGATCGCCATCGCCGGCATCGGCGGTACCGGGCTCGGGATGAGCCTGCACAACGACATCTGCCTGCCGTACTTCTTGAGCTACTGCACCACCGAGCAGAAGCAGCGCTGGCTGCCGGGGATCGCCTCCGGCGAGCTGATCACGGCGGTCGCGATGACCGAGCCGGGCGCGGGCTCCGATCTCGCCGGCATTCGCACAAGTGCCAAGCGTGACGGCGAGTCGTATGTCGTCAACGGCAGCAAGACGTTCATCACCAACGGGGTCAACGCCGACCTGGTCATCACCGCGGTCCGTACCGGCGACGACCGGCACAAGGGCGTGTCGCTGCTCATCCTCGAACGCGGCATGGACGGGTTCGAGCGCGGCCGCAATCTCGACAAGCTCGGCCTGCACTCCCAGGACACCGCCGAGCTCTCCTTCACCGACGTCCGCGTGCCGGTCGAGAACCTGCTCGGCGAGGAAGGTGCCGGCTTCGGGCAGCTGACCCAGAAGCTGCCGCAGGAGCGGGTCTCGATCGCCGTCAACGGCGTTGCCGAGGCGCGCGCTGCATTCGACGAGACGCTGCGCTACGTCAACGATCGAAAAGCATTCGGCACAACCATCGGCTCGTTCCAGAACACCAAGTTCGTGCTGGCCGAACTGGCGACCGAGATCGACATCGCGCAGGCCTTCCTTGACGTCTGCGTCGACCGGCTCAATGCCGGCGAGCTCAGCGCGGCCGATGCGGCCAAGGCGAAGTGGTGGTGCACCGAGCTGCAGGGCCGGGCCATCGACAAGTGCCTGCAACTGCACGGCGGGTACGGCTACATGTCCGAGTACCCGATCTCACGGCGGTACGCCGACGCCCGCATCAGCCGTATCTACGGCGGCACGACCGAGATCATGAAGAGCGTGATTTCGAAGTCCCTCGGCCTGTGAGATTCATTCTGGCGTCGGCGTCGCCGGCGCGACTGGAGACCTTGCGGCGCGCAGGTGTCGAACCAGAAGTGATCGTCAGCGGCGTTGACGAGTCAGGAGTGACCGCCGATGACACGTCGGCGTTGGTCAATGAGCTTGCCTGGCGCAAGGCATCCGCGGTTGCCGAGGAGATCGGGGATGCGCTCGTCCTGGGTTGCGATTCGTTGCTCGAACTCAACGGGCTCCCGTTAGGCAAACCGTCCGGCCTCGAAGACGCCCGCGAACGGTGGCGGGCGATGCGTGGACGCACCGGCGTCCTGCACACCGGACACGCCCTGCATGCGCCCGGAGGGCGTTCCGTCCGCGCCACCGAGGCGACGACGGTGTCCTTCGCTGAGGTGTCCGACGACGAGATCGATCTCTACTGCGCGACCGGTGAGCCGCTCGCCGTTGCCGGGGCGTTCACGATCGACGGGTTGGGCGGCTGGTTCATCGACACGATCGAGGGCGATCACCACAACGTCGTCGGACTGTCACTGCCACTGTTGCGGCAGATGCTCGCGCAACTCGGGTACACGCTGCGCGACGTGGGATACCCCGCGGCGCGTTAGCCGGCGCGGCGCTCCATCACGCGCGGTGCGAGCCGGGTGTCGCGCTCGGCGCGCCGGGTCACGATGTCCGACCAGAACGTGATGGCTCCGGTGGGTCGTTCGAACTGGTCGGCGATCTCGTCGATGGTGTCGGGCCGCACGGGGATAGTCAGCCACGCTGCGTTGCTCACGTACTCGGCGCTGGTCTCTGACATGCACCCACGCTCCGGCAACCATGTGTCACCGGCGTTACAAGCAGAGGCGTTTCCGGTATCAGTCGCGAACGGCGGCGGTGATCGGGCTGCGGTACGTGTGCGTCGGTGCGTCGCGGCCGCGCAGCCGGAACACCCGGCCCTTCGCCCAGTGCTCCCTTTCTTCGTCGCTGCTCGAGTCGACCGTGGCCTCGCTGGCGAGGATGTGCCCGTCGACGCGTTTGGCCAACTCGGTGAGCCGCGCAGCCTCGTTCACCGCGTCGCCGATCACCGTGTACTCGAGCCGCGTGTGATGGCCTACCTGACCCGCGATCACCGAGCCGACCGCAACGCCGATGCCGACCTCGACGTCACCGTCGTCCTCAACTCGGTCGCGGATGACGCGCGCCGCGCGCAGCGCGGCGGTGGACGGATCGGCCAACTCGACAGGTGCACCGAAGACGCACAGCGCGGCATCGCCCTCGAACTTGTTCACCAAGCCACCGTTGTCCTCAACGGCCTCGACCACCCGGCCGAAGAACCGGTTCAGGATCTCGACGAACTCGGTCGGTTCGGTGCGTCTGGTCAGCCGGGTCGATCCGGTGATGTCGACGAACAGTGCGACCACTCTGCGCTGCTCGCCGCCGCCGAGTCGGATCGTGCCCGAGATCGCCTCCTCGGCAACCGCCGGCCCAACGTGGCGTCCGAACAGATCCTGGATGCGTTCGCGTTCCCGCAGCCCCTCCACCATCTCGTTGACGCCGCGCTGCAACATGCCGATTTCGCCGACGTCGTCGATATCGACCTTGCCGGTGAGATCGCCGCGACCGACCCGCTCCAGCACCGTCACGAGGCCGCGGAGCGGCTCGCCGATCGATCGGGCCAACGCGCTGGCAGACGTGACACCGACGAAGAGCGCGACGAGAGCAGCGAACAGTGCCGCACCGATGATGTGGCTGCGTTGGCCCGGCGGCGAGCTCAGGATCAGGATGATGCCGATCACCGGGATGCCGGTCGTCACCAGCCAGTTGAGCACCATCCGCGCGCGCAGCGTGAAGATGATTGCCTCAGTCGGCGGGTACACCGACAGCGCGATCACCGCGACGGGACGGCCGACGGCGGCGGCGATCACATAGGTGACGCCGGCGGTGGTCAGGCCGGCCAGTACCAGCCCACCGCTGAGTCCGACGATCTGATGTGCCGATGCATCGAGCGCAGCGGCCAGCGTTGCCATCACGATCGCGCCGAGAATCCACAGCGCACCGGTGAGGATCGCGAGGTCGAGCGGGTTGCGCAACGCGCGGCGGGCTTCATCGCGGGTAGGCGTGCGACCACGTGCCAGCCAGCGCAACGTTCGTCCCTGCAACACGAAACCCATGACGGCACCGAAGGCGATGGCCGAGATTCCGTAAGCCCCGCCGACGATCCCGACGACGATGCGCTGGTGCTCACTTGCATCGGCATTGAGCGCGATCAGGAGTAGGCCGACCACGACGCCGCCGGCCACGTTCGCGGCGACCACGAGACCCGTGATGCCACCGAACGTGCGCCACACCATCGGAAGGCCAGGAGCACTGCTCTTGGCAAGCTCCTTGCGCATCCGGTGTCCGCGGCTGAGCCAACTCATACCGTCGATTTTCCCCTACTGAAGGGTGCGGATGCAGCACGAGGGCGGCACACATGCCACGGATCACGTCCGGAATCGCCCTATTCGGACGGGGATTCAGCAGTTATTCAGCGCCTTTCGCACCGCCGCGACCCGGCCGCGACGCCAGCGTTCATAGGCACTTTGTTCCGGTTGCCGCACGCGGGCGGAAGACACCGCAGCCAGCACGGCCGCAATCTCGGCCGGATCGGTGGTGCCGGTCACACGCACGGGCGTCATGTCGGTGGAACTCCGTGTCGCTTCTGCGCGACCACACGTGTCTTGCCGACCAGCACGGAATAGCGCCGGACGAGTTCGTCGCGCAGTTCGCTCGGTTCGATGATGCCGTCGAGCACGAGATCGGACGCGAGGCGCAGCAGATCGACATCCTGCTCGTACTCGGCGCGCCGCTCGGCAATGTAGGTCTCTCGTTCCGACTCGTCGTCGATCGAGGCGATCTTGTTGGCGTACACGGCGTTGACGGCCGCCTGCGGACCCATCACCGCGATCTTCGCCGTCGGCAGCGCGATGCACGCGTCGGGCATGAATCCCGGTCCGTCCATCGCATAAAGTCCGGCACCGTACGCCTTGCGCAGGATGATCGAGATCTGCGGGACGGTCGCCTCGGCGACCGCGGTGATCATCTTGGCGCCGTGCCGGATGATGCCCTGCCGCTCGACCTCGCTGCCGATCATGAAGCCCGGCACGTCGGCGAGGTAGAGCAGCGGCACGTTGAACGCGTCGCACAACCAGATGAACCGCGCAGCCTTGTCCGCCGAGTCGACGAAGAGGACACCGCCGCGCACCGCCGAGTTGTTCGCCACGATCCCGACCGGACGACCGTCGATCCGGCCGAGCCCGGTGACCAGCTCCGCGGCGAAGAGCGGCTTCACCTCGAAGAACGAGTCGGCGTCGACCAGTCCGTCGATGATCTCGTGCACGTCGAACGGCACCGACTCCTCGGCCGGCACGCAATCGTCGGTCAGCACGATCGCAGTGCCTTCCGGCGCGACGTCGGGCGGCTGTTCCCGCCAGCACGTGGGCAGGTAGGAGAAGTACAGCCGCGCTTGCTCGATCGCGTCCTCGTCGTCGACGGCCAGGTTGTCGCCACAGCCAGACACCGACGCGTGCATCCGAGCGCCGCCCATCTCCTCCAACGACACCTTCTCGCCGACCACCATCTCGGCCATCCGCGGCGAGCCGAGATACATCGACGCGTTGCCCTCGACCATGATCACGATGTCGCAGAAGGACGGGATGTACGCGCCACCGGCGGCCGACGGCCCGAACAGGCAGCAGATCTGCGGAACCTTGCCCGAGAGCGCCACCTGGTTGTGGAAGATCCGTCCGGCGCCGCGACGCCCGGGGAACAGCGCCACCTGATCGGTGATCCGCGCGCCGGCCGAGTCGATGAGCCAGAAGATCGGCAGCTCCTCGGACAGCGCTCGCTCGGTTACCCGGATGATCTTCTCGACCGTCCGCGCTCCCCACGATCCGGCCTTGACGGTCGGGTCGTTAGCAACGACCAGCGCCGGACGGCCGTCGACCAGGCCCTGGCCGGTGACCACGCCGTCGGCGGGCAGCCCGGTGCCGAGCGCGTTGGCGAGCTGGCCGTCTTCGACAAAGCTGCCGTCGTCGAGCAGCAGCGCGATCCGCTCGCGCACGTACAGCTTGTTCTGCGATGCCAGCTTCGCGGCGGCTTTCTCAGGCGGTGCGAGCGTCGCGTCTCGCGCAGCGCGGATCTCCTTGTCCGAGCTCGCGCCGCTCATCGCCGCACCCCTGTTTTGGTATCGGGTGACCAGAATCGGGCGCCGAATTTGGTAACCCGATGCCAAATCAGGCGGGGATGGGGTGCTCGACGCGTTCCTGGGCGGCGTCGCCGAACTCCGGCAGGTGCCGGTCGAGCAGCCGGCGCAGCACCCGGTTCGCCGCGGCGCACTCGCGCCAGACCTGCACACTGTGCGGCGCGCTCTCCTTCAGGCCGCCGGTGCGCATGTCCGCCGACAGGCGCGCCCAGAGCAGCTGCGACCAGCGATGCTGCAGCGCGAGCACCAGCCCGCGGCGATCGCCGAACAGCGCAAGCAGCCCGGGCATCTCGGCGAACGGCAGATCGGCGGCGGGATTCACGGCCGCGTAAGCGAGTACGGCGTCCAGTGCTGCACTGCGCCGCCGGTGTTCGTCCCACGTCATGCTCCTCTAAGAGCGGGTCGACCGCCTGCTGATACGTCACTGCACCGGCAATCCGAGACCGCGTGCAATGAGCATGCGCTGCACCTCGGAGGTCCCCTCGCCGATCTCGAGGATCTTCGCGTCACGGTAGAAGCGGGCGACCGGGAACTCCTCCATGAAACCGTTGCCGCCGAAGACCTGGGTAGCGGTGCGGGTGGCCGCGACCGCGGCCTCGGTCGAGTAGAGCTTGGCGATCGCGGCCGCGTGCTTGATCTCCTTGGTCGACCGGCCGGCGTCCTTGAGCGCGGCCGCCTTATAGGTGAGCAGCCGGGCTGCTTCCACCGACACGGCAAGGTCGGAAAGCTGGAAGGCGAGGCCTTGCTTGGCCCCGATCGGGGTGCCGAACGTCGTGCGCTCCTTGGCGTAGCGCACCGAATGGTCCAGGCACGCCTGGGCAAGACCGACCGCAAGGGCCGAGATCGCGATGCGGCCGTCGTCCAGCACCGCGAGGAACTGCTTGAAGCCGTGCCCGCGCTCGCCGAGCAGGTTCTCCTCGGGCACCCGGCAGTCGTCGAAGGTGAGGCCGTGGGTGTCCGAGATGTGCCAGCCGAGCTTCTCGTAGGCCGGTTCGACGATGAAGCCGGGCGTGCCGCTCGGGACGATGATTGCCGATATCTCTTCGGATGAGTGCTCGCGCGAAGAACCATCGGGCGCAGGGCCGGTCTTCGCGGTCACGGTCACCAGCGACGTGATGGCGGTGCCCGAGTTGGTGATGAATGCCTTCGCGCCGTTGATCACCCACTCGCCGTTGTCGAGCACCGCGCGAGTCCTGGTCGCGCCCGCGTCCGATCCGGCTTCCGGCTCGGTCAGGCCGAAGCCGGCGATCGTGCGTCCTGCGGCGAGATCGGGGAGCCACCGTTGTTTCTGCTCCTCGGTGCCGAAGGTCAGGATCGGGTTGATGCCCAGACCCATCCCGGCTTCGAGCGTGACGCCGATCGACTGATCGACCCGTCCCAGCTCCTCGATGGCAACGCAGACGGAAGTGAAGTCGCCGCCGCTGCCGCCGTACTCCTCCGGCACCGCGAGCCCGAACAGCCCGAGCTCGCCCATCGCGCGCACCAGGTCGACCGGGAAGTGATGCTCGCGGTCCCATTGCGCGACATGCGGGGCTATCTCGCGCTCGGCGAAGTCGCGCACGACCTTCCGGAACGACTCGTGCTCCTGGCTGAGCTCGAACATGGACCTCCTCCGAACTTATGCTTGACGTTTACGTCAACGTCAAGCAACGATAGTCGGGTGCCGACGGAAACGGAAGAGGGCCGGACCTGGACCGTCCGCCAGCTCGCCGACGAGCTCGGCGTGACCACGCGCACGCTGCGCTTCTACGAGGCCGAGGGGCTGGTCAGCCCACAACGCGAGGGGACGAACCGGATCTACACCCAACGCGATCGGGCTCGACTGCGACTGATCCTGCGTGGCCGCCGGTTCGGCATGACGCTGCCGGAATGCCGCGAGATCGTCGACATGTACACCGGCGCCGCTTCGTCCGAACGTCGCCAGCTCGAGACCCTGCTGGGGCGCCTGGACGAGATCGCGGCCGACCTGCGCGCCCGCCAGGACGACCTGCGCCGCACGTTGGCCGAGGTCGGCGACGTCGCCGCGCAGTGCCGAACCCGGCTGAGCGAACTCAGCTGACCGACGACCACACCCTGTCGACGAGGCCGGCGACCTGATCGGGGTGCTGGGAGAGCTTGCTGTCGCCGTAGGCGTAGACCGTCACCGTCAGCGAACCCGAGGAACGCTGGCAGTAGTCGGTGTGCGTGGCGTCCGGCGGCGGGGTATGCCCGGCCGGGGTCGACTGAATCGTCGAGATGGAGCAGAAGGACGAGCCCACCTTCTTGATCTCGTGCGGCGGCTGCGCCAGCCCCAGGTATTTCGCATCGACATAGGCCACCACCGGCCGAGGCGTCGGCCCGCGCACCGCCCACGCAGCGAGAGTCGTCGCCAGCTTCTGGTCGGCGTAGACCTGCACGGCCGCGCCCGCACCGCCGTACGCCGCCGACAGTGCGCTGGCGGTCTTTACTTCGGTGGTCTTCTCGTTCGCGACCGACTTCGCCGCCCGCGAGCTCTTGTTCAGCTTCGTGTCCTCGAAGCGGACGTACGTCCCGAGCGTCTTCGGCAACGAGATCGACGCGCTGGACGTCCCGCCCGTCCCCGAGTCGTTCTTACCGGGCAGCACCCCGGCGACGGCGAGCACGATCGCGATAACCGCCGCGAGCACAAAGCCCGCCGCGCCGGCGAGCAGAAGCGACCGGCGCGGGGCCGAGGCGGTACCCGGAGTAGTCGGCGCTGGGTCGTAAGCCATCGAATTCCTCCCAGGTTGAGTGATCAACGCATGTACCCAAGCACATCTGTCGGCAAGCGAGAACGACCACACAAATCTGCACTTGCCGCATACCCGGGTAATCTGCGAGCGGCGCCCCGCCGCCCGCCAAGTCGCCCGCCCAGGAGGTCTCGACCGTGCAGAAGGTGTTGATCGCCAACCGTGGCGAGATCGCGGTCCGGGTGATCCGGGCCTGCCGCGATGCCGGTTACACCTCGGTGGCGGTCTACGCCGATCCCGATCGCGACGCTCTGCACGTGCGGATGGCCGACGAGGCGTTCGCGCTCGGCGGGACGACACCGGGCGACTCGTACCTGGTCATCGAGAAGGTGATCGAGGCGTGCCAGAAGTCCGGTGCTGACGCGGTGCATCCGGGCTACGGATTCCTTTCCGAGAACGCGGATTTCGCGCAAGCGGTGCTCGACGCCGGGTTGACCTGGATCGGCCCGTCCCCGCAGTCGATCCGCGATCTCGGTGACAAGGTGACGGCACGGCACATCGCCGAAGCCGCCGGCGCACCGCTGGTCGCGGGCACGAAGGATCCGGTGTCCGGAGCCGACGAGGTGATCGCCTTCGCCGAGGAGCACGGACTGCCCATCGCGATCAAAGCGGCGTTCGGTGGCGGCGGGCGCGGGCTCAAGATCGCGCGCGAGAAGGGCGAGATCGCCGAGCTGTACGACTCGGCTGTGCGCGAGGCGGTGTCGGCTTTCGGCCGCGGCGAGTGCTTCGTCGAGCGCTACCTCGACCGCTCGCGGCACGTCGAGGCGCAGGTGCTAGCCGATCAGCACGGCAACGTGATCGTCGTCGGCACCCGCGACTGCTCGCTGCAGCGGCGCAACCAGAAGCTCGTCGAAGAGGCCCCGGCGCCGTTCCTCACCGACGACCAGCGCAAGCGCATTCACGAATCGGCGAAGGCGATCTGCCGCGAGGCTGATTATCACGGTGCCGGCACTGTCGAGTTCCTCGTCGGCGCCGAGGGCGAGATCAGCTTCCTCGAAGTGAACACCCGGCTGCAGGTCGAGCATCCGGTCACCGAGGAGACGAGCGGCATAGACCTCGTCCGCGAGCAGTTCCGCATTGCCGAGGGCGAGAAGCTGCGCTTCGACGCCGACCCGACCCCGCGCGGGCACGCGTTCGAGTTCCGCATCAACGGCGAGGATCCCGGGCGCAACTTCCTGCCGGCGCCGGGCACCGTCACCAACTACCGCGAACCGGCCGGTCCGGGCGTGCGCGTCGACTCGGGCATCGAACCCAACTCGGTGATCGGCGGCGCGTTCGACTCCTTGCTGGCCAAGCTGATCGTCACCGGCGAGACGCGCACCGAGGCGCTCGAGCGTGCGCGTCGCGCGCTCGACGAGTTCGTGGTCGACGGGATGGCCACCGCGTTGCCGTTCCATCGCGCCGTCGTGCGCGACGAAGCGTTCACCGCGGAGCCGTTCACGATCTTCACCCGCTGGATGGAGACCGAGTTCGACAACCAGATCGAGCCCTTCGGCGGGGCTGCCTCCGACGGACGAGCCGGAGCTGCCGCGCGAGACGATCGTGGTCGAGGTCGGCGGCAAGCGGCTCGAGGTATCCCTGCCGGCCGGGTTCGGCGCCGGTGGGGGCGGCGGCGCCAAGAAGGCCGCGCCGAAACGGTCGGCGGGCAAGAAGTCCGGTGCCGCGGCGTCGGGTGACTCGCTGACCGCGCCGATGCAGGGCACGATCGTCAAGGTCGCGGTGTCCGACGGCGACACCGTCGAGGCCGGTCAGACCGTCGTGGTGCTCGAGGCGATGAAGATGGAGCAGCCGCTCACCGCGCACAAGGCCGGCACGATCAGCGGCCTGTCCGCCGAAGTGGGCGCGGTAGTAACCAGCGGCACCGTCATCTGTGAGATCAAAGACTGACCACTGTCAGGACGAACTCGGCCCGCCGGGCAATGATTCGGTCGATGGCCGCGGCTCTCTGGTTGGCTATCGAGGCCATCTCGTCGGTGCGGCGGCGGACGTCGTCCACCGAAATCCCGGGCGAGAACACCATCGCCCAGCCACCACCGACTTCCAATTCCGGCACCCGCTCGACGAGATCGCTGCGCTGGACGTGGTGTGTGCCGGTGAACGCGTGCCCTGGGTCAACGACGGCGACCAGCACGTAGCCATCGGGGACGTCGGGCAGCGCCGCGACGATCACCTCCGCGTTATCGGCGAACACGTCCGCAACGAGCACCGTGCGATGAGCGCGCTCACGCGCTTCGGGGAAAAGTCTCCGTGGTTGGCCATCTCGAAAGTCGCTCCGCTTAGTCCAGATCGTCGTGCAGCATCAGCCGCCGGGCCGCCTCGGCAACCGAGCCGGACAACGACGGGTAGACCCCGATTGTTCCCGCTACCTCGGCGACTGTGAGGCTCTGCTGCACGGCGAGCGCGATCGGGAAGATCAGCTCGGACGCATCGGGCGCAACGACCACACCACCAATGACCACACCGGTCGCCGGGCGGCAGTAGAGCTTGACGAAACCCTCCTGCTGGCCCTGCATCTTGGCCCGGGCATTGGTGGCCAGCGGCAAGGTCACCATCCGGGACGGCACCTGCCCGGACGTGATCGCGTCATAGCCGATGCCGACGGTCGCGATCTCGGGATGGGTGAAGATGTTCGCCGCGACAGTCTTCAACCGCAACGGCGCAACGGCCTCGCCGAGGGCGTGCCACATTGCGATCCGGCCCTGCATGCCGGCGACCGACGCGAGCAACAGCACTCCGGTGCAGTCGCCGGCCGCATAGATGGACGAGACGTTGGTACGCGAGACCCGGTCGACGCCGATGAAGCCGTTCGCGTGCTGCTCCACGCCGACGTGCTCGAGCCCGAGTCCCGAGGTGTCGGGCACCGATCCGACGCACATCAGCGCGTGCGATCCCTCGACCGTCCGGCCGTCCTGCAGTTCGACGACCACACCCTCGCCGACCCGCTTCACCGCCGACGCGCGGGCTTGCTTGACCAGCGTGCCGCCGCGGCTGGTGAAGACCTGCTCGATGACGGCGGCGGCGTCGGGATCCTCGCCGGGCAGTACCCGGTCGCGGCGACGAGACCAGCGTGACCGGCACGCCCAGCTCGCTGTACCCGGACGCGAACTCCGCGCCCGTCACGCCCGATCCGATCACGACGAGGTGCTCGGGCAACCGGTCGAGGGAGTAGACGTCGCGCCACGACAGGATCCGCTCGCCGTCCGGCTCGGCGCTCTCGAGCACCTTCGGCGTCGCCCCGGTGGCGAGCAACACGATGTCGGCCTCGATCGTGTCGGCCACGGCACCGGAATCGTCGACGACCTCGACCCGGTGCGCTCGCGGCGGCTGCTCGGCGGCGAACCGTCCCGCCCCGCGCCGGACGGTGACCCCCTCGTTGACCAGCCGGCGCGCGATGTCGTCGGACTGCTGCTGCGCGAGGTCCTTGATCCGCTTGTTCACCGAGCGCAGGTCGACGGCGACCTCGCCGGACACCGTGCCCACGCCGACGCGCGGAGCGTCGCGGAACGCGGTCACCCGGTCGCTGGTGGCGATGAGCGTCTTGCTCGGCACGCAGTCGGTCAACACGCACGCCCCACCGATGCCGTCACGGTCGACGACGGTCACCTGCGCGCCCAATTGCGCCGCGACCAGAGCCGACTCGTATCCGGCCGGCCCGCCACCGACGATCACGATGCGGGTTGCAGAGCTACTCACCGCCCCATTGTCCATTGCCACACGTGCCCCGCCGACCGCCGCATCTCGGTAGTCTGCCTCCAATGTCATCCACGGGCGGCCTCTACGCGGCGTACGGCTCCAACATGGATCCCGAGCAGATGCTCGAGCGCTGCCCACATTCGCCTGCCGCCGGCACGGGCTGGCTCAACGGCTGGCGGCTCACCTTCGGCGGTGAGGAACTAGGTTGGGACGGCGCCCTCGCGATGGTGGTGCCCGACGCGAGCAGCCAGGTGTTCGTCGCGCTCTACGACGTCTCACCCCAGGACCACGCGAAGCTCGACTACTGGGAAGGCGCCGAGGAAGGCCTCTACAACAAGATCAAGCTCCGGGTCTCGACGCTGGAAGGCGAGATGCTCGCCTGGGTGTACCTGCTCGACGCGTACGAGGGCGGCCTGCCGTCGGCGCGCTACCTCGGGCTCATCGCCGAGGCGGCCCAGGCGGCCGGCGCGCCGGACGAGTACGTCGAGGAGCTGCGCGCGCGACCCTGCCGGTCACTGGGCGAGTAGCGCCGCGGCCAGCCGGTCGAGCACGGGCGCCGCAGCGGCCAACCTGCGCTGGTCCGCAGCCGACAGCTCGAGCATGGCCGCGACGATCGCGTCCAGCCGCCGCCCGGCCGCACGGCGCATCAACCGATCGCCCTTGGCCGTGGCGGACACCTCGACCGGCCGGCCCGGCCCCGCCTGCACCCGCCGCCGCACCAGTCCGGCCGCCTCGAGCCCGTCGACGATGCGCGTCATCGTCGGGCCGGCCACGTCCTCGGCGGCAGCCAGCCGGCCCATCGTGCGCGGACCGGCGAACACGAGCACGGACAGCGCGGACAACCGTGCCGACGGCAGGCCGGCCTCCCGGTCAACGCGACGCATCGCCCGCAGCACATGGATCGCCCCGGAGTTGATCTGCCGCGCGGTCTCGCGTTCGTCCATCTGTCGTGTATAGCATTGCTAAGTTCGTAGTGATGCTAAGAAAGAAGGTTCGGACAATGCGAGTCCTACAGATCGCGCAGCACGCAGCCGATCTCGATCGCGCCAAGCAGTGGTACGAGCAGTTCCTGGGGCAGGAGGCCGCTGCGTCGTTCGATCCGCCGGGTTTGCTGTTCTTCATGGTCGGCGACGTCCGAGTGCTGCTGGATCGCGCAGCACCGACCGCGCTGCACTACTTCGAGGTCGACGACGTCCGGACACGCATCGAGGAGCTCCGCGCGGACGGGGTGCACGTGACGTCCGAACCGCACGTGATCTTCAGCCATGAGGACGGCCGGCTCGGGCCGGCCGGCACGGACGAGTGGCAGGCGTTCGTCGAGGATTCCGAGGGCAACCAGGTGGGCCTGGTCAGTCCAGCTGCGGCCTTGAGCGCCTGCTCGGCGAGCTCGACGGTGTAACGCACGCCGACGTCCAGGGCGGCCTCGTCGATGTCAAAGGTGCCCTGGTGCAGATCGAACGCGGCGCCGCGCGAGTGGCGTACGCCGAGCCGGGCGAGCGCGCCCGGGATCGACTCGAGGTACCACGCGAAATCCTCGGCGCCCATGCTCTGCTCGGTCGACACCAGCGCCTCGGGGCCGAACTCCTCGAGCACGGCGCGCCGCTGCACCTCGACCGCGGCCACGGCGTTCATCACCGGCGGCACGCCGCGTGCATAGTTGATCTCGGCGACGACGCCGGTCGGCGCGAGGATCTCGGTGACCAACGAACGCACGAGCGGCTCGGCCGCCGTCCAGGCGTCGCGGTCGAGCACCCGGAGGGTGCCGCCGAGCGTTCCGCGCATCGGTATCGCGTTCGCGGCCCGTCCCGCATCGACCGCTCCCCAAACGACCGAGACGCCGGCGCGCGGATCGATCCGCCGCGACAGGAGGCCGGGCAGGTCGGTGATGACCCGACCGATGGCGTAGACGAGGTCGGCGGTCAGATGCGGCCGGGCGGTGTGCCCGCCGGAGCCCGAGAAGCTGATGTTGAGTTGATCGCACGCGGCGGTGATCGGTCCGGTGCGCACGCCGATCCGTCCAGTCTCGAGGCGCGGGTCGCAGTGCAGCGCGAAGATCTGCTCGACGCCGTCCAGCGCACCCGCCGCGATCACGCCGATGGCACCGCCGGGCACCGTCTCCTCGGCCGGCTGGAACACCAGGCGCACGCGGCCGGGCAGGTCGCGCCGGGACAGCTCGGCAGCCGCGCCGAGCAGGATCGCGGTGTGTGCGTCGTGCCCGCACCCGTGGCACACACCGTCGGTGGTCGAGCGGTACGGCACGTCCTTCTGATCGGAGATCGGCAGCGCGTCGATGTCCGCGCGCAGCGCGATCAGCGGGCCCGGGGCCGTGCCGATGTCGCAGATGGCGCCCGTCCCGCCGGGCAGTACCTCAGCCGCCAGACCGTGCGCGGCCAGCTGGTCGACGATGAGCTGCGTCGTCTTCTTCTCGTTGTAGGCCAGTTCGGGGTGAGCGTGCAGCTCGCGCCGGATCTCGACAGACGCCCATTCCAGCGTCGCTCATGGGCTCGCTCACGGCGCCAGCCTCTCGAGCACCCATTCGCCGCCGTCCAGACGGAACCGGAGCCGATCATGCATCCGGTCGGGACGGCCCTGCCAGAACTCCACCGACTCCGGCGAGATCAGGAAGCCGCCCCAGTGCGGCGGCACGTCGATGTCACCGTCGCCGAACCGCCGGGCGACCTCGTCCTCGGCCTGCTCCAGGACGGCCCGCGACTCGATCACCTGCGACTGCGGCGACGCCCACGCGCCGAGCTGCGAGCCACGGGGGCGGCTGGTGAAGTACGCGGCGGTCTCCTCGGGCGGCACCCGCCGCACCGGACCGGAGATCCGCACCTGCCGCTCGTGGGCCAGCCAGACGAACACCGCCGCGGCATAGGGCCGCTCGTCCAGATCGCGCCCTTTGCGCGAGCCGTAATTCGTATAGAACACGACGCCGCGCTCATCGATCGCCTTGGCCAGGACGGTGCGGACGGACGGCCGGCCGTCGGCATCCACGGTCGCGACCTGCATCGCGTTGGGTTCCGGCGAGCCGCCGAGCACCACGGCGTCGTCGTACCAGGCCTGCAGCTGGAGCAGCCAGCTAGCCGCGATCGACGACTCGTCGAGCGCGGCGCGCTCGTAGCTGCGGCGCAGTGAGGCGGGGTCAGTTGGAGCACTCATCGGGCTCCATCCTGGCACCCGCCCTGGTGAGGACCGCAGCCGATATGAGCAGAATGGAGTACGGCGGACACCACCGCCGCGCACACCCACGTCCGAACAACGGATCGGAGCACGTCTATGGCAGACGACTACAGCCCGGGTCTGGAAGGCGTCATCGCCTTCGAGACCGAGATCGCCGAGCCGGACAAGGACGGTGGCGCGCTGCGCTATCGCGGGGTGGACATCGAAGATCTCGCCGGGCACGTGACCTTCGGCAACGTGTGGGCCCTGCTCGTCGACGGGAAGTTCGGACCGGGACTGCCACCGGCCGAGCCGTTCCCGATCCCGGTACACACCGGCGACGTCCGGGTTGACGTCCAGGCGGCGCTGGCCATGCTCGCACCGGTGTGGGGTTACCGCGCCCTGCTCGACATCAGCGACGAAGAAGCTCGCGAGCAGCTCGCGCGCGCCGCAGTCATGGCGCTGTCCTACGTGGCGCAGTCGGCCCGCGGGCTGTCGACGCCGGCCGTCCCCCAGTCACGCATCGACCAGTGCACCACCATCGTCGAGCGGTTCATGACCCGCTGGCGCGGCGAGCCCGACCCCGACCACGTACGCGCGGTCGACGCCTACTTCGTCTCGGCTGCCGAGCACGGCATGAACGCGTCCACGTTCACCGCTCGAGTCATCGCCTCGACCGGTGCCGATGTGGCCGCGTCGATGTCCGGCGCGATCGGTGCGATGAGCGGCCCGCTGCACGGCGGCGCGCCCGCTCGCGTCCTGCCGATGATCGAGGAGGTGGAGAAGACCGGCGACGCGCGCAAGGTGGTTTCCGGAATTCTCGACCGGCACGAGCGGCTGATGGGGTTCGGCCACCGCGTCTACCGTGCCGAGGACCCGCGCGCTCGCGTCCTGCGGCGCACCTGCAAGGAGCTGAACTCGCCGCGCTACGAGGCGGCGCATGCGCTCGAGCAGGCCGCGCTGACCGAGCTGCGCGAGCGGCGCCCGGATCGTCCGATCGAGACGAACGTCGAGTTCTGGGCTGCGGTCATCCTCGATTTCGCCCAGGTGCCTGCGCACATGATGCCGGCGATGTTCACCTGTGCTCGTACCGGCGGATGGTCGGCCCACATCATGGAGCAGAAGCGCACCGGGCGTCTGGTCCGCCCGTCTGCTCGCTACATCGGACCGGCGCCACGCAAGCCCGCCGAAGTCGAAGGCTGGGCCGATATCGCGCACGATTAGTCCGCCTTTGGTGGGCCGAAAGGGCACGTCACCTTTACCGGCTCGCTGCGCTGCCGTTAGCGTGGGCCCCTCGATACACGAGAGTGTGAAATGGGGAGGGCCCCGTGAGCCGTAATCGTCATCTCGCTGCCACCATCGCCGCCGCGGCGACGCTGGGGGTGTGCTTCATTCCGTCACAGGCCGCACAGGCTGCGACGCCGACATGTCTAGGCCACAAGGCCACGATCGTCGGGACGTCGGGCAACGACAGGATCATCGGGACGTCCGGTCGCGACGTCATCGTCGGCCGCGGTGGCGACGACCTGATCCTCGGCCTCGGCGGCGATGACATCATCTGCGGCAACGGCGGCCACGACGTGATCAACGCCATGGGCGGCACCGGCTCGGCCCAGCCGCTCGACGGTGGCCCGGGCAAGGACCTGTGCATCTACCCGCACCAGGACTCCAGTTCCGTGCACAGCTGCGAGGGCCATTCGCAGCCCGACCCGCTCCAGTCCGACCCGCCTCCCACCGGCCCCCAGATCGGCAACGTCCCGCGGGCCCAGACCGTGGCCACGGCCGGCGACTGCAGCGCTGCGCGCAACAACAAGACCACGGTGTCGTTCAAGTTCAAGGTCAGTGCGCTGAAGGACAACGCAGCCGACATCCTGTTCGAACCCTCGATCTTCACCTACGACTCGTCCACGGGGAAGTGGAACAACACGTTCCTCGACGTGAAGACGTTCACCCTGCCCGCCTATAACGGCAAGTACAACAAATTCACCGTCGACCAGACGATCAAGAACAGCACGATCCCGACATCGAACGGGGTGTACTACCTGGGCTACTACATCCAGTGGTACGACGGCTCGCAGAGCGACGGGACCATCGACGGCAACCTGTGGACGTTCGTGAAGAACTATCCGCAGAAGCTGCGCGGTGCCGCCCACAACGTGGGGCTCTGTCTCCCCGGGCTGGGGTAACCGCCTCGCGCTGACCCGACTCGAACCGGTCCCACTCGCTCGTTTCATGCAGGATCGTTATGCCTGATGAGCGCTTGTCTGCGCGGGACAGCGAACCGATACGTTGCCGATCATGGGTTTGATCGACAGAATTGCCGACGGCTCGGGAGAGTTCCTCCTGTTCGCGCTGACGCCGCCGCGTCTGGCCAGTGCCGGCGACCGAGCGCAGGAGATCGCTGACGCCACCCTCGCTCGGCCTGCGCCGTTGGGCATCGACGGGTTGGTGCTCTACGACATCGCTGACGAAGCTGCGCGGAACTCGGCGGAACGTCCATTCCCGTTCATGCCGACTCTCGACCCGGCGGCCTTCCTCGCGGACAATCTCGCGAGCTGGTCGGCCCCGGTCATCGTCTATCGCGCGGTCGGCAAGTACTCACTTGCCGAGCTTCGGACATGGTTCGCGGAGCAGGATCCTTCGCGCGTGATGGCGGTACTCGTCGGAGCGGCGAGCAGCGACGCCGGCCAGCGACCTCGTTGGCGAAGGCTCAAGCGCTGAGCCGCGAGGTGAACCCCGCATTGCTCGTGGGCGGCGTCGCTATCCCCGAACGGCACAGTCGGCGTGATGACGAACATCTGCGGCTGCTGGCGAAGCAGGACGCGGGTTCACGCTTCTTCGTGACCCAGGTCATCTACGACGTCAATGCGGCAAAGAACCTGGTCTCGGACTACCACTACGCATGCGCCGAGCGCGGAACCGCGCCGCCCCCATCGTCTTCACGTTCTCGGTGTGCGGCTCGATGCGGACGCTGGAGTTCCTGCGTTGGTTGGGCGTCGACGTTCCGCGCTGGATCGAGAACGACCTCAGGCATGCGACGGACACGCTGGAGGCGTCCTACCGGTTGGCCCTTGCCGCAGCCACCGACCTCATCGCCTACTGCCGCAGCCTCGGCGTTCCGTTCGGCATCAACGTGGAGAGCGTGTCGATCCGCCGGGTCGAGATCGAGATGGCGGTGCGCCTCACCGAACAGCTCGGGGCCGAGCTTCGAAAGTGAGTCGCCGCTAGAACACCCATTAGGGTCGGATTCCGCGTACGCACACGTTGGCCCGACCGCCGAAGGTGGGTGCCGATGGCTCGCACTCGGTTCCGCTGCCCGCCGGCTATCACAGAGTGGCCGACACCGTCGCTCAGCCGTCCGGTTGCGCAATGAGCGAGTCGAGCTCGGCCAAGTCGTTGACCGGGAACGGGGCCGCAGCCCACTCCTTCAGGTATCCGTCAACGCCGTGCACGTCCAGCACCGAATGCGCCGCAACCGAGATCGCACGACACATTGCCATTACCGGGCACTCTGAGTGCATCACTAGGGAACCGTCGGTCTCGGAGTCGACGCCCCAATCGCCCGCGTAACTCCAGATCTCGACGTCAAGATCGGCACCGCGACGGTCGAACTTCCACCGATAGCAGCCTGGTTCCAGAGCCCAGGTCACCCGCGCGGCCTTTCGCCCAGCCGCGATCTCTAGCCCTGCGCGGACTAAATTGCCCAACGCGTCAGAGATGTACGACGCGGTAAGGTGCGCCCGCTCGTGACCGATCACAACGTCGGCCTCGCTCCACCCGTGGCCTGTGAGCCGGTAGTCGACGCGCGCCTGGGTTTCCACCACGCCAAGATCGAACCATGCCACCAATGGGGAGTGTCTGGTGAACACTCGACACGGCACGAACATCTGCAAGGTCGCGGTTCGTCCGCGCGCCACTGGACGCAGCACGCGGCGGGTTGGATGCGCTCGTCAGCTGTGTTCACTTGACCGGCGCGGCGGCGACGCCGGGCAAATCCATGGACCCACTCGTCGAGCGATTGGCATGCGGCATTTCCGCGAGTTCTCTGCCGTGTACTCACTTCCGCAGACGAGCAAACGCGTGGGCGGGCATACCCATGAACGTGACGTCGGGGCGTCAGTGCGCGCAGGTGTTCCCGACCTAAGGCTGAGCGGTATGACGACCGCGGCGCATACCGAGGCGACTCCCAACAGGATCAGCGCCAGGCCTTTGTGAGCTCCAACCATCACGCTCCCCTCGCCGCGTGGCCGACAAAGTACACGACTGGCCAGATAACCGAACGCCGCGCTACGTGACCGCAGTCATTGATCTCGCTAGTATCCGCGACGTTGAGTCCTGACAAAGGAGTCGTCGATGTCGCAGTCACGCTCGGTGCACCGGCTAGCACTTGCGGCCGCCGTCGCAACCCTCACCGTCATAGCGACCGCGGTCGCGCCGTTGTCGGCGTCCGATGCGCAGGCACGCGTGCCCCACGTGTGGCGGGTCGGGACGTGGCACGGGATCCGTGGCAATGTCTCATCCATCGGTGCTGCGGTGCGCAAGGCGAAGCCCGGCGACTGGATCTTATCGCGCCCGGCGACTACCACGTGCGTATGGACCACCACTCGCAGCGCGGCAGCACGCACCCGGCAGGGGTGATCATCAGGACAGCCGGGACTGCACATCCGCGGCATGAACCGCAACAGCGTCGTCCTCGACGGCACGAAGCCGGGCTCGCGCAAGTGCTCGTCCGCACGCCGCGCACAGGACTTCGGCGTGCGCGACGCCAAGGGGCACGCCGCCGGGCGCAACGGCATCGAGGTCTACAAGGTCAACGGGGTCTCGATCTCCAACCTCACGTCGTGCAACTTCCTGTCCGGCAGCGTGGACAGCGGCAACGAGATCTGGTGGAACGGCGGCGACGACAGCGGCAAGATCGGCATGGGTTCGTGGCGTGGCATCGTACCTGTCCGCGACATCGACCTACTACAGCAAGCGCAAACCTGATACCGCTGCGCAATACGGCCTGTTCGTGTCGAACTCGCGTGGCCCCGGCATGCTGGGCCATACCTACGCGAGCAACTTCTCCGATTCGGGCTACTACATCGGGGCCTGCCAAGACTGCCACGCGGTTATCAGGTACGCGCATTCGCAGTACAACGCGCTCGGCTATTCGGGGACGAACTCCGGTGGCACGGCTGCTCGTCACGCACTCGGAGTGGGACCACAACAAGGACGGCTTCGACACCAACAGCCAGAACAGCGCCGACGCGCCGAGCCCGCAGAACGGCGCGTGCCCCAAGGGCGTCAAAGGCCCGACCGGCACCACTTCGTGCTGGGTGTTCGAGCACAACTACGTCCACGACAACAACAACCCCAACGTCCCGACGTCGGCGACGCTGCGCTCGGCCCGGTGGGAACTGGCATGTCGCTCGCCGGGCGCCGCAACGACACGGTTGTGCACAACCGGTTCGTGCACAACGGCGCCTGGGGCGTGCTGACGACGATCTTCCCGGACACCGGCACGCCTGCGGCGAACAACAACTGCCACGGCGGCGCGAAGAACGGCGAGTGCGTTCGGCAGCACGGTGCCCTGCCTCTACGACGTGTTCGAGCAACCGCGTTCTGAACAACAGGTTCAAGGGCAACGGTTTCTTCGGCAATCCCACCAACGGCGATCTGGCCGACCTGTCGCAAATGCCGAGCGAACAGCCCGGCGCGGCCGGCGACTGCTTCCACGGAAACAAGAAGTCGAACGGCTCGGCCGCAACCACGTGGCCGAAAACGCTGCAGACCACGCAGCGGAAATGCGGTCAGCCGGTCTATCCCGACCAGGCGAGCTTCACTGTGCTCGGCACCCAGGTCATCTGCGACAGCCAGGCGTTCGGCCCGTGCCCGCAAGGGGCAGCGGACAACTACCCGCGGCAGACGCAAGTCACCATGCATCCTCTGCATGCCCAGCCGACGATGCCCAACCCGTGCAAGGGAGTTCCGTCCGATCCCTGGTGCCGCTGACCATCTTCGGTCTGATCACCCGCCGCGGAGCGGCTGGCGGAGGACGTGCAGGTCGACAAGGAGACGACCGATGTCAGCGATCTCCGGCGAGTTCGTCACCGAGAGGTTCGACTACGACGGTGGTCGCGAGGTCACTGTCTATGTTCCGCCGGTCCCGCCCGAGGCGGTCGTGTACACCGGCGACGGTCAGTTGCTGTCGCAGTGGGGCGAGGACCTCGCGGCGGCCGACCTGCCATCGACGTTGATCGTCGGCGTGCACCGGGTGGCCGACGAGACGTTGCGCCTGCACGAGTACTCGCCACTGTTTGCCCCGCCGCGGTTCGACGCGCACGAGAGATTCTTCGTCGAGGAGGTCCGCGCGTGGGCTACGTCGCGGTTCGGGGTGGCCCTGCCTCCTGAGCGAACCGCGGTGTTCGGTGTGTCGGCCAGCGGGGAGTTGGCACTTGCAGTTGGGCTACGACATCCGGATATCTACGGGACGATCTTGTGCGCTTCTCCCGGTGCCGGTTACCAACCACCCGCCGTAATGCCGAGCCCGCTTCCACGTGCTTACTTCGTTGCCGGAACGCAGGAGCAGTTCTTCCATGACAACGCAACTCGGTGGGCTGCCGCGCTGCGCGATGCAGGCGCAGACGTCGTGATGACGGAGCGGGTTGGATCCCACGGCGATCCGTTCTGGCGACAGGAGTTCCCGCTGATGGTGGCGTGGGCGTTCGGGTAATCAAGCTTCGCCGCTGGGGCAGAATCGCTCCCGTGGCGGTGCCGCGCGCCCTAGCATTGCGCCATGTCCGACGACGTAACCACCGCATCCCCTTTCGTGTTCGGCATCGCTAGCGGAGACGTCACGCACGACTCGATCGTCCTGTGGGCGAAGCTCGCGACGCCCGGAGGTAAGGCCCGCTGGTACGTCGAGCCGGCCGACCCGGCGGTGCTCGCCGACGGCGACGCCAAGCCGCAGGCGGGTGACGCGACTGCCGACCCGGCCACGGGATCCATTCACGCGCCGGTGAGCGGCCTCGAGCCCGGGCTGCAGTACCGCTACTGGTTCGAGGCAGACGGGTCGCGCTCCGACGAGGGGTTGTTCAAGACGATCCCGGTGGATCGCGCGGTGCGGTTCGTCGTGATCAGTTGCGCCAAATACAACTCGGGCTTCTTCAATGCGTACAAGGCCGTCGCAGAGATGGACGACATCGACTTCGTGCTGCACCTCGGCGACTACATCTACGAGGCGGCGCAGGTTCCGACCGGCAAGCAGACGCCGGGGGCGGATATCGGGCGGCCGATGGATCCGCTCGGCGACTGCATGACGCGCAGCGACTACGACACCCGCTACGCGCTCTACCGCCGCGACGCCGACCTGCTGCACATGCACGCGCGGCACGCGATCATCGCGACGATCGACGACCACGAGCTGAGCGACAACGCCTGGCTCGGCGGTGCGCAGGAGCACGACGACGCGAAGGACGGCCCGTGGATCGACCGCTCGAACGCGGCGATGAGCGTCTGGAGCGACTGGATGCCCACGTTGCGTCACCCGGAGAAGGGCGACCATGTCTGGCAAGAGATCGACCTCGGTGAGGCGGGACGAATCCTGCTCTGCGAGACGCGCCTCGCCCGCACCGACCCGGCCGGCCACGACGGACCCGACAAGACCGCTCTCGGTCACGCCCAGCGCGAGTGGGCGCTCGAGAAGGTGCAGGCCGGCGGCCCGGGCTGGACGTTCCTCGCGCTGCCCTCGATGATCTCCGACCTCGAGCCGGCGGTGCACGACACCGATGCGCTGTTCGCGCTGCACAAGCTGAAGATGGTGGAGCCCGACAGCGACGAGGAGTTCCACGACCTGTGGGACACGTTCGGGTGGGAGCAGGATCAGCTCGTCGAAGCGGTGACTCGCACCCCGCGCACGGTCGTGCTGAGCGGCGACGTGCACTTCTCGGCCGAGCACGCGCGGAGCGAACCCGAGGGCGAGTTCATCGAGTGGACCGTCACCTCGGTGACCTCGCCGAACCTCGACGACAAGATGGGCTGGCCGCGCGGCGCCGAGAGCAAGAACTACGAGGCGGCACTGCTGAAGATGCTGCCCGCGATGCAGTGGTGCGACCTCGACAGCCACGGGTTCGCCGTGGTGGAGGCGAGCACCCAGCTGGTCTCGTGCCAGTGGTGGTTCGTGGATGGCGTGCTCGAGCCGAGCGACAGTCTCGCGATGGGCCGCGAGGTCACGGTGCCGATGCACCGAGAGGGCACGGAGCAAGCCCAGGTCGAACAGTCGGCGGGCTAGCCGAACGTTTGGCCCTCGCCGCGGTAGGTCGGGACGGATGCCACGATGGCGTCGCCTTCTACGACATGGACTTCGTCGAAGCGTTCCAGCTGTTCGCCGGCTTTGGCGTGGACGGAACCAGACCCGGTCGCCGACCTGCAGCGTCTCGGCCGGCGTCGCCGCGCACCGGCGTCTGCACCTCGCCGGCGCCCTCGGTCTTGAGCAGCGCGAGGCCGGGCGTTGGCCGGTGCCGGCCAGCCGTGACTTGCCGGCCGGACCCGGAGGCGATGTAGCCGCCGCCGAACAGCGTCGCGATCCTCGGCGCGGGACGGCGGACCACCGGCAGCGCGAAGAACAGCGCCGGACGCGGCGCGAACGCGCGGTAGCTGTCGAACAGCGTCGGGACGAAGATGCCCGAGCCCGCGGTCACCTCGGTGACGACCGGATCGGCCGAGCTGACCTCGACGCTGCCCGTCCCGCCGGAGTTGACGATCTGCAGCGGGCCGACGGCGTTCTGGACGGCGGTGACCACCGCGCCGCGCCGGTTGCGCCAGCTCGGCCGCCGAGCGCTTCTTGACCAACCGCACGGCCGGCGACGAGTCGGGCAGCCCGGCGATCTGCGCCTCGTAGAACATCACCCCGACCACCCGCAAGCCGCGCGCGGCAGCGGCGCGGGCCAGCGTCGACCGCGTCCTGCGGCGTGCGCAGCGGCGAGCGGCGCACGCCGAGGTGCAGCCGGCCGATGCGCAGCGACGCATCGACGTCGAGGCAGACCCGGAGCGCGCGCGGCGGCCGAGCATCGCCAGCTGTCCGCGGTCGTCGACCATCAGCGTGATCGATTCGAGCGCGACCGGGTCGGCGCCGAGCGCCGCGAGCGCCGCGCGGTCGGCGGTCGGGTAGCCCATCAGCACGTCGCGCGCCCCTGACGCCACCAGCCACAGCGCCTCGCGCAGCGAGTACGCCATCACCCCGGCGAATCCGGGCGTCGCCAGCGCGAGGTCGAGCACGTGCCGGCAGCGCACCGACTTCGACGCGACCCGCACCGGGGTCCCCCCGGAACGCCGCGCCAGGTCGGCCGGGTTGGCCCGCGCCGCGGCCAGATCGAGCGCGGCCAGCGGCGGATCGAGCGCCGCCGTCGCGCGGGTCAGCGCACCGAGGTCGGTCATGACTGCGCAGCCTAAGGTGTGCGGTCATGGCGACGTGGACGAACTGGTCCGGCACCGTGACCGCGCAGGTCGACGTCGCGACGCCGACGCAGCCGTCGGCGAGCTGCAGGAGATCGTCGCGGAGGCCGCGGCGGCGGCAGGCGCGTCAAGCCGATCGGCGCCGGGCACTCGTTCACCGCGATCGGGCAGACCGACGGCGTGCAGATCCGTGCCGACGAGCTGTCGGGCGTGCTGCGCGCCGACAGCGAGACCGGCCTGGTCACCGTGCTCGCCGGCACCCGGCTGCACGAGCTGAACGACGCGCTGTGGCACGCTCGGCCTGGCGCTGGCCAACCTCGGCGACATCGACGTGCAGACCATCGCCGGCGCGATCTCGACCGGCACCCACGGCACCGGCGCGCAAGCTCGGCGGGCTGGCCACCCAGGTCTGCGCGCATGCAGCTCGTCCCGGCCGACGGCGTCGCTGCTCGACGTCGAGCCGCCGACCTGCTGCCCGCCGCGGCCGGTCGGGCTCGGCGCGCTCGGCGTCATCGCCACCGTCACGCTGCAGTGCGTGCCGGCCTTCGCGCTCGCCGCGAGCGAGGCGCCGGCTGCGCTGGACGAGGTGCTCGACGACCTCGACCTCAAGATCGACGGCAACGACCACTTCGAGTTCTACTGGTTCCCGCACACCCGCCGCGTGCTCGACCAAGCGCAACAACCGGGTGCTGCCGGACGCCGCGCTGCGCCCGCTCGGCCGGATCCGGCACTACGTCGACGACGAATTCCTCTCCAACACGGTGTTCGACGCGGATCAACCGGGTCACCACCCGCCGTCCCGGGCTGATCCCGCGCGCGAACGCGATCGCCGCGCGCGCGCTGTCGGCGCGCGACTACATCGACCGCTCCTACCGCGTGTTCGCCTCGCCGCGCCGGGTGGTGTTCCGCGAGATGGAGTACGCCGTGCCGCGCGACGCCGTCCCGCACGTGCTGGCCGAGATCGAGGCCTGGCTCGCGCGCAGCGGCGAGCGGATCGGCTTCCCGGTCGAGGTGCGGTTCGCCGCCGCCGACGACATGTGGCTGTCGACCGCGTACGGCCGTCCGATCCGGCTACGTCGCCGTGCACCAGTACCACCGGCGCGACCACGAGCGGTACTTCCGGGCCGTCGAGGCGATCGCCCGGTCGGTGGACGGACGGCCGCACTGGGGCAAGCTGCACTATCGCGACGCCGCGTCGCTGGCCGCCACCTACCCGCGGTTCGGCGACTTCGTGGCCCTGCGCGACAAGCTCGACCCGCAGCGGGTCTTCGGCAACGACTACCTGGCCCGCGTCCTCGGCTGACCGGACGGCGTGTGCTCCCGGCGATTCGGGAGCTCCGCGCATATCGTCTGCCCATGCGAGTGCTGCACTTCGTCGAGCGCGACGCTGAGTCCGGCTCAGTCGTGCTCGCCACGTCCGACGGTCACGAGCAGTTCGAGCTCGCAGTCGACCAGCCGCTGCGCGACGCCCTCAGCGACACCCCCGTCAAGGCGACCAAACCGTCGATGGGCCGGCTGCCCGGCGACCCGCGGATCACCCCGCGCGAGATCCAGATGCGGGTACGCGCCGGCGAGGAACCGCAGGCGCTGGCCGACGCTTACGGGGCCGGGCTCGACTGGGTGGTGCGCTTCGCCGGCCCGGTGCTGGCCGAGCGCGAGCGGATGGCCAACGAGGCGCGCCGCTCGAAGGCGCGTCGCAGCACGACCGAGGGTCAGACGGTGGTGTTCGGCGAGGCGGTCGACGAGCGGTTCGCCGCCCACGGCATCGAGCCCGGGACGGTCCGTTGGGACGCCCACCGCCGCGAGGACGGCCAGTGGATCGTGGCCGCGCATTGGGTCGGAGGCCAGACCGAGCGCACCGCCGAGTGGACGTTCCACCTGGCCGCCCGCACCGTCGCGCCGATCGACGACACGGCCGCCGACCTGCTCAGCGACCGCCCGATCCGGCCGGTCGCCGCGCCGGAGCCGCCTTCCCTCGCGCTGGTGGAGGACTTCCCCCCGATGCCCGACGCGCACACCGGCCCGCTGCCCCGCCCGGCCGAAGAGGTCTTCGATCAAGCCCAGTTCGACGAGCCGCACCTGCCGATGCACGTGCCCGAAGCGGCATCGAACGCGCGGGTGCCCACGCTGACGAACCTCGGGGTCGCCACGAAGGACGACGAGACCGAGGACGAGAAGGCCGCCCGCGCCACCATCCCGTCGTGGGACGACATCCTGCTCGGAGTTCGCCGCAAGCGCGATTGACCGGACAGCCGGGATCAAGAAAGTCGTTCGACCTGCGTCACAGGTGCGACGTACCGTAGGTCAACGTGACCACACTCGCCGAGGATGCCGCAGTCGGCGAGCAGCCAGGCCAGCCGCAGAAGGAGCAGACGGCGATCTCGTCGCTGCTCCGCCTTCGCCGCTGGACGCGTTCCTACCGCCGCGCCACGATCGCCATGATCGTCTTCGCCACCGGCGCGATGCTCGCCCAGTCGCTGGTGCCGCTGGTGATCGGCGCGGTCGTCGACGGCCCGATCCGCCATCACGACACCGCCGGGCTCTGGCCGCTCGTCGGGCTGGCGCTCGCCCTCGGCGTCGCGGAAGCGGTCTTCTTCTACCTCCGCAGGCTCTCGATGTCCAAGGCCGCCGTCGGCCTCGAGACCGACATCCGCCGTGATCTGTTCGCGCACGTGCAGCGGCTGCCGGTGGCCTTCCACGACCGCTGGCCGTCGGGCCAGCTGCTGTCGCGGCTGACCACCGACCTGTCGACACTGCGCCGCTTCGTCGGCTTCGGGTTCGTCTTCCTGATCGCGAACACCGGGATCACCGTCGTGGTGATCATCCTGCTGATCCACATCAATCTCGAGCTGGGCCTGTTCGTGCTGGTCGCGCTGGCCCCGCTCGCTGTCTTCACCCGCCGCTTCGAGCTGCGCTACAGCCGCGAAGCGCGCTACGCGCAGGATCTCACCGGTGACCTGGCCACCTCGGTCGAGGAGTCAGCGCTGGGCATCCGCGTGATCAAGTCCTACGGCCGCCGCCCGCACATGCTGCAGGGTTTCACGCGTGACGCGCAGCGCCTGCGTGGCGCCGAGCTCAAGAAGCTGCGCACGCTTGGTCTGTTCTGGGCGCTGCTCGAAGGCATGCCGCAGGTGATCCTGGCCGGCGTCGCCTGGGGTGGCGTGGTCGCGGTCGCGCACCACACGATGTCGCTGGGCCAGCTGGTGGCGTTCCTGACCCTGTACCTGCAGCTGATCTGGCCGATCGTCTCGCTCGGCTGGCTGCTCGCCCTGACCCAGGAAGCGGCCAGCGCCGCGCGCCGGATCTTCGAGGTTCTCGACGTCTCGCCGACGATCCTCGACCCCGAAACGCCGGTCCCGGCCGAGGCGGGCACGTCACTCGTGTTCGAAGACGTGCACTTCCGCTTCGACGACGCCGAGCACGAGGTGCTGCGCGGTGTCGACCTGCAGATCGAGCCCGGCGAGACGATGGCGCTCGTCGGTGCCGTGGGCTGCGGCAAGACCACGCTCACCGCGCTCGTCCCGCGGCTCTACGACGTGACCGGCGGCCGGATCCTGATCGGCGGGGTCGACATCCGCGACCTGCGCCTGGATCAGTTGCGCCATGCCGTCACGACCGCGTTCGAGGACGCCACGCTGTTCTCGGCAAGCGTCCGCGAGAACCTCACGCTCGGACGGTCCGGGGTGGACGAGGACGACGTCGTCGAGGCGATCGAGGTCGCGCAGGCCGGCTTCGTCTACGAACTGCCGTTCGGCCTGGACACCCGCATCGGCGAGCAGGGGCTGTCGCTGTCCGGCGGGCAGCGGCAGCGGCTCGCGCTGGCCCGTGCCGTGCTCGGCCGCCCGCGCGTGCTCGTCCTCGACGACCCGCTCTCGGCGCTCGACGTGCACACCGAGGCGCAGGTCGAGGCCGCACTGCGGCGGGTGCTGGCCTCGACGACCGCGCTGGTCGTTGCGCACCGGCCGTCCACGGTGCTGCTCGCCGACCGCGTCGCGCTGCTCGAAGACGGGCGGATCACCGCCGTCGGCACGCACAGCCACCTGCTCGCAACTGTGCCGACGTACCGCAACCTGCTGTCCCAATCCAGCGAGCTCGAGGAGGTGGCCCGATGACCGACCCGGATCTCATCGAGCGCCCCAGCGACCCGGAAACCTGGCAGGGGCGGCTGACCGAAGACGCTGCGCGCGCGGCGAAGGAGCAGGACGACATCGTCATCACCGGCCGTCCACGGCTGCGCTCTGACGCGCGCAGGTTGCTCGGCGAGCTGGTCCGGCCGCACAAGCGCGCGAATCATCGGTGTGCTCGTCATCGTGCTGCTGCAGGTGACCTCGACGATGGCCGGCCCGTGGCTGATCGGCATCGCCATCGACACGTCTCTTCCGCAGGCGCTGAAGGGCAACTACACCTCGCTCACCGTCGTCAGCGCCGCGCTGCTCGCGTGTGCGCTGGCGTCCGGTGGGCTGCGCTCGGTGTTCGTGCGGCGCAGCGGCGTGATCGGCCAGGCCGTCCTGTTCGATCTGCGCTGCCGCGGTTTCGACCATGTGCAGGCGTTGTCGGTGTCCTTCCACGAGCGGTTCACGTCCGGTCGGGTGATCTCGCGGCTGACATCCGACGTGGACACCCTCACCGAGCTGCTCGACGCCGGCCTCGACGGGCTGCTCACCGCGATCCTGAACATCACCGCCATCTCGGTGCTGCTCTTCTTCCTCGACGTGCCGCTTGCCGCGTTCGTGATCATCTCGCTGGTGCCGCTGTTCCTGCTGTTCCGCTGGTTCTCGGTGCGGGCAACCGAAGCGTTCCGCCGCACCCGCGAGACCGTCGCGACGCTCATCGTCAACATCGTCGAGACGTTCAACGGAATCCGCGCCGTGCAAGCGTTCCGGCGCGAGAAGCGCAACGACGCGATCTTTGCCGGATTGAACGATGCGTACGGCGACGCGAACCGTGACGCGTTCCGCCTGCACGCGGTGTTCATCCCGGGCGTCGCGCTCGTCGGCAACGTGTCGACGGTCGTCGTGCTGCTCCTTGGTGGCTGGCGGGTCACCAACGGCGGTCTCGAGCTCGGCGTGCTGACCGCATTCCTGCTGTACCTGCGGCAGTTCTACGACCCGATGGAAGACGTCGCGATCTTCTACAACTCGCTGCAATCGGCGACGGCCGCGCTGGAAAAGATCGCGGCCGTGATGGCCGAGGCGCCGAGCGTTCCCGAGCCGGAGGCACCCACGCCGTTGCCAACCCCGGCACACGGTGCCTTGCAGCTCGACGGTATCGAGTTCGGCTACCTCGCCGACCGTCCCGTGCTGCACGAGCTGAGCATCGACATCCCGGCCGGCCAGACCGTCGCGCTGGTCGGCGCGACCGGCGCCGGTAAGACGACGATCGCCAAGCTGATCTCGCGCTTCTACGACCCGACGAGCGGCGCGGTGCGCATCGACGGCGTCGACCTGCGCGAGGTGTCCGAGGTCGACCTGCGTACCGCCGTCGTCATGGTGACCCAGGACGGTTTCCTGTTCTCCGGATCGGTCGCCGACAACATCGCGTTTGGACGGGTCGGCGCCAGCCGCGATCAGATCGTGGCTGCGGCGCGCGCTGTCGGGGCGCACGACTTCATCGCTGCACTGCCCGACGGCTACGACACCGACGTGCGCAAACGCGGTGGCCGGCTCTCGGCCGGGCAACGGCAACTGGTCGCGTTCGCCCGGGCGTTCCTCGCCGATCCGGCCGTGCTCATCCTCGACGAGGCGACCTCGTCGCTCGACGTGCCGACCGAGCGGGCCGTGCAGCGTGCCCTGCATACCGTGCTGGCCGATCGCACCGCGCTGATCATCGCGCACCGGCTCTCGACGGTTGAGATCGCCGATCGGGTGCTCGTGCTGTCCGACGGCCGTCTGGTCGAGGACGGCACGCCCGAGGAGCTCATTGCCGAGGGCACCGGCCGATTCGCGGCGCTGCACGAATCCTGGCGCGACTCGCTCGTCTGATCGCCAGTCCGCGCGGCCCCACTTTGCCCCGCTTACGCGCGCTGCAGAGGCCTGGTTACCTGCTTACGCGGGGCAAAGATGATCGAGCTACCGGGCCGTGAGCGCCTGGGCGCGCGCGACCTTGACCGCCGCCTTCAACGTGTCGATGTCGAACGCGCCGTAATGGCGCTGGCCGTTGATGAAGAAGGTCGGCGTGCCCGACACCCCGCTGAGATCGGCCGATTCGACGTCCTGGGCGATGCGCGCGTCATGGACGTGTCGTTTCAGGTCGTCGTGGAATCGGTCGGTGTCCAGACCGAGTTCCTCGGCGTACTTGAGCAGGTCCGCGACGCCTAGGTTGTCCTGCTTGGCGAGCAGCAGGTCGTGCATCGGCCAGAACGCATCCTGCGCGGCCGCGGCTTCGGACGCCTCGGCGGCAAGTTGCGCCTGCGGGTGCACGTCGGTCAGCGGCAGATGACGCCAGACGTAACGGACGTCGGTGTCGGCGAGCAGATCGCGCACGACCGGTTCGGCTCGTCCGCAATAGGGGCACTCGAAATCACCGAACTCGATCACCGTGATCGACGCGCCCGCCGGGCCGCGAATGTGGTCTTGGTCCGGATCGACTTCGGGGATGAGATCTTGGATCAGCCGAGCATCGCCGAGCAACGCACGCGCTCGCCGCTCCTTCGGCAGCAGTGCAGTGAATCGATACACCGCCCACGTGACGATTGACGCGACGACTGCGGCCGACAACGCGCCGAGCTTCGCCTCACTCAGTTCCGCCCCGCTGAACGCGCGCGTCGCGATGAGCAGCGCAACGGTGAACCCGATACCGGCGATCGTGCCGCTGCCGAGCACGGCGGCCCAACCGACCGGCGGGCGGATCCGCCCGCGGCTGAGCCAGCACACTGCCTGCGCGGTGCCGACGACCGCGATCGGCTTGCCGATGACGTAACCGATCAAGATGCCGAGCGTGATCGGTGCGGTGTAGGCATGCGCCAGGAAGCTGGCGTTGAGCACGATCCCCGCGTTCGCCAGCGCGAAAAGCGGAACGATCACGTAGCTCGTCCACGGGTGGTAGAAGGTCTGCAGCCGCGCATTCGGTGACAAAGTCGAGGTCAATCCCGCAGTGGCCGAGCGCGCCAGCTCGGGCGTCGGCTGTTCGCGGAAGCGGCGCACCAGACCGGTCGCCTCTTCGAGCTCACCACGCGTCGGCGAGTACGCCGTGGCCGACAACCCGATCGCGAGCCCGGCGACAACGGGGTCGACGCCGCTGGCCAGCAGGGCGGCCCAGATGACGATCCCGAGGCCCGCGTACATCGAACGCTGCCGCATCCGCAACGCGGTTGCCACCAGCAGCAGCCCGAACACCGCGATGGCGATGCACAGCGGCACCACGTTGATGCGATCGCTGTACACGATCGCGATCACCGCCAGCGCCGCGATGTCGTCGACCACGAACACCGTCAGCAAGAACACCCTGACCCGGTCGGGAACGTTGCGTCCGATCAGGGCGAGCAGGCCAAGCGCGAGCGCGGTGTCCGTCGACATCGCGACGCCCCACCCGTGCGCACTCGAACGTCCCGCGTTGATGGCGAGATAGATGCACACCGGAATGGCCATGCCTACCAGGCCGGCCGCGAACGGCAGCACGAAGCGGCGGCGTTCGCGAAGGTCGCCAAGGTCGAACTCGCGGCGTGCCTCCAAGCCCACGACGAGGAAGAACAACGTCATCAGCCCGCTGTTGATCCAGGTCCGCACGTCGTGCGTGATGCCGACCGAACCGAGGCGCAGCGCAAGCGTCGTGTGCCACACCTTCTCGTAGGAGGTCGCATCGATGTTGGCCCAGATCAACGCGGCGGCGATCGCCGCCACCAGAACTCCGGCGCTGCCGGACTCGGTCTGCAGGAAGGCACGCAGCGGCGCAGATCGATCACGCGCCCAGATCGTCTTGCCGCGCCATGCGGATGCGGCGGGCGCAGACTCACTCATCGGCGCCCATGGGTGCGAGACTACTTCGCGCGACGGACCCCGTGCTGAGCCAGCTGATCACCATCGCGGACAATGAGCGGGTGCTACTTGTAGCCGCCCCCGATCCGTCGCAACTGCTTCCCGCCCGAGAGCAGATGGCATTCACCCTCGGGTTCCACATCATCCTGGTGCCCTTCGGCGTGGCCTTCACCTTCATCACGATGATTGCCAACTACCGCGCGATCCGCCACAACGACACTGACGCGCTGCTGCTCGCGCAGCGCTGGTCGAAGGTGGCCGCGGTGCTGTTCGCGGTGGGCGCCGTCTCGGGCACGGTGCTGTCGTTCGAGATGGGCCTGCTCTGGCCCGGACTGATGAACCGTTTCGGCGCCGCGTACGGAATCCCCTTCGCGGTCGAGGGAATCTTCTTCTTCCTCGAAGCAATCTTTGTCGCGATCTACATCTACGGCTGGAACCGGCTCTCGCCGTGGGTCCACTTCTGGAGCGGCGTTCCGGTGGTACTTTCCGGCGTCGGCGGCACGTTGTCGGTCGTGGCGGCCAACAGCTGGATGAACAGCCCCAGTGGCATCACCATGCGACACGGCCGTGTCGTCGACGTCGACGTTTGGCGGGTGTTCTTCAACAAGGCGTTCTGGTACGAAGCGATCCACATGCTGCTCGCGGCGTACGTCGTAGCCGGCTTTGCGGTGGCCGGTGTCTATGCAGTCGGCATGCTGCGCGGCCGCCGCGATCGATACCACCGCATCGGTCTGCTCGTACCGCTCGTCGTCGGGGCCGATAGCGATCCCGCTGCAGATCTTCATGGGCGACGTCATCGCCCGCGCGGTCTTCCACGACGAACCGGCCAAGTTCGCGACGATCGAGGCGCTGCCGACAACGGCGACCCATGTGCCCGAAGAACTGGGCGGGGTCATGGTCGACGGCAAGCTTGCGCTTCGGCCTCCCGATACCGGACGGCGCGTCGCTGCTGTCCGGATTCAGCCCGTCCACGCGCATCTCCGGGCTGAACGCCATACCCGCGGGCGTGCGCCCGTCCGATCATCAGGTGACGATCGTCCACCTCGCCTTCGACACGATGGTCGGAACCGGGTTCCTGCTCCTCGGGCTGGCGCTGTGGTTCGCTCTCGCGTGGTGGCGGCACCGGGTGACCCGGCCGAGCGCGTGGTTCCTGCGCGCGGTCGCCATCAGCGGGATCGTCGCGGTCGTGTCGTTGGAAACCGGCTGGGTCGTCACCGAGGTAGGAAGGCAACCGTGGACGGTCGTCGGCCTGCTGCTCACCCGCGATGCCGTGCAGACGTCGGGCAACCTGTGGCCGTTCTTCGCCGGCGCCGTCGTCATCTATGCCGGCGTCACCACCGGCGCCGTGCTCGCGCTGCGCGGGCTGCGACGGCGGTGGGCGGCGGGGCAGGATGTGGCAACGCCGTATGGCCCCGACGACGAGCCGGTCGAAGTGGGCGCGCCGTCATGACCACGGCCGTCGCGCTCGTCCTGCTGCTCGGTGTCGTGCTCTACGGCGTGTTCGGTGGCGCCGACTTCGGCACCGGGTTGTGGGATCTGACTGCGGGTGGCGCGCACCGTGGCGCGCGTGCGCGGGAGTTGATCGACCATGCGATCGGACCGGTCTGGGAGGCCAACCACACCTGGCTGATCTTCTGCCTGGTGGTGCTCTGGTCAGGCTTCCCCAGCGCGTTCTCGGCGATCATGACCACGCAGTACATCCCGCTCGGCATCGCGGCGTTCGGGATCGTGCTCCGCGGGTCCGGCTTCGCGTTTCGGAAGGTGTCGGTGCGCACGGCCGAGCAACGCGTATACGGCGCGGCGTTCGCGACGTCGTCGATTCTCACGCCGTTCTGCTTCGGTGCGGTGGTCGGCGGCATCGCCTCGGGACGGGTTCCGAGCGCCGGACACGGCGACGCGGTCACGAGCTGGCTCAACCCGACCTCGGTGCTCGGGGGCGTGCTCGCCGTGCTCAGCTGCGGCTATCTGGCCGCCGTCTTCCTCACCGCCGAGGCTCGCCGACGAGGCGACCACCCGCTGGAGGTCTGGGCCCGCCGCCGTGCTGTCGGCGCGGCGGTTGTGGCCGGCGCGGTGTCCGTCGCCGGTCTGTTCGTGCTCGACCACGACGCGCATCGCCTCTACGTCCACCTGCTGCACGACGGCTGGCCCTGCATCGCGATATCAGCTGCCGCCGGATTGGCCGCGCTCGTGGCCACCCTGCGCGGCACGCCCGCGCTGGTCCGCCCGCTGGGCGTTGTCGCGGTGGCCGCGGTCATCGTTGGATGGGGTGTGTCCCAGTACCCGTATCTGCTGGGTACGCATCTCGCGCTGACCGCGGGTGCCGCACCGCCGGCGACCATGTCCGCGCTGGCTGTGATCGCGGTCGTCGCAGCCGTGCTGGTGGGGCCGTCCCTGGTGATCCTGTTCCTGCTCACCGCGCGAGGGCGGCTCGAAAGCGACTGACCTCAGTCGTCGCTGTCGCCGTCGACTGCTTCGCGCAGCTCGCGAAAGGCTCGCTGCTGGGCGAGCCCGAAGGCTGCCACGACGTCGCTGAGCGCAGCGGTCAACCGGCCGAAATGTTCTGGAGTGACGGCGTCGTCGAACGCGGTCTCCAAACGGACGGCCTCGGCTGCCGCGACGAACCGGCTGGCAGATGCATCAAACTCGTCTAACACGCCATCGAACATGATGTCGCTGTCCTTCTGCGCAGTTCATGCGCGGATCGAGGCGAGCGGCCAGTTGTCTTAGCCGTGAACGAGGTGCCCGGTTCAGGTCTTCTCGCTCCCGATACCCACCCGGAAAAAGCGGTGAAAACCGGTCTCATTGGAGTTAAACGACCCAGCGGGCGAGTGGTCACGCGGGCGCTAGGACTCCAGTTCGTCCAGTAGCCCTTCGGCGCGCAGCCCGGCCGCAGCGGCCCCCACGGCCGCGCAGAGCTGGCGGTTGAAGATCGGCCAGCGCAGGTCGTCGCCGAACTCCTGGCGGAGCTTCGCGACGTAACGCCGAAGCCGCGCCACGTCGCCGGTCGCGGCGAGGTAGGCACACGATTTCTGCATCTGGTGCAGCCGGTTGCGCTCGACGGCCAGCTCGACCAGCGCGTCGGTCGTCGGCACCGCGTCGAGCACCGCCACGACCCGGTCCAGTCGGTTCAGCAGCTGTTCGCGAAGCTCGTCGAGGTGGGAATCCGGGCGGATCTCGATCCGGGCAGGCGCCCCGTCGACGAGCTCCTCCCAGCGACGCGAGACCACGCACCCGTCGAGCTTCGGCCGCGCGCTCGCGGGCTCGCCGCCTGCCGCATCCACGTCGACGGACCCGATCCCGACGTTGATGTAGAAGCGATGCAGCAGACCCGTCCCGTTGACATCGCTGCCCTGAAAATTGATCACGTCGTACAGCGGGCCGCGACGGCGGGTGAAGGTCGGCCCTGACTTCGCGAAGCCGCGCTCCTTGAGCATCGGCCGAACGGCATCGGAGAGCAACGCGTCGAATCGTGCCTTCAGCACGCCGGCCGGCAGGCGGGATAGCGAGGACACGCAATCAATCTAGGCGAATCGGTCGATCACGGCCGACGGGCGATGCTGTTGGTCAGGCCCGCACCTCAGGCGTGCTTCGTGCCGACGAAGTACGCGCGGCTCACGTTCCGGACCACAATCGGCCCCTTGCCCGACGCGGCTGCCGTGTGCACCGTCCACTGCGGGTGCGACTCGTTCACGCCGTAGTGCGTCGAGCTCGGCGGCGCCCAGACGACGCCGTCATTGACGCACGAGTACTCACCGTTCCACTGCGGGTGCTTCTTGAGCGTTCCCCACGCACCGCCGTCACGGATCGAGCACTTGTCGCCGTCACCGAGGGTGATGGCCAGCGGTGCACTGTTGGCGTGCGGCGGCGAAGCGTGCGCGAACCCGCCTGAGTACGGGATCTTGGCCAGCTTGTGGGTTCGCGGGTTTCGCATGCACAGCGCGCGTTTCGGCGTCGACGACTTCCAGCATGCGATTGCGTATTCGACCGACGGGCTGCACTCGAGGATGTTCTTGCTGACCGCGCCCGGCGACGCGCCGGCACCGCTGCAGTCCAGCGAGCCGGTCGGCTCCGCGCGCGACGCTGAAGCCGGCGGCCGCATGACCCGTGGAGGTCACCGGGCGCACGACGATCTGGATGGTATGGGCTGCTCGGGTCGGCGCAGCGCTCGCGCCGGCCTCGAAGGCCGCAAGGCCCAGTGCACAAGCTGCGGCGACGACCGATATGGCTATGCGACCACGCATCGAAGGCTCCCTATGGTTGGTATCTAGCGGAAGGAGATTCTGCTCCCGATCCTGATACCTGCGCACCGTCTGCACCTGTGAATCTCAGTGACGTCAGGCGAGGTGGGCGAGCGCGACCGCGCCGGCGGTGGCCACGTTGAGCGAGTCGACGCCGTCGGCCATCGGGATGCGCACGCGTTGATCGGCCTGTGCGATCGCGGCCGGAGTCAGCCCGGGACCTTCCGCGCCGAGCAGCACGGCCCAGCGTTGCGGCGGCGGCATGGCCCGCAGGTCGTCGGCAGTGTGGTCCGGGGTCATGGCCAGCAGTCGCAAGCCCGCCGATCTCACCAGCGAGAGCGAATCAGGCCACGCGCCGGGCAGGACGGCGAACGGGACGCGCAGCGCATGCCCCATCGACACCCGAACCGACCGCCGGTACAGCGGATCGGCGGTCGTCGGATCCAGCAGCACCGCGTCGACCCCGAAGGCGGCAGCGTTGCGGAACAGCGCGCCGAGGTTCTCGAAGTCGTTCAGCCCTTCGAGCACGACGACGCGGCGTGCCGACGCGAGCAATGCCGACGCTTCCCACGGGCGGGGCCGCGACGCGGCAGCCAGCACACCGCGCGTCACACGGAAGCCGACAACCTCGGAAAGCAGCCACTTGTCGCCCACATAGATCGGCACGTCGCGGTCGCCCAGCACCGAGCACAGCAGATCGATCTTGGCCGGCACGCCGAACACCGCTCGGATCGGGTAGGCGGAGGTGGCCAGCCGGGTGACGACGTTCGTCCCCTCGGCGATCACGATGCCGCGCCGGTCGGGACGGACGTCGGCGTCCTGGAGATTGCGGAAGTCGTCGAGGCGTGGATCGTCTGCGCGCGTTACCTCGATGACGTCCACATCGGCATTGTTGCCCCTACGCGTGAGAAAGTACCGGCAGGGCGTGCAGCCGGTCGGCCACGTCGCTACGGGTCATGCCGCGCCGGTGCGCGAAGACCGTGGCCAGGGTGAGGGTGCAGACGAGGCAGATCACGCCGCCGCCGACCAGCCCCCAGCGTGGGCCGGCCACTCCGGCCAACCAGCCGACGATCGGTGCGCCCAGCGGCGTCCCGCCCATGAAGCACACGAGGTACAGGGCCATCACTCGACCACGCATCGTTGGCGAGACTCCCAGCTGTACCGAGGAGTTCGCGGCCGTGGTCAGGGTGAGCATCGCCAGGCCGGTCGGCAGCAGGATCAGCGCGGTCGTCGCGAACGACGGCATCAGGCCCGACGCGACCTCGAGCACGCTGAACGCCAGCGCTGCGAGCACCAGGAACATCTGGGACGGACGGTGATTGCGCATCGTGGCCAGGATCGCGCCGACGCACGCCCCGACCGCGAGCGCGGTCGAAAGCAATCCGTAGCCGGTCGCGCCGCGGTTGAACACCTGCTTGGCGATCAGCGCGGTCGTGATCTGGAAGTTCAAGCCGAAGGTGCCGATCACGAACACCAAGATCATGGTGAGGACGAGATCGGCCCGTCCGCGCACGTAGCGGAATCCTTCCCGCAACTGACCGCGCGCACGCACGACCGCCGGCGCGGGATGCAATTCGGCCGGCCGCATCGCCGCGAGCGCAGCGAGCACCGCCACGCTCGAGGCGGCATTCACGAGGAACGCCCAACCAGTGCCGACCGCGCTGATCATGACGCCGGCGACCGCCGGGCCGAGGATCCGTCCGGTGTTGAAGATCGTCGAGTTGATCCCGACCGCGTTGGCCAGATCGTCCTTGCCGACCATCTCGACCACGAAGGACTGGCGCACCGGGGTGTCGATCGCAGTGACCAGCCCGAGCAAGAGCGCGAGCAGCATGACGTGCCAGTAGGCGACGACACCGGTCACGGTCAGCAGGCCGAGTGCGAGGGCGACGATCGCCAGGCCGGTCTGGGTGACGAAGAGCAACCGGCGCTTGTTGCTGCGGTCGGCGAGCACGCCGCCCCACAGGCCGAGCAGCAAGGACGGGCCGAACTGCAGCGCGGTGATCACGCCAAGCGCGGTGCCCGAGTTGGTCAGCTCGAGCACGAGCCAGTCCTGCGCAACGCGCTGCATCCAGGTACCGGTCAGCGACACGAGCTGACCTGATGCGTAGAGCCGGTAGTTGCGCACTGCGAGCGAGCGGAACATTCGAGCGGGTGTAGCGGATTTGCTGGAAAGGGTGGGGCCTGATGTCACTACGTCAGTCACTGCTCCGCGAGCTTGTCGAGTACGGGGACGACCGAGCGCAGCAGCGCCCGCTCGTCTGGCGTCAGTTCCGCCAATCGCTGGGTCAACCAGGCATCGCGCGAGCGGCGTTCGGAGTCGAGCAGCGCCAGGCCCTGCTCGGTCACCGAGATGATCGCCTGCCGCTTGTCGGTCGGATGCACCTCGCGCCGCACCAGGCCACGCTCTTCGAGGTTGGCGAGCACCTTGGTCATCGACGGCGGCTGGACACGCTCGCACGCGGCGAGCTCGCCCGCGCTCATCGGACCGCGCTTGGTGAGCGTGCCCATGGCGGAGAGCTGGGTGAGCGTGACGGACATGTCCACGCGCTGGTTGCGGATGAGCCGGGTCAGCCGCAACAGGGACGGACGCAACAGCGCGGCGAGTTCGCCAATGGTGGTGCGCGTCGCGGTGGTCACGATCGTTAGTCTACCTAACGAAACGTCAGATTTCCAGTAGCCAACCGAGAGCACTGCTCTCAGTCGGTAGGCTCGAGACATGGTGGAGCGCAAGCGGCCGGCTGCCGTGCAGACCGACGCCAGGCCGGTGGTTGCGATCGGGACGGCGCTGTTCTTCGTCGCGTTCGTCGCCCTGCTGCCCTTCTACAGCTGGCTGGGCGAGCACCATCACCGCGACTGGCTGTGGACCGCGCTGGCCGGCTGGTTGCTCGGCTTCGTCGGCTGGACGCTGATGCGCAGGCACCGCCGCGAGGGTCGCACGGTCTAGACGAGGATGTCCTCGCCGTCGTCGTAGACGACCTCGCCGGGCTCGGACAGTGGCGGCACGACCACCTTCGCCTCGCTGTGGGCTCCGCAGCCGTACTCGACACTGACCACCCGGCCGTCCACCGGCGTCACCTCGTTGCCGCACACTCCGAAGCCCGCCGACAGCGATCCGGCCAGCGGTAGGAGGAACGCGCAGGTACCGCAGTGCGCCGGAGCCTGGCGCGCCATCGGTGCCTCGGGGCCGCCGTCACCGAGATACCAGCGCTCGGCAGCGTCCAGCCGGCCCTCGCGCGACATCACTCGCTTGCGGCCGAACCCGAGTTCGAACGCGACGGCTTCGACTGCCGGATCGTCGGACTGGACGTAGGACGGCACGATGCGCGGGTCGTCCGGATCGGTCGGCAGCAGGTCGCCGGGGCTCAGATCGCCGGGCTGCACGCGCTCGTGCCACGGCACCCAGGCCGGCGCAAGCAGCGCGTCGGAACCCGGCAGCATGACGACCTCGGCGACGGTCGGGGTCTTGCCGCGCGGCGGCCGGGCGAGCGTGACCGCCCAGTACCACCCGCTGTAGCCGGGTGCGGTCGAGGCGAACGCGTGGGTGACCAGCCGATCGCCGTCCGGATAGACGGCGACGTGCTGGCCGACGTGCTCGCCGCCCACGTCGAGGGCCGCATTGCGGGCGACTTCGACCGCCGCGGCGAGCACGGAGTCCGGCTTGATCTGTGTCATCGCGTCCATGGTCCTGACATTGTCGCGCATCACCAACCAGGTCGGCACCGTGAGGCAGGATGGACGCATGCCACGCCGACCGGACGAGCGCCCGCGCAAGCGGTTCTCGAAGTCCGGTCACACCACCCACGCGCCGCGAGTGGCACCGCCCAATCCCGCGCCGTACTACCCGCCGCAGCCGGCGCCGCCACCGGTGCAGCCGCCGGTACAGCCACCGTCGGATCCGTACGGCTCGCCGACCTACCACCACACGCGCGCGGCGTCGGCCGAACCTGCACCGCCGTCGAGCCCGGCAGTTGCGCTGACCAAAGCAGCGATCGCCGGCAGCAATCGGGCGGCGCGGGCGGTGACCCGGAAGGTGGTCAGCGCCAGCAAGGCCGACGGCGCGCACGAATCGGGATTGACCGCGCTGGTCTGGAACCAGGTGCTCAGCTACGGCACCGACGCGATGATCACCGTCGCGCTGGCGGGCACTGTCTTCTTCGGTGCGTCCGCGCACGCGCAACGCGGCAACGTGCTGCTGTACCTCGTCGTCACGATGGCTCCGTTCGCGCTGATCGCGCCGGTCATCGGCCCCGCGCTCGACCGGCTGCAACATGGTCGGCGCTGGACGATGGCAGGCACGGCGATCGGACGGGCCGTGCTCGCGGTGATCATGGCCGGTCATTCGAGCAACCTGCTCTGGCTCTACCCCTGTGCGCTCGGGTCGCTCGTGCTGTCCAAGGCGTACTCGGTCGTGCGCGCGGCGGCTGCGCCCCGGCTCGTCCCACCTGGCATGACGCTCACCCAGGCCAACTCACGGCTGACGATCTTCGGGCTCGGCTCGACGGTTGTCCTCGGCGGTGTCGTGGGCATCGTCATCAAGATCACCGGGTCGTACAGCGTCGGGTTGTGGCTCACGGCGATCGCGTTCGGCGTCTGCGCCTACTTCTCGTTCCGGTTGCCGCCGCAGGTCGACTCCGCGGCGTCGGCGCCCCGCCACCCCCAGGAACCGCCCCGCCCGCGCACCCAGGAGCCGGTACCGCCGCTGGCTCGGTTGCGCAGCTGGGCGCAACGTGGCTTCGACGCGCACGTGGTGGTCGCCCTGCAGGGCGAGTCGGTGCTGCGCCTGCTGTCCGGGTTGCTGACCATCTATCTCGCGTTCTATGTCGAGAGCACCGTGCACGGCGTCGATGCCGCGGTTCAGCTCGGTGCCGTCATCGGGGCCGCCGGCGTCGGGAACTTCAGCGGCACGGCCATCGGCACCAAGCTCAGGATGGTGAAACCCCAGCTGACGATCGTCATCTCCGTGGCGATCACGGCCGGGGTCTGCGTCCTCGTCGCGATCACGTTCAACATCATGTTCGCCGTCATCGGCATGTACGTGAGCGCGGTCGCCAACGCGCTGTCGAAGATCGCGCTCGACTCGCTGATCCAACGTGATGTCGTCGAGACGCTGCGCTCGAGCGCGTTCGCGCGATCCGAGACGTTCCTGCAGCTGGCCTGGGTGGTCGGCGCGGCCATCGGAGTGCTGCTGCCCAGCGACAAGCACAACGGCGGCTCGATCGTGTTCTGGGTGGCCGGCGTGGTCATGGGCGCGGTCGCGATCATCATCGGGCTGCGGTATCGCCTCATGAGCCGCAATCAACCGCCGCAGCCGAACACCACCCCGATCCAGCCGACCGGTACCGTCAGCATGCGCAAGACCCGCCCGTACTGAGGGGACGTCGCATGCATCGCCGATTGCGCGTCGCGGCTGCGGTCGGCGCGCTCGCGACGGCGGTCACCGCGTGTCAGAAGCCGCTGCCGGAGTTGACCGTGCTGTCCGGCAGCACGACCACGACCGTCCAGCCGCAGACCTACTGCTTCGATCCGGCGCACTGCCACTTCCCGAAGAGCGTCGTCGGCCAGGTGTCGGCGCAGCCTGGCTCGACCCTGCTCGTCGACGTGCCGCGCGCCGTGGCCACCCAGACGTGGGGCGTGGTGTCGGCGGTGCGCAACGCCAAGGGCCAGTTCCGATCGATCAAGGGCGCCAACTACCGATCCGGCAACGTGACGAACTCGCACACCACCCGCGTCGATGTGCCCTATGGCGTCGGCAGTTACTACCTCATCGTCTCCCAGCGCGGGGCGTCCACCGTCGGAAGCTGGGTCGCCGAGATCACGATCCAGCGATGAAGCTTCTCGTCGTCACCGCAGTCGCCGCCGAGCGCGAGGTCATCGGACGCGACGCCGTGCTCGTCGGTGGTATCGGCCCGGCGGCCAGCGCGGCCGCCACCTCGGCTGCGTTGGCCGCGCAGCACTACGACCTCGTGCTGTGCGCCGGGATCGGGGGCGGGTTCGGCACGCTCGCGATCGGCGACATCGCGGTCGCCTCGTCGATCGCCTTCGCCGATCTCGGGGCGCAGTCGCCCGACGGATTCGTCCCGATCGACTTCGCAACCGACCGCTATGACGTGCCACCGCGGCTCGCAGTCGAGCTGGCCGATCGCACCGGCGGGCACCTCGGCACCGTCCTCACGGTCGCCACGGTCACCGGAACGGCCGCCGGCGCAGCCGATCTGATCGAGCGCTACCCGGATGCCGTCGCCGAGGGCATGGAGGGCGCCGGCGTCGCTGCGGCAGCCACGCTGCACGGAGTCGCGTTCGCCGAGATCCGCGCGATCAGCAACCCGGTCGGGCCACGCGACCGCGATGCGTGGCGCATCCCGGACGCGCTCGCCGCCCTGCGTGCTGCCGTCGCGTCGCTGGCGGCAGGATGGGAGCTGTGAAGCTCGCCTTCTCGCCGTGCCCGAACGACACGTTCGTCTTCCACGCCTGGACGCACGGCCTGATCGAAGGCGCGCCGCCGGTCGAGGTGACCTACGCCGACATCGACATCACGAACACTGCCGCCGAGCGCGGCGAGTTCGACGTGGTCAAGGTGTCCTACGCCGCGCTGCCGTGGCTGCTCGACCAGTACGCGCTACTGCCGACCGGCGGTGCGTTGGGACGTGGTTGCGGCCCGCTCGTCCTGCATCGTGGCGATCTTGCCCGTCTGGACGGACGGACTGTTGCGGTTCCGAGCGAGCGCTCGACCGCATACCTGCTCTTCCGGCTCTGGGCGGCCGGGCAGCGACCGGCACGCATCGAGGTGGTGCCGTTCGCCGAGATCATGCCCGGGGTGCGCGCCGGCCGCTATGACGCGGGACTGGTCATCCACGAGGCACGGTTCACCTACCCGCAGTACGGGCTGTCGGCCCTGGTCGACCTCGGCGCGTGGTGGGAGGCCGACACCGGCCTGCCGATCCCGCTCGGCGCGATCCTGGCCCGGCGCTCGCTCGATGCCGCCGCGATCGCCCGGGTGGTGCGGGCCTCGGTCGAGCAGGCGTGGGCCGATCCGTCCGCCTCGGCGGGCTACGTCGCCGAGCACGCGGCCGAGATGTCACCCGATGTGCAGCGCCAGCACATCGACCTCTACGTCAACGACTTCACCCGTGACCTGGGCGAAGAGGGCTACGCCGCCGCCGAAGCCCTGCTGACCCGAGCCCACGAAGCCGGGCTAACCCCGACCAACCCGAACCTCCGGTGAACCGCGTGCGGTGAGTGGCGCGATACTCCGGTGAGTGGCGCGAAATTTCGCGCCACTCACCACCGAAACGCGCCACTCACCATGCCAGGGAGCTCAGCGTCGGCGCGATCGCCTGCTGCAGCTCCGCGAGACGCGCGGCCGCTGCTACCGGCCGCCGCACGCCTCCGCTGCGGTGAGTGGCGCGATACTCCGGTGAGTGGCGCGAAATTTCGCGCCACTCACCACCGAAACGCGCCACTCATCTCGAAGGGAGGCGCTGAACGGTTTAGGCCTCGAGGTTGTCGGCGAAGGCACGCAGGAGGCCGGCCACCTTGCGGGCTTCGGCCCGATCCGGGTAGCGGCCGCGGCGCAGCGAGTTCGACGTGCTGTCCAGCAGCTTGATCAGGTCCTCGACGAGCGGGGCGAGCTCCTCGGCCGGCTTGCGGGTGGCGCGGGCCACCGACGGGACGGGATCGAGCACCCGCACCTGCATGGCCTGGTTGCCCTTCCGCCCGGACACGATGCCGAACTCGACGCGCTGGCCCTTCTTCAGTTCCGTCACGCCCTCGGGCAGGGCATCACGGTGCACGAAGACGTCCTCGCCGTCGTCGTAGGCGAGGAAGCCAAAACCCTTCTCCGCGCTGAAGAACTTCACCTTGCCGGTAGGCACCGGATCCCCCATGTGGTCGCAACACGATCGAAGGCACCGCACGCCGCGGCGCCTTCTCTACACAGATTACTCAGCGATGGCGAACAACACACGGGGATACTGGCAACCGTGCTCCGGCTCGGGATCTTCGCCTTCGCGTTAGGCCTGGTGGCGATCGCAGTCGACGTCCTGCCGTTCTTCTTCGGCGACTCCGACACCCCACTCTGGCTGAACCTGGCGTGCCTGCTCGCTCCCGCGGGGTTCGCCCTGGCGGTCTGGTCCGGTCTCAAAGCCGGACGCGACGAGCAGCGTGCGGCGGCCCGCTCGCTGGACCGATAAACTGGACTGTCCGCAACAGCTCAGCGAGAGGCATCCCATGGCTGGCACGTCGCCCCGTCTGCCCGAGCAGTACTACCACGCGGAAACCGAGCGGGTGGATTTCCACGTGAACGAGCTCGCGGCCGACCAGGCCGGCTCGCTGTCGCCGTTCGGGCAAGACGTCGAATTCCCGCTGCCGCTGGAGAAGCTGCGCTACACCCACCCCGAGGCGAAGGCCCGCCCAATTCTCGCCGACGGGCGCTGACCGGCGACTCGTGGCAGCGTCTCCACTACCGACCGCCGCGCACCGCCCGGCGGCACTGACCGAGTGGCTGCGCTCTCGAACCGACGCCCAACTCGCCGAGCTGCTGCGCCGGCGACCTGATCTGGCCCTACCTGCGCCGGCGGATCTGCCCAACCTGGCCAGCCGGCTTTCGGTCCGCACGTCCGTGCAACGCGCGGTCGACACGCTCAACGCGTTCGAGTTGCGCATCCTCGAGGCGCTCGTGCTGGTCTCCCGTCCGGACACCCCGATCACCCTCGCCGCCGCGGGCGCGCTGCTCGCCTCGACCGACGACGACCGGCTCGCCGACGGCCTCGAGCAGCTGCTGACGCTGGCCCTGGTCTGGGGCGAACCGGATCGGCTGCACCTGGCCAGCTCCGTGCGCGAGTCGCTGGGGACGTATCCGGCCGGTCTGGGACGGCCCGCTGCACACCTGTTGCGGCAGGTGGCCGATGTCCAGCTGGTGCCCGTCCTGCGCTCGCTCGGAATCGCACCCCTGCGGCAACCGGCAGCCGGAGCCGCTATCGCTGCTGCCCTCGCCGACCCGGCTCGGGTCGCTGAGCTGATCGCCGCCGTCGAACCGGCCGAGCGGGACATGCTCGACCGGCTCGCGGCCGGCCCACCGGTCGGCGTGCTGCGGCCGCGCCCGGGCGGCGAAGCGTCGCCGGCCACCGCGCTGCTGATGCGCGGCCTGCTCGTGCCCGTCGATGCTCTGACCGTCGAGCTGCCCCGTGAGGTCGGCATCGCGCTGCGTCCGTCCCCGCTCGGCACGCTGGAACCCGACCCGCCGCAGATCGCCGTCACCGAGCGCGAGCCGGCCGAACTCGACCGGCTCGGCACGACCGCCGTGCTCGACACGCTGCGGCTGGTCGACATGCTGGCCGACACCTGGAGCGTGCTGCCGCCTGCCCAGCTGCGGTCCGGCGGCGTCGGGGTGCGCGAGCTGCGCCGCACCGCCCGCGATCTCGGCGTGGACGAGAGCACCGTCGCGCTGATCGCCGAGGTTGCCGCCGCGGCCGGGCTGCTGAACGCGACGCACGGGCTCGATCCGGTGTACCTGCCGACCGCGGAGTTCGACACCTGGCGCAAGCACGACACGGCGGCACGGTGGTCCGACCTCGCCCTGGCCTGGCTCGCGATGACCCGCCAGCCGAGCCTGGTCGGCCAGCGCGGCGAGCGCGACCGCGTGATCACCGTGCTCAGCCCGGACACCGAGCGGGGCACCATCGCGACGTTGCGCAGCCAGGCGCTCGCCCTGCTCACCCCGCTCGCCCCCGGAGCCGCACCTGCCGATGCCGATCAGGTGCTGCGGCGGCTGGCCTGGCAGGCGCCGCGGCGGGCCACCGGGCAGCGCCCGCTCGCCGCTGCCGTCCTCGCCGAAGCCGAACTGCTCGGCATCACCGCGGCCGGCGGGCTCACCGGGTACAGCCGCACGCTGTTCAGCGGCAGCCGCACGGTCGCCGAGCAGGTGCTCACCAGCGCGCTGCCGATCCCGGTCGATCACTTCCTCGTCCAGCCCGACCTCACCGTGGTGGTGCCTGGCCCGCCGACCCCCGAGCTGGCCACCGAACTCGCGCTGGTCGCCGACCTCGAGTCGACCGGTGGTGCCAGCGTGTACCGGGTGACCGGGACGTCGGTGCGCCGCGCGCTCGACAGCGGCCGCACCGGCACCGACCTGGCCGCAATGTTCGCGCAGCGGTCGCGCACGCCGGTGCCGCAAGCGCTGAGCTACCTCATCGACGACCTTGCCCGGCGGCACGGCATGCTGCGGTCGGGAACTGCTGCGTCGTACCTGCGCTGCGAGGACGAGGCGCTGCTCGCTCGCGTGGTCGCCGACCGCGATGTGGCCGCACTCCAACTGCGCAAGATCGCGCCGACGGTCGTCATCTCGAACGCGCCGGTCGCCCGGGTGCTGGACGTGTTGCGCGAGGCCGGTTTCGCGCCGGCCGCCGAAGCAGCCGACGGAGCGGTCATCGCGCTCGGCGCCGATCTGCCCCGCGCGCCCTCGCGCCAGCCGGTTCGGGCGGTGCGGGCACGCAGCAATGAGACGCCGGTCGGTGAGCTGGTCAAGCGGGTGCGCTCGGGTGACGCGCTGACCGAGATCAGCCGCCGCGTGCCGCCGCTCGCTCAGCAGGTGCCCGGCGTGACCTCCGCGGCCACGATGGGCCTGCTTCGCGAGGCCATTCGCGCGGGGCACCGGGTGCTGCTCGGGGTGGCCGAGGCCGACGGCACGGCCGCCCGGCACACGATCCTGCCCATCTCGATGGCCGGCGGGTACGTGCGTGGCCAGCAGCCGGGACGGGAGGGGCTGGCCGCCTTCCCGCTGCACCGGATCACCGCGGCCACCGTCATCGACGACACCGACGACGCATGAGCTCCGCGCGATGATCTGGAGTCGCCGTCGGTTCTGGCTGTGGCAGGTGCCGGCGTGGATCGCGGTGATCGTGGTCACCGTGCTCGCCGCACACGGGGTACAGGCCCGGATCTGGACCGGCGTGGCGATGACGATCGCCGCCGCCGCAGTGCAGTTCACCGACGACACCCGCTCGGTGCGAACGACGATGATCACGATCGTCGTCGCGACCGTCGCCGGACTCAGCGCGGTGTTGATCGGGCCGAGCGGGCTGGGCGAGCTGCCCGCTTTCCTGGCCGCATCCAGGATCGCCGTGCCGATCGATCGCGGCTGGGGCCGGGTGTTCGTGGTCGTCGACACGATTGCGGTGGGAGCCGTGGTCGGTTACGTGGCGCACAGCCTCGTCGGGGTGCTGGCCGGGCTGGGGGTTCCCGTCCTGGCCCAGCGGGCCGTCGAGCGTCGCGAGCTCATCGCGTCGCGCGACGAAGCGCAGGCGCTGCTCGTCGAGGTGCAGGCCGGTCGCGAGGCAGAGGCACAGGCTGCCGCCCTGCAGGAACGCGGCCGGATCGCCCGTGACCTGCACGACGTGCTGGCGCACAGCCTGGCCGGGCTCTCGGTCCAGTTGCAGGCCACCCGGGCGATCGCAGCCCGCGAGAACGTCGACGCGACCGTCCTCGAGCCGCTGGACAAGGCGGCGGCGCTCGCCCGCGACGGGCTCACCGAGGCGCGCGCGGTCGTCACCGCGCTGCGCGATCCGGTTGGGCTGGGTCTTGACGAGATCGCGGCGCTGGTCGAGCGGCACCCGGGCGAGGTCACCCTGCAGGTCACCGGCACCGCGCATCCCGTGGCGCCGCCGGCCGGCCACGCCGTCTACCGCGCGGTGCAGGAAGCGCTCACCAACGCGGCGCGTTACGCGCCCGGCGCGGCAGTCACGGTGACCCTCGCGTACACCGATGGCGGGCTGCACGTGTGCGTCGCGGATCTCGGCCTGCCGCCCGGGCGCAATCCGGTCGCCGCGCAGGGCTCCGGGCTCGGCCTGGCCGGGATGGACGAGCGGATCCGCGCCGTCGGCGGCACGCTCACCGCAGGCCCCCGCGCCGAGGGCGGCTGGCTGGTCGAGCTTCGCATCCCCGTTCGGGCGGGCGCGACAGCATGATTTCGGTTGTCGTCGCCGACGATCAGGCCGTCGTGCGTGATGGCCTCGTCCTGCTGCTGTCCGCCGCACCGGACGTCACGGTGGTCGGCGCGGCAGCCGACGGGGACGAGGCGGTCGATCTCGTCCTCGCGCAGCGCCCCGATGTCGTGCTGCTGGACCTGCGCATGCCCAAGCGGACGGGCGCCGAGGTCGCGGCGGTGCTCGCGGCGCAAGCACCGTCGGTGCGCGTGCTGGTGCTGACGACCTTCGCCGACGACGAAGCGATCCTGCCCGCGTTGCGGGCCGGGGCGGCGGGCTACCTGACGAAGGACACGTCCGGCGAGGACCTGCTCGACGCGATCCGCGAGGTGGCAGCCGGACGGACCGTGCTCGACGCCTCCGTGCAGCGCCGGCTCGTCGAGCTGGTCGCCGGGCCGGCAAGCACCCCGCCGCCGCCGGCCGAGGACCTCGGCGGGCTGACCAAGCGCGAGGTCGACGTTGTCCGGCTGGTGGCCGAGGGCCTGTCCAATCAACAGATCGCCCGCCGGCTGGTCGTCAGCGAGGCGACGGTGAAGACCCACCTCAACCACGTGCTGTCGAAGCTGAACGTCGATGGCCGGCCCGGCCTGGTGGCCTGGGCCTGGCGGCAGGGCCTGGCCGGCCGCTAGCCGAGACGTGCGCCACGCCTGGTTCACTCCCTGTCACACCTGACCGGGCCTGTCTCGTCTGGAGAGCACATAGCCAGAATCTTGAGTCAAGGACGGTGATCGTTATGCGGATATTCGTGGCAGGCGGGACGGGGGTCGTGGGCCGGCGGCTCGTACCGCAACTTGTCGCTCGCGGCCACCAGGTGACGGCGACGACGACCGGCCCCGGCAAGCTGGGCCTGCTGCAGCAGCTGGGGGCCGAGGCGGTCGTGATGGACGGCCTTGATGCCCGGTCGGTCGAAGCGGCGGTGACGGCCGCCCGGCCGGAGGTGATCGTGCACCAGATGACGGCCATCGCCGGCAAGCCCGACCTCAAGCACATGGACCGCTGGTTCGCCACCACCAACCGGCTGCGCACCGAGGGCACCGATCACCTGCTGGCCGCTGCGGAGGCGACCGGCGTGTCGAACTTTCTCGCGCAGAGCTACGGCTGCTGGAACGGCATCCGCCGCGGTGGCTGGGTGAAGACCGAGGAGGACCCGCTGGATCCGCAGACGGGGACGGCGGCCGCGCCGGGCATGGCCGCGATCGGCCATCTCGAGGAGGTCGTCGGCAAGGCCGATGGAGCGGTCCTTCGCTACGGCGGCCTCTACGGGCCGGGCGCCACCGACGACCAGGTCGAGCTCGTGCGCAAGCGACAGTTCCCGCTCGTCGGGGCGGCTACCGGGTACAGCTCGTGGGTGCACGTGGACGACGCGGCCAGCGCGACCGTCCTGGCCGTGGAACAGCACGCGAAGGGCGTCTTCAACATCGTCGACGACGAGCCCGCCCCGGCCAGCGAGTGGCTGCCCTATCTGGCCCAGTGCGCCGGCGCGAAGCGGCCGATGCGCGTGCCCAGCTGGCTGGCCCGGCTGCTGGCCGGGGAGGTTGCGGTGACGATGATGACCGAGGGACGGGGCTTCTCCAACGCGAAGGCGAAGCGCGAACTCGGTTGGGAGCTGCGCTACCCGTCGTGGCGCCAGGGCTTCAAGGTCGGGTTGGCCTGACCCTGGCGCCGGTTCGGCCATTGCCGGGTTCAGGCCGCGACGAGCTCGGGGACCGGCCGGCTCTGCAGGACGCGCTGGGCGCGCACCCACAGCGTCGCGGTGCGCACCAGCACCTCGCCGAGTGCCATCAGTACCAACGCCGCCGTCCAGGCCTCGCCGCTGGTGATGTGGTGCGCGACGCTGAACCGGCCCAGTGCGGGGGCGCCGCCGTTGCTGGCCCAGATCGCGAACGCGAACCGGGAGCCCATGCTCAGGACCCACACGCCGGCGGCGATCCAGCCGGCCTTGACCAGTGCGTAGCGACCGCCGTCGGCGCGGACCCGGGTGGTCAGCCCGCTGATCAACCCGAACGCCACCCCGACCGCGGTCAGGCCGACGACCAGCAGTAGGTCGTTGCCGGCGGTGGGGATGCCGTGCAGGTAGCTGTTGCCGACCGCCGCGGCGATGCCGAGCGGCAGGATGACCGACATCCGGTCGAGGCGGCTCTCGCGCAGCTGGCGCAGGACGAGCAGGACGAGGATCGAGTCGAGAAGGTAATCGGTGAGTGACATGGCTCAAGACTCGCGAAATCGGCGCCCTGGCGAATCAACCGACGGGTGGAGACCGGGTGGAGACCCGTGGTGATCAGAACACGCGGCGCCGGGACACGGCCAGGATCGCCAGGGTCACCAGCGCCGCGGCGACGCCGAGGAACAGCAGGCTCTCGACACCCTGGACGTACCAGAAGTGCGAGACAGGCTGGAAGCTGACCCGCTCGATGACGTCGACGTTCCTGGTGCGCTGCAGGCAGGAATGCAGATTGGTCAGATCGTGTGCCGACACGTCGCCGGCGCGGGCAGCCGAGGGCCGCGCCATCAGATCGACGTTCGAGCAGAAGTACCGGATGACGCCGAGGTTCCCGTGATAGGTGGGAATCGCGTGTCCGGCCGCATCCAAGACCGAAGTCTGTTGGAGCCAGGCGCCCGGCGGCACGACGGCGGCCAACGGCTCGAGCGCGTCGCCGGCAGGGTTGTTCGTGAAGGTCGTCAGCGCGATATTGAGCGTCCGGACGGTGACGGGTGCGAAGTGACCGCGCACCCAGTGAATGGGAATGCGCGCGGCCGCGTAGCCGACCAGCGCCAAGGCCATCGCGGGGATGGTGCGCCGGATGAGCGCGCTCAGCGCGACCCCGAGCGCCAGCGCGAACAGCATGCATGCGACTGGAACAACGCCGGTTATGTCGTACCAGGTGCTGTTGAAGCGGCCGCCGAAGGCGACATCGAGCGGATCGAGTGCCCACGTCGTCGCGCGGCGAGGGCAGCGATCACGATCGCGAGAACGCCGAAGATCAGCACGATCTTGGTGGTGATCCAGCGCAGCGGGCTGATCGACTGGGTCCACGCCAGGCGATGCGTGCCGGCCTCGTACTCGCGCGAAACGAGCGGCGCAGCCCAGAACATGCCTGCGAGCAGCGGGATCGCGACCAGTGCCCCTGTCACCGGCGGGATCGAGTGGAAGTCACGGTGCAGGGCTTCGATGGCCGAGCCGCAGTCGCGATGCGCCGCCAGACAGTGCGGCAACCCGAGTGCCGAGGCGCGGCGCCGCGCGATCGTCCCGACTGTGACGATCGCGCCGGCCAACCCCGCCAGGATGACGGCCGCGACGATGGCTGCCGATCGCTGTTGTCGCCAGGTCTGCCAGATCATCGCGGCTCTCCGCGGCCGGGCGTCGGGTGCTGCTTCGAGATATGCCATGACGAGGTCCTCGACATCCACGGGGGTCACTACCAGCGCCGGGTTGTAGAGCGGATCGGCGCTGCGCACGAGCAGCCGGGCGTGCCGCTCGTGCGACGACCGGCTGAGCACCTGAACCGCGTTGGGCAGATGCGCAGTGTCGTCGTGCGAACCAGCGACCCAGTGGTGCTCGGCCAGCAACTCGTCGAGTTCGCCGGCCAGCCGCAACCGGCCGTTGCGGATCACCACGAGGTGGTCGCAGACCCGGGCCAGCTCGCCGATGAGGTGTGACGACAGCAGGACGGTCAGGTGCGTCGCCGCCGCGCTGTCGAGCAGCGAGCGCAGGAAATCGCGGCGGGCGAGCGGGTCGAGTGCCGCCAGCGGTTCGTCGAGGATCAGCACGCGCGGCCGCTTGGCCAGCGCCAGGGCCAGGGCCACCTGGGCACGCTGGCCGCCGGACAGCTTGCCGGCCCGCCTGCGCAGCGGCACTTCGGCCGCAGCCAGCCGCTCACGGGCAAGTGCGTCGTCCCACGCGGGGTTCATGGCACGCCCGAAACGCAACATGTCCTCGACCCGGTAGTCGCGGTAGAGCGGGCTGTCCTGCGCGAGGTAGCCCACTCGCGACAGGAACGCCGCAGTGCCGGTCGGTTCGTCACCGTCGACGAGCAATTGCCCCGCGGACGGCCGTAGCAGCCCGACGAGCATGTTCAGCAAGGTCGACTTGCCCGCGCCGTTCGGCCCGACGACGGCGGTGATCGAGCCGGCCGGAAGCGTCAGCGTGCAATCGCGCAGCGCCCAGAAGTGCCCGTACCGGCGACCCGCTCCGGTTACGTCGACGGCCGCGGTCACGCTATGTCCTCGACGGAAAACTGCCGCATCGTGGCATGAACGAGGTCCATGATGCCGTCGTCGTCGAGGCCGGCGGCCCGCGCAGCGTCGATCCAGCGGGTCAGCCGCCGGCCCAGGGCCGTCACCGACGCCGGGGTCGACTGGCTCAGGCTGCGCTGCACGAAGGTGCCCTGGCCGGGACGCCCGCTGACCAGCCCTTCGCGCTCGAGCTCGCGGTAGGCCTTCTGCACGGTGTTCGGGTTGATGGCGACCGTCGCGGCCACCTCGTGCACGGTCGGCAGCTTGTCGCCCGGCTGCAGCCAGCCCAGGCGCAACGCCTGCTTGACCTGCTGCACCAGCTGCAGATACGGCGCCAGGCCGCTTGCGGTATCGACCGAGAAATCCAGCATGGACGGACCGTACTATGACTAGGCAGATAGGTAAAGCTTTACTAGCTAATTAGGTAAATGAAGTCGGCCCGGAACACGGGGTGGCGGGGATTTGCGATAATGGACGGTCGCCCGACCTCAGGAGAGACGTGACCGACGGACCCCTGATCGTCCAGTCCGACAAGACCTTGCTGCTCGAGGTCGATCACCCCATGGCGCAGGAGGCGCGCGCCGCGATCGCCCCGTTCGCCGAGCTCGAGCGCAGCCCCGAGCACGTGCACACCTACCGGCTGACCCCGCTCGGCCTGTGGAACGCCCGCGCCGCAGGGCACGACGCCGAGCAGGTGGTCGACGCGCTCGTCCGGTACAGCCGCTATTCGTGCCGCACGGGCTGCTCGTCGACGTCGCCGACACGATGGATCGCTACGGCCGCCTGCAGCTGGCCAAGCACCCGGTACACGGGCTCGTCCTCATCAGCCTCGATCGCGCGGTGCTCGAGGAGGTCGTGCGGCAGAAGAAGATCCAGCCGATGCTGGGCGCGCGCGTCGACGCCGACACCGTGCTCGTGCATCCGTCCGAGCGGGGCCGGCTCAAGCAGGCCCTGCTCAAGGTCGGCTGGCCGGCCGAGGATCTCGCCGGCTACGTCAACGGCGAGGCGCACCCGATCGAGCTCAAGCAGGACGACTGGCACCTGCGCACCTATCAGCGCCAGGCGGTCGACATGTTCTGGCAGGGCGGCTCGGGCGTCGTCGTGCTGCCGTGCGGCGCCGGCAAGACCCTCGTCGGCGCTGCGGCAATGGCCGAGGCGAAGGCCACCACGCTCATCCTCGTCACCAACACCGTCGCCGGGCGGCAGTGGAAGCGCGAGCTGCTCGCACGCACCACGCTCACCGAGGAGGAGATCGGCGAGTACAGCGGCGAGAAGAAGGAGATCCGTCCGGTCACCATCGCCACGTATCAGGTGATGACGACGCGACGGAAGGGCGAGTACCGCCACCTCGAGCTGTTCGACAGCCGCGACTGGGGCCTGATCGTGTACGACGAGGTGCACCTGCTGCCCGCACCGATCTTCCGGCTCACCGCCGATCTGCAGTCGCGCCGCCGGCTCGGCCTGACCGCGACGCTGATCCGCGAGGACGGCCGCGAGGGCGACGTCTTCTCCCTGATCGGCCCGAAGCGCTATGACGCGCCGTGGAAGGACATCGAGAACCAGGGCTGGATCGCGCCGGCCGACTGCACCGAGGTGCGCGTCACGCTGACCGACGCCGAGCGGATGGCGTACGCGACCGCCGAGCCGGAGGACCGTTACAAGCTGGCGGCCACCGCGCGCACGAAGCTGCCGGTCATCAGGACAGATCGTCGAGAACCACCCGGACGATCAGATCCTGGTCATCGGCGCGTACCTCGACCAGCTCGACGACGTCTCAGCCGAGCTCGACGGCGCGCCGATCATCCAGGGCTCGACGCCGAACAAGGACAGCGAGCGGCTCTACGACGAGTTCCGGCGCGGTGAGCAGCGCGTGCTCGTGGTGAGCAAGGTCGCGAACTTCTCGATCGACCTGCCCGAGGCGGCCGTCGCGGTGCAGATCAGCGGAACGTTCGGGTCGCGCCAGGAAGAGGCGCAGCGGCTCGGCCGGGTGCTGCGTCCCAAGCACGACGGGCGGCAGGCGCACTTCTACACCGTGGTCGCGCGCGACACCCTCGACGCCGAATACGCCGCGCACCGGCAGCGCTTCCTCGCCGAGCAGGGCTACGCGTACACGATCGTCGACGCAGACGACCTGCTGCGCCCGCTCTGATCCTCGCCGTGATCATGCACAATTGCCGCCTCTGGCCCGCATTCGTGCATGATCACGATGCGGTCGGCGGCTAGGTTCGACACGTGCTCCGATTCCGCGCTGCCCTGCTCGTCCCCGCGCTGCTCCTCGCCGCCTGCTCGTCCTCGGGCGGGAGCACCGCGGCGACCACCGCCCCGCCGTCGACGTCGACAGCCGGGCCGGCGCAGGCCGCACAGCTCGCCGCGACGATGCAGTCCGGGCTGGCCGGCATCACCTCCGCGCACCTGAGCGTCGACGGCGGGGTACTCATCGGGACGGTCACCGGCGACTTCAGCTATGCCCACGGCACGGCGACGGCGTCGGACATCTCGCTGGTCACCGGCGGGCAGAAGTCCCGGATCGTCACCATCGGATCGACCAGCTACGTGCAACTGCCGCCCGCGAGCATCACCGACGGCAAGCCGTGGGCAATCGTGCGCTCGAACAGCAAGAACGAGTTCGTCCGCGAGGTGGCCAGCACGCTCACCCTCACCAAGGCCGCGTCGTCGCTGCCCGCGGTCGCCGACCTCGTCCGTACCGCCGTATCGGTCGACGACAAGGGGACGACGAGCACCGGGCACGAGTACACCGTCGTGATCGACGCGGCGAAAAGCCGCGGCACCACCCTGGGCACGCTGCTCTCCGACGTCGGCCAGAAGTCCGTGCCGGTCGACCTGTCCCTGGACAGCAAGGGACGTCCGGTGCGCGTGGTCGTGGCGGTGAAACTCGGCTCGCAGCCGTTCAACATCACCGTGGACGTGAGCAAGTTCAACGCGCCGCTGCACATCGCCGCCCCGCCGAGTGATCAAGTCACGACCGGCTGACGGTACTTTTCTCAGATGCGCCATCTTGGACGGGCGGCCGCCGCCGCAGTGCTCGGGTCTGTCGTGCTGCTTGCCGGTTGCGCCCAGACCGTGTCAGGTTCCGGCACGTCCCAGGAGGGCATCAGCTTCCCCTCCGACATCCAGGGCCTCGGCGCGTTGCTGGTGCGGGGCAACGACGCGATCAAGACGGCGCATCTGCAGCTCAATGAGTCTGCCGGCGGCACGGCGATCAAGGCCTCGGGCGACGAGCAACTCGCGAACGGCGCTGTGCAGTCCATCGACCTGCAAGAGACGGTTGGTTCGCTGGCGCTGCGGTTCGTCATCATCGGCGCCACGGTGTACGCGAAGCTGCCTGCCTCGGTGTACCCGTCGCCCAAGCCGTGGGTGGAGATCGGCGCGACTACGAGCGATCCGAAGTTGCAGCAGCTCTACACGTCGTTCCAGACATCGATCCAGACCGGCGCCGGCAAGAGCGTCGCCAGCCTCGTCTCGGCCGGGAAGGACCTGCGCTTCGAGGGCAAGGAGCAGCTCAACGGGGTGACCGTCGGCCATTACAAGCTCAACGTCGACGTCAATTCACTGCCGTCCGACTTCCCGAACCGCGCCGCGCTCGAACAGAGCGGGCTGAGCAAGCTGCCCGTCGAGGTTTACGTCGACCAGTCCGGACGTCCGCGCAAGGTAACCGAGCACCTCACCGTTGCCGGTCAGCACGTCGACGTTCTTGTCACGTTGACCAACTTCGACGTGCCCGTGCACATCGCCGCGCCGCCGGCCGATCAGGTTGCTCATCCGTGAGCGAGGTTGGCGTGAGTGAGCCGGCAGCGCCGCCGCCGGACGACAAGGACTGGACGTGGGTGCTCGACCGTCCTTGTCCGGAGTGCGGCTACGACGCCGCGACGGTCGTCGACGTCGCTGCGCGTACCCGCGCCGCCGTCGCGAAGATCCGCGCGTCGCTGGGCCGGCCGGACGCTGCGCGCCGCCCCCGTCCCGACGTGTGGTCGCCGCTCGAGTACGCCTGCCACGTGCGCGACGTCTGCATCGTCTTCGGCGCGCGCCTGGCCGCGATGCGCGGTCAGGACAACCCGGTCTTCGTCAATTGGGATCAGGACGAGACAGCGCTTGCCGAGCGGTACTGGGAGCAGGATCCGCCGACGGTGTCGGCCGAACTTGCCGTCGAGAGCGAGCGGATCGCCGCTCAGTTCGCGTCGGTCCGTCCTGACGAGCAGCCGCGTCCTGGCCGCCGGTCGAACGGCTCGGTGTTCACCGTCGACACGCTGGCCAAGTACTTCCTGCACGATCTGGAACATCACGCCCACGACGTCTCGCCGCAATTAGCCAGCCGATCAGGACAATGGCTGAGTGCATGCCGCGCTCGACATCCTCGCGCTCGTCGCGGTCGTCGGATTCGTAGCAGGTTTCGCGCGCCGGTTCGGCTGGTCGGAGCCGCTTGCTCTCGTGGTCGTCGGCATCGGCCTGTCGTTCGTCCCGAACTTCCTCGAGATCGAGCTGACCCCGGACCTCGTGCTCATCGGGCTGCTGCCGCCGCTGCTGTACTCGGCCGCGATCCGCACGTCACTGATCGACTTCAAGGTCAACCGTCGCCCGATCCTGTTGCTCTCGGTGGGGCTGGTCGCGTTCACCACGGTGGTGGTCGGGCTACGTGGCCTGGTGGGTCGCGCCCGGCATCACGCTCGCGGCCGGCTTCGCCATCGGCGCCATCGTCGCGCCGCCCGACGCGGTGGCCGCCACGACGGTGGCCCGGCGGGTCGGGATGCCGCGGCGCATCGTCTCGATCCTCGAAGGCGAGAGCCTGCTCAACGACGCGACGGCGCTGGTCGCGCTCAACACCGCAATCGCGGCGCTGACCGCCTCGGTCAGCGCATGGCAGATCGGCTGGGACTTCCTCCGCGCAGCCGGCGGCGGCCTGCTGATCGGTGCCGCGGCCGCGCTCGTGCTCGCGTTCGTCCGCAAGAAGATCAACGACCCCGTGCTCGACACGACGCTCTCGTTCGCCGCGCCCTACATCGCCTTCCTGCCGGCGCAGGAGATCCACGCGTCCGGCGTGCTGGCCGTCGTGGTGACGGGTCTGTATCTCGGTCACCGGGCGCCGCAGTTGCAGTCGGCGCGCTCGCGGATCGCCGAGAACGGCAACTGGCGCACGGTGCAGTTCCTGCTCGAGAACGCGGTGTTCCTGCTGATCGGGTTGCAGTTGCGCGGCCTGATCAGCAGCGTGCGCAACGACCACCTGCCGTGGCAGCAGATCGCGTGGCCGTGCCTGGCCGTGCTGGCGACGACGATCGGCTTTCGGCTCGTCTGGATGTTCACGGTGTCCGGCATCATGGCGCGCCTGGGTATGCGCACATGGGGGTGGCGGGTCAGCCTGGTCGTCGTCGTGGGCCGGCATGCGCGGCGTCGTGACCCTGGCAGCAGCGTTCTTGCTACCCGCACAGACGCCCGAGCGCGCGTTGCTCGCCCTCGTCGCGTTCACGGTCGTGGCCGGCACACTGCTCATCGAAGGGTTGAGCCTGCCGTGGCTCGTCCGCCGGCTGCGCCTGCCCTCACCCGACGCCGCCGAGGACGCGCTGCAGTCGGCCGGCCTCGTCGACCGGGCAGCCCGGGCCGGGCTCGCGGTGCTGGACGAGCTGAAGACCGACGACGATCCGCCGGAGGTGATCGAGCAGCTGCAGGAGCGGGCGCTGCGCCGCGCCAACCAGATCTGGGAGCAGCTCGGTCGCTCGCAGGCCGAGCTCGAGCCGCCGGCGGCGACCTATCGCCGGCTGCGCCTGCAGATGCTCTCGGCAGAACGCAGTTCAGTGCTCGAGGCGCGCGACAGCGGGGCCTACGACGACGAGGTGTTGCGCATGGCGCTGAACGCGATCGACGTCGAGGAGTCGTTGCTCGACAGGATCGCTGACGCAGCTGCGCGCATCGACGACGAACTTGTCACTCCCGACAACCGGGCCGGCGACTGCAAGCATCTCGAAGCGGCGCCCCGGGTGCGGCGCGCGAACACCCCGGGCGAGTGCGAGGACTGCGTGCGCGAGGGGACGAGGTGGGTGCACCTGCGGCTGTGCCTGGAGTGCGGGCACGTCGGCTGCTGCGACTCGTCGGTGCGCAAACACGCCACGGCACACTTCCACGAGACGCGGCACCCGGTGATGCGCAGCGTGGAGCCGGGCGAGGCCTGGCGCTGGTGCTTCGTCGACGATTTGCTCGGCTGACGCCCCGTCCCGTCCCAGCCCGGTCCGGTCTGTCAGCTAGCGGTTGACGAGCGCACGGCGCGCACTCGTATAGCGGCGGCCCATATCGCGATCGGCCGAGGCCATCGCTTCGACCGGAATCCGGATCGCTGGCGCAGTGGTCGGCCACGAGCGCACGAGGCGCGAGCGCAATCCGCTGGGCGGGTGGCTCGCGTAGGCCGACACGTCATAGCGCATCGACCGCTGTTCAGCCCGACGCAGATCGGCGACGGCCGCGACGGTGCGCGCCGCTTCGGCCTGCCACACCTGCGGATCGGCGCTGTCGCCGGCAGCCGCGCGCAGCGCGCGCACGACCGGATCGCTGAGAAGCAGGACATGCGCGAGTTCGACCGCGCCCCGCGTGCCGCCGAGCCGGGCCGCGAGCGCGTCGGCATAGATCTCCGAGCGCTGATGGTCCTGCGCGGCGACCCGCCAGAGTGCGCGCTGCGCTCCGCGGCACACCAGGTGCAGCGGAACGAAGATCGCATGGGCCACGATCGTCGCGAGTACCTCGCGCAGCCCGTTGTCGTCGTCGATCAGATGGTCTGGATCGAAGACGTCGGCGAGCCGGTCGAATGTCGTCAGAGCGGGCTGCGTGATGAACGAGGTCGTCGGGTCGCCGTTGACGAGGTGACCGAGTTCGTGGCCGAGCAGCGCCAGCCTCCCGGCCGGGCTGAGCGCGGCCCACAGCGGCAGCCCGATCGACAGGACGACCTGCCGGCGGATACCGCTGTGCCCGCACGACGCGTTGAAGTCGGTCGTGATCGTCAGCCGGTCGATCTCGGGCGCGCCGATGCTCTCCCGGGCCTGCTCGACGACGGCCCACATGCTGGGCACTTCGGCCGGCGTCACCTCGCCGTGCATATCCATCTTGAAGAACCGTGGCCGGCATTCGATGCCGAGCAGGATCACGAACAGGGCAAGCAGCTTCACCGCCCACACCGCCGTGATCAGCAGGAAGACGCCGCCGGCGAGCAGGCCGATGTCGAAGAGCAGGAGGAGCACCGAGGCCACGCCGAGCAGCACACCGGAGCTGGTCGCGGCGGGGACGGTCCGGCCGGGCACCATCGAATTCGCGCAGCAGTTGCCGGTTCACGGCGAAGGCGCGCCGGCGATTGCGCAGCACGGCGCGGCGTCCCCGCTCTTTCGTCGGCTGCGGCCACTGGCCGAGGTTCCACTCGCAACCCGTGCACCACGGCGGGTCGGTATGCACGTGGGCAAGGGCAGCACTGCCGCAATTCGGGCAGCGCGTGGGGGCGTCGACGGCGGTCACAGCGGGAGATGGTGGCACATGATGATCAACGCGCGCACAAGAGTCGCCAGAATCCTTGTCAGTGGTCGGCACATCGCAAAGGGGGCGGGCCCGTTTCCGGACCCGCCCCCCAATTGCGAACTGATGGACTCAGAAGTCCATGTCACCGCCGGGCATGCCGCCCGGTGCACCCGCCGGAGCCTTCTCCGGCTTGTCGGCCACAACGGCCTCGGTGGTGAGGAAGAGCGCAGCGATGGACGCCGCGTTCTGCAGCGCCGAGCGAGTCACCTTGGTGGGCTCGACGATGCCTTCCTTGAACATGTCGACGTACTCACCGGTCGCGGCGTTGAGGCCGTGACCCGGCTTGAGGCTGAGCACCTTCTCCGACACGACGCCGCCCTCGAGGCCGGCGTTGATGGCGATCTGCTTGAGCGGTGCGAGCAGCGCGACCTTGACGATGTTGGCGCCAGTGGCCTCGTCGCCCTCCAGGTCGAGCTTCTCGAACGCGGTCACGGTCGCGTTGGCCAGGGCCACGCCACCACCGGGGAGCAGGCCCTCTTCGACGGCCGCCTTCGCGTTGCGAACGGCGTCCTCGATGCGGTGCTTGCGCTCCTTGAGCTCGACCTCGGTCGCAGCGCCGACCTTGATGACCGCAACGCCGCCGGCCAGCTTGGCCAGCCGCTCCTGCAGCTTCTCGCGGTCGTAGTCGGAGTCGCTCTTCTCGATCTCGGCGCGGATCTGGTTCACCCGACCCTGGATCTGGTCAGCGTCACCCGAGCCCTCGATGATCGTGGTCTCGTCCTTGGTGGTGGTGAACTTGCGCGCCTTGCCCAGGTCGTCGAGCGTGGCGTTCTCGAGCTTGAGCCCGACCGTCTCGCTGATGACCGTGCCACCGGTGAGGATGGCGATGTCGGCCAGCATGGCCTTGCGCCGGTCACCGAAGCCCGGGGCCTTGACGGCGACGGACTTGAACGTGCCACGGATCTTGTTCACGACCAGGGTCGCGAGAGCCTCGCCCTCGACGTCCTCGGCGATGATCGCCAGCGGCTTGCCGGTCTGCATGACCTTCTCGAGCAGCGGCAGCAGATCCTTCACGTTCGAGATCTTCGACTCGACGATCAGGATGTACGGGTCGTCGAGCACGGTCTCGAGACGCTCGGCGTCGGTCACGAAGTACTGCGACAGGTGACCCTTGTCGAAGCGCATGCCCTCGGTGAGCTCGAGCTCGAGGCCGAAGGTGTTGCTCTCCTCGACGGTGATGACGCCTTCCTTGCCGACCTTGTCCATCGCCTCGGCGATGAGCTCGCCGACGCTCGGGTCAGCAGCGGAGATCGAGGCCGTGGCCGCGATCTGCTCCTTGGTCTCGACATCCTTGGCCTGGTTGCCCAGCACCTCGGAAACCGAGGCCACGGCCGCTTCGATGCCGCGCTTGAGCGCCATCGGGTTGGCTCCGGCTGCGACGTTGCGCAGCCCTTCCTTGACCAGGGCCTGGGCCAGGACGGTGGCCGTCGTCGTGCCGTCACCGGCTACGTCGTCGGTCTTCTTGGCTACTTCCTTGACGAGCTCGGCACCGATCTTCTCGAACGGGTCCTCGAGCTCGATCTCCTTGGCGATGCTCACACCGTCATTGGTGATGGTGGGAGCGCCCCACTTCTTCTCCAGCACGACGTTGCGGCCCTTAGGACCGAGCGTCACCTTCACGGCATCCGCGAGGGTGTTCATGCCGCGCTCGAGGCCGCGACGGGCCTCTTCGTCGAACGCGATCAACTTGGCCATGCGGTAATTCCCTTCACATGGAAACGCTGTATTTTCCGGCTCAGCGATGCCCGCGACGGACGGCGCTCATGGGAGTGCCTCATCACGGCCGGTTGGCACTCAGGGTACCCGAGTGCCAACTCAGGTTTAGCACTCGGCCCCGGCGAGTGCAAGAAACGTGGCTTGCAGAACCTTCAGGACGCGCGGCGCCTATTCGGCGGAGACGCCGCCGTGCACATGCCGGACGACAGGGGCCAGCGGCCGGACGGCGGGCGGTTCGGCCAGCAGGTCGGCGAGCTCCATCTGCAGCGCGCGCAGGAAGTCGTGCTCGAAGTGTGCCTGGACCGCGGCGGCGTCCTCGAACTCCTCCCAGATCCAGACGAGGTTCTCATCGTTCGGATCGGCCGCGACCGCGATCAGCGTCGTGCCCGGCTCGCCGTCCTCGAGCGTGCCGAGGTAGTTGCCGAGCATCCGGAGCAACTCGTCCCGGTCACCAGGGTTGGCGGTGAGCTGCAGCAGGGCACCGAAAGAAGCGGTCATGCAGTCACAAACGTCTTTGGCCGTCGAACCCATTCCCGTAGCGCGCCGGATCGGCGTATTCCGCCTAGCGAAACTCGCGCTTAATGGCGACGGCCCGGACCGCCGAAGCGATCCGGGCCGTCAGTGGCTCGCGCTGTAAATGTGGTGCAGGTCAGACCGGGCGAACCGCGTCTGCCTGCGGACCCTTCGGGCCCTGGGCGACCTCGAACTCCACCCGCTGGCCTTCGTCCAGCGAGCGGTAGCCGTCGGACTGGATGGCGGAGTAGTGGACGAATACGTCCTGGCCGCCGTCCACGGCGATGAAGCCGTAGCCCTTCTCGTTGTTGAACCACTTCACGGTGCCCTGTGCCACGTGCACTCCTTGCTAGGAACCTTCCGGCACGCGCACTTCGCGCGCGCCGGGGTCTTCGATCTGGTCCCGCTTGCTGCAATGCACGTGCCGGTGGGGGCGCGGTACTTGCGTTGCGAAAACACGTCTCTTCGACCGCCGCGGACGCTACCGGGTTGTTCAGATGAGCGCCAGATTCGGCTAACTTTCGGTTTACGCAATCAGGCCTGCATGTTCTCGAGGTGGGCGAGTTGTGCCGGTGCGTACCGATCACCGGTAGCGCTACCGGCCTCGTTGTCACTTCCGGACGAAACCGAGCGTCCCGACGCCGGGCTTGGTGATCGTGAGCTCGTTGCCGGTGATCGACCACGTCAGCCTTCCGGACAGGATCGAGGTGAGCGCGGCCCGATCGGACGCGCTGAGCAACGGGTTCTGACACGGTGAGCTATAGCGGAAGTCGCTTACTCCGAGCTGGCCGTCGCCGATCGAGATGAAGCCGATACCGGGCGACGTGCAGCCGGTCACCACGATCGTCTTGGCCAATTGCTCCAGGAACACCCGGTCGGTGGTGTCGGACATCGACGACGACGCGCCGCCGGCCTCGATGCTGACCAGCCGCCATCTCGCGTCGCCGAACTTCGCAGGAGCAGTCGTGGTGCTGGTTCCGGTGCTGCGGTAAACCAGCGTGCCCCCGCCATCCTTGTGCACAGTCAACGTGTTGCCCTGCACCGTCCAGTGCACATTGCCGGCAAGGATCGCATCGACTGCTTGGCTCTCCTGCGCGTCGGCCGCACTCTGCGTGCTGTTCGGAAGTTGCGGACAAGGAATGACGTCGATGACTCGGCTTCCGGTCAGGGTCATCGTGCCGTCGCCGATGTTCGATGCGCCGCTACGCGTGTAGCAGCGATGCGTCGCTTCGTAGCTGCCGCCGAAGAACGTCAGATGTGATTGCATAACCGGCTTGCGCGGCTGCGCATACACATCGCTGCCGAACTGCAGGCTGGTGAGATTCCACGTCTGTCCGGTCAGGTCGAATGGCGCCGGCCGGTCGTTGGGTGCGCCGGACGCGGCCAGGTAGACCAGCAAGCCGTCGTAGCCCGACTTGCTCAGGATCAGTTCGTCGCCACGTATCTCGTAGCGAACCGCGCCGGACAGGATCGTGTCGATGACAGCTGTCGCCGGGGACTCGGGTTAGCAAGCCCGGTCGGTCATGGCGACATTGCTGAAGTCGATCGAATCGACGGTTGACGCCGCGGTTCCGCCGAGCTGATTGCACAGATCACTTGCGGTAAACCCGTCGCGCCTGTCGAAGGTCAGCGATGCCGCCGAGAATGCCCCGTTCAACTCGTTCGCAGTCGCATCAACAACACGCTCGAGCGTCCAGGTTTGATTGACCACTGCCGGGGCCGGAAACCCGTCCGTGGTCAGGGTGATCGATGCTCCGGTCGTCCTGCTGATGGTTAAGGTCCGACCGTTCAACGACCACGTCGACGGCCCGCGCAGCGTCTTGTAGAACTCGTGCAGAGCCCGCTCTTGAGGCGTCGGTTTCTGTCCTGGCATGCGCGCCTACTCCGCCGCAGGTGCCCGCAATTCCGATTCGTTTGCCGAGACTCAGTTCGCCTCCGTGGACCGCCAGTCTGTTCACGCCGTCGGAACATCCGTCGAAGGTCCGGGCGGCACCGTCCAAGAACACAACGGTGGCGTTGGCGGCGGTGTCGGTCCAGGTGACGCCTTCGAGCACGCTTATTGCGGTGGGTACCTTCCCCGTCACAGCAGGGTGGTTGTGATCGGCGCCGCGGCTTGTCACGAAGGCGATGCCGCCGATCACGAGGGCAGCCGCGATCACCGCTGCGGATGCAATTGCCAGCCAGCGGCGATGATGCGATTGCTTCGTCGGCACGAACAAGAGCTCCTCGGCGCCGCCATCGGCCGTAACGGTGTTGCGCGCCACGCCAGCGCTCGCCGGCTTCGCGCAGCCGGGCATGCATCTGATCGTCAGTCATCGTCGTCTCCTAGCAGCACGCGCAGCCGGCCACGCGCGTCGAACAGCGTCGACTTCACGGTCCCGGCAGAGCAGTCCATAACCGCCGCCGTCTCATCGACACTCAGCCCGACGAAGTAGTGCAGGTGCACGGCGAGTTGTTGCCGGTCGGCCAATTGCGCGATCGCGCGCTCCAGATCCACGTCGGCGTTCGTGTCTTCGACGGGGACGTCGGGAATCTCGGCGGAGTCGTCGACGACGCGCAGCCACCGATTGCGCCGGCGTCGCGACGCGCGCGCTTGATCGGCGAGGATCGCGAGCAGCCACGTCGTCGCCGTGCCGCGCGCGGCGTCGTACTGGGTGCGTTTCTGCCAGGCCCGGCTCAATGCGTCCTGGACGAGGTCGTCGGGATCCGCATTGGGTGCAAGGCGCCGCGCGAGCCGAGCCATCGGTAGCAATGCCGGCCCCGCCCACGCCGCGAACAGGCCGGGATCGTCGACCCAGCCAGCGCGACTACGCGCCGGCTCGGTTTCCACATCCACACCCTGTCTACGTCACGAGCGCCGCACAAGGTTGGGTGCACCTGCTGCGGCAGACTGAGATGATGCCTCCCGCGGTCACCGTCGTCGGCAGTCTGAACCTCGATCTCGTCGTGGGGGTGCCGCACCTGCCCGGCCGCGGCGAGACCGTCGTCGGCACGACGACGACCACCGGCCCGGGCGGCAAGGGCGCCAACCAGGCCGCCGCGGCCGCCGCGCTCTGTCCCGATGTCGCCATGGTGGGACGGATCGGCGATGACTCGGTCGGCCAGCGCCTCGTCGCCGATCTCGCCGACCGTGGCGTGCTGACCACGGCGGTGCTCGTTACCGACGATGTGCCCAGCGGAACGGCCACGGTTGCCGTTGAGGACGGCAGTGGTGAGAACCTGATCGTCGTGGCGCCGGGCGCCAACGCCGAGGTATCGCCCGCCGATGTCGAGATCCGCGCCGTGCACGAAGCCGGCGTGCTGCTCATGCAACTGGAGATCCCGCTGGAAACCGTGCAGGCAGCAGCCCGGCACGCGGGCGGACTCGTCGTACTGAATCCGGCGCCGCCGACGACGTTGCCGCGCAACCTGCTCGAGCGCGTCGACGTGCTCGTCCCCAACGAATCCGAACTCGCCCGGCTCGCCGGTGTCGAGCCGGCCGAACGATCCCCCGACGAGCTGGCCGTACTCGCGCGACGCGTCACCGACCGCGACGTCGTGGTGACGATCGGATCCCGTGGCGCCGTGGTGATCACCGGGTCCGAAGTCGACGTTCTCGAGCCGCCGGCGGTGGCGGCAGTGGACACGACCGGTGCCGGCGACTGCTTCTGCGGCGCGCTCAGCGTGGCGATTTCCCGAGGCGAAGAGCTGCGCGCAGCCGTCCGGTATGCCGTCACCGCTGCGGCACTGTCCACGACCGGGTCGGGCGCGCGCGGGCTGCTCCCTGACGATGGCGCCGTGCGTAAGGCGATGCGCGCCTGATCAGAACGCGCGGATCAGCAGCCAGATGCCGACCGCGACGCCGAACACGACCACGCAGTTGCGCAGGACGGGCTCGCTGAGGCGGCGCACGAGCCGTCCACCGATCACACCACCGAGCAGCGACAGCGGCGCGATCAGCACCGCTGCCAACCAGTCGACCGGGCCGAAGATCGCGAACGCGATCAAGGAAACCGTCGCGACCAGCAGCTGCAGCACACCCTTGAGCGCGTTCACGTGGGTGAGGGGAGCAGCGACGGTGAGGCCGAGCAACGCCATCAGGATCACGCCGAGCCCGCCGCCGAAGTAACCGCCGTAGACGGCCCCGCCGAACGCGCCCGCGATCAGCTGCGAGTGCCGGTCGCGAGCGTGCCCGCCCAGCGCCTTTTTGATGCGTGGTTGGAAAGCGAGCAGCGCACTGGCTCCCAGCACGAGGAACGGGACGACGACGTCGAACGCGCTGGCTGGCGTGAGCAGCAGCAAGGCGCACCCTGCCGCGGCACCGATGACCGCAGCGAGCAGCACCTGCCACTGCCTGCGGCCAGGACGATCGTCCGGCCCCAGCGCGACGACGTTGCCGAGGTAGCCGGGCCACAATGCGACCGAGTTGGTGACGTTGGCTGCGACCGTCCCCATGCCGCTCGCGACGAGAGCGGGAAACAGCAGCAACGACCCGCCGCCGGCGATCGAGTTGACGAAGCCGCCGACGAGTCCCGCGCCGCAGACGAGGGTGAGGTCGGCGGCGTCCATGACCAGTCCACCCTATGGGCCGCATCGCCGGTCGGGTTGTATGGGTACATGACCGACGCCGGCGCGCAGTTGCGCGAGCTCGCCACAGCGCACGGCGTCGCGACCGAGTACTGGGACTGGCGCAACGAGCACGTGCAGGTCCGTCCCGAGACGCTCGTCGCCGTGCTGCGCGCGATCGACGTCGACGCGCGCACGCCTGAGTCGTGCCGCGCGGCGTTGGACGATCTGCGTACGGCACGCTGGCGGCGCATGCTGCCGTCCTGCCTCGTCGTGCGCGAGGACGACGCGCTAACGGTGGATGTGCATGTCACCGCAGGCGAGTCCGTCGACGTCTGGCTGACTCTCGAGGACGGCAGCTACCACTCCAACCTGCGCCAGCTGGACAACCACACGCCGCCCATGGAGCTGGACGGTCGATGGATCGGCGAGGCCACGTTCGAGATCCCGCGGCTGCCTACCGGATATCACCGCGTGCACGCGCACAGCGCCGGCGAGCAGCGCGACACGCTGCTGATCGTCACACCCGCCTGGCTCGGCCTCCCGGCGCGGCTCGGCGATCGCAAGGTGTGGGGGCTGGCTACCCAGCTGTACAGCGTGCGCTCGCGCGCATCGTGGGGCGTCGGCGATCTCACCGATCTCGCCGACCTCGCGGTCTGGGCGGGCACCGAGCACGACGCCGCGTTCGTCCTGGTCAACCCGTTGCACGCAGCCGAACCCGTCGCGCCGATGCAGCCCTCGCCGTACCTGCCGACGTCACGACGGTTTGCCAACCCGCTCTATCTGCGCATCGAACGAGTGCCGGAGTACGCGTCGCTGGACATCGCCACCCGATGGTCGGTCGGCGCGATGCGATCCGAGGTGACCGCGAGCGAGCTGATCCATCGTGACAGCGCGTGGTCGGCGAAACGCGCGGCGTTGGCCGCCATCTACCAACAGGGACGATCGGCCGGGCGCGAGCTGGCCTATCGCGCGTTCTGCCGCCGAGAGGGAACCGCGCTCGACGACTTCGCTGCATGGTGTGCGCTGACCGAGGCGCACGGCGCCGACTGGCACGAGTGGCCGGAGCCTTACCGCCATCCGCGGTCTTCGGCGGTGGCCGAGTTCGTCGCGGACAACGCAGCTGCGGTCGACTTCCACCGTTGGCTGCAGTGGTTGCTCGACGATCAGCTCGCCGATGCGCAGTCGCTCGCGCGCAGGTCCGGGATGGCGCTCGGAATGATGCACGATCTCGCCGTTGGCGTGAGCCCGACCGGTGCGGACTCGTGGGCCTGGCAGGACGAGTTCGCGCGCGGCGTGACGGTCGGTGCACCGCCGGATCCGTACGCCCAGACCGGGCAGGACTGGCAGCAGCCACCGTTGCGTCCCGATCGATTGGCTGAGCTGGCCTATGCGCCATTCCGCGAGCTGATCGCGAACGCGCTGCGTCATTCGGGCGGGCTGCGTGTCGACCACATCATCGGGCTGTTCCGGCTGTGGTGGATCCCGTCCGGTGTTGGGCCGAAGGAAGGCACCTACGTCCGGTACGACCACGACGCGTTGGTCGGCATCCTCGCGTTGGAGGCGGCGCGCGCCGGCGCGGTCATCGTCGGCGAGGATCTCGGCACCGTCGAGCCGTGGGTGCGCGACTACCTTCGTGCTCGCGGGTTGCTCGGAACGTCCGTGCTCTGGTTCGAGTTCGACTATGACGGCGGTGGCGGTCCGCTGGCACCCGAGCGGTGGCGCGAATACTGCCTCGCTTCGGTGACGACACACGACCTGCCGCCGACGGCCGGCTACCTCGCCGGTGATCACGTCCGGCTGCGCAACGATCTCGGCCTGCTCACGCGATCCCTTGCCGACGAGCTTGAAGCTGATCGCGTCGAGCAGACGGCGTGGCTGGACTGGTTGCGTTCGCGCGGCCTGCTCGGCGACGACGCCGATCCGGACGAGACCGTGTCGGCGCTGCACCGCGCGCTGACGTTCGCTCCGTCGCGGCTGCGCTGCCTGGCGCTCACCGACGCAGTCGGTGATCGGCGCACGCAGAACCAGCCGGGCGCGACCGAGGGCTACCCCAACTGGCAGGTGCCGTTGACCGGCCCGGACGGCGAGCCGCTGCTGCTCGAAGACGTCTTCAGCAGCGAACGCGCAGCCGCCTTGGCCGAGATCATGCGTGGCGGCAACGCCAATCGTTGATCAACACCGAGTTGCGCTGAGGGCCGCGGTAGGTCGAGGTGACGGTGAAGGAGATCGCGCGATGTTTGGCCACGGTCTTCGCCGACTGCGTGATGCGCGTGATCATGTCTGACGTACGTGATCTTGGCCGGTGGTGGCGCCGGAATCGGTCATGCCGTGCAGCAACGCTAGTCGTTGATCAACAGCGCGCTGACCGGATGCGACCAAATCTCGCTGTTGATCAAGCCGTCCACCCGCGTTCACCCACAGGATGCACACCGGACCGTTCGGCGCGGTGCCATGGAGGCATGCGGATCAACACGCTCGTCAACGCGGTCGTCGCGATGGCGCTGACGTTCGCCGCGCGCCTCACCGAACGGCGCGAGCGCCCCGTCCAACCTGCCTAGCGCGACCCCTGGTCAATAGCGCGAAGAGCCTTGCCTTCGGCGCAGAGGGCAGCCGCCGCGATTTCCGCGCGGCGCGCAGAGTCGCGCGGCGACGAGCGCCGGTCCAGCCGAGCGTCGAGCAAGGACGCCGCAAGGTCGAACCGACGCGACTCGATCGCACAGTGGATGAGGGTGTCCTCGACGATCTCGCGCTGCGCTGCGCTGCCACCGAGCCGATCGACCCCGCCGAGCCCGATCAGCCCGTCGGCGGCGCGATCGGCGTCGCCATGGATCAGCTGCATCAACGAGTCGGCCAGCGGCGCCACCGTGTCGGTGAACACCTCATCGGTGCGCGCAGCGGCGTTGCGCCGCAGGGTCGCCAGCCCGCGACAGTCGCCCGCCGCAGCGAGCGCGACCGCCGAGTGCATCGCGACGAACGGCGTCTGCGGATCGGTCAGCAACCCGGTTGGGACGGCGGCCAGCACCGGCCCGAGGTCGGTGGCACCCCAGGCGCCGGCGGTGTAACCGCGCCACAGCAGTGACGCCGAGTCGACCAGCGCCCGCACGCCGCTCACGCTCGGCGGCGCGAGTTGCGCGGCGTACCGGGCGGCCACGGCCGCGTCGTCGCCGAGCGCGAGTTCGTGCAGCGCCGCATGCCACGAGAAATGCGCCCGGTGCGAGGCAAGCGCCCCACACGACGCGATCCACCCGTCCAGCCAGTCGAGTCCCGCTCGGTGATCGCCGGTCTCGTAGTGCACGTGGGTCTTCGCGTGCACTGCGTGCCCCGATGCGGGCTCTACAGCCAGCGCCGAGGCGGCAAGTTCGCCGGCTTCCTCGAAGCGGCTCTGGTCCTGACGAACGAACGCCAGGATGCTGCGGTACCACCAGTCGTCGCGATAGATCGGTTCGAGCCCTTCGACAAGCGCCCACGCCTCCGCCGGGATCTCGGTGGCACCTCCGAACGCGATCGTCGGCACCGCCAGGCTGACGGCCAGCGCGTCCTCGGGGTAGGTCTGGATGTACGCGAGCAGCGCGGCAGCCGAATCGCGACCGGGCTGCGTCACCCGCGCCGTCGCGACATCGATGAATCGCCGTTCGCGCTCGTCGGCCTTGTGCGCGTTGTGGTGCGCCGCCTCGAGGGCCGCCGCGACGTCGACGTCGGCGCCCCATTCCACGCCGAGCAGGGCGAGCACCGCATGTCCCAGCGCGAACGACGAGTCGGCGCGGACGGCCGACGCGACCAGCCCTTCGGCACCGGACTGCACGCGCAGGATCCGTCCGACCGCTTCGACGTACTGACTGGCGGCTGCCGAATTCGCCGACAGCGGCAGGCCGTACGGGTCACGCGCGCGGCGGACGATCCGGGCCGGGGGCAGCGCGGCAACGACCGAAGCCGCCACCGACGCGGCATGGACCCGAATCTCGGGAATCGCGACGCTCTCCCACAGCTCGCCACGGCGCAGCGGCCCGATCGTCCACACAGCGGGCTGCGCGCCGGCCGCAGCGACGATGCGGCCGGACGGATCGGTGGCGAAGCCGAGCTCGAGCGGTCCTGGCGTTGCCGTCCCGGTCTCGAGCAGGTTCATCACCAGCGGGTCGGAGCTGGTGCGCACACCGACGCACGTGCCGGTGCAGTTCACCACGGCGTCGACCTCGAGCACCGCGCCGTCGCTCAGGGTGACCGTCAGCCCGTCGGCGCTCTCGTGCGCGCCGGTCACGCTCGCTGCGTGCACGCGCAGCGATCCCTCACCGCGGCGTTGCTCGAGCCAGGCCGCCACCGCGGGGTCGACGCGGTGGCGCACGCGGTCCCAACGCCGGGCGGCGGTCGCGATGAAGGCACGGCGCGCCGGCTCGTCCAGCTTCGCCCATAGTTCGGTGGTGATCGGACGCAGGCCGTCGATCGCGGCGCGCCAGTCACCGGCGGCGCGGATGTGCGAGAACACGTACCGGCGGGCGGCGGCCAGCGTGAGGGGACCGTCCGGCAGCTGCGGTGGTGCTGCGGCAGCGAACGGCGCGGCAGCGTGGGCGAGCGGCAGCATGCCATGGCGCGATGCGACGTGGACGCGCACGCCGGCCCGTCCCCAGCGCATCGCGACATCGGCCATCGTGAGCCCGGCGCCGACGAGCAGCACCCGACCGCCGACCGGGATCCGCGGTTCGGTCTCGCAGCGCCACGGGTCGGCGATGAAACGCGCGGACCGGCGCAGCGCGGGTGGCGCCCAGGAAGTGGACGGATCGCCGTGGCCGGTGGCCAGGATTGCGGCGTCTACCGGACGGCTCGTGCCGTCGTCGAGGGTGACACGCAGCCGCCGGCCGTGACGGCGCAGGTCGGTGGTGCGCGCGGCCACGTGGGTCAGCGTGACGTGCGGCGCGGCCCGCAGGGCCTCGTCAAGGGTCTGCGTGAGGTAGTCGGCGTAATGCAGCCGCGCGGCGAACCCGCCGGCGTGGAAGTCGACCGAAACGTGGCGGCGCATCCAGCGCAGGAAGTGGTCGGGATCATCCGGCCAGGCGCTCATGCCCTTGGCCGGGACGTTGAGGCGGTGCCGCGGGTCGGTGGTCGAGTAGGCAAGGCCACGGCCCACTTCGTCCGGGTCGATGAGCAGGATCTCTGCCCCGGCGCCGGCGAGGGTAGCGGCGCGGGCCAGGTGGGCGGCACTCAGGCAGCCGCTGGCCCCTCCCCCGACGATGGCCACGACCGCCGGCGTACTTCGACTCATCGACCCTCTTCCTAACCCATTATGTCTATCGTTTCACTAGAGAATACATGCGTCGTCCTGACAATCCGCTGACATCCGCGTTACCGTTTCGCGTGTCTGGCGTCGCTACCGTGGCGAGGTGGACCGCCCCGACCCGCCGCGCGGCCTGGTGCTCGTGGTCGAGGACGAGGCGCCGATCGCGGACGTGATCCGGATGAACCTCGGCAAGGCGGGTTACGGCGTCCAGGTCGAACGCACTGGCGAGGCGGGACTTGCCGCCGTTCGCGCGCAGCGACCGGTGGCGGTCGTCCTCGACGTCGGGCTGCCCGGCATCGACGGCATCGAGGTGTGCCGAGCGCTTCGCGCCGAAGAGGACTGGACGCCGATCCTGTTCGTGACCGCCCGCGACGACGAGGTCGACCGCATCGTCGGCCTCGAGTTGGGCGCCGACGACTACATCACCAAGCCGTTCTCGCCGCGAGAGCTGGTCGCCCGAGTCACGAGTGTGCTGCGCCGCACCCGCGGCATGCCCAGCAGCGCCCGCACGCTTCAGGTCGGCGGGGTCAGCCTCGACCCGACCGAACACCGCTCCTTCGTCGACGGCACCGAGGTTGCGCTGACCGCGACCGAGTTCGACCTGCTCGCCTACCTGATGCGGCGGCCCGGCTGGGTGTTCAGCCGCGAGCAACTGCTCAGCGATGTGTGGGGCTACGCGTCAGCCGCAGGCACGCGCACTGTCGACGTTCATATCGCTCAACTGCGCGCGAAACTCGGCGCGCGGAGCCCGATCCGAACCGTGCGCGGCGTCGGTTATTCGATCGAGAGCCGGTGAGCGGCGCGCGTCGCAGCTCGCTGGGGTTGCGCATGTCGCTGCTCGGCATTGCCATCGCGGTGATCACCGGCGTGTTCGCCGGTGCGCTGGCGATCGGGCTCATCCGCTCCGCCGATGACCGGAGCGCCCACCAGGTGCTGAGCAGGCTCGCCGACGCAGCGCAGTCGACCATCGACCGCGGCGCCGCGAGCGCGGGCCAACTGCGCCTCAAGGGCCGGCTGCTACGCGTCATCAACGTCGGCTACGGCGAACTGACCCGCGACGGGCTCGTCATCACCGACTTTCCGCTGGTACGCGCGGCGTTGACACCCGCCGATCGGCGCACGATCCTCGCCGGCGGATCGGTCTCGGCAAGCCGCACCGTGGCCGGGCAGGCGATCTATCTCGAGGCCCGCCCGATCGCGCGCGGCGGCGTCGTCCTGGTGCAGGCCCGCTCGGCGGCGACAGCGGGCGGCGACCGGGCGCTGCGCCGCACCCTGATCGCCATCCTGGTCGGTGTCGGTGTCGCCGCCCTGCTCAGCGTGCTCTTCGCCCGCCGCCTGGCCCGGCCGTTGCGCAACACCGCGGCCGCCGCGCACGCGCTCGCCGCGGGCCGGCGTGACGTGGTGGTGCCGCCGACCGGGCCGGCTGAGGTGGCCGAGGTCGCCGAGGCCGTGAACGCCCTGGCCGGCGCGCTCGCGCATTCGGAATCGCGCCAGCGCGACTTCCTGCTGTCCGTTTCGCACGACCTGCGCACGCCGCTGACCGCGGTCCGCGGGTACGCCGAGTCACTGGCGGGTGGCATTGTGCCCGCCGAGCGCACGGCCGAGGTCGGCACCGTGCTGCTCGGCGAGGCACGGCGCCTGGAGCGCCTCGTCGGCGACCTGCTCGATCTCGCCCGCCTCGACGCGCAGGATTTCCGGCTGGAGTTCGCACCGGTCGATCTCGTCGCGCTGGGCCAGGCCGCGGCGCAGGTATGGGACGCCCGCTGCCGCGCGGTCGGCGTCGACTTCCGCTTCGAATCATCGCCCGCCCGCGCTTGGACCGACGCCGCCCGGGTCCGTCAGGTGCTGGACGGGCTGATGGAGAACGCGCTTCGCGTGACTCCGGCCGGCGCGCAGATCATCCTTGCCGTGCGCACCGATCCGGACGGCCGGGCGTGCGCGGAGGTGCGCGACAGCGGTCCGGGGCTCACCGCCGACGATCTCGCCGTCGCCTTCGACCGGTCCGAGCTGTACCGGCGCTACCAGGGCGTGCGCCAGGTGGGGACGGGGCTCGGACTGGCGATCGTGCACGGCTTGGTCACGCGGTTGGGCGGGACGGCCGAGGCCGGCCACGCGCCGGAAGGAGGCGCCCGCTTCACGGTGCGCCTCCCCCCGGTCCGATGACCCGTGCGGTGCCGGTTACTTGCGCAAACCGTCGACGATGACCGTCGCCGTCGGGTCGTCGGTCGACTTCTCCGGCTCCCTGCCGAGCACTGCGACGCGATCACCGGTGTGCACGTCGCCGATGCTGCCCGGCTTGCCGCGCCCCGCGCCGGCAGTGCGCTCCCGCACCTTGGTCTGCTTGGTGACGGTGAACGTCGCGGAGTAGCCGTCGGCCGCCTTGACCGTGATCGAGGTTGGCGACACGGCCTGCGCGGTGCCACGGATCGCGGAATGCGCGATGTAACCGCGCTTGCCGTGCGTGACCACGCTGCCGTGCACCAGATGCCGCAGCAGTCGGTGGTGGTGGCGCCATGCCGCGGCAGCGGCAGGATGCGCCGAGGCGGCCGGCGACCCCGACCCGCTCGTCGCCGTCGTGCCGGAGGTGGCGAGCGCAGTCGCGCCGACCCCGGCTATGGCCACGGCCGTCGCACCCGCCGCCGCGATCTTTCGGTACATGAACATGTCAGCGTTCCCTTCGATGACGTCTCGGTTCGGACGAACCGGTGTGGCCCCACCATCGGTCGGCAATGTGCGCGCTTCGGCACGGAAATGTCAGGATCGTGTCAGCGTGCGCCAGGCACGTCGGCGGGCTACGGCATACTGACGCCGCACTGGCGCCCGGGGGTCCTCTCATGAACGACTTGGCCGAGAAGGCGCTGCACGGGCTGAACATCGCCCGTCGCGAGATCGCCGCCCGGCCGGTTGCCAGCCTGGGCTTTGCCGGATTCGTGGTGTCCGGCGTGGTCGTCTTCACCGGCGGACGGATCGGGGCAGCGCCGGCTGCGGTGCCCCTCGACCACTGGCTAGGGCTGCTCCCCCCGGCCGGGTACCAGGTCACCGGGGTCGCGATGGGCGTAGTGATGCTGGCGGCCATCGGCGTGCTGCTCGCGCTGTGGCTGCTGACCATGCACGTGTCGCGCGCGCGTGACTTCGTGCCGAGTCAGGTGTGGACGATCGCCGCGATCTGGGCCGTGCCGTTCGCGGTCGGGCCGCCGCTGCTGACGACCGACATCTACCGCTACGTCGCGTCCGGTGAGCTCGCCCGCCGCGCGCACAGCCCCTACCACCACGGGGCTGACTCGCTCGGCAACATGCGCCTGATCGATGTCATCGACCCCATCTGGCGAAGCGCGCGCAGCACCGACGGACCTTTGGCGACGTTCATCGACCACCTGGCGGTTTCAGTAAGCGGCGGCTCGGTGATCGGAGCGGTCATCGTGCTGCGCGTCGTCGCTGTGCTCAGCGTCATCGCGATCGGACGCACGGCCGCCGACCTCGGCGGCGCCCGGCGCACTGCCGCGCTGTGCCTGACCGTGCTCAACCCGGCCGTCCTGCTCGTGGTGGTGTCCGCCGGGCTGGTGACCGGGGTGATCGCGGCGCTGCTGCTGGCCGCGATCGTCGACGCGAGCCGGCGGCGCTGGTTGCGGGCGGTGATCCTGGCCTGCATCGCCGGTGGGCTGAAGCCCATCGTGCTGATCACCGTTGCCGCGATCATCGCTATGAACGTGGTGGGCCATCCGGCCCGACTGAAACTGCGCATCGCGCTGCGCGACGGCCTCGCCGCGCTCGCCACGCTTGACCGTGATCGTGTTCTGCGTGCCGTTCGGCCTCGGCTGGATCGCGAACCTCAGCTCGGCCATGCACGAGCACACCGCATTCGCGCCGGCGTCGGTGGTGGGCAACCTGATGGGTTTCATCGTGTCGTCCGCGTCCTACGACGATCTGGCCGCCGGCGGACGGATCGCCGCCGGATTCGCCGCCGTGACCGTACTCGCGTACCTCTACTGGACCGTGCGCACTCGCCCGCTCGACCGGACGATCGGTTTCGCGTTGCTCGGCGTCGGCATCCTCGCCCCGGTTCTATACCCGTCGTACCTGCTGCTCGCCGTGCTCTGCCTCGCCCCGGCGGCGGTGGGCATGCGTCGCGAGTGGGTGATCGCGCTCAGCGGTGTGTCGTGCGTGCTGGCTCCGGTCGGCCTCGGTGAGCGCGGTGGCCAGTACGCCACCTGCATCGCGCTGGCGATCATCGCCGGCTGGCTGCTCGTGCGCTGGTACACCGATTACCGGCCGGCAGATGACAGCCGAAACAGACGCCGATAGCGACGCTGAAACCGACAGCAGCGTCAGCGCGGCCGGCTGACGATCCGTGCGCCGCGCGACGGGATCATCGTCACGTTGCGCATCCGGCCCCACTCCGCACGACCGCCGGGTGCGATGTCGACGCGCTGCAGCACCGCCTTGAGCACGGCCGTCGCCTCGACCATCGCGAGCGCGGCGCCCAGGCAGCGCCGGATCCCGCCGCCGAACGGAATCCACGTCCCGGGCGGCGGATTGCTGCCCAGGAAGCGCTCGGGACGGAAGTCGTCGGGCGAGGGGAAGACCGCCGCACGGCGCTGCACGAGCGCGATCGACGGAAACACCACGATGCCCGCAGGCAGGTCGTAGCCGCCGACGCGCGCGGGCTTGTTCAGCCGCCGCGCGATGTTGTTGATGACCGGTCGCAGCCGCATCGACTCCTTGATCACGGCTTCGAGGTAGTCCTCGTCGTTCTCGTCGGCCGCGCGCTGCACGCGCGCCAGCAGGTCGGGACGACGGGCCAGATCGTGGAACGTCCACGCCAGCGTCGACGCCGTCGTCTCGTGGCCGGCGAGCAGCAGCGTGACGAGGTGGTCGCGCAACTCCTCGTCACTCTGCTCGGGTGCGGCAAAGAGCAGCTTGGAGAGCACATCGGTTCGTCCCTCGAGATCGGGGACGGCCCGACGCGCGGTGATCTCGCGGTAGATGACCTCGTCGGTGCGCTCCTTGAGCTGCTGGAACTTCTTCCACGGCCCGTGGTTCTCGAGCACCGGATAGATCCAGCCCAGGAAGATCATCGGGCCGATCTTGACGAGTCGCTGCAACAGCGGCCGAATCTCGGCGAGGCGGGCATCGTCGGTCATGCCGAAGACGATCCGCAGGATCACCTCGAGGCTGATGTTGTTCATGTGCTGGTGCACGCCGAACTTGGTGTCCACCGGCCAGGTCGCGACGGTGTCGGCGGCCAGCTGTTCGACCACCTCGCCCCAGGCGGTGACCGCCTCGCCGTGGAAGGCAGCCATCACCCGCTTGCGGGCAGCCAGGTGCTCCTGCTCGTCGAGCAGCAGCACGCTGTGCTCGCCCATCACCGGGCCGAGGATGGCGTTGCCCTCGCCGGCATGGAAGGTGTCCGCGGGTCCGGAGAAGACCTCGCGGATGTGCTCGGGCTTGCACACGACGACGGCCCGGCCGGCCGGGGCGACGTGTACCGAGAAGACGTCGCCGTACTTGCGTTGCCAGCGCGGGCCGAAGAACGCGCGCCCGCCCATGAACATCACGGTCTGCGCCATTCGGGGCAGGCGCGGCCCGGGCGGCAGCTCGGCGGTGTCCGGCAGCGGGCGCGAGGTGATGAAGCGTTCGGTGACGGCCATACCTCGATTTATACAGATGTATATGACGCGCGTCTAGATGAAATGAGTACGCTCGAGCCGTGGGACATCGCGAACAGCTGCTGATCGCGGCCCGCACCCTGCTGGAGACCCGCGGGTACGCGCACATCACCGCACGCGATCTCGTCGCCGAGTCCGGCACCAACCTGGCCTCGATCGGCTATCACTTCGGCTCCAAGGCCGAGCTGCTCAACCAGGCCATCGAGGACGCGTTCGCCGATTGGGCCCGGCGGTTGGCCGACATGGTGATGGCCGACCCGGACGCGACCCCGGTACAGCGCGCCTGGACGACCTGGGCCGCGGTGATCGACGCGATGCCCACCCAACGTCCGCTGCTGCAGGCCTACGTCGAGGCGCTGGCGCAGGCCCAACGCGAACCGAAGCTGCGCGCCCAGCTGGCTGAGCACATGCGCGAGGTGCGCCGGATGGTCGCCGAGCGGGTCGCCGAGTCGCTGGGCAACTCCACCCCGGCCGACGACGCGCGCTGCCGCGCGGTGGCATCGTTCGTGATGGCGGTGTGCGACGGCCTGGCGCTGCAATGGCTGCTCGACCCGGAGCGGATGCCGACCGGCGATCAGCTACTCAGCGGCCTGGCCGAGGTGTTCGCCGCGTCGTTCCCGCAGCCCCGTGTCAGCGAGCACGGCGTCAGCGGCTCGTCCCGCCGCTGACCTCGCGCACGGCCGGACGGACATCGGCGAGGTAGACCGCCGCGATCACGGCGGTGATCAACGAGATCGGGCCGATCGGGTCAGGCAGCACGAAGCTGCCGAAGAATGCGCCGAAGACCAGCATGGCGACCCAGGCCGGCTTGCTCAGCTTGTCGACTGCGGGGAACGCCGCGACCTTGCGAGTGAGGCAGTCGATGAGCGCCCAGAGGCGAAGTGCGAGCAGGCTCCAGAACAGCACCTCATTGGTGTAGTAGTACAGCTGGTTGAAGACGGCCACGGGTCCAGGGTAGGTCGTGCGCGCCACTGTTCTGGCGGCAGCAAGTTGCCCCCGCCCTGATGAACAGGACGGGGGCAACCAGATGGTGCAAAAGACTCGAGCTAGCTTCAGCTGGTCGTGGTCTTCTTGGCCGGCGCCTTGCGAGCGGTGGTGGCCTTCTTGGCCGGCGCCTTGCGAGCGGCGGTCGCCTTCTTGGCCGGGGCCTTCTTGGCCGGCCGGGTGGTGGCCGCCTTGGCGGGCTTGGCCGGGGCCTTCTTCGGCGCCGGGGTGTTGCCGAGGCCGGTCAGCGACACGACCGGCTTCACAACGCGCTCCTGAACGGTCTCGAACACGACGCCGGTCAGCGACTCCGCGGTCGTGATGACCTTGGCGACGCGCTTGTCGCTCGTGACGGTCTCGAGCAGGCCCTCGGCGCGGTCGGTGACGCTTGCCCGGTACTGCTTGGCCTGCGCCAGGTAGGGCTCGACGGCGGTCTTGATCGCGTCGATGTTGAGCGTCTTCTCGGCCTGCGTGCGCAGGTCGTGGACGGTGCCGGTTGCCCGAGTCGTGAAGGAGCTGGTGAGGCCGTTCACGAACTGGTTGGCCTGCCGGTTGACGCCGTTGAACTGCGCCTGCGCCTGGCCGACGTACTGCTTGCCCTGCTCGAGGGCGGTGTCCGCGTAGCTGCGGATGTCATTGGTGATCGACATGTCGGTCATCATCCTTAGTGGTTGATTTGCTGATTTACAGCGATGGGCTCGGGGACGGCCGCAAGGTCTGGGCCTGCCCCGTTGTCGTCTGGATTCGCCTCGGCGTGCTCGCGCCGGAACGACTCGTAGATCTCGATGAGCACCTGCTTGTGCCGCTCACCAAGGACCGGGTCAGCCAGGATGGCCGCGACCACTTCCGGGCTGCCGTGCCTGGCTTCGAGGATCCCCGCGCGCACATAGAGCTGCTCGGCGGAGATGGCGAGACCCTTGGCGATCTGCTGCAGGATGTCCGCGCTGGGTTTGCGCAGTCCTCGCTCGACCTGCGAGAGGTACGGGTTGGAAACCCCGGCCAGGCGGGCCAGCTGCCGAAGCGAGACATGAGCCTGCTCGCGCTGCTCCCGGATGAATTCTCCGATGGCAGCGCCGCTGCGCTTTGCCTGTTCCTTGGGTCCCTCGGGTATCACGTCCCCTAGTCTTCCGGACCGTGCTAGCAATTGCAAGCAGCCTGCTAGCGACCCTCGTCACTCTCTCAGTTGTAGTTGGTCGGGGGCAGCGTGGCCCGGCTGTCGGTGTCGGCGTTTATCGTGACCCGCATGCGTACCGACCTGCGCCCGCGCGGTGCGACAGCCTTTGACGGCAGCGCGTTGATCAACGCCCTCGACGCCCAGCGTGCCGACCGCGGGTTGGACTGGACGCCCCTCGCCCACGAACTTTGGCAGCAGTCCGCCGACCTCAACGCCGCGCTGGGCGATCACTCGCTGTGCCCAGGAGCGCTGGTGAGAACCGCGAAGCGCGGGTCGATGTCCTGCCAGTACGCGCTGATCATTTTGCGTTGGCTCGGCCGCGCGCCCGAAGAGTTCCTGACCGGTCCGGTCGCCGACGTCGGCGACGTCCGCCTGCCAGCCGCCGGGCCGGACAGCCGATTGCGATGGGACCTCGGCCAATTGCACACGGCACTCAATGAGCGACGCCGAGAGTGCGAACTCACCTGGGCCGAGCTGGCCGACGAACTCGACTGCACGCCCAGCCGGTTGACCAACTTGCGCACCGCGCGGTTGGCGGACATGGATCTCGCGATGCGGGTCACGCAGTGGCTCGGGCAGCCGGCCGCTCGATTCATTCATCCCGCGCAGTGGTGATCTCCGGCTGGGCGTGATCGGTTGCGCCAAGTCCGGTCAGATGTTGGACGCATCGGGCGGCAGGCCGGCCGGCGGCTGCGACACCCCGCCTGTCTCCGCGGCGGGTGCGCAGGACAGGCCGAGCGTGTAAGCCGTCATCGACAGTGACCCGTAGGCATAGCCGTCGACGAGAACCTCGGGCTGCGCCGAGTCGGTCGCAGCGGCGAGCCCAGCGAGATACAGCGCAGGGATGAAGTGATCGGGTGTCGGCACCGCGTTGTGGAAATCCCGGTGCGAATCGAGGGTCGCGAACTCGCTCGGGCTGGTGAGCATCCGGGCCTTGGCTTCCTCGTCGAAGCGTTGCGCCCAGTCGTAGCCGGCATCGGCGAGCTGCCAGTTCATCCCGCCGAGGTTGTGCACGACGTTTCCGCTGGCCACGATCAGCACCCCGCGCTCGCGCAGCGGCGCCAGCTTCGCACCGAGCTCGAGGTGGTAGTCGAGCGGCTTGTCGGCATTGATGCTGAGCTGGACGACAGGGATCGAGGCATCAGGAAATGCGTGCAACAGCACCGACCAGGTGCCGTGGTCGATCCCCCAGCTATCGACGTCGGCACCGACCCAGGTCGGGTGCACGGCGTCGCTGATCTCGGTGGCCAACTCGGGCAGCCCGGGTGCCGGGTATTGCACGGCGAACAGCTCGGGCGGGAAGCCGTAGAAGTCGTGGATCGTGCGCGGCTTGCGCATCGCCGTGACGGCGGTGGCGTTGATGTACCAGTGCGCGCTGATCACGAGGATCGCCCGCGGGCGCGGGACGGCGTTGCCGAATGCCTGCCACGCAGAGGTGTAGCGGTTGACCTCGAGGGCGTTCATCGGGTTGCCGTGCCCGATGAACGCGGCCGGCATCGGGCCGTCCGATTGGTTGCCCGGATCTACAGTCACGAACGTGCGCCTTCCTCGATAGGCAGCGCCAGCCTAGTGCTGGCAGCAGTTGCGAACTGGATACGTTGGGATCGTGCTCATGGATGCTGCTGATCGGGTCGCTGCAGCTGCAGCCGAGTTCGGTCCGTTCGACGGACGGGCGTGGTTCAACACTGCGCACCAAGGCCCGCTACCGACGCGCGCGGTTCGCGCGACCGAGGCCGCCGCAGCGTTGAAGGCCGCCCCGCACCGGATCGCCGACCACGAGTTCACCGAGGTGGCCGAACGACTGCGCACGCTGCTCGCGCGCCTGGTCGGCGGCGAGCCGGACCAGATCGTCCTCGGCAACAGCACGTCGCATGGCCTGCACCTGATCGCGAACGGGATCGACTGGTCCGCCGGCGACGAGGTGCTCACCGTCGACGGCGATTATCCGGCCACGGTGCTGCCCTGGCAGCGCGTTGCGGATGTCCGTGCACTCCGTCCGCGCGATGATCTTCGCCGTCGCGATGACGTTCATCGACCAGACGATCGTGTCGATCGCGGCGCCCGAAGATGCAGAGGAGCTCGGTCTACGAGCACGGGCGTGCAGTGGGCGATCAACGCGTACCTGCTGTCGCTGGCGGCGCTGTTCGCCTTCGGTGGGCGGCTGGCCGACACGATCGGCCACCGTCGCATGGTGACGCTCGGCGTCGTCGTCTTCGCGGCGGCGTCCGCGATGTGCGGGCTCACACCGAAGGGCAGCCTCGCCGAGGCGTGGATCGTCGTCTTTCGCGTGCTCCAGGGCGCGGGCGGGGCGATCATGTATCCCGGCGGCGCTCGCGATCGTGGTGCAGACGTTCGCCCTGCGCGAACGCGGTCGCGCGCTGGCGATCTTCTTCGGCATCGCCGGTGGCCTCACCGCGATCGGCCCGGTCCTCGGCGGCTATCTGACGCAGTGGACGTGGCGCGCGATCTTCTGGGTGAACATCCCCGTTGCCGTCGTCGCGCTGGTCCTGATCGTCGATCTCCAAGCCGAGCACGCTGCACCGGTCGGCGCGCATGGACTACCGCGGCCTGCTGCTGATCGCGAGCGGCGTCGCGCTCAGCGTGTTCGGCTTTCAGCAGTCGGCGGTGTGGGGTTGGGGCAACCCGCCACGGGCGCGTGCGTGGCCATCGGCGCGGTGCTGCTCGTCGTCTTCCACCGGATCGAGATGCGCACGTCCTCGCCGCTGATCCAGGTGGGCGATCTTCCGCGTTCGCGCCTTTCCTGGTCGAGAACGTCGTGCTCGCGATCTCGATGCTCGTGTTCATTCCCGTGTTCTTCTTCGCCAGCGAGTACGCGCAGATCGCGCTCGGCAAGACGCCCTCGCAAGTCCGGTGTGCTGCTGCTGTACTTCTTCATCGGCTTCGTCATCGCCGCGCAGATCGGCGGCCGCATGCTCGACCGGCGCGGCGCGAAGCCGCCGGTGGTGCTCGGGTGCGCGCTGAGCGCGGTCGGCGTTCGTATCTGTGGGCGGGCAAGGTCACCGCGTCTTGTCTTCGCGCTCCCAGCAGTGTGGACATCATCATCGCCGGAGCCGGCATGGGGCTGATGCTCGGCCAGGCCGAACACCGACGCCGTCAACCAGCGCCTCGCGGCACTCCTACGGCGAGGCGACCGGCATCACGCAGACCGTCCGCAACTATCGGCCAGCCTCGGCTCGCCATCCTCGGCACGATTCTGGTGAACGTGCTCCACGGCCTTGCCGATCGTCATCGCACGGGCGCGACGGCGCAGGCGCACGACAGCGCATGCCGCAGCTGTCCGGCGGCGCGCTGAGGCGCATCCATCCCGCAGTTCGTGCAGCGCTCCGCGAGGGCAACCTGTCGTGTTCTCGATGCACTGTGCTTCCCTCCGGACGAAGTCGAGCGCGCCCTCGCCGCGCTGCACACGTCCTGAGCACGCTGCGCAGCGCGCGGCCGAGCTCAGCTCGTCCGGCTAGGAATACCCGGGTCGCCGATGTAGTTGCACCGACAACTAGAACGAGACCCAGGAGCGGTAATGCAGTTCGGAATCTTCACCGTCGGCGACGTCACGCCCGACCCGACCACCGGTCGCGACGCCGACCGAGCACGAGCGGATCAAGGCGATGGTCGCGATCGCGCGCAAGGCCGAGGAGGTCGGGCTCGACGTCTTCGCGACCGGCGAGCACCACAACCCGCCGTTCGTCCCGTCGTCGCCGACGACGATGCTCGGCTACATCGCCGCGCAGACCGAGCGGCTGCATCCTCTCGACCTCCACGACGCTGATCACGACCAACGACCCGGTGAAGATCGCCGAGGACTACGCGATGCTGCAGCACCTGGCCGACGGCCGCGTCGACCTGATGATGGGCCGCGGCAACACCGGCCCGGTCTACCCGTGGTTCGGCCAGGACATCCGCGCAGGGCATCCCGCTCGCCGATCGAGAACTACGCGCTGCTGCGCCGGCTGTGGCGCGAGGACGTCGTCGACTGGGAGGGCAAGTTCCGCACGCCGCTGCAGGGCTTCACGTCGACCCCGCGCCCGCTCGACGGCGTGCCGCCGTTCGTCTGGCACGGCTCGATCCGCAGTCCGGAGATCGCCGAGCAGGCCGCGTACTACGGCGACGGCTTCTTCGCCAACCACATCTTCTGGCCGACGGAGCACACCCAGCGGATGGTCGGGCTCTACCGGCGGCGCTTCGAGCACTACGGGCACGGCACCGCCGACCAGGCGATCGTCGGCCTCGGCGGCCAGGTGTTCATGCGCAAGAACTCGCAGGACGCGGTGCAGCGAGTTCCGGCCGTACTTCGACAACGCGCCGGTCTACGGCCACGGGCCGTCGCTGGAGGAGTTCACCGCCCAGACGCCGCTGACCGTCGGCAGCCCGCAGCAGGTCATCGAGCGCACGCTCGGCTTCCGCGAGTACGTCGGCGACTACCAGCGCCAGCTGTTCCTGATGGACCACGCCGGCCTGCCGCTGAAGACCGTGCTGGAGCAGCTCGACATCCTCGGCGAGGAGGTCGTGCCGGTGCTGCGCAAGGAGTTCGCCGCGCTGCGCGCCGAGGGCGTGCCGGACGCGCCCGACGCACGCGCTCGCTCGAAGCACGCTGACGCGAGCTGGTCGACGGCATGAGCAGGCGGATCGCGGTGATCGTCGGCCGGGCTGAGCCAGCCGTCGTCGACCCGGCTGCTCGCCGACCGGCTCGGCGCAGCGACCGTCGACGCGCTCGCGCGGGCCGGTCGACGGTCGAGACGTGTCGAGCTGCGCGACATCGCGCACGACATCACCAACAACCTGCTCACCGGCTTCCCGCGCCCGCGCTGCAGACGGTCATCGACGACGGTGCGGCACGGCCGACGCGGTCATCGCGGTCACGCCGATGTTCACCGCGTCCTACAGCGGGCTGTTCAAGTCGTTCTTCGACGTGCTCGGGACGGACGTGCTCGCCGGCAAGCCGGTGCTGATCGGCGCGACCGGCGGCACCGAGCGGCACTCGCTGGTGCTCGACCACGCGATGCGGCCGCTGTTCGCCTACCTGCACGCGAGCGTCGTGCCGACCGGCGTGTACGCGGCATCGACCGACTGGGGCGCCGGCGAGGGCGCGCTGTCCGAGCGGATCGAGCAAGGCTGCGCGGCAGCTCGCCGCGGCTGTCGACGGGTCGGCGAAACGCCCGAGCACCGACGCGTTCGACAACATCGTCCCGTTCGAGACGTTGCTGGCCGGCTGAGTCGCGTCAGTCGATCTTGACCGGATCGCCGGCAACGGTGAGCGCGGCGTCACGCGGATTCTCGGCCAGGGTGCGCTTGACCACGGCGAGGGCCACCGGGCCGAGCTCGTGGTGGTGCACGGCCGTCCCGAGGAAGCCCACGGCACGCCCGTCCAGCTCGACCGCGGTACCCGGCTCGGGCAACTCGTCCGACTCGCCGGACAGGTGCAGCAGAACGAGCTGGCGCGGCGGTTTGCCGAGGTTGTGCACGCGGGCGACCGTCTCCTGCCCGCGGTAGCAGCCCTTGTTCAGGTGCACGGCCCCACCGATGAACCCGATCTCGTGCGGGATGGTGCGGTGATCGGTCTCGAAACCCAACCGCGGCCGGCGCGCCTCGACGCGCAACGCCTCGAACGCCCACGTCCCGGCCGGTGCGGCGCCGGCGGCGTGCAGCCGATCGAGAACAGCGTCGGTCTGCGCGCGCGGCACGACGAGGTCGGCGGCGTCCGCGGTCGGCCACCCCATCCGTCTGACGAACCCGCCGTCCGGCAGCGCCTCGGCGCGCCGTTGCGCCGGTACCGGCAGGCCGGCTGCGGTCAGCACGGAGGCAGCCTGCGGTCCGACGAGGCTCAGCACCGCCCAGTCGGGCGAGACATCGGCGGGCTCGACCCGCTTGAGGAACCGCATCTTCTGCAGGTAGTCCAGGACGACCGGCGCGGCGCCGGGCTCGGTGTCGATCCACACCATGCCGCCGAGTTCGGTGAATTGCCAGTGCTGCTCGACGTGGCCGTGCGGCGACAGCACGAGCGCCTCGGTCGCGTCGCCGTCGACCAGATCGGTCAGGTGCTGCGAGCAGATTGTGTGCAGCCAGCTCAGCCGCTCCTCGCCGCTGACCTGCAGCGACGTCGCGGTTCGACCGGTCGACGACGCCGGCCGCCTCGCTGAGCGTGCGCTGCTCGCGCAGCGGATCGCCGAAATGCCAGGGGATCGCCGACGTCGAGCGCCCGGCGCAGAAACAGAGCTGGTCACACTCGGGTTCAGCCCCGCTCGTCGGCCATTTGTTCCGTGCACGACTCGGCAGCGTCCGAACAACGGTGAAGTGGGCACGGTCGAGCACGAAGCCACGTTCGTCGTGCAAGCCGGGTCTCGATCTCGTCGGCGAGGGTCGGCCGGCGCGTCGATGACCGAGCCGCAGTCGTGGCAGACGACGTGGATGTGGTCGTCCTCGGCCGGCCGGTAGGCCGGCGCGCCGTGGTCGAGGTGGGTGTGCCGCACCATCCCGATCTCTTCGAGCACTTCGAGCGTGCGGTAGACGGTGGTCAGGTCGACCTCGGGGACGGCGTCGAAGATCTCTTCCGGGGTGGCGTGGCCCAGCCGCGCGCACCGCCTCGAGCACTCGCTCGCGCTGCGGTGTGCACCCGCAGCCCGCGGGCGTGCAGTTGCGCGGCCAGGTCGGGCCCGGCGACCGGCGCGTGCGAGTGCCCGTTCACGCCCTCCATGGTAGGTAGGTTGTGAGCCGTGGCGCAGAGATTGGTTGCGGTACTGGGCACCGGCGTCGTCGATCCGTCGGCCGCCGGTCATCCGCGCCGACGACGCCGGCGTGACGCGCGGCGACGGCTGCTTCGAGGGGATCCGGGTGCGCACCGACCCGTCCGGGCACAGCACGGTCGACAAGCTCGACCGGCACCTCGCCCGGATGACCCGCTCGGCGGCCGCGCTCGACATCGCGTTCGACGCCGGACGCCTGGCGCGACCTCGTCGAAACGGCCTGCGCGAACTGGACGGCACCCGGCGAGGCCGCGATGAAGCTCGTCCTCTCGCGCGGCTCGGTCGCTGCCGGCGCCCCGTCCGGGTTCCTGACGATCGGGCCGCTGGATCCCGACTACCAGCGCCAGCGTCGCGAGGGCATCCGCGTGATCACCCTGGACCGCGGGCTGACCAGCGACGCGTTCACGTCGGCCCCCTGGTTGCTGGGCGGGGTCAAGACGCTCTCGTACGGGGTCAACATGGCCGCGCAGCGCGAGGCGGCCCGCCGCGGCGCCGAGGACGCGATCTTCGTCTCGGCCGACGGCTTCGTGCTCGAGGCGCCGACCGGCTCGGTCGTGTGGGCAGTCGGCGCGACGTTGCACACCACGCCGCTCGGCGCGACCGGCATCCTGGCCGGCACCACCCAGCAACTGCTGTTCGACAACGCTGCCGATGCCGGCTGGCAGACCGCCCACTCGCTGGTCGCGGTCGACGAACTGCATGCCGCCGACGTCGTGTGGATCATCAGCAGCGTGCGCGGGCCGGTCGAGGTCATCGACATCGACGGCAAGGAGCGGGCCCGCGTGCCGGCCGTCGACGCGCAGATCAGGAAGCTCTGCGGCTTCTGACCCGCTGTGGCTCCCGTTGCACCCGCTGCGGTCGCTATATCCGTCGTCCGGGCCGATATAGCGACCGCGCTGGGTGCAAACCGATCTTCAGAAAAGGACGTTGCCGGGGTTTGCCTCCGCGTCGTACGGTGGTCGTACACGAGAGAGGGGGTGGTCCAGAGTTGTATACCTGTTGGACACGTGAGGTGGCTGCCAGCTAGCCGCTAGACCAAGGACTTGCGTGGCATTGGCCCGTTTGCCTCCTCTCGGAGCGGCGAGCAATACCAGGCAGCTACCCGGCCCCGAGCCGTCGACCCGTCCAGTCGACCGGCTGTCTCGCAAGAGGCGGCGCGACAAGGCTCGGGGCCGAACCACGTCTCGGCTCAGATCAGGTGGACGAGCCGGTAGATCGGCCGCGCCGGCCAGGTGAGCATGCCCTGCTCGGCCAGGAACGCCATGATCTTCTCCGCCAGCCAGCGGCGGGTCTGCTGGTGGTGCGGGTTCTTGCGCGCAACGCGCGCGGCAGCCTTCGGGTCGAGGCCGACCGCGGCGTACACCTGCGGGTTGATCAGCACGCTGATGACGAACGCCGAGACGATGGCGGCCACCGTGTTGTTGATCAGCTTGGTCAGCCGGCCGCTGCGCGGCATCAGCCGGGCCACCTCCTCGCGGGCGAACCGGACGTGCCGGGCCTCCTCGACGACGTGGATCCGGTTGACCATGCGCACGAGCGGGTGGATCGACTCGTCGTTCATGGTGGCTCGCTGCAGCCGGTCGGTGACCTCCTCGGCGACCAGCACCGGTGCGAACAGCGCCGGTCCCGCGCGCGGTGGCCTTGTAGAGGCGCGCCAGGTGGTGGACGAACCGGTTCGGCCGGTAGGTGGGCGTGCCCATCCGGTCGAGCGCCTTGGCGAACATGATGATGTGCCGCGTCTCGTCGCCGATCTCGGTCAGCGCGTACTGGGTATGCGGGTCCTGCGGATCGCAGTGGTAGGCGTAGCGGGCCAGCATCTGGATCAGGATGATCTCGAACCACAGCCCGGTGCTCGCGACGCTGGCCAGTTCCTGCTTGGACAGTTCGAGGCGCTGCTCGTGGCTGAGCCGGTCCCACAGGTCCGTGCCGTAGAGCGACACCCGCTCGAAGGGCAGGTAGGCCAGGTCAAGATCGACCGGCGCGCTCCAGTCGATGTCCAGCTCGGGGTCGTAGGAGTTGCGCGCGGACGAGCCGAGCAGGCGGGTCGCGGTCTTTGTCCGGTCGTCCATCGCAGTCTCCTTTCCGCGCTTATCTGACACAAGGTGTAGCACCTACTTCTACGGCTGACAAGATGTCACATATACTTCGGGGCAAAGCTGGGCCCTACCCTGTCGCTATGGCTGCAGTGACAAGCAGCGGGACTCGCGACGGCCGGTCGACCCGCTGGGATCCGCACCGCCGGCGCCGCCGCGCCGCAATCATCGACGCCGCGATCGCGGCGATCGAGGAGTACGGGCCGGACGCGCTGACCGCGCAGGTCGCCGAGATGGCCGGCGTGCCGCGCACCCACGTGTATCGACATTTCGAGGGCAAGCACGCGCTGGATCTGGCCGTGTCACGGCAAGTCGCGCGCCAGATCGGCGAATCCATCCGCGCCGGCCTGGCCGCGCCGGGCTCGGCGCGCAGCATCATCGGCGGCGCGATCGACCACCACCTGGCCTGGGTCGAGGCGCACCCGAACCTGTACCGGTTCCTGGCCCAGCACGCCTACGCCGTGGCCACGACCGGCTCGCCTGCCGCCGACGACGCGAAGGCGGCGTTCGCGACCGAGCTGACCGCGCTGCTCGCGCACTACATGACGATGTTCGACCTCGACACCGGGCCGGCCGAGCGGGTCATCATCGGCGTCGTCGGCATGGTCGACAGCACGGCGGAGTGGTGGCTCGAGCATCCCGATGTCGCCCGCGCCGAGCTGACCCGCGAGCTCACCGAGCAGGTCTGGCTGATCATCGACCACACCGCGCGAGGCCTCGGGCTCGTGCTCGATCCGGACGCGCCGCTGCCGGAGCGCTAGGACGCGCTGCGCGCCCGCGCCAGCCGCGCGTTGAGGTGCGGGGCCATCGGCCGGCCGTGCGGCGCGAGTTCGGACGCGTACGCCAACTCGCCGTCGACGAGCGCGTAGAGCCGCCGCTCGCCGTCGATCACCTTTGCCGTCGGCGTTGCCGTTGGCCGATGTCGGTGGAGATCTGCCAGCTCAGGTCTTCGGCGACGCCGGTGTAGACCAGCGCCTCGCCGGTGTTGGCCGCGAGCACGACCTCGATCTCGTCCGGCCCGCCGCCGAGCCGCCAGAAGCCGGATTCGCGCCACGCCTGCCGGATGGTCGCGCCGGACTCGTCCACCAGCCAGGCGCGCGACTCGTAGGCGAGGAACGGGCGGCCGTCGTGGACGAAGCTCAGCTGCTGCCCGAACGCGAACTGCTCGCCGTCCGGCGTGACGCCGTGGCCGCCGCCCGTCCACACCCCGACGAGGGGAGCAGCGCCAGCAGCGCGTCGTTGATCGGCGCGCCCGAGCGCAGGTCGGCGGTGTCGGGCTCGCTCATGCGCGCTCACCGCTGCCCGGCGAAGAGCTTGGTGAGGATGTAGACCGACACCGCGGCGATGGCGACGAACGTGGCGATCAGCACGACGAGGTAGGCCGCTTCCATGCCGTCAGCCTATCGACCGGAGCACGCGCTTGGCCCCGTAGCCGGGCGGCTAGCGCCGTGCCGCACCCTGCTACGGGGCCAAGACGAGCTACTACTCGAGGACGAGCGAGGTTTCGACCAGGCCGGGCTCGGTCGCCACGACGCTCCTTGCGCACCTTGCCGTCGCGGTGCATCACCGAGAGCGTCCACGTGCCGGGCGCGGCGAAGAAGCGGAAGTCGCCGGTCGCCGAGGTGACGACCTCGGCGGTGAACTCACCGGTCGAGTCGAGCAGCCGGACGTAGGCGGCCGGAACCGGCGCGTCGTCCTTGGAGACGACGCCGTAGATGACGGTCTCCTTGGCGAGGTCGACCCCGGCCGGGATCGTCGGCGACTGTGCCGGAGCTCCGCACATGTCAGACGTCCTTTTCGATCGGGACGCCGACCAGTGAGCCGTACTCGGTCCACGAACCGTCGTAGTTCTTGACGTTCTGGTGGCCGAGCAGCTCGTGCAGCGCGAACCAGGTGTGGCTCGACCGCTCACCGATGCGGCAGTACGCGATGGTGTCGCGGCCGTCGTCGAGGCCCTCGTCGCCGTAGAGCTTGCGCAGCTCGTCGTCGGACTTGAACGTGCCGTCCTCGTTGGCCGCCTTCGACCACGGGACGTTGAGCGCGGTCGGGATGTGCCCGCCGCGCTGCGACTGCTCCTGCGGCAGGTGCGCCGGCGCGAGCAGCTTGCCGCTGAACTCGTCGGGCGAGCGGACGTCGACGAGGTTCTTCTTGCCGATCGCCGCGACGACCTCGTCGCGGAACGCGCGGATCGAGGTGTCCTGATCCTTCGCGGTGTAGGACGTCTTGTCGCGGCGTCACCGAATCCGTCGACAGCTCGCGGCCGTCGAGTTCCCACTTCTTGCGTCCGCCGTCGAGCAGCTTGACCGAGTCGTGGCCGTACAGCTTGAAGTACCAGTACGCGTAGGCGGCGAACCAGTTGTTGTTGCCGCCGTAGAGCACGACGGTGTCGTCGTTGCCGATGCCCTTCTGCGAGAGCAGTTCCTCGAACTGCTCCTTGTTCACGAAATCGCGACGGACCTGGTCCTGCAGCTCGGTCTTCCAGTCGAGCTTCACGGCACCGGGCAGGTGGCCGCCGTCGTAGGCCGAGGTGTCTTCGTCGACCTCGACGAATACAACGCCGGGGGTGTTCAGGTTCTCTTCGGCCCAGTCGGCCGAGACGAGCACGTCTTCGCGGCTCATGGTTTTCACTCCTCGATTGGTGTGCGACAGCGAATAGACGGCACAGCAGTGCCAGCCAGGTACAGGGAGGGACTTACGACGTCAGCCGCGACACAGGCAGCTGCCCACACGGCACAGGTCGACCGTGCGGCGCGAAAAGAGCGCGATGCCCATACTCGACAGCGTAGCCGCCCGCGGTGAGACGCTCCATTTAGTTGGGACGGCAGTCTCAGTGGACGGGATGCGGGGCCGCCCGAAACACCACGGCCTGGGCCGATCCGGACACCTGCAACCCGTCGGCGACCGGCGTCAGCCGCTCCAGGCGCAGCCCGTACGGCAGCGGCGGCAGCGGGATCGGAAAGGCGAGGCTGGGGACGAGCTGGTTCAGCACGAGGGTCGGCACGCTGAACCCGGCGACCGACACGTTGCGCACCCGCAGCCAGACGCCGCCGTTGTCGGCGATCGTGGCGACCGCCTCGCCGCTCACCTGGGCCAGCTGCCCGATCCCCGGGACGGGCAGCGCCGCCGAGGCGATCAGGCGGTCGTTGCGGAAACGGAATCGAAGCCCGGGGATGTGACTGACCCGCGCCAGCTCGCTGTACGGGATGACCAGGTCGCCGTGCACGTGCTCGACGGGCAGTTCGCGAGCGCGGCGGCCGAGCAGGTCGCGCAGCGGCAGCCGGGCGTTGACCAGGTGCGCGTGCAGGGTGGTGCCGGCCAGCACGCCGATCTGCAGATCGGACGAGGTCACCTCGACGTTGCTGTACCGCCCGCGCAGGGCCTGGGTGAGGAACGGCGAGCCGTGCAGGCGAACCCGGGCCGCCTGGCCGAGCGGCGCGGACAGGTATTCCGAGGCATGCCGCTCGGCCCGGACGCGCGACGAGCCGGTCGGCCGCGCCGGCACCGACCGCCAGCACCCCGAGCAGCGCGAGAACGGCCAGGACGACCAGCTGCGAGAGTCATGTCAGCTCAGACGCGAACGGCCAGGCACAGCAGGAAGGCCGACCGGGGCGAGCAGGCTCATCGGCAGCAGCACCGCGACGACCGGCCGCGATCCGCCGCGCGAAGCCCGATTCGGCCAGCCGCGCACCGCGCTCGAGCAGGGCGACCGCCACGGCGAACAGCGCCACCAGCGCGCCAAGCGCCGCGCCGACGAACACCCCCCGTCCGCTGGCGAACTCGGCCGAGCTGCGCAGCGTGAGATCACCGAGCGCGGCACCGACGGCTGCTGATCCGATCACGGCAGCAGGCCGCGCGGCACGTCCTCGTCGAAGCGCGGCACGGCGTACATCTAGGTCGATGAGGAAACCGACCACCAGCGCGCCGCTCGCGACCACGATCACGCCGAACGTGACGTCGCCGCCGAGGTTTCCGCCGGTGAACTCATGCCGCAGTTGCAGCAACGCGGGTAACGAGACCTCGGCGAGGACGAGGATCGCGATGCCGCCGAGCGATTCGACGACCCGTACCCGTGCAGTGCCACGGAAGAGCTGGTGCACGAACAGCACGGGCATGGCCAGGCCGAAAACGGCAAGCAACGTGCCGAGCCGGGCGTGCGGCCAGACCGACACGGTGACGTCGGCGGCGGCAGAGGCCAGCGCGGCGATGACGATCCCGCCGATGCGGCCGGGAATGCGCAGGCCGAGCATGAAGGCAAACGCGAGCAGGGCCTGCGCGGCGGCGATCGCGATGAGCAGACCGAGCGCGCTGGTACGGGCCGGCCAGGCCAGCGCTACGCCGACGAACGCGGCAATGACCGCGCTGCCGGCAAGGTTGTACTCGACGCCATCCGAGTCGAGGGATCCGGCCGGATCCGCGATAGCGCCGTCAGTCACGCGTCCCATCGTCGCAGACCTGCCCGGCCACGGTTCGCGCGCCGGGAGCGGGCTCGGCCAGCCGCAACCAGTCGATGATCCGGGCGATGAGATCGGGCGTCGTCGCGCTTTCGGCGTGCCCCATCCCGGGCTCGATCCATACCTCTGCCGACGGGGCCGACTCGCGCAGCAGGTACACGTGCGGCAGCGGGAAGTAGTGATCCGCATCGCCGTGGACGATGAGCAGCGGCGTCGGCGCGATCAGCCCGGCCACCTCGTGCGGCGCCTCGGGAACGACCTCGGTCCAGCCGAATCGATCGAGCCGGGTTCGGCGGCTCACGCGCAGCACCACCCGTCCGGTTCGCGTCTCGCACAGCCAGTGCACGATCCGCATCGGCCGGGTGCCCCGCTCGTACCAGCGCGCCGGCGAGGACACGCTGACCACCGCGTCGGCGTCGCCGCCGAGCCCGGCGTAGCGCAGCACGGCCGAGCCGCCCATCGACCAGCCGAGCACGGCAACGCGCTGGTAGCCGTGTCCGCGCATCCACGCGACCGCGGCGGCGACGTCGTGGATCTCCTCCGCGCCGACCGTGCTGCGGCCGCCGCTGCGTCCATGGCCGCGGAAGTCGATCGACAGCACACCGGCGCCCTCGCCGGCCAGCGCGCGGCTGATCGCCTGCACGTCCGGGCTGCGGGACGAGCCGGTGAACCCGTGCGCGACGACGCACCCGAGATCGCGCAGACCGGGATCCCAGTGCAGCGCTGTGAGACGAATCCCGTCCGAAGTCTCGAGTTGGATGTCTTGCGGGACCAGCACGCCCGGTATTGTCTCTAACCAGAGATAAGGGCAGCGCGGCCCGTCCGGAGTGTCGAAACCCGCACGAAACAATGACCCGTCAGGGTTTGTGCGAGACGACGACAATTGGATCGGGAGGCACGGATGGATCTGGTCCTGTTGACTGCCGCACGACAGCCGACTGCTGAAGTGCTGCCCGCCCTGGGCCTGCTCCCCCACCGGGTCACGCGTGCTGCCGCTCGATGCTGCCGCGCTCGTCGATCGCGGGCTAGGCGACGCGATCCTGCTCGACGCGCGGCGCGATCTTGCCGCAGCGCGCACGTTCACCCGGGTGCTCTCGGCGGTCGGGATCACCGTGCCGATCATCGGGGTGCTCACCGAGGGCGGCCTGATCGCGATGTCGGCGCGAGTGGACCGTCGACGACATCATCCTCGACACGGCCGGACCGGCCGAGCTCGACGCGCGCCTGCGGCTGGCGATCGACCGGCGCGCGGCCGCCTCGGACCAGGCGCTCGAGCACGTCGACATCGGCGATCTGACCATCGACGAGACGACCTACACGGCGCGGTTGTCCGGCGTTGCGCTCGACCTCACCTACAAGGAGTTCGAGCTGCTGAAGTTCCTGGCGCAGCATCCGGGCCGGGTCTTCACCCGCTCGCACCTCGTGCAGGAGGTGTGGGGCTACGACTACTTCGGCGGCACGCGCACCGTCGACGTGCACGTGCGCCGGTTGCGCGCCAAGCTCGGGCCCGAGCACGACCAGATGATCGGGACGGTGCGCAACGTCGGCTACAAGTTCGTGCGCCCGGCGACCGAAGTTGCCGGGCCGTCCGGCCGGCACCCCACGCAACGCCGAAGCGGAGATAACGGCCGACCTCACCTAGGACCGGTTTCGCGAGTCACCGGAGCGATCCACCGCCGGTCGGGCACCGCGAGTGGAGGGTCCGCGCGCCGATAACGTTGTTGACCATGACGACGCCGCAACCTGCCGGGCGCCCGACGCTGCGCCAGGTGGCCGAACGGTCCGGCGTCAGCGTCAAGACCGCATCACGAGTGCTCAACGGCGAGCCGCACGTCGCCGCCGCCACGGCGAGCGAAGGTGCTCGCGCGGCCGCGCAGCTCGGCTTCCGGCTCAACGCCATCGCGCGCGATCTGCGGGCGGGCGGTCGCTCGACGTCGGTCGGGCTGATCATCGGCGACGTCGCCAACCCGTTCTACTCGCGCATCGCGCGCGGCGCGGAGCGCCGGCTGCGCGCTGCCGGGCTGCAGTTGATCACGGCCAGCAGTGACGAGGACCCCGACTTCGAACGCAACCTCGTCGCCGACATGCTCCAGCGCCGGGTCCGCGGCGATGCTGATGGTCACCAGCGCGACCGACCACGCCTACCTGGAGGCCGAGCGCCGCCTCGGCGTGCCGATGGTCTTTCTCGACCGCCCGCCTGACGATCTGGACGCGGACACGATCGTGATCGACAACGCCGGTGGGGTCAGCCAGGCCGTCGAGCACCTGGTCGAGCACGGCCACCGGCGCATCGGCCTGGTCGGCGATCTCGGCCGGCTGTCCACGCACCGAGAGCGAAGCGCCGCCTTCGAATCGGCGATGGCCAGGCCGGTGTCGCGAACTGGCAGCGTTACGTGCGCACCGACTCGCACGACGTCGACGCCGCCGAGCGTGCGGTGCGCGAACTGCTGCAGCTGCGCCCGGCGCCGACGGCGCTGCTGGCGACGAACAACCGGATCACCATCGGCGCGCTGCGCGCTCTGCGAGATCTGGCCGAACCGCCGGCGCTGGTCGGCTTCGATGATTTCGACCTGGCTGACCTGCTCGGCGTGACGGTCGTGGCGCACGACGCAGAGCGGATGGGCGAGCTCGGCGCCGAGCTGGTTATCGCTCGGCTGGCCGGCGACAGGGCCCGCCCCAGCGCATGGTGCTGCCCACCCGGCTGGTCGTTCGCGGCTCGGGCGAACGACGCGCCGCCGCACGGGTCTGACCTCGCCATCGCGGCAGATCGAACCTTTCGTCCGGTATTGACGCACCCTTTTGGGCGCTAGTAGCGTTTTGCCCGATCCGCGTTGACATCGTTGTCATGGCCCGCGATCACCTCGGCGGGCCCTTCGGAAGGACCCGCGATGACTGGGACCGACAGGTCACGCATCTCTCGCTGGACAGTGGCGGTTGTGCTCGCAGCCGCGGGAGTCCTCGCCGTCGGCATGGCATCGGCGACAGCCGCCGCGCCGCAGCCGAGCCCCAGCCCGACCACCTCGCCCAGCCCGGGTCCCGGCGGCACCGCCGCCGCGAACAACGCTCGGCAAGGCCAGCGCGCCGTCCGGTCGCCGGCGGTGTGTTCCACCGGGCCGAGCGGACGGCTGGTGAACTGCCCGAAGCCGGTGCCGCGAGCCAAGCGCCCGCGGGCGCGCGAAACACCGCACCGGTCACCACGCCGGTCAGCAACCTGGCGCAACTGGTCGACACCCGGACCTGGACCAGCGGCGGCGGCAACACGTTCCCCGGCGCCGAGGTGCCGTTCGGGATGATGCAGTGGAGCCCGGACACGATGCCGAACCGCAGTGCGGGCGGCGGCTACAACTTCGGCGACACGTCGATCACCGGCTATTCGCTGACGCACGTCAGCGGCCCGGGCTGCGGCGCGGCCGGCGACATCCCGATGCTGCCGATGACCGGAGCGCTGCCCAGCGGCAACCCGAACGACGTCACGACGAAGTTCAGCAACACCAACGAGATCGCGCAGGCCGGGTACTACTCCGCGCAGACGAACCAGCCGGACACGATCACGTCCGAGTTCACCGCGACGCCGCACAGCTCGATGGGCCGGTTCACGTATCCGGCCACCAACCAGGCCGGCTTCCTGATCAAGCTGCACGACAGCCAGAACGGCGAGTTCGCACCCAGCACCGCGACGGTGGTCAACAACCACGAGGTGAGCGGCTCCGAGACCAGCGGCCACTTCTGCGGCGAGGCCGTCAACGACGGCCAGAAGCAGGAATACACCGTCCACTTCGACATCACCTTCGACCAGCCGTTCACGAACTCGCAGGTCATCAACGGCAGCGACGGCACGCCGACCGCCGTCTACCTGACCTTCGACACCACGAACAACCCGGTCGTGCAGGCCAAGCTCGCCACGTCCTACGTCAGCGACGCGAACGCGCGCCTGGACTGGCGGACGGAGAACCCGGGCTGGGACTTCGAGCCACCAAGGCGGCCGCTCAGCAGGACTGGAACGACCTGCTCGGCCGCGTGCAGATCTCCGGCGGCGACTACGCGCGCACGCAGATGTTCTACAGCCTGCTGTACAAGGACTTCATCCAGCCGAACATCAGCAGTGACGTCAACGGCCAGTACATGGGCGCCGACATGCAGTGCACACGATCGCCGGCGGCCAGCAGGATCAGTACGGCACCTACTCCGGCTGGGACATCTACCACTCGCTGTCGCAGCTGCAGGCGATGCTCGATCCCAGCGCGGCCGGCGACCAGGCGCAGTCGCTGCTCAACTACTACGAGCAGGACAAGATCCTGCAGCAGTGGGGCTACCTGAACCTGAACAACTACGTCATGGTGGGCGACCCGGCACAGTCGATCATCGCCGACTACTACGCCTTCGGCGCGCACAACTTCGACACCGCGGCCGCGCTGCACGACATGCTCACGCAGGCCACCACGACCAACGACGTGCGCCCGGCCAGAACCTGGAGGACAGCTCGGCTACCTGCCCGAGGACGGCAGCTACCGCAGCTGCTGCAACCCGCACGGCTTCGTCTCGTCGCTGCTCGAGTACAACACCGAGGATCTGGCGCTGTCCGTTTCGCCGCCGCGCTCGGCGACAGCAGCGACGCCACGATGCTCGAGCAACGCGCGAACAACTGGCAGAACGTCTTCAACCCCGCCAACAAGCTGCTGAACCCGCGCAACAGCGACGGGTCGTGGGTACCCGGCATCACGCCCACCACGACCGACCACTACGTCGAGGGCGACGCCAACGAGTACCTGTGGAACGTGCCGAACGACTACGCCGCGCTGTTCGCGTTGCTCGGCGGGCCGGACAAGGCGGCCGCGGCACTGCGCAAGTTCCTGTCGCAGCCCAACGGGTTCGGCAAGTACGCGCAGCTGACCAACGAGTTCGGCTTCGGCGAGCAGTACGCGCTCGACTACGCCGGTGACCCGGCCGGCACGCAGCAGATCGTCAACTACATCCGCAACACGATGTACCAGCCGGGGCCGAGCCTGGACAACAACGACGACCTCGGCGCCAACAGCTCCACCTTCATCTGGGAGATGCTCGGCATGTACCCGGAGAACTCCGGCAGCGGCAACCTGGTGTTCAACAGCCCGGGTTCCCGCACGCGGCGATCACCCTGCCGAGCGGCAAGAGGATCACGATCAACGCACCGGGCGCCTCGCCGGACCTACTACGTGAAGTCGCTGAAGATCAACGGCCAGCCCTACGACAAGCTGTACGTGCCGTACTCGACGCTGGCCGACGGCGCCACCCTGGACTGGACGCTGGGCACCAGGCCGACGAGCTGGGGCACCGCGGCGGAGGACGCCCCGCCGTCGTACACCGCCGGGATGCGCCGGTCGATCGGCTACCTCGCCCACGCAGGTGACGGTCGCGCCCGGCGGCACCGCGACCGTCACGGTCGGGGCGGAGAACACGACCGACCGGCGGCAGCAGCGTGTGAGCGTGCACGCGGCCGCGCCGTCCGGGCTGACCGTCACCACGGCCGGTCAGCGGGACGATCAACGTGCCGCCGTACGGGCGCGGCACGGTGCGACCTGACCGTCGACGCCGACGCCACGACGAAGCAGACGTTCTACACGGTGCCGATCTCGCTGTCGACGGCGACGCGGCGAGCAACCTGCCCGGGCTCAAGCTGACCGTCCTGGTGGCCGCGCCGGGCAGCCTGCTGCGCGCCTTCACCAACAAGGGCATCTCGGCCGACGCGAACGTCAACGCGGCCAACTTCGACGGCGGCGGGTGGAGCTACTCCGCCGACGCGTTGGCGGCGCAGGACGTCACGCCCGGCAGCACGGTCACGGCCGGCGACATCACCTACACCTGGCCCGCCGTCACAACCCGGCATCCCGGACAACGCGGTCACGGCCGGCCAACAGGTGGCGGTGAACGCGACGGCGGCGCCCGCCAGTTCGGCTTCCTCGGCTCGGCAAGCGGCGGGGCAAGCCAGGGCCTGATCACCCTGACCTACACCGACCGCAGCACCGCGACGGTTCTGGCTCGGGCTGTCCGACTGGACGCTCGGCGGCGGCACGCAGCAGGTCGCTACGGCAACCGACGCCGTCACCACGACGTACCGCAACTGCAACCACTGCCCCGGCGGGCGGGACACGGTGAACACCCACCTGTTCTCGGCGGTGGTGCCGGTCGACCCCGGCAAGACGCTCGCTCGGTCACGCTGCCCTCGGGCACCACCGGCGGCGACCTGCACGTGTTCGCGATCGGCACCTCGACCGCCGCGCTGGCCGGCCCGGTGGTCACTCGGTCGACCCGGGCACGGCGGCCGCGGGTGACACCGTGACGATCCACGGCAGCGGGTTCGGCGCCACGCAGGGCAGCGGCTACGTCGCAGTTCATGGACAACAGCATCAACTGGGGTGCAGCCCGGCAACCCGCCGACGCCTGTCACGTCGACAGCTGGAGCGACACCGCAGATCACGTTCACGGTGCCGACGCCCAGCGGACGAACGGCAATGGCACGTGGCGCCGGGCACCACGGCGATGGTCAGCGTCGTCGACGATGCCGGACAGCGTCGGACACCGCGGCGCTCGACATCACCCCGACGGCCAACCTGGCCGACTACTACGACAACACCGGGATCTCGGCCGACGGCGACACCACCTGCCAGGCCGACTACGACGGCGACGGCTACAGCTACTCGGCGCAGGCGCTGGCCGCGGCCGGGGTCGACCCGGGCGCCACCGTCACCGTCGACGGGCTGCACTACACCTGGCCGAACGTCGCCGACGTGCCAGCCGGACAACATCCTCGCCGCCGGCCAGACGATCCTGGTGCACGGCACGGCCGGTGCGACGAAGCTCGGCTTGCTCGGGTCGTCCGGCAACGGCAGCTCGCAGGGCCGGTGACGGTGACCTACACCGACGGGACGTCCGACACCGTCGCAGCTGTACTTCGGCGACTGGGCGCAGACCCCGGCGAACGGCAACATCACGGCGGCGACCACGCCGTACCGCAACCAGCAGGACGGCGGCTCGCAGCAGATCACGATGTACGTCTTCGCCGCGGAGATCGCGATCGACCCGTCGAAGACGGTCGCGTCGGTGACACTGCCGTCGGTCGCCGACCACGTCAGCTCCAACACCTCGATGCACATCTTCACGCTGACGACTGGAGGCTGACCGCCGGGTTCGCGATGACGGCGCGGGATCGGCGGTAACAAGAGGAATTACGCGCGGTTTGATCCGGCTGTGAGATTCTCGCGCGGTGAGACATTACAGAGTGTGACCGACCGCGAGCGCGCAGACAGCTTCACCGCCATGTTCGAGCAGTTGTCTGCGCGAGTGTTCGCCTACGCACGCCGCAGCTGCGATGCGGCGACCGCGCAGGACGTCGTGGCGGACGTCTTCATGATCGCCTGGCAGCGTCGGACGCAACTGCCCGACGACCCGCTGCCGTGGCTCCTGGTAGTCGCACGCAACACGTTGGCCAACAAGCGCCGTCGCCAGGCACATCAAGATCACCTCGCCGACACCGTCGCTCGCCTGGAACGCGTGGCCGGGCCGGGCGTCGGTGTCGATGAGGGCGTCATCGATCGGCACACCTTCTTGAGCGCGCTGGCGACGCTGACCGTCGTCGAGCGCGAGGCGCTGCTCCTCGTGGCGTGGGACGGACTGTCACGGGCAGCGGCCGCATCTGTCGCGGGCTGCTCTCAGCGTGCTTTCGAAGTGCGGCTCTCACGGGCCCGTGCGCGGCTCACCAGCGCAGTCAACCAACAGGCAGATCTCCCGATCCGTAAGGCGTGATGACTATGAACCAGCAACTGCGCGAAGACGAAGTAATGCGCCGCCTCGAGTCGTACCGGCCCGGTTCCCGCACGGATGAGTGGGGTCAGGCCGAGCGGGCGGCGGCACTCGACACCGCACTGTCAACCTGGCGCAGCCACCCGCCCACCAGCCGGCGCGCCGCTGGCTCACCATCGCAGGTGGCATCGCCGCGGCGGCCGTCGCCGTCGTCATCATCGAACTCGTACCGTCCAGCAATCATGGTCAGCCCGCGGGCGGCACCGAGGGGACTGGCACGCCGAGCTCGATCACCAGCATCGCGCCGTCGCCCACTCCCATCGCCCAGGGGCCCGTCGAGCAGCTCGCCGACACTGCTCGTCACACCACTCTGGGCAACCCGCAGGACGGTCAGTACTGGTATCACAAAGTCGATCTCTACCAGGCGGCGGGCACGGCAAAGCACCGACGATCGTCGGCAGCAACACGAACTGGGTTGCTGCCAATGGCGACGACTGGCACCTTGACGACGAAGGCGGCTCGCCGTCATGCACCTACTACCCGTTCGTCGGAACACCGAACCCGAACCACACGAACACCGACTACCTCCGCAGCCTGCCTACCGATCCGACCGCGCTCGACACGTACCTGCGTGCGCACGTCACCGGATCGGGCTCGACCGACGAAGCAGTCTTCGTCGCGATCGCCGACACGCTGCACAACTACGAAGGTCTGGTGCCGCCGGACACTCGTGCGGCGTTCATCGAGGTACTCGCGCGGGTACCGTCCGTCACCGTCCGATCAAATGTCAGCTATGGCGACGGCGGAACCGCGACGACGTTCTCCTACAAACACGAGGGCACTCTCTGGTTCGACGAATCGACGGCGCAAGTCGTCTATCAGGACGGTGCGCCGGAGTATCGAATCGTGGACAAGCTGCCAGACCAGGTCGCCAGTCGCCAGACATGTCCACGCGGAAGCGACTGACGGGCCAACCGGCAGCTGGTCGAGTCGGGCGATAGCTTGGCGGGGTGAGCATGTCGATCGTCCGCCCGTCCGTCCCTGACACTGCGCAAGTGGCGAGCATCCGCGACCTGATCGCTCGGATCGCTGGTGAGGAAGGCCGTGACCCACTGTCAGACCAGGCGCTCACGCACGTCACCTCACCGAAGGCGCAGCACGCACTTGCCCTGCGCGACAGTGACGTCGTCGGCTACGCGCAACTCGACGGCGAGTCGCTCGAGATCGCTGCCGAGCCGGACGCAATCGATCCGCTGCTCGATGCCTTCACCGACGGCGACCTGCTCATCTGGACCCACGGCGAGCACAGCCGCCTCACCGCACCGCTCGCGAAACGCGGCTTCGCCCGGCAGCGCGAGCTGTACCAGCTTCGGCGCCGCCTCGATGCGCCGGTCGATCGTCCGCCCGTGCCCGAAGGCATCGACATCCGCGACTTCGTCGTCGGGACGGACGAGGACGCCTGGGTGCGGGTGAACTCTGCGGCGTTCGCGCACCATCCGGAGCAGGGTTCGTGGACGCGTGCCGATCTCGAAGCTCGCGAGCAGGAGGCCTGGTTCGACCCGCGCGGCTTCCTGCTCGCCTGGCGCGGATCCGAGCTCGCCGGCTTCCATTGGACGAAGATGCATCCCGACGGCGCGGGCGAGGTGTACGTGATCGGTGTAGATCCGTCGGCACAGGGCATCGGTCTCGGATCCGTGCTGCTACGGCACGGGCTTGCCTCGCTCTACGACCGCGGCGCACGCGAGGTGCTGCTCTACGTGGACGGGTCGAACACGACCGCAATGCAGCTGTACGAGCGCTACGGCTTCGGCCACTACGACCTCGACGTGCAGTGGAGCAATCAGTCCTCTACCGGTTCGGTGTCGAACACGTAGCCGAGGCCACGCACCGTGCGCAGATGGCGACTTGCGCCCGGCCACCGTTCCAGCTTCTTGCGCAGCCGCAGGACATGCACGGCGATCGTCCCCGGATCGCCATGGAACTCCGCGCCCCACAGCGACGTCAGGATCGACGAGCTCGGCACGACGTGATCAGCGTTGGCCATCAGCAACTCGAGCAGCCGGAACTCCTGCATCGCGAGCATGAGCGCATGCCCGCGCACCGTGACCAGGTGCGCGGCGCGATCGAGCACGATGTCTCCGGCGTGCAGTCGATCCGCCGGCCCGGACGTGGTACCCGGGGCCGCAGCTTCGGACACCGATGGCCTCCTGTTCGTATGTCCGACTATGCGGCGGCGTTGGGTCGCTTGCCCGTGACGATGAAGATCGTGTGCCGCGCAACCGCGACCGCGTGATCGGCATAACGCTCGTAGTAGCGCCCGAGCAACGTCATGTCGATCGCGGCCTCGGTGCCGCGCGCCCAATGCGGCGACAGCACCAGCGTGAACAGCTTGCGGCGCAGCGCGTCCATCGAGTCGTCCTCTTGTTCGATGGCTTGCGCAAGCGCGATGTCGCGCCCGTCGACGACGTCGGACACCTTGGTCACCAGCGACGCCGCGACCTCGCCCATCTGCGAGATGACGTCACGTGCCTCCGGCGGCACCGCATAATCCGGATAGCGCAGCCGCGCGATCTTGGCGACGTGGTGCGCGAGATCGCCCATCCGCTCGAGATCGCCGCCGAGATGGATCGTGCTGATCAGCACGCGCAGGTCAGTGGCGACCGGCTGCTGCTGGGCGATGAGCTGAAAGCTGCGATCTTCGAGCTCGGCGCGCAACGCGTCGATACGCCGGTCGTCGGCGATCACCTGATCAGCCAAAGCCAGGTTCGCGTCGAGCAATGCCTGCGTGGCACGCTCCATCGCAATCGCCACCAGCTTCGTCATCTCGATGACGCGCTTGCCGATGTCGTCCAGTTCGTCGTGATAGATGTCGCGCATGGAGTCCCGCCTCGGGGTATCAGCCGAACCGGCCCGAGATGTAATCCTCGGTCCGCTTCTCGGTGGGGTTGGAAAAGATCTTCTCTGTATCGTCCATCTCCACAAGCTCGCCGGGCTTTCCCACGCCGGAGAGGTTGAAGAAACCAGTGCGATCGGACACCCGCGCCGCCTGCTGCATGTTGTGCGTGACGATCACGATCGTGTACTTCTCTTTGAGCGTCTGGATGAGGTCCTCGATGGCGAGCGTCGAGATCGGGATCGAGCGCCGAGCACGGCTCGTCCATCAGCAGGACCTGCGGCTCGACGGCGATCGCCCGCGCGATGCACAGCCGCTGCTGCTGCCCGCCGGACAGTCCGGCGCCGGGCTTGCTCAGCCGGTTGCGGACCTCTTCCCAGAGGTTCGCGGCGCGCAGCGACTTCTCGACGACGCCGTCCAGCTCGTTCTTCGACCGCCGCTTGCCTTCGAGTTTCAGGCCGGCCACGACGTTGTCGTAGATCGACATCGTCGGGAACGGGTTGGGCCGCTGGAACACCATCCCGATCGTGCGACGCACGTTGACCGGGTCGATCTCTGAGCCGTAGATGTCTTCGCCGTCGAGTTCGACGGTGCCTTCGACCTTCGCGCCGGCGATCACCTCGTGCATCCGGTTGAGCGTTCGCAGCACGGTCGACTTGCCGCAGCCGGACGGACCGATGAAGGCGGTAACCGATCGGGGGTTGATCGTGAAGTTCACCTGGCTCACGGCGAGGAACTTGCCGTAGTAGATGTCGAGGTTCTTGGCGTCGATCCGCTTGGCCATTTGTCGGTCCTCAGTTCGCGAGCTTGTTGAAGCGCCCGATGACGCGGGCGATGAGGTTGAGAATCATCACGATCAGGATCAGCGTGAGCGCGGCGCCCCACATCCGGTCAGGCGCGAAGTTGGCCTGCACACCGCCGGTGAAAGCTGTGGGTGACCCCGAGGTTCTGCACCGAGTCCTTGATCATCAGCGGCAGCGCGGCCTGCGAGTCGGTGAACGGATCGGTGTTCGTGTACGGCGTGTACTTGCTCAGGATCAGCAACGGCGCAGTCTCGCCCGCGACGCGGGCGACGCCGAGCACGACACCGGTGATGATTCCGGTGAATGCCGTCGGCAGCACAACCCTGACAATCGTCTTCCATTTCGTGATGCCGAGCGCGAAGGACGCCTCGCGCAGTTCCCGCTGTAGCACCCAGTGCTCGGCCGCGATCGCGGCGAGGCGGTCTATCTCGTCGAAGGAGTCGACGACGATGTGCCCGACGCCGGCCTGCACCGCGCGGGTGAGTTCGGCGACGGACTTGTTGTTGCCGTGTAAGCCGATTCGCCCGGGCGGGAATCCGGCCGCCAGGGCGACGCTCAGTTCGCCACCGGTGCACACGTCCAGCCCGAGACCCTCCTCGGCAACCCACCGGGCCACCGCCGTGCAGAGGAAGGCCTTTCCCGCGTAGTAGGCGTCGGTGCCGTCGAAGGCGTCGGCATAGGAGCGGGCCCGCTCCCGCAGGTCGGCCTCGTCCAGGAAGAAGGCCGGGGTGCCGAACTGGCGGGCCAGTTCGGTGACGGGCACGCCGCCCAGCTGCAGTACGCCGTCGGTGCGCCGGGCCGAAGCCGGCCACACCGCCGCGTCGAGGGCGTTCACGTCGGCGGGGGCGGCCGCGCTGTGACCCTCGGGCAGGACGTCCGCGTGCCGCGGGCCCGCCGGGTGCGCCGACCTACTGATAACCCCTGCTGGTTCCAGCACCGGCTCGCGCCGTTCCAGCACTCGCTCGCTGCGCTCGTTCATTGCGCGGTCACATCCGCTCCGGGGCGGAGACGCCGAGCAGGCCAGGCCGTTGGCCAGCACCACCCGGGTCGCCTCGCAGAACCACAGCCGGGCGTCGGTGAGCGGGGTCGCCGGCTCGTCGCCCATGGGCAGCACCCGGCAGCTGTCGTAGAAGCGGTGGTACGTGCCGGCCAGCGCCTCGAGGTAGTGCGCGATCCGGTGCGGGGCGCGCAGCTCGGCGGCCGTGGCCACGACGCGGCGGGAACTCGCCGAGCGCGCGAGCAGGTCGGTTTCACGGTCGCTGGCCAGCAGGCCGAGGTCCGGGTCGGCGGACCGCTCGATGCCGAGTTCGGCAGCGTTGCGCTGCAGCGAGGCGAGCCGGGCGTGTGCGTACTGCACGTAGTACACCGGGTTGTCACTGGTCTGCCGCGCCCACAGGTCCATGTCGATGTCGATGCTCTGCTCGACCGAGTAGCGGACCAGCGCGTACCGGGCGGCGTCGACGCCGATCGCGTCGACGAGGTCGGCCAGGACGATGACGTTGCCGGCCCGCTTGCTCATCCGCACCGGCTCGCCGTTGCGGACCAGGTTCACCAGCTGCCCGATCAGGATCTCCAGGGTCTCGTCCGGGTCGTCGCCGAAGCAGGTGGCCATCGCGCGCAGCCGGTCGATGTAGCCGTGGTGGTCGGCGCCGAGCATGATGACGACCTTGTCGAAGCCGCGTTGGCGCTTGTCCAGGTAGTAGGCGCAGTCGGCGGCGAAATACGTCCACTCGCCGTTGCCGCGCACGAGCACCCGGTCGCGGTCGTCGCCGTGTCGGTGGTGCGCAGCCACACCGCTCCGTCGGCCTCGTAGACGTTGCCCTGTTCGCGCAGCCGCTTGAGGGCGTCGTCGAGTTCGTGCCGGACGTGCAGATCCCGCTCGTTGAAGTAGACGTCGAACACGACGCCGAACTCGGCCAGCGACCGGCGGATCTCCTCGAACATCAGCTCGACGCCGTATTCGCGGAACACCTCGGTCTGGTCGTCCGGGGTCGAGCGCCGAGCACGTCGGGGTGCTGCGGCGACGACCGCGGTGGCGATCTCCTCGAGGTAGCTGCCGGCGTAGCCGTCCTCGGGCACCGGGCGGCCGTCGGCGACCTCCCGCAAGGTGCGGGCGAACCGCTCGATCTGGCTGCCGGCGTCGTTGAAGTAGTACTCCCGGGTGACGTCGGCGCCGGCGGCCTGCAGCAGCCGGGCCAGCGGCGTCGCCGACGGCGGCCCAGCGCACCGCACCGATGTGCACCGGGCCGGTGGGGTTCGCGGAGACGAACTCCAGGTTGAGCCGCTGGCCGGCCAGCGCGTCGGAGTGGCCGAACTCGGGGCCGGCGTCGACGATCGACTTCGCGATCGCGCCCAGCGCGGCCGAGCCGAGGGTGATGTTCAGGAAGCCCGGCCCGGCGACGTCGATGCGTTCGATGCCCGGCGTCTGGCTGAGCCGCTCGGCGATCCGTTCGGCGACCTCGCGGGCCGGGCGGCCGGCGGCCTTGGCCAGGCGCAACGCGACGTTGGTGGCGTAGTCGCCGTGGCGGGAATCCTTCGGACGCTCGACGGCGACCTCGTCGGGAACCGGCGCGGCGAACTCGCCCGCGGCAACGCTCGTCCGGGACCGCGTCGCGTACGGCGGCGGCGAGTTCGGCGGGGGTCACTGCGCAAGCCTAGAGGCCTCGGGGCCCGCATTTTCGGGCCCTGCCCGCAAACCGTGTCCCGGGCTGACAGTTCGGGGCCACGACTTCTGGCCGGCGTCAGGCCGAGTTGTGGCCTCGGTCAGGCCGCATCGGGGCGTCGTCGCGGCGGCGTGGGGAGTCCCGTCCGTCATGTCGAGAAGGCAGGCCCATGGCGCAGCGCAAGTCCGGCGGCCAGATTCCGACCAAATCTGGGCCGCCAAAGCCGGGCCGACCAAGCCCGGCGCCGGAAGTCCGGCAAGGCCGGTACGGCGCCGAAGGCCGGGCCGCTGGGCACGCACCGCCAGGGCCCGGACGGCCGCCGGCCAAGCGCAAGCCCGGCAAGTCGATCGTCAACCAGCGCCAGACGCCCTGGGGCCTGATCGCGACGGCGACGGTAATCGTGCTGTTCGCCGCGGCGATCGTGGTCGCGGTGGTCGTCACCCACAAGAGCAAGCCGGCCGCGAACAACGGATGCTCGGCGATGATCGGCACCAACGCGACGACGTACCTGAACGAGCTCAAGTGCGCGCGGACATCCAGGGCGTGACGTTCAAGCAGGAACCGAACCGCAACCACGTCGCGGCGTCATCACCTACGACGCCACTCCCCCGATCGGTGGGGACCACAGCCCGTACTGGGCGGACTGCAGCCGGGACGGTGTACTCGGCCGCCATCGCGAACGAGAACGCCGTGCACATGCTCGAACACGGGGCGGTTTGGATCACCTACAACCCGAGCCTGCCGGCGAACGAGATCGCGACGCTGGCGAACTACGTCAACGGTCAGGACCGGATGGCGATGAGTCCGTATCCGGACCTCAGGACACGCCGATCTCGCTGCAGGCGTGGGGGTATCAGCTGAAGGTGACCTCGGCCAGCGATCCGCGCATCCAGAAGTTCATCGACGACCTGCGGTACAACCCGAAGACCACCCCGGAGTACTCGCCTGGCGTGACCTGCTCGCAACCGACGTTCAAGGCCCACCCGAGCACGTTCGGACAAGCCGTTGGCGCAGCCCGCCTCGTGACCAGTGACCTCGAGGCGAGACCGCCGGTGACGCTCGACGCGGCTGCGGCGAGGGGGGTCGCCAGGCCAGCGCTGTCCGCCGCGGCTGGTTTGGTGCTCGCCCTGGTGGCGGTGATCGCGTGGTGGCGTCGCCGCGGGCGTCGCACTGGGTTACGTATGGGGCAACAGCGGGGGCGGCGGGGCGTCGATCCCGTCGTTGTCGTCGGTGGACGTCGGGGTTCGCGCGGGACATGTCCACGCACCACGGCCAGGCCGTGACCATGGCCAGCTACGAGCGGGACAACACCAGCGATCCGGCGCTCAAGGTGCTGGCGTACGACATCGAGGGCCAGCAGTCGTTCCAGATCGGTGAGATGCAGGGTTGGTTGGACACTGGGGCTGATGCGCTCGAGACCCGTCGCCGATGGCGTGGATGGCCGGGCACGATCAGATGCAGAGCGACGGTCTGATGCCGGGCATGGCGCTCCGGCGCGAGATCAACAAGCTGGAGACGCTGCACGGCAGGGCGCTGGACATCGATGTTCCTGCAGCTGATGATCCGGCACCACCAGGGCGGCATCCCGATGGCGCAGTATGCGGCGCAGCATGCACAGAGCAGCTACGTGCGGCAGCTGGCGCAGTCGATGGTGAACGCGCAGAGCAGCGAGATCATCTCGATGGAGCAGACGCTGCGCAGCCTCGGTGGCAGCCCCTGCCCGCGCCGTCGCACTGAGCCTCGGCGGGCAACTGCGAGCGGTAGCGGTCAGCCGGCGGCGACCCGGCGCGCCTGGTCGAGCTGGCTCGCCGTACCGACCACGATCGCGACCGAGCCCTTGTCCAGGGTGCTCGCCGGGCCCGGGTTGGCCAGAAACGTGCTGGCACCCTTCGGCCGTAAGGCCAGTAGTACGACGCCGGTTCGCTCGGCGAGCCCGGCGTCGCTGATGGTGCTGCCGCACAGCGGTGAGTCCGCGCCGATCTCCAACTGCTCCAGGCGGAACTCGAGCGACCCGTCGTGCATCACCACGTCGAGGAAATCCGCGACGTGCGGCTGCAATGCGAAGGTGGCCATCCGGTCGCCGCCGAGAGCTGCGGGTTCACGACGCGGTCGGCCCCGGCCCGCACCAGCTTGGCCTCGGACGACTCGTTGGCGGGCCCGGGCGATGATGACCAGGTCCGGGCGTAGCGCCCGGCCGGAAAGCGTGACGTAGACGTTGTCGGCGTCGGTGTCCAGCGCGGCGACCAGCGCGCTGGCGCGTCTGGACGCCCGGCCGCCTCGAGCACCTCGTCGTCGGTGACGTCGCCGTGCACGAACGGGTGCGGCAGGTCGACGAGCCGGTCGGGTTGCGGTCGACGAGCACCATCGGTTGCCCTCCCGAGCGGCGGTAGTCGGCGCTGGCCCGGCCGACCCGGCCCCAGCCGCAGACGATGACGTGGCCGGCATGCGGTCGATCTCGGCGGTCCATGCGGCGCTTCTTCAGGTACTGTGCCGCAGGTGTCCTTCGACGAGTGCCTCGAGCAGACGCCGAAGGCATAGAGCGCGGTGCCGACACCGATGAGGACGAGCGGCGATCGTGAAGATCTTCTCGCCGACCGAATCGATCGGGTCGGACCTCGCGGAAGCCGACCGTGGTCACGGTGGTCACCGTCTGGTAGAGCGCATCGATAACGGGAAGCCGAGGATGACGTAGCCGACGGTGCCGGCGACGATCACCGCGGCCAGCGCCAGCAGCGCGAGCCGGATCCGCCGGACGGTTTCCACGGAACGATTCTGCCGTGGTCCCCTGATCTCGGCGTCGGCAGCTGTCCACGGCGGCTAACGCGGAGTCGGACGTACACCGCCCTTGCTAGGCTTGCCAGGTTTGTGGCCCCCGTAGCTCAGGGGATAGAGCACCGCCCTCCGGAGGCGGTGGCGCAGGTTCGAATC